>NZ_CP067072.1:0-1332287 GCF_020871915.1 Rhizobium sp. AB2/73 | reverse complement strand
GGTTGTTTTCCCAATTAACTGCGCAATTGTGACAGAATGCTACTGAACTACGCAGTTACAATATGCTCCGATTCGTGTCCGTTTTACAAATGCTTAGATAAAAGGCAGTTTTTGATGCGTTTTTACGCATCAACAGCCTGCAGCGACGTTCGATCCGATGCCGCTTTACTATTTCGGCGATTTAGGTACGGCCGATCTGGATAGCGATTCGCATCCCGTTTTTCATGGACGAACGGCGAGTAGTCCACGGACCACTTTCGCTGAAGACCAATGGGATTCTGGAATGATCGCGTCCAAGCGTGTCGCTTCGTGAATGAAGCTTGATAGGCCGGTAGTCCGCGGACTACCGGGACGCAGCCGGAACTGCTGTCAATTGCATCGCCGCACCACCACGCCAAGGGCGCAGCGTTTCCATTATGGTCGTTACAATGAAGGCGAGGAGGGTATGAGGCGATGCGCCCAGGCGCATCAGCGGGCGGCGCGATCGGAGCGTCGCCCGAGGAGGGAGGCTCGAATGAGTTCTGCTTTGCTCAAAGCTGGCGGTGGTGGCGGCTCTTCGCGTTGGGTCGCAGCCTTGGCCTGCGTTTGGCGCAGCGTGATCAGGCGCTGCTGTGCGGCAAGCCTGTCTTCGGCCGAAAGCGGCTCGACGGGATTGCCGGCGAGATCGTGCCGCATGGAATCCGGCTGGGCGCAAGCATGATAATATCGCTTGGAATGCAGAAACGCGCTGGTGGAGCGACGCAGAGACATGACTGGCACGTCAGGTTTCAAAAGCGGACGGATTTCATTCCACAGGCCAAGCGCAAAAGGACGGATAGGGTCGCCGGCTTTGGCGGGTAGGATAGCGATGGGGCGAAGCAAGAGCGTATTGATCGCGGCTGCCTTCTTGACATCGAGTTCGGTCGCCACGATCGGCTCGCGATTGGTTGTCCAGGGTTCTTCCATCAAATCGTTCCTCTGCGTGCACTTCCATTACGGACTGATTGTGAAGTGATTTTGACGGGATGGCAAAGAAATCTGTCCCGCTTGTTCGCCCTCACGCCAAGCCGACGTTCATATATGAGATGGTGCAGCCTGCAGCAAGTTTTTGGTTAACGAGATTTTTATAGTTGGACGGCTAGCTTTCGCGAAGCCGCGATAGGTAGCGCGTACGCGGCGCATCTTCCCTCAATCCCGAATTTGTAACAAGCTGCCTGCGAAAATGTCGCAGGGCTCTGGTTTGCGCGGTTGGTGTGTTCAAAAGGGGAGGAGCCTTTTACTCGGGCGGCTGCAAACCAAATGCTAGCGGAGCAAGTCGGCGCCGAGTAGCATCTTTCATCGGCAAGGCAGCGTGGGAGCATTCGTATTTGAGGATGCCGCAGACGGAGAAGCGGTTGCGAGAATGAAGCCATCGAGGGCAGGGGCGGGTATCGCGCGGGAACCCACAAATCGCGTCTTGCGTCGTCAAGCCAACCCGACGCCCTTCGGTCCATTGAAGAGGGCTGCTCTATATCAGAGTGCGGTTTTCTCGCAGGTTGAAGCGCATTCCGCGACCGTCGTCATCTAATCTGTGAGCCCGGTAAAAAATCTGGAGATAGTAGCTATGGGCGGCTTGGCTGGCGGCGATCGTAGCGGTAGATACAGCAGCACAGCACGCTCGACACGATCCAAGTTCGAACGGCTCGTCAGTCATTGGGGGGAACTATTCTTGAATATAACAGCATCCCTTTCACTTGGCGTCGTTGTTTCACTCACGCTCGGTTCGAGTGCGTTTGCTTTTGACAAAGCTTCCTTCTTCGATGCCGCCCTTTGCAAGCCGCCTTATTCGACTGCCAGCGCGACAAAGATGTATGATGAGGCTGAAAAGCTTGCGAAGGCGGATACGTCGCTCATGACGGCTGCCGTCTACAAAATGTCTGCGGACTTTGGCCGCCAAGGCTTCAAGACGAATGAAATCGTCTTCGCAGGGACGAGCTTCGGCATTCTGGTCGAGGGCTTGCGGGCGGACGATCTGGCCAAGACCTATCACCTGACACCGGATGGGCTTGGTAATCTCCTCGGCACCGTAACGAAGTCATATGGGCGCGCTTTGCGCAAGGCTGAGCAGCCCGCGGCCGGGATGGGAGTGGTATCGGTGGTCGCCCGCGAATCCGCGGCCTTCCCAGGCAAGACCCTGCTGGCCTGCGAATTCGTCTCGCATGAAGACCTCGAAGCCATGAAGAGCATGCAATCACTGCCGAAGTAGTGCGTGCCGGGGTACGGCGCCGCTGCTTTTTCCCGCGGTTGGCAAGCGCATATGGTCTTTCGCGCAAGAGGAGCCATGGGAGCTGCAATCTGCTGCTCCGAAGCGGCTCTTGGTCGAGGTCTCAGTATCCGGTCTCCGCTAAAACTCGATCGCGGGGATGCTGGCATGTGGCGGAAGCAAAATCTTATATAGCTTCGGCTAAGCGAAGTATTAACCATAATCTCAAGCTATTGTGAAACCTGTCGTTTGACGCTTCCGGGCCGCAGCAACGGTATTTGGAGCAGCAAGGGTGATCGTTTCGACTTGGAAGCCGACAGACGCAAAATGCCGCTGCTGACTGAATTGGCGGCGCGCCAATCTGACGATCATCCTTTAGGACCAAGATTTCCCGCCCTGCATTGCCGGTATGTTACAGGAGAACCGCTATCATCTCTTTGAACCGCAAGTTCCGTAGGAAGCCTAGCGTCGAACTATGATGCGGTCAGCTCAGAATGATAGGCTCCAGCGATCCGCAGCGCCATTTGCGCCATTTGGTCGTCAGCTATACGCAGAACCCCGTGCTCCGCCATCAAAGCATGGTATTGCTGCTCCTCGAGCGGCACACCTGCAGGCAAGGGGACGACATGAAAATGTAAGTGGCTGTTGGCCTGTCGGCTGCCGAGTGAAAGTACGTAAATTCGCTCGGCGTCAAACACCCTTTTAAGGGCGCGAGACAACAGATGCACCTTTTCCTGTAATCGGAGATACTCTGCCGTCGACAGATCTTGAGCCAAATCCTCGCGGTGCTCTCTCGGACAGACAAGGCAGTAGCCAGGCAACGTTGGATACTTGCTCAAAAAGATAATCGTGTCGCCGTCCTCAAAAATGCGGTGATGAAAGCAAGAGGGATCACTCCTGACCAAACCGCAGATGAAGCATGGTTTTGTTTTGCTGTCGTGCACATAGGTCTTGAGATCAAATGGTTGCCGGTCGTTCATTTTGGACTTCTACCTTGTTGCTCGGCAGCGTATCGGCTTCCAATCTAGCGCATCAGTTCAGGTTGGGAAGTTGCTCCAGCAACGCCATCCATCCCGCTCCACGTACCGTAGCATGGGAACGTGGAGCGGATTGAATGGCTTGTTCAAACTTGGTGGAGCGAACGGCAAGCGCGCCCGTCAATTGAGTCATGAACACTCTGTGCTTCAGCAGGGAGCAGAGTTCCAAGCTGTTAGCGTCCTGCGATGCGATCGAAGTGCTGCGGGTTCGGGCTTACATGCGCCAGCGGACTACCCATCTCCCATCAAAACGGAATGGTGCGGCCAGCTTCAGATCATGCTGAAGCGGCGTCATATCCTTTCCGACGAGGGCGTCCACCTGAGGGCAAATACGTTTCCCGGCCCATGCACGGCGGCGAAGAGCAGTCCCGCTACGAAAACGAAGTGATCCACGAAGAAGCCGAATTCAGCTTGGTTGCCGGCCCAACGGTCCGGACCATGGAATGAGAATCCAAGGAAGATGACATACACAGCTGCAACGAACGTCGCCGGGACGAACAAAGCACCGGTCAAGAAAGCAACGGCAAGCAGCACTTCAAGGATTGCGGCACACCAAGCCAAGAATAATGGAAATGGGAAGCCGGCGGCAGCGATGTAGCTCGCAGTCGCGCCCATATCCATAAACTTGAACGAGAACGCCATCACGAAGACGGCGGTGAAGATGAGGCGCGCGATGAGAACGGCGGCTGTCTGCCAAATTGATTGAGCGTTTTCCACGATATCCCTCCAGGTTGACGCGGTTGATATTCCAAGGACGGCCAACCGAAGGTGATTCCGACAGAGAGGATGAAAATTATTTGCCGGATTCCCGCGATTGTCCGCTCATGCCGGAGGTATGGCTCGTGATGACATAGCGATCGTTCTCGTCCAGTGCGTCCGGATCCACCAGAACGACGGAAGGTTCTCCGGCGCCGGATATCAGAATGAAAGAATAGGGGTTCGTTGTCTCGTCGTTGGCAATCAGGAGCGATCTCTGGAGCAGTCGTGCCAGTTGGCTGGCAGAGTCCAGAAGGGGCGGCGGGTGCAGGTCATTGGAGTGATAGATGCTGATGGTCTGCGAAAAGTCATCGAAAGATCCCCACGTCACGAGGCATGTTGCCGGCATATCCGCGATTTGCGCTATGTCGTGGATTGCGTCCACGCTGTCGGTATCGACACTGAGTACGGCCGCGATGGAGCGCCGCAGCAGATCATCGTCAGCATGCTTTTCAAGAGCGGCATCAAACCAGATCATTGTCCGCGGTTCCGATTTTCAGGATTTGTGGGCGCAGGCGCCTTTATAGCCAAAGCTCTTCCGTCGCTTCAAAGTTCGAAAACCAACCAGAGTCATGCTCGCCATTTGCGTCGCATCGCAAGACATGTCGTCATCGACGATTACGACGTCATCATCCACTCCATCAAGGCATTCTGGGCATGAAGCAAAAATGCCTTGGCCACTCGGCTTTGGCAGGCTGTATGCAGCATTGCATCCGCCGTCAGTTCCTGACCTCTCGTGACTGGCGGGCATGGCAAAAAGATAGCGCCTTGCTTTCCTTCGTTGAGAAGCGAAGCCGACACCCGATACTCGGCCAACGCATCTTCTTCTGCGTCCGTTGGCCATGAATCGGTAATGATGACGTCCGCATCGAGCAGATGGCGAATGTCCCTGCTGCTCTCAAAATTCGGGTTCAGAAGGTCCGGGTCGGTGACGTGCCAGCGCTCCGGATAGACCTGGACGACGTGCATCGGCATCGATCGTGATGCCTCGACCCATGATCTCAATATATTGGCGTCTGGCGCAATTCCGACAACCTTGAGGCCATCAAGCGTTCCTCTTACGCGCTTGATATAGGCAAGATCGCCAAGCGTTTCGCAAGGGTGATTGGTTCTTGTTCGGGCATTGATAACGGGTGCTTCCGCGGCAGCAGCAAGCTCATGCAGAGTAGCAAGCTCTTTTGTCCTGACGACAAGAAGATCAAACCAATTATCGAGGTAGCCCGCCAGATCGGCTGTGGGTTCGCGAGTACTGAAGCTGATGGGAGGTTGAGCAGATATGCCGCCCATCGCCTTCACGCCGAGATCGAATGCGGTCGTGTTTCTCCATCCCGTGTCGTCGACAATGATGCCCACGCGCTTGCCGAACAGGGCTTGTGGCATGGTGCGTTCGTGCCAATGCTTTGCAAATTGGTCCGCCCGGTCAATAATCCCTAGGATAACGCTCGGGGGCAACGAGTGAAATTCGAGGAAATCTCTGTTCGACATAAAATTCATAGCGTATCCAGGTTGAATTCGGCAGCTCTCTGCAACGGCGGCCAGGCGTTCACCCTAGGCTGTTTTCGATCCGGCGCAATGGTGGAGAAGCGTCAGCCGACCGTCGCGACCTTGATGCCAGTCCCGCCCATGGCGGTGATCCGCTTTCGGCGAAGACCCATCGCAGATGCTGCATTTTCAAGATCTTTAGCAGCCCCATCGGCAAAATCTTTAGATCGGCCGGAGTATCGAGGCCGCAATGCTTTCCGGCTGCTTTGGTAGTTTTCGATGATCAGTGAATTAGATATGCCGACGGTGCTCTTTCTCCAAAAGACATCCTATATTGCCGGTGCGGTGACTTTGGGTTATTTGAAATACAGCTCGAATGAAAGCCGCGGCGTTGGTCTGCTTGCCTCAAGTTTCGTCATTCTCGCTGCGGCATCAACATTGGCCGGATATGCCGAAACCTATCCGGCATTCTATGCGCCTCTCAGCCTTATCAATCTCGTTTGCGCCGTGCTTGGATATTCGCTGCTCGGCTCATCTTTCGTGGTGATCAGCGATCCCGACAGAAAGGTGATGCCGGCTCTTGCATTGCTGCCTGCGCTGCTGACTTTGCTCGTCGGAGCTTTCACAGCATTTCATTTGAACAATACATATCGGGCGGCGACATTCAATTTCCTCGGCTGCGGGATGCTTGCCGGCGCGGCGATCGTCATATTCAGGGATTCCTTTCGCGAACCGCTGCCGATCAGAAAATTCGTTGCCGCAATATTATTGGCCTGCAGCCTGCTATCGCTGATAATGGCCTTCGAATTCTCGTTCCATTTCTTCGCCCTTCTCGATGTGGCGAGCGGCTTCCTGCTGATGATCCTTTCCAAGTTCGTGCTGGCGCTGTCGATCGTCATTTTCATAAGCGAGCGCCAACAGATAAAACTCAGACAAACAGCCGAGCGAGATGGCCTGACGGGTCTTTATAATCGTCGCTTCTTCAACGAGAACGCTTCCGGACGGCTTCGGGATGGAGATGCCATTATTTATCTCGATATCGATCATTTCAAGCATTTCAATGACCGTTGGGGCCATGCGGCTGGAGATGAAGTTCTCGTTGCAGTATCGCGAACGATCGAGGCGATACTGCCGTCGTCCGCCGTTTTCGCGCGGCAGGGAGGAGAGGAGTTCATAATCTTTCTTCCCTTGAAAGCAGGAGAGCCGCTTATCCAGGCCGAGCGCATTCGGGAAGCTGTTCAGCGAACCCGATTTCCGGATCTCGGTGCCGATGTGGTGGTGACGACGAGCATTGGCATTTCGAAGGTGAACCGGGAATGCAGGTCACTTGCCGAGCTTTGTCGCGAAGCGGATCGTGCCCTCTATCTGGCGAAGGCAGGCGGACGAAACCGGGTCTGTGATGCGAGCAGCGACTTTGTCGCTGAAGTTTACGTCCGCTCGGCGTAATCCTCGATTTTTGGTAACGGCCCGGAATGCCGGGAAGCGGCGTTGATTTAGCTGGCATGCCCCTTTATTTCTCACGCTGAAAGAAGGGGTCAGTTAGCCATGGATAATGAAACAAGCCTCCGAAACGAGCGCAAGCGCGGCTCCGGCGTGAAGGTGGTCTATGATATCCTGAGGGACGAAATTCTGGATCTCGAATTGCCGCCGGGCAGCCCCATCGACGAGGTGCAGCTTTCCGAACGCTTCGGCATGTCGCGCACGCCGATCCGCGAGGCGCTCGTGCGGCTGGCAGGCGAGGGGTTGATCGATACGCTGCCCAACCGCTCGACTATGGTCTCGCAGATCGATTTTCTCAACATGCATAGCTATTTCGATGCGCTGGTGCTGATGTATCGGGTGACAACGCAGCTTGCCGCCAAATATCACCGTCCGGAAGATCTCGAAGGTGTGCGCGCGCTTCAGGCTGAATTCGCCGATGCCGTCGAAGCGCAGGATGCGCTCGCCATGATTTCCACCAATGCCGCGCTTCATCTCGCGATCGCCGAGGCTGGCCGCAATCCCTATTTCACCAGCCTCTTCTCGCGATTGCTGGATGAGGGCCGGCGCCTCCTGCGCCTCTATTACCAATCCTACGACGATCGTCTGCCGCGTCGTTTCGTCGAGGAGCACGATGAAATCATTGCCGCCGTCGAGGCGCGGGATACGGAACTTGCCGAGCGCCTTGCGCGCGAACATGCCGAACAGATCGTCGCCCAAATTCAGAAATTGCTGATGCGCGGGGATCGTCTCGACATCAGCCTTTGATTTGCATATTTCTTGTCGACAAAATAAATACAAAGGTATATCAATGCTGCGAAAACGGTGAGGCGCGGCGGCGAATGCTGCTGGGCTGATAGCCGATCCACCCCCGGCCCAAGAGGATAGAAAGATGAAGTCCAGCATTTTCTCCGGGGTGATCCCGGCCTTGATGACTCCGTGCAAAGCCGATCGCAGTCCCGATTTTGATGCGCTGGTGCGCAAGGGCAAGGAGTTGATCGCCGAGGGCATGTCGGCTGTGGTCTATTGCGGCTCGATGGGCGATTGGCCGCTTCTGACCGATGCCCAGCGCATGGAGGGCGTCGATCAGCTGACCAAAGCGGGCGTGCCCGTCATCGTCGGCACCGGCGCCGTCAATACGGCATCGGCCGTAGCCCACGCTGCCCATGCCCAGAAGGTCGGTGCCAAGGGGCTGATGGTCATCCCCCGCGTGCTGTCGCGCGGCTCGGTGATCGCTGCCCAAAAGGCGCATTTCAAAGCGATCCTGTCGGCCGCCCCCGATCTCCCTGCGGTCATCTACAACAGCCCCTACTATGGTTTTGCAACGCGCGCCGATCTCTTCTTCGCGCTGCGCGCCGAGCATGCCAATCTCGTCGGTTTCAAGGAGTTCGGCGGCCCGGCCGATATGCGCTATGCCGCCGAAAACATCACCAGTCGCGATGATGACGTGTCGCTGATGATCGGTGTTGACACGGCGGTCTTCCACGGTTTCGTCAATTGCGGTGCAACCGGCGCCATTACTGGCATCGGCAACGTGTTGCCGAGGGAAGTCGTTCATCTCTGCAACCTTGCCCAGGCGGCCGCCAAGGGCGACGTCGATGCGCGCCAGCGCGCGCTTGAACTTGAGCAGGCGCTTGCCGTCCTCTCTTCTTTCGATGAAGGTCCGGATTTGGTTCTCTTCTTCAAGCATATGATGGTGCTGAAGGGAGACAAGGAATATGAGCTGCACTTCAATGAAAGCGATGTCTTGAACGATAGCCAGCGCGGCTATGTCGAGACGCAGTTCAAGCTTTTCAATACTTGGTATGCCGAGTGGAGCAAGCTTCCGGGTGCCGTGGAAAAGTACAAGGCCTAAGCTCTTACGATAGTTTAGATGCAAGATTGGAGAGGCTCCGCGGGGCCTCTTTCATTATCTTCCGTCGGCCGTCACTTACATTTGGTTCAGACCACTGCGTCCAGGCCGAGTTCCTCCAGGCGATCGAGTTGCCGGATTTCCTCTGCGGTCAGCGGAATACCGTCCTTTTCCGCAAGGGCGCGAGCGGCGAAGCGACGCTGCGACGGAAGGCGCGCGCCTTGGCCGACGATTGCCTCGAACAGTATTTCGGCGCGGGCAAGCGGATTTCCGGGCCGGCCGGCCGCGAAAGCCTCCGGCGAGAAGGCGACGATGAGTTCGCCATGCCGCGGTGCAAACGCCGTCGAGCCGAGATAGTCGAGTGCCTCGCGGCTGGTGAAATCGCCGATCATGATGCCGGCCAGGAGCTCGATCATGGTGCCGATCGCCGACCCCTTGTGCCCCCCGAACGGCAGCATTGCGCCGGCCAGTGCCGCTTCCGGATCCGTGGTCGGCTGGCCCTCGGCATCGATCGCCCAGCCCTCGGGGAGGGGCTTGCCGGCGCGCCGATGCAGCTCGATCTCGCCGCGGGCGGCAACCGACGTCGCGAAGTCGAAGACGTAAGGCGGATTGTCGATGCGCGGCCAGCCGAAGGCGAAGGGGTTGGTTCCGAGGAGCGGCGCTGTACCTCCGGCGGGTGCCACCGTGGAATAGCTCGGACACATGGCAAAGGCGGCAAGGCCTCGATCCGTCAGGGCTTCCACCTCCGGCCAGAGCGCTGCGAAATGCGTGCAGTCATTGATGGCGAGTGCGGCAATGCCGAAGCGGCGAGCCCGTTCGGCAAGCACAGGCACGCCGAGCTCGAAAGCGGCATTGGAAAAGCCGCTCTTGGCGTCCACCCGCACGATGGCGGAATCCTCACGCTGTTCCAGCACCGGCACCGCATCCGGCCATGCCTTGCCGGCCTTGACCGCACGCAAGACGCCTTCGATGCGGTAGATGCCGTGCGACTTACAGGCGTCGCGTTCGCCGGCGACGATCACCCGCGCAATCGCACCGGCCTGCTGCGCATTGACGCCGGCTTTTGAAAGGATCGCTTCGACACGGCCTCGCAGCGCATCCGGTGTCAGGGTGATCACGTCAGTCAATTTCGGTTCTCCCATATTATGCTCGCTTGCATCATAGACTTGAAAATTATAAATACAAAAAGAATACAAAAAATCGACATGAGCCGCCGTGCCGTTGGGCATGTGAGGAGGAGGGATGACCATGATTTGCATGACAGCGCCCGTCCGCGATGCTTCGGATTGCGCCACCTATATCCGTCAGGGCGGGATGACCGAGATCGGCAGGCCTAATCAGATTTTCGGCAAACCGGAGCATCCGGAAATGCAGAAATCTCTCGCGTGCGTGCGTTGATGGCAAAACCGGACGTTATTGTCATCGGGGCCGGCGTCATAGGCCTATCCGCCGCGATTGCGGCTCAGTCGCGCGGTTTGAGCGTCGTTGTCGTCGACCGCGAGGGGCCGGCCGCCGGAGCTTCGGCCGGCAATGCCGGTGCCTTTGCCTTCACGGATATCCTGCCGCTGGCGTCCCCCGGCATCTTGAAGAAGGCGCCGAAATGGCTCCTCGATCCGCTGGGGCCGCTCTCGGTGCCGCCTGCCTATGCACTCAGGATCGCGCCCTGGATGTTTCGGTTCTGGCGTGCCTGCCAGCCCTCGCGCGTGGCACACTCCACGGCGGCGCAGACAAGCCTGATGGATCTTTCCAAGGCCGAACTTGAGCCTTTTCTCGCCGCGACGGAGACGCTCCCCATGCTGCGCAAGGAGGGTAATCTCCAGGTCTATGAAAGCGAGGCGGAATTCCGCGCTTCGCTGCCAGGCTGGGAGGTTCGCCGCAATCACGGCATCGAATTCCAGCATCTGAAAGCCGACGAGATGGCGGCGATCCAGCCGGGGCTGGCGTCGCGCTTCATCCTCGGCACCTTCACGCCGGGCTGGTATTCCATCGCCGATCCCAAGCTTTACACGTTGGCGCTGGCCGCGCATTTTCGCAGTCGCGGCGGCGTCATCGAGACATCGGAGATCTCGTCGCTTCGGGCGCTTCCGGTTGGGGTCGAGGTGGTGGCTGCGGATGGAAAGCTGCGCCAGGCCGGCAAGGTCGTCCTGGCCGCCGGCGCCTTCTCGCATCGGATCGCCAAAACACTAGGCGAGCACATGCCGCTCGAAACCGAGCGCGGCTACAACACGACGCTTCCGGCCGATGCCTTCGACCTGCGCACGCAGATCACCTTCGGCGGCCATGGCTTCGTCGTCAGCAAACTTTCGACCGGCATTCGTGTCGGCGGTGCGGTGGAGCTGGGCGGATTGGCCTTGCCGCCGAATTTTCGCCGTTCCGAAGCCATGCTGCAGAAGGCGCACACTTTCCTGGCCGGTCTCAAGCCGGAAGGTGGCGTGCAATGGATGGGCTTCCGGCCATCGCTGCCCGACAGCCTGCCTGCGATCGGCAACGCCAAGGCGACGCCGGACGTGATCTATGCCTTCGGCCATGGTCATCTCGGCTTGACCCAATCGGCCGGCACGGCGCGTATTGTCGCCGACCTTTTGACACGGCAGGCGCCGGCGATCGATCTGACGCCATTCTCGCCGCAACGCTTCTAATGCAAACAGACATGCCGATGTGGATTGCCACATCGGTGCTCACAATCCTCTTGCATACGGACCCACGATGAAATGAACGACACGGCATCGGCTCGCAGCATCATGGGTGGCACGGCGGAGGGCCGCGTCGTCGCCACGCAAGAAGCCCTCAGCTTCTGGGGTGGGGTCGATCCGGCCACCGGCAAGGTCATCGATATCCATCATCCGCTGCATGGCGAATGTCTCACCGGCGCAATCCTGATGATGCCTTCGAGCCGTGGCTCCTGCAGCGGCTCCGGTGTGCTGCTCGATCTCGCGCTGACAGGCCGCGCGCCGGCTGCCCTGATCTTTTGCGAAGCCGAGGATGTGCTGACGCTCGGCGCACTTGTCGCCGCCGAAATGTTCGGCCGGCGGCTGCCTGTCGTGCGGCTCCATCCAGATGCCTTTGCCCGTCTGGCGCAGGCAAAAACGGTCAAGGTCGAAACCGCTGCTATCGTGGCGGATGGCGAGACCATGCCCCTTTTACCACTTGCTATCTCCGGGCTTTCCTTGACAGAAGCCGACCGGTCCATGCTGGAGGGCGGCGAAGGCGTTGCGGCTGCTCAGGCCATGCGCATATTGACCGCCATGGCAGCTCAGCAGGGTGCCACTTCCCTTATTGACGTGACGCAGGGTCATATCGATGGCTGCATCTACGCAAGCCCGGCCAACCTGACTTTCGCCGAGAAAATGGCTGAGTTCGGCGGGCGTGTGCGGATACCTACCACCATGAATGCCATTTCGGTCGATCTCGCCAATTGGAGATCGCAGGGCGTCCCGGAGGATTTTGGCGATCCCGCCGCGCGGCTTGCGGATGCCTATGTGCGCATGGGCTGCCGCCCGACCTTCACCTGCTCTCCCTATCTGCTCGATAGCGCGCCGGGCGCCGGGGAGGCCATCGGCTGGGCGGAGTCCAATGCAGTCATCTTCGCCAACAGCGTGCTGGGCGCACGCACCGCCAAGCATCCAGATTTCCTCGATCTCTGTATTGCACTGACAGGTCGCGCGCCGCTTTCGGGCGTATATCTGGATGAAAATCGCAAGGCGACGCGTGTCCTCGACGTTGAACTTCCAGAAGGTCGTGACGATGCTTTCTGGCCGCTTATCGGCTATCTCGCCGGAAAGGCGTCTCCCGATCGCATTCCGTTGCTGCGTGGTCTTGCCGCCGGACATCCGTCACGCGACGACCTGAAGGCGCTCTGCGCTGCCTTTGGTACGACGTCTGCTGCTCCCATGCTGCATGTCGATGGCGTAACGCCGGAGGCTGTCGATGTCCTCGATCCGAATGCCGATCGCCTGACTATTACACGCGCCGACATGGCAGCCGCCTGGAAAATATTGAACGAGGGGCCGGAAGCCGTCGAGCTTGTCGCCATCGGCAGCCCGCATGCATCGCTTGCCGAATGTCATATGCTCGCCGATGCCTTTGCCGGTCGACGCCGCTTGCCTGAGGTAATGGTCATCGTCACGGCAGGACGCGATGTCATCACGGCTGCCGAGGCGGACGGGACGCTGGCGCGGTTGCGCGGCAGCGGCGTGCAGGTTTTGCCCGATCTTTGCTGGTGCTCGATCTCGGAGCCGGTCTTGCCGCCCGGCACGCGTGCGGTCATGACCAACTCGGGCAAGTATGCGCATTATGGTCCGGGCCTCAGCGGACGCGCTGTGCGCTTTGGCAGCCTTGCCGATTGTGTCGAGGCGGCTGTCGTCGGGCGCGTTGTGGCGGGGTTGCCGGATTGGCTTTGAGAGGAATGACGGTGCACTGATTTCACGCATCGCTGCGAAGTTTTCGTCCGTAAGCCTAAACGACCGTTTCACCGCCATCGACGACGAGGATTTGTCCCGTCATGTAGGAGGAGCGGTCGGAAACGAGAAAGAGGATCGGTTCGGCGATTTCCGACACATCGGCCCATCGTCCGAGCGGCACTTTCTCGGCGATGTAATCTTCAATGGCGCTGCGTCCGCCCATCTGCGTGATGAACGGCGCGTTGAACGGCGTGTCGACCCAGCCGGGGCAGAGCGCGTTGACGCGGATGCCGCACCGGGCATAGTCGCCGGCCATCTGGCGGGTCATGGCGATGACCGCGTGCTTGGAGGTGGTATAGGCGATCATCTCGCGGTCATAAAGAACGCCTGATGATGACGAGGTGTTGAGAATGACACCCTTGCCGGCCTTCTTCATGACCGGCATGACGAAGCGTGAAGCCATGAAATGCGCCCGGACATTCAGGTTCCAGGATGCGTCGAAACCGGAAACCGCGACCTCTTCCAGATTGCCTGCAACCTGAGCGCCTGCGTGATTATGCAGGATGTCGATGCGGCCATGCCGCGCGGCGATCTTTGCGACGCCGGCCTCAAGCGCCTGATCGTCCATGACGTCGACGACCAGGCTTTCGGCGCTGCCACCCGCCCCGGTAATCTGGCGCACGGTCTCCTCGCCATTTGCCAAGTCGATATCGGCGACGACCACATGCGCGCCTTCCCGCGCCATGATCAACGCGCCGGCGCGGCCGATGCCGGAGCCGGCTCCGGTGACGATTGCGACCCGATCCTTGAGTATCATGATGTTTCCCTGGTCAGTTTGTCGTTGTCTTTTCGCGCATCAGGAAACGCGCGATGAGAATGAGGAAGAGCGATGCGATCAGCACCATGGTCGCGATCGCGTTGATCTCCGGCGTGACGCCGCGGCGGATCGACGCGAAGACATAGATCGGCAGCGTCGTGTTCGATCCCGCGACGAAGAAGGCGATGATGAAATCGTCGAAGGAGAAGGTGAAGGCGAGCAGGAAGCCGGCGAGAATCGACGGCATGATCTGCGGCAACACAATCTGCCGGAACGTGGTCAGCGGCGTGGCGTAGAGGTCGCTGGAGGCTTCGACGATGTCACGGCCAAGGCTTGCAATGCGCGCCTTCACGATCATCGTCACCAGCGCCATGGTGAAGAGGCCGTGTGCCGCGATAATCGAGCCATAGCCGAGCGCGAATTTCGGAGGCTGATCGCCAGGCCAGACGGCCGCGATCAATGGGTTGATGATGCCGAAGACCTCGACCAGTGCCACCAGCGTCGCAATGCCGATGACGACACCAGGAACGACGATCGCGGCGGCAAAGAGCCCGTCGAAGACGGCGCGGGCGCGAGGACCGAGCCGCTCCAGGCCGATTGCTGCCATCGTGCCGAAGATCGCCGCAAGTGCTGCGCTGGTGAAGGCGATGATGAGGCTATTGCGCAGCGCTTCCATCAGGAAGGTATTGGACAGCGCCCGTCCGTACCATTGCGTCGAAAAGCCAGTGAATTCGCTGGCATTGCGGCCGGCGTTGAAGGAGAACAGGACGACGAGCGCGATGGGCGTATAGAGGAACAGATAGACGAAAGTAACGAGCGCGCGCATCAGACGAGATCCACCTGACGGGTACCGGCAACGCGCCAGGCAATCCGCATGGCAACCAGCAGCACGATGACGACGACGGCAACGAGCGTTACGGCGATCGCCGATCCGAACGGCCAGTTGCGCGACTGAAGGAAGAGATCGACAAGCGCATTGCCGATGAAGAACACCTTGCCGCCGCCAAGCAGCTGCGGGATCAGATATTCGCCGAGCAAGAGGATCGTCACCAGAGCAACGCCCGTCATGACGCCGGGCAAGGATAGCGGCAGCGTGATGCCGAAGAAGGTCGATATAGGCTTGGCGCCGAGATCGGCGGATGCCTCGAGCAGTCGGCGGTCGAGCTTTTCCAGGCTGACATAGATCGGCATGATCATCAGCGGCAGATAGCCATAGACGATGCCGAGCAGCACGGCACCGGGCGTGTTGATGAGCCGGACATTCTCTATGCCCAGGAATTCCAGCAGATGCGGTATGCCGCGTGCGCCGAGCAGATACATCCAGGCGTATGTGCGCACGAGCAAGCTCGTCCAAAAGGGAACGACGACCAGTGAAACGAGCAGCAGGCGGCGTTGCGGGCTCGCCTTGACGGCCAGATAATAGGCCACCGGATAGGCAACGAGCAGGCAGGCAGCCGCACCAATCGGCGCAAGGATCAACGTATTGATGAAAGCTGCCGACCGCGAGCCAAGATTGGCGAATTGCGCGAAGGTGAAAGCTGCCTGATAGCCACCTTCGGGTGCACGCTCACCAAAGGCGAAGACGATGATGGCGATGAAGGGCAGCACCAGGAAGACGAACAGCCAGATGCTTGCCGGCCCGACGAGGGCAGCGGTGACGAGGCGCCGTTTGGTGGCTGGGTTAAGGGGCATCGAGAGGTTCTTTGTCCGCCGGTGCTGGGAAGGAAGCCGATCCCTTACCGCGGTCATGGCGCAAGGGATCGAGTCGAAGAAAAGTGATCAAGCCGACTTGAAGCGTGCCATCAGTTCGGCGCGGCTCGGATCGGTAAGCGTGACGGCGGCACCGAATTCGAGCGGCGTCAGCGAGGCTTCATCCGGATAGACGATCTTGTTCGAGGTGATTTCCTTCGGCAGGAGCTCGATCACACGACTGTCGGTGGTCGGCGCGCCGTTGGCGATGTGCTCCTTCACCGCATTCTTCGGGTCCATCAGATAGTTGAGCAAGGCATAGCCTGCCGCCTTGTTGGGTGCATCCTTCGGGATCGCGTAATAGTCGGTCCAGATCTCGCCGCCATCCTTGCCGAGCACATATTCAAGCTCGGGCATGTCGCGGTTCAGCTGCGCGCCATCATTGGTCCAGCACATGGTCAGCCAGGCATCGGTCGAACGCATCGACGGCTGATAGTCGGAGTTGATGGCAAAGAGATGCGGCTTGACCTTGATCAGCAGCTCCTCGGCCTTGGCAAGCTCTTCCGGTTTGATCGAGTTGAAATCGTAGCCGAGGGAAACAAGTGCGCTGCCGATGGTGGTCAGCTGATAGTCGTGGACCATGGCGCGGCCGTCGGCCTCGGTCTGGGCGATCTCGAAGAAATCCTTCCAACTCGAAAGCTTGGTCTTTATCTTCTTGGTGTTGACCGAGAAGCCTGTCGTGCCCCAGTTCTTCGGCACGGCATAGGTCTTGCCGTCGATCTGTCCTTCCTTGGTAAAGCGCGGGCTTTCCGTTGCCTGGCTGAAGTTCGGGATCTTCGACAGATCGAGTTCCTCGATGAGGCCGAGCTTGTGATAGGTCGAAATCGTGTAGTTCGTCGGTACGTAAAGAGACCAGCCGGAGGCGCCTGCCTGCAGTTTGGCGAGCATTTCCTCGTTCGAGCCGAATACGTTGACCTCGACGGCAACGCCGGTTGCGGCCTTGAAATTCTCGAAGGTTGCAGGGTCGTGATAGTTCGGCCAAGTCGCGATCGACATCTGCGTGCCGAGTTCGCCTGCAGCATAGGCGGGTGTCGACAGCGCGCCGGGGACGCGCGACAGGACCGCCGTTGCAAGGCCGAGGCCGGTGATATTCAGAAAGTGACGACGGCTGATAGAGCCGCGCTTCAGGCGCATGAATTCGTCCATGAAGCCTTCGGCTGAAATCGGAAGATTGTCTTTGTAATCCTTGCTCATGATGCTGTTCCCTTGTTTTGGCTTATGCATTCGATGCTGGAAAGACATGGAGGGCTGTGGGGTCGAAGCCGAGGAAGACCTCTTCGCCCGGACCCACGAGATCGCTGTCGTTCATGCTGCGGCGATCCGACGTGATCAGGAAATCGCCGAGACCGGGGACGGTGACTGCGTATTCGGCTGACGAGCCCAGGAAGATGCGATGCGTCACCGTGCCCTTGAAGGACATGCCGGATGTAGCCATGTCGCGGCTGAGATGGATCGCCTCCGGGCGCAGGGCCGCAATTGCCGCGCCCGGTGCGAGGCGCTTGCCAGACGGAAGCGCCGAACCATCCGCGAGGCGAAGCGTTTCGCCATCGGCTTCCATCGTCGCCTCGATGCGATTGGTCTTGCCGACGAAATCGGCGACGAAGAGATCGGCCGGGCGATCATAGACTTCCTGCGGCGCGCCAAGCTGGCGAATGCGCCCTGCGCTCATGACGCAGACGATATCGGCCATCGACAGCGCTTCCTCCTGGTCGTGGGTGACAAGAACGAAGGTAATGCCGAGCTCGCGCTGCAGCGTCTGAAGCTCGATCTGCATGGCCGAGCGCAGTTTCTTGTCGAGGGCCGCCAGCGGTTCGTCGAGCAGGAGCACGGAGGGACGGTTGACGATGGCGCGCGCCAGCGCCACGCGTTGTTGCTGGCCGCCCGACATTTCATGGATGCGGCGCTTGGCGAAGCCGCCGAGGCGCACCATCTCGAGCGCTTCGGCAACGCGCCGGTCGATTTCGGCACCGCCGATCTTCGGTCGCATCTGCTTTAGCCCATAGGCGACATTCTGGGCGACGTTGAAATGCGGAAACAGCGCATAGTGCTGGAACACCATGTTGACCGGGCGTCGGTAGGCGGGCACGCCGTTCATCTCGCGTCCGTCGATCAGCACCGTGCCTTCGCTCGGCTGTTCAAAGCCGCCGATCATGCGCAGGCACGTCGTCTTGCCGCAACCGGAAGGCCCAAGAAGCGCCAGGAATGCGCCTTTGGGCACATTAAGATTGATGTCCGTCACGGCGGTCACGGCGCCATAGCTCTTTGTGACCGAACGGAATTCGATATCGTTCGTTGAAGCGGATGCCACGTCTGTTCCCTGCGGTTGGTCGGCAGTCTTGATCTGCCTTATTGCCACCGTCGTTAAGGAAAGAGTAAGCCCGAGCTTCTCGCGAGGTATATACCCCGAAAGAGGTATTTTCGTGCCAATTGCTTCGTGGGAGGTGTATATAGGGATTGCGCTCAAATGCGCAGGGCGGCAGAGGGGATCCGTCACATGAGCACCGACCTTGAAGGGCTGTTTGCCGCCTTCAACGCCACGATCGGCCGATCGTCGATGACGGATGCCGAATTCGGCGAGACGTTCCGTCAGATGATGGCGGCGCTGGTGCGGTTCGACTATGTGGTCGTTTTCGCCTATCGCGGCAAGGAACGGCCGATCGATCTCTACAGCACTTTCGATCCCGGGGAACACGTCGTCTTCGTCACGCTCTATCAAGCCGGTCCCTATCTGCTGGATCCCTTCTACCACACGGCGCGCAGCCGCCGCGAAGGCGTGCTCAGGATGCGGGAGCTGGCACCGGATCGCTTCTTTTCCAGCGAGTACTACCGAACCTATTATGTTCAGACCGGCTTGGCCGAGGAGATCGGCTTCTTCGTCAACGCCGACGACGACATTACGATCGTCCTCTCATTGATGCGACGCGAGAGGACCGGGGTTTTTCCGCCTGCGGAATTTGCGACGCTGAAGAAGGTCGAGCCGCTGGTCGCAAACATGGTGAGATACTATTGGTCCGGCCTCGCCTCGCGCTTCGATGCGCAATTGGCGGCGGGCAGCAGGGGACGGCGCAGGAAGGGTGAGAACGAGACCGTCCCGCCAGCGGAAGCCGTCTGGCGGGATCTCAATCTGACGAGCCGGGAGGCTGCCATCGTCGAGCTCGTTTTACAGGGGCATTCGTCGGAATCGATCGGCCTGAAGCTCAATATCTCGACGGGGACGGTGAAGGTTCACCGCCGGAACGTCTATCGCAAGCTCGGCATTTCATCCCAGACCCAGCTGCTTTCGCTCTATCTCAAGAATCTCGCCTAGTTCGGTCGAGCCTCTAGCCCGACATACGCGCACCATTTCCATCTTTCGCAAGCAGCTTCAGCCAGGGACCGCAATGGAAGAAGGTCATGAGCAGATACATCGGCACCATCCCGCCGAGCATCGAGCTGCCCTGTGTGGAACAGATCATGTCGCCGGCTGAAGCATAAGCGGATAGCACGGTCATCAGGGCGAAGCTCGGCGCGGCGGCCAAAGCCAGCAGCCGGCCGGCAATGACGGGCAGGGTAGGGGCGGTGCGGCCGCCCCTCTCACCGATTTCGGACGAGACGGACATCAGTTGGCTCCGTAGCGGTCATGGTGCCGCCACCACACGCCGGTCTCGTTGCGCCCGAGCGGCGCGCGGTCGAGCCATTGGTACATGCCCCAGAGCCCGTCGAGCCCGCGGGCATAGGACGAATAGGTATGATAGATCGCGCCGTCCTGCATCGCGAAGGCACTGACGCCAGGCCGGTCGCGCGTGTAGGTCGGGACATCCGTGCCCGTCATTGACGCCATTAGTTCGACCGGGCCTTCGCTGCCGCGCAGCTCCCATTGCTGCATCGTCTTGCCCACCTGAGCGTCGGGTATTGGCGGCTCGCGGCGATAATTATATTCGATGCCGCCGTCGCGCTGTTCCTCTGGCGTGAACCAGACATTGAAATCATGGTTGAAATCGCTGTTGGCGGAAGAAGCCCAATCGAAAGTCCAGCCCATGCGCCGCTTGAATTCCTGCAATTTCATGAGGGGTGCACGGGAGATCGCCGAAAAGGCGACATCATGATTTTCGAGGTGAACTGCGATGCCGTTGAAGCCGTCTGCGATCGACGAGCAGGATGGGCAGCCGGCCGTGTAGTCCGGTCCGAACATGAAATGATACACGAGAAGCTGCGAGCGCCCCTTGAAGAGGCCCGAGAGCGGAACGACACCCTGGTCGGTCTCAAGCCGATAGTCTTTTTCCACCTTCACCCAGGGCAATTCCTGGCGGTGTGCAGCAATTTCGTCGCTGCGCCGGGTCAGCTCTTTTTCTTGCTCCAGCAGGGAAAGCCGTGCCGAAAGCCATTCCTTGCGCGTTCCTGTCCTATGCGTCGTCATGGTTCATCTCCTCTTTGTGTCAGGTCTGTCCTTGTCGGCGCTGCATCTTGCCAGCCGATATGCGATAACTTACCGCTAGGGGCGTAAGGGGTGGGAGTTACAAGTGTGACGGGATTTCGATGGACTCGCTGATCGTCGCGGCTGCCCAGGCGCTTGCGTCAGGCGACGTCCTGGGCGCGCTGAAGCGCGTCGCGCTGCGCGATGACGCCCCGGCGCTGGCCCTGCGCGGCATCGCAATGGCGCAGCTGGGCGACCTTGCCCGCGCGAAGATGTTGCTGAAGAGTGCCGCGCGCGCCTTCGGCCCGCGCGAGGCGGTTGCCCGTGCTCGCTGCATCGTGGCCGAAGCGGAGATCGCCCTTGTCTCGCGCGACCTCGGCTGGCCCGAGAAAGCGCTGGAGACGGCACGGGCCGCTCTCGAAAAACATGGCGATCAAATCAACGCCGCCCATGCCCGTAATCTGCAGCTACGGCGTCTGCTGCTGGTCGGTCATCTGGACGAGGCAGAACGGCTGCTCGCGAAACTCGATCCGTCGCCCCTGCCACCCGCCGCAAAGGCAAGCCATGAACTGGCGGTTGCCGGCATCGCCATCCGCCGCCTGCGCATTCAGCCGGCACGCGCCGCTCTGGCGCGCGCCGAGGATGCGGCCGGCAAAGCGGGAATCCCCGCGCTTATGGTCGAGGTCCGCGATGCGGCGCGCGCGCTCGATGAGCCGGCGGCACGCCTGCTTGCGCAGGGGCGGGAAAAGCTGTTGTCGCTCGACGAAGTCGAGACGCTTCTGGCGTCCGATACCTTGGTTGTCGATGCCTGCCGCAATGTCGTGCGCAGTGGTGGAGACATCATCTCGCTTGCGAGCCGGCCGGTGCTCTTTGCCCTGGCACGCACGCTGGCCGAGGCGGCACCCGACGATGCGCCCCGGGAGCTGCTGCTTTCCCGGGCATTTCGCGCCCGTCACGCCGACGAATCCCATCGGGCCAGACTAAGGGTTGAGATTGGCAGGCTTCGCGCCGCCCTGGAGCCGCTTGCCGATATCAATGCGACACAGCACGGTTTCGCGCTGACTCCGCGAGGAAAGCGAGATGTCGTGGTGCTGGTGCCGCCTGTCGAAGTCGAGAATGCCTCGCTGCTTGCCCTGCTGTCGGATGGAGAATCCTGGTCAAGTTCGGCGCTATCGATTGCGCTCGCGATAAGTCCGCGCACGGTGCAGCGCGCGCTCGACGCACTTGCGGCGGATGGGATGGTGCAGGGCGTCGGCAACGGCCGGGCTCGCCGCTGGATGATGCCGCCGGTTCTTGACTTCCCGTCAACATTGTTACTCCCGGGACCGCTGCCGAGCGACTAAGCTTTTGCATCATCGACACTCAATCAATCCTGACTGGAGGATGCATCCATGAAGAAATCCCAAGCGGAAATCATTCGCGAATACGGCCCCTTCGACAATGCGCCGCGTGTAAACGGCGTCACTTTCGACGGGCAGCACGTCTGGTTCGCCTCCGGCGACAAGCTGCATGCCCTGAACCCGGAAAGCGGAGAGCAGGTGCGCACGATCGACGTCGCCTCGCACGCTGGCACCGCTTTCGATGGGCACCATCTCTATCAGATCGCCGAGGACAAGATTCATAAGGTCGATCCTGGAACGGGCAATATTCTCTCCACCATTCCCGCACCGGGCAATGGCGGTGATTCAGGTCTTGCCTGGAGCGACGGCAGTCTCTGGGTTGGGCAGCATCGCGGCCGCAAGATCTACGAGATAGACCCGGAGACCGGCGCCGTCCGCCGAACCATCGAATCCAACCGTATCGTCACCGGCGTGACATGGGTGGATGGCGAGCTATGGCACGGCACCTGGGAGGGCGACGAAAGCGATGTCCGCCGCGTCGATCCGGTGACCGGCGAAGTTTTGGAGCGGCTCGAAATGCCGGAGGGTACCGGCGTCTCGGGGCTGGAATCCGATGGCAAGGACCGTTTCTATGCCGGTGGCGGCGGCAGCGGCAAAGTGCGAGCTATCCGCCGTCCGCACTGAGTGGCGGCAACGAAGACGTCCTGCGCCTGGAATCGGTCGATCGATCCCAGGCGCTCGGTTTGGAAAGAGTTGACTTACGTCTCCGGCTTGAAAGATTGCATCCGGATCACGGCCGGATAGCGCGACTTTGAAGTTCGACGAGCCATAAACGGAGCTCCGGGCTAGATCTTGCGATCGCCATCCCACCCATTTTGAACCAACCGCAATGCCATGCGTTTCCAACATGGAAGCCATGCCTTGCCGGCCCCGGCTTTCATTGCCATATTTCACTTACCAACCGCATTTCAATCATTCCAAGTTGCGAGCCGCGCCGATCCTGACGGATGTCGTGAATGGTCGGGCGCGCCAAGGAGAAGTCATGAGTGAGATCACGAAAAGTCTTGGCGAAATGAACTTGCAGGAGCGCGCCGATCTTATGGCGGCCGTCGCGGACGTACTGCAAGCCACCGCCGAAGAGGCCGAGGAGGATGGCGATGCGCTCGCCGTCACCAATTCGCTGTTCCTGGCATGTAATCTGCGCGGCTGTTCGTCCGATCTTGGCCCAGACGATCTGAAAGCGGCCGAACTGCTGCTGGAGCAGGGGATTACCTTCATTCACCTGCTGAACGGGCGCAAGAAAGGCCGTACGCTGGTACATTGACGGTTGCGGCCGACGAAGGTCGAACCCCACCCGCTTGTCAGGTTGAAAACGGCCTAGAACGGTTCAGCTCTTCACGGAACCTCCGAACCGCTCTATCTCTTTGTTGTCTCGTAATTCCGGACGGAAAACCGCTACGCACTTTTCCTGGAATTGCCCTAGGTGGCGAAGCAGTCAGAAAATGCCGTGGAGTGTTAAAAGCTCCAGGCGGAACATCATGGTCCCGCCCTTCCAGTTCGGTTGAGCTTGTGTCGGCAGGAACCGTTCCGCCGCGCCGGCTATTTCAATCTTCCTGAATGGCGCTGTCTCTGGCCGTATCCCGCATGAAGAGATAGACGATGAGCGAAATGCCGATCATCGCGGTCACGTACCAATAGAAACCCTGTTCCCAGCCGCTGCTCTTGAATTTCAGCGCCACGAATTCGGCTGTGCCGCCGAATAGCGTATTGGCAAGAGCATAGGGTAACGCGACGCCGAGAGCTCTGATATGAGCAGGAAACAGTTCCGCCTTCACGACGGCATTGATCGATGTGTAGCCGGTGACGATGACCAGTGCTCCCATGACGAGCAGCCCGGCGAGGAATGGATCCTTCGTGGTTTCGAGCGCCGAGAAGATCGGATAGGTAAACAGCACACCGCAGAGACCGAAACCGATCATCAGCGGCTTGCGGCCGATCTTGTCGGAGAGACCACCTGCAATCGGCTGCAGCAGCATGAAAATGAACAGCGTGATTGCGTTTATCTCGCTTGACGTTTCCCGGCTGAACCCCGAGGTGTTGACCAGGAATTTCTGCATGTAGATCGAATAGGCGTAGAAGGCGAGCGTTCCCCCAGCCGTTAGCAGCATGACGAGCGCGGTTTCCTTGGGGTGCCGGGTGATAAGCATCCAGAAGCCGGATTTTTGTGTCTCGCTTGCGCGTACATTTTTGAAGCTTTCGGTTTCTGCCAGGCCGCGGCGCAGCCAGAAGACCACGACTGCAAGCGCTGCTCCCATGAAGAAGGGAATGCGCCATCCCCAGGCATTCAGCGCTTCCGTCGTCATCGCGGCCTGCAACAGGATCAACAGGGCGATGGCAAGAAGCTGGCCCGAGATCAGCGTGACATACTGAAAGGACGAGAAGAAGCCGCGACGCTGGCGGCCGGCCATCTCGGAGAGGTAGGTGGCCGAGGCGCCATACTCGCCACCGACGGATAGACCCTGCATCAGACGGGCGAGAACGAGGAGTGCCGGTGCCAGCACGCCGATGGTCTCATATCCCGGCGTCAGCGCGATGATTAGCGACCCCGCACACATCAGCGTCACCGAAAGGGCGAGGCCGGCTTTGCGGCCCTTGCGGTCGGCGTAGAGCCCCATGATCCAGGCGCCGATCGGCCGCATGACGAAGCCGACGGCAAAGACAGCCGCCGAATTCAACAGTTGCGCCGTCTGGTCGCCGGCGGGGAAGAAATGCGGCGCGAAGTAGAGCGCGAATGCCGCATAGACATACCAGTCGAACCATTCGACCAGATTGCCGGTGGAACCGCCGATGATCGATTTCAGGCGTTGACGCCGCGCGGCTGCTTCCGTCGCCGCCGTCGTCGTGATGGTATCTTCTAATGTATTCAGCATTGTTCCTCTCCTCCCGTTCTCACTTCGGATCGCCGTTACGCGGCGATGACGCAGCAAACGACAGTTTGTCAGGAGAGCCCTATGAATTTCGGCGGCTGGCGGTCGGCATTCAGGCGGTATCGGCAATGCCATTGCCCGACCCAGCAGCCGACTGTTCTGCGTATTGAAGGTCCACTCTCCCAGTAATCCTATTGATAAGTGAGAAAGTCGCGAGCTGCGAGATTTAAGAGAGTTCAGGATATTCTATTGATATAACTCACTTTTCCTCGGACGTACTGCCGATTGTGGGGATGTGGTGCGCAAGATTTTGCATGACTATTTCGGAGTTTGTGCAATATTCTGCACATATGAGGGGATCGAGTCTGAAGCGAATTGTGCTGTTGGTGGTGGCCAGTTTGGCCGCTGCCGCGGCCATTTGGTGTTCGGCCCTTTTGCTGGCGCGTCAGGATGCGCTTAGGCGGCTGGATGCGGAGGCGAACGGGCTCGCGGTCCAGCACATTCGCCTGCTTGACAGTGAGCTGGCGCGGTTCCGGCTTCTTCCAATTGTGCTCGGCGAATATCGCGATCTCGGCGAGGCGCTTGCTAGCCCCACGACGGATGCTGCCCGGCGGCTTGATGAAAAGCTCGGTTTCCTGGCGCGGGAAACCGGCGCCTATATTATTTATCTCGTCGATCAGAAGGGGCTTGTCATTTCCGCGTCGAATGCGGGGACCGAAGATAGTTTCGTTGGCAAGAACTTCAGCTTCCGCCCCTATTTTTCCGAGGCGCTGAAAGACGGCACGGCGGAATATTACGGCGCTGGAGCCATAAGCGGCCGGCCGGGCCTGTTTCTGGCCCGCAGGGTCGGCGATGCCGCGGCTCCCACGGGAGTCGTGGTCGTCAAATTCGAGTTCGATGCGGTATCGCGGATTTGGGCCAACGACCCAGGAAAAACGTTTGTGGTCGACGAGCATCAGATCATTCTCGCCGCGTCCGAGCCGTCACAGGTGCTGACGACGCTTGTACCTCTGTCGCCCGAGGTTCGCGACGGCATCGCCGCAAGCGGTCGATATCGCGACGCCGCCCTTGGGCAGGGAAATTATCTCGCCGAGGATGCCGGTCGCATACGCGGTCCACGAGGTCGGATCATGATCGCTGCCGAGCAGCCGGTGGGCGGGACACATTTGCGTCTCCTGCATCTTCTCGACACCCGCGCGGCGCTGCAGGAGGCACAGGCGCGCGTCTGGCTGCTGGCTTTACCCGTCATCGTCGGTTTGGCCGTCGTTGCTGCTGCGATCTGGTGGCGGATGACCCGGGCGGTCAGGGCAGCGGCTGATCGGCGAGCGCTTGAGGAGGCCGTCGCCGCACGCACGGCCGAACTGCACGAGGAGATGGCTGAACGTGCGCGCGCCGAGGATCGATATCGCGATGCACGGGAGGAACTTGCCCAGGCGAACCGGCTTGCTTCCGTCGGTTCGATCACGGCGGGGTTGATGCATGAGATCAATCAGCCTGTCGCGACCATCCGCACCCTTGCCGAGAATGCGCGTCACCATCTCGCGGCCAATCGTCTCGATCGCGTTGGCGCCAATCTCGATGCCGCGGTCGAGGTGACGGCGCGTATCGGGACGATTACGCAGGAGATGCGACGGTTTTCGCGCAGGGGGCGGCGCGCAGCAGCAGCGGAACCGCTCGATGCCATCATCGCGGGCGCCTTGCTGCTGGTGGGGAATCGATTTCGCAAAGCCGGCGTGCGGCTGGATCTGCCGGCGAAAGGGCTGCCGCATGTGCTTGCCGAGCGGGTGCGGCTGGAGCAGGTCATCGTCAATCTGCTGCAGAACGCTATCGATGCGGTTGCCGGTATCAAGGATCCGCATGTTGCGCTGCTCGTGGACGCCGCCGGAAAGGATATGGTGAAACTGACCGTCGCCGATAATGGCCCCGGCATCGATCCGGCATTGGCCAAGGAGATATTCCGTCCGTTCGTTACCGGCAAGCCCGATGGGCTTGGTCTCGGGCTCGGGATTGCGCAGGACATCATGAACGATCTCGGCGGATCGTTGACCATCGGCCCTTCGCCGCTCGGTGGCGCGGCTTTCATAATGACGATGAGGCGAGCATGACTCTGGAAGCGTCGCAGAAAATTCTTCTGGTCGAGGATGACGGCCCCTTCAATGCCGCACTCGCCGATTCTTTCGCCATAGCAGGCTTCGACGTGGAGACACATGGTGACGGGCAATCTGCGTTGGCAAGTCTTGCAACCGCATTGCCCGGTGTGATCGTCAGCGATATCCGCCTGCCGCGCATTGATGGGCACGATCTGCTGGAGGCCGTGCTGGCGCGTGATCCGGATTTGCCCGTTATCCTGATGACCGGCCACGGCGATATCGCCATGGCGGTCGGCGCGCTGAAACAGGGCGCCTACGATTTCATTGCCAAGCCCTTTGCCACCGATCACCTGATCGCATCCGTGCGCCGGGCGCTGGAGACGCGCCGCCTGGTGCTGGAAAACCGGCGTTTGCGACAAGCAGCCGCAGAGGCGGAGGACGCAGCGCCGCTTCTCGGCCAGACGGCGGTCATGGCACGGTTGCGCGAGACGATCCGCCAGGTCGCAAATGCCGACGTGGATGTTTTGATCGAAGGCGAAACGGGGACCGGCAAGGAACTCGTGGCTCGGCTCATCCATCGCTGGAGCAGGCGGCGTGCGCGCAGCTTCGTCTCGGTCGATTGTGCCTCCTTGCCGGACGCGATCGCCGACGAGGTCCTGTTCGGAAACCGCGTCCGGCGCGGACGCATTGCCGAGGCAGATCGCGGCACGCTGTTTCTCGACGAGATCGACAGCATGTCACCCATGCTGCAGGGACGGCTTCTGCGCGTTGCCGAGGAACGCGAGCTGCCTTCGGTGAGCGGCGAGTCGACCCCTGTCGATCTTCGCATTGTCGCTGCGACGAAGAACGATCCGCATGGCTCGGTGGCTGAAAACCGCGTTCGCGCCGATCTGCTATATCGATTGGAAACCGTGCGGATCCGTATTCCGCCCCTGCGGGAGCGACGCGCTGATATCGGCCTGTTGTTCAGCGCCTTCCTCGACGAGGCCGCCCGCCTGCACGGCGTGCCGCGTCCGCCCATCGATGCCGCGATGGAGGCGCGATTTTTAACCGACGATTGGCTGGGCAATGTCCGGGAGCTGCGCAATTATGCGACCCAAGTGGCGCTTGGCCTTGCCTCCGCTCGCAGCCAACCTTCCGTGGAGCTCGGCCTCTCCGATCAGATGGATCACTTCGAGGCAAACATTCTGCGGGCCGCGCTGGAGAGATATGAGGGGGATATTTCCCAGGTTGCGCAGGCGCTCAAACTGCCGCGCCGAAGTCTCTATGCCCGTCTGCAACGTCACGGCATCAATCCATCGACCTACCGTAAGTGAGATCAGTCGCAAGTCGAGAGTGAGAGGGCGAGTATAGTTACTTCCTTAACTTGATGCTGTGGTGTTTATTTAGTGTAATTTTCTCTATGTCTGCATAGGTGTTCGATGTATAAAATATTGTCGCTGAAGCCCATGATCAGCGCCTGTCTCTTGATAATCTGGCCGAGGGCGATGATCGCCTTCTGCTGGGCTGCCTGATGGTCCGAAACTCCATGCGACAGGAGGTAGCCGGTCATCTGGTCGATCCGCTCACGAACCTCGTCACGGGCAAGGGTTACGGATTGGCCGATGATGTTGGAGTGGAACTGTTCGCGTTTGGTCAGGATGGTCCCAAGCGAGGCAGCGCCCACGGCGCCGCCGAGGTTGTGCAGCATGTTCGTCAGGCCCGAGGCCGCGGCAGCGTCCGCCGAAGCAATCCTGCTGTCGTGATCGCGGTCACGGGCGTGATGACAAAGGCCTGGCCGATGGCGCGAACGATGTTCGGAATGAAGAACTGGTCTCCGGCATTATCGGCGGAAAGCGTGACGTTCATGAAGCAGCTGAGCGCAAAGACCGCAATGCCGAAGAAGGCAAGCCAGCGCACATCCACCCGCTTCATCATGAGTGGAACAAGGGGGATCAACAGCAGCTGCGGCAAGCCCGTCGATGCAAGGACGTTGTCGATCTGCTCGGCATTGTACTTCTGCACCTGGCCGAGATATCGCGGCAGGATGTAGACTGTCCCGAACAGCGCGACACCGACGAGAATATTGGCAAGCACGCCCAGCCCGAAATTCCTTTGCTTCAGCAGCCGCAATTTCACCAGCGGCTTCGAAACCTTCAATTCGATGATAATGAAGAGCGTCAGGAACACGGCCGCGACGATGCTGAGCCTGACGATGAAGGGCGAGGAGAACCAGTCGTCCTTGTTGCCTTCTTCAAGCACGGTTTGCAGGGCGGAGAGGCCGATCGCCATCGTCACGATACCGGCCCAGTCGCCTTCGCGCAGCAATTTCAGCTGCATGGGCTGTTTGTCCAGCGTCAGGGCAAGTGCCACGACCATGATGGCGCTCAAGCCGGCATTGATGAAGAAAATCGTCTGCCAGCCGTAATTCTCGGTCGGATAACCGCCGATCGTCGGGCCGATAGCCGGAGCGAAGGTGACCGACAGCGCGAAGATCGCCAGCCTCAAGGGCTGCTGCGGCTTCGGAAGCTTCATCAGCACCATGGTGAAAGCCATCGGGATCAGCACGCCGCCGGCAAATCCCTGCAGGCCGCGAAGTAGCATGACAGCCCGCTGCGGCTCCATGGTCATCATGCCCCTGAGGAAGCCGGCCGCGAGGGGGATATTGGCAATTCTAATCGCTCCCTTATCGCGCTGCCAGCGAGGCTCCTGACGACGAGGAAATAAGAACCCGCGCGACCGAATGTGCGGCGATCTTCCTGCAGGGCTGCATTTCCGGCTCGGCTTGAGCCGGAAATGGAAGGGCCGAATGGTGTCCGCGCAATTGCGGGCAGCCTTCGGACCGGTCAAGGCGCAATGGTGAAACTGTAGCTCCCGTTGGTTTTGTGGCCGTCCGCAGAGAGCGCATGCCATTCGACCGTGTACTTGCCGGCCGGCAATTTGTCGGTCAAGGGCACCATCAGCGTGGTGCCGCTGTTCATCAGCATGCCTTCTCCGGTCTTTACGCTCGCCTTGTTGGGGCCGGTGACCTTGACGCCGCTGAATTTCAAATTGAGGCCTTCCGACAAGGTTAGGTCGAGTTCGGATGGTGCGGTCTTGACTGTGCCGTCGGCTGCCGGAATGGCCGACTTCAGATGGGCGTGTGCCATGGCCTGGCCGGCAAAGGCGATGCTGATGACGCCGGCAGCGAGGAGCAATTTCTTGATCGGGGGCATTTGGTTTCCTCATCCTGTTGATGATCCGCGGACGGTCTGCGGGTCGTGTGATGGCGATCGCTCGATCGCCGATATCCGTTACGGGCAGAGCCGGACGGAATTTCCATTTCCCAGTGGTGCTTATGCGCCACGGAATTAATCCTGCCGCAGCAGATTTCGGATCTTCTGCAGCGCGACATCGTTGTTTTCCTGATAGGCGATGGTGCCTCTGAGATTGCCGCCGGCATCGACGAGCAGCACGGAGGCGGTATGATCCATGGTATATCCACCGTCTGGGCTCGGCACCTTCTTGGCATAGATGCGCCAGCCCTTGATCGCCTTCTGCATTTCGGTGGGATCACCCGTGATCCCGGTGATGCGGTCGGTGAAATTGCCCGTGTAGCTATGCATGATCTCTGGCGTGTCGCGCTCCGGGTCGACGGTAAAGAAATAAGCTTTCAACCCATCGGCCTGCGGTCCGAGCGTCTTGAACCAGCCCGCCATGTCGTAAAGCGTTGTCGGGCAAACGTCGGGGCAATGCGTGTAGCCGAAATAGACGAGCGAGGGATGGCCCGACAGGGCCTTTTCGGTGATGGGCTCACCGCGATCGTCCGTGAGCGTGAAGGCTGTGCCGGGACCGTCCGTGGTTTGCACCTCAGGCAGCACGAGGAACGTTGCGTAGCCGATCGCGCCCGCACCTGCGACAAGCGTAAGGGCGACGATGGCTGCAACGAAACGTCGTCTATTTGACATGGGACGTCTCCTTGTTCGCCGCTATCGATCCGACCGGGAAATCGACGTCGACAGAGCCGGCTTTTTCGAATTTGAGCGTTGCTCTCACCGTCTGGCCCTGAAGGAAGGGCTCGGCAACCTTCATGAACATCAGGTGATAGCCGCCGGGTTTGAGTTCGACGGTCTGGCCGGCCGGTATCGGCAGGCCGCCGGCAAGCTCGCGCATGATCATGATCTCCTTGTCCATCTTCATCTCGTGAATCTGGACTGTCGCGGCGCGCGGTGAACTTGCAGCCACCAGCCGGTCGTCGGCGCCGCCCGTATTCATGATGGTCATATAACCGCCACCGACGGGAGCTCCCGGCACCATGGCGCGAACATAGGGCGCGGAAATGGTGAGATTGCCGATTTTGACATCGTCGGCAGAAGCGAGGGAGGAAGACAGGAATGCCAGCGCGAAAGCGGCAAGGGCAAAAATCGGTTTCCACATGATCGATATCCTTGATCCGGAAAAGAAGTGGGCAGGCGAAGCCTTTGGGCTTCGCCCGATCTCGTCAGGAAAAGAAACGCCGGAGCGGCGGCACGAAACGAACCAGGAACCGGTCGATGAGCAGCATCGCGACGATGGCGGCTCCCGTCAGCGGGAAGGCCACCCCGAAGATGATGGCGATGAGCCACAGGCCGATATAGACCGATTTCTGTGGCGGCATCGGCGGCACGCCGAGACGGCCCGATGGCCTTCGCTTCCACCACATGGTCGCAGCCGTCACGCAGCAAAGAATGATGGCCAGACACGTGGCCAGCATCAGGAGCTGGTTCAAAAGCCCCCATTCCTGTCCCTGATGGACGTTGATGCCCCATTCGATCGCCTTGCCGAGCGCCGGATACTGGTCATAGGAAATGTCGACGAGTGGCTTGCCGGAATATTGATCGATGTGGACCGTTCGCTCCTCGCCGAGGTCGCCGAAATAGTGACTTGCGGTATAGACGCCCGTCGGATCTGATGGGATCGCAAGATCGGAGCCCGCAACCATGCCCAGGCCGTGCATGATGTGGACGGCTTTGTTCAGGCCGATCGGCCTTGCGGATTGCGCTGCGGCGATATCAGAGAGCGGAACGGGCGCATTCTCGACGACCCAGCCGGCGCGGCTGACAATATCCTGTGTGACCTTCGCCGATTTCGGCACATCGTCCCACACGGCTGCCGGCGTTCCGAGATTATTCGCCGTCAGCCAGGCATTGACATTGGCGCCCCAGTAGCCGGACCATGGCATGCCGCTGAAGGCCAGGAAGAAGATGAGGATGCCGGCAACGGCCCCCGTCACGGCATGCAGGTCGCGCCAGAAGACGCGCCGGGACGGATTGCCGCGAACCGTGAGCACGCCGCCGCTCTGCTGTCGCGGCCACCACAGATAGATGCCGGTCACCACGAGGACGAGGGCAAAGCCCGCGACGATCTCGATGAGGCGATTGGTCCATGTCCCGAAATATTCGAGGCTGTGGATACGCTTGACGACCCAGCCGAATTCCTGCTTCGAGCCGACCGCTCCCAGAATGCTGCCGTCATAAGGGTTGACGTAGACGATGGTTGATTGGCCGTCCTTGGATACCGTTACCCAGGCCGAGCGGTTCGGTGCCGACGCTTCGTGATAGGAGGTTGCGCGGGTGCCGGGAAAGGCCGCGAGTGCCGCATCGGCGATTTGCTGTGGCTGTAGCATCGTGCCGGTCTCGGCAACAAGGTAGCGATGCGAATAGAAAGTGTCGGCAATCTGATCCTTGAACAGGTAGAGCGAACCGGTGATCGCCAGATTGAGCATGAAGGGAATGACGAGAAGGCCAGCAAAAAAATGCCAGCGCCAGATCGCGCGATAGAGCGAGACATTATGGGTTGCTGCGACTGCAGGCTCTGCAGCGGTAAAGGCAGACATGAAATCCTCCGAAGATCGGCAGGCTGCCGCGATCGATCTGGGGAGGGGTGGCGATGGTTCGCCATTTGAGGTGAGCTTGCTTCACTTGGGCAACCGGACCAATCGGCCCCGCCTTGTTCGGCAAGTACAGTCAGGAACACCAATCCCAGATCTTGCGACCAAAGGGTCGCGATGCGGCAGCGTTGACGGCGGGCGTCACGGCGAGGCCGCGACGCCGGTTCAGCCAACGATGTCGAGGAGGGGAGGCGCTCTCGGTCCGGTGTTCGGCGGATAAAGCTGGCGGTGGAAAGCCTCCGATCTTGCGACGACGGTTTCTCCGCGCAGGGAGGCAAGGCGCTCGCAAATGTCGGTCGGAGGCGTGGGCAGCATCGCGGCGGACGCGATCCGGCATGCCTCGCATCCGGGCGCGTAGGTTTTCCCATGCACCTTGCCGTCGGCATCCTTGTAGGTGACGCAGAGGATGGGCAGCGATCCGTCCGGAAGCCTGTACTGGGCAAGCTCGATCGGGGATACTTCGTCCGCTGTTGCCACGATCGGCTGATGGGCGAAACCAACAAGCAACAATGCAACGGCGCAAAGAATGCGCGCGCTCCACTGTCCTATACGCGAAGTTGTCTTCCGCATTCTTGTCCCCACCACCGCATTCGCGGATAAGGCCGCAGTCATAGGACAGGCCTGTTGCAAGCGCAATGCGTCAATTCGTGCCGCGGCGAAGTTTGCTGCGGCCGGTATCAGCCATGTCGGTCAGGGAGCTCGCCGGCGGCGCGTCTTGGGGAGCGCCAAATTGGCGGAGAGCTCTTGATCGTTCCGTACGGGGCGCCAGATAGGGCTGATCATTCGGATCCGTTGGTGGCGCTCTGTGGGAAGGCAGTCATGAGCAGCTTTGATGACTCACCTTCTGACCGGTGCTGTAGACGTCTCGATCCGTCAGCTTTCACGGTTCGCTTCCCTCGTTGGGTCCGTGATCTCAAGGGACGCATGATTGCATGCGGCTTGGATGACAGATTCCGGACGCAGCGATATTGAGACGTATTGCTTCAGAAGTTTGATTGCGACGATGACCTTCACGGCCCGTTCCCGCCCGAACATTTTTGCCGCACAGCCTATCAGCGAGAGGCTTGGTAAACCATTTTGCAGAGATCACATGGTATCCCAAACAGACTTTGATTATGCCGATGCGAGGTCATTCGTCGCGGGCCGTTGCCAGGACTGGGAATAGCAATGGAAACTGAAACACATTTGGTTTCGCTGATACGCGTCCTCGGCCAGGTGGCGATCATCGTCTATGCCTACTCCTGGGTCATACGTATCGTCGAACGCGGCGCTTTGAAATCCGTGGCCGTCGGGTTGCTGTTCGGGCTGGTCGGCATCCTGTCCATGGGCGATCCCATCCAATGGATGCCGGGTGTCATTCAGGATGGCCGGTCGATCCTCCTTGTTCTTACGCCGATCTATGGTGGCCTTCTGGGAACCATTGTCGCCGCGGTGATGATGGCCCTGTTTCGGTTCATGGTGGGCGGCATGGGCGCCGTGGTCGGCGTTGCCGGCATCGTGATTGTTGCGGCCGCGGGCTATGCGCTCAGTCTGTTGCCGCGGCAATGGACCGGCACGGGATGGAGGCGATCGGCCCTGTTCGGCCTGGCGACCTGCTCATCCATTGTGGTTGTCTTCCTTTTGCCGTGGGCGGTTGCGCGCGCCCTGCTGATCTCGGCGACACTTCCGGTGACGATCGTCAATATCCTCGGCGTCATGCTGCTGTCGGACCTGCTGCAGCGGGAGCAATACCGCATCGGCATACAGCGTGCGCTGGAGAACGAAGCGAGCCTCGACCCGCTCACAAGGCTGCCCAACCGCCGCGTGCTGCAGCGCGAAGGCGATCGATGCAGCAAGGAAGCGGGTACGCGGCGCATCCCTTTCTCGATTATCATGCTCGATATCGATCACTTCAAGAAGATCAACGACAGTTGGGGCCATTCCTTCGGCGATACCGTTCTCGCGCGGCTGGCCGATGTTATCAGGCAAACCGTGCGCAAGACCGATATTGCGGCCCGCTATGGCGGCGAGGAGATCGTCGTGTTGCTGCCGAACACGGATATGAGGGCTGCGGCTGCCGTCGCGGAGAAAATTCGCAAGGATATCGAGGGCACAAGCCTGATGTTCGAGCAGGAAGCCGTCCATGTCACCGTTAGCATCGGTATTGCTTGCTCCCTTGAGCCGACGACGGATTTCAAGCATGTGCTCGAGGCTGCCGATAAGGCACTCTATCGAGCGAAGGCGAGCGGAAGAAATCGGGTTGAACTGGCAGAGGCCGCATAGGCCGGCTGTCATTCTTCGGCGATGAGCACGGCGTGCTTTCCCGCATTTCCAGGCAACTCGCATGCGCGAGGATCTGCGGCAGGAAGCATCCCGGCAGACAATGCATGAGTTCGCCGCCCCCGATCCCCTCGGAGCGACCGCCGGAAAAACGCGATGTGGTTCAGTTCAGGCGGTGACGGAACATCCAGGCGGCAACCGGCATCGTCGCGGCGGCGATGGCGACCAGCGCCAGCATATCCGGAAACAGCGCGTCGATGCCGGCACCTTCGAGATAGACGCCGCGCGTGATGCTGATCGCGTATTTCAGCGGATTGATCATCGTCGCATATTGCAGGACTTCCGGCATGTTGTCGGTCGGCGACATCAGACCGGAGAGCAGCATGAACGGCATCAGGAAGACGAAGCAGAGGATCATCGCCTGCTGCATGTTGGCGGCGATGGAGGACAGAAACAATCCGAAGCCGATGGCCGCGGCGAGGAAGAGGCTGAGCCCGAGATAGAGCGTCAGGAACGAACCGGCAAACGGGATACGGAACCAGAACAAGGCCACCAGCAGGATCGTCGATGCCTGGGTAATGCCGACGATCATCGAGGGAACGGCCTTGCCGATCATGATTTCGGTCGGCGTGAACGGTGCGACAAGCAATTGATCGAAGGTGCCTTCCTCGCGTTCGCGCGCAACGGACATGGCCGTCAGCATCATCGTCATCAGCATGGTGATGGTCCCGATGAGCGAAGGGACCATGCTCCATCGCGTCTCCAGTTGCGGGTTATACCATGCCCGCGTCGTGACCCTCACGCTGCTGTTGGAGCTCCCCTTTTGCCCCAGCCAGTCGGAGGTGAAGTCGCTGACGATCGTGTTGGCATAGCCTTGCGCAATGCCGCTGGTATTGGAATTCCTGCCATCCGCGACGACCTGCACCGTGCCCGTGGTGCCGGCTTCCAATTGCCGTTCGAAATCGCGCTCGATGACGATGATGAGCACGGCTTGCTTGGTATCGAGCAAGCGGATGGCCTGACCCGTCTGAGTCAGTGTCGCCACCCTTTCGAAAATGCCTGATCCCTCGAGCTTTGCTACGAGGTTTCTCGATGTCGTCGTCCCGTCCTGGTCGACGAGCGCATAGGGAACATGATTGAGATCGTAGGTCGCGGCGTAGCCGAAGATCAGGCATTGCAGGATCGGCGGCACGACAAGGCTTGCCCGGCTTCTCGGGTCCTTCAGGATAACGAGAAGTTCCTTGCGGATCAGGGTCAGAATGCGCAGAAGCGATGCGATCAACATGGCTATGCGATCCTCTTGCGGGTCATGCGCGCGGCAAGGGCCAAAAGCGCTGTCGCCATGCCGGCAAGCACTGCGGCATTGGGCAGGATGACGCTCCAGATATTGCCGGCGAGAAACAAGGTTTGCAGCAGGGTAACGAAATATCGGCCGGGGAAGATGTAGGTGATGATCTGCACGGCCCAAGGCATGCTCCTCGGATCGAACATGAAGCCGGAAAGCATCATGGCTGGCAGGAAGGTCACGAGAACGGTGACCTGGCTGGCAATGAACTGGCTCTTCGTGATCGAGGATATGGCAAGGCCGAGTCGCAGCGCGACGAGAAGATAGAGCATGGATACGCCGGTCAGGACCAGCAACGATCCACGAAGCGGCACACCAAAGAGAAGCCGGCTGCCGACGACGCAGAGCGCAAGGCCGGCAAGCCCCAGAAGAAAATAGGGAACGGTCTTGCCGAGCAGGATCTCGGTCGAGCGAACAGGTGTGACGAACAGCGCTTCGAATGTGCCGCGCTCCCATTCCCGCGCCATGACGAGGGCGGTCAGAAGCGCGCCGATCAACGTCATGACCAGAACGACGAGACCGGGGACGAGGAAATAGCTGCTGTCGTTGGCCTCGTTGAACCACAGGCGGGATTCGATCGTGACGCCGCTGCCGCCGACCGTCCCTTTGCGCGAGGCTTCCTTGGCGGCCCAGACGCCGACGGCCGCTTCGGCATAGCTCAGCGAAATGCGCGCCGTATTGGCATCGCTGCCGTTGACGACGGCCTGAACCTCGCCACGGCCTTGAGCAACCTTCCGCGAGAAATCCGAGGGAATGCGCAGGATCGCCCGCACTTCGGAGGATAAGAGCATCCTTTCCGCCTCCGCCATCGTCTTGACGGGCTTCGGGGAGAAGTAGCTTGAGAGCTCGAAAGCGGAAGCGAGGCCGCGCGCCTCGGCTGAATTTTCTTCCATGACGACCGCGACGGGAACGTTCTTGACGTCGAGATTGATGCCGTATCCGAACAGGATCAGCAGCGCCACCGGCATGACGATGCCGATCGCGATGCTGCTCGGATCGCGCAGGAGCTGCCAGGCTTCCTTGCGGATGAGGGCGCGAATGCGGCGCAAGGCTGCGCGCAATCCTTGGCCGGAGCTGTCTATGGGCTGGTTCATGCCGCCTGCTCCATTTTCCTATGGCGCTCCTTCTCGACGATCGCAATGAAGGCCTCCTCCATCGTCGCTGCCGTCTCGCCGTGCGTTCCCGCGTGGGCTCGGATTTCGACCGGCGTGCCCTCGGCCAGGTTCCTTCCGGCATCAAGGATGATGATCCGGTCGCAATATTCGGCCTCTTCCATAAAATGGGTCGTCACGATGATGGTGACGCCCTGTTCGGAGAGGGCAGTGATCCGTCCCCAGAATTGCCGCCGTGCCAGCGGATCGGCGCCGCTGGTCGCTTCGTCCAGGAAGAGAATATCCGGCTCGTGCAGCAGCGCGGCGGCCAACGCCAATCGTTGCTTGAATCCGCCTGGCAACTGTCCGCTCGGCAGCTTTGAGAACTGGTCGAGTTCGAACTGGCTCTTCAGAGCGCCGATCCTGTCCTTTCTGCGCCGGCCGCGTAAGCCATAGGCGCTTGCAAAGAATTCCAGATTTTCGTCGACGCTGAGCTGGCCGTAGAGCGAGAATTTCTGCGCGACATAACCCAGCTTTTCTCGTGCCTTCGCGCCTGCCGTCAGCAGATTGGAGCCGGCGACCATCAAGGTGCCGCCGCTGGCCGGAAGCAGGCCGCAGAGCATCCGGAACGTCGTGCTTTTCCCCGCGCCATTCGGACCGAGGAGGCCGTAGACCTCACCTTTGCGGACGCTGAAGCTCACATGGTCGACGGCCGTGAAGTCCCCGAATTTGCGGAGGAGGTCGCGCACCTGCACAACCGTTTCATCGCCGTTGCGACGGTCGGATGGCTGGCCGGTGTGCGTCTGGCGCTCGGCGTCGCCGACGACGGCGGAAAACAGCATCATGAAGGCGTCTTCGAACCGGGCCGCGACGCTTTCGGTATCGAGCTCAGTCTCATCCAACCGCAGCGGCTCGTGCGTCTGCTCTGGCTTGCGCACGATCCGGACGCGACCGGCTTCCGGCACAGCATCCACAATGCCGGGCAGCGCGAACAAGCGCGCTTGCAGCGATCTAGCCGGCATGTCCTCCGGACCTTGTACCATGAAACAGCAGCCATCGGCCTTTGCCGTAATCTCCGCCGGCGGCCCCTGATCGAGGATTTTGCCCGCATGCATCAGCACGGCATGTTCGCAGCGTTCGGCCTCATCGAGATAGGAGGTTGCCACGATCACCGAAAGCCCGTCCTCCCTGACGAGCTTGAAGACGATCTCCCACAGCTCGCGCCGCGACAGCGGATCGACGCCGACCGTGGGTTCGTCGAGAAGCAGCAGTTCCGGCGCCCGCACCAGCGTGCAGGCAAGGCCGAGCTTCTGTTTCATGCCGCCGGATAATTTTCCCGCCGGTCGCTCCTTGAAGCGACCGAGCTGCGTCATTTCGAAGAGGCGCGGATAGGTCTCGTCACGCTGGGATTGCGTCACGCCATGCAGATCGGCGTAAAGATCGAGGTTCTCCTGAACGCTCAGATCCTCATAGAGACCGAACTTCTGCGGCATATAGCCGATCCGGTCCTGAACGCGTTGCGGTTCCCTAGCAATATCGACGCCGATCACCTGCAGGCTGCCTTCATCCGGCGCGATGAGGCCGCATGCCAGGCGCAGCAATGTCGTTTTGCCGGCGCCATCGGGGCCGACAAGTGCCGTCAGCGCGCCTTTTCGGACGTCGAGCGAAACATCGGCAAGTGCCTCCACGATCTCGCCGGTATCGCGGCGAAACGTCTTGCGGACATTCTTTGCTGTGACCGAGAGATCGCCGGCGCTCATGGTACTCTCGCTTTATTGCTGCTGCGCGGTTGCTACATTCGCCTGCTCGCCGGGAAGCGGCCGGACGGTTGCCGGCATGCCCAGCCGCAGCGCGTTATCGGGATCGTCCACGAAGACCCTGACTTCATAGACGAGACTTGTGCGCAGCTCTTCCGTCTGCACCGATTTCGGCGTGAACTCCGCAACCGAGGAGATGAAGCCGATCCACCCAGGGATCGCCCGTCCGGGCAGCGAATCCACGCTGACGTTAGCCTTCATACCGGGACGAAGCATTCCAAGCTGTGTTTCCGAGACATAGGCGCGTACCCATTTCGGGCTGATCGTCGCAAGCGAGAATGCCGCTCGCGTGGGGGAGGCCATCTCGCCGGGCTCGATCAATCTGGACTGCACGATGGCGTCGACCGGCGCTTTCAGCTCGGCATCGGCAAGCTGCTGGTGCAGAAGCGCGACGTTGGCTTCCGATGCATGCAGCTGCGCTTCCGCCTCCTGAATGTCCTCGACGCGGGAACCGGCGACAAGCAGATCGAGCGCCTTCTGATTGGCGACGACCTTGGCGTCGGCAACGGCGGCGGCAGAGCGCGCCTCATCCAAAGCCTGCTGGCTGACGGCGGCCTTGGGAGCAAGCGCGTTCTGGCGCTCGAACTGGGCGCGGGCATTGACCGCTTCCGCCTTGGCGGATTCGAGATTGGCGCGGGATTGCGCAATTTCCTCCGGACGATTGCCGTTCTTGAGGCGCTCAAGATTGGCACGTTGACTTGCTGCCTGCGCCTCGGCCTGGGCGACCTGGGGCTGAAGACGGCTCGTATCCAGCCTGGCGACGACTTGGCCTTTCTTGACTTGCGCGCCCTCTTCGACAAGGACTTCGGCGACGCGTTCGCTGCCGTTGAAGGCGAGGGTAAGTTGCCGGAAGTCGATGTTTCCATAGAGAATAAGCTCGTTCGAGCCGTTGTCCCGATGGAAATACCACCAGGCTCCGCCCGCAACGGCGATCAACAGGAGCAAGATGACGATGACGCGCTGCATGCTGTATTTGAACTCCAAAGAGATGCCAGCTTTGATGAAACGAACGGTGATAGAGATCGATCCGCGAGACACGATTATAACACTTGTCAAATTCAAATTTCAAATTAAAATTTGAATTAATAGAAGGCGAAAGCAATGGCCAGAGGCATAAGACGAACGGCGCGATCTCGAGATCGGCAGGACGGGGCTGCCACGCGGATAAGCCTGCTTGAGGCGGGCGGAGCCGTTTTCGCCGAATTCGGCTTCGATCGCGCGACTGCAAAGGAAATCGCCTTGCGTGCGGGAACGAATGCGGCGGCGGTCAACTATCATTTCGGCGGGATCGAGGCCTTGTACGAAGACGTTCTTGCCGAGGCGCATCATCGCCTGATGAGTTACGATGTGCTTGCCCGCACGATGAGCGCGGACATCGAGCCGAAGGAGAAGCTGCGCCGATTTATCGGGTTGCTGGTCAACGTCGTGCGAACCGGCAATGAGCACTCATGGCCAGCCAAGGTGATTGTCCGCGAGCTGATTGCGCCCACGCCGTACATCGACAAACTGCGGCGCGAGGAAATCGAGCCCAAGAAAGCCTTGCTGTTCGGCGTCATTGCCCAGATCATCGGCGTGGCGCCGGACCATCCGCTCGTTGCTCAGGCGGCGCTTTCGACGATGGCGCCATGCTTCATGCTGCTGGTGGCTGAAAAGCGCGTGTCCGAGATCATTCCGGCGCTTGGTCGGGAAGCGACCACGGATGAGGAGCTGGCAGACCGGCTCTTTCGGTTCACGCTTGGCGGCCTTACCCAGCTCTCCCTGCCAGTACAGGCGGCGGGATCACCGGAACAGCCGAGCTGACCCCTGGCAAATCGCGCCTCGGGAGAATGCTTCAGCCTTCGAAACCGAAACGTTCGACATCGAAGTCGTCGCCATCGTAAGCTCCGGCCTGGGCCTCCGCCATGTCGTCATGCATCGGAATGGGCGCGCTGACGAGGCTGGGGAGCGTCATGTCAACTGCCATGCCCGGCGGTTGCAAGGCCCAGGCGACGATGGCATCGGTCGACATGGCTCCGACGCCGCCGGATACGTCCCGCACGGCGGAGCTCGGCAGCCGCTCCATTGGCTGCATATTTGCCATGGCGCTATCGGCCGTATTCTTCGTATTGTCCGAAACTACGAGCTTTCCGGCGTCGTTCCGTCCCACGATCAGGCTGGCGAATACAGCGGGAGGGGCGGGTCTCTCCGGTGCGGCCGTCGGGACAACGACGATGCTGCTGGTCGGCCGCCAAGCCGGCAGCGGAACGGCATAGGCCGCAAGATCGGCAAAGGGCTGGCTCTTGTTTTCTTCGGTCACTCGCTTGCCGAGCTGAAGCTCCAGCCCGGTCAGGGCCCTGCTCCTGGGCGTCGGCAGCATGCTGGTGAGAAGGCTGCGGTCGGGCGTGTTATTGCGCGACGCTGTCGATGACCCGGCGTCGTCGTCGTCATCCATGACGGCTGCGATCCTGCTGCTCATTTGAGATGGCCGCTTTTTGGATTGGGCGACAGCCACATCATAGCCCGGCAGCGGTCTGCCATCTGCGGGCACATGCAGCGTCTGCCCATTCGGGAAAAGCCGCGCGAGTTCCTGGCGCGACATTCTCGGCCAGGCTCGCACCCTGCCGACATCGAGATGCACGAAGGGCGAGCCGGAATTAGGATAAAAGCCCACGCCGCCGATCTGCATCTGCATGGCAATCGCGCGCAGGCTCGCAAGCTTCACACCGGGAATGTAAAAATCCATCGCCTTGCCGAGCGTATGCTGGCTGTGTTTGGCAACGCCGGAGCTGCGCGAGCGGTTGCGCAGCATGCTGTTGGTCGAGGGAGAGCGGTAGGCCGAGACGACGTGAATGGCCTCGTTGGCGCCGCTGCGGCGATAGACCTCCCAGACGAGATCGAGCAATTCCGGATCGATCCTGGTCGGCTCGTTCTTTCGCCAGTCGCGTAAGAAACGATTGATTTGAGCAAGGCCCCGCGGGTCATATTTGCCGCCGCGTTTGAAGACGATGGTCGCTCTTTCCCCCGTATGGGTGAAGAAGAGCTTGAGTACCCGATCCTCGGCGGCCGCGGTGCCGGCAAAAGCACCGAGCACCAGCATTGCAATCAGCGCCACCCGGCAAGCGACGAATGAGAAAGTCGTGGCGAAAACCATCGCCGGAATGGAAAAGATCACGTGATGCACGGATACGACTTTCGCCCTTGCTAAGAGAAACAGAAATCAGAGGCGCCGCGTCTGCGGCATCGCTATACCCTCCAATTATGGTCAACAAATCCCTAACGGACCGTTTATAGACGGAAACGGCAAAATTTTGTCCGTTCGAGCGCATTCACAGGGCGGCGGAAGTCACCTCCAGCCCTGGCGACACTTATTCCGGAAAGCTTCAGCTATGCCGTTGCAATCTAGTGGGGCATCAACCACTGCCTGTAAGGCGCCGTCTTTCGAAAGCTGGGAAAACCCGGCTTTGCAAACGTTTTCGCGTGGGTTGCAAACTGCCGGCCAAGACAGCATCATCCCGCCCCATGAGTGGACAGAATCGATTTGCTCCCCCATCAAGCGGGCAGCGAACAATCAGACGTAGCGACCTGTTGCGGCAGCTCCGGCGGGCCGGACTGCGCCGTTTGACGACCATTGTCGCACCTGCCGGGTATGGCAAGACCTCCCTTGCCGTCCAATGGTACGAGCTGTTGAAGGAGGATGGTGTCAAGCTCTGCTGGGTGTCGCTCGATGCCGAACACACCAATCAGGAAGCCTTTCTGCTCGCGTTGATCGATGCCTTGCAGACGCTGCTTCATGAGGACGGCGCGGACGCCGGTAACCTGCCTGCGGCGGCATTGCTTTCCGTGCTGGCGACGCGCCTGCGCAAGATCGAGGGGCCACTCGTCGCCTTTCTCGACGATTATCATTTCGCCCAGACGGATGCGACCGAGGCGCTGATGGCGAAGATCCTCGCCGACCTCTCGCTCGAACACGTCAAGCTGGTACTGGTCAGCCGCAGCCCGCCGCGCTTTCCGCTCTCCGCATTGCGCTTGCGTGGTGAGTTCAAACAGTTCGGTGTCGCCGAGCTTGGCTTTACCGATGCCGAAGCGGGAGAGCTGTTCGCCGGTAAGGGCACTCATTTGACAGAGGAGCAGGTCGGTTCCTTCAATCGCCGGACCGAAGGCTGGGCGGTCGCGCTGCAGATGGTGAGCCTGCTCTTATCGGAATCGGAGGAGAGCGACAGCATTTTGGCTTCGTTCGACGGCGGCGGTGCTGACATGGGCTCCTACCTGTCGGAGCAGGTGTTCGAACATCTGCCTGAAGACATACGTGAGTTTCTCATCGGCACGGCCGCCCTTCCGGCCTTCAATCATTCGTTGCTCGACGCCGTGCTGGAAAGCAGAGAGCAGGCGGATCTCAGCGAGAGGTTGGCCGACTATGCGCTCCCGGTCACATTGCTGGCAGGCCCCGGTAACTGGATGCGGTTTCATCCAGTTTTCAACGAGTTCCTGAAGAAGACCGCCAGCCGCAGGGGTATCGATGCCAATCTTGCACTCAATCGTGCCGCCCACTGGTTTGAGGCGCAGGGCGACATAGATCGGGCCGTGCATCATGCGCTTGCGGCGGGCGACGCCAATCTTGCCGCGCGCATCGTCGAAACAGCCGGGGGCTGGCGGCGTGTCTATGCCACCACCCGCGGCGGCGCGACGCTCTTTCAGGCCTTGAGCGGACGCGCCTCGGAAATCGATCTCGTCCGCTTTCCGCTCGCGACACTTGGGCTCTCGATCTTCAACGCCAAGGCGGCGCAGCTTGCTGCGGCCAATCATTATCTTGTCATCGCCGAGCGGGCTGCGGCTGCAGACCCGACGTTGGCAAAGGACCTGCGCGTCGTGCGCATCCTTCTGGCGCTTTATACGGATCACTGGGCGACGGCGGCCGATCTTTCCGCCCTTGAAGATGATTTGCGGCAGCCGGATGGAATGGAGCTCATTCATCGCGCGCTGGCTCTTAACATGCTTTCCTATAATTTCCTGATCCGTAGCGAGCTTGACCGGGCGTTGCACTACGGGCATCTGGCCATTCGCGCCTTTCGCGACGGTGGCGCCGATTTCGGCGCCATGCACCTTTATACCCATATCGGCCAGGCCTTCTTTCTCTCCGGTGATTGTGCGAGCGCTCTGTCGGCCTATGAAGAGCTGATCAGCGAAGCGCAGACCAATATCGGTCCGGGCAGTGATCTCGATGCCGTCGGCCAGGTGTTGAAGGCCGAGGTTCTGTCGATGCGCGGCGAGGCGGAGCCAGCGGCGGAGATGCTCGGATGGGCGCTGCCTCACCTTGAGCTTCACGATACCTGGTTTGATCTTCTGGCTGCGGGCTTCATGGCCGAGCAACGGGTCCTGCGAATGCGCGAGGATCTGCTTGCCGCCCATGCGGCGATGGATCGCATTCGCGCCGTGGCGCGGCGGCGCGGCTTCGATCGGCTCACGCGATTGATTGACGGCGAGCGCGCCATGCTGCTCATGGCATCTGGCGATCTCGATCAGGCAATCCGGCATGCCGAGGCCAACGGCTTCGGCATGCAGGCAATCGTTTCAGATCGCGCCAATGCGCTGGCCATCCATCTGCGCGGAGCCACGCCGGTGATCTTCTGGACACGCGCCTACCTGGCTCTTGGTGAAAAGGTTAAGGCGCGCGAGGTCTTTGATCAGTTCAGGATGGGTCAGTCGCAACGTCCGCATGTCCCGCGCGCGATCGAGCTTGCTCTCATCGAAATAGGGATCCTTCTGGCGGAAGGCCGCGCGGATCTCGCCGCCGCCAGCCTTTCCGATCTCGTGTTGACGACCCCCCTCGACGACTACCGGGCGCTGCTTCATCTCGATCACTCCGCGGGACTGGGCGAGCTTCGCACACTCGCCAATCATCCAACCGTCGCAAACGTTCCTCGAAAGCGTCTCCAGTCTCTGCTCGTGAGTGGTGAGACGGTGCACGAACCGGCCGCCGATGATGGCGGCTATGCCTTTACCAGCCGGGAACGCATGGTGTTGGAGCTGTTGAGTTCAGGGCTTTCCAACAAGGAAATCGGCCGGATTCTGGCCTTGTCCGACAATACGATCAAGTTTCACCTGCGCAATATCTTTGCGAAGCTCAATGTCTCGACACGGACTGCGGCCGTGACGGCAGCGCGTCAAAAGGGCATGCTCGATCGCTAACCTACCCGTTCGGGTAGGTTTTGAGGCGCCCGCCCACCCATCGGGAAGGCTATCGACGGACGAAAAAACACCTAATCTGCACGCGTGCGAATATAGTAATGAGGGGAAGATTCGTGATCGTCGTCGATCCGGTGACGCAGGAGATTATCGAGGGCAAGCTGGCAGCCACCGTCGACGAAATGGGCGTGGTCATGGCCAGGACATCGATGAGCCCGGTGATCTACGAAGTGCTTGATTTCGCCTGCGGTCTCCTCACCCGTGACGGTGAACTCGTGGCGCAGATGAACGGCATCACCCTGTTCACCGGCACCTTCGGCACGCAGGTCAAATCGCTGATCGCGCTCTACGGCGATGATTTGGAAGATGGCGACATCCTGCTTACGAACGATCCCTATTCCGGCGGCACGCATGCCTGCGATTTCGCCATCGTCAAGCCGATCTTCTTCGGTGGCCGGATATTGGCCTATGCCATCAATGTCGCCCATTATCTCGATGTCGGTGGCTCGGTTCCAGGTTCTCTTGCGCCGAACGCCACCTCCGTCTTCCAAGAGGGACTGAGGCTGCCGGGCGTCAAAGTGGTGCGCAGCGATCGCTTCTCGGGCGAGGTCCTGCGCATCATCCGCGAGAATGTCCGTCTGCCCGAAGTCGCGATCGGCGACCTCACGGCTCAGGTGGCGACCGTCCGTGTTGCTGCGCGCCGGATGGGCGAGCTTGCGCAGAAATATGGCACCGATGTCGTCGAAGCCGCGTTTAATCACCTCCTGTCGGTCAGCGAGAAGCAGGCGCGCGCCGCCATAGCCGCATTGCCGGACGGGATCTATGAGGCGGAAGATATCATTGACGGCGATGGCGTCACTACCGATCCTATTTCGGTCAAGGTTGCTGTCACGATTACCGGAGATCGCCTGACGGCGGATTTCACCGGTTGCCCGCCGGCCGTCGCAGGCCCGATCAATTGTGCGGCGGGCGCGCTGCAGTCGGCGGTGCGCACCATCTTCAAGGCGCTGGTCGGACCACAGGCACCCTCCAATGAGGGCTGGTTCCGGCCGCTCTCCGTCATCGCGCCCAAGGGTTCGGTTTTCACCGCCGAGAAGCCTTTTCCGACGGGCTGGTATTATGAGGGTTCGGTGCATGCTTCCGAACTCGTCTGGAAGGCCCTTGCAAAGCTTATGCCTGAGCGCTTTTCCGCCGGTTCCTATACAAGCCTCTGCGTCCTCTATGTTTCCGGCAAGGACGAGGCGGGGCAGCCATTCATCCATATCGAGCCGCAACACGGCGGCTGGGGCGCGAGCAGGGACGGCGATGGCGCCAACGCGCTGATCGCGCTTACCGATGGCGATACCTACAATTATTCCGTCGAGGTCATCGAAGCGCGCTTTCCCTTGCTCGTGCGCCGTTATGGGTTGAACGTGGAAGGGGGATCTGGTGCCGGCCGCCGTCGCGGCGGTTTCGGTGTCATTCGCGATTATGAAATCCTCGGAGACGGTGCTTCCGCCTATTGCAGTTTTGGGCGGACCGACACGCCTCCCTGGGGAATAGAAGGTGGAAAATCCGGCAGCATCAATCTTCTGCAGCTGAAAGAGAGCGGCGGAAAGGTCCGTAATTTCGGCCGCGAGCCGCATATAGGGCTGAACCGAGGCGATCTCGTGCGGATCATCACGGGCGGCGGTGGCGGCTGGGGGGACCCGCGTGCTCGCGAACGGGAACAGGTCCGCCGCGATGTCGAAGATGGCTATATCACCAGCGAGGTGGCGCGCAGCCTCTATGGATATGAAGAAGGTATGATGTCATGATCAGACTGGCGACGGATGTAGGCGGTACCTTTACCGACCTCGTCGGTTATGATGAGCGCACGGGCGAGATCTTTACCGCCAAGAGCCTGACGACCGTTAACGACCAATCCGAAGGTGTGCTTGCGGCAATCGAGCTTGCCGAGAAGAAGGACGGGCTTTCGGCGCGCGACGTGATTTTCTTCGCGCATGGCGGGACAACCGTCATCAACGCGATTACGGAGCGAAAGGGCGTCCGCACTGCGCTCGTGACGACCGCCGGCTTTCGCGACGTCTTGGAAATCGGCCGCGGCAATCGCCCCGATCTCTACAATCTCCAGTTCAAGAGCCCGGAAGCATTTGTGCCGCGCAGCCTGCGCTTCGAGGTGCGCGAACGCATGGATGCCAAAGGCCGGGTGCTGACGCCCGTCGAGCTTGGCGATATCGAGCCGATCGTCCGTGAATGCCGCGCTCGCAAGGTCGAGGCGGTCGCCGTCGTCTTCCTCCACAGCTATGCCAATCCCGAGCATGAGATCGCCTGTGCCAAGGCGATCGCCGAAGCGCTGCCGGATGTCACGGTTTGCGCCAGCCATGAGGTTTCCCGTCAATGGCGGGAATATGAACGCTCCAATACGGCCGTGCTTAACGCATATGTACAGCCGATCATCAAGCGCTATTTTGCGCGGCTCGAAAGCGCGCTGACCGAGCGCGATCTCACCTGCCCCTATTATGCCATGCAGTCGAACGGCGGCATCTCCACCTTCGATCAGGCGCAGATGAGCCCGCTGACATTGGTCGAATCCGGGCCGGCCGGCGGTGTGGCGGGTGCCGCGCGTATCGGCACCGTGCTTGGCGAATCCGAAGTGCTGTCGCTCGACGTCGGTGGCACGACGGCGAAATGCTCGCTGATCCACGATAGCCGCCCGACGCTCGACAGCGAATACAAGCTCGAGCACACCCGCATCGCACCCGGCTATCCGGTGCAGGTGCCGGTGGTCGATATCGTCGAAATCGGCGCCGGCGGCGGCTCGATTGCGCGCATCGACGAGCGCGGAGCGCTCTGCGTCGGCCCGGAAAGTGCTGGCTCGACACCCGGGCCTGCCTGCTATGGCCGTGGCGGCGACAAGCCGACGCTATCCGATGCCTTGCTGACGCTTGGCATCTTCGATCCGGCAAGCTTCGCCGGCGGCCAGATGCAGCTCGACAAGTCCAAAGCTGCGACGGCAATCGCGACGGTTGCCAAGCCGATGGAGCTATCGGTCGAGGATGCGGCGCTCGCGATCGTCGAGATCGCGCATGCGTCGATGATCAACGCGTTGAAGCTGGTAACCGTCCAGCGCGGACACGATCCGCGCGACGCCGCTTTCGTCATTTCCGGGGGCGCGGGGCCGGCGCTTGCCGCCCGCCTCGGGCGCGATCTCGGCGTTAAGATGACTGTGGTGCCGCCGCATCCCGGCATCTTTTCGGCCTGGGGAATGCTGGCGGCGGAGCCACGGGCCGATTTCCGCAGCACGTGGTTCTCGCCCCTTGGTCCTGAAGCCGTCGGCAATCTGAAGCGTCGCTTCGACGAGCTGAAGCGTGAGGCAGTCAGATATTTCTCCAAAGGCGATGCGGCGGAGATACGCTACGCCTGCCGCGTCGAAGCCCGGTATCGCGGACAGGAGCACGGCGTCTTCGCCCCCTTCGAAATGGAGGACGATGCCGAAAGCTTTGCGGAACGCTTCCACGCCGCGCATGAGCGCGCCTATACCTTCTGTCTGCCCGGTTCGCCGGTCGAGATTACCATGATCCATCTGGAGGCAGTGCTCCACGGCCCGGTCATCGCCATTCCGAAACTCGATGGCGCCGGCCGGTCGCTGGATGCAGCCTTCAAGGGGCGTCGCGAGGTCTATTTCGGCGGAACGACCGGTTGGGTGTCCTGCCCCGTCTACGAGCGCACTCGGCTCCCGTCTTCCGAGAGGATTGCCGGCCCGCTCATCATCGAGGAGGCAACCGCGACGTCGCTGGTTGTTGCCGGACAGGAAATGGAAGTGAGCGAGGAAGGCTTGCTGCTCATCCGCGAATGTGATGGGGGACGCGTCTAGTATGGCGATAGCGATCGGTCTCGACCATATCGTCAGAAATTACGGGCCGACGCGCGCCGTCGACGACGTGACGCTCGACATCAGGGCAGGGGAGTTCTTTACGCTGCTCGGCTCGTCCGGTTGCGGCAAGAGCTCTCTGCTGAAGCTGATCGGCGGCTTCGACAAGCCCACCTCGGGCCGTGTGCTTTTCGATGGAAGGGACATGGCCGATGTTCCGGCCAACCGCCGGCCGGTGAATACCGTTTTCCAGTCGCTCGGGCTCTTTCCGCATATGAATGTCGCCCAGAATATCGGCTATGGGCTGAAGCTGCGCGGGTTGTCCGGTGCCGCCCTGAAAGGCAAGGTCGATGGCGCACTGGACCTCGTCGAACTTTCGGGTTTTGCGGATCGCGACGTCAATCTTCTCTCAGGCGGCCAGCGCCAGCGCGTTGCGCTGGCTCGCGCGCTCGTCATGGAACCGGGCATTCTTCTGCTCGACGAACCTCTGACCGGGCTTGACGAGCGGTTGCGCCAGCAGATGCGCGACGAATTCGGCCGCCTTCACAAGCGTACCGGTGCTACCTTTATCCTCGTCACCCACAATCAGGACGAGGCGCTCAGCCTTTCCGATCGGATGGCTGTCATGCATAAGGGGCGGATTGAGCAGACCGACGTGCCGTCGCGCTTCTTCGAGGCACCGGCCAATGCCTTCGTTGCCCGTTTTGTCGGCATCGATACGCTACTCAGGCCCGAAAGCATTTCGGTTTCGGACGGCAGGGCTCTCGTTACGATTGCGGGACAGCGCATCGGTGCTAGCTTTTCCGGAGCGGCGCCTCCGTCCGATGCGCTTGTCGCAATCCGCCCAGACCGAATTGAGCTGACCCCGGCTGCCAAAGAGGCTGCCGAAATAATTGAACTTAAGGTTGTTGAAAGCATCTATCGCGGACTCAGCCATGACGTTACGCTCGCTTTCGCCGACAGCCAGCGCATGGTGTTAACGACTAGCGCGGACGCAACTCCGCCCTTGCCGGGTGAAAGCGTGCGCGTGTGTCTGAAGCCGGGCGCTGCGCTCCTGATCGATCGTTCCGGAATACCGGCTCTGGCTGGAGGCGATGAGTAGAACCCGAATAGCCGACACAAGCTAAAAATGAGGGAAGGGAATGACACGATGAACAAAAGCAATGATCTCGTCTCCTCCGCCTTGAGGAGTAACATGCAGCGCCGTGACATGCTCAAGCTGATGGGTGCGGGTGCGGCCGCACTCACCGTCGGCGGGCTTTCTGCAACGAGTGCCATGGCCGATGATGCTACGGTTGCATTCTGGGGCACCGCCACGCTCGATATCGGCGACAAATGGCAGGAGTTTACTCGCCAAAGTGGCGTTTCGCCTGAGTTTACCGATAACGGCAACGATGTCGGGCCGGTGGTCGCGCGCCTTGCCGCCGGCAATGCCAACGATCTCTTCGATGTCGGCGGCTTTCAGGGCGGCGCCGAGCGCGAACTCGCCAAGCAGGGCCTGATTGCCCCCTGGGACGTCTCCAAGATCCCGAATTTCGCCGGCATCTGGCAATGGGCCAAGGATATCCCGACCTTGACCTATGAGGGTAAGCAGTACGGTATTCCCACCGTCGTCAATGCCGACTCCATCATTTATCGCCCCGACAAGCTCGGCAAGGTCGACAGCTACGGTGTCATCTTCGACCCCAAGCTCAAGGGCCGCGTCGCGATGGAAGATGCGTGGATCAACAGTGCCATCTTCACCGCCATCTATCTGAAGGAAGCTGAGAACAAGCCGATCAAGGAGCCGGGCAACCTGACGGAATCCGAGCTCGGCCTCGTCATGGAGTTTCTGATCAAGCACAAGAAGGATGGGCAGTTCCGCACTTTCTGGAACGGCTGGGAACAGGGCGTGCAGCTGGTGGCGAACGAGGAAGTCGATGCCATGACCGGCTGGGAGCCGATCGTCTATGAAGGCCGCAAGCGCGGGCTGCAAGTGGAATATGCAGCTCCCGTCGAAGGCTACGAAGGCTGGGGCAACAATACGGTACTGCTGAAGGGTGCCGCGGAGCGCGGCAAGGCCGACGTTGCCCATAAGTTCGTCGATGGCCTGCTTGCCGGCCTCTACGGTTGCGAGCTCGGCAAGGCGCGCGGCTATCTCGTGCCGACCGACAACAACCTCGCTTACGCCAAGGCTCATCCCGATGAATACAAGGCCGACGACGTCGCCAAGCTCGCCGACCATGTGAAGGCCAAGTTCTCCGGAAAGGTCTACTGGCAGAATTGCCGCCCGGACAATTTCCAACTCTACGAAGAGTGGTGGCAGAAGTTGCGCAACGCCTGATTTGAAGTGATGGACCGGGGCTGGCGCATCTGTCGAAGGACAGGCCGGCCCCGAGCCGATGGGATCAACGCCGAGAAAAGGAGGGTTAGACGATGAAGACACGAGTTCTATTGCTTGCTGCTCCGCTTGCGGCGATCCTCGTGCTCGGCCTTGCGCCGCTCGTTCTTGTCGTGGTCTGGAGCTTCTGCGCCTGGGATTCCGCCACCTACTGGATCAAGCCGGAATTCAGCCTCGCCGCTTACGGCGCCATTCTGGAGGCCGGGCGCTGGAGCGTGTTCCTGTCCACCCTTGGCAAGGCGTTCCTGACGTCAGTTATCTGCCTCGTCATCGCCTATCCAACCGCCTATGCGATGTATTTCCTGGCCGGCCGCACCCTGTCTGTCGTGCTTGCGGCCCTGCTTACCATTCCGTTTTTCACGTCCTATCTAATTCGCTCCTTCTCCTGGCGGCTGCTGCTCGGCCGCACTGGTGTCATCAACACGCTTCTGCAGCAGGCCGGCATCACCGATGCGCCGCTCGACTGGCTGCTGTTCAGCGATTTTGCTGTCATTGTCGGACTGATCGCCTCCTACCTGCCGTTCGCAACCTTCCCCATCCTGCTTTCCATGCGCCGCGTCGATCCGATCGCGCTGGCGGCGTCGCGCGATCTCGGTGCCGGATTCTGGACGATGGTCCGCACGGTATTGCTGCCGCTGACCTATTCCGGCCTCTTCGCCGGCTTCCTGTTCGTCTTCGTCATGGTTGCCGGCTCCTCGACGGAGGTGCAGATGCTCGGCGGCGCCGGCGCTTCAATCGTCTCGGTGATGATCAACGACGTCATGCGCGTTGCCAATTTTCCGCTCGCCTTTGCGATTTCGACGCTGATGCTCGTCATCGTCTTTGGGCTGGTGCTGATCGGGGATGCCCTGTTCGGCCTCTCCTCGCTATTCGAGGAGCGAGGCCAATGATCGTCAGGGAAGGAACGACCCCGCGCATCGTCATCTGGGCGCTGACCATCTTCGGCCTCATGGTGATCTATGCGCCGCCGCTTTACCTGCTCGGTGTCTCGTTCAATCCTGCACTGCAGCCGGGGCTGCCGCATTTCTCCGACATCACCCTGAAATGGTACCTTGCACTCGGTTCCGAAAGCGCGCTCGTCGCCGCGCTCGGCCAGTCGATCGCCATTGCGCTTACGACGGCTGTCATTGCGACGCTGCTGTCGCTCGGCGCGGCGCTGGCGCATCGCGAGCTTCATCGCGGACGCAGCCTGTGGTTTTTGACTGTGCTGCTGCCGATGTTCGTACCGGGCGTCATCCAGGGGCTGGCGTTATCGACGGTGATCAGCCGCGCCGGTGTGAAGGCATCGGCTTTGACTGTCATTGCCGGCCATCTTCTATGGGCAATGCCCTTCGCCTTTATCGTCATCCTGACGAGCTTTGCCGCGGTCAAGCGGACCTACCTGATGGCGGCGGACGATCTCGGTGCCGGACGCTTCCGGCAGTTTTGGGATATTACCCTGCCATTGATCCGACCGGGTCTCGTCAGTGCTTTCATCTTTTCGTTCCTGCTGTCCCTTAACGAATTCACACGCGCCTTCTATCTGGCAGGCCGCCAGAACACCTTGCCGGTCGTGCTGTTCGGCAAGATGAATGCCGGTGCGTCGCCGACAATCTATGCGATGTCCGGCGCAATCTTCCTTGTTTCCAGCGTCTGTGTGGTGGCCGCGGCACTGCGTTCGCTGCTCATGCAACGCCGAGTGGGGTGATCGATATGCAAATAGGACTGACAGGTCGCAAGTTCCGCCCGCCCTTAGACCTCCATCAACGGGAGTATAGAGGATGAAACAAGAGTCGAAACTGATGGCGCTGATCCGCGCGGGAAAGAGGCAGGAGGCGCTTGACATGGTCGAGCGGCTGAAGGCGGCGACGCAATTGCTGCCGACGTCTATCAAGGTGGATCGGACAGGCGCCGTCACCTATTACAAAGGAAACTGCCGTTTCGTGAGAAACATTCAGGGCGGCTGGGATCTGGTGCCGAAGAAGAAGTAGATGTCTGCTGTTGATCTGGGCATCCAACAGGCCGGCGCTGTCGAAGGCGCGGCGGTTGGAAAGGACAGATTTCCATCGACTGCAAATGGAAGGTCATGGTGCCAATATTCTGTTTGGCAAGCTTTTCATGCTCGGAATTTTGCCAAGACAGGTATTCCCCAGTGAAATAATGATTTGGTTAAGTATTCGATATCTTTAAGATATAAATAATATTAGAAAATATCTTATTTAGAAATATAAAATTAACGTCCGAAGTCTAAGGTCTCCTCGACTGTCATCGCGCAGATGAAGGTCGATTGAAGGAGACAGGACCATGTATCGTGTTTCTCATTTCAACAGGGAGAAAGAGGGCGCCGCAGCAGTCGAATTCGCTCTCATCGCGCCGCTTTTTTTCCTTCTGCTTCTCACGCTGATTGCCTTTGCCATCTATCTTACCGCCGCTCATTCGCTGCAGCAATTGACGGCCGACGCTGCCCGCACGGCAATCGCCGGGTTGTCGGCGGACGAGCGAAGCCAGTTGGTTCAAAGCTTCGTCACCAATTCGACGATCAACGACGCTTTCATCGACAAGAGCAAGTTGACGATAACCGTCGCCACCGACCCGACCAATGTCAATCAATTCACGGTCAGCGCCAGCTATGACGCGTCGGATCTTCCGATCTGGAACCTCTATACCTTTGCGATGCCGGATCAGACCATCCGCCGCTATTCGACCATCCGGCTCGGAGGTCTCTGATGCAGCGGCTTCTCGTTAAGCTCGCTTCTCTGCGGGACAGGCGAGGAAACGTCGCCATCACGACTGCGCTCGTCTCGCCCCTCATTGTCTATTGCCTTGGCCTCGGCATCGATTACGGCATGATGACGCTGCAGCAACGGCGCCTGCAGCAATTGAGCGACATCGGCGCAATATCGGCTGCTTCCGATATCGCAAATGCGCGCACTGCGCTTCTGAACAATCTCCAGAGCAATGGCACGACCGCGGCAGTTGCCTCCGGCAGCAACTATATGACGAGCAACGGGCTCGTCACCGCAGCTGCGGCCAACTCCGGTCAATATGAAACCATGGCCAATCTGGTCCTCGGCACCTACACGGCGGATGCATCGATCCCGCTTGCAAACCGCTTCTCCTCTACGGGAACCTCGCCGTACGATTCCGTCAAGGTGACATTGACCCAAAAGGCGGTGATGCCTTTCGCTTCCGCCTTTGCCACGCCGCCGACCTTGAGCGCGACGGGCACCGCGTCCAGCGAGCGCCTGGCTGCCTTTTCGGTGGGATCGCGGCTTGCGAGCCTCAATGGCGGTATTCTGAACCAGCTCCTTGGCACGTTGCTGGGAACGCAAATCTCTCTCAAAGTCGCCGATTATCAGTCGCTTGTCAGCGCGAATGTCAATCTTCTGAGCTTTCTCAATCTGCTGGCTACGGATCTCAAGCTTACCGGCGTGAGCTATAACGAGCTTCTGGCAACTGACGTCACCTATGACAAGATTCTCGGCGCTCTTGGCAAGTCGACCAATCTTTCGACCGGAGTCGTCACCCTCATCAACAATCTCGGCAAGACGCTTGGCACAACGAAGCTGACCGTCAAGTTGCAGGATATCGTCAATCTCGGTCCGTTGGGGAGCAATGTCGTCGGCACCTCCCCCAATCTGACGGCCACCATGAACGTGCTGGATCTGATCTCGGCGACCGGAATGGCTGCCAACCAGCAAAGACAGATCGCGATCGATCTCGGGGCCGCTCTGCCAGGCGTCGCGACCGCAAAGCTGACGCTGGCGATCGGGGAAATGTCCCGGCAGACGCCGGCCCTTGCCGTGGGCGCTCCGGGCACGATCGTTCGCACGCCGCAAGTCCGTGCCGCGCTCGAAGTGGCCGTCACCGGCCTGTCCCTGATCGCCGGGTTGAAGCTTAGGGTTCCGCTCTATATCGAGCTTGCTCCCGCGGAAGCCAAGCTTGCCTCGATCACCTGTGTCGGCGGCGCCATGCCGAACGCGGTCGTCGGGATAGACGCGGTGCCCGGTGTTGCCGAGGTAGATCTTGGTGACGTCAATACGTCTGCTTTCGTAAACTTTGGCTCCGAGCCGCGGGTAACGCCGGCTGCGATCATCGATTCCCTTCTTCTCAAAGTGATAGCGGGTGCGCAGGTCGATATCGCCAATATGAGCCCGACACGATTGAACTTTCAGCCTTCGGAGATCTCGGCAGGTACGATCAAGACGGTTTCCACCAGTACCGTCCTGACGTCCACGGTCTCGTCGCTTCTGAAAAACGCGACCATCACCATCCAATTGCTCATTTTGACCATTGGAACGCCGTCGGGGGTGCTTTCAGCCGTTGCCGATACGCTATCGGTCGTGACGGCGCCGCTCGATCAGGTTCTGTACGGTCTACTCGGCCTTCTCGGGCTTGGTATCGGTCAAGCCGACGTGAGCGTTACCGACGCAAGATGCACACAGCCTGTGCTGGTACAGTAATGGTTTCGCGGCGCCTATGGTCGAGCCGCGCGCTCTAAATCCAGTTGTGCCTCGAACGAGGAGCTGGATTGCCAACCGATCGGATCAGGAATTCGTACCCGGCAGGCTGTATGCCTGCTGGAAATAACGCCTGAAGGCGAGCATTGGCTGGCTGAACTCGACATTCGCTCGCCACGCGAGCCCCACATCCATGGGGGGAACCGGATCCTGGATGTTTACGGTCTCGATGCGCCTTCCCTCAAGCGACCAGGGGCGGTGCACCATATCCGACAAAATAGCGACGCCGAGGCCGTTCGCCACCATCGATCTGACGGCTTCGATCGAACTGGTCCGCAGGAGCACCTTTGGTTGATAGGGGCTTCGGCTCCAGTAGCGCAGCGAAGAATGTGCCGCCTCATCGACCGTCAGCATGATGTAGGGTTCCTCGGCGATTTCACGCAGACCGATGCCGTCGCGACGCTGCAGCTCGTGACCGGCCGGCAGCCAGAGACGCCTGACCGAACTCAGAAGCGTCTCGGTCGTCAGCATCGGATTGAGGATGTTCGAGGTCAGCAAGACCGAAATGTCGTAGCGGTTGGTCAGCAAGCCTTCCTCGATTGACTCGCGATTGACCTCGTAGAGCTGGATTTTCAGCTTCGGATAGAGGCGGCGGATACGCTCGATATGCATCGGCAGGAAATAGCCAATAACGGTATAGGTCGCGGCAACGACGAGCTCGCCTTCGATGTCGCTGCTGACGAGGTTGAGATGGGTCGCCTCGTCGACTTTGGCCAGAATTTCATAGGCATGGGACAGGAATTGCCGGCCTGCCGTGGTCAGGTCCATGCCCTGTGGCGTACGGTTGAACAGAGAGACGCCGACGGTAAGTTCGAGATCCTTGATCGCCGCGGTGACGGCAGATTGGGAGATCGACAGGCTGACGGCCGCGTGCGAGATCTGTCCATATTCCGCCGTCGCGACGAAGTAGCGAAGCTGCCGCAGGCTCAAGCTCATGATGTTCTTCCTATCTATTTATCTGAAAACATCTACTGCGATTCAGATTTCATGGATCTAAAGCGAGCTTGTTTTCGACAAAAGCGTGCGCAATTTTAATATATAATTGATATTACAAGATATTTCATGGCGCAATTTTAAGCATAGATATCAGTTTATCAGATATCAGGGATTTGAAAATTGTATTTTTCAAAGGCCGCCTTTGTCTCTAGCGTTCACATGTCGGTCCCGTTGGGGCGCAGGTGCGAGGGAAGGCATTTGAAGGAAGTTGTCGATATCAATTGCGACATGGGGGAGGCCTTCGGCCGATGGCGGATCGGCGATGCGCGTGACGAGGAGCTTATCTCACTCATCAGTTCGGCCAATATCGCCACCGGGTTTCACGCCGGCGATCCCAACCTCATGGACGAGACCGTGCGGCTGGCAGCGGCCCACGGTGTCGGCGTCGGTGCTCATCCCGGCTACAATGATCTCCAGGGCTTCGGGCGGCGCAAGATCAACGGTACCAGCCGCGAGATCGTCAACGACCTGATCTACCAGGTCGGTGCGCTGCGCGAGTTTGCCAGACGCTATGGCGTGCCCGTGCAGCATGTGAAGCCGCATGGCGCTCTCTATATGGAATTGGCGGCGAACGCCGATCTCTCGCAGATATTCATACAATATATGCGCACGGTCGCGCCGAACATGTTCGTGTTCTGCATGGATGGCTCGGCAACCTGCCTTGCTGCGCAGGAGGCGGGCCAACCTATCGTGCGCGAGTTCTATGCCGATCGCGACTACGGTGATACGGGCTGGATCGTCTTTACCAGGGACGCCGGCCGCCCTGATCCAAAGGCAATTGCGCGCAAGGTCGTGAGAGCTTGCACCGAAGGCGTCGTGCGTACCGTCAACGGTGCGGATATTCCGATCGCCTTCGATTCCATCTGCTTTCATTCCGATACTTTGGGTGCGCTCGATATCGTGCGGCACATGCGCGAGGCCCTCATTGCCGAAGGCATAGAAATTGCACCCGTTTCACAGATTTTGAACAGCGACGCAGCGCGGAGGTCCCATGAGCAAGCTTGAGATCAGATCACCCCTTCCGGGAACCTTCTATCGGGCTTCTTCTCCGGACACGCCTCCCTTCAAGGCCGATGGCGATGCCGTTGTGGCCAGCGATACGATCGGTCTTATCGAGGTCATGAAAACCTTCCAGCAGATCCCTGCTGGGCTCGATGGCAAGAACATCACCTTTCTTGTCGATAATGAAGAGCCCGTCATGGCCGGCCAGATCATAGCGGAGGTGGACCCATGACGATCCGCTCGGTCCTCATTGCCAATCGCGGCGAAATCGCCGTCAGGATTATCAGGGCTGCCAAAGCGCTCGGCATCCGCACCGTGCAGGTTCATAGTGCCGCTGATGCCGACATGCTGGCGGTCAAGCTTGCGGACGAGGCAATCAATATCGGCTCGCCGGCTCCAAAGAAATCCTATTTAAACATCGATGCCATCGTCTCGGCAGCGCGGTCGGCGGGCGTGGATGCCGTTCATCCGGGCTATGGGTTTCTCTCCGAAAACGGAGATTTCGCCGATGCTGTCGAGGCGGCGGGCATGATCTTCATCGGGCCGAGCGGTGAGGCGATCCGGCTGCTCGGCGACAAGGTGGCAGCCCGCGAGATTGCGAAACAGGCCGGTGTCCCGACAGTACCGGGAAGTGATGGTCGCGTGGCGGATTTTGCGGCTGCAGAGGCGATTGCCGAACGCATCGGCTTTCCCGTCATGATCAAGGCGGCAGCCGGCGGCGGTGGACGTGGCATACGTATCGTGCAGTCGCTCGCCGAACTCAGAGAGCAGTTTCCGCTTGCCTCGGCGGAGGCGGCGGCCGCTTTCGGCGATGGCGGCCTCTACATGGAGAAGGTCATCACCCGCGCCCGCCACATCGAGGTGCAGATTTTCGGCGATGGGCGGAACTTCGTGCATTGTTCCGAGCGCGAATGCTCGCTGCAACGTCGCCGCCAGAAGGTTTGGGAGGAAGCGCAGGCCTCCATGCTGCCTGATGACATTAGACAGCGCCTTTGCGCCAGCGCCGTTGCCCTCGCGGCGGAAGTTGGTTATCGCGGCGCAGGCACCGTCGAATATCTGTACGATGAGGATAGCAGGCAGTTCTATTTCATCGAAGTGAATACCCGCATCCAGGTCGAGCATCCGGTAACTGAAATGATTACCGGCATCGATCTGGTGCAGGAGATGTTCAGGGTGGCCGGTGGCGCTCCCTTGTCGCTCTCGCAATCCGATATTCGGGCACGCGGGCACGCCATCGAGTGCCGGATCAATGCCGAAGACCCGGCCAGGGACTTTCTGCCGGCGCCCGGCACTGTGACGCGGCTCTCGATTCCGGAAGGCGAAGGCATCCGCTTCGATACGATGCTCTACGCCGGCTATACCGTGCCGCCCTTCTACGATTCCCTGCTCGGCAAGCTCATCGTCTGGGCCGAGGATCGCGATGCCTGCCTCGACAGGCTGGTCGCCGCCCTTTCCAGTCTGACGATCAAGGGCTTGCCGACGACGATTCCCCTGCACCTCGCTCTCGCCCGCGATCCCTCCGTGCGTAAGGGCGCATTCCACACGCGTTTTCTCGAATCCTGGCTGGAGACCGATTTTCCCGCGGTTGACGGCGTATCGGCGGAGGTTGCCTGATGCCTGCTCGCTTTACGTTCGGAGGTGACGAACATCTCTTCGTCGAATGCAGCGACGAGATGTCCCTCGAAGCCTTCTTCAAGAGCCTGTCGATGGCCAAGGGGGTGCGCGAGAGCGCTATCAAAGGTATCACCGAAATCTGCCCTGCCAACGCCTCCTTCCAGATCAAGTTCGATCCCGACATAATCAAGCCGAACGATCTCTTGCACGAGGTCAAGGCGATCGAGGGCGCCGCCGAAAAGGCCGAGCCCGTCATTACCACCCGCATCGTCGAAATCCCTGTTTTCTACAATGATCCCTGGACGCATGAGACGCTGATGCGCTTCCGCGAGCGGCATCAGGAGCCGACGGGGACCGATCTCGACTACGCTGCCAGGATCAATGGCTATGATGCGGTCGAGGGCTTCATTTCGGCTCATGCCGGCTCGCCCTGGTTCGTCTCGATGGTCGGCTTCGTTGCCGGCCTGCCGTTCATGTATCAGATGGTGGAGCGGCAGCGGCAGATCGAGGTGCCGAAATATCTGCGCCCGCGAACCGACACGCCACGGTTGACTGTGGGACACGGCGGCTGCTTCGGCTGCATCTATTCGGTCCGGGGGGCGGGCGGCTACCAGATGTTCGGCATCACGCCGATGCCGATCTTCGACCCCACGCAAACGACGAGCTATCTCCGCGATTTCATGGTGTTCTTCCGTCCGGGCGACATCGTGAAGTTCCGGCCGATCGATCGCGACGGGTATGACCAGGCGGTCGAGGATGTCGACAGGGGCCGCTTCGCGCCGCCGATCCGCGACGTCAGTTTCGATCTAAGGCAATACCAGGCCGATATAGACGGCTACAACGCCAGGCTGGAGGGCGCGCTGCATGGCCATTAAGGTTCTTCATCATGGCCTTTCCACCACGATTCAGGATCTCGGACGGCCCGGCTATTTCCATCTCGGCATTCCCGTTGGCGGCGCCATGGACCGTTACGCCATGCGGGCGGCAAATCTTCTCGTCGGCAATGATGAGGGTGCGGCCGGGCTCGAAGCCGTCTTCATGGGGCCCAAGCTCGAATTTCTCGACGATGCGCTGATTGCGGTTACCGGCGCCGACATGCCCGTCAGGATCGACGGCGAGCTGCAACCGGGATGGACGGCACTCAAGGTCAGGGCAGGGCAGACCGTAAGCTTCGACTTTCTGAAGTCCGGGGCGCGGATCTGCATTGCGGTGTCGGGCGGCATCGATGTTCCCGAAGCGTTGGGCAGCCGGTCGACCTATGTGATCGGCGCCCTCGGCGGCCTGAATGGTAAGGCTATCGCTGCCGGAGATGAGCTTCCCGTTGGCTCCGGTTCCATGAAGAACGAGGGGCTATCCATTGCCGAGGAGCTGCGCCGCAAGCCTGGTACACCGGCGGAGCTCCGGGTTCTGCCGGGGCTCTATTGGGATCGGTTGACAGAGGAAACGAAGAGCAACTTCTTTGCCGACCAATGGAAGGTAGCGCCGGAGGCTGATCGCATGGGGTATCGCTTCCGCGGCGGCCGCAAGCTCGAATTCGTCGAGCGCAAGCAGCCCTTCGGTGCAGGCTCGGATCCGTCGAATATCGTCGACAGCTGCTATCCCTATGGCTCGATCCAGGTGCCGGGCGGAACGGAGCCGATCATCCTGCATCGCGATGCCGTCTCCGGCGGCGGTTATTTCATGCTGGGAACGGTGATCTCGGCCGACATGGATCTGATCGCGCAATTGCAGCCGCATACTCCGACGCAATTCGTGGAGGTCTCCATGGATCAGGCGCTGGCGGCGCGGGTGGGCCGGCAAGCATTGCTTGCGCGCCTTCGTGCTGCTCTGGCGTAAGGGATCAAGCGGATGGCTGCCCCTTCGATCCCGCATTTCCGGCATAGCTGGCATAGGTCAGGGATCGCCTGCATCTTACTCGAGAACGCGGGTGAGATAAGCAGCCGTCACGCCGGGGCCCGGGATGATCGCGACGATCTTCATCTGTGCGATCGTGCGGTCGACGGAGGCCTCGAGATGGTTCTCCATCATCGCTGCCGCCGCCTTGACGGCGCCGCGCAGCAACAGTTCCGCGATCAGGCGGAGCTCCGTGATGATGGCGGGATCTCCGGGCAGCCCGAGGCGCCGCAGCAATCGCTCCGTCGCCGTGACGGGCAGCAGGTTGTTGCGGATGGATTCCTTCAGCCGCTCGTTCGGCGTCGCAAGGATGCAGATGTCGATGAAGTCGGCATGGATGGCTTCCAGCGCCGCAAGATGATCCGCCGGTTCGTGCCGTTCGAGATCGGAAAGGCGCAGAAACAGATCATTCAGCCGTTCCCGATCAACCCGGCTCGCGCCAGCGACCAGCGCCTGCGGTTCCAGCATGCCGCGCAGGCCGTAATGATCCTTGATCATCTGCGCCGTCAGCGGGCCGGCGATCCAGTGCGACGACTGGTTCTTGCGCACGAGGCCACGCTCGCGCAGGCGCGTCAGCACATCGCGGACGACGGTGCGGCTGACGTTGAAATGGTCGGCGAGCTCGATCTCGATGATGCGGTACTGGCCGAAGACGACGCAGCCGGCGACATCGGCCTCGACGGTATTGTAGATGCGTTCCCAGGAGGCGCGGCTCTGCAAGGCTTCGTCTGCGTGCCGCGGAATGGTCAGGCCGAGGGTCTTGATATCGGTGCGCTTCGGCTCGATGCCGTGACCGGCGGGACCGACCAGATAGCCGCGTCCGTTGAAGCGATGCACCAGCCCTTCGCTCTCCAGCGTCTGCAGCGCCCTTTGCACGGGCGCGCGCGAAATCTGCAGGATATCGGCGATTGGTCCTTCGAGCAGCACCACGCCCTGCGGCAGCGTATTGTCCTCGATATTGCCACGCAGAACATCCTCGGCGATCTCGTAGCGCTTTTGCGCATTGGGGCGCGCACGGTTTTCGGTCATCTGATGCAATGGACTCACGTCGTTCTGATGCCTCACTCTTACGCGTTTTGTAATTCTAACATAGCGCAAAAATAAATGACTATTGAATACAAAATATGTTTTTGCGAACGAGTGCAGTGAATCTCTTTCTGCTGGCTGTTGACCCATGGCGTCGCGATTGGCGCCATTTTCTGAATGGTATCCTGGTACGGCGCGTCACGCTCTGGCGCCCGTAATGCCTGCTTCGTCGCCAATTCTACGCGAAGGCGGGGGTGCCTGCCAACATCGCCACCTTCCGCCGATCACCGTCGTTTAACTGGTATTTCTGGGTTCGACATTTTCATGAAAAAGTCTATTGAATACAAAAATCATTTATGCAATGCTCCCAGCATCAAGGTGCTCGTCAGAAGCGCCGCAGGTGGAACTCTTTGAAACGCCAAGGAACATCTCTTTGACGCGCATGTGATCATGCGCGAACGCAGGCAGACGTCTGAAGGTTCGGATACTTGTGATCCGGGCGAAGGCGGAGCTCTGCCCGAAGGATGGTCCTTGCCTTGAAACTGGTGGGAATTCGGTGTCGACCGTTCTTCAGCTCAGCCAAATCACCAAGTCCTATGGCGCGGCATCCGCGCTGGACAGGATAGATTTCTCTTTGCCCGACAATGCCTATATCTCGCTGCTTGGCCCGAGCGGCTCCGGCAAGACGACGCTGCTGCGCGTCATTGCCGGCTTCGAGGAGCCGGATGCCGGCTCGATCCTCTTCCATGGCAAACGGCTCGATGGCGTCGAGCCGCATGATCGCGGCATCGGCTTCGTTTTTCAGAACTTCGCTCTTTTTCCGCATCTTTCCGTTGCCGAGAACGTTGCCTTCGGCCTGCGCAACCGCAAGGTCGGTCCGGTGACGGACGCGCGCATCCTGGCAAAGCGGGTTCAGGACATGCTGTCGCTGGTCGGTCTCAAGGGATTTGACGACCGCGCCGTCACGCAGATTTCCGGCGGCCAGCGCCAGCGCGTCGCCCTGGCACGCACATTGGTGACGGAGCCGAAGATGGTGCTGCTGGACGAACCGCTCGGTGCGCTCGACGCCAATCTGCGTAGTCGCATGCGCAGCGAGCTCAAGATCATCCGCGAGCGCTGCGGCGTGACCTTCCTGCATGTCACCGGCAGCGAGAGCGAAGCTTTGGCGATGGGAGATCTAGTGCTCGTGCTCGATCGCGGTCGCATCGCGCAGGCCGCCGCCTCGGATGTGGTCTACAACAGTCCGGCAACGGCCTCGGTCGCCCGCTTTCTCAATTGCTACAATCTCTTTGCCGGCAATGTCGTCGAGGATGCTTTCGTCGGACCGGCCGGCCGCTTCCCTCTGAACGGATCGCGGCGAAAAGCGCCGCAGCCGGCTTATGCGATCCGCTACGACCGCGTTTCGATCCGCCCCCGCGATGCGGTGCTCTCGGTTGACGAAGTGCGCATCGAGGCGGATTTCATCGCCAGCGAATATTCCGGTGCGGCGGTCAATTCCTTCTTTGCGCTCGATGGCGGTGATGTCTTCGAGGTCGAATCTCATCTGAGCCATGCCCGCCCGCCGGCCTTTGTCGAAAAGGATCGCTATGCGCTCGTCTGGAAGAAGGAGGATGCCCTTGTCTTCGGCTGACGTGACTTTTTCCAACCCTTCCGCCGGACCCTCCAAGGAGAGCGAGAGATGACCATGGTCGCGACATCAGAGGAAGCCGTGCAGGAAGGCGCAACCGTGCGCCGGAGATCGAGCAAGACATTCTGGCTTCTGGCGCCGGGCATGATCTGGATGATTGCCTTCCTCGTCCTGCCGATGCTGATGATGGTCTATGTTTCCTTCTGGACGCAGACGACCTTCAAGATCGAGCCGGCACTGACGTTGCAGAGCTGGATCACCTTCCTGACGAGCCCCACCTATCTCGGTGCGCTCTGGACGACGATCCGCATCTGGCTGCTTGTGCTGGTGTCGACATTGATCGTCGGCTATCCAGCGGCACTCTTCGTCGGGCTTCTCATCAAGAACAAGACGCTGCAGACGGTGCTTCTGGTGCTCTGCGTCATCCCGTTCTGGACCTCCTTCCTCATCCGCGTGCTTGCCTGGCGGCCGATGCTCGGCACCGAAGGCGCCATCAACATGATCCTGATGAAGCTCGGTATCGTGCAGCAGCCGATAGAAGTGCTGCTGTTTTCGGAGCTGTCCGTCATCATCGGCATGACACAGATCTACTGCGTCTTCATGGTCGGGCCGATCGCCTTCATGATGGGCCGTATCGACGCTTCGGTCATCGAGGCGGCGCAGGATCTCGGTGCCGGCTTCTGGCGCATCTTCCGCACGATCATCCTGCCGCTGTCCATGCCGGGTGTAGTGGTCGGTGCGATCTTCGTCTCCGTCATGGTTCTCGGCGAATTCGCAACGTCCGCCGCCCTGTCCGGCCGCAAGGTCAATCTGCTCGGCAATATCATCGTCACCCAGGTCGGCTCGCTGAAATGGGCCTTTGCCGCGGTCGCCGGTGTTGTCCTGACGATCATCATGGGGGCTGTCGTCGCAGCCCTGCTCAAGGTCGTCGACCTCAGAAAGGAGCTCTGATCATGAATGCCGGCGGCATCAAGCTTGGCCTGGGTGTCTATACGACCCTCTTTTTGATCTTCCTCTACGGACCGCTCGTCGTCCTGGCGATCCTGTCGTTTCAGACCGGTCCAGAGGGCGGTCCGCAATTTCCGATCATCGAATGGTCGACCTATTGGTATCGGCATCTCTTCGGTCTGACGCCGCCCTCGCGCATCGCACCGTTGCCGATCGATCAGGCGCTGATCCGCTCGCTTTTTCTGGCGCTGATGACCATGATCGTTTCGACGGTGCTCGGCGTCATGTCCGCCCAGGCCTTTCGCCGCAAGTTCCGCGGCTCGGGCGTCGCCTTCTATCTGATCGTTCTCGGCATGATGGTGCCGGGCGTGCTTGTCGGTCTCGGCATGGCGCTTGTCGCCAACGCCTTCGGGATCGACCGGCACTGGTGGAGCACCGCCTTCGTCCTGCATGTCGTCTACACCTTCCCCTTTGCTTTCCTCGTCATGCTCGCCATCTTCAACAGGTTCGATCCGAGCATGGAGGAGGCCTCCTGGTCGCTCGGCGTCACGCCGGCTCGTACCTTCCGCAAGGTCACTTTTCCGCTGATCTTCCCGGGCGTGCTTTCGGCCATGCTCTTTGCCTTCACGCTCTCCTATGACGAGTTCTCGCGCACCCTGTTTGCTTCCGGCCGCGAGCTGACGCTGCCGCTTGCCATCTACGGCACCTTCTCCGTCGAGGTGCATCCGAACGTTTTCGCTTTCGGGGTGCTGACCACGCTGTTTTCCTTCGCGCTTCTCGGCACCTACGCGATCCTGATGGGTCTGTCGGTCAGGCGCGCCAAGCGCGTCCGCATCCAGGAGGACGCGTGATGGCTGAGAAGGTTTCCGTTCCGATCTCTGCTCCCCTCTCTGCCATCGTCACCGGTGCCGGCTCTGGGATCGGCCGCGCCATTGCGCTGCGCCTTGCCGCGGACGGCTATGCGGTTCTGGTCAACGACCTCTCGGGCGAGCGGGCCGAGACTGTTGCCTCGGAAATCACCAAGGCGGGCGGTGCGGCGACCGCGATCGCCGGCGACGTAGCACGGCCCGAGGATGTGGCGGCGATCCATGCTGCTGCCAAGGCCTCGCACGGCGACGTCGCCCTTCTCGTCAACAATGCCGGTATTGCGCATCAGGCGGCATTCGAAAACCTCGAGCTTGAGGATTTCGACCGGATGTTTGCGGTGCATGTGCGCGGCACCTTCCTGATGACCAAGGCCGTCATCCCGTCGATGCTGGCACGCGGCGAGGGCGTCATCGTCAACGTCGCCTCCCAGCTCGGGCAGATCGGCGGTGTCGAGCTGGTTCACTATTCCGGCGCCAAGGCGGCGATCATCGGCATGACCAAGGCGCTCGCCCGCGAGGTTTCCAGCCGCGGGGTGCGGGTCAACGCCGTAGCGCCGGGGCCAATCAACACGCCGCTGGTGCGGGGTCTTTCCGAGGAATGGCGCGAACGCAAGAAGCGCGAACTGCCGCTCGGCCGCTTCGGCGAGTCCGAGGAGGTAGCGGCGACCGTGGCGTTTCTGGCCTCGCCGGCAGCGAGCCTTTTCGTCGGCCAGACGCTCGGGCCGAATTCCGGCGATGTGATGCTCTGAAGGAGACAAGCAGATGGACAATTTAGAGAAACGAGTCGTCATCGTCACGGGCGCGGGCATCGGTATCGGCCAAGCGACAGCAAAGGCGTTTGCAGCGCTCGGTGACCATGTCGTCGTCACCGATATCCTCGAGGAGGAAGGCGAGCAGACCGTTCGCGATATTCTCGCCGCTGGCGGCTCTGCCGAATTCCATCTCTACGACGTCCGATCGACGGATGCCGCGAACCAGCTTGTCGCCGATGTCGAAGCGCGCTTCGGCAAGATTGACGTCATCGTTGCCAACGCCGGCATCGCCCATCGGACACCGCTCGACAATCTCACCGACGACAAGTGGGACCTGACCATGGATGTCGACCTGAAGGGCATCTTCAAGCTGGTGCGTGCCGCGGTACCCGGCATGCGTGCCCGCGGATCGGGCAGCATCATCGCGCTCTCCTCGATCATGGGCGTCGCCTATGGCTGGGACGAGCATGTCCATTATTCGGCGGCGAAATCCGGTGTCGTGGGATTGGTGCGCGGGCTCGCCGTCGAGCTGGCGAAGGACGGCATCAGGGTCAACGGCATTGCGCCGGGCTACATTCGTACAGCCCAGCTTCTTTCGGAAGAAAATTCGCTCGGCCCCGCAGGCGCGGAGAAGGCAGCCGAGTTCATTCCGATGGGCCGGCTGGGTGAACCGGAAGACATCGCCGACGTGATCGCATTCCTCGCCTCGAAGGGCGCGAGATACATAACCGGCCAGGTTCTGGTCGTGGATGGCGGCCTCCTTGTGGGGCGGTACTGATCGCCATCGTCCCGGCAACGACCGGGTCAAGGGCGATACGGCAATGAAGCAGGCCTGCAAAGGGCACAAGGGAACAGCAATCAGCACTGGAGAACAAAAATGTCCAAAGTGGAAATGAACAGACGCTCTCTGTTGAAGCACTCCGCCGGCGCGATGGCGCTCGCGATCGGGGGCGGAACGCCTTTTCTGTCGTCGCGATCGGCCTACGCCCAGGCTGCGAACCTTGCCAAGGAACAGTTGCGCACCATCGGTCTCTCGGTCACGGTCCAGGAGCGTATCCTTGATGAATTCCGCAAGGTGAGCGGCGTCGGCCAGACCTCGGGTACTGCGGCGACCTTTCCGGACGCACAGACCAAGATCCTGTCCGGCTCCAAGGATTACGATTGCTGGGAGATCATCGGTGAGCGCCTGCCCTCGATCGTCATGACCAACAATGTCGAGCCGGTTCCGGCCGCCTCCTTGAAGAACTGGGCCAATATCCGCGATACCTTCACCACGCCTTCCGACAAGTGGGAGCCGAAGCAACAGATCGTCGGCCAGATCTGGGCCGATGATGCCAAGACCACGCTGAACATGGTGCCTGCGGTCTACAATTACGATTCCATCGGCTACAATCCGGACGTTCTCTCCGCCGAGGAAGCCAATACATGGTCGGCGATCTTCGATCCGAAGTGGAAGGGCAAGTCCGGCCTCAATACCGATCCGCTGATCGCCTTCGGTCAGGCGATCATGGCCATGAACACGCTTGGCCTTCTGAACGTCAAGAATCCCGGCAATCCGAGCACGGCCGAGATCGACGAGGCGGCGAAGTTCCTCGTTTCGAAGAAGAAGGACGGGCAGTTCCGCGCTCTGTGGGGTGACTTCGGCGAGCTGGTCAACCTGATGGCATCGGGCGAGATGGTCGTTTGCGACGCCTGGCAGCCGGCTGTCATGGCGGTCAAAGCCCAGGGCAAGGCATGCAAATATGCCGTGCCGAAGGAAGGCTATCGCGGCTGGGCGATCGGCCCGTCGATGATCGCAGGCACGCCGAACAAGGAAGCCGTGATCGCCTATGCCGATTACTGGCTCTCGGGCGAGCCCGGCATCACCGTTTCGGAACAGGGCTATTATTCGCCGTCGACCAATATCCAGAAGGTCATGGCGCCGGAGAAATATGCCTTCTGGTACGAGGGCAAGCCTTGGGTCGGTGCTGCCGAGCGCGGCATCAAGGAAGGCGACCTGCGCGACGGCGGCTCGCTGGCGGAACGCGCCAAGAACGTTGCCTACTGGCACCAGTGGCCGGATGAATACGACCATCTCGTCCAGAAGTGGGATGAATTCCTCAATGCCTGATCCGATGGCTGCCGCCAGCTATCCCATGCCGCGCGGGGAGGCGATGTCCGCCTCCTCGTCCACGCCCGGAGATCTCCCATGATATATGACTTGGAACTCATCGATGTCGGTAAGGTCTATGACAATGGCACGCCCGCCGTCATCGACTTCAATCTATCGATCAGGAAGGGCGAATTCATCGCCTTCCTCGGCCCGTCGGGCTGCGGCAAGACGACGACGCTCCGTATGATCGCCGGCTTTGAGAGCATCTCCTCCGGCGACATGATGATCAAGGGCGAGCGCATGAACGATGTCCGGCCGCAGAAACGGCCGACATCCATGATCTTCCAGAACTATGCTTTGTTTCCACATATGACCGTGCGGCGGAACGTCGGATATGGTCTCGAGGTCAAGGGCATGGCGAAGGCCGAACGGGATGCGAGGGTCGACCGTATTCTCGCGACCCTCGGGCTGGAGGATATCGCCGAGCGCAAGCCGGACAAGCTCTCCGGCGGTCAGCGCCAGCGCATCGCGCTTGCCCGTGGCCTCGTGGTGGAGCCGGATGTGCTGCTTCTCGACGAGCCGCTGGGTGCTTTGGATGCCAATCTGCGCAAGGCGATCCAGAATGAGCTGAAGCTGCTGCAGAAGAAGCTCGGCGTGACCTTCGTCTTCGTCACGCATGCTCAGTCGGAAGCATTGGCACTGTCCGACCGGATCGTCGTCATGAACCAGGGCAGGGTGGAGCAGATCAGTCCGCCCGCTCAGCTCTACACACGCCCGAACACGCCTTTCGTGGCACAGTTTATCGGTCGCAACACCATCTTCGAAGGCGACGTTGCCGGCACGCAGGCCGACAACACCTTTGTCTCGACGTCCTTCGGCACGCTGTCGGGCTGTGCCAATGGGAGCCTCTCCAGCAAGGTCAACATCGTCATTCCCTCGGAGGCGATCGAGGTTCATGCGGCGGGCGGCTCGGTACACGAAAATCTCGCCCGGGCTTTCGGCGGTAATGTGGTTGGCGCACGCGTCGAGCGCTTCGACGTGGTCGGCCATATCTCGCAGATCGGCATCAGCCTGCCTGATGGCCGAGGCCTGGCGCTGGAGGCGCATGTCGACAAATACCGGCCCGGCGCCTTTCTCCCAGGCACCGAGGTCATGCTTACCTGGGATCCGGCCGATGCGACCGTCATCCCGGCGCACTGATTACAGAAAACTCAAATTGAAGGAGGTCATCCCATGGCAAAGGAAATCTTGTGCAGTTTTGGCGTCGACGTCGATGCCGTCGCCGGCTGGCTCGGCTCTTATGGCGGCGAGGATTCGCCTGACGACATCTCGCGCGGCCTTTTTGCCGGCGAAGTCGGCAGCCCGCGGCTGGTGAAGCTCTTCGAACGCTTCGGCATCAAGACCACATGGTTCATTCCCGGCCACTCCATCGAGACCTTTCCCGAGCAGATGCAGGCTGTGGCCGATGCCGGCCATGAAATCGGCATCCATGGCTACAGCCATGAAAATCCCATCGCCATGACGCGCGAGCAGGAGACGGAAATCCTCGACAAGTGCATCGAACTGGTCACCAAGCTGTCCGGCAAGCGCCCGACCGGTTATGTCGCACCGTGGTGGGAATTCTCCAATGTGACGAACGAGCTGCTTCTGGAGCGCGGCATCAAGTATGATCATTCGCTGATGCACAATGACTTCACGCCCTATTATGTGCGTGTCGGCGATAGCTGGACGAAGATCGACTATTCCCGCAAGCCATCAGATTGGATGGTGCCGCTGAAACGCGGTGAGGAGACCGATCTGATCGAAATCCCGGCATCCTGGTATCTCGACGACCTGCCGCCGATGATGTTCATCAAGAAATCGCCGAACAGCCACGGTTTCGTCAATCCACATCATATCGAACAGATGTGGCGCGATCAGTTCGACTGGGTTTATCGCGAGATGGATTATGCCGTCTTCCCGATCACCATCCATCCCGATGTCGCCGGCCGGCCGCAGGTGCTGATGATGCTGGAGCGGCTCTATGCGCATATGGTCAAGCATCCCGGCGTCAAGTTTGTCACGATGAACGAGATCGCCGACGATTTCGCAGCCCGCTTTCCGCGTAAGAAATAGCCGGCTAGGCTGAATAACCGAGTGCATCTCAAGGAGGCGATTGCCATGTGTTCACTGTGCGGCGTGCTCGGCGGCAATGAGCACTGGACGGATGCCGCGGCACGGCCAGGCGTCTTCACCCGCAATCACGCCAGCGCCGACCGGCGGCGTGAGCGTGCCGAGCGCGTGCGTGCCGCCAACGAGATGCTCTCGGGCTTCGGCCTTGTCCTCTCCGATTGGCAGGGTGCGTCCTTCGTTCTGTCAACACGAACAGGCAGGAGTGAGATCATCGAGGATCTCGGTCATCTCTGGCCGGCGGCCGAAAGGCTCGTCGGCCGGCCCTGTGACCCGCTCGACCTTGCTTTCGTCGCAAGGATGGAGGCTCGGCATGGCGACTGAAACAAGCGGCTTCCTGCCGATCAATCTGCTGACGGGCTTCCTCGGTTCCGGCAAGACGACACTGCTCAAGCGCATCCTGGCTGATCCGGCCTTTGCCGATACGGCCGTGCTCATCAACGAGTTCGGCGAGATCGGGCTCGATCACGATCTTGTCGAAAGCGTCGAGGACGAGATGGTGCTGCTGCGCTCCGGCTGTGTCTGCTGCACGGTGCGTGGTGAGCTTGCCACGGCACTCAGGGAACTTTACTCCCGTCGCGAGCGCGGGCTGCTGCCGCCGTTCCGGCGCGTGATCATCGAAAGCACCGGGCTTGCCGATCCTTTCCCTGTGCTCTCGACCATCAAGGCCGATCCGGTACTCAGGCACCATTTCTGCGCCGGCAACGTGATTACGACGGTCGATGCGGTGAACGGGCTGCGTCAGCTCGACACCTATATCGAATCCAACAGGCAGGCGGCGGTTGCGGACCGGTTGGTCATGACCAAGACCGATCTTCAGGCCGATCGTGGTGAAGGCGGCCTCCAAGCTCGCCTTCGAACGCTCAATCCCGATGCCCCAATCCTGATCGCGGCCGATCCGGATCTCGATCTCTCCTCGCTTGTCGCGGTCCAGAGCAACGTCTCAACAAGCAGCCTGTCGCAAAGCGGCTTTTACTGCGAGGAACCGGTGCAGCTCGTCTCATCGGGCGGCGCGCCGCATCAGGCCGCCATTTCCTCGATTTCGCTCATCATCGACAGGCCTGTCGATTGGACCGCTTTCGGGCTCTGGCTGACCATGCTGCTCAATCGGCATGGCGAACGAGTGCTGCGCGTGAAGGGTATTCTCAATCTCAGCGGTGAGGAGCGTCCGGTTGCGGTTCATGGTGTCCAGCATCTGGTTCACACCCCGGTGCATATGGATGGTTGGCCCTCGGAAGACCGCACTTCGCGACTGGTCTTCATCCTGGATGGGCTCGACGGCACTCTCTTGAAACGCTCCTTCGAAGCCTTCACACTGGCGCATGTACCTGCCGCGCCTTACCCGATCGCTGCGGCGCGATAAGACAACCGGTATCTCCATGAACAAGCATGAATCCGTCGCCAAAAGCATGTCTGCTCCCGCCCTGCATCTGAAGGGCCGGCCGCGCCTGCGCGTACTCGGAACTGCCATTTCACTGCTGGAGGAACTGCGCCTGCGCGCGCAGGAGGATCTCGGCATCGACGTGACGTTCGACAATAACAACTTCCTGACGACCCAGTACAAGGCGGCCCGCGAGCCGGAAACCTACGATATCTACGACCAGTGCTTCCACAATCTCGATATCGTCTGGCACTGGCGCGCGATCCAGCCTGTGGACACGCAGCGCATCGTGCTCTGGGATGAGGTCAACGATCTGACGAAGACCGGCCATATCGGCCCCAACCCGCGAATGGGGCTTGGCGATGTGCCGGCGAAAAAACTCTTCGTGCAACCGAATCTCGCCTTGGGCGATACGCCGTCGCGCTTCATCTCGATGCTGCCGACGACGCATAATTTCGACAGCTTCGCCTATCGGACGGATCTGACGCCGAATGGTGTTGGCATGCATTCCTGGGGCGCGCTCTTCGACGAGCGCTGGGCAGGCAGGGTGGCGCTGGTGGACGAGCCCGCCATTGGAATATTTGATGCTGCGCTCGCAGCACAGGCCGCCGGCCTCATGTCCTTCGAAGATATCGGCAATATGTCCATTCAGGAGATCGATCAGCTGATTGATCTCTTGGAGGAGCGCAAGAAAGCCGGCTTCTTCCGGGATTTCTGGAAGACCGCCGAGGATGCGGCGCGGCTGATGATCGCTGGTGAGACCAGCGTGCAGAGCATGTGGTCGCCCGGCATCGGCATCCTGAATTCGAAGGGTGTGCCGGTCGAGCAGGCCGTGCCCGCGGAAGGCTATCGCGCTTGGCATGGCGGCCTCTGCCTTTCGAAACACTTGAGCGGCCGCCTGCTCGATGTCGCCTATGACTATCTGAATTGGTGGATCTCGGGATGGCCCGGTGCCGTGGTCGCGCGGCAGGGCTATTACATTTCGACGCCGCAGCGCTCGCGCCAGTTCATGACGCAGGCGGAATGGGATTACTGGTATGAAGGTGCGGCGGCCACCGAAGACTTGCCTGGCCCGGATGGGCAGATCCGGATCAGAGAGGGTTCTGTGCGCAGCGGCGGATCCTATTGGCAGCGCGCCAATTGTATCGCCGTCTGGAATACGACAATGGATGAGCACAATTATCTCGTGCGCCGCTGGATGCAGCTGGTCGGCTGAGAAGGAGAGCAGGGACTATGACACAGACACATCTCGGCAAATCGATCGCCCAACTCTCCGTCCTGATCCAGTCCGGCAGTCTCGATCCGATCGCGCTGGCCGAGGAGACCCTCGATGCGATCCGGACCTACAAGGATCAGGCGATCTTCACGCGGCTGTTGGAAACGCGCGCGAAGGAAGAGGCGGCGGCTTCGTCCCGACGGCTGCGTCAGGGGCGTTCGCGCGGGCTGCTGGATGGTATTCCGGTCGCATGGAAGGATTTGTTTGCAATCGCCGGCCTGCCGACCACAGCCGGGTCGATCGTACTTGCGGATGCAGAGCCCGCGCAGGCCGATGCCGAGGTCGTCAAGGCATTGAAGGCTGCGGGCATGGTGGCTGTCGGTCGGGTCAATATGAGCGAGTTCGCCTTTTCCGGCCTCGGCCTCAATCCGCATTACGGTACGCCACTCAATCCCCTGGCGACGGATGTGGCGCGCATTCCGGGCGGTTCGTCCTCGGGATCTGCCGTCGCGGTTGCGGCCGGTCTCGTGCCTGTCGCGATCGGTACGGATACGGGCGGCTCAGTGCGCATACCGTCTTCCTTCAACGGCCTTGTCGGCTATAAGGCAAGCCATGGCCGCTACAGCATGGACGGCGTCTTTCCGCTGTCGACCAGCCTCGACTCGCTTGGGCCTTTGTGCCGCAGCGTCCAGGATGCGATCTGGATCGATGCCGCAATGCGTGGGCGCTTTGTCCCCGAGGTGGAGCGTGCCGAAGCCCCCGGGCTTTCTATCGTGGTACCCACAAATATCGTCATGGATGATGCGCAGGATGGTGTTCTTGCAGCTTTCGAGGCGACGCTGGCGAGATTGAGCGCCGCTGGCGTTAAGATCCGGCGAGCTGCCTTTCCGGCTTTCGAAAGGCTCCTTGAGCTTATGGCCGAGTATGGGCCGCTGGTTACCGCCGAGGCCTTCGTGCTGCATCACCGCCGTCTGGCAGGACCGGAAGCCGCTTCCATGGATCGGCGTGTTGTCGCGCGGACACGCCTTGGAGAGAAGACGACACTGGTCGGCTATCTGGAAACACTCAAAGTGCGCGAGCAACTGGTCAAGGAAGTGACTGGCACGCTTGGGCCAAACGAGTTCATCGCCTATCCGACGGTTGCCCATGTTGCACCGGCGCTGGCGCCACTGGAAGCCGATGACGAGCTGTTCGTAAAGATCAATGGCAGGACGCTGCGCAATACGGCGATCGGTAACTTTCTCGACTGGTGCGGCGTCTCCCTGCCTTGCGGCACGGGTGAAGCAGGCATGCCGGTCGGCTTCCTGCTGTCGGCGCCGAGAAACCATGACGAGCGACTGTTGGGCGCGGCGCTGGCGTTGGAAGAGATCGTCGCGGACTAACGTTGCGCGGCGGATTTGCCGCATCCTATCGGTCCTCGTCCACTATCGCGGGGCGAGGATCGAAAGCTCTCTTCCTTCAATGCGAACGGTTGCCACCGGCAGTCGGCTCGGCGTCGACGATCCAGCGGCGGTGCGGGCCGAGCGCGATCAGCAGCACGACAGACAGGAAGCAGCAGCCGGCGAGGATGTAGAAGCCGATATCGCCATTGTCTGTGGCTGCGTCAACATAGGCCTTGATCTGCGGCGAGGCGAAGCTGCCGAGATTGCCGAGCGAGACAATGAAGGCTATGCCGCTAGCGGCACCGACGCCCCCGAGATAGCGGGTCGGCAGACTCCAGAAGACCGGCTGCGAAGAGGCAAGGCCTGGAACCGCGATGCAGGCCGCAATCACCATCACCCACGGATTCATCGTCAGGCCGATCGTTCCTAGCGCGATGGTGCCTGCCGTCAGCATGGCGATGCAGACGATGCGGTGGTTGTCATGCTTGTCGGCATAGACGGTGAAGAAGCGGGTTGCGAAAAGCGCGCAAAGCCAGGGTAGGCCGAGCAGCACGCCGACCCAGGTATTGACGCCGCCGCCGAGCGCCTGCGCCAGCCGCGCCGGCAGGTAAAAGGTGATCGGGCCGACACCGATCTGGATGAACAGGTAGATGCCGATGAAGGCGAGGACGCGCCAGTCTTTCAGCACGCTGAAGACCGAGTGCTTCACTTCGGAAAGCTTGCTGCGCTCTTCTGCCTCGATAACGGCATTCAGCGCGTATTTCTCCTCCGCCGTCAGCCATTTCGCTTCGTTTGGGCGGCTCGTCAGGAAGAACAGAGCTACGATGCCGACGACGGTTGCCGCCAGGCCCTCGACCGCAAACATCCATTGCCAGTTGGTGAGGCCAAGGACGTCGTGATGGGTGAGCAGCCAGCCGGAAAGTGGTGCACCGATCACCAGCGACAGGGGAATGCCGAGATAGAACAGGCCGGTGGCGCGCGCTCGCTGCTTGGCGGGGAACCAGTAGGTCAGATAGAGGAGAACGCCCGGATAGAAACCGGCTTCGCAAACGCCGAGCAGAAAGCGCACGATGTAGTAGCTCGTTGGCGTGTGGGCAAAGACCATGCAGGCGGAGACGATACCCCAGGTAATCATGATCCGGCTCAGCCAGAGGCGGGCGCCGACGCGCTGCATGATCAGGTTGCTCGGCACTTCGAAGGTGGCGTAGCCGAGATAGAGAATGCCGGCGCCGAAGGCATAGGCTGCATCCGAAATACCGGTATCGGCCTGATAAGCCACCTTGGCGAAGCCGACATTGGATCGGTCAAGAAAATTCAGGATCAGCATCAAGCCCAGAAAGGGCAGGAGACGAATCGTCGCCTTGCGTACGGCGCTTTGCAGCGCCGGATTGTCGTTTGTCATAAGTTACTCCTCCCAAAGGCAGAATGCCTCGTAGCGAGACGCTCACGGACAAGGCATGCCTTCATGCTTAAACCGGATCTCGATCTGGCTATTGACGCGACAGCCAAGCCTGTCTCCATCTTGCATATACGCAGATTATATTTATGTATGAAAAGGTCAATAGGCGCGAGCCCACACGCGCTCGGTCCGCTTAAGGGCAGAGCATAGCGTTCGGGCAGCAGTGGGATCCGGGTGCTTTTGCCGAGTTGGATGCGCGGCAAAAGCTACGACCGGCGAGCCGATTGGCGCGTCCCGATCATGTCCCTACGCGAAACGCCGGGCTATTTTGGCGTATGTTCAGGCAAGATAGGGACCGATGCGCTTCGCGACGGATGCGACATCCGTAACACGCATCCCTGCCACGTTGATCCTGCCGGAATCCGGCATGTAGATGCCGTGTTCGGCCCGGAGCTGCCGGACGTTTTCCGGAGGGATCGGCAGAAGGGAGAACATGCCTTCCTGCGAAGCGATATTGGCGAGATCAGGACGAAATTGTCCGAAGGCTTCGGCGGCGGCGCGGCGGATTTCGGCTATGCGGTTGCGCATTTCGCTGAGTTCAACGACCCAGGTCTGGTGCAGTAAAGGGTCCTGCAGGATCGTGGCGACGATAGCAGCCCCATGCGCTGGCGGCATGGAATAGCTGGTGCGGGCATAGCTTGCGAGATTGCCGACGCCTTTGTTCAACGGCGCCTGCTGATCGCCGAAGAGATAGACCGCGCCGGTGCGCTCCCGATAGAGCGAGAAGGACTTGGAGCAGGAGACGGCAACCATCGCCTCGCCGACCGCTTCGATGACATCGATCATGCCGGCTGCATCTTCGACCCGGCCTTGACCGAGGCCTTGATAGGCATTGTCGAAGAGCGGCAGCAATCCTTTGTCGGCGACGATCTCGGCGATGTCTCGCCAGTTCTGCGATGATAATCCTGCACCTGTCGGATTATGGCAGCTCGCCTGCAGCAGCACGGCATCGCCGCGTGCTGCATTCCGCAGGGTTGTCAGCATCTCGTCAACGAGAATGGTCTGCTTTTCAATGTCGAAGAAGCAATAGGTTGCGATCTGAAGGCCGACGCTGCCGAAGATTGCCTGATGATTGACCCACGTCGGCGTCCCTATCCAGATCTTGCGTCGCTTGTCGAGGGCGAGCAGCTCCGCAGCAAGGCGAAGGGCGCCAGTACCGCCCGGCGTCTGAATTCCCGCAAGATGCTTGCCGCCATGGCGCTCGCCGAAAACTTCGGCCGCCAATGCTCGAAGGAAAACAGGATCGCCTTCCGGACCGATATAGGATTTGGATTGCTGCGTTTTCCAGAGATGATGTTCGGCCGCCTTGACGGCTTTCATGACCGGGGTCTGGCCGGTTTCATCGCGATAGACGCCAACGCCGAGGTCGATCTTTCCAGGCCTCTCATCGGCCGCGAACTTGGCAATCAGCTCAAGCAGTGGATCGGGCTTCTGCTCCGTTAGGTTCTCGAAAAATGCTGTCTTATTCATTGGCCCATCCCTTCCTCTTGCGGCCAATCCTGCAGAACCCGCACGAATTCCGTCAGCCAGGCATTCGTTTGATGCCCGTCCAGAGAGCGATGGTCGATCGTCAGGGACACGTAGGCCATCGGGCGGATCTGTATCGTATCGACCTTGTCGATCTCCCGTACCACGACGCGTTTTTCCAGCTTGCCGATGCCGAGGATGGCGGATTGTGGCTGGTTGATGATGATGGGGGATGCGACCAGCGAGCCGGAAACGCCGTGATTGGAGATGGTGAAGGTTCCGCCTTTAAGCTCCTCGCCCTTGAGGGCGTTGGAGCGTGCCCGGTTCGTCAAATCCTGGAGCCTTGCGGCAATCGCCTCCAGCTGGAGATTCTGCGCCTGCCGGATGATCGGCGCGACCACGCCCTTGTCGCCCAATGCGATGCCGACGCCGATATTGACATCGGCGAACATCTCCAGGCCGTCATCATGCCACTGGCTGTTGACTTCGGGTACGAGTTTCATGGCCGCAACGGATGCCGCTACGAAATAGGAGGTATAGGAAAGGTTTACGCCCTCGGCCCTCAGGCGATCCTTTTGGCTTTCGCGATGGCGCATGATCGCCGTGAAATCGGCCTCGAAGATTGCGGTGACCTGCGGCGCCGTCGCCAGGGATTGGGCCATATGCCTGGCGATCGAAAGCCGCATGGCGGAATGGGGAACGATGCGAGATTTGCCGTCAGCCGCGACTGCCACCGGGGTCTGTCCAGCCTCAACCTGCTGTGACACTGACGCAGATGGATGCGGCCCGGCGGTTTCCAGCGCATGATCCATATCGGCGCGTGTGACGCGCCCGCCTTTGCCGCTGCCTTTCAGACTGGCCGGGTCGATCCCGTATTCCTCGGCGGCCTTGCGAACGGCAGGTGAATAATAAGCCGCGGCGGAGGCCGTGGCAGGTGAGGCCGGCTGTATCTGCAACGGAACCTCGGCCAATAGCGCTACACCACCGTTTGCATTTTCGATGCTCATCCGTCCGAGGATCGCGCCGGGCGCGGCATCATCGCCATCCCCCATCGCGATTTCGCTCAGGATGCCGTCGCATGGGGCCGGTATCTCCTGGGTGACCTTGTCGGTTTCCAGTTCGACAAGCGCATCGCCTTCCTTGACACGGTCGCCGATCCGCTTCAGCCAGTTTCGGACAACCGCTTTCGTGCCCTCCTGCTCGATCGGAGCCGTGATCTCGATGATACCAGTCATCCCTAAAACTCCAGGATTTCGGCAATGCGTTTGGCGATCCGCTCGCTGGACGGGACGGCCCAATCGAGAAGAGCAGGATTATGCGGGCTGGGAATATCCGGCATGGTCAGGCGTGAGACGGGTGCATCGAGATCCGTGAAGGCCTTGTCCGCGATCACGGCGGCAATTTCCGCGCCGAAGCCTGCGGCTTCGAGATCTTCGTGGACGATGAGGCAGCGATGGGTCTTGGCGACCGATGCAAGCACGGCTTCGTTATCCCAGGGCATCAGAGTACGAAGATCGATAATATCCGCAGACAGGCCTTCCGCCGCCTCCTCGCAGCGATGCACCATGGCGCCCCAGGTGACGATGGTGATGTCGTTGCCTGTTCGCGTCAGTTTCGCCTTGCCGAAGGGCAGCGCGAAATGGTCGCCGGGATAGGGGCGCCGCGCCCAAGCGTGATCGAGCATCGCCCGATGCTCGAAGAAGATGACCGGGTCGTTGCCGCGGATCGAGGTACGCAGCAGGCCGACCGCATCTTCGGCGTTCGAGGGAACGGCGACCTTCCAGCCTGGTTGATGTACGAAGGCCACTTCGTTGGTCTGGCTGTGCCACGGATCGCCGCATTTGAAAAAGCCGCCGGGCATGCGCACCACGACGGGGGCGGCAAAACGGTTGTTGGTGCGCCAGCGAATAGTGCCGCAATCGTTCAGCTGTTCGGTCGCCGGTTCGGCATATTTCCGGAACTGGATTTCGGGAACGGGGACGAGCCCGGCGAGCGCCATCCCCACGGCCCGGCCGATGATGCCCTCTTCGGACAGCGACGTATCGAAAACCCGCTCGCTGCCGAATTTTTCCTGCATGCCCAGGGTGACGGCGTGGACGCCGCCTTTTGGGCCGACGTCCTCGCCGAAGATTACGACGCGCTCGTTGATCGACATCTCGTGTTCGAGCGTTCTGCGGATCGCTGTGACCATGTTGATGCGCGGCCCGGATGTCTCCGGTTCGCTTGTCGTCGCCGGTGCGGAATAACCCATGGGATGCTGGCCGCCCATCGTCTGCATGTCGCCGTCGAAGAACACATGGCGTGTCACGGAGGAGGGGTCGGCAATCGGCCTGTTTTCGGCTTGCGCACGGGCGTTTTCGGCCGCTTCTCGCGCGTCGCTTTCGCAGACATCCCATTCCTGTGCTGGCATCACGGCGGGAACGAGGAAATCTTTCAGGCGCGGCAGGGGATCGCGCTCCCACTCGCGCCTCACGGTTTCCTCGCTCTTATAGGTCTGCGTGTCCTGAAAACTGTGGCCCTCAAGGCGCGGAACCGTGAGCCTGAGAAGCGCCGGCTTGCGTTCGTCACGAACGAAGGAGACGGCATCCTGCACCAGATGCGCAGCTTCGGCGGGGTTGCAGCCGTCGCCATCGAAGATTGCGAGGTTTTTCCAGCTCGCGAGATTGGCGGCGATATTCCCTCCCGGCGTCTGCACCGTCGAAGGCACCGAGATGCCAAATCCATTATCCTCGATATAGAACAGCATCGGCAGTGCTTGTGTGGTTGCAGCGGTCAGCGCCGCCCAAAAGCCGTTCGAGGCAACCGAGCCGTCGCCGCCAAGCACGACGCCGATATCGCGTACGTATTCCGTGCGCCCGAGCGTGGTGGCATAGTATTTCATCGCCTGCGCCCAGCCGGCCGTCGGCGTGTATTGCGCACCGACGCCGCCGCACATGGGCAAGGCCGAGGCGCCGGAACGGTTTGGATAGTTGAAGACGACACCGATGTCGCGGCCGTCGGAATAGCCGCCGGCGCGGCCCATGGCTGAACCCAGCGCATCGGCCGGGTCGACGCCGAGAGAAAGCAGAAGTGGCCGCGAGCGATAATAGCCGCAGGTCGCGTCGTGCAGGCCGGTCAGCTGCATTCCAAGGAGGATCTGTGCCATGTCGTGTCCGCGTGCGGAAAACTGGTAGAGAACCTTCTTTTCCGGAACGAGGCGCTTCTCCTCCATCTCGTCGAGAGCCCGGGAGAGATGAACGAGATAGGCAACCTTGCGCCAGTCGATGTGATCGTCGGGCGAGTTGCGCTCGTGGCTTTTGAAGGCTAGCTGGGCCATGTGATCCTCCTCCAGATGGCTCAACTATTTTAATTCAAGCGTCAGCTCTATTCCTTTCAATTTGACAGGTTCTGCCGTATCTTTTGAAAGACATGTTTCATGAGTGGCGGATTTCTGAATGGAAGATTTCGATCTCGATCACGTCGACAGAGCGATTCTGCGCGTCCTGCAGGAGGAAGGCGATATCAGTCAGGCGGCACTGTCAGAAAAGGTAGGCGCATCGCCCGCGTCCTGCTGGCGAAGGATCAAGGCATTGGAAAGCGCGGGCGTGCTTGGGAGGACGGTTCGCCTTGTCGATCCCGATAAGATCGGCAAGGGGTTGAATGTCTTCTGCCAGGTCAAGATGAAAACCCATGATCCGCCGACGCGGCGCGATTTCGAACAGTTCATCGCCAGCTATCGCGAGGTACTGGAATGCTACTCCATGTCGGGGGAGTGGGATTACCTGATCCGCGCGGTCGTTGCCGATGTCAGGGAATATGAAGGGCTTTTGATGCGGGGTATCCTGACCCATGAAGCCGTGCTGAGCTCGTCGTCGCACTTCTCGCTGAAATGCGTCAAATACACCACGGCGTTGCCGACGAATGTGTCACGATAAAGCCTCTGTCCGTACTCGCCTTGAATAGTGCGAGCGTCTCACGCTAATAAACCCTAATAATTTCAGATGCGGAGCAGGGGTTGGAGTGTCGGCTGATAACGTCAAACTCGGCCATGATCTGAGCGAAGCGGTCGCGGCGCTCCTTATCAACTTGCCGATAAAAGCGGCGGGCTTCATCGTGACGATCTACGGCGATGTCATCGAGCCGCGCGGGGGCGTCGTCTGGATCGGCAACCTCATCGAGACGTGCAAGAGCGTCGGGATTACCGAGACACTGGTGCGGACCGCAGTGTCGCGATTGGTTGCGGCGGGTCAGCTTGCGGGCGAGCGCGAAGGGCGCCGCAGCTTCTATCGGCTGACCGACGCCGCTCAAGCCGAATTCGTCGAGGCTGCCAGCCTGTTCTATGGGCCACAGCCCGCGGTTCGATGGCAGTTCGTCCTCATCAACGGACCTGCGCCGGAAGAGATTATGCAGGGCCTTGAACGGGAGGGATTTGCGAGGTTGAACCCGCGTCTCGCAGTAGGAACGCATCCTGCACCGCCCTTGCCGGGCCGCGTCGTTATCTTCGATGCGCAGTTGGCGACCGAGAACGGTGCATTGAGGGAATTTGCCGAAGAGGCCTGGAACCTGCCGCGTTTCGCAGAGGCCTATCGCGAGTTCATTGCCCGGTTCGGTTCATTTTTCAAACGCGTCGGAAATTGTGCCGCGCTATCGCCGTTCGACTGCCTGATTGCGCGGCTGCTGCTCGTGCATCAATATCGCCTGATCATGCTGCGCGAGCCGCATCTTCCCAGGTCTGCGCTGCCGGATAATTGGCCCGGCGAAGAGGCACGGCGGCTGTTCGCCGAACTCTATCTGCTTTTGTCGAAAAAAGCCGATACATATGTTGGCCGCCATTTCATCAATGAGGCGGGCAAGCTTCAAGAGACTACGCCAGCGAGCCAGAATCGGCACGAACGTCTCAAGTCCCTCTGAAACATCAACCCTCACAGTCACATAGCGTGTGAGTTCTCTTCGCAGCGTGTTTTCACGGCACTAAATGTCACAGAAATCTTCAAAAAATCATTTGTATTGTGACATATCTCATGCTAATACAGTGACCGATCGGTCGGTTAATGCATTTGCCGCGGGGTCGCTGTTTCGTGGAGGAGAACAAGGAACAGGCTTATACTGGCGGTGCCGTAACGCGGCGGCCTTGCTGATGCGCTTCGAGACGCCCCCGGGCCTGCGATCATTCTCGATCGCGTCGGACGCACGAAGACGGAGGAAAGATCAATGTATGCACAGATGGTGAAAACCGACGGCGCCCGCATCCGTTCCCTCGATGAAATGGAGCCCCAGGAGCGCGCCTTTCAGGAGCGCGTCGATGCCGGCCAGAAGATCGAGCCGAAGGAATGGATGCCGGAAGGCTACCGCAAGACGTTGATCCGCCAGATCAGCCAGCACGCTCATTCGGAAATCGTCGGCCAGCTGCCGGAGGGCAACTGGATTACCCGCGCTCCGACGCTGGAGCGCAAGGCGATCCTGCTTGCCAAGGTGCAGGACGAAGCCGGCCACGGCCTCTATCTCTACTGCGCCGCCGAGACGCTCGGCATCAGCCGCGACGAGATGTATGAGCAGCTGCACTCCGGCAAGGCCAAATATTCCTCGATCTTCAACTATCCGACGCTGACCTGGGCCGATATCGGCGCGATCGGCTGGCTCGTCGATGGTGCGGCCATCATGAACCAGGTTCCGCTGCAACGCTGTTCTTACGGCCCCTATGCGCGGGCCATGATCCGCATCTGCAAGGAGGAAAGCTTTCATCAGCGCCAGGGCTTCGACATCCTGATGAAAATGGTGAAGGGAACGCCCGCCCAGAGGGCCATGGTGCAGGATGCTTTGAACCGCTGGTGGTGGCCGTCGCTGATGATGTTCGGCCCTTCGGACGAGGCTTCCGTACATTCCGCCCAATCGATGGCCTGGAAGATCAAGCAGAATTCCAATGACGAGCTGCGGCAAAAATTCGTCGACCAGACGGTACCGCAGGCGGAGTACCTCGGCCTGATCGTCCCCGATCCCGATCTGAAGTGGAACGAGGAGAAGGGAGGCTACGATTTCGGCGAGCCGGACTGGGAAGAATTCTTCAACGTGATCGCCGGCAACGGTCCCTGCAACGCAGAGCGGCTGAATGCCCGCAAGCAGGCCTGGGAGGATGGCGCCTGGTTCCGTGACGGTCTGACGGCGCATGCCGAGAAGGTGGCCGAGCGCCGCGCCGTTGCGAAGATCGCCGCCGAATAAGTTTGGGAGAGAGAACCATGTCCAGTGAATGGCCGCTTTGGGAAGTTTTCATCCGTGGTCAGCATGGCCTCAACCATCGCCACGTCGGCAGCCTGCATGCGCCCGATGCGGAGATGGCCATCAACAATGCCCGCGATGTCTATACGCGTCGCAACGAAGGGGTCAGCATCTGGGTGGTGCGGTCTTCCGACATCACCGCCAGCGCGCCCTCGGAAAAGGGTCCGCTCTTTGATCCCTCTAATTCTAAGGTTTATCGCCACCCGACCTTCTTCGACATTCCGGATGAAGTGGGGCACATGTGATGGCGACCGCTATCCTTGAGCCGGCGGTCGCTCAGGCCGCTCTCGTCGAATTCCTCCTGCGCATCGGCGACAACACGCTGATCTTAGGCCACCGCGTTTCCGAATGGTGCGGCCGAGGGCCGGCGCTGGAAGAGGATATCGCGCTCGCCAACACGGCGCTCGACCTCATCGGCCAGACGCAGCTCTGGCTCACTCTGGCGGGTGAGGTGGAAGGCAAGGGCCGTTCGGCCGACGAACTCACCTATCTGCGCGACGGCTGCGAGTTTCGCAATATCCTGCTGATCGAACGCCCCAATGGCGATTTCGGCAAGACGCTGATGCGGCAATTTCTCTTCGACGCCTGGCACTATCTGCTGCTGAAAGCGTTGAAAGGCTCGACCGACCGACGCATCGCTGAGATCGCCGAGAAGGCTTTCAAAGAAGTCTCATATCACCTCGATCGCAGCCGCGACCTGATCATCCGCCTTGGCGACGGCACGGCCGAAAGCCATCGTCGCATGCAGGAGGCTCTCGACGATCTCTGGGCCTTCACCGGTGAAATGTTCGTTGGCGATGCCGCCGATGCGGCACTGGCACAGGTCGGCGTGATCCCGGAACCGCAAAGCCTCAAGGCGGGCTGGGACGAGATCGTCTCCGATATACTTACCGAAGCGACGCTGAAACGCCCGGCAGATGGCTACATGCACAAGGGCGGCCGGCGCGGCGTTCACACCGAGCATCTCGGCTATCTCCTGGCCGAGATGCAGTTCCTGCAGCGCGCCTATCCGGGCGCGACCTGGTAGGAGGCTGACATGGTGACCGCGCTGCATCCCTCGGTCGACGAAGTCTGGCACTGGCTGTCGGAGGTGCCGGATCCGGAGATCCCGGTGATCTCGCTGACCGATCTCGGCATCATCCGCGACGTCGGCTGGCACGAGGATACGCTTGTGGTGACGGTGACGCCAACCTATTCGGGCTGTCCCGCCACAGCGATGATCAATCTCGATATCGAGCGGGCGCTTGCCGAAAAAGGTCTCGACCATGTGCGCCTCGAGCGCCGGTTGTCGCCTGCCTGGACGACGGATTGGATCAGCGCGGAAGGCCGCGAGAAGCTGCGCGCCTACGGCATCGCCCCGCCGATCGATGGCACCGCTGCCGATGGCGTGCTGATGAAACGCATTGACCGGCTTGCAGGCCGTTCCAACCTTGTTGTCGCCTGTCCGCACTGCGGATCGACGAACACGGAAAAGATCAGTCAGTTCGGCTCGACGCCCTGCAAGGCAAGCTATCGTTGCACCGAGTGTCTGGAGCCGTTCGATTATTTCAAGTGCATTTGACCCCTAAACGACGAGGCCCGCATCCATGGCACGTTTCCATCCGCAGACCGTCACCGACGTGCGCCGCGAGACGCGCGATGCGGTCGTCGTCACGCTTGCGCCATCCGAGGAGGACCGGGCCATCTTCGATTTCACGCAGGGCCAGTATCTGACCTTCCGCCGCAAGTTCGATGATGAGGAGCTGCGCCGCTCCTATTCGATCTGCGCCGGCAAGGATGAAGGCGTATTGAAAGTCGGCATCAAGCGTGTCGATGGCGGCTGCTTCTCGACCTGGATCAACGAAAAGCTGAAAGCGGGCGACACGCTGGAAGCCATGCCGCCGATGGGGGCCTTCTTCACGGCGATAGAGCCGGACGCGGCAAAACATTATCTCGGCTTTGCCGGCGGCAGCGGCATCACGCCGGTGCTCTCCATCATCAAGACCGTGCTGGCGCGCGAGCCACGCTCGGTCTTCACGCTGGTCTATGCCAACAGGCAGATCAGCTCGATCATGTTCCGCGAGGAGCTCGATGATCTGAAGAACCTATATCTCGGCCGCCTATCGGTGCTGCACATTCTTGAAAGCGAAGCGCAGGAAATCGATCTTTTTACGGGGAGGGTCGATGCGGAAAAATGCAAGGCGCTCTTCAAGAGCTGGATCGACATCAAGTCGGTTGCGACAGCCTTCATCTGCGGTCCCGAGCCGATGATGCTGGCAATTGCCGCGGCGCTGCGCGAGCACGGCATGCGCGACGACCAGATTAAATTTGAACTTTTCGCCTCCGCGCAGCCCGGCCGCGCGCGGCGCAAAGTGGAACAGGCCGCCGGCGCGGACCAGGACGCGGCGTGCGAGGCGACGGTCACGCTCGATGGCGCGACGAGAGTTTTCAAATTCCCCAAGCAGGGCCAGAGCCTGCTCGACGCGGCGCTCGAAAACGCCATGGACGCGCCCTACGCCTGCAAGGCCGGCGTTTGCTCCACCTGCCGCGCCAAGATTCTCGAAGGCGAGGTGGAGATGGAGGTCAACCACGCCCTTGAGGATTACGAGGTGCGCCAGGGCTATGTGCTGACCTGCCAGTGCTACCCGCTCACCGACCGTATCGTCGTCAGCTACGACCAGTAGGCTGCGTTCGCGTCGAAGGGAGGAACAAGATGTCCGAGACGATGCCGATCGAGCAATATCTAGAGGAGGGCGGTATGCTGTCCTCACCCGACAATGTGCCTCCCCGCTATCGCGGCGAACTCTTGCGTTTGATGGCGAGCTTCGTCGATAGCGAACTGGCCGGTTCCGCCGGCTTTGCCGATATCATCAACGACGCCCCGGGTATTCAGGAGCGCATTTCCGCAGCGCGCATCGTGCTGGAAAAGACCGACCATGCCGGTCAGGTCCTGAAGATCATGGAGTCTTTCGGCGTCGATGGCGGGCGCTATGCCGCCCAGCATCCATGGGCGGCACGGCTCGCCCGCGATGCCGATATAGGTGCTGTGAGGCACGGCGGCGACATGCGGCTTTCCGTTTTCCACTACCCCCTTGAAGGCTGGGTGGATGCAGTCGTCATGAACGTTCTGATGGGTGCTGCCAGCGTCGCACAGTTGAAGGAGCTGGTGCGTGTTTCCTACCAGCCGCTGGCAGAAACCTTTCGCGCTATCCTGCCGCGTGAAAAGCGGCACGCCGAACTCGGCGCCGCCGGTCTTGCCCGCGTCGTCGCCGATGACGAGGGACGGACTCAGGCCCGCGCTTCGGTCGCCTATTGGTATCCCCGCGTCGCGGTGAGTTTTGGCCATGCCGGCTCGGCCCGCTTCGAGACATTGTCGCATTTCGGCCTGCGTCATCAGCCCAACGAGACCCTGCTTGCCGAATGGCGTGACGATGTCGATGCGCAGCTCTCTGCGCTTGGATTGAACTGAGAGGATAGTGAGATGAACATCATGGCAAAACAGCCGCGCCGGCTCGAAAGCTATGTCGGAGGCGCCTGGGTCGTCGGCGCCAAGGAAGGCGTGCCCCTGCTTGATGCGTCGACCGGCGTGCCTGTCGCGTCCATTGATTCCTCCGGTATCGATTTCAAGCAGACATTAGCCTATGGCCGCGACAAAGGCGGACCGGCACTGCGGCGCCTTTCCTTCCATGAGCGCGCCGCAATGCTGAAGGCGCTTGGGCAGGCGCTGCTCGAGAGGAAGGAAGAGTTCTACGCGCTCTCTACGGCGACGGGCGCCACGCGCGCCGACAGCTGGGTCGATATCGAAGGTGGCATCGGAACCCTGCTGTCCTATGCCTCCAAAGGTCGGCGCGAGCTGCCGAATGCACGCGTGCTGCTCGATGGCGATGCGGAGCAGCTCTCCAAGGATCAAAGCTTTTCCGCGCAGCATATCCTAAGCCCGCTGCAGGGTGTTGCCGTTCACATCAATGCCTTCAATTTCCCCTGCTGGGGCATGCTGGAAAAGGTTGCGCCGACCTTGCTTGCCGGCGTTCCCGCCATCGTGAAACCGGCGAGCCAGACAGCCTATCTCACCGAGCTGATGGTTCGCCGTATCATCGAAACAGGCCTGCTGCCGGAAGGTGCGCTGCAGCTCGTTTGCGGCTCGGTTGGCGATCTCGTCGATCATGTCGAAGGCCAGGATGTGGTGACCTTTACCGGCTCTGCCGCAACCGGCCGGCGTCTGAAGATGCACAGGTCGATTATCGAAAATTCCGTGCGTTTCACCATGGAGGCCGATAGCCTCAATGCGGCCGTTCTCGGCCTCGATGCTGCTCCCGGCACGGAGGAGTTCGATCTCTTCGTCAAGGAGGTCGCTCGTGAGATGACGGTCAAGGCCGGGCAGAAGTGCACGGCCATCCGCCGCGTCATTGTGCCCCGTTCCTATATTGAAGCGCTGATCGCCGCGTTGAACGACCGCCTCGGCAAGATGGCAATCGGCAATCCGGCCGATGAGACTGTTCGCATGGGGCCGCTTGCAAGCCTCGACCAGCGTGAGGAAGTCCGCGCTCGCATTCGGGATCTCGCTACCGAGGCCGAGATCGTCGGCGGCGATCCCGACAATCCGCGCGTCACGTCCGGCGATGCCAGCGCCGGCGCCTTCCTCAATCCGGTTCTGCTTTATTGTGACAAGCCGGGCTCGGCGCGTGCCATTCACGATGTCGAGGCCTTCGGCCCGGTCAGTACCGTCATGCCCTATGATACGGCGGAAGAGGCGGTCGATTTGGCACGGCGCGGCAAGGGCAGTCTCGTGGCCTCCGTCTTCACCAATGATCCGCATTTTGCCGAGGAAGTGGTTCTCGGTCTGGCACCGTTCCACGGCCGCGTCATGATCGGCAACCGCTTGAGTGCCAAGAGTTCCACGGGGCACGGCTCACCCTTGCCGGGCCTCGTTCACGGCGGTCCCGGCCGCGCAGGCGGCGGTGAGGAGCTCGGCGGTATCCGTGGCGTCAAGCATTACATGCAGCGCACTGCAGTTCAGGGCACTCCGCGCCTGCTCTCGGCCGTGACGGGACGTTGGATGGATGGGGCGGATGCGCGCACCGGCAGCGAGCATCCGTTCCGCAAATCGCTCGCCGAGCTGAAGGTCGGCGATCAGCTCGTCACCACCACGCGCACCGTCACGCTCGACGATATCGAGCATTTTGCGAGTTTCACCGGCGACACGTTCTATGCTCATATGGACGAGGAGGCAGCCAAGGCCAATCCGTTCTTCGAAGGCCGTGTCGCGCATGGTTATCTCATCGTCTCGTTCGCGGCCGGCCTTTTCGTCGATCCCGCTCCAGGCCCGGTTCTCGCAAATTATGGGGTCGACAATCTCCGCTTCCTGACACCGGTCAATCCGGGTGATACGCTCCAGGTGCAGTTGACCTGCAAGGAAATCAATCCCCGCATCAATGCCGAGCATGGCGAGGTGCGCTGGGATTGCAAGGTAACGAACCAGCTGGATGCCGTCGTCGCGCAATATGACGTTCTGACGATGGTGGCGAAAACGAGAGAGTGAATGCATGACGACGATTGAGCAAGACCCGCATCGCCTGGAAATGACCGTGCTGATGACGCCCGATATGGCGAATTTCAGCGGCAAGGTGCATGGCGGCGCCCTTCTGAACCTGCTCGATCGCGTTGCCTTCTCCTGTGCGTCGCGCTATTCCAAGCAATATGCCGTGACGCTGTCGGTCGATCAGGTGCTGTTCAAGGAGCCGATCAATGTTGGCGAACTCGTCACCTTCCGTGCCTCGATCAACGATACCGGCCGTACCTCCATGGAAGTCGGCATAAGGGTGGAAGCGGAGAATATCCGTTCCGGCCAGCGCCGCCACACCAACTCCTGCTATTTCACCATGGTTGCCGTCGACGAGGCCGGTCGCCCGGTTCGAGTACCCGAGCTGGTGCCGGTAACATCAGTCGATATCCGCCGTCACAAGGCAGCCCAACTTCGCCGCACCTTGCGCCGCGAATTCGCGCAGCGGCTGGAAGCGGTGGCCGAAACCGGTCGAGACGTGGAAGGTTTGGGAGCCGACTGAATGGCGCAGATCTATTCCTATGACGGTTTGATCCCGGTCATTGATCCCCTAGCCTTCGTGCATCCGGCCGCAACCGTCATCGGCGACGTTATCATTGGCCCGGCCTGCTATGTCGGGCCGGGCGCCGTGCTGCGCGGCGATTTCGGACGCATCGTGCTCGAGCGCGGCTCGAACGTGCAGGAGACCTGCGTCGTCCATAGCTTCCCGAACCTGGAAGTTGTGATCGGGGAGGCGGGGCATATTGGCCATGGCGCTGTGCTGCATGGCTGCCGCATCGGCGCCAATGCCATGGTCGGCATGAATGCCGTCATCATGGACGAGGCCGTTATCGGCGAGAATGCGATCGTCGCCGCCATGGCCTTCGTCAAGGCGGGCGCCGAAATTCCGGCTAACAGCCTTGCGCTGGGATCGCCGGCCCGGGTGGTGCGTGAGCTTACGGCAGATGAGATTGCGTGGAAGCGCCAGGGTACCGCCATCTATCAGCGCCTCGCACTGGAGGCAAAGGAGAAGCTGGCGGCCGTCGAGCCGCTCACCGCGGCCGAGCCTGATCGCCGCCGCATCCGCGCGCCGGAATATGATCCTCTTATTCTCGAACGGATGAAGCTCGGCGATTGAGACGCGATATCAACGGACGGCCTTGACCCCTTCAAGGATGAGAGTGGTGGCAATATTGGCATATTCGTCGCGGGTGATCGGGCCGTTGGGACGGAACCACATATAGACCCAGTTCATCATGCCGAAGAGCGACATTGTAACCGGCATCAGCAATGGCTTCTTCTTGTTGAGATCAGGGTTGAGGTCATGGATCACACTGGAAAAGCGCTTGACGATGCGTCTTTCGATCGTCCGCAGTTCCGACAGCTGTTCCTGCGATAGAGCATGCGTGCCGTTGAGCTGCACCTTGTGCTCGTTGTCGGCGCCCTCATAGTTCTTCAATACAGCTTTCACCAGCAGGCGCAGCCGCTCCTGCGGCGTTACATCGGTGCGATCGGCTGCTTCGATTGCGCTTTCCAGCTCTGTCAGATGCGTTTGCACGATATCAAAGATCAGCGCGTCCTTACCGGGATAGTAGTGATAGAGCAGGGCTTTCGAGACATTGCCGTGCGAGGCGATCATCGACATGGAGGCCTTCTCCATGCCGACCTCGGCAAACACCGCCGCGGCACTTGCCAGGATGCCGCGCTGCTTTTCCTCGAAATCAACTGCGCGCGTGCGTGCCATGTGATCCTGCTCTGCTCATTGCCGATTGACCTTATCCATGCCTGATGGTCGATGCTTCCTATACACGATCAGATCCTTGTCGGGCTATCCGGTACGACACCAATCATTCTTTCGGGCGGTTGTCGACCACACGCTTTGCCTTGCCCTCCGAGCGGACAACACCGCCCGGCGGATGCACGGCGATCTTCGTCGAGACACCGACCACGCTCTTGATGTGATGGGTGAGCTCCTTTGCCGAAACGTCGCGCGCGATTTCGTCCGCCGCCTCCAGCGTGCATTCGACATGAACGGTCATGTTGTCCATGCGGCCGGAGCGCGTCAGCTCGATCTGGAAGTGCGGCGCAAGCCCGCGGCATTTGAGGATCTGCTCCTCGATCTGTGTCGGGAAGACATTGACCCCACGCAGGATCATCATGTCGTCGGAGCGCCCCGTCACCTTTTCCATGCGGCGCATCGAGCGTGCCGTGCCGGGCAGCAGCCGCGTCAGGTCGCGCGTGCGGTAGCGGATGATTGGCAACCCTTCTTTGGTCAGCGTCGTAAACACCAGCTCGCCGAGTTCGCCATCTGGCAAGATCGCGCCGGTGACGGGATCGATGATCTCCGGATAGAAATGGTCTTCCCAGATGTGCAGCCCGTCCTTGCTCTCGACGCATTCGCTGGCAACGCCCGGACCTATGACCTCAGACAGGCCATAGATGTCGACGGCATGCATGTCGAAGGCGTGTTCGATTTCCTCGCGCATGGCGTTGGTCCATGGCTCTGCGCCGAAAATGCCGACGGCGAGCGAACTTTCTCGGGGGTCGATGCCCTGGCGGCGGAATTCATCGAGGATGGACAGCATGTAGGAGGGGGTAACCATGATGATGCGCGGCTTGAAATCCTCGATCAGCGTCACCTGCCGTTCCGTCATCCCGCCGGAGACAGGGACTACCGTGCAGCCGAGCTTTTCCGCGCCGTAATGTGCACCAAGACCACCGGTGAACAGGCCGTAGCCGTATGCGACATGCACCAGATCGCCGGCGCGGCCGCCAGCGGCCCGGATCGAACGCGCAACGACGTTCGCCCAGATATCGACGTCCTTGGCGGTATAGCCGACGACGGTCGGTTTACCTGTCGTGCCGGAGGAAGCGTGGAGCCGGGCAAGCTTTTCGCGCGGCACCGCGAACATGCCGAAAGGATAGGTGTCGCGAAGATCCTTCTTGGTGGTGAAGGGGAATTTGGCGAGATCGGACAGGGTCTTCAGATCGGAGGGATGCACGCCGGCTTCATCGAAGCGTTTGTTATAGAAGGGCGAATTCTCATAGGCATGGGTGAGCGACCACGTCATGCGCTCGAGCTGCAGCGCGGAAATCTCGTCGCGCGAGGCTATCTCGATCGCTTCCAGCTCGCCGGCTCGCGGGAAAAGGTTTTCCATGAATGTCTCCTCCAGAAATGCTTGTCCTCTTGTCTCTTCCCGCATTCCGGCCGGAACACCGCTGCGCATTTTTCCGGGTAATGCTGGGCGCTGCCGGCATGAACCCTATTCCGGCAGAAGCGTGCCCTTGACCGTTCGCGAGTGGCCGCGGAATTCCGCGATCTGCTCGCCCTTCTGATTGGTGATCGCAATGTCGTAAATTCCGCCGCGGCCGCGGCGCGACACCTCCCGCGCCGTCGCCGTCAGCAGGTCGCCCCCGAAGACCGGCGCGATATAGGTCACCGAACAGTGCTGGGCGACGGTGCGCTGGTTGTAGCTGTTGCAAGCGAAGGCGAATGCCGAGTCGGCAAGCGTGAAGATGTAACCGCCATGACAGGTGCCGTGACCATTCGTCATCGCTTCGGTGATCGCCATCGAGAGCGTAGCCTCACCCGGTGCTACTGCAAGCAGCTCCATTCCGAGATGCCGGCTGGCATTGTCTTCGTCCCACATGGCTCTTGCGCAGGCTTCGGCGAGCGCCTCTGGGGAAAGCGTGTCGGCGATGCTCATTTGCCCTTGAACTCCGGCTTGCGCTTCTCGAGGAAAGCCGTGACGCCCTCGGCATAGTCGGCGCTGCGGCCTGCTTCGCGCTGAAGGTCGCGTTCAAGATCGAGCTGTTCGTCGAGCGAATTTGTCGCTGCCGCCTGAATGGCGCGCTTAGTCAGGCCGAGGCCTTTTGTTGGGCCGGCGGCGAGCCTGATGGCAAGCGCCTTTGCCTCATCCATCAGCATTTCATCGTCTACCACGCGCCAGATCAGGCCCCAACTGGCCGCCGTTTCCGCATCCAGAGGCTCAGCCGTCAGCGCCAGCGCCTTGGCGCGGCCCTCGCCGATAAGCCGCGGCAAGTTCCAGGTGCCGCCGGAATCCGGCACGAGACCGATTTTTGCGAAGGCCTGGATGAAGCGGGCGGAACGGGCGGCGAGCGTGATATCGCAAGCGAAGGCGATATTGGCACCGGCACCGGCGGCCACGCCATTGACCGCGCAGATTACCGGCTTTTCCAGACTGCGAATGAGGCGCAGCAGGGGATTGTAGAAAGTCTCGATCGTATGGCCGAGATCCGGCGTGCCTTTGCGCGGATCACGATCGCCGAGATCCTGGCCGGCCGAAAAACCACGACCGGCTCCCGTCAGGAGAACCGCGCGAACATCCGCATCACGATGTGCACGCTCGAAGCCGCCGCGCAGCGCAAGATGCATTTCTTTGTTGAAGGAGTTGAGTTTGTCGGGTCGATTGAGCGTGAGGCTCAAGACGCCATCGGCAAGCGCCGACAGAATGGTGTCGGATTCGGACATGTTTCCTCCCTGCCGCCCTTTCGATGGCGACGGCAAAACCCTTGCATAAACCGACCGGTCAGTCAATTATAAATGCAATGATTGGGAGGAAGACCATGACCGTCACCATCACGCATGAAGGCGCGATGGCTCTCATCGTCCTATCTTGATCCGGCTGAAATTAGCGAAGGACTTGTGCAGTCGGAGCATTTCCTGAGGCTGCGTTTCTTCGGGTCTGCCTATGTCACGAAGCTTCTGAAGATTGTGCCGGCCGGGAAAACGGTCACGGAAGTCCTGGCGATCGGCTTAACACTGGCGCGGCGGCCCGATGTATTATGGGCAAACCCGCGGCCTTGCCGAAATCGTTGCGCTTGAAGGCGTTAGCGCGGCGAATGTCCGCAAGCCCCTGCATGCCGACCTTTGCATGCCGACGGGAGAGGCCGGGGGAGCGGTTGAATCTCCGCCTTGCTCCCTACCCCTCGATTCTAAAGGGTACTTGCGGCCGCGCAACCTGGCGGAATCGATATATTGAAGCCCGGCTCCAAGGTGCTTTGTTAAGGCAAAATTTGGAGATGCTGATGCTACAGATACTGACCCGACGAGACCGCAATGCGGCGTCCTCGTATTTCACTCAGATGTTCCGCGCCCGCGCGCTCGTCTTCCGTGATCGAATGGGGTGGGATGTCAACGTTGAAGGTGGTTTGGAGATTGACCGCTTCGACGACGAGCACGACCCCATCTACCTGGCCGTGAAGGAAGGGGACGACGAGCTTACGGGTTCGCTGCGGCTGTTGCCGACAACGAGCGAGACGATGCTTTCGAGCGAGTTCCAGCATTTTTTCAACGAGGATCTCGATATCTGCAGCCCTTCGATCTGGGAGTGCACCCGGTTTTGCGTGCATCCTCCGCTCCAGGCCGGACATCCGCCGTCGCAGACAGCCGCCGTCGAACTGCTCTCCGGTCTTTGCCGCCTGAGCTTGAAATCGGGCATCGAGCACATCATGGGCGTCTATGATGCATCGATGATCGGGGTTTACCGAAAGATCGGATGGTCGCCGACGCCGCTTGCGCGTTCGCGACCGGAGATCGGCAACCTCTATGTCGGCCTTTGGGAGGTGAACGAGGAGTCCGATCAGCGGCTTGAGCAGCGGCTGAGAATGATGCGCGGCAAGGATGACAGGACCCCCACCTTGCAATTCGCATCTTCGTCGCCGGGCAATATTCAGTTCAGCTTTTGATGAGCTCAAGCGAAATTGCTTTCGCAATCGCCTGATTTGTGGTGCTGACGTGAAGTTTCCGGCGGCCGGAGCTGAGATACAGGCGCACGGCGCTTTCGGAAATTCCAAGAATGGATGTGATCTGCTTCGGAAGCAGGCCGTGCGCCAGCAGTTCCAGGCACTCGGTTTCCCGCTTCGAAAGCTTGCGTCCGATGCTTTGCTCTCGCAGACCGGACACGATCAATGACTGCTCGTGCAGATAATAGGCGATCACCTGCAGATCGCCTATTATGCTGTCTCGCAATTGCTCCCAGTCGCCGCTTTTCAGATTTGAGGTAACTGTAAAAAGCGATCGCTCACCGTGAGGCCCTCGAACGACCAGCGTCAAGCCGTAGCGCCCGACATCAAAGGCTTCGGCTTCGCGGAAAAAGGAGATGCTTTGCGGCGACTTCAGATCGAGGGTCGACCAGTCGAAGGGCAGAAATCCGTTGCGTCCAGCTTGAACAACGGGATCGATCGAGAAGTAATCGTGCGCTATATATGTCTCTACCCATTCCGGCGGGTAGGTCAGCAGGAGAAGCGGGTTTTGCTGCGACAAGGCGGCGATTTGCGTCACATGAAAGGCTGCGTTTGCCAGGCCGTATAAAGAACAGAACTTGAATAAGAACTGTCGCAATTCATCAATGTCATTTGCCTGAGCTATCTCGGACAAGCAATGAGATTGGCGTGATCCTGTCAACATAGTCTCACCATAGAAGCCGAAGTGAAAGCGGTGCTTGGGCCATGCGCAGCGCGTCTGGGATGCCTTTCGAAGTTTGAAGGTCATCCTGGCGCTCCGGCCGCACTCTCAGCTATTCAGAAGCCAACTTTTCGCGGGCATGATTGGGCTCTTAAAATTGTCGAAAACATAGTCGCTGCCAATCATATGAGGGTTGTGCTGATGCATCTTTGGATACACGCTGAAGATACAGATCCAGCCCCTCGCCATATGTCCATACGCGCCATGTAAGGTTCCGCCAAGCGCCCGCTGCTTCCCTCGCGACCATGCCGGTGCCGGCTGTCGCACGCGAAGTCCGCATTCAGATGGCTGATCAGGAGGCCGGGCAATCGAAACCTTCACCATGTCTGACGAACTCACATGCAGGCGATCACGCCGGCTTTAAGCCTGGGCAGGGTGCAAGCTCCGGTACACTATCCGTTGCTTTCAGCTTTTCAGTTCCTGTGTCGAGAGATCGGCGCCGCAGGGCCAATTGCGCAGATGGTCGGTACGGTGGTCTTCCCGCCGCCGCCCACATGGTGGCGTTTTGGAATGACCGCTACCGCACTTTTACAGAGAGAAGTGTGGGCTGATGACGAAGGCGAACCGAGCCGGAATCGCTTGATAGCCTGTGCTGCACAGCCAAGCACGATGCGCGGATGCGCCTGAATAAATGGGGAGGGCAATGATTTGGAATTTCGAGGTCATAGTGGCCATTATCGGCAGCCTTGGTGCTGCCGGTATTGTCCTGTGGCGATTGGCGGGCCCCGCCGCCGCAGAAAGGAGACACGGGAGCGTAACGACAACACCGACGCGATTGTGGAAGAGGCGGTTGCCTCCTCGGGATACGCGACTTATTGAAACGGACAGCTGTGCGATTTCTCAAGGTGAGGCTTTGTAGAATGCCGTCTGTCACGCTCGCGCAAATGAGGGCCGTCGAAGCTTTGGCGCGCACGGGAAAGTTTTCCCGTGCAGCCGAGGATTTGGGCATCAGCCAGCCCTCGGTTTCCACGCAGATCCAGTCATTCGAAGAGCTGTGCCGCACGCGCGTCTTCATTCGGGATGGGCATAATGTCAGCGTCGCGCCATCGGCGGTCGATCTGATCGCCAAGATCCGGATCACGCTGAAATGCCTGAGCGAGGTCGACCGCGCGATCACCGATACCACGTCTTTGAACTCGGGCACGATCTCGATCGGCTTCAGTGCGCATCGCCTCATCATGCCGGTCCTGACGGCGTTCGTCCGCGAATACCCTTCGCTACGCCTGACGACGCGGGGCGGGCCTTCGCTCGATCTTGCCGACGCCGTGCTGTGCGGCCAGCTCGATGTCGCCGCCATCTCGCAGGTGGCACCCGACAGCCGCTTTTCCTCGCTGCGCCTGCATGAATCGCGCGTGGCGATCTATGGCCGCAAGGGCGATCCGATGCTGGCCAAGGGCCGGCTGACGCTCGGCGATCTCGATGGCCGCGACATGGTGCTCTGGAACAAGGCGTCCGGCACCCGTACGTTATTGGAGGATGCGGCGAACAAGCGGGGCATACGCCTGAAGCCGGTGCTTGAAGTCGCGACACTTGACGTTGCCTATGCCGCGGCGGCTGCCGGAATTGGATTGGCGATCTCTATCGAAGGCGAGGTTCCGCCCGATGACCATATCGAGGTCGTGCCGCTGGTCGAACCGGAGCTGGCCATCGGCCATTACCTCGTCACCCTGCCGGAATGCCGCGATCACGCCGCTATCCAGGCGTTTTTTGATGTCGCCAGGGAGCATGCCAGCGAAGTTGACGGCGGGATGCCTTCGAGTTGATTTCAAATTATAGGTAAGTCATATAATTTTTCCAAATTTATAATTCTGTCGTATAATTTTGCTAGTATTTGCCCTATAGGCTGACGGTCGAGACTCGATGTCGACCGAGGAAGGGTAACGATATGGCGAATGGATATGACCTTGCGGTTGTCGGTGCGGGTATTGTCGGCATCGGCGTGGCATTGGCGGCTGTGCGCCAGGGCAAGAAGGTCGTCGTCATCGAGCGCAATGCCAAGGCGGTCGGTGCCTCCATTCGCAATTTCGGCTTCGTGACCATCAGCGGGCAGAAGGGGGGCGCCCATTGGGAGCGCGCCATGCGGGCGCGTGACATCTGGTCCGAGATTGTCGACGAGGCTGGCATTGCGGTCATCCATCGGGGCTTGGTCATGCCGGCGCGTCGCTCGGAAGCCGCCGTGGTTGTCGACGCCTTTTTGAAGACAGCGATGGGCGAGAAGTGCCGCCTGATGACGAAGGCCGAGGCTGGCGATCTCGTGCCCAGCCTGCGTCTGGATGGCGTCGAGACTATTCTTTATAGCCCGCACGAGCTGCGTGTCGAATCCTCCGCGGCGCTGCCGAAGCTCGCAGCCTGGCTCGAGGCTCGGCACAAGGTCGATTTTCGCTGGAACACGGCCGTCCGCGCCATCGAGGGAACGCGGATCGAGACCAGCCACGGCGCGATCGAAGCGGAAGCCGTCGTCGTCTGCCCCGGCGACGATTTCTCGACGCTTTTCCCGGATGTCATCGCCAAGCATAATCTCATGATCTGCACATTGCAGATGCTGCGGGTGGCACCCGCTCAGCCGAGCCGGTTCGGCGCGGCCGTCATGTCGGATATGAGCCTTGCCCGTTACGAAGGTTTTGCCCAGCTGCCGGAAGCGGAAGCGCTTGGAGAGCGACTCGATCGCGAAGAGGCCGAAAGCCGCGCCGCCGGCATCCACCTGATCGCGGTCCAGTCGGCCGATGGTTCTCTCGTCGTCGGGGACAGCCATGTCTACGGCAATGCGCAGCAGCCATTCGCCAGCGAGCGCTTCGACCGGCTGATCCTCGATGAGTTCGATCGCGTGTTCGACCTTCCGGGTCGTACCGTCGTCAACCGCTGGATCGGCACTTATGCCTCGTCGAAGGAGCGGACGGTGCTGGTCGAGCGCCCCGCCGATCATATCCGCCTCGTGATGGTGACGGGCGGAACCGGCGCCTCGACCGGCTTCGCCCTCGGTGAGCAGGTCATCGACGACCTCTACGCTTCGACATCTCGGTCTTGGGAGCGAAATCAGTGAGCCAATTGAAAGCCGTTGTATTCGACTGGGCTGGAACGGTCATCGACTTCGGATCCTTCGCCCCCATGGGCGTCTTCGTCGAAGCCTTCAGCCGCTTCGGCATCGAGGTCACCATCGCGGAAGCGCGTGAGCCGATGGGGCGGCCGAAATGGGATCATATCGACGCCATGCTGAAGCAGCCTCGCATCCGCGAGCTGTGGGCCACGCGTCATGGCAAGACACCGACGGCAGCCGATGTCGACGCGGTCTACGAGGTCTTCGTGCCGATGAACGAGGAGGTGGTGCATAAGTTCGCCGATCTCGTGCCGGGCACGACCGAAGTTGTCGGGACGCTGCGCCAGCGTGGAATGAAGATCGGTTCCACGACGGGTTACACGCGCTCGATCATGGAGCGCGTCCTGCCGCTTGCGAAAGAGCAGGGCTATGAGGTCGACAATCTCGTCTGCGCCGGCGACCTGCCGCATGGCCGGCCGACGCCGATGAACATGTACAAGTGCTTCCTCGATCTCGATGTCTGGCCGGCGCATGCGGTGGTCAAGGTCGACGATACCGGAGTCGGCATCGATGAAGGCGTTGCGGCCGGCTGCTGGACGGTCGGCGTCGCGCTGAGCGGCAATGAGGCGGGTCTCACTCCGCAAGAGATCGCCGCTATGGCGCCGGATGCGCTCGCCAAGGTTCGTGAGCGCGCAGCGGGAGTTCTGAAGGCACGGCGCGCGCATTATGTCATCGATACGGTTGCCGATCTGCTGCCTGTCATCGACGATATCGAACGTCGGCTGGCCGCCGGCGAACGACCGTAATTTGATTGGTGTTCAGAGCTGGCAGGGCTCCGTTGCGGCAATCTCGTGCTTGAGCACGCCGTCGGTAACTTGTTCGTGCTTACTCTGGAGACCCTGGTTTCGCGGTGTGGTTGATGATGGATATTCGCGTCTTCCCGCTTGCCCTGCTTTTGATCTCCCATGCAATTTGATAGGTATCGCTCCCGTCGATGCCCAGAATGGTAGGAAGGGAAGAGATGACTGATAGGCCTGAAAGCAACGCTGTCGATTTATCGGTTGACGAAGCCTTTTTTGAACTTCTGACCGGCAGTTTTCAACGCATTGTCGGCTCTTCCTTGATTGGCGAGGGCGCGGGGCCGGATTGGCTCTATCGCGATGCGCCGTTTGTGGTCCTCGCCCATAATACGGATGCCGATCCGCGTTTCGTCTACGCCAACAAGGCTGCGCAGAATTGCTTCGAATACTCATGGGACGAGTTCATAACGCTGCCCTCGCGGCTTTCGGCCGAGCTTCCCAATCGGGCGGAGCGTCAGCAGTTGCTGGACGCGGTGACCCGTAACGGCTTCATCTCTGACTATCGAGGTCTGAGGATTGCGAAATCCGGACGACGTTTCTGGATCGATGCCGGTATCGTCTGGCAGCTCGTGGACCGAGATGGCAATTTGCGCGGGCAGGCTGCAACGTTTTCCAAATGGCAGGATGCATAGGCCCTAGGATAGAGACGGACGGTTCAAAAGCTAAGTTCGCTTCATCGGGGCCGCAACAGTCGCGGAAGGTAGCGATCCGTCGGTGAAATCCAGAGCCAATCGCGCTCTCGAATATGGTGGTAAGAACCAGCACGTGTTCATCCCGCCAATCTTAAGGTCATGAGCCGTGCAAAACCGGCATGGCTATCGTGCAGGCATGTGCATTTTATTTAGGCGGATAAATGCCTATCTCCTGCGCATCAGCAAAGGAGACCGTAAAAATGAGAGTATTTGAGAAGATTAAGCGCTTTAGCGAACAGCGCAGAGCCATACGCGAGCTTTCCGCCCTCGACGATCATGTCCTTCGTGATCTCGGCATTGCCCGCTCACATATCCCCTACGCCGTCAGCGGCGCCCGCGGCAACTAAACCATCTTTTCGAGCGCATATCCCGAGGTATGCGCCGCCGCAAGAAGCCTCCGGCGAGCACAATCATCGCCTCTCTTTGATAAGCAATAGCCAGTAGAAGCCGCAGCTCGTGCGGTGATTCCTGGTGGTATCGAAGGCGATCGCCCGGCTTCCCTACCGGCCCTTTCTCTTGACGCGGCATTGGCAATTCATGCCAGCCGCCAAGTTGACAGACGATCCGGAATGCAGCTGATTGCCAAGGTTTTTTCGCTATTATCGTCGCGGATACCATGGCGAAGATTTCAGGCGGCTTGTTCGCAGCTGCCTTTCATGTTCTGTTTTGCGCAATATTCGAGTTCGATCTCGAGCAGCCTTGTTGCCTTGGCAAGTGCATTCTCGGCCTCTGCGAATAGCTGTGGCTTATGCCCCATTCTCGCTTCGCCGTAGTTTCTCGCTCGCATTAAAACGAGGTCAGCCAAAGCGATGCATTCCGGCGTTGGTCGGACAAGGTTCAGGCAATATCGCAAATTGATCGCAACTTCGAGAGCGAACTCAGCTGCCGAGAAATCCAATATCGCGCCCGGCGGCGCTAAGCGAGCTAGAAATATCCTCCAGTGCTGGGTCATCGCAGTACCCCTCTTGTCGGATCGATTGCACAGGCATCGATATATTGAGTGCCAACTTTTGCAGAGCGCTATTGGGTTCCCAACCATGACATTTTACATGGGCAAGGCGTCGGCGTGTCCGCAGTCATATCGACCAGATGAAGTCGTTTTCAATAACGCAATCAGGCGATTGGGCTTCGGTCCAGCTCCTTCTTGGACGTTAGTCTGACGATGTCGCGGCGAAAGGTCTTGGCTTCGATTGCTGAAGTCCAAGCAGAGGTCTCTCCGTTCGATAAGACTTGACCCCTCGCGGTGTTGTAGCGATTTGATATGGTATTAGAGGTATTTGCCAGTCGGCGATAAATGGCGGCGCTTTCAGAGCAGGGAGCGACGACCACTCGTCGCCGAAGCCAACCGGAGCCTCAGGAGGCCGTAGGTGTCATTGCGTCGAAAGCTCATTGCTGCTTTGCCATGCCTGTTGTTGACCATGGTCAGCACAGCACTCCCCTACACCATTAAAATTCACGGCGCTTCCGCGATATTTGCACAGCAAATAGTGGAGGCGAAAGGGGGTAACGGCAATGGCGGTGGCAATGGCAACGGCGGCGGAAACGGCAATGGGGGAGGCAACGGGAACGGCGGTGGCAACAGCGGCAATGGGGGTGGGAACGGCAACAATGGCAACGGAAACGGTAATGCCAATGGCCGTTCATCCACAACCAAGAGCGCTACCCAAAGCCAGGTCGATTCCGACCAATCCTCCGATGATGGCGACGGATCGATTACCGTTCAACACAAGGATGGCATGAGCGAAAATATAAAGAGCGGGCGGTATGTGATGAAGGATTCAAAGGGCCGCACCATCGTCAACCGCAATGCGACGATCGCCGACGAGCAGCGGCTTAAAGCGTTCCTTCACTGACGGCGCCTTTCGAGTTCATCCCTGAACGCCATCGCGGCTTCCGTTCTGTTGCTCACTTCCAGTTTGGCGAAGATCTGGGTCATGTGATGCTTGATGGTCTTTTCATGCAGATCGAGCTTCAGCCCGATATGTTTATTGCTCAATCCGGCAGAAGCCAGTTCAAGGACCTCCCGCTCGCGATCCGTCAATGCGCTGAAGGGATTGATCTGGGCACCAGATCCGTTGTCCGAGATCAGACGCGCCGATAGTGTCGGTGCGACATAGCTGTCGCCCGCGGCAATGCTGCGAAGGATATCGGCGAGGGTCCGTGATCCAACGCCTTTGAGAACATAGCCTTTCGCGCCGCTCTTGAGCGCTGCCATGACATCGTCGCTTGCCTCGGAGACTGTCAGCATCACGATCTTCTGATCGGGTATCTGCCCGAGGATGAGAGAGATGGCATCCAGCCCTCCACCCGGCATGGAGATGTCGAGCAGCAGGATATCGGGACGGCGTTCCGCTGCTATGCGCAGCGCATCCTCCCTGCTGCTGCCCTCACCGACAATACTGAACCCATCCATTTCGGTCAGGCTCCGGATAACGCCCTCCCTGAAGAGAGGGTGGTCGTCTACGACCGCCAAACTGATTGTAGCTGTCATGCCTGCTCCATTTCCTCGATGTTCAGGGACATGCGAACGATGGTTCCCCGGTTCGACGACAAAAGTTGAAAAATACCGCCGAGACTTTCGACCCGGTCCCTGAGACCGGCAAGGCCAAGCTTTTGCGGGCCGACCTCCTTCGGGTCAAATCCCGGCCCTTCATCGGCAACCTCGATCACGATCTGGCCGTCTTTGAAGGTCTGCACGACCTTTTGCCCGATTCCGCCGGCGTGGCGATAACCGTTGTTCAAGGCTTCCTGCACAAAGCGATAGACGCATATTTTTGCGGAGGTCGAAAGTTCTGTCGGCGTTGTCCCGACCATCAGCGCGACGGCGACGCCTGTGCGCTGTTCGTGGGCACGGATTGCCCGTTTCAAAAGATCGGTCAGATTGTCCGTCTCGATGTGCGGTAGCATCAGGCCGCTGCAGACGCCCCTGATTTCGGTCATGGCGTCGTCAAGGCTGGATTTGATGGTCTGCAGCGACGCCTCACGCTCCTCTGGCGAGGCGGTGGAGCTGATGAGGGTCTGGCTGTCCAGCCGCAAGGAGGCATAGGCGACCAATTGGGCGGGGCCGTCATGCAGGTCGGCGCCGATACGGCGCAAATAGCTCTCGTTAAGTGCGGCCGCACGCTGGGTCGCACGTTGAACGCGGGCACGCAACGCCTCGTTCTGTTGAAGAAGCGTCGACAGTTCGCCGATGCGGCCGTTGAGCGCCTTGCGCTGATTGTCGATGGTGCGGCTGCCACGCAGGACGATGATCGACAGAAGAGCGAAGAATGTCAGAGTGAACAAGGCAACGACAAGCCAGCTCAGCAGGCGGGCCTGAGTGAGGCTCCATTCGAAATCGTTGGCAATCTCGTAAAATTCGGAAACGGCGACGACTTTGCCCGACCAGGGCTGCAGTACGGGATTGTAGATTTCCATCAGCGGTTTGCCGCTATTGCGTTCGGCGACGCTTTCCACATCATCGATACGGTTGAATTTGGCAACCATTCGGCCGGAAAAGGCCGTCCTGAGACTATCCGAGAGCGGAAATCGCTGGCCGGAAAGATCCTTGTTATTGGAGTAGAGGATTGTCCCATCGTCGCGCCAAAGCCGGAAGGAATACAGCCGTGTGCCAAGCGCGCCTTGGCCCAAGGTCTCATCAAGGGCGCGCGTTACCGTGTCGTCAAGAGCCTGGGTGGTTTGCATATCAGGCAGGAGCGGGGCGATGACGCTATCGACATAGAGGGCCGTCGTTGCCGCGGAATTACGTGTCACCGCATTCTCGATGAGATTGGCAACGAAGGAGCCGACAACGAGCATCGCACAAAGAGCGACGAAGCCACCGGCGAGCAGAAACTGCCTGGCCAACGATTGGGAATTCCAGCGTTCGATAAGACTTGCTGGAGAAAGTTTATATTTATGATTCGCTCGCGGCACTGGCATAATCGGCACTGATCTCCCAACCCTCTATAGCTATCCCAGCGGGATGGAGTGTCAACTGTTGGGCGTCGACACCCGCCGCGTTGTCCCGAGCGGGGTATTGCCGTCCGGCGTGTGCAATTTATGCGACCATAGAGTTGGATCAATCAGACTATGGTCCTAACCCTCAAGGCATAGGTCGGACCGGGATAGAAAGCTGAGATTTCGGCAATATTCTAGTGCGCATGATTTGCTGGATATGGCCCCTGCCACAGGCGGCGGACATGTTATAAAGGAAGTGCGCATGAAAATCCGTTCCATCATTGGTGCAACAAGCCTCGGCCTGGTGCTCGCCCTTGCACCCATCGGAGGAGCTTCTGTCGGCTTCATGCAGGCGGCATTCGCCAAGGGCGGAAACGGCGGCGGCAATGGTAATGGCAATGGCGGCGGCCACGGTGAAGGAAACTCCGGTCATGAAAAGTCCGGAAGCGACGATGCAAGCAGCCCTTCGACCAATGCGGCGACAACGCAGGGCGCTTCATCGTCGCTGCTGGGGCATCGTGCGGATAAACACTCTAAAGCCCATAGTGCAAGTTCGAAGAGCCATGTCTCAAAGCCCGGTGCAGGTAGCCTGAGCTCGCTCAAGCGAGACTATCACGCCTACTTGAACTCGAAAGACCCCAAGATGGCGGCGCTCTCTGCCTATGTAAAGGCATATGCGGAATTCGAAATGCAATATGGAACGACGGCTGTGCCGACGGATCCGGCCCTCAGCGACAGCGCCCTGCGTTCGGCGCTCGCGCAGCTGTCGAACAAGCCGGTGACGGACCAGACACTCGCCGAAGCAAAGAGCATTCTCGGCGTCGGAACAAACAGCGGAAAAATCGCCGAAGTTCGTGACGCCCTGGAAAGAAAATCCGAAGCCGCGGCCCCATCCGAGAGCGGTACGGCGACTGCCAATTGAAGGCGCTGTACTAGCAGAGTCTTGAGGTAAGCATGCCGGTCGCCGGGCACTTTGCGACGCGAGGTTTCTGCGTTCATCGCTTACAAGTATGGGTTCAAGAGTTTGGCGTCGATGCACGCCTTTCCCTAGCCGGTCCGCCCACCGGCTCTATCGCCGGGTCGGGCCTTCCGCCCCAGACGCTGCTCGATCCGGCGATAGGCAATTTGATGCGTGATGCAGGCGGCCAAGTTTAGAATATGGTGCGCAAGGGGGTGCTGCCTGTGGAAGCCACCGTGAAAAACTCGGAGCTTTGTGAAGCGCTGCAGACCGGCCGCTTTCTCGTTTCGGTCGGCATGGATACGCCCATGGGGAACAGGGGGAAGGGTGGAGAGCGGCTTCCCGCTCCCCACGACGATTAGTTCAGAATCTGGATAACCTTGCGTGAGGAAGGTTCGACGATCACGCGTTCGTGGTTGACGATTGCATAGGCATATCGCGGATTCTGCGGAACTGTGCGAACAACGACCGTATCCGGCAGAGACCTACCGACGACCACTCTCTCGTGGACGATCGTGCCCTCTTCAGGCAAGGGCTGTTCGCGGACATAGGTGACCACCTTCTGAGGCGGCGGATCGATGGCGGTGCCGACAATGGCGCCAGCCACGCCGCCGACGGCGGCTCCGACCGGACCACCGACAACGGCTCCGGTAACCGCGCCACCTGCAGCGCCGGTGACGGTCGACGATTGGGCAAAGGCACATCCGGCGGTCAGGCCAAGCGCGAGTGCCGCAACACTAAGTACTTTCGTTTTCATCAGAATCTCCTTTTACCTTCTCTTCGTCCGTCAATGACGGAGCTGTCGGTAAAACAGAGCTTCGGCGCAGTCGGTTCCTTTCCATGGGCTTCAGTCGAGTGACATTGGGGCGGGGGTCGCACGATGTACTGGACCAAAGCCTCACGCACACGGTCTTCATCGGGAATATGCGGAAATTCATCACGCTCAAAGCTGATTCCGGGGATGGAATACAGGTATTGACTGACTGCAGCCCTCGTGTTCGCTCCTGTCGGAGCCGGCTACTGGATGTGGACAGATACAGGAAGCCAATCCGTCAAAGGCTTGCGATCGCCGCGCACTCACGGCCGAGCGCTCTCAACCCATCAATGTGCGGCGCGGCTCGAAGAAGCCACCGATACGTTTCGCTCCGTCGTCCAGGTGCTCGGCAGGTTTGCGCATATGATCCCGACCAGCAGGATTATGGATACCAAACCAACCAGTGTCTCCCATGACTGCCGGCGAAACGGTAGCGGCCAGCGCGATCGGGATATGTTTGGATCATACAGCATTCATCAGCTCCATATCCAAGGGAGAGCCGTGAGCATCGACGTGGCCGTTCCGGCTGAGATCAAGGCCATGATCGCTCTCTTTTTCTGGCATGCGTTCATCTATCAAGTTTATGTCCGTCGAATTCCGAATGTCTAGTACCTTGATCGACAATATCTGGTAACGAAGCTCCTTGCGATTCCTGGATCTGCCAATTTAAGTAACCTATGGAGAAAATATTTCCGAGATTGGCCGTTATTGCCGCGACGTGAGGCCGTGCATGCTTCAGTCGAGCGCCATGTTGAAAATCTGTTCCGGAATTCGGGCGCGGCTGGTCATTGTGTACAGGAAGTGCGGCAGGTGGCTCCTGCGAAGAGATGACTTTCTTCATGGCTTGCGGAAGCGCGTTACCAGCCGCCTCCTTTGGCACCCGGAAAGCGACGCTATACGGCTACACGCTCGCGGCCGAAAATGTCGAGTTCCGAAAGGCGGATGGCTGCGCTCGCCGCCGACGTGCTGCCGATGAATTCGTCGATCAGAAACGCCACGTAGCCGCCAGTCGTCTTGATGATGGCGATTTCACAGCTCCTTGAGGGCTTGTTGCCCAGCTGCTTGCGCGGCTGTGGACTGGGAGGATCTGCGCGACCTGTCGCGCCATTCAAGGGGTGTGGTATCAGTGACGCGCCGGAACTCGCGATTGAAGTTCGACTTGGTCTGAAAGCCGACATCGAACATGATTTCCGTCACCGGCTTCCCGGTTTCGGCCAACAGCATGCAAGCCTCCGCGATCCGGTACTCGTTGACATATTGCGAGACGTTTTTGCCGGTCGCGCGGTTGATGGCGGTGGAAATCTGCCGGGCGGGAATCGCAAGCTTGCGCGCCAGCCGGTCGAGATTGAGATCGACATCGCGATAGGCGTACCTTTCCTTCATCAGCGTCTGTATGGCATCAAGCGTCTGGGTGTCCTGCAGGATTTCAGGCAGCAGGACAGCCCCTCCCTTGTCGATGGGCGCGTGGCTGCGGCTGGCTGCGGCGGCGGCCGTGGCCAGGATGGCCAGTCCCACGAGATTTCCGAGGCTGATGACCTTCAACGCATATTCACCACCGGCCCAGGCGAAGTCCAGCCAGATGAAGGTATCGACCATTGCCGACAAAAGAAGAGCGCCGGCGGCAAAGAGGACGGCCCGATAGGTCTGGCCGGCATTTTCGAATGGCGCGAGGCGAAGCGCGTCCGTGCCCGAGCGCATGAGAAGCAGGATCGCCGCGGCATAGCCGATGTCGATCAGTACGATGGCGATATCGATTGCGTCGCGCCACACCGCGATCAGCACGATAATGAGCCCGGCCGGCAGCGCATGCAGGCTGATCTGCTGAAGTGGGGAGAGCGAGCTTTTGCGCACCAGTCTGGAGACGCCGAGATAGGCAAGCGGTGCCACCATCGCAGCCGCCACCGGCATGATATACATGACGGGCTGAACGGCATAGCCCCATCGCAGACCGGAAAGCGTGGATTGAAACGCACTGAGAAGGATCAGTGCCTGGAAAGGCAAATTGGGTGGTGCTTCATCGTCTCGAGCCTTTACGGCTGCAAAGAGAACGACGAGCAAAATGGCGACGACAAATGGAAATGGAATGAAGAGCATTGATCGGTTCGTGAAGGATTGGCAGCGATTTTCCAACCGATCATGCCGAAAGATACCCTGCGCGGCGACCTCAAACATGATTGAGGTCATCAAAATCCTGGGGAGGGGCGACGCCCGGAACGAGGGCGGTCAATTTCGCTGGATCCCGCTAAACCACTATGAGATTTTAATTTCTTCGCGCATTGCGCCGAATGGAACGGCTATGCGTGTCGAGCCATTTTTGCGTGACAGCCAGTTGTCGAGATTGGAGCGCGAAGATGTATTTCCAATTGAAGGATACCACAGCCGATCTTCTGGCGAAGTGTCGCCGTCATGAAGAACTTTGCGATCTTCCGCTCGATCTGATCGTCTCTGAAGATGAGGCTTATGACATCCAAGCCGCGGCGCAGGATGCACTCGGCTTTGAGCGCAAGGGCTATGCGATTGTGGGAACGAGCGATCTGTCGTGCCGGACGCTTGGCCTCAAGGGGCCGATCTACTCGGAAATTCCGTCTTCCTCCCTGCAAAAGAGGGCGCAAAGCTTCCGTCTGCCGCCGGGAACCATAGGAATACAAAGCGAGTTCGTTTTCACGATGCTGAGGCCATTTCCGGAGGAAGGCGAGCAAATCTCGCTCGATAGCGTGGCTGAGGCGGTCATGAGCTGCCTCCCTGCAATCGGGGTCGTCGGCCGCCGGACGCGGCGAGCGTTTGCCGGCGCAAACGCTGCGATTGCGGATTTCGGCCTGCATGTCGCGACGCTCTGCGGCGACCATGCCGCAAATGTGGACATCGGCGCTCTTTCGAGAATCGAGGTCACGGCGTTTCTGTTTCGGCAGACCATGGTGTCCGGCAGCTCGTCGGCGGTCATGGGCAATCCCCTGAACGCGGTTGCGTGGCTTGCCGCGGCGCTTGCGGCAAACGGCAGGCGGCTCGAGCCGAGCGATATCGTGGCGACCGGCTCCTGCACTGCGGTCCTTCAGGTCTGTGCCGGCCAACATTTGGCCGTCGACTTCGGGCCGCTCGGTCAGGTCGAATGTGTCTTCAATTAAAATGAATCAAAAGTTGAAAGGACGGATAATGCGGCCGCAGCGAAGGCCATTCGTGGTCGAGATCAAGAAGGACAGGCGTCCCCGCTCGAAATCCTCTCTCGAGCAAGCGACGCGTGAGAGCAGGCGCGCGCAGAAAGGTGCTGGGGCGAGCGTGGGCCTGACCCTTCAGCGTGGGGATCGGAGCTGATGGTCAGTCGGAACATTCCTCACGAATATTTCCTGCTTTCCGCAACAAGGGAGGAAGGCCCTGTTGTCGGCTATGTCAACGGCAAACCTATTTCAGCTGCCGTCGTGGATAGAAACGGCAGCCGCTACCGGTTCGTCGGCATTGCCGTTCGGGATCGCGAAGGCAGGCTTGACGTCCTGAAGCTCAGGCAGGGAGAATGGATCGTCGCGCCAGATCTGATCTATGAGGCGGCAGCCTAATGCCGAGCCTTCCAGGCGTTCCATAGCATCAGCTCCCGGTCGAATATCTCAGCCTCTTTGGCGACTTCCATCCGGTGTTTGATCTCTATCAGGATGCCGTGGATACGATCTCAGGCGATCATATAGCCGCCATCGATTGGCATGGAGATGCCGTTCACCATGGCCGCCGCGTCGGAAAGCAAGAAAAGGATCACCTCCGCAACCTCTGCCGGTTCGACAAAGCGGCCGGCCGGAATGCGATCGCGCATGGGTGCTGCCTTTTCGGGATCGCTCCATGCCTTGACCGCCATCGGTGTCAGCGTCACCGTCGGGTGCACGCCGTTGACGCGAATACCCTTGGGCGCCAGTTCCCTGGCCATCACGCGCGTCAGGCCGTCCAGGCCGCCCTTCGATGCGCAATAGGACGCATGATCCGGTATGCCGATAAAGGCGGCAATGGAGGAGACATTGACGATCGCGCCGGGAAGGCCTCTGCCGATCAATGAGCGAGCGAATTCCTGGGCCACGATCATCGGCGCGCGGGTGTTGACCGCATGCAGATGGTCGAAGGCTTCGACCGTGGTCTCAAGGAACGGCTGCAGCTCGGTCGTGCCTGCGCAGTTGACAAGATAATCTGCCGGAAGCGCAGCGATTGCTGCCTCACGTGTTCTGTCGGCGTCGGCAAGATCGACCTGAATGGCTTCGCAGCCCAGCTCATTGCGCAAGGAAGCGACATCCGCTGCGCTTCTGGTCAGCGCCACGACATGTGCGCCGCGTTTTATCAGCATTTCCGCCGTCACTCGGCCGATGCCCTTGCCTGCGCCGGTGACGATCACTCTCTTGCCTTCGAAACTCATCGGAACTTCCTCTTTCGATCTCCTGCCTGTTTGCCGATCGAAGATGTGAATGCGGCGGGCGTCAACATGAAAATGCAGCGTTCTATCCAAAGCGAACCGAATTTCTCGCCGGGCAGAGGCATCCGCAAACAGCGCAAGTCGCTGAATTTTACGGCGTCTGTTCCGGCGATCCATAATTGCCGCGTCGAAGGGTCGCGCTCGCAAGCCGCTGGAATCATGCTTGAATTCATTGCGAATGCTGAAATCGTCATGAAAGAGAAGAATGCTTCTGGTCGGCGTTCAACGTGGCATATATGTTTCGCCAGTATTTCTTTGCTGGAAAACAATCAGTCTTGCGATGAGGATGGAGCGCAACGACACGCCGCCGCGGATTGAGAACAACAGGGATCGAAAGCAGGATTGCAATGAGTTCAGTATTGGCACCCGACCAGCTTGGCCCAACGGTCTGCGTCGGGGAAATCCTCGTGGAAATCGTCGCCACGACCGTCGGCAATGGTTTCATGGAGGCTCAACCGCTCGTTGGACCGTTTGCGAGCGGCGCTCCGGCGATCTTCATTTCCCAGTGCGGGCGGCTTGGCGGCAGCGCGGCAATGATCGGCGCTGTCGGCACCGATGATTTCGGCCGCGTGAACCTCGAAAGGCTCAAGGGTGACGGCGTCGATATCTCGGCAATATCCATCGACCCGGATTATCCGACAGGCAGCGCCTTCGTTCGCTACCGCGAGGACGGATCCCGCGACTTCGTCTATAATATCGCGACGTCAGCGGCTGCTCGCTTTGGCTGGAGCGAAGGCGTCAGCAATCTCATCGACCGTGCCGGACACCTGCATGTGATGGGTTCGGCGCTATCCGTTCCGAGCGCGTGTGAGGTGATCGACAAGGCCGTCGATATCGTCAAGACCCGCGGCGGCACGCTTTCCGTCGATCCGAACATTCGCAAGGAACTCAAGCTCGACGAGGCGACCGAACGGCGGTTTGCCCGGCTCGTGGCTATGGCCGATCTGCTGCTGCCCTCCGGGGAGGAGCTTGAGCGCGCGGCCGGCGTCGAGGGCGAAACCAATGCGATCCGCCGCCTGTTTGAAATCGGCGTCAAGGAAATCGTGCTGAAGCGCGGGGCCGATGGTGCGACTTATTACAACAGGGAAGGCGAGCGCATCGATGCGCCGGCCTTCATCGTCGCGGAAATCGATCCGACCGGCGCCGGCGATTGCTTCGGTGGCGCCTACCTCACTTGCCGGCGTCTCGGCATGTCGGCGGCAGACGCTCTGACCTATGCTGCTGCGGCGGGTGCCCGCAATGTCACAGTCGTCGGCCCGATGGAGGGGGCCGGCACCCGAGAGCAACTCGACGCGTTCATCGCAGCCACGGAAAGACGTTCCTGATGCGGATCCGTTCCGTCGAAGGGGCGGGGTTTGGAGGTACAGGCTGTTCGACGACGGCCGCTCCATAGGCGCGATTGACCTGATCGCACTGTGGATGTCGCAGACTGTCTCGAGCTTTGCCAATGAATACCCGGTCTGCAGTGCCGGTAAATGATAGCTGTTTTGATCCAAGGAGGAGGAGTTCATGGACGAACTGAAAGGAAAGATCGCCGCGGTGACCGGCGCGGCATCGGGGATCGGACTGGCCTCGACCGAAGCCATGATTGCGGCGGGAGCGAAGGTCGTCTTGATCGATCGCGATGAGAGAGCATTGGCATCGGTGTGCGAGCGCCTGGGCGAACTTGCCATTCCGCTTGTTGTCGATCTGCTCGATCCCGAACAATGTGCCTCGCTGTTGGACGGCATTCTCGCCAAGGTCGATCACCTCGATATCCTTCATGCGAATGCCGGCACCTATATTGGCGGTGACCTGGTGGAAGCCAATCTCGACGCCATAGACAGGATGCTTAACCTCAACGTCAATGTCGTCATTAAGAATGTTCGAACCGTCGCGCCGCATATGATCGGGCGCGGTACGGGCGATATCATCGTCACGAGTTCGGTCGCAGGCCATTCGGCCATTCCTTGGGAGCCCGTCTATTCGCCCTCCAAATGGGCAATGACCAGCTTCGTCCAGGCCATGCGGCGCCAGCTTCTGAAGAGCGGTGTTCGAGTCGGCTCTGTCTCTCCGGGCCCGGTCATCAGTGCCTTGCTCGCCGACTGGCCCGAGGAAAACCTGCGCAAGGCCAAGGAGGCCGGCGCCTTGATCGAGCCCAGGGAAGTCGCAGATGCCATCGTGTTCATGCTGACACGTCCGCGCAACGTGACGATCCGCGACGTCGTGGTTCTGCCGAGCGCCTTCGATATCTGAGGAGTAAAGCCATGGGTTATCAGGAGAAATTCCGGCTCGATGGCGAGCGAGCTGTGGTTACCGGCGGTGGCCGCGCCATCGGCCTTTGCTGCGTAGAGGCGTTGGCTGAAGCTGGCGCTGCAGTCGTCGTCATCGAGCGTGACGAGGCCGACGCACGGGGAGCTCTCGCTTTACGGGAGAAGGGTTACGACATCGATCTGCGGATAGGCGATGTCACCGACTCCGCGCGCATGGAAGCGATCGCCACGGAGCTTGCCGATGGCGGCAGTGCCGCGACGATCCTGGTGAACAATGCCGGGATCGGTCAGAGCGGCATACCCTCGCAGGATGTCAGCGACGCCGATTGGCTGCGAATGATGGATGTCAATGTCAATGGCGTTTTCTGGTGCTCGCGCGCCTTCGGCCGCCACATGATTGCTCAGAAACGCGGCGCCATCGTCAATCTCGGCTCGATGTCCGGAATCATCTGCAATAGGCCGCAACCGCAGACGCCATACAACGTTTCCAAAGCGGCAGTCCATCATCTCACACGGTCGATGGCGGCGGAATGGGCGGAGCATGGCGTCCGGGTGAATGCCGTGGCTCCCACCTATATCGAAACGCCTATGGTGATGGCGGTCGAGGCCAATCGTGAACGCATTCCGGTCTGGCTTGCCGATACGCCGATGGGGCGGATGGGAAGGCCAGAGGAAGTCGCCAGCGCGGTTCTCTTCCTTGCATCGGGCGCCGCAAGCCTGATGACGGGCGCGATCGTCAACGTGGATGCCGGCTTCACCTGCTGGTAGGCGTGTCCTGCGTTGGAGTGCATTCCCTCCGCGTAACGCTGCTCGGCAGAGGCGATGCTACACGGCTTGCATTCGGCTGTCGCGCACCCTTTGCCGCCGGGGGAGGTCTCACATTCCGGCAGCCGGCTGACTATATAGCCGGAGAGCCTGAGCAGTGATCCAGCGGAGGGGGCGAGCATCCTCGTAGCTGCGTTTGAGCTTACTCAACCTTGATGTCGCAAATGATCTGGATATTTTACCAGATTAAGTAGTACGCTTTCGATACCGGTACGGGATTCTTCGCGACCCCTCAGGCCAGGAGATCACCGTCGAGGAAACGATAAACAGGTAGTTGTCATGTTCCTAGAAGCAGCTCTTTCCCGCTTGATCAAAATCGGAACGCTTACGGTCACTTTTCCGGACGGTTCCACGCGCAGTTTCGGTACGGGATCGGAACCGCGTGCAGCGATGAAAATCAACACCGCCCGTGCAAAACGCCGTCTGCTCCTCAATCCGGCTCTGGCACTGGGTGAGGCCTATATGGACGGCGAAGTCGAACCGGCATCCGGCGACCTATTCCAAATGGTGGATCTGCTCGCCCTCAACATGATGGAAGGCGGGAGCCATCCCTTCGAGAAGCTGATGGAAAAGGTCCGCTGGCTGCGCCGAAATCTCGATCAATTGAATTTCGCCGGTCGCTCAAAGCGCAATGTCGCGCATCATTACGATCTCGATGCGCGGCTTTACTCCTTGATGCTGGATGAAGACCGGCAATATTCCTGCGCCTATTTCCCGGTCGGCGACGAGACCTTGGAGGAGGCACAGCTCAAGAAGAAGCGGCATATCGCATCCAAACTCATGCTCGACCGCCCGGGCCTCGAGGTTCTGGACATCGGCTGTGGATGGGGCGGCATGGCGCTGTATCTCGCCAGGGAATTCGGTGCTCGGGTGACGGGTCTTACGCTTTCGGAAGAGCAATTGCTGGCCGCACGAACCCGCGCGAAGGATGCCGGGCTGGCGCATATGGTCACGTTCGAACTGCTGGATTATCGCTCCTGGACGCGTCCGGTCGACCGCGTCGTCTCGGTCGGCATGTTCGAGCACGTGGGCATCAACCATTACAGGACTTTCTTCGACAAGATCCGCTCCGTGCTCAAGGAGGACGGCGTCGCACTGATCCACGCAATCGGCCGGGCCGATGGTCCCGGCAGCACGAATCCGTGGATTGCGAAATATATCTTCCCCGGCGGTTATTCGCCGGCGGTCTCCGAAGTCCTGTCCGTGGTTGAGAAATCCGGTCTCTGGACGACCGATATCGAGATCCTGCGCCTCCATTATGCCAAGACGCTCGAGCAGTGGCGCGACCGCTTCATGAAAAACAGAAGCACCCTGGCAAAACTCTATGACGAGCGGTTCTGTCGGATGTTCGAATTCTATCTCGTCGGGTCCGAACTTGCCTTCCGGCGTATGGGTCACATGAACTGGCAACTGCAACTGACGAAGAACGTTTCCGCTCTGCCGTTGGCCCGTGACTATATGGTCGATATCGAGCGGGCGCGGGCTGTCATTGCCGAGCAGGGGAGGGCAGGGCCGATCGAAGCTGCGAGCGCGCGGGCAAGGCGGGATCTGACCTTGCATGACGAGCGCAAATCCCGCCAGCAAAATCAATCCGGAGGCGAGTCCTCGCGGAACCTTTAGAAAGCACTTGCAGTCCGGCATGAGGATTGGCAGGACAGGGAGACAATGTCCTGTCCAGCCACTCCTTCAATATCTGGCCGATACATATCGCAACGTTGCGGCGAGCAAGTGTCTCCGTGCAATCAGCACGTTTGCGCATCGGTAGGGTTGCAAGCGCGCAATACACTTGCGGAAACACAAGATCCCTGTGGCTTCTGGCCCACACTCGTCGATTGAGTTTGCAGGGTCATGGTATTGGCGAACTTGTCATCACATGTCCCGAGTGGCTATGAGGTCATCACCACTTAATGATGAGGCATGTCGCCTCTTTCGGCCCCATCCGTCGAAGAGGCGATATCAATATGCGGGGTTTGTTAGGACAGGAATGCGCTCAACCAAGAATGAAAAGACTTTTTCCCGGCGGGCTTTCATGCTGGGGTTGTCTAATTGCGTTTCATTCGTCAAGGTGGCTTGAGCATTTGGCGGCCTCGCACGTGCAGAAGAAGCGATGCGGTGTAAATTGATTGTTTGGATCGGGCCTCAGCGGCCATGTTTTTCTCAGAGCTGTCCGGTGCCGGGAGCAGGGTTGTCTCCGCGGTCGACACATGGTCGCCGCATAATGGGTCTTCGCAGGTAGGACCTTCCTATGTCTATCGCGCAGTCTCAAACGAGCTGCAGCCCAGCTGCACGGAATGATCCGACCCACGTCCGCAGCAGGGACGCTCAGTGCCTCAAATCGGGTTTGACGCGCTGAGGGAAGGAGGCTGACACTTCGCTTATGCGGTTGCGCCGGCCAATGGGTTGAACACCTCTCCTGTTTTGAGCATGCTGTGCATGATGACTGCAAGCTTTCGGGCGACCGCCACCGCAGCGCGCTTGAAGCCCAACCGCTCACGCAGCTTAAGTCCCCAGCTTTTGAGACTGCTCTCGTTCTTGGCACAGGTTCTCGTGAGGATCACTGTCGCCGCTTCATAAAGCAGGCCCCGTAGATGGTTGTCGCCTCTTCGAGAGATATGGCCGTCATAGTCGACCTCGCCTGATTGGTAGCGCCGCGTTGTCAGCCCGAGCCAAGCGCCAACAGAGCGCGACGTTTTGAAGTTTTCTGGGTCTTCAATCGCGGCGACATAGGAGACGGCCGTAACGGCACCGATGCCCGGGATCGTCATCAAGAGCTTCGTCGCCTGGCTCGCCCGCGCCGCTGCGAGTAACTGGCGATCAAGATCGGCTGCGCGCTTGCGTATGTCGCACAACGCCTCAAGCAGAGGCAATATGATCCTGGCCAGGCCGTTGTTTCCATCCAGGAGTTCCCTCACATTTCCATCAAACACTCGACCTGTTCCTTTGGGAATGATGAGACCGAACGTCTTCGTCAGGCCGCGGATTTGGTTGCTGAGCTGCGTTGAGATGCTCAGAAGCTGATTGCGAGCCGCCACCAGCGTGCGCGTCAGCATGCTGTCGAATGCCTTTACCCGGACCGCCTTGTAGAACCCGGCCTCGGCCAACTGGGCCAATCCATCCGCATCATTGGCGTCGGTCTTGTTGAGTGTCTCGTTCAACACCTTTTGCGCGTGTCGCGCTTCAATGCAGATCGCAGGAACCCCTTCGGCCGTCAGCACATGGTAGAACCACGTCGATAATGGCCCCGTCTCGAACACAACGCGCTTGGCGTGCGGAGCGTGTTTGCGGATCATCTCCGCCAGAAGTTTTGGGTCCGAAGGGCAGTTCCCGCGCCATATCCGCTTCCCGTCTTGTCGGATCGAGATCGCGGTCTCTTTTAATGAAATGTCCAACCCTATATATTGGTCCACGGTTGCCTCCATTGGATGTTTGGGCCCGGTTCCAATCGTGAGCCCGTTTTTCCATCTTATCGGGGGCAACCACCCTCGCCAGCCGTTATTTATAAATGGCCTGGGGCGATCGCGCCGCGATTACCCCATGTCTATCTCTGTGACGGCAGCGCTTGCGGGCTGTGCCACCACCGCCCCGGTTCCAACTCCCATTGCAGCTCCGGTTCGTACGCCACCCGTCGTTCCCGTGGCGTCAGAACCTCAGAGCGCCGTCACACCCGATCCCGAACTCGAAGCACGCTATGCCTCCGTGGTCGATGGCGGCCATGTCATTCCGGCGGTTCCCTACCGAAAGCTGGACCCGAAGTTTTATCGGCAGCGCGTTCCGGATCCGACCGGCGAGGCGCCCGGTACGGTCGTCGTGGATACGGCTTCGAGATTTCTCTATGTCGTGGAGCGGGGCGGCACGGCCATGCGCTACGGTGTCGGCATTGGCCGTGACGGCTTTGCATGGCAGGGTGAAGGGATCATCCATTGGCGCCAGCATTGGCCGCGCTGGAAGCCGCCGGGCGACATGATTGCCCGCAAGCCTGAACTCGCGAAATATTCGGTTGCCAATGGTGGCATGGACCCGGGAATCAAGAATCCGCTGGGTGCCCGCGCGCTCTACATCTTCCAGAATGGCAAGGACACGCTCTATCGCCTGCATGGTTCACCGGAATGGCGCTCGATCGGCAAGGCAGCGTCGTCCGGCTGCGTTCGACTGATCAATCAGGACGTCATCGACCTCTATGAACGCATTCCATACCACGCGCGCATCGTCGTTCATCAGACGCCGCTTCAAAGCAAGGCGATTTCTGCCTGAGCGAAATCGGCTCCCTCGAGAGGAGGGAGCCGATGCTTCGGCACGATGGAGTGCCGTATTACGGAAGGCGGCTGCGCTGCTGGCTTTGACGCTGGGCCTCCTGCGCGGCCTTGAGCTGCGCCTTCGTATACATCAGCGCATGTTCGGCAAGGTCGCGGCCATCATCCCAGAGGTTGCGCCAGATGCCGAGAATGCCTTCGAGCGGCTGGCCGACAACGCGGGAGGAGAAGGATTCGAAGGTGATGGGTCCCTGGTAGCCGGAACGGACGAGAGCCCTGAAAACGCCGGTAAGATCGATCGTGCCCGAGCCCATATAGCCGCGATGGGAATCGCCGGTATGGAAATAGCCGAGATAATCGCCGGTTTCGAGAATGGCGGCCTGAATATCGGATTCCTCGATATTCATGTGATAGACATCGAGATGCACCTTCACGTTCGGCATGCCGATGCGCTTGCACATCTCCACGGCCTGGGCGGCCGTGTTCAGCACGTTGGATTCGTAGCGGTTTACCACCTCCAGAACCAGCGTGATGTTGCTTTTCGCCGCAGTTTCGGCCACCTGACGCAGGATATCGACCGATTGCGCGACGCCGGCAGCTGTCGTCGGCTCGCTATATTTGCCGAAAGCGGAATGCAGAATGCCGCCGATATATTCGCCGCCGCAATCGCGGCAGACGGCGATCGCCTGCTCCAGCCTTTCCTTGCCGCGCCGACCCTTCTCCTTGTCGCCGCTTGAGATGTCGGTTTCAAAATCAAGACCAAGCGAGAAGTTAATGCCGATGCCGTTCTTCTCCAGTTGCCGGCGGGTGAATTCCGGATCGATCAGGCTTGGGTCGAGCGCTGGTGCCTCGATGAAATCGTAACCCACCTCGGCGCTGTTTGCGATTGCGCGGGCGCATTCGTCGCGGCTCCAGCCGGCCTCCCATACCAGCGCGTGAACTCCCAGTTTGTTCATGCTCTTCCTCCCGATTTCGTGGACGCAAAAAACATTTGCTGCGATGCGAAAGACATGAATCGTTTTATACTTTGAAACGCTCACGTTGACACCGCATCTATGCCGGTATAGCTTACAATAAAACGTTTCACCAGAATTTTCGTAGTATCAATCTGAGATTGTTGAAGGGAGGGCAGAATGTCGAAATCGCAAACCCCTTCCATCAGGATGGTGGCCGACAAAGCAGGCGTCTCGGTAGCGACCGTTTCGAATGTCCTCAATGGCAAGCCCACGGTCTCTCCGGATTTCGCCAGGCGCGTGAACGACGCTGTGCGTGAGCTTGGCTATGTCGTCGATCTTGGCGCATCGCGGTTGCGCTCGCGCAAGGCACAGCTTGCCGGTGTCGTGGTGCCGGACCTCACCAATCCGATGTTTGCTTCCTTCGTTTCCACGCTGGAGCATCTGGCGCGTCTCGACGATTACGATCTGGTGGTCGTCTCCGCGCGCAATAATGCCGAGGAAGAAGCCGACCGGCTGCGCAAGATTCGCTCATGGCGTCCGGCCGGCCTGATTGTCATCCCCTGTGATGGCGCCTTTGCGGAACGCTTGCCGAACGGCTTCTTTGCGCCGGTCGTATTGGCCGACCGTATACCCGATGCGACCGGCTTCGATTTGATCGCGGTCGACAATGGGCCTGCTGCCGGCGCGATCTCCGCCCATCTCGACAGGCAGGGTTATGGTGATTGCCTTGTGCTGGGCAGCAGCCTGTCGATCACCAATGTTCGCGAACGCTGGGAAGGCGTGCGCGCTGCGGCCGGCCGTATGCATGTCGAAATGCTGGAAATCGGCATAGATGATGCCAATGGCGCGCAGCGCCTTGAGGAGCGTCTGCGTCAGCGCCCCTTGCCTGGCGCGCTGTTTTCGCTCGACCACGGCACGACGCTTCTGACGTACCGCACCATGGCGGAGATCGGGCTTTCCGTGCCCGGCGATCTCGCCTTTGCAAGCTTCGACGAGATGGAATGGATGAGGCTGGTCGCGCCCGGCATTACGGCGGTGCGCCAGCCCGTTGAGGAAATGGCCGAGCAGGCCTGGGCGCTTCTGTTGCGACGTATGACCGGCTCCGGAGGAAAGCCGGTTACGCGGCGCCTGCGCTGCGCCGTCGAGATCCGCGGTTCGACGCCGCGGAGCCCGCTTGAGGAGGCGGGTAACACGAAACTGGGAGGAGAAAAATGGAAGTTACAAGACGAATTCTACTCGCCGGAATAGGTGGAGCTGTCGTCGCCGGCACTCTGGGCGGCACGATCGGCGTCGCACAGGCGGCCGAGCCGCAAGTCGGCGTCGTGGTCAAGATCGGCGGCATTCCATGGTTCAATGCCATGGAAGTCGGCATCAAAAAGGCGGCACCGGAATACAAGGCCAACGCCTGGATGGTCGGGCCGACGCAGGCCGATGCCGCCCAGCAGGTGCGTGCCATCGAAGATCTGATCGCCCGCAAGGTCGCTGTCATCGGCATCGTGCCGAATGACTCCGCTGCCCTCGATCCCGTTCTCGGCCGTGCGCGGGCCGCAGGCATCAAGGTGCTGGCCCATGAAGGGCCGAACCAGAAGGAAGCCGATTGGGACTTCGAGCTGACGACCATCGAAGGCTATGGCCAGGCCCATATGGACCTGCTTGCCAAGCAGATGGGTGAAGAAGGCAAATATATCGTCTATGTCGGATCGCTGACGGTTCCCCTGCATAATGCCTGGGCCGATGCCGCGATCGCCTATCAGAAGCAGAAGTACCCGAAGATGGAAATGCTCGGCGACCGCTTCGGCGTGGCCGAGAGCCTCGATGACAGCATCAAGACCACGCAGGACCAGCTTCGCGCTCATCCGGATCTCAAGGGCATCCTGACATTCGGCTCGCAAGGTCCGATCGGTGCGGCGCGCGTTCTCGACGATCGCGAAAAGGCGAAGTCGATCGCGCTCGTCGGCGGCTTCTCTCCGGGGCAGGGCGTCAAATACGTCAAGTCCGGCACCATCCGCGGCGGCTTCATCTGGAATCCGATGACGGCGGGCGAAATCTTCGTCCAGCTCGCCTCCCTGCTGGCGGCCGGCAAGGAACCCACCGACAATATGGAGCTGACCGGCGTCGGCAAGGTGCGTGTCTATCCAGACAAGAAACTCATCCAGGCCCAGAAGCTCGAGTCGCTCGATAAGGAAAATATCGACCGGCTCGTAGCGCTTGGTCTCTAAAGCATTTCCAGGAAAAGTGCGCAGCGGTTTTCCGTCCGGAATGCGTAAGGAACCAAGAGGATAGAGCTTTTCCGCGATGAGAAGAAAAGCGGAAAAGTTCTGACTGTTCCTCCCGAGGGCCGGCGGCAGGCTTCAAGCCGCCGCCGGCCGATTCATGATAATCGGAGTGGATCGATGAGCGATGAAATTCCGTTTCTGCGTTTGACCGGACTGTCCAAACGGTTCGGCGGCGTGCGGGCACTGGAAGAGATCGATTGGGATGTGCGGTCTGGCGAGATTCATTGCCTGGTCGGCGAAAACGGCTGCGGCAAGTCGACCCTGATCAAGACCGTGGCCGGCGTGCATCCGCCTTCGGCTGGTATGATCGAAATCGAGGGCGAGTCGGTTCTTTCGCTTGATCCCGCACGCGCCAAAGCTCTGGGAATTCAGGTGATTTTCCAGGACCTGTCTCTGTTTCCCAACCTTTCCGTTCTCGAGAATATTGCCATCGAAAGCCATCTCGACCGGCTGGTAAAATCGGTCAACTGGAAGCGAATGCGAGAGAAGGCAAGCGCTGTCCTTGCCAGGCTCGGTTTTGCGCTTAACCTCGATCTCGTGGTTTCCGATCTTTCGGTGGCCGAGCGCCAGATCGTCGCGATCGCACGCGGCCTGGCAGCCGAGGCGCGACTGATTTTCATGGACGAACCGACAGCGTCGCTGACCCGGGCCGAGGTCGACCGCCTCTTGGGGATCGTCGGACGGCTCAAGGCGGACGGTATCGCCGTCGTCTTCGTTTCCCACCGGCTCGACGAAGTCGTCGAGATCGCCGAGCGGGTCACTGTCATGCGCGACGGCCGCAAGGTCGGCACCTGGCCCGCCGATCAAATGAATGAAAAGAAGATCGCTCATCTGATGACGGGGCTCGATATCGATCACGCGATCGTTGCCCGCAACATGGGTGAGGCGGCGCCTATTCTGGAAGTCCACGGTCTGTCGCGCCGTGGTGAGTTTGCCGATATCGATTTCACTCTGCGCCGCGGCGAGGTACTCGGCATCTCTGGATTGCTGGGATCGGGCCGCACCGAGCTTGCGCTGACGCTGTTCGGCATGCATCGGGCCGAAAGCGGCAGCATCCGTCTTGAGGGCAGGGAGCTTGTGCTTCGCTCCAATCGTGATGCCGTACGCGCGGGTATCGCCTATGTCTCCGAGGATCGTCTGAGCCTCGGCGTCATCCTGCAGCAATCGATCGGCGACAACATCATGCTCGCGATCATGCGGGGCATGGCAAACCGGCTCGGGCTCATTCCCGATAAATCCCGCAGGCAACTCGCCGAGGATTGGATCAAGCGGCTCGCTATCAAGGTTCCCTCGGCCGATCGTGCCGTGCAGACCCTTTCGGGCGGCAATCAGCAGCGTGTCGTGCTGGCGAAGTGGCTTGCGACGCGGCCGAAGGTGCTGATCCTCGATTCCCCGACAGTCGGCGTCGATATCAAGAACAAGCAGGGCATCTACGATGTGGTGGCCGAACTGGCGCGCCAGGGCGTCGCCATCATCCTCATCTCCGACGAAGTCTCCGAGCTCTTTGCGACCTGCGATCGCATCCTGCACATGCGGGCCGGCCGCATCGTCGGCGAAGCGGTGCCGGGTGAGGTCAGCGAGGCCAACATGAAGGAGCGCATCTATGCGTGAGCACAGTCAAACGGCCGGACCATCCTTGGTCGCGCAATTGAAGCGGCGTCCCGAAGCGTGGCTTCTGGCTGTCATTGTCGTGGTCGTGATCGTCTTTTCCCTGACGGCACGCGATTTCCTGACGCTCGCCAATATTATCGATCTGCTCGAAACCTATTCCGTGCAGGCGATCATGGCGATGGGCCTCTTTGTCGTGCTGGTTTCGGGCGGCATCGACATCTCCTTCGCGGCAACCGCCTCCGTAGCGCAATATTGTGCGGCGCTGATGGCAACGCAGTTTGGCTTCACCGCGCCCGTCGTCATTGGTTTTGGCCTGGCGATCGGCGTCGGCCTGGGCTGCCTGAATGCACTTCTGGTTCATTATGTGCGCATCACCTCGATCATAGCCACGATCGCCATGATGAGCGTCAGTTTCTCACTGCTGATGTATTTTTCCGGTGGCAAGTCGATCTATACATTGCCGGACTGGTGGACGAACCGCATCGTCTTCTGGCGCATGGAAACGGCATCGGGTGACATCGTTCGCGTGACGTTGCCAATCGTCGCCATGGTGGTAGTGACCCTGTTCACCTGGGCATGGATGACGCGCTCGTCCGTCGGGCGGCAGCTCTATGCGATGGGTGGCAATGCGGAGGCGGCGCGACGGATCGGCATGAATATCGGCCGGTTGCAATTCGTCGCCTATGGCTATCTCGGGCTGATGGCGGCGGTTGCGGGCCTGCTGCAGGCCCATCGGGTCGGCGAAAGCGTGCCCAACGCCATGTACAATACGGAACTTGCGGTACTATCCGCCGCTGTCCTTGGCGGTGCCAGTCTGACTGGCGGCATCGGCACCGTACCCGGCGTGCTGCTCGGCATCGTGCTTCTGGCCATACTGCAGAATGGGCTCAATCTGCTCGGCGTCTCCTCCTATTTCTTTCAGATCGTCATCGGCATCACCATTCTGGTCTCGACCTCGATCACCGTTATCAGCTCGCGGCCGGGCCGCCGCCATCGCATCATCGCGGGAGCGTCGTCCAATGGCTGAGCCTCCACTTCTCTATAACATCAACAACAGCCTGGCAGACCTGATGACGCGTATGCGGACAGGCATCCCCGGTGCCCACACCGGGCTTGTCGTCCTTCTGGTCTTTCTGGTTGCCGGCTTCTCCCTGTTCATTCCGAATTTTGCCTCACTCGGCACGCTGCAATCCTTCATGTACCAGCTGCCGCTGCTGGGCCTTCTGTCCCTGGCGATGATGGCGCCGTTGATCACGGGCGGCCTCAATCTGGCGATCATCGCGACGACCAACCAATGTGCGCTGCTGATGGCCTTCATCATGCAGAGCCTGATCGCGCCCGATAGCGGCACGGGAACGGCACTCGCCGTGATCATACTGGCGCTTCTGGCCGGTCTTGTGCTCTGCCTGCTCATCGGCCTTATCACCGGCACGCTCATTGCCTATACCGGCGTTCACCCAATCCTCATCACGCTTGGCACGAAATCGCTGATCGACGGCATCAGCATCTATCTGACCCGCGGCATGGCACTGTCAGGCATACCGGACGGCTTCAGCCGCATCGGGACGACGACGATAGCAGGAGTGCCGCTGATCTTCTTGCTGCTGATCGTGGTTGCTGTCATCGTCAGCCTCATATTGCGACGTACCGCCTTCGGCATCGCCTGCGCCATGATAGGTTCCAATATCGAGGCGGCGCGCTATTCGGCGATCGATACGCGCCGGGTGCTGGTTGGCGTCTATGCCATGTCGAGCCTGATCTGCTTCTTCGCCGCGCTGGTCATGCTGGCGACCTTCAATTCGGCAAGCGCGGATTACGCACAATCCTATCTGCTGGTGACGATCCTTGCAGCTGTGCTTGGCGGCGTCGATCCCTTCGGCGGCTTCGGCACGGCCGGCGGGTTGATGCTGGCGCTGGCGATCCTGCAGGTCATCTCTTCTGGCTTCAACCAGTTCGGCCTCAGCAATTACCTGACTGTTGCGATATGGGGCGGCATTCTGATCTTCGTCGCTGCGGTTCAGACGGCTCGGCCCTACCTGATGTGGCTGCTGCCGACACGTTTCTTCGGTCCAAAATGAGCATCGTTGCGGTTTTCGACATCGGCAAGACGAATGTGAAGCTGTCGGCGGCAACGGATGACGGCCGCGTACTGGAAACGCTATCGACGCCGAATACCGTGAAGGATGGTCCGCCCTACCGCCATCACGATCTCGACGGTTTGGAGGACTGGCTCATTGATAGCCTGACGGAGCTGGGACGCAGGCACGATATAGGCGCGATCATTACCTGCGCGCATGGGTCCGGCGGCGTGCTGGTCGACAGACAGGGTGCTGCAATGCCGATGATCGACTATGAGCAGCCGATCCCCGCGGATGTCGAGGCGCGGTACCGGGCAATTGCAGGCTCCTATCGCGAGAGGGCAAGCGCCATCATGCTGGGCGCGGCGCATCTCGCGCGGCAGATGCTGTGGCAGGAAATGTATTGGCCGGAGACCTTTGCCGCGGCCAGCGCCTATCTCGCCACGCCGCAATATTGGGCGTTTCGCCTGTCCGGCGTGCCGGCAAGCGAGGTGACGAGCCTGGCGGCGCAATCTCATCTGTGGGCATCGGCCGACGGCCGGCCGGCATCGCTCGTTGCAAGCCGCGGATGGCAGCGTCTCATGCCGCCGATGCGGCGGGCATGGGAAGCGCTCGGCCCGTTGAAGCCTGAGCTTGCTGAGCGATGCGGCCTCAAAGCGACGACGCGTATCCTGTGCGGCGTGCATGATTCCTCGGCCAATCTATACCGTTATCAGGCGGCCGATCTGTCTGATTTTACCGTTGTCTCCACAGGCACCTGGATCGTTGCATTGAGCGATCGCGGCGATGTCGATTTCAGCGTCGAGCGACCCGGCCATTCCTGCAATGCCGATGTCTTCGGAAACCCGACGCCGGGTATGCTGACCATGGGCGGTCGGGAATTTTCGACCGTCGCCGCAAAGGCTTCGGGTCCCGCCTCGTTGCAGACCCTTCGGAGGATCGTGGCGTCAGGTACCTTTGCACTTCCGACATTCGGCTTGGACGACGGGCTCTTTCCCGGCACGGCCCACCGTGGCCGTCTCGAAGGCCCGCTTGCAGAGGAGGAAGGCGTCCGGTTCACGCTCGCAGTGCTCTATTCGGCGCTGCTGACAGCCGCCTGCATTCAGGACCTTCCGTCCACGGAGACGGTCGTGCTGGACGGCAATTTCGTCGTCGATCCCCTTTATGGCGCCATCGTCGCGGCCTTCCTGCATAATCGACGCGTGCTCGTCAGCCGCAGTACGACCGGAACGGCGACGGGCGCCGCCATGCTGGCATCCCATGAAAAGCGTGCCTCACCTGCAGCGCTGGCGGCCGAAGCACCCGATATCTCCGGCCTTCCCGAACTTTCATCCTACCGGCAACGCTGGCAAACCCTGATCAAGACAATGGAGTGAGATCGTGACGACTTATGACGACAATGCCCTGCGCGAAGACATGGTGGCGATCTGCCGCCGGATGAACGCATCCGGCATCAACCAGGGAACGGCCGGCAACGTGTCGGTGCGGAATCCCAAGGGATTTCTGGTCACGCCAACCTCTCTGCCTTATGACATGATGCAGCCAAAAGACCTGGTGCAGATGTATTTCGATGGCAGCTACGAGGGCGAGCGCCGGCCATCGTCGGAGTGGCGATTCCATCGCGATATCCTCGCATCCCGCGAGGATATTGATTGCGTGCTCCATTGCCACTCGGTTTATGCGACCACGCTCGCCGTACACCACAAGACCATTCCGAGCTTTCACTATATGACCGGTGTCGCGGGCGGCACGACGATCCGTTGCGCCCGCTACGCTACTTTCGGCACCCAGGCGCTTTCGGATGCTGCGATCGAAGCGCTGCAGGATAGGCTGGCCTGCCTGCTCGGTCAGCACGGGCAGATCTCGCTCGGGAAGACGCCGGCCGCCGCCCTTGCGCTTGCCATCGAGGTCGAAACCCTCTCCCGCCTTTATGTGCAGGCGCTGACCCTTGGGGAGCCGCCCATTCTTGACGACGAGGAAATGGCGCGCGTCATCCAGCAGATGAAGAACATGAGCTATGGACAGGCGCCGGATCTGGATGGGGTCAACGATGTGGCAAAGCGACGGCAATAATCCCTCGCCGCCTTCAATCGTCTTTCCGCGAAGTCTTGACATGTGTGCGACTGAGTAGCACCTTAGGCGTCTGAAGGAGATTGCCCCGTGAGCGTCAAGTCGTCGATATCGTTGACCGATCAGCAGGATGCATTTGCTCGCTCGCTTGTCGAGACGGGCCGCTATTCCAGCCTGAGTTCAGTTCTCCAGCAGGGCCTGGAGCTGCTGCGACAGAAAACGGAAGCGGAAACGGCCGAGACGGAAGGGCTGCGCAGGCTCATTCAGCGCCGCGTCGACGGACCGAAGATTCCGGCTCAGGACATGGAAGAGCGGGTCGAGAGCATGATCGAACGCAAACGGCGAGCTCTTCGTGTGGAGCCTTGAATATTCCAGGGATGCCGATCTCGATTTCGAACTGACCTTCGATCATCTGTTTGCGGCCTATCTCGATCTTGGAGACTCGTCTGGCGAAGCTCTACGGCGCGCGGCCAGCCGTATTCGCGAACTCCGTCGGGGAATCGATCGGTTGGTCGAGACCCCATATATCGGAACATTGCGGCCGGATATCTATCCTGGCATCCGTTTCCTGCGGCGCGACAAGGCAGCCGTCTGGTTTCTGCCGATCGAGGAACGCAAAACGATCGTCGTTGCGGCGATTTTCTTTGGCGGTCAGGATCATATCAGGCGGATGCTGGCGCGCATGCTGCAGCGATAATGCTTCAATTGTCTGCTCGAATGGGGTTTCCGGCTTCGAGCAGGGTCATTTCTTATTGGTTGCGAGCCATTGGCTCCATCCTGATGCCACTTCGGCAATCTGCGTGTAATGTAGCCGCAATCTTTGGCTGTCAGTGGGAGCGAAGGATGGCAATCGCCGTCCTTTGGGGAAAAGTCATTGCGAATTCTGCTGCTTGAGGATGAGCCCGAAATGGCCCGCGCGCTGCTTGAAGCGTTGCGGCGTCGCGATGTGCTCGCCGACCATGTCCGCACGATTGCGGATGCCGATGCCATGGCCCGCGTTGGAACATATGACGTCCTCGTGCTGGATCGTCGCCTGCCTGACGGCGAAGGACTGGATCTCGTGGCGGCGCTGCGTCAGCGCAAGCATCCCGTCCCGATCCTCGTGCTGACGGCGCTCGGCAGCGTCGATCACCGCGTCGACGGACTCGACTGCGGTGCCGACGACTATCTTGCAAAGCCTTTCGCGATCGAGGAGTTGCTGGCGCGCTTGAGAGCTCTCCAGAGACGAGGGCCAACGGTTTCCGCCAGATATCTGACTTTTGGCAATCTGAGCGTCGATCCGAGAACCAATGAGATATTCGTCGGCAGCGCGCTCGTCGAGTTCCCGCGACGCGAATATCTGGTGCTGGAGACGCTGATGCGCCGTCCGAACCGCATCGTGACGAGACCGAACCTGATCGAAGCGGTTTATGCCCTCGAGGACGAAATCGGATCGAACGCTCTGGATGCGCATATCTCACGCATTCGAAAGAAGCTGCTTCTGGCCGAAGCCATGGTCGAGATAAGAGCGGTGCGGAACATCGGCTATCTGATCCGGGCGAAGGCATGAACCCGGAACGCAGCCGATCGCTACGCTGGGGACTGATAAAACGCCTGATCGCCCTGCAGGCCTTTCTTCTTGTTCTTTTCTTCGTCCTTCTCGTCGCCTGGCTCTGGATCATCAATCCGGAGCTGGAAGATGCCAATGAAGAGGCCGTTCGCGTTGTCGCCCAGCAGATTACAAGGGATGATGACGGGCAGTTGCAGGTGGCCGAGACGCAGGAGGTGACAGAGCTGAAGCAGCGCTATCCGGACCTCTGGTTCATGATCCGCGACCATAAGGGAGTACTCTTCCAATATGGAGAGATGCCGGCCGCGGCTCTCAACGAGAGCTTTCCATGGACGATCGAGCGGGTGAGGATAGAGGCAGCCAACGGGGTGCATGCCACGGTCGAAAACCGGGAGACGTCCATCGGCCAGCTGCAGATCATGGCGGCTGCCGAACGCGGCTTTGACAATGACGGCTTGAATGTATGGATCAACATGCGCGTCGAGATGGCCAGGGGACCCCATGGCGAAATCGAATGGCTCAAAGTATTGCCGGCGCTTGCATTCGTCACCTTGATCGGCGTCGTTCCCATACTGGCGTTAACGGGCGTCGCGACGCTACTCGTCACGCCACGTGCCGTCGGCCGGTCGTTGAGCGGGCTGGTGGAGACGGCAACGCAGGCGCAGGCGATCGACTTCGACAGCCGTTCGGCCCGCCTCGAGCGCTCGAAGGTGCCGACCGAGATCATCCCTCTGGTCGACGCGTTCAACCATGCCCTCTCGAAGCTGGATGAAGGGTATAACAGGCACAATCGCTTTCTTGCCGATGCCGCCCATGAGCTGCGGACGCCGATCGCGATTGCACGGACACGGGCGGACCTTCTGCCCGATGCCGAAATCAGTCACCAGCTTCGGGACGATATCGACCGGCTGTCCCGCGTCGCCCATCAACTCCTGGAGATGCAGGCGATCGGCGTGGTCGAATTGCGTGCAGAGAAGAAGGATCTGAATGTGCTGGTCGAAACCATCGCCGCCGATCTTGCGCCAATTGCGATGGACGCCGGCTATGATTTCGACTTCGAGCCGAGCCCCGAGGAAGCCGTCTTCGTGATCCAGACCTCGACGATCGAAATGGCTGTGGTCAATCTGATCCGGAATGCGATCGACCATGCCGGAGGGAAGGGCTCGATCGTCGTTCGCGTCGGCGCCGGCGGCACCATCGATGTCTGCGACGAAGGTCCCGGCATACCGCTGGCGGAGCGCGGTCGCGTCTTCGAGCCGTTTCGCCGCATCAATGCCAGTTCATCCGGCGCGGGGCTGGGGTTGAATCTGGTCAAAAAGGCCGCCGAACTGCATGGTGGACGGGTTTCGTTTCTGGACACCGGCCTTGGTTTTTGCGTGCGGCTGCAGATCGGCTCCATACCGCCGTCGGTCGTGGTGGCGGACATGGGCTGGCGACAACAGCGCTAAATGCCGGTCTTAAATCGCGGATGCCGGCTATTGCATCGCAAAATCCTGAAACTGTTTTTATTTTCTCAGTGGTCAGGGCTCGGATATTTGATTTTCCGACGCCAGGTTCCCTGCTAGGTTTCGGGGAGAGGCACCACCGGGATAAGGCATGTTGAAACTTTTATTGTCGGCTTTGTTCTTCCTGACGGCTGTCTGTACCTCTTTTCTTGCCTTCGGCGACACGATGGATCTTCGACTGCATAAGGCTGCCGCAACCGGTGACATCGCGGCCATCCGACAATTGCTCGATAGCGGTGCCGCCATCGAGGCTCGGGATTCAAAGGGCGCAACGCCGCTGTTGGTCGCGACACACGGCAACAGGGTGGGCGCCGCGCGAGCGCTGATCGAGGCGGGTGCCGACGTCAATGCCAAGGACGATATTCAAGACAGTCCCTATCTGTATGCCGGCGCTCGCGGCTATCTGGATATTCTCAAGCTGACGCTCGCCCATGGGGCGGATCTCGAGAGCATCAACCGCTATGGCGGCACGGCGCTTATTCCCGCCTCCGAACGCGGTCTCATCGAAACCGTCGACGCGTTGATCAAGGCGGGTGTCAATGTCGATCACGTCAACCGGCTGGGGTGGACGGCCCTGATCGAGGCTATCATTCTCGGCAATGGCGGTTCGCGTCATGTTGAGATCGTCAGGCTGTTGATAGATGCAGGCGCAAACGTCAATCTGGCCGACAATGATGGCGTGAGGCCGCTGCGTCATGCCCGCAGTCGCGGTTATGATGGGATCGTGAAATTATTGGAGGGGGCGGGGGCGACGTAACGAGACGCTCCGACTTCCGGCACTATGCAGTACCATGGGGAGGCACATGCCTCAGTCTCCCGAAACGATGAGAATGAAGGGCTTAGACAATGGCAAGAAAATACTATTCCTCTCTTGGCGGCCATCCGCCGCAGAGCGATCTGCTGACGGGGCGGGCCGTTTTCACGGAGGCCTATGCGGTCATCCCCAAGGGAGTAATGCAGGATATCGTCACCAGCTATTTGCCCTTCTGGAACGATACGCGCTGCTGGGTGATCGCAAGGCCGCTTTCGGGTTTTGCCGAGACCTTTTCGCAGTATGTCATGGAAGTGGCGCCGGGCGGCGGCAGCGACCGGCCGGAGCAGGATGCCGAGGCCGAAGGCGTGTTATTCGTTGTCGACGGCGAGATCGAACTTACCTTGCCCTCCGGCAAGCATGTTCTCCAGCCGGGCGGCTATGCCTTCCTGCCACCGGGCCTGAAATGGTCGCTGCACAACCGCTCCAGCGCTCATGCCCGCTTCCACTGGGTGCGCAAGGCATATGAGGCCGTCGAGGGACTGGCTCATCCTGAACCGCTCATCTTGAATGAGAAGGATATTACGCCGTCCGCCATGCCGGGCACGGAGGGGCGCTGGGCAACGACCCGCTTCGTCGATCCGTCCGACCTGCGGCATGACATGCACGTGACGATCGTCACTCTCCAACCCGGTGCTGTCATTCCCTTCGCGGAAACCCATGTCATGGAGCACGGCCTTTATGTGCTGGAAGGCAAGGCCGTCTATCGCTTGAACCAGGATTGGGTCGAAGTCGAGGCCGGTGACTTCATGTGGTTGCGCGCCTTTTGCCCGCAGGCGTGCTATGCCGGCGGTCCAGGTCCGTTCCGCTATCTGCTCTACAAGGACGTCAATCGCCACATGACGCTTCGTCCCTTCGGCGCGCGCCGTTAAGCCATGCGGTTTTGCGACAAGCTCGGCGCCCATGGCGCCGGCTTAGGGTCATCGATACGGCCGGTCGTCAGCTTGCCGTCGCATCAGTTCGTGAGGCGCACGGCATCGCCGTCGGCCGAGGAACATTGCGACGAGATCGTATAGAAAAAGTCCTGTCGATCCCAACCGCCGCCATCTTCCCACGCGTGTTTTTGTGCGGCTTGGCAGCCGAAATAATTCTCGATCGGCAAGGTGACGCCTTTGATGGCGGCGAGGCCGTTGATCATCTCCGCAGTGATGCCCTGCGCCAAAGCGGCGCTCTGCGCATCGCCGACAGTATCGATAACAGGCAGAACTTCGATGACCGATGGCCCCGCTTCCAGGACCTTGCCAAGGCGAGAGGAAAACAAAGCGAGGCCAGTGACGACGGCGATCAGGCAAAGCATTGCCAACGCGCCGAACGCCAAAACCGTGCGCGACCTGCGTCGACTGGGTGTCCCAGCACCATTCGCCATGACACTTGTATCAGAGACCGGCATATCCCGTTCCGCAGGCTGCGGTGCCGAGTTCAAGCTCACCGAAGATCCCACCCGCGCCAAAGACCTGGGTTTCCGGGGCGCGTTCTGGCAGGTCGAGCACATTTCGTGCTGGCGCCGGAGCGGAAGCGAAACTGAAGCATGTCGCGCAAAAGTGTGCAGCGGTTTTGCAACAACGACACGCACAAAATCAAAGACCTAAAGCGCGGGAAACGACTCTGAAAGATCGCGACGCGCTTTAGGCGACAGGCGATCGCGACGTTCCACCATGGGTGCTGCGGTCGCCCGAATTTACTTACGGAAATTCTTCTTGACCGGTACTGACGTGCAATTCTCCAAGACAACCTCAGAATAACGGGAAAGTAAGCTTTCCCGAATAAATGTAGTCCCAGGCCTCGGAAGCTTCGCCGATGCTGCGGCGGATGGGAGCGTCATGCCATCGATCGATATCATCGTGCCGAAGTCCGCGCCTCGCCGCTGGCAGGAGATCGTGATCCGGCGCCTGCAGGCAGACGGACACGACATTGCCGTCTCGCACGCAGCCGGATCGGAAGTGTGGCCGGCAGCGGTCAATGTCGCTTTGGCTCTTGAGCGAACAATCTTCCGCCGGCGCGATCCGGCGCTTGCCGCTCCTCTATCGGAAATTCCCACGAGCATTCGCATCCGCCCTGTTGCATTTCGGCTGGATCTTGCCGGCAATGCTGCGCCATCGAATATTCCGACCATAACGTTGCGGTTCGACGGATCGCGGTCGGACCTTTCGGTCCCGATATCCGTCGCTGCCGGCGCCTTGCCCGCCATCGAAGCCGTCCTGGATGGAAAGATGGTGATAGGCCGAGCCTCGCCGATGATCGACAAGCGGGAATCCGCCTCGCTTGGCGTCGAAGATGTCTTGGCGCGTGCTATCACGCTTGCCGTTTCCACCGTTCGTGCCCTTGCCGAAAACCGCCTCGCTATGAACGAACCCGTGTCCACAGCGCCTGAAAATCCTGCTGCTGGAATGCTGGAGTTTGCATCTTCATATACGGCCAGCGCCCTGCCACGCCTGGGTCGGGAGGTGATACGGCGCGCACGTTTTCGTCATGCGCATTGGCGCGTCGGCTATCGCTTTACCGACGGGCCGGGTGTGGCAAGCACCTGTGAACTCGGCGAAGGCTGGTCGGTGCTGCCGGACGCGGGAGACCGTTTCTATGCCGATCCCTTTCCGTTTCAATGGCAGGATCGTTCCTTCCTGTTCGTGGAGGATTATCCGCATGCGACCGGCAAGGCAGTCATCTCGGTCGTGCCGCTCGATGCTGCCGGGAAGCCCGGAGAGCCCCGATGCGTGCTGGAAGAGCCTTACCATCTCTCTTATCCGCAGGTCTTCGAGCGCGACGGCGCAATCTGGATGCTTCCTGAAGCAAGTTCGGGCGGAAAGCTTGTCCTCTATCGTTCCATCCAATTTCCGGATCGCTGGGCTCCCGAAGCCGTGCTCATCGAAGGCGAGATTTCCGATGCAACGCTGCTCGAGCATGGTGGACGGCTCTGGCTGTTCGCGACTGAGCGCGATGGTTATGGCAGCACCTCAGATACGCTCGTGGTCTTCCATGCACCCCGGCTTGCCGGCCCCTGGGCACCGCATGTGTTGAACCCGGTTCTCATCGATCGTCGCATGGCGCGCCCGGGCGGCGCCTTCGTCCGCGAGCCGGGTGGCATCTATCTGCCGGTCCAGGACGGAACAATCGGCTACGGCGGCGGGCTCGGTATCTCACAATTGCTGGAACTGGATGAAAAGACGGTTCGACTGTCGTCGCCCCGACCGATCGCGGCGCATGGTGATTGGCCCTATCCGAAAATCCATACGCTCAATCGTTCAGGCCGACTGGAGGTTGTCGACGGGATTGCAGCCGTGCGGAAGTGATCGGGAAAGAAGCAGGGCTTCGTAGCCGCCGCACATGCGCGCCGGCGAATATTGTTCCTTCAGCTGCCGTCCGGCAGCGGCAAGCCGAGCTGCAAGCTCGGGCCTGGCGATAAGTTCAGCAAGTCCATCGGCTATGCCCTTGGCATCGGCTTCGACGAAGAGTGCGGCGGCTTCGCCCTCATCTGTCGTCAGGACTTCCCGCAGGACATCGAGCTTGCTTGTGACCACCGGTAGCCCGGAAATGGCTGCCTCGACGGCGGCAAGGCCAAAGGTTTCCGTCAAGGACGAAAAAGCATAGGCGTCTCCCGCCGCAAGGAATTCGAAGATACGCGAGGGAGGCACCTCGCCGACGAGATGCAGCCTGTCGGCGACGCCATTGTCCTTAGCAAAAGCGAGGATCGCATCCTGCTCGGGGCCGGTGCCGGCGATAGCGATATGAATGTCGGGCAGATGGGCGAGGGCACCGACGAGCGCGATCTGGTTTTTCGATGGTGCCATGCGGCCGGAAGAGACGGTGAGCCAGGCTTCTTGAGGAAGACCGAAAGCCGCGCGCGCCGCCGCCTTGTCGAAGGCGACCGGAGGTGCGGAAACGCCGTGGTCAATGCGTGATGTCCGCCGCCGATAGGCTTTCGGAAAGGTGTCGAATTGCGCTTCCGTCCAGCGCGAATTGACGACATTGGCATGATAGGCGCCGAGCGTGCCCATCAGCTTGTCGATCTGCGTCAGGATCCCCCTGACGCCTCGGGTTTGCGGGGCGCCGCTCTGGTTTGCGATGATCAGGTCCGCACCGGCGAACCGCGCGCCGATGGTGCCGAAAATATTGCCGTAGTGCTGGAAGGTGATGACCGCATCCGGCCGGGCTTTGCGCAAATAGACGGCAAGTCCAATCGCCGCCCGCATCTGGCCTGGAAGACCATGTGGCGGCTTGGTGAGGATGAAATCAGCGTGCGGATCGCCGTCGTAGACTTCGGTTTTCCTATACATGAAGACTGTCCGCACATCATGGCCACGCGCGCGCAGTCCCTCGCCGACCATATCGGAAATCCGCTGTGCGCCACCGGCTTCCGCCTGTGTCTGGACCTGAATGATTTTCATGAGCGGCCTTTCAGGAAGGAGCGGGCGGCAAGCGCGTCTTCGCCGGCAAGGAAGCCGAGGATCGACGGGTTGATGCCGATAGTGCGGCGCGCGATGAACACGGCGGTCACGCACCAAACGATGATCGTACCGGCGATGGCGAGCGCTGCGCCGATCGGGCCGAACCAATAGGTCAGCACCGCCGTTGCACAGAGCCCGAAGGTGTTGACGATAACAAGCAGCTTGAAAAGCGCGTGCTGGAGGCCCGTCAATTGCATGAGGATTTCGGTCGGCCCGCAGGCGGTGCCGATGGTCGCGCCGATGCCGAAGATGATCAGCGCCACCTGCATTGTCGGCGTGGCATAGGCGTGATTGAAGATCGACAGGATCAGCTCGCCGAAGACCAGGAAGGATACCAGTACGCACAAGGCGATGATGAAGCCACCCAGAGCTGCGAGGCTGGTGATACGCTGCACATGTGCCCGGTCCCCAGTGTAGAAGGCGGCCGAGATCTGCGGCGCCAGCGCCTGGTTGATGCCGTTGAGCGCGAGGACGACCAGCCGCATTGTCCGATCCGCGACGAAAATCGCGCCCGCGGCCTCCGGGCCTAGAATGGCCGCGACAAGCAAGGTGCTCGCCTGGCTGAGCGCCGGCGGCAGCGCCGTGACGCCCCAGAGTCCGAACGTTACCGTCTTGAATTCATCCTTCTGTTCTGTCGTAAGCGGGCCGCGCTGCGCGCGCATCGTATCGCGAAAAAGCACGAATGTTTGCGGCGCGATCATGAGGAGCAGCAACCCGGCTGTCAGGTAGGTTGCGGTAACCGCGCTCATCCTCATTTGCATGAAATGGGCAAGCACGAAGACGGGGATTGCCACGGCCCGCCAAATGACATCGCGTGGCAGCAGCGCGAAGATGAGCGCATTCTTGGCGCGAAGGGCGCAGGCGACGAATTCCGACCAGCCGAGCGCGAAGGCCAACACCATGGTCGCCACGCAGATCGCCAGCCATTCGGGCGTCTGTCTGCCGGCGAATGGCAAAAAGCCGATGACGAGGATGAGCAGGCTGAAGCTCGCGAGCCCCATCAGTGCGACAAGGATGGAACGGGCCATCATGCCGTTTGCCGAATTCAGATCGTTGTTGCCGGCATATTGCGGCCAGAACCTGAGCACTGCGCTTTGCTGGCCGACGATGGCGAAGAAGGAGACCAGGCTCGCTCCGGCATAGGCGGCGCTATAAAGACCGAACTGCCGCTCATCGGTCGTCATGGCGACGGCGACGAACATCAGGAAGGAAAGGCCGGCACTGGCGAGCTTGATGGCACCGGCAACGGCGCCGCTCCTGGCAAGCGCGCCGATCGACAAGCGCAGGTTGCTCGCAGGCGGCGGCGTTTCGGCCGATATCGTATCGCTGCTGCCAGCTTTCTCACCCAACGCCCTGATCCTGTGTTGATTGCTGTCGACCGAATGGTCTGCAATGCCTGAAATAGAATGTATCTCTAATATCGTAAGTACTGATGCTTGCGCCAGAATGAAGTCGCAACATGGTTACTTGCGATCTCTCAAGTCGATCACACGCTCTGGTGTAAATTCAACGGATGATTAACATTATTCACTAATACTGAATTTAGTGATGTGCGATGAGCCGGAGACCCGCGGCCCGCGGAGAGGAACAGGATGAAGCCGTTTAACATTGACGAGCGCTCGCTTCCGCCGCTGTTCGATGTCGGTGCCGTGTGGACCACCCTTTGGCAGCGCTGGCTGACCGTGTTGACGTGTACCGTTGCCGTGCTTCTACTGACGTTGGCTTACCTTGCCGTGGCAAAGCCGAGCTATACCGCGACAGCTTCCGTTATGATCGATCCGCGTGATCCACGCGCGACAAACCTCAACAATGTTCTGCCCGGCATCGGCAGCGATAGCGCGGCTATCGCAAGCCAGGTATTCGTCATTGAATCGCGTGACCTTCTGATGAAGGTCTTTGAGAGCGAGAACATCGAGAACGACCCTGAATTTTCGGCAGGCGGCCTCCTGTCGCGTATTGGTCTGGCTTCACATCCCACGAAGGATTCGATCTTCAAGAATTTCCAACGTGCCGTCACCGTAGAGCGTGCCGGGCTTACCTATGTCATCGATGTCAGTTTCGCATCCCGTTATTCCGACAAGGCGGCGCGGATCGCCAACGCCATCGTCAATCGTTATAGGGCCGGTCTGTCGGGCGAGCGGGAGACTGCAAACAGTGATGTGAATTCCCTGCTTGCGAGCCGGATCGGCAATCTTCAGAAGAATGTCAGCGATGCGGAGCAGGAGGTCGGAGATTTCAAGGTCTCGCATCAGATCCTCGATGCTTCTGCGGGTGGCACGCTTCAATCTCAGATAGACAAGCTTACGGATCAGCTGATCGGCGCGCGAAGTGAGGCCGATCAGGCCAAGGATAAATATGCTCAGGCAGTCGCCGCAGGCACCTCGCCGGCTGGACTTGCCAAGCTTTCGGAAATCCTTTCCTCCGAAGCCACGGTCAAACTCCGCGAGAACTACAATCAACGGGCCGCCGATCTCGCCAATTACGAGGCCATGTATCAGCCGCGTCATCCGATCGTTAAAAGATTGCGATCCGAGTTGGACAGGATGCAGGGTCTTATGGCCGTCGAGGCGCAGCGTATCACGCGGGAATTGAAGGCAAAGTCCGATCTCGCTGGGCAGAACGTCGCGGCACTCCAGGCAAAGCTCGATGATCTCCGCCAGAAGCTGGACAGTTCGAATGCTGCGCAGGTGCAGTTGCGGCAGCTGGAGGCGAAGACGAAGGCGGCACGTACGGTCCTCGACGATTTCCTGAAGCGCGCCGAGGAGACATCGCAAATGCAGGGCCTGCAGCTGCAGGAGGCGCGGGTGATCAGCGCCGCCGCTCCGCCGGTGCAGCCGACCTGGCCGAAGCCGCTGCTGCTTTTGCCAGTCAGCACAGCGCTCGGTCTTATCATCGGCTGCGGTCTTGCCCTGGTGCGCGGACCCAAACATCAGCCGGAACAGGATCCCGCAAGCCCCATCAGACGTAGCCTCCTTGACGTCGAGCCCCACAAAGGCCCTTCGCCGGAAATCGCAAAGACGGAACCGGCGCCGGTCCATCTTGGTGAATATCGGCTTCCGGGCGTTGCCGGCGTCGGTGCCTATCTCAGCATCCGCGCGATGCGAAGACGCTTTTTCCAGGCCGGAAATGAAGCTTTTTCGCGCGATGTGCTGCAGCTCATGCGGCGCATCATTCTGCATCTGAGGGAGCATCCGAAGCCCTATGTACTGCTGGTCTCCTCGCTGCACACGCCGCTGGCGGCGAGACTTGCGGGCGCTATGGTCGGCCTTGGCCTCCAACAGGCCGAACAGAATGTGCTCGTAGTCGAGTTCGAAGACCTGCCGGGCTTGGGAGCGCCGGCGCGCAGCGGTAACGGCGTCTTCATCAGCGGGGCGAGCGGCCTGCGGACCGTCGTGTACAACAGGCCCGTGGCCGAGAATTCGGAACCGTCGGCGCGCCTTGGCCTCGACGATATATTGGCCACTGCCGGCTCGTTCGATTTCGTGCTTCTGATGGGGCCTTCTATCGTCGATGACAATTGGGATCCAGCGCTTTTCGCTGAAGCGGATCTCATGCTTTTTGCGCTCAACCCTGCCGAGGAAGCGGCGGAAATCGCCAATATGCTTCGTCAACGGCTCGACGCCGATCAGATTGGGCGCAGCGCCACGCTGACAATTGCGCCGGAGAACATCGATACGCGCCGTAGCCGGATGGTGCGACCCATCCGCTCGACTGATGATGGAGGGCAGGGTGATCGAGTCTCTGCAAGGGGATGAACGAGGGACGCGGCCTGCGATCGATGATGATATCACGCCGAAGCGCTCTCAAGCTGGCAGGCGGCTCCATTCTGGCTGCTCTCCCGGCTGCCGGCGCGGCGCGTGCGGCGGCCAGGCCTATCGTACCCTCGCGTGGCATCAATCTGCCCGGATGGTTCGATAACAGCGATGGAGTGGCGCCAAGCGAGCCGGTCCTCGAAAAGCTTCGGCAAGCGGGATTCGAGACGATCCGCTTGCCGATCAATGGCGATCTCTTGCCGGCAACTGATGCGGCCGCGCTCCGTCGCATCGAGGCTGGCGTGACCGACCTTAATCGGCTGGGTTTTTCCGTTCTTGTGGACATGCATCCCTCTGAAAGTCTGCACAAGGCTCTTCGTCAGGATTTCGAGGCCGGCTCGCAAAGGGCGGCCGCAGCCTGGATGGCGATGAGCAGCGTTGTCGCGAACCTCCCGGATGATAAGGTCTATCCGGAGCTCTTGAATGAGCCGCCCATGCGGAGTGACGCGTGGCTGCAACTGCGGGATAGGCTTGCCGAGGTCGTGCGATCCAAATGCCCGAGCCATACGCTGATCTGGGGGCCATCGCCCTCTCAGGGCATCTGGGAAATAGGCGAGACGCCGCCGCTCGCCGACGATAACCAGATCGCCGCCATTCATTTCTATGCGCCCACGGCCTTCACCCATCAATGCGAGACATGGGATGCGTCGCCACTGGCGCGGATTTCGAATTTGCCTTTTCCGGCTACCATCGAAACGCCTCTCGTGCAGGAGAGCATCGGCAAGCTGCGCGCCAACGGGGATGAGCAGGCCGCAAACCTCATCGAGGAGCAATTGGCGACGCCCTGGACAGAAGCGGCGATCGCTTCCGAATTCGTGAGGCTGAAGCGCTGGTCCGAGACGCATGACTGCCCCGTCATGATGAATGAGTTCGGCGTGCTCAACTTCTGTGTCGATGCCGAAAGCCGCAGATTCTGGGTTCGGGCCGTGCGGCAAGCGGCAGAGGCCAATCAGGTCGGCTGGGCCTATTGGGAGCTCGATCAGGGTTTTGGCATCATCGAGAGCCGGCGCAGCGCCGAGGGTTTTGACGTCGGCATGATCGCGGCACTTCTGGATGGCCGTGGCGGAGGCTGAAATGCTGAGGAATATGGCAGTGCGGAACGACAACTGATGCGGACGAATGGAGTTTGGCGATGAGCATTACGGGACATCGCGCCGGCTTCGGGGCGGGAGGCGTTAGTTCGCTGCGCTCGGATGCGGTCTTCCATCTCTGCATCGCCATCCTCGCGGTTATCGCTTCCGTCTCTGCCTTCGCCGTCTGGACGCCTTTTGGGATTGCAGCGACATTCACTTTGACGCTCGTCCTGTCTGTTGCTCAGCCCGGCTGCATGCCGATCGTCATCGCCTGTTCCTTTCTCTATCAGAACCTCGTGGTCGCCTGGTTCACCCCCTTTGTGCCGGATCACAACACGTTCGATGCGCTGCGCGGCGCCAATTTCGTCATTCTGATGACGGCGTTCGGCGCTTTCGTTATGGCCTCTTTCCAATACCGCGTGCGGCCTCTGACGGAATTGCGGCCCTGGCTGATGTTCAGCTTCATGCTGTGCGGCATTGTTTGTTTCTATCTAGCGCTTGGGGCTGTTCACGGCGGACCGAAGGATGCCGTCATCTATTTCCGCAATACGATCACGCCGCTTGCATGCTTCCACATCGCAATTCTGGCAGCCAGTCTCTATCCCATTGATTTGCGCAAGGGCATCTTCTGGCTCTGCGCCATTGCCATCATATACGGCTATCTGGAACAGATATTCCGGATGGATTTCCTGAGCCTGTTTCACGGCGATCTCTATATTCATCGTGGCCTGAAGGCTCAGATCGAGGCCGGTGTATGGGAAAAGAAGCTGCGAGAGACTGGCTTCGTACTTCGCGGCATCGAAGACACGATGATGACGACCTTCTTCAACATCAAGCTGTTCAGCGACCTATTTCCGCCGATCTTCCGCAATGGCGGCCCGAACTTTCACCCCATCAGCTACGCCTACGGCTTGAGCATCATGTCTGCCTGGCTCCTCTTCAGAGGCCGTTGGCTGCTGCCGATTGCTGCCCTGCCACTACTGCTTGTCATAGGCTCGAAAGGTGCGACATTCATGCTGCTTGTGGCGATCGGTGCCCGGCTGATCTATCGTCGATCGCGCGCGGAACTGACGCTACTTGCCGTCATCGCGCTTGCCGCCGTCTGGACGGCCGCCGCCATCCTCTTCGGCGCCACCCATGGCGATTACCACGTTCTCGGCCTGATCGCGGGCGTTCGCGAATTCCTGCACAATCCGTTCGGACAGGGCCTCGGCATCGGCGGTAATCTTTCGAGTACGAGCCTCAATCTGGATTGGGACCGGGCACAGGATGAAGGCGTTGCATCCGTACCCGTCGAAAGCGCGGTCGGCGTCATGCTCTATCAGATGGGTGTGGGCAGCTTTGTCTTCTTCGGTTTTCTTGCCGCGCTGGCCCTATCGGCGCGCAAGCAGCTGATTGCCACCGGTGATCCGGATTTCCTCTTTGCTTTCGTCGCGGTCGTCACGATCGCGTCCAATGCCGTATTGCAGGAGGAGGCAATCTTCTCTCCGCTGGCGCTCGGCTTCTGCCTCCTGCTTGTCGGTGTTTCCTTTGGAACGCGCTGGCGCTCGCTCGGCATTTCGCGAAGAACGGTCAGCCAGTCGGGCGAACACATGCCATCGCCCTCGCTGTAATGCGGTTAATCTTCAATCAGCCTGAGCGTGCGCAAACTCCAAACCCCGCTGACGGCTCTTTGTCAGGATTAGAAGCCGAAGATGACGAGTTCCGTGAATGTCAGGTCACCAAGGGAGGGCGGTTTCGGACCTTTGAAATATTTCGTCCCGCTTCCGGCGAAATAACGCCCGGTGAGACCGGGCACCGGCCCGTTCGCATCGACGACGCAGAGAAATATGCCTTTTCGCAAGAGATAGCGACCAAGTGCACCCGCGCACCGGCTAAGCTCCTCAGGGGTGCGGCTGTAAATCACCTGGGCACTCGGAACGATGCCGTGGAAGATACAACGTGTCTTGAACACGAAGGGAAAAGCTTCGTCACCGGCGACACAAATGAATGACAGGCATCCGAGTGCTGCATGCTGGAGAAGGATCTCCCTATCGCCTTCCGAGAGCATCGACATTTCCGGAAGATCGGAGCGGGCTTCAAGCACACGATAAGTCCGCCTCGCAGCACTCAGCATCGGTAGAAACGCGAGCTGCCCGTCCGCATAGCGGCGAAAGCCGAGCGCTTCATTGACCTTTATCGTCCCTGGCGCCGGAGAAACGTTAATGAAGGTGACGTTCTTTCGTCTGAGCGCCGCAATCACCATCTTGCCGGCGAAAGCGCGATATTCGGGATCGACAGACCAGCTTGATAGATTGCAGCGGAGCTCTTCACCCTCCAGCCCCTCATGTCGAAAATATAGCGCCAGCAGGACGCCGACGATGCGTCCGGACATATCCAGGACGAAGCCGTATTTCGGCAGATCGGGCACGAAAGGCCGCTTTTCCATGCGTGCGACGGCGCGCTCCCAATAGCTTCGATCGCGTGTTGGAAAATTTCTGCGAAGACAATCGATGATACCATCCCAATCGTTCTCTTCGATTGGTCGGCAAGTAAGTCCAGGAGGAAATGCGCCTAAAACTGCCATGATCAACTCCGTAATATTATCGATATAGGATTGCGTTTTTCACATGTTGGAAACATGCACTATTTCCATGAGTGAATATTTCCTGAGACGGCATTTCCCGCTTGAAAGCGCGGCTATGTCATCGGTTCCGAGTTCAGCGCAGCGGATCGCAGTGCAGACTTGGCGCGTATCGCCTTCGCCTTCAGCTGATGAAGCTTTGTCGCAAGAGCGGGGCTTATGTTTTCGATGCCGTATAGGATTCGCCGCCGTGTGAAATGGAACTGGCGGCGCAGATGCCACCCAACATCGGTCTTCGCCGTTAGATTGAAGTGGTGATCGGCCATTTGCACCGAACTGATGTCCATATCAAGCTTTTCGGGGTCGTCATAATAAGCGGCGATCTTGGTGTGATCGATGGCGGTTTCTGTCATCCATTGCGGGATATATGTGCAGCACAGGCGCTCTACGTCGGTCAAAAGCCGGCTGACGCCGAGTCCGTTTGCCGGACAGGAGGTCAGATAAGCATCTCCGATCAGCACGACGCCGTCCTGCCGGCAATTGTCGGCAGCTGTTATATCGGTCAGCCAGCTATCGACCCGGCTGCTGATTTCAAAATCGCCAAAGGTGTCGACAAGTGACGGGAAGGCGGCCGTGAGCATCCCTTTCGGATCGTCATGCAGCGACTTGACCCATGGATCTCGCGGGTCTCGGAACAGAAAGAGATTGGCTCGTGTCGTCCCAGGGACCGGAAATAGATTGAGATGGTCGATTCCGTCGCCGTCGCCATGATAGGTCAGGGCCGTATGGCGAAATCTATTGGATCGCAGCGGGCGAATGTTGAAGCCGAATGCCAGCGGACGCCTATCGCTAATCCGTCGGTGCAGAATCCCGAGATCCCGGCGCAGGGTATCGCCCATGCCCGTCGCGACCACCAGCAATCGCGCGGTGATTTCGTCCTGACCGAGGATCGATATCCGTTGGTACGCTGCTCCGATCCGCAAAGCGCGGACCTGGCCGACGACCAAATTCACCGTTTCAGGCAGCGCGCTCCGCATCGCCATGACGAGCCTGTTGTAGAAAAATCCATAGTGCTGGCCGTATGTCCGGTCCACCACGTGCCCCTTGTGCATGTTGACGATTTCATCGAAGGGTACGGCGGCGGTCGACAGAGGTGCAAATAGCTGAAGTCGCCGAAGTTTTTCGATCGCCTCGCCGGCTATTCTTTCAACGCGGAATTCCTGGGGAAAGACGCGATGACGATCGATGAGTGTCACCCGATATCCCGCCCGGCCGAGCAGGCAGGCTGCTAGCGTGCCGGAAAGCCCGCCGCCGACAATGGCTATGTCTGTATCCGTTTCGCCCGTCGGCAGTTCAGAATATAGCCTATTCATCATTTCGAATACCTCAGGATCGCATAGATGGCGTAGGGGTTGGTCGTCAGGTAGCGCCAGAACAGGCGGCGAGGTTCCATCAGCATCCGCCAGAACCATTCGAAACCGGCTCTCTGAATCCAGATGGGCGCCCTCTTTGTTCTCTCCGCCAGATGGTCGAAGAGGCCGCCTGATGTCTTGATGATCCCGACATTGGCAAGTCGCGCGGCAAAATCGTGTACGAAGATCTGCTCGCGCGGCACGCCAAGGCCGATCCACAATATGTCGGGGGCGAGTGTGTTGATCTCGTCAAGCTTCCGTTCCAGGGCTTCTCCGGCAAGGTAGCCGTGGCAATGGCCCACGATGCGCAAGCCGGGATAGCGGGTTTGCACGGCGGCGACGGCTTCACGGTTTGCCGTCTCGGTCGCTCCCAGGAGATAGAAGCTTATGCCTTCCCTTTCGGCGAGTTCGGCGACATCGTGAAAGAGATCCGTTGTCGCCACGCGCTCGGGAAGCTGCACCCTGCAGAGTAAGCGTGAGGCCATCACGAGGGGTTGGCCGTCGGCCAGGATCTGATCCGCCTGCTGAAAGAGTTTGGCGATATTGGCATCAGCATGAACGCGTGCGACGACCTCGCCATTGGCCGACGTAAAATAATAGGGCCTGCTGTCGCGGCGGCGTCTGCGCGCGACGTCGATCATGAAGGAAGCGGCATTGCGTCGATTGACGACAGTGATGGGCAACCCACCGATCAACACGCTTGGAAGCGTGGGCGGATAGTCTTGCGCAGGAATGGCGGCTCCATGTTCGGGCGCGTCTGCCGGCTGCATTTGGCTCTCCTGATTTAAGATCTGCTCTTCGGAAACAAGATGCGCACCAGTAGCGTCCGGCCCGTTGTGGCCGGGTTTTTGAACGCCATTCGTGATTGAGTAAGCTCTTCCTGAATATCTTTGGGAGTCTGTACCAATATCTTGCACAACCATTACCTCCGCTTGCGTAATGGTTAGCTAATATGGCTCGGAAAGTTAAGGCGTTTATTAGTATTCAGTTAATATGTAAATTTCTAAATAAATAATATGCGCATAAACTGAACTTAATGCGAAGTTAAATCTCCCGTCACACAACGAGTATTTAAGAATTATTTCAATATGTTAATTAGTTGCTGAATAATCCCGTTCGCGTGGGGACATGCGGAAGCATCGCAGCGGCTAGCTCATGTACGGAGGAGCGGGTCAGCTATTCCTCTTCCTTGAAGGGCTATGTCGCGCGTTCCAGATTCAAACAGTATACGACCTTAGCGTTAGTCTGCCTTCGGATGGCAGCGATGTGTAAAAGCCGGGACTGCTCGATGAGTACAATCATTGAGATCGTATATCCGTATCCTCTAAGCGACTGCCAGCGGCTTGATTGCAATTACATAACGATTTATATAACAATTTATGTAATCGGAGAAATGGAGGTCGATTTGACTGAAGATATTGTGAAGGCGATGGGGTTCCTCTGTCTTGGCAGCCGGTTTCGCCGGATCGGCGAGCGTCTGCAGGCCGACACGCAGCAGATCATGGAGGAGCTGGGCGTCTCTTTGCAGTCCGCTCAATATCCGTTTCTCGCCGCCGTCGATCGCGCCGGGTCGCTGACGATCGGCGAACTTGCCCAGGCCGTCGGCATCACTCAGCCGGGCGCGACACGCACCGTCTCGCAGCTTCTGGAATTGGGCTATGTCGACATGCAGGCCTCGGCCGAAGACCAGCGCCGCCGTCTGATCTCGCTGACTTCCAGGGGACATGAGCTCGTTGACTATTCGAAAAAATTCGTCTGGCCGCGCATAGAGCAGGCGGTCCGTGAGCTCTGCGGCGACCTTTCCGGGCCGATATTGCAACAGCTGGCCGCCATTGAGGACGGGTTAGCCGAAGCTCCGCTCACGCGGCGCGGCACCCTCGGCAAGGACCAGCAATGATGAGCCATATTCTCGATCGTCCGATTTGGAGCGCCCTTGAAACCGCCCATGCATCACTGTCGGAGGGCAATGCGCTTGCCCGCCGCTACCCGCCTTCCATCGTGCCCTTTGCTGCGTCCGCGGACAATTCGCCCGAAAGTCTCGAAGCCCTGGCAAGGCTGCCTTTGGGAGAAGAGGTCATGGCGATCGTCGAGGCGGAGCCCATCATCGCTCCTGAAGGGTTGGTGACCCTTTCCAGTGCCAGGCTCGTGCAGATGATGGCGGAGCGTCCTTCCGAGCGCGTTTCGGATAGCCGGGTCATGCCGCTGACGGAGGCCGATGCTGCGGATATGCTGGCGCTTGCCACGCTCACGAAGCCTGGCCCCTTCACGCTGCGCGCGCAGAGCCTCGGCTCCTTCTGGGGCGTGAAAATCGACGGGCGCCTCGTCGCCATGGCGGGCCAGCGCATGCGCCAGACCGGATTTGCCGAGCTTAGCGGCCTGTGCACCCATCCTGATTTTCAGGGACGAGGCCTCGGCACCTTGCTCTTCCGTTTCGTGGCTGGCGAAATCGCGGCCCGGGGTGAAACCGCCTATCTGCACGCCTACGTCACGAACGCGCCGGCTATTGCGCTTTATGAAGCGATGGGCTTTCGCATCCGTTCGGAGATGAACTTCAGCGTCGTCAAACGGCAGCAGCTTTGATTTTCCCTTGTCGCCGTAAAGGCGGGTCACTGCTGTTGCAGCGCGAGCCTCAGGCCCAATGCCATATAGATTGTGCCGATGACCTTTCCCTGCCATCGGCCGATGGTGCGGTTGCGCCGCAGCCAGCCACCGATCGATCCGGCACCGACCGCCAGAAGCGAGGTCACGCCGATGCTGAGGGTCACGAAAATGGCGCCCAGAAGCGCGAATTGCGCAATGACGGATCCGCTTTCCGGATGGATGAACTGCGGCAGGAAGGCCAGGAAGAAAAGCGCAGTCTTCGGGTTGAGTATCTCCGTGAAGAAACCCTGCCGGAATGCGCGCATGGGGGTAATAGCCTGCGCAGTCGGCAGATCGATGCTGCCGCTTTTCTCGACAAAAGCCTTGAACCCCAGATAGATCAGATAGATGACGCCGGCATATTTGACGATCTCGAAGGCCAGCGCGGATGTGGCCAGCAATGCCGATAATCCGAAGGTCGCCATCATCGTATGGAAGAGATCGCCGGCGGCTATTCCAACACCGGTTGCCAATCCCACGCGCTTGCCGCCACTGACTGCCCTAGCGAGCGTGAGTAACGTGGCAGGCCCTGGAATGACCATCAGACCAAGCACCACCAATATATAAGTCGTCAAAACACCGAGGCTGATCATCGATCTCTCTAAAGTTGAGTGCCGTTTCAAAGTCCCCGCGACATGGAACTTTGTATCCGCCGTTGTTAGCTGGCTTGAAGACTAGTCGTTTTAGAGATCGTTGCAACAAACATGTTGGCGATGTCCGCTGCCGGGACATCCGGCCTCTTCGGCGATCTGGGCTTTCTATCGGCTGTTCTATTCCTCCAGCATTGCCATCCGGTCTATAGTATGGAGTCGATTTGCTTCCCGTGGTTAAAGACAGGTCGTCGAAATTGTTCATGGAAAAGACATCCCGACGGGATTTCAAGGTTTGGCGCTTCGCAATGGAGTTTGAAATTGAGCACTGCGTTCATGAAGGAAGAAAGCGCTGAAACGGCAGCTGAAACCGTGTTGCCCGACCGGCCGATTTCTCCACATCCCAACCGCGTCACCGAGGCGGGCCTGAAGGCGCTGGAATTGCAGCTTCAGGACGCGCGCAAAGCCTATGAAGCAGCAAGCGCTATCGAGGATATCAACGAACGCCGGCGGCAGACGGCCATTCCATTGCGCGATGCGCGCTATTTCGCGGAAAGGGTTCGAACCGCCGAAGTCATGCCGGCGCCGGCCTCGTCCGAGGTCGTCGTTTTCGGAAGCACGGTCACCTACAGCCGTGACGATGGCCGCGTGCAAAAATATCGCATCGTCGGAGAGGACGAGGCCGATCCCAAGGCGGGATCGATTTCCTACGTCTCGCCCGTCGCAAGATTGCTGATGGGAAAGACGGTTGGCGATGTCCTAACCCTTGGCAAGGAGGAGCTGGAGATCACGGCGATCGAATAGCGGTTTTTCCGCGCGCCCTCTTTCTGCGCGCGCCTGCGGTTTTCGATCAATGCGCCGGTTCGAACGGCGTTGCGATCGCGACCCTCGATGGTGCCACCTGAAAATCTGCCGGCAGCATCCGGTGATAGGCGAGCATGAGCTGACAGGCGCTACGAGCGTCATGGCGCAGATCGTGGTGAATGACGAAAGTGATCTCGCCGGCGGCGAGCAGCCCGATATTGTCTTGATCGAGATCGTGGGCGGCAAAGACCATGCATTCGCGCCGGGCCTCGGTAAAGGCTTTCAAGATGGCACGATTGCCACCGCCAGCGGAGTAGACCGCGCGGATGTCCGGCTCGCGTTCCAGCGCATCGCGGACGAGCAGTTCCGTCGTGCGGTCGACGCCGAACCCTTCGGAAATTCTGACGACCGAAAGATGGGGGAAACGCTCCGCAAGAGTATCGCGAAATCCGCGCTCACGCTCGTCCTCGCCGGCAAAAAGGCTGCTCGAGAGCGTCACCAACACTTTGCCCGCCCGTTCGCCGGCCATGCGGCCGAGCAGATAGGCGGCGGTCGCCCCTGCCATACGATTGTCCATGCCGACGTAGCCGGTACGGGAATTTTCAGGCAGGTCGGTCACCAGCGTAACAACCGGGATCCTTGCTGCCATGAGTTGGGCAGCGAAATCGGCAATGGCGGGCGTTGACGCGGCCTTGAGCACCACACCGTGGCTGCCGCGCCGGCGTATGGCGCGCAGGATGGATAAAAGCTCGGCCTCGCTCATCGTCTCGGCCACATGAAAGCGCGCGAAAAATGATGCGGGCCGCATGCCGGGCAATTCCGCCTCGAAGGCCTCGCGGACGGCCGACGAGAAGCGCTGCGGCGTATCCATGACGACATCGATGACGAGCCGCCGCCCTGCCAAGCCCGATTGCACATATTGCCGCTCCAGCTCGGCAATCGCGGCTGCGACCCGCGTGCGGGTCACAGAACGGACGCCGTCGCGTTCATGCATGACACGATCGACGGTCGCGAGGCTGAGCCCGGCCTGCAGCGCGATGTCTTTCAAGGGAAAGCGCGATTTCATGGTCACTCTTTCTGAGGTGTTTTTGAGGTGTTTCCCGCCTTTCTCATAGGCCGGTGCGGGACTACGATCAACCTCATGGTCCAACGTCATTTTGGGAGGAGAACACCATGGACGCTCAGACGCTCGCCAGTCGGCGCAGCCGGAAGGTCTGGCTTTCGGCCGATTGCGGCAATTTCGATACTTTCAAAGGTCTGGTGGAAAAGACCGCCGATCCGGCCGACTGGCCATTGGCGGCGGGGATCGAGAAAAACATCCTCATCTATGATGGCGACAAGGTTCGCAGCGCCGCCGAGGATGAAGACGAACGTCGCGCCCTGATGGCCGAGTGGGTGGAAGCCTTTACCTCAGGCCCAGGCGTCATCGTCATCAAGAGCGCCATGCCGGATGCGGCGGTGGTCGATCGCGCAACCGCCGTATTCGAAGCCATCGTCCGCGAGGAGAAAGAGAAGGGCAAGGGCGCCGGCGATCACTTTGCCAAACCCGGCGCCAACGACCGCATCTGGAACGCACTGGAAAAGCATTGCCTGGCGGACCCGGAGAATTTTGCTCGCTATTACGCCTCGACGGCGGTCGCCATGGTATCGGAGGCCTGGCTCGGCGTTGGCTATCAGATGACCGCACAGATGAACCGGGTCAATCCGGGCGGCACTGCGCAGAAGCCGCACCGCGACTATCACCTCGGCTTCATGTCGCCGCAGCAGATGCAGGCCTATCCCGGCCACATCCATGCCGTTTCGCCGCTGTTGACGCTGCAGGGCGCGGTCGCGCATTGCGATATGCCGCTCGAAAGCGGGCCGACACTGTTCCTGCCCTATTCGCAGACCTTCTTCGAAGGCTATATCGCCTTCGGCCGGCCGGAGTTTCAGGCCTATTTCGCCGAACATCACGTGCAATTGCCGCTGAAGAAGGGCGATGCCGTCTTCTTCAATCCGGCCGTCATGCATGGGGCCGGTAACAATGTCTCGAAAGACATCTATCGCATGGCCAATCTCCTGCAGGTCTCCTCGGCCTTCGGTCGGGCAATGGAGAGCGTCAACCGCAGCCGCATGTCTGTCGCAGTCTATCCGGCGCTGGTCGCCGCTCTCGATGCCGGTGCGCTGAGCCGCGCAGAAGCTGCGAACGTGATCGCATCGACGGCAGAGGGCTATGCCTTCCCGACCAATCTCGACAGCGATCCGCCCGTTGGCGGTTTGGCGCCGAAAACGCAAGCGGCAATCATGGCGGAGGCGATCGATGCCGGGACGGATGCGAAGCGATTTGCCGAACTCATCGCCGCCCATGCCGCACGCAGGGAGGCTTGAGATCGTATGAGCCGACTGGATGGAAAATTCGCTGTCGTGACCGGCGGCACGCAAGGCTTGGGCGCGGAAGTTGCCCGGTTGTTTGCCGAACGCGGCGCCGCCGGCCTGACGATCTGTGGCCGCAGCTCCGCCAAGGGAGAGGCCAAGGCGCGTGAGATAAGTGACCGCTATAAAATACCGGTCGCTTTCGTTGCCGCCGATCTGGGTCAAGTCGAGGATTGCCGCAAGGTCATCGCGACCGCCGTCGAAAAATTCGGCCGCATCGATGCGCTCGTCAATGTCGCCGCCATCACGGACCGCGGCACCATTCTCGACACCGATCCGGATCTGTTCGATCGGATGTTCGCCGTCAATGTGCGTGCCCCGTTCTTCCTGATGCAGGATGCGATCAAGAACATGATCGCCAACGGCATCGAAGGCACGATCGTCAACATCTCCTCGATGTCGGCGATGGCCGGGCAGCCCTTCATCAGCGCCTATTGTTCTTCCAAGGGTGCGCTCGATACACTGACCCGCAACACGGCCTTCTCGCTGCTCAGGAACCGCATCAGAGTCAATGCGCTCAATATCGGCTGGATGTCGAGCGATGGCGAGGATCGCATCCAGCGCGAATATCACGGTGCCGGCGAAGACTGGCTGGCAAAGGCCGCCGCCGAACAACCGTTCGGCCGGCTGGTCGATCCGGCCGAGGTCGCACGCGCCGTCGCCTTCCTGTCATCGGAGGAATCCGGTCTGATGACCGGCGCCACGATCAATTTCGATCAATCGATCTGGGGCGCCTATGAAGGCTCGCCGCATCCCGAGAAAGCGATGTAAGCCACGCAGATTGGAGGGAAATACCCTTCCGCCAATAGGCAGGTTGCGTGCTGGCGCGAAATGCCAACAGGCATCCTTAGTGGCTCAAAAGCTCTTGATGGTTCCGTCCGACCAGACCATCTTGCCGCCGCGGATCGTGCCGCGCACCCGCGGTACCCGGCCGCGTTCTGCGATGACCAGATCGGCGCGCAATCCTTCGGCGATGCGGCCGCGATCATTCAGGCCCAGCGCCCTTGCGGGGTTGGCGCTTGCCAGCGCAGTGGAGGCGGGAAGGCCGCCCTTGCCTATTTCCGCGAGCGCGATCACGGCCGGCAGAATGGCCGACGGATGATAGTCGCTCGCAAGGATATCCAGCACGCCGGCTTCATAGGCTTCCCGCGCGGAAAGATTGCCGGAATAGGAAAGGCCGCGCAGCGCATTCGGCGCGCCCATGGCCGTCGCCAATCCCAACCGCCTTGCTTCGGTGGCCGTCGCAATATTGATCGGAAACTCGCTGATTGCCGCGCCGAGGCTGTGTAGCAGCGCTGCCTTCTCGATGGTGTCGTCATCGTGAGAGGCAAGGACGATGCCATGTTCGCGCGCCAGTTCCGCCAAGCCGTTGATGATGTCCATGCTGTCGCCATGCTCGGAGCGGGCCGCCATGCGCTGTTTCACGAGTTCTGCCGCCTGTGCTTCGCTGATCTTCTTGGCCTTTGCCGTGTTGGCGATATGCAGCTCGATGTCGCGATATTGTCCCTGGCCCGGCGTGTGATCCATCAGCGAAATCAGGTGCAGCGCACCGGCGTCGATCAGGGTCTTTGCCTCTTTCAATGCGGGCAGGAACGTCACCTCGAAGCGGCCATGGACGCGGTGGTCGATCAAAAGCTCTTCGCGCATCGATGCAAGCTTTTCGATCATGGCATGGGTATGCTCGATGGAACGGACATGGCCGTAAGTTGCCGGCGTGAAGGCGACCGCCGCATAGGCTGTCGTCACGCCGTTGGCGGCGAGCATCTTGTCGAGGTCGTAAACGCCGAGTTCGAGCGGCATACGGACATTGACGCGCGGCTCCACGCATTTTTCGATCATATCGCCATGCATGTCGACAAAACCGGGTAGCAGGAACCGGCCGTGGCCGTCTATTTCCGCCCCCTCAACCGGCCGTTCGCTGATATCGGCGATCAGCCCATCTTCGATCCTGATGGCGCCGCGCTCTATCACGCGATCCTGCAGTATAATTTCGAAATTACTCAGCCACATCGTCTTGCTCGTCCTCGATCTTGATGGCTTCCAGATGAAGTTCCCGGTCGATCAATGCCCTTACATCCTCGGGATGATGAAAGACACCGATCATTGCAACGCCGGACGTTTTGAGCTGCGCCAATCTTTCGACCAGCGCCTTGCGGGCGGCATGATCGAGCGATGCGGTCGGCTCGTCGAGCAGCAGCAGACGCTGCGGCAGGATGAGCGCGCGAGCCAGATTGACCTTCTGCTGCTCGCCACCGGAGAAGGTCGAAGGATAAGCCGACCAGAGCTGCTTCTTGACGCCGAAAGCATCGAGCCAACGCCGCGCCTCGGCCAAGGCTTCGGAATGCGACGTGCCGGCAAGCCTCAGCGGCTCGGCCACGATCTCTTCGGCGGCAACGCGCGGGCGAGCATTGAGGAACTGCGTGACGAAGCCGATTTCCCGGCGGCGCAGCACGGCAATGTCGACATCGGCGGCCGTCGCGAGATCGATAATCCCTTCCTGCGTGTGATAATAGACGTGACCGGCCCGCGGCAGGTAGGAGCGATAGAGCGTGCGCAGCAGCGTCGATTTGCCGGCGCCGTTCTCGCCTTTCAGCAGAATGAATTCGCCTGCGTGGAGGTCGAAATCGATATTCTCGAAGGCAAACAGCGTGCGCTTGAGATGGTGCATTTCGAACTGCTTCGAAAGACCCTGGACGTGCAGCACCGGGGCTGTGGCTTGCCGGGCGGAAATCTGAATATTCATCTCTCGCGCTTTCTCAAAGCTTGGCGTGAACGAGCTGCTGCGTATAGGCGTGCTGCGGATCCTGGAAGATCTGGTCGGCCAAACCCTGTTCTACAACCTTACCGCGTCGCATGACCATAACCCGGTCTGCCATCGTGCGTATGACGCCGAGATCGTGCGAGACCAGAACCATGGTGATCGAACGCTCGCGCTGCAACCGCTTCAGCGTATCGAGGACCAGCGCCTGGACGCTGACGTCGAGGCCGGTCGTCGGCTCGTCGAGCAGCAGGACGGCCGGCTCAAGCGCGATTGCCTTGGCGAGCTGTACGCGCTGCTGCATGCCGCCGGAAAGCTCGTTCGGCCGGGCATCCATGCGTCCGATCGGAAATTCCGACGCCTCGAGCGATTGGCGCGCCCGTTCGCGCAGCTCGGCAAAATTGCGGTTGCCTGAAATCAGCAGGCGTTCGGCGACGTTGCCGCTGCTCGTGTGGTTCATCAGCAGGCCGAGATGCGGGTTCTGATAGACGATGCCGATGTGATGCGCCCGCAGCATTCGCCGCTCGAAGCGGTCGAGCGTGAAGAGGTCGCGGTTCTCGTGCCCGGGAAGAGCAAGATTATAGGTGCCTGTGTCGGGCGTATCCTCGAGGTTCATCATCCTCAGAAGCGTCGACTTGCCGGAGCCGGATTCGCCGACAATGCCGAGCACTTCGCCCGGATAGACCGTCACATCGACGCCGCCGAGCGCGGTGACGTCGCCATAGTCGCGCGCAATGCCGCGCATGGTCAGGATAGGCTCGGCCAGCATCAGCCGCGGCGGCTGGCGGGTCAGCTCTGCCGTTTGAGTGGGGTCAAGCGCGGCCATCAGTCCATCCTTCCATTCTTGTACCAGGTCTCGCCGATCTCGACCGCTTCGGCTTCCGACTTGCGGATGTGCTTCACGCCGAAATGGCTGTCGGACAGTTCGTATTGCGAAGAACCGTCTTCCTGCGGAAGCTCGTTCATGAAGAAGCCGGTGACATTGCTGCGGTAGCAAGTCTTGTCCTGGTGATCTTCGACGCGGTACGGTACATCATCGAAAACAAGCGGTTCGACGCGGGTATAGGGCGGCACGGCGAAGATGCGCTTCTCCCGGCCGGCGGACAGGATTGTCAGGTGGTCGGCCTGATTGAGCTTGGGCACGTCCCAGCGCGGGATCGGCGATGGCGTCATCACATGCCGACCGTTGACCATGCTCGGATAGCTGGACCCTTGCATGATCCGTCCCGATTTGACGAGCTGTTCGTAGAGCACCAGCCACAGCTGCCCATAATCGGCATCGCCATGCATTTCGCGGGCGACGGACATATCCGGCTGAACGGGGCGCAGTGGTTCGGGGTTCGGAACCTGCAGCACCAGGACCTGATCCTCGCGCAGCTTTTCCTCCGGAATGCGGTGGCGGGACTGGATGATGGTTGCGGCCATCGTGTCTTCCGTCTCGACGGCACCACCGACCCGCGCCACGAACTTGCGGATGCTGCTCGCATTCACTGAATCGTCTGATCCCTGGTCGATAACTTTGACGACGGATGTGGGCTTGAGCAGCGTCAGCGTCACCTGCAGACCGCCCGTTCCCCAGCCGCGGGCGATCGGCACTTCGCGGCTCGCATAGGGCACCTGGTAGCCGGGAACGGCAATCGCCTTCAGGATGCGGCGGCGCATTTCGCGCTTGGCGGATTCATCGAGGAAACCGTAGTTGAAGGCCATCCAGGGCTTGGTCAAGTCCTGAAGTTTCATAGCGCAGGCTCCTCTTGTTGCGGGGCTCGCTTTTCTGTCACGGTTGGCTTCGTGGCGGCAGCGTTTTTGTCCGTCTTGACGCGGCGCAGGGCGTCGAGGGTCGATTGGAACGTGACATAATGCGGAAGCTTGAAGTGAATGCAGAAGCCGGAGCTTTCGACCGGCTCGGTGTGATAGAGCACGAATTCCTCATTGGCAGCCGGGTGCGGGTCGGGCTGGTTGGAGGCAAGGTCGAGCGTTGCCGCCGCAATCACCTTCACCTCGTTCCAGCCGAAGGTTGCCGAAAAGCCCAGTTGCAATTCCTTCGCCTTGGAAATGACTTCGGTCTGGCTCACACGAACGCGGCCGGCGCTGAAGATGGTACCCGAGGGATGGCGCAGGCGAACTGGCGCATAGGCCAGGCGCAGCTCATTGACGGTCGGATGCACAGCGCTATAGCCGCGCATGGTGGCATAGCCGAGCGCCAGCGTGCCGCCGGTGTCGGCGCGGGCCAAGCTCTGGAGCTTGTGGGCGCGCGCTGCCGGGAACAGCAGCGGCTCGCGCGTCAGATCGGGGATTTCCTCAGGCGCGACGGTTTCGACCGGATGGTCCGGAATAAGCCCTTGCGCCTTCTGCCAGCTGGTCAGTGAGGGTTGCATCGCCGGCGCCGGCTTGGCAGCCGGGATGACCGGTTCCGGGACATAAGCATTGCCCTGCAGCACATCGACCTGAAGCAGGCGGTGGGAGTAGTCCAGCGTCGGCCCCAATATCTGGCCGCCGGGAATATCCTTGAAGGCGGCCGAGATGCGTCGGACCGTCAGAAGATCCGGCTGATTGACGGGTTCGGCGACGGCGATGCGTGGCTGCGTCGTGCGGTAGGCGCGCAGCAGCAGGATCGCTTCGTAGAGATCGCCGCCGGCCTGGGCGAGCGCCAGCGCCGCAAGGTCTGGCTCATAAAGCGAGGCTTCGCCCATCAGCCGGTCGATGAGATAGGGAAGGCCGTTTCGAACCGCCTCGACGCGCTCGCGGGTGATCGGGCCGAGATCGGCGCGGAAAAGCCGTTCCGCCTGCTCGATGGCGTATTCGCCGCCGCGGGTTGCAACATAGGCCATCAGAGCACCTCGATTGTCGTGGAACGGGGAATGCCGAGCAGGCGCTTGCCGCCGACGAGATAGAGATCCCAGCCGAGCGGGTAACGGATTGCTTTGGCACGCATGTGCCAGAAGGCGGGATCGATACCGTCGATCTCGATCGTCACGCTGTCCTTGATGCCGGGGCCGGTGAGACGCAGTCGCTGTCCGGAACCAAATCGCGCGAGCGCAAACAGCGTTGCGGCATCATCGGGATACAGCAGGCTGCCGATGCGCAATGTCGACAAGGCTTCGACAGCTTCGGAGGAGCCGATAGCAGCGAAGACATAATCCGCATCGGCAAGCGGCATTCGTCTCGCACCGGTTGCGGCCATCTTTGGGTTCAGCGCCGGATCGCTTGTCACATGGAAGCTGCATTCGCGATCGAGCAGGCTTTCGGCAAGCGGCCAGAAGCCTTCGGCGGGTAGTTCACGCGGCTGCCCGGGCCGGCTCAGCGCCCACATGAGTTCTTCGAAGGTGGCGTTGGTGCGGGTATCGTCGAGGGTGGGCAGGAGATTGTTGGCCATGGTCAGAATGTCTCCATCTGAACGCGGGTCGCTTCGACTTTTTGCAGGAGCTTTCGGTCTTCCTCTTCCTGATGGCGCCGTTCGGCATTCAGGAGCTCAAGGATGAGAGCTGCCTGATGATTGGCAGCGATCGCTGCGTCGATCACAGCCATTCCCATGGCGTGTTCGAGATCCCTGCCGACCAGTGCGCCATAGCCTTCCACGGCACGGTCCGGCACGCGGATATGCGCTTCGGACACCAGAACTTCGCCGAGATGGAAGGCGGTACTGCGAACGGTATCGATCAGCGGCAGCATGGCAAGGCCGGTACGGTTCACCACGACATCGACCTCGCCAAGTGTGTCGAGCACCTTTTCAGCTGCAGCCTTGATGTGCGCCGGGCGGCCTGCGGCGAGAATGTCCAGTGCCTGCGCATGCGTATAGGATACGTTGACCGCGTTACCAGTCTTCTCCTCAGTCATCATCTTTTCCTCGGGCATCAGGATTTGTTCGGGGAGTGGGGCTCCAAATATTCGAATGATTACTATAGTCATTCGAATGAATTGTCTATGGCGTTTTGCCTTGCTCGAAGAGATTCTCGAAGTGCAGCGAATTCCCTAGGCGCTGCGCCGGCGCAGCCATTCCGCCGTTATGCGGCTTGCTTCCCGTGCGGCGGCCGCCGGTGCCTGCCCCTGCAGCAAGGCGAACAGGAAAGAGCCGGCGAACCGGTCGCCGGCACCAATGGTGTCGGTTGTGTCGACCTTTGCGGCCGGTTCGACTTCTACCGCCTGCAAGCCATCAAACAGCGTAATCGGGCGCGTGCCGTCGGTGAGCACGAGCATCTTCAGGCGTGAACCGGCGATTTGGCCGGCCCTCTGCCAGGCGAGATTGAGATCATCCGGAACATCGTCGCGCGAGGAGATGACATAGTCTGCCGGTCGCGGCGTTGCCGGCCGCAGCGGAAATTGCGAGAGGACGAGCGGCTGCGCGCCGATCTGTTCGACGAGGCTTTCGTCGAGCGCGAGCGCGTTGATATAGACGCCAGCACCCGACAGTTTGCCGGCGGCCGTTAGCGGCTGAGATCGCCCGGTCGGTGCGAGGATCGTCCGCTCTCCACTCGGCTCAAGGAAAATTTCCAGCGGTGCCGTCTTTCCGGGCGCCATCATGATGTAGTCGGTATGGAAGCCGGCCGAGGAAAGGGATCGCAATGCGGTTTGCCCTTGTTCGTCCTGCATCAGCCTCGAAACGATGGCGACGTCCGCACCCAATTCCAGCAATTGCAGGCCGGTATAGAAGGCGCCGCCGCCGAGGCGGGTCGTGCGGGACGAAAATTGTATGCGTCCGCCCGGAACCAGCGGTGCATCCAGCTGCCATATGCGATCGTGGTTTACCGATCCGATTACGATTACTCGGGGCATGCATCCGCCTATCTGTCATCAATGCCTGGTGCCAGCGCATCGACGATGAAACGCTGCGCCAGCAGGAAGATCAAGAGAACGGGAACGATCGACAACAGGCTTGTTGCCATCAGTGGTCCCCAGGCCCGCTCGGCGCCCTCCAAATCGGCGAATGCGGCAATGCCCGTCGTCAGCGTCTTCTTGAAGGCATCATCGAGTACGAGCTGACCCCAGAGATAGATGTTCCAGGCCCCCATGAAGGAAATCACCGAAAGGGCGGATATTGCCGGAATGACATTTGGGATGCCGATCTCGATGAATTGCCGCCACAATCCGCTTCCATCCATGCGTGCCGCCTCGAATATCGAAGCGGGAAGCGACCGGAAAGCCTGCCGCATGTAGAAGACATAGAAGCCGATATAGGGGATCGATGGGATGATCATCGCGCCATAGGTGTTGAAGGCCTGGAGCTTCACCACGGCGATATAGGTCGGAATGATCGCCAGCACGTTTGGAAAGGACATGGTGGCGATAACGAACCAGAACAGCGGCTGCCTCCCCTTGAATTCGAGTCGCCCGAAGGCAAAGCCGGCAGGCACGGAGAGAGCGAGTTTTCCGGCGGTGATCAGGGTGGCGGTCAGCATGGAATTCCAAAGCCACATCCAGATCGGATGACGGCTTGCGGCGATGGCGAAATTCGAAAGCGTCGGATTTTCCGGCCAGAAACGCATGGCTCTCGCCATGATCATGTCGTTTGGCGTGAAGGCCGCCGTCACCATCCAGACGAGCGGAAACACGGTGACGATGCAGATTGCCATGAGCACGACATGGAGCAGCAATCTGTGAAGCTTGTGACCGATATCGCTCATCTGTAGTGCACCCGCTTCTCGCTGACGCGGAACTGCAGCCAGGTGATGGCGAGCACGAGAATGATGATGATGACGGCAACGGCGCTTGCCGGCCCGAACTGGAAGAACAACAGACCCTGCTGCCACAGGAAATAGAGAAGGCTCGAGCTTCTGCCCGCCGGTCCGCCATGGGTCAGCACATCGATGACGCCGACAATGTCGTCAAGCACATGGAAGAAGGTCGTGACGCTGATGAAAAAGGCCGTCGGCGTCATCAGCGGCAGGCTTATGTCGAAGAAATGCCGCGTCGAACCTGCACCGTCGAGCTCAGACGCCTCACGCAGCTGATGCGGCAGGTTCGCGAGCGCTGCCAGCCACAAAAGCATGTTGAGGCCGAAGGTCTTCCAGAAGGTGACGAGGCTGACACAGAGGAGCGCAAGGTTCGGATCCGTATGCCAGCGCGACGGCGGAAAGCCGAAATGGCCGAGCACCTCGTTGAAGAGACCGTTGACCGGATTGAAAAGCCAGGACCAGGCAACGCCTGCCACTGAATAGGCGACGATCGTCGGCAGGAATAGGCTGCCGCGATAAAGCCCTTGCAGCGGATTCTTGCGCACCGAATGCAGCATGACCGCAAAGATCAGTGGGATGACGATCTCGGCCGGGATGAGGACGACGCAGTAAAACAGCGTATTCCACGCCGCCATGCGGAAATCTGGATTGTCGAAAATGGACGCGTAGTTATCGACGCCAACAAAGCGGACGTCTGCCGACAGCAGATTCCAGTCGACCACAGATAACAACATCGACGCTATCAGCGGGCCATAGAGGAATATCGCCACGGAAAAAACGGCTGGCCCCACGAAGAGGTAGGGGGCCAGCGATCGAAGACGAAATGGCATGATGCGAACCTATGCCGAAATCAGCCCAGCAAGCTCGTCATGAGCGCCCTTGATACCGTCGGCAACCGTCGTTTCCTTGAGCAGCATGCGCGAGACCCACTTGCGCCACACGGCCTGACCTTCGAGGCCGCGCTTGCCGGGCCAGATCGTCTCTGTGGTCAGGCCATCGCCGAGCTGAGCCGCCGCCGGCTTCATGAACTCGTTGATGAGCGGAATGTCGTGCGTCGACGTGTTGAGGTAGCCGGTCTGAGACCAAAGCGTCTGGCCTTCCTTCGATGCGCAGAATTCGAGGAAGGTTAGAGCGGCCTCCGCCTGTTCCTTGTTGCGCGTGTAAACGGCAAGGAAATTGCCGCCGCTGTTCATCTTGCGCTGATGTCCCGGAAGCCCCGGGAATTTGGTCGTGACAGCCTTTGCCGCACCGAAGGGGAAGGTGACGGCGGCGGTCGAGCTGGTCGTGCAAATCGCAAGTGCGCCGGACTGGAACGCAGCCGTCTGCTCCTTGTCGCTGACGGGAAGCCAAAGGCCTTCGTGGGCCGGGGCGCAATATTCGGTCATGCCGGCGATGGTTTCCGGGCTGTTCAGGGCCAACTTGCCATCGGGATCGATGATGAAGCCGCCGGCATTCTGGATGAAGGACTGGCTCGTCCATTCGTTGTTGGAGAGGGAGATCGGCGAGCGATAGGTCGGATGCTTGCCTTTCAGGGCCGCATCGAGCTTGCGGGCGCTTTCGTAGAGCCACTTGGTATCAGGCGTTTCCGGCAGATTGGGATCGAGGCCGGCAGCCTTCCACATGTCGCTGTTGATATAGGTGATCGGCGTCGACATCGCCCAAGGAAGACCGATGACGGCGCCGTCGATGGTGACCAGCGGCAGGACCGACGGGCGGAAATTGGCGAGGATTGCCTCTGCCTTTGCGGAATTGATCTCGCGAAGGTCGCGGGCGCCGAGCGTGCGCTTGGCGAAATAGCCGAACTTCCAGCCGGTGATCATCATGGCCGGCGGACGGCCAGCGGCGACGCTCGCGACCGCCTTGGCGGTCACGGCCTCATAGTCGCCGTCAAAACGGTTGGTAACGGTTATGCCGAGCTGCTTGGCATTGAAAGCGTCGACAACCTTCTGGAACGGCTTGTCGGAGCCCCAGGTGCTCGAAATCTCGATAGCCGCGTCGGCGGACCGGGCCTTGCCGGTCAAAGCGATCGATGTGCTGATGACTGCGGTCGTGCCCGCGATAAATTGACGACGATTAAGTCCTACCATCTTATCCTCAATATCCGAATGATTAATCAAACATTCGGATATTTACCTACCGACGGCGAGTGACATCCATATGAAGGGAAGCGTGGCTAAGCGCTAAAGCTCGAGGGTAAAATTGACTTTGGCTGCTGTTTGTTGGATTTCCGATATCGGGCACAGATTGAAAATCGATGCTGTAGCCGATATATGACATTCGAATGACATGGTTGAATTCGGAAGGCAGGCATGGAGAAGAAATTGCTGCACGGGCAATGGCAACAGGTGGAAAGCGATATTGCGGAGGATATCCTGACCGGTCGCCTGTCACCAAAGGCGCAGCTTCCGACGGAGTCCGACCTGATGGAACGTTTCGGCGTCGGACGGCACACCATACGGCGCGCCATTTCCCGTCTCGAAAGCCGGGGGCTCGTGTTGGTCGAGCAGGGGCGCGGAACCTTCGTCAGGGATAGTCGCCTCGATTATCGCCTGTCCGAACGCACGCGCTTTTCCCAGAACCTGCTCGATCAAGGCAGGGAACCGCTCGGCCAGGCCATTCATGAGGAGGTTGTCCCCGCTTCGGAATTGATCGCAGAGGCTTTGCGGCTTCCACTTGGTGAGCCGGTTTATCATATTGTCCGCCGCGGCTTTGCCGACGAGGAGCCGATCAACTATTCGCATGCTTACTATCCGGTGCGCCGTTTTCCAGGTTTCGACGAGGCGCGGCGCAGCGGGCGAAGCGTCACCGTCATTCTGGCCGAATACGGCATCCCCGACTATATCCGCCTGCGCACGGATATCGTCGTCCGTCTGCCGACAAGCGAGGAGGCAAAGCAACTCTGCCAGTCCATGTCTCAGCCGGTGGCTGTGTCGAGAAAGGTGGACGTCGATCTCAAGGGCACCCCGATTTCCTATTCGGAATCCGTCTGGCCGGGCGAGCGCGTGCAATTCTCCATCGACAACACCAGCCAGCTTCTGGACGTGCTTGCGCGCGGTGACGCGGGCTGAATAGACCGGTTCCGCGCGATTGGATCTCTTCAAAGCCTGAATGACGCGTCTGCTGCGATATGCTAGTATCGTGCTTTATCAGGCGCGCAGCGGGTGATGCGATGTTGGAGGCAGACAAGCTATTCGCTGGCTCGATTCCGGAAAATTACGACCACCACATGGTGCCGTTGATTTTCGAGCCTTACGCGGCTGATATAGCCCAGCGAGCAGCGTCCTTGCGGCCCGACGCAGTATTGGAAATCGCTGCAGGCACCGGCGTTGTCACCCGCGCATTGGCGCCGAAATTATCTCCCGGCGCAAACTACGTCGTCACCGACCTCAACCAGCCGATGCTCGATTACGCCGCTTCGCGGCAGGCTCCCGACAGCCGCATCACATGGCAGCAGGCGGATGCCCAGTCGTTGCCCTTCGAAAATGCATCCTTCGATCTCGTCTTTTGCCAGTTCGGCGCCATGTTTTTTCCGGACCGTATCTCGGCCTATCGCGAGGCAAAGCGCGTTCTGAAGCCCGGTGGACATTTCCTCTTCAACGTCTGGGACCGCATCGAAGAGAACATATTCGCGGATGATGTCACGAACGCGCTTGCCCGGATTTTTCCCAACGATCCGCCACGCTTTCTAGCGCGCACTCCGCATGGCTATCACGATGTGGATCGGATTCGCGGCGATCTCGAGAAGGCTGGTTTCTCCGAAATTGTGATTGAAACGAGGGCCGAGCAAAGCCGGGCATCTTCGCCGCGTCTTCCGGCCGTCGCTTATTGTCAGGGAACTCTGCTTCGTAACGAAATCGAAGCCAGAGAAGCGGAGAGGCTGCAGGCTGCGACCGACTATGTCGCCGCCGCAATCGAAGCCCGACACGGTAGCAGCGAAGTTGCTGCTAAAATTCAGGCACATATCATCCTGGCGACGGCTTATCCTGCCTAATGTCTGAAATATTAACTGAAGAATAACTATAATCTAAAGCAGGGTTGCCGATTTATGCATGCGGCTACGAGTCGTTATATGGTCGTGGATACCAAATGGAGATCCAGGGCAACATTCGCTGAGCTTTCCGGTGAGGTTTCATAAAGAAATACCTGAGGGACAAGATGCGGGCGGCAACGCCGGCAAATCCGCTCATATGCTCTTGAACCTTCAGGTGCTGCGCGCGCTCGCAGCCTTTTCCGTGGTCATCGCCCATGCTCTGCACGAAACAGAGATCCTTGCAGCAGCGACGGGACGTGCAGCGGTCGATGGCTCTGCCTGGAATCTCGGTTTCGGCGTCGACATCTTCTTCGTTCTTTCCGGCTTCATCATGATGCATACGGCTGCCGCCGAATTCGGCAAAAGTGGTGCTTCATTGCGCTTCTTCCTGCGGCGCTGCGCCCGCGTCGTCCCGCTTTACTGGCTGCTGACGAGTTCCCTGCTGCTCGGCGCGTTGGTGGCGCCCTCGCTGCTGGCCGTTCCCATCGGTTCCCTGCCCCATATCCTGGCGTCCTATTTCTTCATTCCGTCGGGGCGCGGCGTGGATGAGATCAGGCCGGTGCTCGCACTCGGTTGGACACTGAACTACGAAATGCTGTTTTACGTCTTCTTCGCGGCGGCACTCCTGCTGCCGATACGGTCGGGCGTCGTCTGGCTTTCGGTTCTCATGGTAGGAATGGCGCTTGTCGGAAAGCTCATCCATCCCCACCATGTCCAGATAGCGTTCTGGACGAGCCCGATCATTCTGGAGTTCCTGTTCGGTGTCTATGCCGCTCTGATTTTCCGCAGCGGTGCAAGGATCGGCGCCGGGCCGGCGCTTGGGCTGGCGGCCATCGGGCTCCTCGGCTTCGTGCACGTCTCCGCGCCCTGGAACGATGCGGTCCTGCCGCAATTCTTGCGAAGCGGCCTGCCTGCGGCTCTGCTCGTGCTCGCCGCCGCAATCGGTCCCGTTCCGCCCCAGAGGCGGCCTGTCTTTTGGGGAGTCGCTCTAGGAGACGCCTCCTACAGCCTTTATCTTGTCCATCCGTTCATCCTGCGGCCGTTGCGCGCGATCTGGATGAAGGTGATCGGGGGGACCCTTCCTCTTGGTCTGTTCATCGTCTTCGCGACGCTGGTCGCCGCCGCTTTTGCCCAGGCGCTTTTCAGATATGTCGAGAGGCCGTTTACGCGCCGCGTCCAGGGCCTCGTGTTTCGCGTCGCGCGGAGGAAGCAGGCAGCAACCGGTACTCTTTCGACGGCCGACACGGAAAGCGCTTGATTCCCTCGCGCCACATCGGATCGCAAGGTGCGCAGCTTCGTCGACTTTCTTACCGAAGTGTTCAAGGATTGGCGGGGTAGCGGCTGCTCAATCCGCCCATTCCGGATCCGTCGTAAAAGCGATAGTCAGCCAGCGGTCCGGCCCTTCGTCGCCGATCGCTTCGCCGATTTGGTCGCGGATATGGTCCCATTCCACCAGCTTTTTCGCCGGTCCATCCGGTGCAACGATGAAGTAGAGCTCAATCTGCTTGCCGCGGCCGACCCGCGCGACATAGGAGCGGTAGGATAAGAAATCGTAGCGTCGAACTATGTCGGTCGCGACGCGATCGACATGTTCCCGAAGATCCGCAGGTGTCACGAGCAGGATGTCGGCGAATGCCTGCTTGATCGTTCCGATCGGCATGGGAATGACGACGAGGCAGACGAGAGCAAGAGCGACCGGATCGACATAGGGCGACATCCACTGCAGGTTCGTTCCCTGAATGAAAAAACCGAAGATGAAGGCAAGCAGCAGCGCGCCGCTCAGGCAGCCTGTCATGATCCAGGCCTTGGCGTCCAGTGCGATGAAATTGGATCTGAGCGTCTTGTTTGCGCGGTTGCCATAGGCCGCCATCAGGAAGGCGATGATCATGGTCAGCACCGCGTAGATGATGGCTTGATCGAAAGAGAGATGACGGCCGCCGGCCATGATGCTGCCGATGGCGTTGATCAGGGCATAGACTGCGGCTCCCGTCAGGAGGACGCCATTGAGGCCAAGCACCATCGGCTCGAGGTGCCAGAAGCCCATGGTGAAATGCTTGGCGAATTTGCCGGCGGGTGTCGTGTTCGTCGCGGAGGATATGATCAGATTGGAAACGATCAGCGCCACGATCGTCATGCTCGCATCGGTAAGCGCGTAGACGCCGTCAAAGACGATCGCATAGGAGCCGGAGAGAATGCCGAAGACGATACCGGCGACGGCCAGAACGAATGTCACGATGATGGAAATGCGCAGGACGCTTTGTTCGGTCGTCACTTCTTAATCCCCAGCTAAAGCGCGGCATGCATTTCGAATAATCTGGCATGCACGACAGACTTCTATCGCGTCATAGGTCCCAAGCCAATCGAGGTGGTTCTGTCATGAAATACCTCTTCAAGCGTAAGCTGAGAGGCACTCAATCACCTCAGGATCGGCGTGGTCTGTCGTTCTCGCCCTGCCGTCTAAACTCGCTCGGCGTGACGCCCACCAGCTTCTTGAAGTCACGGGCAAAGTGGAATGGATCGGGGTAGCCGCATCTGGCGGCGATCTTGCCGATCTGCTCATCCGTTACCACCAGTAGCCGTTTGGCGGCGTTTACGCGCTCGTGCCGCAGCCAGTCGATAGGCGTCGTTCCCGTTCTCTGACGGAAGCGTCGGAACAGTTGGGCTTGGCTCAGATTGGCGGCGGGCGCGAGCTCTGCCACCGTCCAGGCGCGTGACAGATCGGCTCGAACCGTCTCCATGACCCGCTGCAGGCGCTGAACGGCGCCGCCAACGTCACTATTGTAGGCCCGCTCCGATACCAATGAAGAGATCAACTGGGCGAGCAAGGCGAAGCACTGGCTCTCTGCAAAGAAGCCTCTTCCTTCCACTTCACCGAGGATCCCCTCGAACATGCCTTGTAGATTGTGCACAGCCTTCATGTCGAAAACCGGATTGGCGACCACGCCAAGGCTGTCAAACAGGGTATCGAGCCCGTATCCGACGAAGCCCACCCATAGATAGGACCAGTGCGCATGGCGTGGCTCGCAGCGATGCGAATACAACATTGAGGAGTCCAGCCAGGCGATCGTCCCCTCATGCAGCAGGCTGGAGACTCTGTTGACCTGCAACAGGCCTTTTCCGCCGAGAGTAAGGATCAAGGTGTGATGGTTGAAGCGGTGGGCTATCGGCATTTCCGCTGGCGTGCAGATCCGGCGTCCGGCGGCGAGAAGCGTGTAGGGAAAGGCGCGGGACAACTTGCCCGGAGTCTGAAAGAAGACGTCGTCAAGGGGGAGGGTTGCTGGTGAAGTCGCTTTATCGGTCATGGCGACCTAACCCTATTGGGTAATGAGAGTTTTATCCATATGGCTGCGGTTGGCATCCATGTCTTTTCATGCCGTGCCGCTGTATTCTACGGCGATAAACCAGAATGGACAAAGGTCCTGATCATGCCGACGGCAACCCCAGTATTCGATCCGCTCAGCCAAGCGTTCACTGACGATCCCTATGCCGCCTACCGTGAGCTGCGCGCCACTCCCGGTCCCGTCTATTACGAGCATTTCGACATATGGCTGCTGTCGCGCTATCAGGATGTGGCCGTTGCCGCCGCTGACAAGACGCTCGTGCGCTCGCTCGAATTCTTTCTTTCCCCGGAGGAGATACAGGAGCAGAAGGTTCGGCAGAACTGGCACGACATGCCGAACCATTCGCGCTTCGTGCAATTCAGCCTTCTGGATTCCGATGGTGAAACCCATGACCGGCTGCGCCGCAAGGTGTTCCGTGAATTTACCCCGGCACTCGTTGCGCGCCAGCGCGGCATGATACAGGACTTCGTCGAACGCCTGCTCGACCGTCTCCTGCAGGCAGGTACGATCGATTTCGTCGAAGATCTCGCCTCGCAGGTTCCGGGGCACATCATCGGTTCCGTGTTGGGCGTGCCCGAGGAATATGCCGGGCAGCTGCGCAAGTGGTCTGAAGAGGTCGTGCAGTATTTCGATGTCGATCGCAGCGCCGAGCGCAAGGCGATCGCCGAACGCGCGACGACGGAATTCTACGAACTCCTCAAGGAACTCATCGCCGAGCGTGTACGCAATCCGCGCGACGATCTTCTCTGTCGGCTGACCGAGGCGCATGTTGCCGGCGAGCTGACCGAAGACGAGCTCGTGTCCACCTGCATGCTGATCCTCATGGCCGGACATGGCTCGACCATCGATGTGCTGGGTAGCGGCATGCATGCTTTGATGCAATATCCCGATGCTCTGAGCAAGCTGCGGGAAACCCAGGCCGTGATGCCGACTGCCATCCAGGAAATGTTCCGCTTCGAGTCACCGCTGCCGTTCTTTCATCGCTACCTGACGGAAGAAAAGACGATTGCCGGCACGCCGCTGCCAAAGGGCACGAAGATCGGCCTGCTCTATGGCGCGGCCAATCGTGATCCGGAGCAATTTGACTCACCCGATGTTTTCAATGTCGAGCGCACCCCCAACCGCCATCTGGCTTTCGGCGGCGGCGCGCATTTCTGTCTCGGCAATCATCTCGCGCGGCTGGACATGGAGATCATTTTCTCGACGCTCCTGCGACGCACCCGCTCGATAGAACTGCTGGATGACAGTCCCGCCTACAAGCGCGGGCTCTTGGTGCGCGGTCCGCAACGTCTGGATGTTCGTCTTATTGCCGCGTGAACGGACTTACCGAAAATATGGAGAATGCAATGTGTGAAATCGTGTTCATCGATTCCGCTGGTCGTGAGACGCGTGTTAAGGCGCAGGAGGGTGAAACTCTGATGGCTGTGGCCGTCAGGAGCGGCATCGATGGCATCGTGGCGCAATGCGGCGGCGCCTTGGCCTGCGGTACCTGTCATTGCTACATCGAGCAACCTCATCTCGATCTTCTGCCGCCGCCTTCTGAAGAGGAAGTGACGATGATCGAATTCGTGATGGAGCCGGCGCCGAACAGCCGCTTGAGCTGTCAGATTCTCGCAAGCAGCGTCGTCGACGGCATGCGTGTCGTCGTGCCGGATAGTCAGCACTAGGGACGGTCCAGTTTTTAGGGAATCTCTGAACCGCTCTATCTCTTTGGTTTCGCGCAATTCCGGACGGAAAACCGCTGCGCACTTTTCCTCGAATTGCTCTCGGAACTGGCCTTCAGACGAGATGTCTGAGCCAGCAACCTCGCTCGAATTTTCAGAGTATCCGGCCTAAACCGGCTGTTCCGATGTCAGGAGATCGGCGTAGTGGGCGCGGGCGACATCCGGGTGGGAACGCAAGCGGCTCTTCAGCTGGTTCTGACCCACTTCGCGGAAGATCGGGTTCAAGGGGTCGATCGAGATGCCGCGCTCCGATCGCTTCAGCTCCTCCGGCAGTTCGATGACGGGGATCGTCGCATCCGGTCGGGACCCGAGGAAGAAGGCGACGGAGAAACGTTCGACGCCGGCAGGCGGTGCGATGACGTCATGCACGTCGGCGCGCACGAAGCCGTTCGTCGCAAGCTCAAGCAACTCGCCGGTATTGATGACGAAGGTGCCCGGCACCGGCGGTGCGTCGATCCAGACGCCGTCTTCCGTGCGCACCCGCAGGCCGGGCGTGGTGTCCTGGAGCAGCACGGTGACGAAGCCGCCATCCTTGTGAGCGCCGACGCCCTGATCCGTTTCGGCGACGTCGCGGCCGGGATAGCGGATGATCTTCAGAAGCTGCGAGGCCTGCGGCTCATAAATATCGGCGAAGACGTTTTCCTGCTGGCCGAGAGCTGCGGCGATCGCCTTCAGCACGTCGATGCCGATGCGCGTCACCTCGGCCTGATAGGCAAGCAGCAGAGGCTTGAGCTCCGGCAGCGCCTCCGGCCACTGGTTCGGTCCCTGCAGGCGCCGCCAGGCCGGCGTGTCCGGGCCGATCTCGAAGGGTGTACTCTCGGTGTTGATGTCGAGCTGCTCGCGCCAATCCTGTTCGCCGCGCGTACGCTCCTGGCCTGCGCGATTGTAGCCACGGAAGTGCGGTGACTTGACCATCTCGATCTTGAGCTTTTCTTCCATGGGCAGCGCGAAGAAACGCTTGGCCGTTGCCACCACGTCGGCAATCAGCTTGGGATCGACGCCGTGCCCCGTCAGATAGAAGAAGCCGTGATCGTAAAGCACCGCGCGAAGCTCTGCGATAAAGGCTTGATGTTCTGCCGCCGAAGCATAGAGGCGCTGGAGATCAAGCGTTGGAAGCGATGCGTCGGAGCCGGTCGGCATGGTATGGCGGGGCAATGAGGTTTCCTCTTCGAAGTTCATCTTTGTTTTCGGACCGCAATGCCATCGCCTGCCGTGTCCGAACCTTGGTGATGCAAATGGCTCTTATGGGTTTAGACAAGGCTAAAAGCCCTTCGTTATCAAAGCAAAGAAGATAATCTCAAAGATCGCTGATCTTTTGGAATGGTTTTTACGGTCGCCGTTCTCGCGACTGCCGCTTATCTGAATAGTCATCGAGGCTGCAGTTCACCCAATTCCTTCGTAAGCACCTCCAGCTCATCGACACTGCCTATCCGTGTCAGCGCCTTGCCCGCATTTTGCGCTTCCGTACACAGGCGGCGAATGTCGGGCATCCAGTCTTGCTCGATTTCCCATATGGTCCGGAACAGATCTCGCGTCGGCGGCATGGCCGAAAGTCCGCCGGGCGCGTTTTCGATCGTGCCCGACTGCCAGGCGATCTGCCGCTCGGCCGCGAGCCAGAAATGCATCCAGAGCGGCATATCGATGAGGATGATCTCGGTCGCGCGATCTATCCGCGCCGGGATCGAATTCTTGTGCCCCAGGCCATCGATGACCCAATTCTCACCCGATAGGATTTGTTCATGCTGCTCGGCATAGGTCTCGATCGGTGTGGGAATCCAGCCTTCCTGCCAAAGCAACCTGTCGATCTCGAAATGGGGAATCGCGTGGCGCTCGCTCAATTTGCGGGCGAGGGTGGATTTCCCACCGCCTGCATTTCCCAAAATGGCGATGCGCGACATTGGATGACGACCTGACGATTCGAGCCTATCGGAAACTCGGCAAACATACCGGAGCTTTTATGAAGTTATTTCCTTGCTGTTGCAATTGATGCGGACGGCAGGAGACTCAGGCTGCGTCGCGCCGCACGAAATGCTGAATGCCGGCGGGATTGGACGATGAGGTTGCGTATGGGAGTTGGTGCCAGGTCGAACCGGTCGAGCCCGACCAGCGTGGAAGGTGCCCAGCGAAATTCGAGGTCGGCATTGCCATCCTTCACCCGATGGACGACTTCCGTTTCGTGAAACGGAAATGGCTGCAGCAGCTCCGCCTCGTAATAGACGCTAACTTCGTGAACACGTCGTCCGGCAAATTCGAAGAAATTTTCGATGATGAAGCGTAAAGGTCCGATGGTCGCCTTGCAGCCGATTTCCTCTTCGATTTCACGGGCAAGTGTCTCGGCGCCTGCCTCATGAAACTCCACCCGGCCGCCGGGCAAAGACCAGAAGTTGTCCGTGAGCGCGCGGTGAATGAGGATATGATCGCCGTGGCGGATCATTGCTCCGGCGCGCAATTGAAAGCGGGATTCTCCCGAATCCATGACGATCATGGTTCGTGCGGTTTCTGCCATGGGCGGCCTCCGATTGCGAGACGAGATGAAAGTCATTTGCCAGATACCAGCATCCGGTTCTTAGATATAGTGAAGCAGTTTGGAGGTTGTTTTCGTTTGCTTCGCTTCCCCTAATCGAGCAGGTCCTGGCAATGCGTTTCGTAAATCCAATCCCCTTCGTCAGCGATATCGAGCGTTCGAAGGCGTTCTACTGTGAGCTGTTGGGCCTCAAGATCTTGAATGACTTCGGCAGCTTCGTGCTGTTTGAAACCGGCTTTGCGATTCATGATGGAAAATCGCTGGAGCAAACGGTCTGGAGGGAAAGCAGCGAAGCATCCGAACCCTATGGGCGGCGAAACATCCTTCTCTATTTCGAACATGAGGACGTGGATGCTGCCTTCGAGGCGATAGCGCCGCATGTCAATCTCATTCATCCCGTCGAAAGGCAGGAATGGGGGCAGCGCGTATTCCGCTTCTATGATCCTGACGGTCATGCGGTGGAGATCGGCGAACCGCAACCGGACCTGATGGCGGGTTGATCCTTGCTGCCGTTAACCTGAAGCGACGGAGCATTCTTTGCCTTGTAAAGAATCGGATCAAAACGACATTCTCCTCAGGACCTCATCCTTGCGGACGAAATGGTGCCAGAGCGCTGCCAGGATATGCAGACTGACGATGGCATACAGGCAATAGGCGCCATATTCGTGGATCTCGGCGGCGGCTCGCTCCAGGCCCTTGTCGTGTGGCAGCAGGTTGGGCCATTGGAAGAGGCCGAACCATGGCAGATCATGGCCGCCGGCAGCAGACGTGGCGTAGCCTGCAAGCGGCATCAGGATCATCAAGATGTAGAGCAGGATATGCGCGCCGCGGGCGGCATGGTGATTGAAGACGCCAAGCGGCCGTTGATAGGCAGGTTCACCCAGCGAAAGCCTGAGCGGCAGGCGGATGGCGATGAGAAAAAGCGCCGTCATGCCGAGGGACTTGTGTATGTCGAGGAGGGCGCGACGCAGGGGTATGCCCGGGGTGAGGTAGGAACAATAAAGGCCGATGACGAGCGCTGAAATGATGATGATGGCAATGAGCCAATGCAGGAGCCGTTGCGACAATCGATAGCGGGCGGTGGATGTTTCTGCTGTGGTCGCTGTCGTGTCGGACATGGGTTTCTCCGGTCGTCTGGGTACGGCGCGGATGCGGTAATCGGTTTGAATATGGCTGAATTGAGGGCCTTTCCGTTCACCTTCTCGCGAGTGATCTCTATAGGCGACGCGCGAGGTAGCGCCGGCGAAAGGCTTCGGCTTGCATAAGCGACTTTGTGGTCGGAAGTCGCGCCGGCCGCGTCCAGCCTATCCGGCACTATTGTTCCGGCTTAGGCGGCGTCCGGTTTCTTTCGCCGGCGCTGGAAAGGATCTCGCAGCTTTCCGTATGCGTCGGCGCTGGCGCTTCGGCGACCAGGGCCTTCGTACAAATGCCGATCTCATGTCCTTCGATCCGGAAGAAGGCAATTCCTCCTAACTCGAGCGCCAGGCGCAACTGCGCCTCCGTCGCCCGATGCAGGCTATGGCGATTGCCTTCATAGTCACGGATCGTGCTGCGCGATACGCCGGAACGGTGGGCAAGATCCGTTTGCGTCCAATCGAGGAAGCCGCGGGCTGCCCGGCAGAGCGCTGGTGTCAAAATCATCGCCATCTTACCTTGACGCAGGGTTCGAAGCTGCCCATATTGGGCGATATCTATCATATAGGACATAATACACCGGATTTCTAGGGGTTTTGCCGTCGTGGCAGTCTGGCGTGATCCGGCCAAGCGAAGGAATGACGTTTTGGGATAACTGGCGAGCCTGTTTTTATTCTGGCACTTTTGGCTCTGCCGTTTATCGGAAGTCTTCTTTCCGTATGCCTCTTGCGCACACGGTCGCGGCATGGACCGGCCTGGATCGCCGGGACTGTCACATTTCTGGCGCTGTTGATTTCCGCAAGCTTCTATCCTGCCGTCAAGGACGGCGGCATCGTCCGCTATAGCATAGAATGGCTGCCGCAGCTCGGGCTTGATTTCAGCCTCAGACTGGATGGTTTTGCCTGGCTGTTTTCGCTTGTTATCACCGCGATCGGCTTTCTCGTCATCGTCTATGCCCGCTACTACATGTCGGAAGAGGACCCGGTTCCCCGCTTCTTCTCCTTCCTGCTCGCCTTCATGGGGGCCATGCTTGGCATCGTGCTTTCGGGCAATGTCATTCTGCTCTCGATATTCTGGGAGCTGACCAGCATCTTCTCCTTTCTGCTGATCAGTTATTGGCACAACACCGCCGCCGCCCGCGACGGCGCCCGCATGGCGCTGACGATCACCGGGATTGGTGGGTTCTGCCTGCTGATCGGGCTGATCCTGCTCGGCCATATCGTCGGCAGCTACGATCTGGACAAGATCCTGGCATCGGGCGATATCATCCGTAACCATCCGCTCTATCTGCCTGCGCTGATACTGATCCTGCTCGGCGCGCTGACGAAGAGCGCGCAGTTTCCCTTCCATTTCTGGCTTCCGAACGCAATGGCCGCGCCGACGCCCGTCTCCGCCTATCTGCATTCGGCGACGCTGGTGAAAGCCGGCGTTTTCCTGCTTGCACGCTTCTGGCCGGTTCTCGCCGGTACCAATGAGTGGTTCTACCTCGTCGGGAGCGCCGGCATCATCACGCTGCTGCTCGGCGCCTATTTCGCAATGTTCCAGCAGGATCTCAAAGGGCTGCTCGCCTATTCGACGATCAGCCATCTCGGCCTCATCACCACCTTGCTCAGCCTCGGCAGCCCGCTTGCGACGGTTGCCGCCATCTTTCACATGCTGAACCATGCGACCTTCAAGGCGTCGCTGTTCATGGCGGCCGGCATCATCGATCATGAGACCGGCACGCGCGACATGCGCCGTCTGAGCGGTCTATTCCGCTATATGCCGTTCACCGGTGCGCTTGCCATCGTCGCGAGTGCCGCCATGGCCGGTGTTCCGCTGCTCAATGGTTTCCTGTCGAAGGAAATGTTCTTCGCCGAAGCGATCGAGACCCATGCCGATTCCATCCTCGATCGAATGCTTCCCTATGTGGCGACGCTGGCGAGCGCCTTCAGCGTTGCCTATTCGCTGCGCTTCATTCAGACGGTGTTCTTCGGGCCGGCGCCGACCGATCTGCCGATCGCCAAGCCGCACGAGCCGCCGCGCTGGATGCGCTTCCCGATTGAACTTTTGGTCGTGGTATGCCTGGTCGTCGGCATCGTTCCGGTGCTTTCGGTGGCACCTTTCCTGCAGGCGGCCGTTGTCAGCGTTCTCAACGCCGATACGCCGCAATACAGCCTCTCGCTCTGGCATGGCTTCAATTTGCCGCTTATGATGAGCATCGTCGCATTGGTCGGCGGCACGGTATTCTATTTCATTTTCAAGGATTACTTTTCCCGGTGCGACGATGGTCCGCCCATCTTCCGTCGGCTTAAAGGTCAGCGCATCTTCGAGCGGGTGCTGGTCGAAGTCTCCTGGCATTGGGCGAGAACGGCCGAAAAGCGGATCGGCACGCGCAAGCTGCAGCCGCAGCTTCGCTGGGTCGTCGTGACGGGGTTTGCTGCCGGCCTGCTGCCGCTTTACCTGTCCGGTTTCGAAGCGAAGCATTTTTCCTTTCTGGGTGCCGATCCGATCTTCGCCGCGGTCTGGGCGATCGGCATTTGTCTGGCGATCGGCACCGCCTTCTTTGCCAAATATCATCGGCTTGCTGCCTTGGTGATGATGGGCGGTGTCGGGTTGATCGTCTGCATGACGTTCATCTGGCTGTCGGCACCGGACCTTGCGATTACCCAGCTTCTCGTTGAGATCGTCACGACGGTTCTCATCCTTCTGGGTTTGCGCTGGCTGCCGAAGCGCACGGAAGGAATCGACGATACGGTCGATTTGCGCGCCCGTTTCCGCCGCTTCCGCGACCTGGCACTCGCCGTCATCTGCGGCGTCGGCATGATGTTCATTTCCTACGCCGTCATGACCATGCCCGTGCCGGATGCCATCGCGAATTATTTCCTCGAAAACGCCTATTCGAAAGGTGGCGGGCGCAACGTCGTCAACGTCATCCTGGTTGATTTCCGTGGTTTCGATACGCTGGGCGAAATTGCCGTCCTTGGCGTCGTCGCCTTGACCGTCTATGCGCTGCTGCGTCGTTTCCGACCGGCGCCCGACAGCATGGAAATGCCGGAGCAGCAGCGGATCCAGAACCGTTTCGACGAGGAACGGCCGGAGCGTTCAGCCGGCGATACCGTGCGCGACTATCTGCTGGTGCCCTCCGTCATCATGCAGTGGATGTTCCCCTTCGTGATCGCCCTGTCGGTCTATATCTTCATGCGGGGGCATGATGCGCCAGGGGGCGGCTTCTCGGCCGGCTTGACGCTCTCGATCGCCTTCCTGCTGGAATATCTGGCCGGCGGTACGCGCTGGGCGGAGGATCGCATCCGCATCCTGCCGCTGCGGTGGATGAGCGCCGGGCTTCTGATCGCGACGGTGACGGGTATCGGTGCCTGGTTCTTCGGCTATCCGTTCCTCACCTCGCATTTCCAGTATCTCGACGTGCCGTTGATCGGCAAGGTTCCGGCGGCAAGCGCGCTGCTCTTCGATCTCGGCGTTTTCCTGCTCGTCGTGGGATCCACGGTTCTGATCCTCGTCGCGCTTGCACACCAGTCGATCCGTATCAAACGCTTGCGTGCGCTTGATGCCGACAAGGCAAAGGGGGATTGATGGAACTCATCTTGTCCATTGCGATCGGTGTGATGACTGCTTGCGGCGTCTGGCTGATCCTGCGCCCGCGCACCTACCAGGTCATCATCGGACTGTCTCTGCTCTCCTATGCCGTCAATCTCTTCATCTTCGGCGTCGGCGGCGTGAAGACGAATGTGCCGCCGCTGCTTGGTGACGGCACGGCAACACGCGCCTTGGCCGATCCGGTGCCGCAGGCCCTGGTGCTGACGGCAATCGTTATCGGCTTTGCGACGACGGCCCTGTTCCTGGTCGTGCTGCTTGCCTCGCGCGGTCTCACCGGCACGGATCACGTCGACGGGCGGAGTGACCGGAAATGACAGGTTGGTCGCATCATCTCATCATTGCGCCGATCCTTGTTCCGCTGATTGCGGGCGCACTGCTTGTGTTCATAGACGAGCGTTCGCGCACGCTGAAGGCACTCATCAGCCTAGCGGCAACGCTCCTGCTGGTAGGCATTGCACTTGCACTCTTCCGTGCGGAGGGCGGAGCGCCGGGGCTGGAGCGCGCCTATCTCCTCGGAAACTGGAGCGCGCCCTTCGGTATCGTGCTCGTGCTCGACGGCTTGTCGGCACTCATGCTACTGCTGACATCCATCGTCTCCGTCGCCGCGCTGATATTCTCGCTGGCGCGCTGGCATGCGGTCGGTGCGCATTTCCACACCATGTTCCAGCTGCTGCTGATGGGGGTCAACGGCGCGTTCCTGACCGGCGATCTCTTCAACCTCTTCGTCTTCTTCGAGGTCATGTTGGCGGCGTCCTATGGCCTTCTGCTGCATGGCTCTGGGCCGCTGCGCGTCAAGGCCGGCATGCACTACATAGCCGTCAACCTCGCAGCCGCATTGCTCTTCCTCATCGGCGTCAGCCTGATCTATGGCACGGCGGGAACGCTGAACATGGCGGATCTTGCCATGCGCATCCCGGAAATGTCGGCAGATCGCCGCATGCTGATGCAGGCCGGCGCGGGCGTGCTCGGCATCGCATTCCTCATCAAGGCCGGCATGTGGCCGCTCTGCTTCTGGCTGCCGACAGCCTATAGCGCGGCTTCGGCGCCGGTTGCGGGCATATTCGCGATCCTCAGCAAGCTTGGCATCTACGTCATCCTCCGGCTGACCATGCTGCTGTTCAGCGCCGGCCCCTCCGCGGGCTTCGGCGCGACCGTACTTCTCTATGGCGGGATGGCAACTCTGGTCTTCGGAACGGTCGGTGTACTGGCGTCGCAGGCGCTTGGCCGGCTTGCCGGCTTCTCGGTGCTGGTCTCATCCGGCACGCTGCTGATGGTAATCGGCATCAATGACGGCTCCATCTCGTCCGGCGCTCTGATGTATCTCGTCAGTTCGACGCTGACGATCAGCGCTTTCTTCATGCTGATCGAGGTCGTCGAGCGCGGCCAGGATGCCGGCGCCAGCGTTCTTGCCGTCACGATGGAGGCCTATGGCGATGCCGAGGAGAAGGAACCGGCCGAAGGCGATGGCGTGACCATGCCCGGCACCATGGCGATGCTTGGCATCTGCTTTGCCGCCTGCGGCATTCTGCTCGCCGGCCTTCCGCCTCTTTCCGGCTTCGTCTCCAAGTTCGCCATGCTCTCGGCCATGATGGGAACCGGCGCGATCGGCATTCCGCCAAGTGCCGCCGTCTGGACGTTGATCCTGCTCGTCATTCTCTCCGGCATAGCAGCGCTGATTGCCATGACACGGGCCGGCATACGCACATTCTGGAGTTCGCTGGAGGGCACGGTTCCCCGTGTGCTCGTCATCGAGATAGTCCCGGTCATGGGCCTGCTCGCCTTGACACTCGCATTGACCATTTGGGCGGGCCCCGTCATGCAATATATGGACGCGACCATTCGCGCGCTCAGCGACCCCAATATCTATATCGATGCGGTTCGCAATGCGGTTGTCGCGCCCGTACAAGCGGGAGGTCCGTGATGCTGCCTTATCCGCTCCTGGCGCTGAGCCTGATCCTGATGTGGCTGCTGCTAAACGGCTTCACGCTCGGTCAGCTTATCTTCGGCATCATTGTCGCCGTCTTCGCCTCTTGGGGCATGGCGTCGCTGCGGCCCGAGAAACCGCGGCTACGGAAATGGTATTTGCTGCCCAAGCTCTTCTTCCGGGTCGTTTTCGACGTCTTGAAATCAAATGCTCAGGTGGCCTGGATCATCCTGAGGGGACGCTCGCGCAAGACGACGCCGGGTTTCGTTGTCCTTGAGCTCAGGGTGCGGGATCAGATCCCGCTGGCGCTGCTTGCGGTTATCCTGACCAGCGCGCCGGGATCCGCGTGGCTGGAATATGATTCCAACGACAACACCGTGTTGCTGCATGTCCTCGATCTCGAAAACGAGGTGCAATGGCGCGATATGGTCGCCAATCGCTACGAGAGCCTGCTGATGGAGATATTCGCATGAGCGCCATGATCATCCAGATATCCGTGGCGGCCGCGCAGCTGATGATCGTAGCGGCCATGGCTATCGCTTCCATCCGCATGTTTCGCGGCCCGCGCGCGCAGGATCGCATCATCGCGCTCGACACGCTTTATGTGAATGCGATGCTGTTGTTGTTGACCTTCGGCATAGGCACAGGTCGTGTCGTTTATTTCGAGGCGGCGCTCGTCATCGGCATGCTTGGCTTCGTTGCAACCGTTGCATTGGCGAAATTCCTGATGCGCGGAGAGGTGATCGAATGAGCACGCCGCTTGAAAACATACCTCTGTGGGCCGTTATCCCCGTCGGTGCGCTTCTCATGATCGGCGCTTTCCTGACGCTCATCGGCGCCATCGGCTTTCTGAGGCTTGGAACATTCTACGAGCGCATCCATGCGCCGACATTGGGAACGAGTGGCGGCATCGGTGCAATCATGATCGCGTCGATGATCTTCTTTTCGACCGCAACGCGGACGCTCGTCATTCATGAACTGCTGATCGGTATTTTCATCACGGTGACGACGCCGATCACCTTCATGCTCCTCGCCCGCGCGGCGCTGCATCGCGATCGCGCCGAGCAGAACGGCAACGTTCCGCCCAAGCAACCGCCCGAGGAGACATCGGTCGAAAGGCGTCCGTCGTAACGCTCAACCCATCCGCTCGAGGCTCACAGCCAGCCGAGTGCGGTTGCCGCCCGGATTGCTTCGGCGCGGCGATGACAGCCCAGCTTGCGGAACAGATTTCCGAGGTGAAACTTCACCGTCACCTCGGAGACATTAAGGGTATGAGCAATGCGCTTGTTCGACATGCCGCTCGCGATCAGCTGAATCATCTGGACCTCGCGCTGCGAGAGGCCGCCCTGGAGGGCTTTCGCCTGTGGCGAGTTCACGGAGCTTGCAAAGAGCGAAAGTGCCGTGCGGACCTCGGATGAGGTTTCGATGAAGCTGCGAATGCGCTGGTTCTTGAGAATCGGTGAGAGAAAGATCCGCTCCTCGGAGAGCACGCCGTTGCAGCCAAGGCGCGTTGCGCCTTCAAGCGCCGATAGAAGATGCGCGCGCGTCGCAGCATTGTCGCGACGCTGGTAAGCGGTATAGCTTTGCCATAGCTGCAGGGCGACTTTCTCGCGGTTGGTGACTTTCGGGTTTGCGATCAGCGCGTCGATCTGGCGCGACAGATAAGGCCGCGGCGTCGAGAGGCGCACGCTGTCGCGCAGCCATGCCATGGCATAGGAAATTTCGTCCCTGCGGGTCAGGCGCGTCAGCTCCTCGTTGGCGCTTTCCACCCAGTTGCGGCCGATACGCATTCGGACGGCGGACAGCGTTGCCGCCGCGTCGCTCCAGCGATTGGCATTCTGGTAGGCGACGGCGGTGCGGATCTCCATCATGGCGTGAAACTGCAGGCCCTCGGACAGATGAATCCAGAGTCCGTCGAGAAAGCCGGGCCTGATCACCATCGGAAAATGGTCGGCCAGCACCTGTGATGCATAGTGGAGAGCGAATTGCATCAGGCTCGGCCAGATTTCCGCGGCGGCAAAATCATCGAATTCGTTTTGAACGAATTGGAGAAGATCGCGCGGCTGGCCGGCTTCGTAGGAGATACAGGCTTCGGCGAGCCGCAGCATACGGAATTCAGCCTCTGCTGCGTGCGGCACCTGCTCCAATTTCTGCCGTGCTTCCTGGGCGGCACGACGCGCGAAAAGGGCATCGCCGCTCATCAGTCGAAGCACTGTCTGATGCAGATGGATGAAGAATTCCAGCAGTGGCTGGCCGCCCATATGGCCGAGATAGATCAAGGCGCGGGCCGCGGCGGCTTCCGCCTCGCGGAAATTCCTGCGGCGAATCTCGAATTCCAGCAGCGCGTTGTAGTAGGCGGCCCACTTGCCGTAATCGCCCATCGGATAATCCGCCATGAACTCTCCGAGGCGGGTGATCATGGCGTCCGTCGGCATCAGGTCCTCGGAAATCATGAGGTTGAGCCGGAACGTTCGCGCCGCGAAGGAAAAGCGCGATCCGCGCAGCAGGACCTTCAGCGGATCGAGATAGTCCGAACCCAGATGTTTGCCGACGAGGTGGCGCACGCGTTGCAATTCTCCGAGCTTCAGGAGCGTGCGAGCCATGGCAAAAAGCACGACTTCATTGGTCGCGATCATCTCGTGGGAAAAGCGCATGATGATATCGCGAAAGGTCCCGAGGCTGTTTCGATAGATCAGCTCCAGACCCTGGGCGCGCTCCAGAATCTGCGCCGCATGGGCCTCGTGCCCATGATCGAGGAGCAGCGACATGGCGGCAAGCGCACGCCCCGCCTGCTCGAAAGCGGAGGCTACCTCGATCACGGCGACGGTGGTTTCGAAGGTAGCCAGCCGTTCGCTGACGGCGTCTGTCAGGAGTCTCAGCAGTTCCTGATGTTCGTCCGGCGCCTCGATCAGGCGTGGTGGCAAAAGGCCCGTCCACTCCTCGACGGTGACAGGAGATCGCGTTTCGAGCCAGATGGAAAGCAGCGCAGTCTGTCCCGGCGAAAGGTGGCCGAGGAAATTCTCGCGCAGATAGTCGATGGATAGGCGAGGATCCTTTTGGCGTGTCAGCGGCAGGAAAACCGGCCAGCCGGCATAATCCCTAACCAACCGGTTGGCTTCTTCGGCTGGCAGTTCCACCAATTCCTCAACGGAAAAAGTCAGATCGCCGGCGTCGAGCGTCACCGCACCTCGATGCAGGATGAGCCGCGCCAGCCCGCTGATGCGCTGATCGGGACGGCAGGCGATCACCAGAACCTCGACGGTCTCCATTAGCTGAGCGGAAAGGCGAGCCGATCGAGCGGAAACCGGTACGTCCCATAAGAGCCATCCCTCCCTCACGTCGCTCATGCGCGGTTGCTGCAGGTTGCAAACCTCCTTGCCCATCGCCTTTGCAGCCATGGACAGGACTGTGCTCTTTCCGGCGCCCGCGGGGGCACGCAGGAAGATGACGCCGGCGTGTTCCGTCGCGATGCGATGGCAAAGATGAGGTCGGGCAATCAGTCTGTGCATGCGGGGGTTTGTAAGCGAATATTGAAAAATAACCTATACCATAAGGCCGAAAAACTATACCCTCAGCCAGTTGTTCATCGTCCGCAGATGAGGATTGTTGTTTGTCAGTTGGCTGACGAACAAGGAAACTCCCGTCGATGCAGCAACATCCGTTGGTCGCGATCCTGACGCGGCTTGGCACCTTCGTTCTGGTCATGATCGCGCTTTCCATCATGATTTTTGCGCTGGCGCGCGTCGTGCCGGGAGACCCCGCGCGCATGGCTCTCGGCCCGGCGGCAACGCAGGAGCAGGTCGATGCGCTGCGTGTGCAGATGGGGTTGGACAAGCCGCTTCTGTATCAATACGTCGACTATGTCGGCAAGGCGCTGCAAGGCGATCTGGGCATGTCGCTGGTCTCGCAACGTCCCGTCACGACCGATCTGGAGCAGACGGTGCCCGCCACCGTGGAACTGGTTCTCGTCTCCGTAGTCTTCATGTTCGTGGTGGCCATTCCGCTGGGTGTCATCACCGCACATTTTAGGGATCGTGCGCTGGATCATATCGGCCGCATCCTATCCTTGACCGGCGTAACCATTCCAAGTTTCCTGTTTGCGATCAGTCTGCAATTGCTGGCCGCACGCTGTCTGCCGAACTGGCCGATCATCGGCCGGCTCGATCATTCTCTGAGCTTTCAGCCCGGACCGACCGGATTTCTGTTGATCGACGGCCTGCTGGCTGGACGTCTGGATGTGTTCGTCGATGCACTTCAGCATCTCGTGCTCCCGGCCTTCGCGCTGGCCATGGCCGGCATCGGCCAGATTACCCGCATCACTCGTTCCTCCATGCTGGAGAACCAGCACAAGGATCACGTTCTGACCCTGCAGAGTTTCGGTGTGCCGGAGCGGATCATCATTTTCCGCTACCTTCTCAAGCTGTCGTCGATCGCGCCGTTGACAATCATGGGCCTCGAATTCGCATCGCTGATCGGCAATGCCTTCGTCATCGAGATGGTGTTCGCTTGGGGCGGCTTCGCCTCCTACGGGCTGAACGCCATCCTGCAAAAGGACCTCAATGCCGTGACCGCCGTGGTGCTGGTCGCCGGCCTGTTTTTCATCGTTGCGAACCTCGTGGTGGATGTCCTGATCTCGATGATCGACCCGCGCCAACGCCGCAAGGAGGCACGCTGATGACCGATATGAAGATGCTCGATGTATCCGACCGCGCGCTGAGCACCGGTTACATGATGTGGTATCGATTCAGTCGCAATCCGGCCGCGGTAATCGGCACGCTGATCCTGATTTCGGTCTTCGTGCTGGCTGTGTTCGCACCGTGGCTTACTCCCTATCCGAAACATGTCGGCGCCGTGGTCGATTTCCGCGCTCGGCACGTGTCGCCGGATGCCGCTCATTGGTTCGGAACCGACAAAGTCGGTCGGGATATCTTTTCCCGCACGGTCTTCGGCATGCGCGTTTCGCTGCTTCTGGTCATCGGCGTGCTTGGCATTTCGGTGCCGATCGGCACCGTGCTCGGCCTTATCGCCGGCTACTTCGGCGGTTGGATCGAAAAAATCATAACCGGCCTGACAAATGTGATGCTGGCAATGCCGCCGCTGGTCATGGCGCTTGCCGTGTCGAATCTGCTCGAGCCGAATCTGATGAACGCGATGATCGCCATCACGCTGCTTTGGTGGACCTGGCATGCACGGCTAATCTACTCCGTTTCCAAGTCCATCGCGTCGGAAGATTATATCGAGGCGGCCCGCCTTGCCGGCGCCGGGCCGATGCACATCCTGTTCCGCGAAATCCTGCCGAATTGCGTGGCGGTCATCTCCGTCAAGACAACGCTGGATGCGGCCTTCGTTATCCTGTTCGGCGCCACGCTCAGCTTCCTCGGCTTCGGTGTGAAGCCACCCATTCCGGATCTTGGCTCCATGGTCGCCGACGGTCGCCAGTTCATGCCCGATTACTGGTGGGAGGTCGTGTGCCCCGGTGCTGCGGTCTTCTACGTGACGCTCGGCTTCAATCTCCTGGGCGACGGCTTGCGTGACATGTTTGATGTGGAGAGCTAAGCGATGGGCGAGCCGCTTCTCAAGATCGAGGCTCTGAACGTCTCGTTCACGACCTACGGCCGCACCCGGCAGGTGCTTCGTGACATTTCCCTCACCGTCGCTGCCGGGGAGCGCGTCGCTCTGATTGGCGAGACGGGATCGGGCAAGTCCGTGACGGCAAAGGCAATCATCGGCACCTTGCCGAAGAATGCCGCCATCAACTCCGGCGTCATTTCCGTCGCAGGACGTGACGTTCTGAAAATGCAGCGAAGGGAACGCGAGGCGCTGAAAGGCACGGCCTTTTCCCTGATCATGCAGGACCCGCTCTCATCCTTCAACCCGGTCTTCAAGATCGGCACGCATCTCGATGATGTCATGCGTTTTGCGGACAAGCGTGATGGCATTCGCTCATCGAAGGCCGAGCGGCGGACGCGAATTTCCGCGGTCTTGCGGAGGGTGCAGCTTGCTGACGCTGAGAGAGTGATGAACGCCTATCCGTCCGAGCTTTCGGGCGGCATGCGTCAGCGCGTTCTGATCGGACTTGCACTGTTGCACCAGCCGAAGCTTCTGATCGCCGATGAGCCGGGCACTGCGCTCGACGTGACGACCCAGGATGAGATTCTCAATCTGATCAACCAGTTGGTGATCGAGGAGAACATGGCTCTTCTGATGATCACCCACAATCTCGGTGTCGTGCGCAAGGTGGCGGACCGAGTGGTGGTCATGCATCACGGCGATATCGTCGAGGCGGGACCTTGCCGCGAGATACTCACTGCCCCGCATCAATCCTATACGAAGGCGCTCCTCGACGCCGTGCCGCCGCTTTACGGCGAACGCGTGACCGATCTGTCGCAGAGCGACCGCGCGCCTATCGTCAGGGTCGAGGGCCTGAACAAGATCTATGGCCGGAAGCCAGGCTTCCATGCCGTTCGCGACGTGAACCTGACGTTGCGTCAGGGCGAAATCTTCGGATTGGCCGGCGAGTCCGGCTCGGGCAAGACCTCGGTTGCACGCATCATCATGGACCTGTCACGTCCGACCTCGGGCAGCGTCACCATCGACGCGCCGGCACCAGGGCGTGGCAGACGGCTGACGCAGATCGTCTACCAGAACCCCGGCACGTCGCTCAATCCGAAGCGCAATGTCCAGCAGACTCTTGCCTTGCCCCTGAGATCCATAGGTATGGATGGGCCGGCCCGCGAAGCACGGATGAAGCAACTGATGGATCTCGTGCGGCTGCCGCAATCCTATCTGGCAAAGTATCCGCATGAGCTTTCCGGCGGTCAGAAGCAGCGTGTGGCGATTGCGCGCGCGCTCGCGGCCGAGCCGAAGATCCTGATCCTCGACGAGCCGACTGCGGCGCTCGACGTGTCGGTGCAGAAAACCGTGATCGAGCTGTTGCTGCAGCTGCGCGAGGAACTGGGTCTCACCTATCTGATGATCTCGCATGACCTTTCGCTGATGCGCAATTTTTGCTCGCGCATCGCCATCATGCTGCGCGGCGAGATCGTCGAGGAAGGGCCGACGCCAGAGGTATTCGCCGCCCCCAATCACCCATACACGCGCGCGCTGATCGCGGCGATCCCCGTCGTCACCGACGAGGAGGAACGTCTGAAGCCCGTCGTGACCGAGGAGGAGCGCATGCGCTTCCTCGTCAAAACCACAGACTGATCGAAGAGGAGCCTGACGTGTATCGCGTTGGAATTGACGTCGGCGGCACCAATACGGATGCCGTCGTCCTGGAGGGGAAGACCGTTCTTGCTGGGGTCAAGGCCTCAACGACCGAAGATGTGACTTCGGGCGTGATCGAGGCGCTGGAGAAGGTTATCGATGCCTCGGGCATCGATCGGGCCCGTATTGCCGCCGTCATGATCGGCACGACGCATTTCACTAATGCGGTCATCGAGCGCCGCCACATGGATGAGGTCGCAGCCATCCGCCTGAGCCTGCCGTCGGGCGCCGGTCTGCCGCCGATGGTCGATTGGCCCGACGATCTGCGCGAGATCGTCGGCAATCACGGCTATCAGGTCAAGGGCGGCTACGAGTTCGATGGGCGCGAGCTTTCGCCGCTCGATGAAGACGCCATCGTGCGCATCGCAGGTGAAATCCGTGCAAAGGGTTTAAAGGCCGCCGCCGTGACCTGCGTCTTCAGCGGCATCAACGATGCCATGGAGGTGCGGGCCAAGGAAATCCTGCAGCAGCATTGCCCCGGCCTGCCTGTGGTGATGTCGAAGGACATCGGCCGTCACGGCCTGCTGGCGCGGGAAAGTGCGGCGATCATGAATGCGAGCCTTCTGTCGCTGGCGGATCGCACCGTTGCAGCCTTCGGCAAGGCGCTAGCGGCGGCTGGTATACCATGCCCGTTCTACATCACCCAGAACGACGGCACGCTGATGGCCGCCGATGTCGTGCGTGCCTTTCCGGTGCTGACCTTTGCCTCTGGCCCGACCAATTCCATGCGCGGCGCCGCGTTTCTGACCGGGCTCAAGGACGCCGTCGTCGTCGATGTCGGCGGCACGACTTCGGATGTCGGGGCTCTCTCGCACGGCTTTCCACGCCAGGCTTCCACGACCGTCGACATCGGCGGGGTTCGCACCAATTTCCGCATGCCCGATGTCTTTTCGATCGGCCTCGGCGGCGGTTCGCTCGTCGTCAAGGGTGAAGCGGGCGTTACAATCGGACCGAAGTCGGTCGGCTATCGCGTGCGCAAGGAGGCGCTCTGCTTCGGCGGATCGACATTGACCGCAACCGATATCGCCGTTGCCTCCGGCAAGGCCGACGTCGGTGACTGCGCCTTGGTTGCCAATCTCGACAAGGGTCTGGTCGATGCGGCCGTGGCAAAGATCAACGCCATGCTCGAAGCCTGCGTCGAACGCAGTCGAATTTCCTCGACGCCGGTGCCGGTCATCGCTGTTGGTGGCGGTTCGATCCTGATGCCCGACCGTATCGGCGATCTGGAGGTGATCCTTCCCGAGAATTTTGCCGTCGCAAACGCAGTCGGCGCCGCCATCGCCCAGATCAGCGGCGAAACGGATCGCGTCTTCTCGCTCGTCAATGGCCGCACACGCGAGAGCGTGCTCGCGGAAGCCGAAGCGGAGGCGCGCGAAAAGGCGATCGCAGCCGGCGCTCTCGCGGAAACCCTGGAAGTTATCGAGCGCGAGGATACGCCTCTTGCCTATCTGCCAGGCAACGCCACGCGCATCCATGTCAAGGTCGTCGGTGAAATGGGAGGCCATCATGCCTGAGACGCGCAAGCAGAAATATGATGATGCCGCTCTGCGCCGGCTGACATCAGAGGATCTCGATGCTTTGGAAATCGGGGCGGGCATCCTTGGCACCGGCGGCGGCGGCAATCCCTATCAGGGCAAGCTTCTGGCTCTGGAGGCGATGAAGGCCGGTTACGAGATGAAGGTTCTGGCGACCGACGCCATCGAAGCGGACGCGCTCTGCATGTCGATTGGCGGTATCGGGGCACCGGTCGTCGGCGTCGAGCGCATCCGCGAGGGGCGTGAAGGATTGCGCTGCCTGCGGGCGATGGAAGAGCTGATCCGCACGCCGATCGACGCGATCGTCTGCGAGGAAATCGGCGGCGCAAATGCGATGAACCCGCTTGTGACGGCGGCGCTAGGCGGTCTTCCCATCCTCGATTGCGACGGCATGGGCCGCGCATTCCCCGAAATGCAGATGACGACCTTTTCGATCTATGGTCACAGCTCGACGCCTTCCGTCATGTGCGACCTGCATGGCAATGCGGTGATTTTCAGCCATGCCGTATCGGAAGTCTGGCATGAGCGCATGGCGCGCGCCTGCGTGGTCGCGCAGGGCGGTGCCGCCATGCTGGCGACGGCGCCGATGCAGGCTCACTATGTCCATCAGTACGGTATTCCAAAAAGCTTCACCAAGGCGATCGCGCTGGGCGAAGCGGTGATCCAGGCCCGCAAGGCGCAGGAAGATCCCATTGCCGCCGTCTGCGCACTGGAAGGCGGACGGCGGGTGTTCAACGGCAAGATCACTGATCTCAAACGCCATCTGCGCGGCGGCTTCGTCGTCGGTGACATGGAACTTGCCGGCTTCGATGATTGCAACGGCCAGACGGCGAACGTGGCGATCCAGAACGAATTTCTGGTCTTCCGCCGCGATGGTGTGATCGAGGTCTGCGTGCCGGATCTGATCGTGCTGCTCGATGTCGATACCGGCTATCCGATCACAACCGAAATGCTGCGCTACGGCCAGCGCGTCGCCGTCGTCGCCATTCCCTGCCACGAGCTGCTGCGCAGCGCCCGCGCGCTTGAGGTCGTCGGTCCTGCCGCCTTCGGCTATCCGGACATCACCTATTCGCCGTTGCCGGCTCCGGGCCGGAAGGCAGCCTAACCATAAGCGGGGCAGTTCCCGCATCAAAGAGGAGAACTAGAATGAAGATGGGTTCCAGAAATCTGCGTCTTTCCACGCTTCTGCTTGCGAGCGCCTTGGCGTTGCCGCTAACTTCGGTTGCTGCGTCGGCGGCCGACAAGGTGTCGATTGCCGTCAACACGATGCAGATTTTCAGCTCGCTCGATCCGGCCAAGGTCACAGACTACACAGGCTATATGGCGATCGTGAACATGTATGACGCGCTGACGACCGTCAGCCCTTCGGGCGAGATCGTGCCCCATCTGGCAAAATCCTGGGACATCTCCCAGGATGGGCTGACCTACACTTTCCATATTCGCGATGACGCCAAGTTCCAGGATGGCACGCCCGTCAAGGCTTCCGATTTCGTCTGGTCGATCCGGCGCCTGATCGGTATCAACAAGGGTCCCTCGAACCTCGTCGTTGGCCTTGTGCAGCCCGACAATGTCACCGCGCCTGATGACAAAACCGTCATCGTCAAGCTCGACCGGCAGTTCTCGCCGTTCATGGCCGTGACGCCGCTGATGATGGCGCTGAACGAGAAGTTGATCGAAAGCAATTCCAAGCCGGACGACAAATGGGGCGAAGCCTATGTGGGCGAGCATTCGGCCGGCTCGGGTCCTTACAAGCTGGTCAGCTACAATCGCTCCGCCGATATGGTGATCGCACGTAATCCGGACTATTTCCTCGGCTGGACCAAGGGAACGCCGATCGACGAGGTGCGCTTCGTCCAGACGAGCGACGACGCTACCGTCAAGGCGCTTGCCGAAAAGGGCGAGCTCGGACTTTCCTCGCATGGTCTTGGCAACGACACCTATGAAACCATCGGCAAGATGCCGGGCTACAAGCTGCTCCAGTCGACGACGGCCGGCGGCTTCGTCATCAAGCTGAACAGCAAGGTCTATCCGACCGACGACGTGCATGTGCGCCGGGCAATCGCCTATGCCACCGACTACAAGACCATTCAGGAAGCGATCTATCCGGGCTTCGACATGACCGGCCCGCTCTCGACCGTGTTCAAGGATGCGCACAACGACGATATCCAGCCCGGCGTCTTCGACCTCGAAAAGGCGAAGGAAGAGCTCGCCAAATCCAAATATGCCGGCCAGAAGATCACGCTGGTCAACAGCTATGTCGCCTCGCTCGCTTTCGAATCCGAAGTAGCGCTGCTGATGCAGGCCAATCTCGAACAGATCGGCATCACGCTCGACATCAAGCCCGAGCCCTGGAACCGCATCGTCGAGCTCTCCTCCAAACCCGAGACCACGCCGGCCTCGACACAGGTCAACATCTCGCCCAACTACCCGTCGCCGGATGCGATTTTTTATAATCAGTATCACTCCAAGGCTTCCGGCACGTGGATGTCGATGGAATGGCTGCAGAATCCCGAGGTCGATGCGTTGATCGACAAGGCGAGGTCGACCACCGATATCAAGGAGCAGAGCGCGACCTACAAGGAGCTGCAGGTCAAGCTCGCCGAGCTGCAACCCGACGTATGGGCGGTATCGCCAAACCGGCGCTATGCGGCGAACAAGTGCCTTCAGGGCTATGAGTTCATTCCCATGCAGAGCTGGGATCTGAACTTCTCGAACTTCCATTGGGACTGCAAGGCGAACTGACCTTCGCCTGCACATGACATAGACCCGGCCCCATTTGGGGTCGGGGAGCTATTGCCGAAGGTGAAACATGCTTCAGGAATTTTCCGAAGACAATATCGAGCCGCTCGCAACGGGAGCCTGGATTCTGGGAACCGGCGGCGGTGGCAATCCCTATATCTCGACCCTTAACCTTCGAAGGCTCTATGCCGAGGGGCGTCGCGTGCAGGTGATGGATCCGATGGCGCTCGATGACGACGATATGGTTGCGGTCGTCTCGAAGATGGGCGCGCCGCTGGTTGGGCAGGAGCGTCTCAGCGATCCCGTGCATCTGGCGCGCGCCGTCGAGGTCATGGAGGATTATCTCGGCAAGCCCTTCCGCGCGATCATGAGCGTCGAGATCGGTGGTTCGAATGCGCTCTCCTCTTTTCTCGCCGCCGCGATGCTGGGCCGGCCGGTCGTCAATGCCGATGCGATGGGACGAGCCTATCCCGAGGCGCAGATGACCTCCTTCGCCATTGGCAATCTGCCGATGTATCCGCTTTCCCTCGTCGACGTACGCGACAACGAGGTTATCGTCACGAAGGCCGCATCCTGGAAATGGATGGAGCGAATTTCGCGCAAGGTCTGCACGGAGGTTGGATCGACTGCCGCCACCTGCAAGGCGCCGCGCACCGGTCGCGAGGTGAAGGACTGGGGCATTCATTACACCATAACGAAGGCTACGGAGCTTGGCCGCGCCGTCATCGAGGCGCGTGCCCGTCATGACGACCCCGTGAAGGCAGTTCTCGATCACGAGGGCGGCAAGCAATTGTTTCGCGGCAAGGTGATCGATGTGGCACGCGAAACCACAGGCGGCTTCCTTCGCGGGCGAACCGTGATCGAGGGCATTGACACCGACAAGGGCTCCCGAATGGAGCTCGCTTTCCAGAATGAATGGGCGGTCGCTTTCCGCGATGGCGAGCCGGTGGCAATGACGCCGGATCTCCTTTGCCTGCTCGATACGATTTCCGGCAGCGCCATCGGCACGGAATCCGTGCGTTACGGCCAGCGCGTGACCGTTATTGCGCTGCCCGCACCTCAGCTTTTGACCTCGCCAGCAGGGATCGCTGCGGTCGGTCCTCGCGCCTTCGGTTACGACATTGATTTCAGATCGGTATTCGCATGAAACGCATCGGTATTGACGTTGGCGGCACTAATACGGATGCCGTTCTGATCGACGGTGAGACGATCATCGCTTCCATCAAGGTTCCCACCACGCAGGACGTCATGTCAGGCGTGAAGTCGGCCCTGAGCCACGTCGCCGGCCATGCCGGCGTATCCGGCCGGCCGATCGACGCCGTCATGATCGGCACCACGCATTTTACCAACGCCGTTGTCGAACGGGCGCGACTGGAAAGGGTGGCTGCGATCCGCATTGCACTCCCGACCGGCGCTTCCCTGCCGCCGATGTGCGATTGGCCAGACGACCTGCGTGCGGCAGTCGATCCGCTCGTCTTCATGGTTCATGGCGGTCATGAATATGACGGCAGCCCGCTCGTGCCGATGATCCCCGACGAGATCCGCGATGCCGCGATGCAGGTCCGCGATGCCGGCATCACGTCGATCGCGATATCCGCGACGTTCTCGCCGCTGACCACCGAATGCGAGGTCAAGGCGGCTGAGATCGTTCGGTCGGTGATCCCGGATGCGAGGATCACGCTGTCTCATACCCTCGGTCGGATCGGTCTGCTCGAGCGCGAGAATGTCGCACTTCTCAATGCGGCGTTGCAGTCGCTCGGCAGGACCACGGTGCAGGCGTTTTCGGACGCGCTGCGCGAAGCAGGTGTCGCCGCGCCCTTTTACCTGACGCAGAACGACGGTACGGTGGCGCTAGCGGATGTCGCGGCCACCAATCCGGTTCACAGCTTTGCCTCCGGTCCGACGAATTCGATGCGGGGTGCCGCCTTCCTGACCGGCTTGAGCGACGCCATGGTGGTCGATGTCGGCGGCACCACTTCGGATATCGGCTGCCTCGTCGGCGGCTTTCCGCGCGAGGCCAACAATATCGTCCACATTGGCGGCGTGCGCACCCTGTTCCGTATGCCCGATCTCCTGCCGATCGCCCTTGGCGGCGGAACGATCATCGATCCGGAAACTGGCAAGATCGGCCCGCGTTCGGTCGGCTACCGCATCCTGACGGAGGCTCGCGTCTTTGGTGGCAACACGCTGACGACTTCGGACGTCGCCGTCGCCGCCGGTCTGATCGAGATGGGAGACAGGGATCGCGTTCGCGATCTCGATCCGGCCTTCGTTAAGGCAAGCCTTGAACGAATCCGCGATATGGTGACGGACAGCTTCGACCAGATGAAGACGTCGGCAGAGGACGTACCGCTGATCGCCGTCGGCGGCGGCGCCTTCCTGATCCCGGAAAAGATCGCGGGAGCTTCCGAAGTTCTTCGTGTCGAAAATGCCGGCGTTGCCAATGCGCTCGGCGCCGCGATGGCGCAGGTGTCGGGCGAAGTCGATCAGGTGTTTTCGGGGTTGAGCCGCGACGAAGCCATCGCCAAGGCAGAAGCGGAGGCGCAGGATGCAGCCGTTGCTTCCGGTGCGAGCCGGGAAAGCGTGAAGACGCTCGAAGTCGAGGATATTCCGATCGCCTATCTTCCCGGCGGAGCGCGCCGCGTAAGAGTAAGGGTCATCGGCGATATCGCCTTCAACTGAAATGGCGTGCCCGGTCGGGCTGACCGGGCGTTGTCGAGGAGAGCGGTGTTGGGCATAGAGATTGCGCCGGCGCCGGATCGGAGTGGAAAATGACGAAGATTGCGCTGGCTATTCACGGTGGCTGCGGTGTCATGCCCGAAGACAGCATGACGCCAGAGGAATGGGAGGGCGCGCGCCGCGACCTGGCTGCCGCTTTGCGTGCAGGTTATGCGCGGCTGCAGGCCGGTCACAGCGCGGTCGATGCCGTCGAGGCCGCCGTCGTGGTCATGGAGGACAGCCCGCATTTCAACGCCGGCCATGGCGCAGCGCTCAACGAAAACGGCGTGCACGAGCTCGATGCCTCGATCATGGATGGGACGACGCTGGAGGCGGGCGCCATCAGCGCCTCTCGCGCGATCCGCAACCCGATCAAGGCTGCCCGTGCATTGATGGAGGACGGCCGCGCCGTCTATCTGACCGGCCCGGCTGCCGATCGTTTTGCCGAAGCCAAGGGGCTGCGGATCGAGCCGCAATCCTATTTTACCACACCGAAGCGGGTCGAGGCGCTTGACGCCATGAAGCGCCATGCCGCTGCCGGCACCGAAGGAACCGAGAACGAAAAGCATGGCACGGTCGGGGCGGTGGCGCTCGATGCGGCCGGCCATCTTGCCGCCGCCACCTCGACGGGCGGCTACAACAACAAGCCTGACGGACGCGTCGGTGACAGCCCGGTCATCGGTGCGGGCACCTATGCACGCGACGGCATCTGCGCGGTGTCTGGAACAGGTAAGGGCGAGTTCTTCATCCGCTATGTCGTTGGACACGAGATTGCCTCCCGCATGGCCTATCTGAAGCAGGATATCGCGACCGCGACCGAGGGGTTGATCAACCACGATCTGACGCCGCATCAGATCGGCGCCGGGCTGGTGGCTATAGATGCTCAGGGTATTGCCGTTGCGCCCTACAATACGCCGGGAATGTTTCGTGGCTGGGTGACGCCGGAAGGCAAGGGTTTCGTCGCGACGCATGAGCGGGTCTACGAAATCGAGCTCTAAGGACGCTCCGACTTAGCACCGCGCTGTGGGTTCACGGCATTTGTCGCTCGAGCACATAGCAGCATTGAACGATGCTTTCGCTGCGCGCCCGCGAGAAAAGCTCCCTGCTGCCGACTTGGCGGAAGCCAAGTTTGGTCAGCACCCGTCCAGAGGCCGGGTTATCGGATGCGTGACCGGATTCGAGGCTGGAGAGACCGATTTCGTTAAAGACGAAGCCGATCAGCGCCTGCGCCGCCTCGAAGGCATAGCCCTTTCCCCAGGCTTGCCTTTCCAGCCAATATCCAAGACTTCCCGCGCTGCCGATAATGCCATCGACATCGACGACACCGATCATTCTTTCGGCTTGTTCGATGGCGAAGCGATAGGCGGAACCTTCAGCCCATTCGCGCTCATGGCTGGAAAACCAATCTTCGATATCGTTTTCGTTCGGCGGGTATGAGGCGTTGCTCAACATGCGCGTCACAGCCCAATCGCTCTGAATTTCGGATGCGCGTTTCGTATCGGCGGCCGATGTCGGACGCAGACGGAGGCGTGCTGTCTCTATGGAGGAGCGATGGATCAATCTTGCGGTCATTATATAAGGTGTCTTGCCGAGTGAGAGATAACGACGGGCGGCGTCCGAGGCCACTATCTACGCACGAGGCGATAATGGGAACCGATATCGCGCTATTTTGTCTGGTCTCCATTTTTTAGCGTTAGACAATATATTGCCGCAATGGGCGCGCAAAAGCGCCGCCTCTTGCGGGCCTGGCCTGCAGGAAATATGGGACCGGCCGTGAGAGCGTTCCGTTTACGAGGGGCGAACCCCCTTTCGCGGTCCGGTCCTTCTCCCGTCATTCCATGTCCTCATAGTCCTCGCTTTGGCGAGCAAATCTTGATGGCTAAGATATCGCCCCCTCCCTCGCATGTCCAAGGAAGCCTGACGTCCGGTCAAGGACAGCCTCCATCGCGCGTCTGGCGGCGATACTATCGCCTGCAGCGATTGCCTCTGCGACCGCGGCGTGGTTTTCGAGATTGGCCGCGAATGCACCGACCGTATGCGGGAAAACGGCATCAAGAATGGATTCGATCGCCTGGCGCAGGCTTTGCAGCACCGGATTATGTGTTGCTGCAAGGATCGACATGTGAAAAGCCTTGTCGGCGGTGACGGCTGCGATGGGGTTCTTCTGGTCCCGCTCCATGCGGCGGTAGATGTCGAGGATCGCCTGACGTTCCAGATCGGTTGCCCGCAATGCCGCCAGCGCGGCAGCGCCAGGCTCGATGATCTGCCGAGCCTCGGCAAAAGCCATGAGCTCATCGTGCGAGATCCGTCCGCGCGACAGCCATGCAATCAGTTCGCCATCGAGCCACTGCCATCGCTCCCGCGGCTCCACTCGCGTGCCCGTGCGTTGCCTGACTGTCACGAGACCCTTGGCCGACAATATCTTTGCCGCTTCACGCACGACCGTGCGGCTGACGCCGAATTCCTGCTCCAGTTCGCCTTCCGAGGGGAGATAGGCGCCGGGCAGTATCTGCCCGGATGCGATGCGGATGCCGAGAGCTTCCACGAGGGCCGTCGTCCTGTTCGGCTTTGTCTTCGTCATTCGTCGGTCCTTCGCCTCCATCACCAACGAGACCAATCAGAATGCGGTGTCAAAAGCAAATAGCTTGTTGCTAACAAACATCATATGTTAAAGGTATGATGTTTGTTAGGCGCCGATGAGTGCCGTGGAGGGGAAATGAAGCAGGAACCGGACCCGACGAGCCAGATATACGGCTGGAGGCCGGCCCTTCGGCTTTCTAAACAATAAGGCGAAACGCGATGGCATTCGAACCTGAGAGACTGCACGGTATCCATGCGATCCTCTACGCGCTCTTCGATAAGGAGGAAAAGCTCGATAGGTCGGCGATGAAGCGGCAGACCGAGATTTGCGTGGCGGCAGGCGTGCATGGGCTTGCGGCGCTCGGCCTTGCTACGGAGGTCTCAAAATTGACGGCCGCCGAGCGCCGGACCGTGATGGAATGGCTTGCCGAGGACAATGCCGGTCGCCTGCCGCTCGCCTTCACCATCTTCGGCACTTCGGTTGCCGAGCAGGTCGAGCAGGTGCGGCACGCCGAGGCCGCTGGCGCTGACTGGGTGATCCTCCAGCCGCCACCGGTCGGCACTTTCGGCGCGGGCGAATATATTGGCTTCTTCGGCCGCGTCGCGGATGCGACGAACCTGCCGGTGGCGATCCAGAATGCCCCCGCCTTTCTCGGACGCGGCCTGACGGGACCGGATCTCGCGGCATTGCGCGCTGCCCATCCCAATGTAAAGGTGTTGAAGGCGGAGGGCTCGGCCATCGAGGTCAAGGCGTTGATGGAAGCGATCGGCGAGGGCGTGCCTGTTTTCAACGGTCGAGGTGGGCTGGAATTGCTTGACGGGCTGCGGGCAGGCTGTGCCGGCTACATCCTCGCTCCCGATCTCATCGACTATGCGGTCGACGCATACACCGCCTTTCGCGGCGGGAATGAGGTCCGTGCCGAGGAAATCTATCGTGCCATGCTCCCATCCGCCGTTGCCGTCATGCAGGGGATCGAGCACCTGATGTGCTACGGCAAGCGGCTGTTTGCCGAGCGGGCGGGGCTCACGGTTCGCGATCGCGCGCCTGCCATGCGTTCGACGGCGTTCGGCGAGGAACTTGTCGCCTTGCATGCGAAGAGGCTCGGACCTTTCTGAAGCCGATCCGCTCCTAATTTTCTGATTGCGGCAATTCCAGCTTCTGGACCTCCAGCGCCTCGCGCAGGAGGTTCTTCATCTGCTCGGCAGCGCCCGGACCATCGGCGCCGGCAATGGCTTCATAGACATTCTGGTGACGGCGTATCCAGCGTTCGTCCTCCTTTGCAGTCCGTTGCAGCCCCGCCTTGAACACATGCTTCAGCCCCACTGAGATCAGCGACCCCAATGCCAGATAGAAGGCATTGCCGGTCGCTGCCAAAATGGCGGTGTGAAATGCGAGATCGTGCTCAATCTTTTCGTCCGCGGTCGAGGCGAGGGTCATGCCAAGCAGGGCATGTTTCATTTTCTGCAGCATCTGCGGCGTCGCGCGCGCGGCGGCAAGCTCCGCCGCGGCCGGCTCGAAGGATTGCCTGAGTTCATAGAGATCGATACGTGCCCTCTCGCTGCCGTTTTCGGCGCCGAGCCTCCATGCGAGGACCTGCGGGTCAAGCAGCAGCCATTCCGAGTGATCGGTCACCCTGGTGCCGCTTCTCGGGCGGCTTTCGAGAAGACCCTTGGCCGACAGGATCTTGATGGCTTCCCGGATGACGGTACGCGATGTCCCGAAATGATCGCAGAGCTCCTGCTCCGTTCCGATGGAGGCTCCCGCCGCAAGCGCGCCACCGACGATCCGCTCACCCAGCGCATGCACGATCGCGTCGTGATATCTTTTGTTGGTGCCGAGGCTTGCATCATCGGCGTCCGAAGTCATCCCGGCCATCTGCCTTTCCCGAAAATCGAGACATGTCTAGCGTCTTCAGCCTGTGGTCACAAGCGCTACCGCGCTTGACCGCCACTGTCTATTTGTATAACAAAAAAATAAATTATAATACAAAAGAGGCAATCATGACCAAGGATTCAAAGCGGCGGTCGCAGGCGTGGTTCGGCGGAGTGGACAAGGATGGCTTCATCCATCGCTCGTGGATGAAGAATGGCGGCCTGCCCGATGATGTGTTCGACGGCCGCCCCGTCATCGGCATCTGCAATACGTTTTCCGAATTTACGCCGTGCAACGCGCATTTCCGCGAACTGGTCACGCATATCAAGGCCGGCGTCCTGGAAGCCGGCGGATTGCCGCTTGAATTTCCGGTCTTCTCCTGCGGCGAATCCAATCTGCGGCCGACTGCGATGCTCTTCAGGAACCTCGCTTCCATGGATGTCGAAGAGGCGATCCGCGGCAATCCTATGGACGGCGTCATCCTGATGGCCGGCTGCGACAAGACCACACCGTCGCTGCTGATGGGTGCGGCAAGCTGCGATCTGCCGACGATCGTCATTTCAGGCGGGCCGATGTTGAATGGTAATTTTCGCGGCAAGCCGATTGGCTCCGGCACGGATGTCTGGAAATTCTCCGAGGAAGTAAGGGCAGGCACCATGAGTCGGCAGGAGTTCATGGATGCGGAAAGTGCCATGTCACGCTCGCCCGGCCACTGCATGACAATGGGGACGGCCTCGACCATGGCGTCGATGGTCGAAGCCCTCGGTATTGCCCTGCCGACCAATGCTGCATGGCCTGCCGTCGATGCCCGACGGGCGCGGCTTGCCCGGATGACCGGGCGCCGCGCCGTCGCGATGGTCAAGGAAGATATACGGCTTTCGAAGGTTCTCACGAAGCAGGCGTTCGAAAATGCCATCAAGATCAACGGCGCGATCGGCGGATCGACCAATGCCGTCGTTCATCTGCTCGCCATCGCCGGGCGCATTGGCGTCGACCTGTCACTGGAGGACTGGGACAGGCTCGGGCGCGACGTGCCGACGATCGTCAACCTCATGCCGTCGGGCAAATACCTCATGGAGGATTTCTGTTATGCCGGCGGCATTCCCGCCGTGATGAAGGAAATTTCCGACCTCCTCCATCTCGATGCACTCACCGTATCGGGGGGGAGCGTCGGAGACAATATTGCCGATGTCGTCAACCACAATCCGGACGTCATCCGCAGCCGGCCAAATCCGCTCGTCGACAGCGGGGGAATTGCCGTCCTCAAAGGCAATCTTGCGCCTGATGGGGCGGTGCTCAAACCATCGGCCGCATCGCCGCATCTGATGCGCCATCGCGGCCGCGCCGTCGTCTTCGAGACTATCGAGGATTTCCATGCCAGGATCGACGATCCGAACCTCGATGTCGATGAGAATTCCGTTCTCGTGCTGAAAGGGGCCGGTCCGCGCGGCTATCCCGGCATGGCCGAGGTCGGCAACATGGCTTTGCCAAGCAAACTGCTGGAGAAAGGCGTACGCGACATGGTGCGCGTTTCCGATGGCCGCATGAGCGGCACGGCCTACGGAACCGTGGTGCTGCATGTATCGCCGGAAGCGGCCGCCGGCGGTCCGCTGGCACTCGTCGAGCAAGGGGATTTCATCGCACTCGACGTCGAGGCCCGCACATTGGTTCTCGACGTGCCGGACCATGAGCTTGCACGGCGGCGCGCGGCCTGGAAGGAACCGGTGCCGGAAATGACCTCAGGATACCAAGGCCTTTACGTTCGAACGGTCATGCAGGCCAATACCGGCGCCGACCTAGATTTCCTGGTCGGCGGACGCGGCGCCAAGGTTCCGCGCGAGAGCCACTAACTCATTTCATCCAGAGCGAATATGCCTACGTTCCTAGGCATCGCTATTCTTCATCGGTTACTTCATTTTCGAGGTGCGGAGCAATCTTCTGCTGACTAGGTTTGGTGCGAATAAACGGTCGCGCATATCCAGGCGTTTGTGCAGTCGATCTCCCGATGTTCTTGTATCCCTCGAAACAGGGCGGCGAGCTGATGCGCTTGTGACGCTCTCTGGTATATACTATCGGTACTGTGGACAACAACAGGGCGCGGGCGTTCGTAGCCGACGTCGTGATCGATGCCGCGCCTTAGAAGCTCGGCGGCGTGCAGGCGCTGATGACCTCGCAGGGATATGGCCCGACACAGCGGAAGCGATGCGGGCGGCGACTTTCGAAGTAGTAGGCATCACCCGGGCCGAGAATGCGGCGTTCGTCATCCACTGTCACCTCCAGGCGGCCGGTGAGCACGATGCCGCCTTCCTCTCCCTCGTGCACCAGTGGCACCTTGCCGGTATCGGCGCCCGGCTGATAGCACTCCTTCAAGATCTGAAGGCTGCGGCCGAAGAGGTTTTCGCCGATCTGCCGATAGGAAATCGGGCCTTTGCCGATTTCAACCAATTCCTCGGCCGCGTAGAAAGCTTTTTTCGGTGCTTCCGGTTCGAAGGCGAAGAATTCGGCAAGGCCGATCGGGATGCCGTCGAGGATGCGTTTCAGCGCACCGACGGATGGATTAGCCGAATTGGATTCGATCAGCGAGACCGTCGAATTGGTAACGCCCGCACGCTTGGCGAGTTCGCGTTGAGAAAGATTGTGCGCCAGGCGCAGATGACGCAGGCGATTGCCGATATCGACGGACATGACGGTCTCGGGTTTCAGATGTTCGAAATATCGAAAACATCTCATGTGATATAAGCAAAATCAATGGGTTAAATTCAGCAAGAAAAGGTCTTGTTCGGAACAGGAAAATCGCTGATGTCAGGGATAACGCAATGGAGGCGACCATGGATAAGATCACGCATTCCAACACCCCTGTTCTCGAAAATTTCTGGATGCCGTTCACGGCAAACCGGCAGTTCAAGGCGGCTCCGCGCCTGCTCGCAGCCGCCGACGGCATGTATTACACCGATGTCGACGGCAAGAAGGTGCTTGATGGGACAGCAGGCCTCTGGTGCGTCAATGCCGGCCATGGCCGCAGGAAGATCGCACAGGCGGTCGAGCGCCAGCTCTCCACCATGGACTACGCGCCGACGTTCCAGATGGGCCACCCGATCGCCTTCGACTTCGCGGCAAAGCTCGCCGCGCATGCGCCGGGCGGTCCGGAGGCCGGGCTCGACCGCGTGTTCTTCACAGGCTCCGGTTCCGAGTCGGTCGATACCGCGCTGAAGATCGCCATCGCTTATCAGCGCGCCATCGGCCAGGGCACGCGCACCCGCATCATCGGCCGGGAAAAGGGCTATCACGGCGTCGGCTTCGGTGGAATTTCCGTCGGCGGCCTCGTCAACAACCGCCGCGTCTTCCCGCAGATCCCTGCCGATCACATGCGTCACACTCTCGATATCGAGCGCAATGCCTTCAGCAAGGGCCTGCCGACCCATGGCATCGAGCTTGCGGAAGACCTCGAACGGCTGGTCGCGTTGCACGGGGCTGAAACGATCGCCGCCGTCATTGTCGAGCCGATGTCCGGTTCTGCCGGCGTCGTCCTGCCGCCGAAGGGCTATCTGGAGCGGCTGCGCGCCATCGCCGACAAATATGGCATCCTGCTGATTTTCGATGAAGTGATCACCGGCTTCGGCCGCCTGGGTACCCCGTTTGCAACCGAATATTTCGGCGTTGTTCCCGATCTCGTCACGACGGCAAAAGGCATCACCAACGGCACGATACCGATGGGCGCCGTCTTTGCCAGCCGCAAGATCTATGATGGCCTGATGACCGGCCCGGAAAGCCAGATCGAGCTCTTCCACGGCTATACCTATTCCGGCCATCCGGTCGCCTGCGCCGCCGGGCTTGCGACCATGGAAATCTACGAGGAGGAAGGCCTGCTGACGCGTGCGGCCGAACTGGCCCAGGACTGGCAGGATGCGCTGCATTCACTGAAGGGCCTGCCGCATGTAGTCGATATCCGCAATCTCGGCCTAGTCGGCGCCGTAGAGCTCGCGCCGCGCGGTGGCTCCCCGGGCACGCGCGCCTACGACGTCTTCGTCGATTGCTTCCAGAAGGGCCTGTTGATCCGCGTAACCGGCGATATTATCGCTCTTTCTCCGCCGCTCATCATCGAGCGCGCAGAGATCGAAACGATCGTCTCCATGCTTGGCGATGCGTTGAAGCGGGCGGCCTGATAATTTCTGGACCTGACCGGCGCGGACAGCGTCGGTCAGGCTCGACAAGGATCGCCTTGCACATGCAAGGCTGGCTTCGAACCATCGATCTTTCGAGGAGCGATCGTCTGGGCGATATGATGGCTGAAGTCATCGGCACCATAAGGTGGATAGTGCCATCGATGCAGTCGACTTCGAGGTTCCTGGTCATTCAGCGGCGAGCGGCCGGTGATCGTGCTCAATCAAATGATGGAGGCGACACGAGCCGCCGGTTCGATCGGTATTCCCCGACTGTATGTAACGGAAGGTCCCGGTGCCGTAGACAGTGCCGCGAAACAGGGCAGTCTGTCTCTATGCTTCGGTCTCGGCAGGGCAAAGGTACTATCCTTCATACGGGACAGACGCCGATGTTGAAATACAATCGCCGGCTCAAGCAGGCGATCCTGCGGGATAGGCTGCCGATTGCAGATATTGTCAACTCCAGGATCATTTCGCTCGAAGATGCTGCACACGGATATGAGAGTTTCGATCAAGGTGCTGCAACGAAGTTCGTGCTGGATCCGTAGGGCGAGCTGGCGAAGGCGTCGCAGAGAGGAAGAACTCACAGGATCATGGAGTGATCCTGAGGTGAATACGGACCGAGGCGGAGGTTGCCATCTCCGTCTTCGGTCTCGTAGAGGCGAACGCATAGAAGTTTGCCGGACAAGAAAGTGGCGGCAAGAGCCAGAGACGGCATCAACTACCCCTCGACACGCCGGCAAGGTTTGTGCACCGCCATAGAGCATTTCCAAGCAAGTATGAACCGCAGCACGCCTTTGCCGAAGTTTTCAGTTCATGTCCGGAAATGGCCAATCGGGGCGGAAAATTTGTGAAAATTGAGCGCCTTTGCTCTCCAAAGGCGGCTGTAAAGCCCGATTATCGACAATAATGACGTATTGTGTTGCCATTATACATCTATCCTTTACATATATGCGGGCATCCATGCGGAGGAGCTTCGTCATCGCTTCCTAAGCAACGGCGGCTTGACAAAGAACGCTAACCTGAAGAGATCGGATCAATGGCAAACTTTCTTGAGAAATGGACTTCAAAAAAGGCTGATAAGCCGAAGGCTGGCGCACGCAATGTTGTCGATACATTTCGTGCTCGAGTAGCGGAACAGAAGGCATATCTGGAGGAGTACGAGCGAGACGCTGCAGGCTTCAAGAAGTGGCGCTCCACTTGGTTCCAGCGTGTCCCCGGTGGCTTTGGCGTGACGGTCGGCCGCGACTCCGTCAATGCCGGTCGTGGATTGAGCTACGTCGTTGTCGACACGGTCAAGGACGTGGCTGAGTTTCTCGATGATCTGGCCTTTCATGCGGAGAATGATGTCGGCTTCCAGCAGGCTCTCGAGCAGAACCGCCAACGTCGCGTCGCACTCCTGAACGCGGCAAAGACAGGAGGCAAGGCAACGGCCTCGAAGGCGAAGGCTGCCAAGCCCGCGGCAGCAGTAAAGTCGGCCGCTACCAAGCCTGCTGCTACCAAGGCAGCATCAAAAGCTGCGGCACCCAAAGCTACCCGGACAAAGGCTGCTTCGGTTGCTGCTCCCGCACCGGCTGCTGCAGAGGCAGCAAAGCCGAAGCGCACGCGCAAGACGAAGGCTGCAGGCGCAGCAGAATAAGACTAAGAAGCCCGCTTCACGCGGGCTTTTTCTTGCCTGAGACATGCTGATGTCATCGAAGATGTGTGGCTGTGCCATCGAACAAGCATCATGACGGATGTATCTTCGACATTGCCCGGCCTCAGGGGGTGAACTGAACCGGAAGAAAGACGCGCGCTCAATAAGGTAACTATGCGGCTATTGGTGCTGACATATTGATTGGAGCTCCTAGCGCATCGGATCGAACCTGCCGACAGTCGGTGATGCTGCCATCAGACCAGGCAGCAATCGTTGTAGTGAGTGCTTCGGGGCAGCGGCATAAGATCGCTACAGGCAAATGTGTTGAGCAGGACTCTGCTTGAGCTGAGCGATCGTGGCGAGTGGGCAATGACGCTCCGCTCGGAGAAGGTTCATTCCATGCCATGCGGTAATCCGAAAGGAGCGGGTACAAGCCGCCCCTTTTCGGTCGATCTCGCCTCTTCTCGCTATGAGCCTTGATGGCGGCCGCGACTTCGTTCTTCGCCGGCTACATCTACCCGAAAACGCGTACGTTGCGGCGGATCGTCTGCGGCGGCTGGCCGAGCACGCGCAGGAATGCGCGACGCATGCGCTCGCGATCGCCAAAGCCGACTTCGGTGGCGATTTCGTCCATCGAATGGCGGCCATCTTCAATCATCAGTCTCGCAGCCTCCACCCGCATGTTCTCGATCGCCTTGGCGGGGGATTGGCCGGTTTCGCTGCGGAAGACGCGGTTGAACTGGCGTGGGCTGAGGCTTGCCGCCTCCGCCAGCTCCTCGACCGATACGATCTTGCGCAGGTTTCGTCCGGCAAAGTCGAGCGCGCGTTGAACACGATCGGATTTCGGCTCCAGTTCGAGAAGTGTCGAAAATTGCGACTGCCCGCCGGCGCGGCGGTGATAGACGACGAGCTTTCGGGCCACTGTTCGTGCCAGCTCCTCGCCGTGATCCTTCTCGATCATCGCAAGGGCGAGGTCGATGGTGGCGGTCATGCCCGCCGATGTCCAGATGGAGCCATCAATGATGAAGATCTTGTCTTCATCGACCTTCAGCGCGGGGAAGCGATCCCGCAGCTCTCGCGCAAAGACCCAATGTGTCGTTGCGCGGCGACCATCGAGCAGACCGGCTTCAGCCAGAGCAAAGGCGCCGGTGCATGGAGCCGCGACGCGCCGGGCGGATTTTGCTACCCGACGGATATAATCGAGGATCGCCGGAGATGTTGATGAAACTTCCGTCGCCGCGCCTATGAAAAGAGAATCAAAGGCAGCGTCGCCAAATGCCTCCGTTTCGACACGGAACCCCGCCGATGAGCGTACAGGCCCTCCCGTTTCCGATAGCAGCGTTACACGATAGAGCTCCCTCTCGCTCGCCAGATTTGCAACCTCGAAAGCGGTCACCGCGGTAAATCCCATGACTTGAAAGCCGGGGAAGACGAGAAATCCGATGGAATGCATTGCAAATGCTCACGGCTGGAAAAGGTGCTTATAGCATTATCGGTCGCAAACGGCATCAATTTTTTACGATTCCAGTCATTGTTCACCGTTCTGAATGTCTGAAAACGTAGTGAATATGACATTTGGGTCATCGGCATTCGCGCGTATTGTCATCGCAGCGGGATAGTGACGCCGCAGGACAAGGAATGGAAACAATGACAAATTCATCGGGCAAGGCATTGGTAACGGGCGCATCTTCGGGCATTGGCGCCGTCTATGCGCACAGGCTCGCCCATCGGGGCTACGACCTTATTCTGGTGGCGCGCAATGAAGACCGGCTTTCGGCGATTGCGGATCGGCTGCGTGCCGAGACGGGACGCAAGGTCGAAGTGATCGCCGCAGATCTCGGCTCGCCGAACGGGTTGCGTCGTGTGGAGCATGTGCTGAAGACGGATGAAGCGATCACGCTTCTCGTCAATAATGCCGGCTTTGGCGGGGCGGCACCCCTTTTGGAGGCCGATGTCGACAAGATGCAGCAGATGATCGATCTGAATGTCACGGCGCTCATGCGGCTGACTTATGCAGCGGTGCCAGGCTTTGTTCGGCGTGGTGGCGGCTCCCTTATCAATATCGCGTCGATCGTCGCAATCGCGCCGGAATTGCTGAATGGCGTTTATGGCGGCACGAAAGCCTTCGTCCTTGCCTTCAGCCAGTCCCTGAAGCATGAGCTGGCGGACAAGAATATTCGCGTACAGGCAGTTCTGCCCGGCGCGACTGCAACGGAATTCTGGGCGGTCGCCGGTGTCCCCGTCGAACATCTGCCATCGGAGATCGTTATGTCGACCGAGGATATGGTCGATGCAGCGCTGGTTGGCTTTGATCGGGGCGAGCTTGCGACGATCCCCGCTCTCGAAGACGTCGATTTGCAGAAGGCTTATGAAGATGCACGGCAGGCCTTGAAGCCCAATCTTTCGCGCTCTACCGCAGCTCGCCGTTATCGAGTGAAGTAAGAATCTGTCGAATGAATAGCGTGGCCGGCATTCACATCATGCCGGCCGGTCATTCAAAAGCCATAAAACTGGTGAGGTTCGGAAAGGCAAGACGGATCAACAGGATCCAAGCATCGGCTGCATAGGATATCACGTAATACCACTTATGCGTCAGGATCTATCCCAGCCAGTATCGACGTCATTCATCAGGACCTGAATGAGAAGGTTCGCCGTGACCAAAGCAGATCTGCGAGGTTCAATGCGATGTATTCCATCCAAGACCGCACTCCCGTCTCCATCGTCATTGCGAACTACAACTACGCGCATTTTCTAAGGCGCAGTATCGACAGCGCGTTGGATCAGGATTACGACGATGCCGAGGTCATAGTTGTCGATGATGCATCGACCGATGCGACGGCTGACGTCATCGCCTCCTATGGCTCGCGAATAAAGACATGTCTGCGTGAGGTGAACGGTGGACATGCTGCGGCATTCAACACCGGCTTCGCATCCAGCCACGGCGAGATCGTGCTGTTTCTCGATGCGGATGATTATCTCTATCCGAATGCTGTATCAGAGGTTGTTGAAGCCTTTGAAGAGAAGACAGCCCAGGTGCAGTTCAGGCTGCATATCGTTGATGAACAGATGCATGTAAAGGATGTATTTCCGCCTGTCGAATTGCCCTTCGATTCCGGCGATGTCACTCCGGAATTGCTGCGGAAAGGCCGCTATCAGACGACGGTCACCAGCGGTCTTGCGTTCAAGCGTTCGGTGCTGGACAAGGTCATGCCGGTCCCGGAACCGGAGTTTCGCCAGGGTGCCGATGGATATCTTGCCACGGTTGCGCCGCTCCATGGCGAAGTGACCTCCATCGAAGATTGCCTCGGCGCCTATCGCATACATGGCGCCAATCACTCCGTCTTTGCCGAAAAGCTCGGTCAGCGCGCGCGCTGGCGCATAGCGCATGATTTCCACCGGTTGGAAGCTCTGACGGATCAGGCAACGGAGATCGGGTTGGACATGCCTGATGATGCCGGCCTGCGCGATCCCGTCCATCTGGAGGAGCGTCTGGCATCGCTTTGCATCGACAGGGACCAACATCCTGTTGCGAATGATTCCAGGCTCTCTCTTGCCATGGCCGGCGCGGTTGCCAGTCTCAAGATGAACGCATCGCGAAAGCGTCGCCTGATGCTGGCCGGATGGTTTCTTTCGATCGGTGTCCTGCCTCGGGATATGGCAAAGACCATCCTATCGTGGAAGCTTGTGGCTTCGTCCCGGCCTCCGTTTCTCCTGCGTCTCTCGAAGACCATCAGGCATGCAATGGGATAGCTGGATTCCGGGAGATACGGAGCATCTCGCGCCAATGGATCGACAGTGATCTATTCGGCCGTGCCTGATTTGCGCGAAGGTCCCATCAAGGCGTCGACCACGGCTTGATGATGGATATTCCTGTCATAGCGGCTGTCGATTGCAAGCTGCATCAAGCCGGCAAAGGCGCTTTTGGCGGAAGGTTTCTTGCCCTCGCCGCGGAGATAGGCAATCAGCCGGCGATAATTTGCATTCGTCTTGATCTCCAGCGGATTGCCGGCGCCCATCTTCTTCAATGGCCACCACGACCAGCCGATGCCGTTTTTCTCCTGCAGCGCCACGGCGCGGGCATACCAATCATTATTGTTTTCGCCGGATTCACCGTTCCACAGCGGCATATCATATTGCTCGCGCAGCTTCAGGAAGGGTTCGATCGATTCCTGCGTCGTCGGTGTCCAGTATTTGTGAAAGCTGAGCGCCGTGTTGCGATCGTCGATCGGCAATATGCCGGCATAGTTATTGCCCCAGCAATTGCCCTCGATGACAAGCATATGGTTGGTGTCGATCGCGCGGATGGCGCGGATGGTGCGCTGATAGATGTCACGCAGCGGCCGGTTTTCGGTCTCCCGGCAGCCGCCCTTGTCTTTCTTGTCCTGAAAGCCCCAATTCGGCTCGTTGAGCAGATCATAGCCCGCGATCGTCGGCTCGTCCTTGTAGCGACGGGCGATCTCGCTCCACAGCGCGATCATCATTGCCTGGTTCTCATCGCTGTGCCAGAGCGACGGCTTGTTCGGATTGCGATCGGAAATGGCGATGTCGTGACCCTGGCCGCCAGGTGCCGCATGCAGGTCGAGGATCAGGTACATGTCATTGGCTTTCAACCAGCGGATCAAAAGGTCGATCCGCCGAAAGCCCTCCTCGTTCCAGACAATATTCTTGGACGTGTTTTTGCCGTGCCTGTCCTTGATGAACAGGTTCCAGTGCATCGGCAGGCGCACGCTATTGAAACCCCATTTGGCCATCGCGTCGATATCGGCTTTCGTTATCGCATTCTCGCGCCAGGATCGATAGAATTGCTCGGTCCTTTTCTCGCCGATGACTTCGGAAATGCGGCGGCGAATGATGTGCTGCGCCTTGAGATTGGCAAGGCCCATCATGTAGCCTTCCTGCACCATCCAGCCGCCGAGGCCGAGACCGCGCAGGATGAGGGGATCGCCCTTGCCGTCGACGATCCGCTGATGATCGGCGCGAACGAATCCCTCGGCCTGTGCCGGCGGTGCAAATGACCCCAGGCATAGAATGGACAGGCTGGCGAACAGCAGCAGAAAATGCCTCATGAATCCCAACTCGCGTGAAACTTTGGCGCCATGTGGGCAAGGTAGCGCGCAGAGGGCCGAAATCTCGTGACAGCATCTACGCCGGTCGCTCCAATGGTGCGCCGAAGATGATTTCCTGATAGGCAGCAAGCAAGGCAGGTTCCTCGATGGAGCCATGATGGTGGAGCTGACGCCAGACGCCGTCGATCCGGGTGAACCAGCGTGTCGTGCGGATGCGAAGCTCGATACTCCTGTCGGACGTGACGCAACTTCCCCGCTCCCGGCCAACGAACAGGTGCCAGTCATCACCGCCCTGGCTGGTAAAATCATGGAATGCGACTTGGACTTTCGCCTTTCCACTAAACAGCTTTGCATAGCCTTCACGGATCGACGGCCATCCGCGCCGTATGCCTCCAATTGGGTTGTCCATGCTTGGCTTGTCGCCATCGGCCCAGTTGGCGGCGAGTGCGTCCAGGTCGCCGGCATTGAAGGCGCGATAGAAGCCGATGAGCGCATCAAGAGCGCTGCCATCTCCCTCCATGTTTTCGCTGCCGGTAATGTCAGTCAAAAGCTTTGTCATGTCATGTTCTCCTATTGTTATGCGTCGGGACCTTGGGCATTCTCCTGAGGAGCGCGGACCAACACCGCAATGGTGAGGTCGATCGCCAAAGCGAGAACCATTGCGCCGGCTCCGATCAAGAAGAGGACGCTGTAGTTTCCGCCGGTTCGGGCGAAGATGAAGGAAAGTCCGTAAGCCGCGGCCGCCTGAAACAGGGCAAAGAATACGGTTGCCAGGCTCCATGCGACCTTCTGCTGCGCCGGATGATGCGGCAGCAACTCCGCGATCCTCCCGAGCATCAGGGGAACCGTACCGGTTACGAAGGCGCCGACGATCAGGCTTGAGGCGATGAGCCAAGCCTGCCCGAGACCAAAGGTGGGAATGGCGACTGCGACAGCCTCGAGAAGGAAGGCGAACCGCAGCGCTGCGGCAAAACCCGTGCGATCGGCCAAATGGCCGGCGAGGATGGGGCCGATGGTCGCGCCGAGGCCAAACAGCACCCAGTATTCCGCGCCGACCTGCAAGCCCTCTCCCAAGCCGCGGGCAACGAAATCGACGAGGAAGATCATATGCGGAACCCAGCCGGCGGCATTCAAAGCATATTCGATGTAGAGCGCGCGCAGCGTCCAGCGTTTCGGGACATGCGTGGCATGATGGCTCGCGGCGCTGTGGCCGGCGATCTCGCGCGGCCATCCGGCCCAGGCGATAATCGTAAGCAGCAGCGATAAGGCGCCGAGGCCGAGCCATGTCTCACGCAAGCCCTGTCGCAGCAGCAGGGGCACCAATGTGCCCGATAGTGCGACGCCGGCGCCGATGCCCATGAAGATTATACCGCTGGCAAGCCCTCGGCGAGACGGTGCGATCAGCGGCAGGACGGTCGGCGCTGCCAGAACCATCAGGGTGCCACCGGCAAGGCCGGCTGCAAAACGCCAGGCGAAGAACCATTGAAAGCTGAGGGGGAAGGCGCAGGCAAAGAATGCTGCCGTTGCGGCAAGCATCATGATCCTGAGCGTCAGGACAGTGGAGGCACGGGCGGCGACCGTCCGCCCGAGCAATGCGCCGACCAGATAGCCGGAAAGATTTGCGGCACCGATATAGGCAGCCGCCGAGGCTTCGAACCAATTGTTGTCGACGATGGCGGGCAGGAGTGGCGTATAGGCGAAACGGGCAAGGCCGATACCGATCAGGCAAGCGCAGAATGCCGACAGGATGGCACGCCATGCCATATGGGCATCATGATGGTTCCGGTCGGTTTCGTGCGTGGCGGTTTCGGTCATGGGAACTCTCTCAGCTATCTGTGCTTGAGAGAATACGCCGCGCGTTATATCATAAAAAATGAATTATTATGAGAGCAGTTATCTCTATCGGAGATAAGAGGAAGATGGACCTATCCGATCTTAGGGTATTCGAAGCGGTATCGCGGCACGGCAGCATGAACCGGGCGGCGCAGGAGCTGCACACCGTTCAATCGAATGTGACGGCGCGGATCCGGGCATTGGAAGAAGAGCTGGGCGTCAGCTTGTTCCAGCGGCATGCCAGGGGCGTGTCGACCACGCCGGCGGGGCAACGAATTCTGCCATTTGTCGGTCGCCTAACCAAGCTTCTGGCTGATGCCCGCACCGCCGCCAAGGATGATGGCGAGCCGGGCGGAACGCTTTCCCTCGGTAGTCTGGAGACGACCACGGCGCTGCGATTGTCGCCGCTCCTCGGCCAATTCGCCAAGACCTATCCACAGGTGCGCCTCGTCGTCGCGACCGGTACGACCCGCCGACTGATCGACGATGTCGTTTCATGTCGGGTCGAGGGCGCCTTCGTGGCGGGTCCCGTCAGCCATCCCGATCTTGAGCAGGAGGTGATCTTTCAGGAAGAGCTTGTTCTCGTGACATCGCCCGCCATTGGCGGCATGGAGGATTTGGCCGGCATTGTCGATCTCAAGACCATCGTCTTCCAGATCGGATGTTCTTATCGGCAGCGGCTGGAGTCGCTTCTTGCCGATATGGGTATCGTCACGTCGAAGCCGCTGGAGTTCGGCTCTCTCGATACGATCGTCAGCTGCGTGTCGGCCGGTGTCGGCATCACTCTCCTGCCGATGGGCGTCGTCGCTGCCGCTGTCCGGGAGGGCAGGGTTGCAATGCACGAGCTCCCGCCGGAGCGGTCGCTGGTGGATACGCTCTTCGTGCGCCGGAAGGACGCCTATACGTCCAGTGCGATGACCGCGCTTCTCGATATGATCCGGTCAACCCGTCCGATTAACTCGAAGCCATGATCTCCTGCCAGGCGCGATAGGCCGAAAGCACGGTTTCCATCTGCGCGGTATGGCCGGCGATGAATGCGTCGCCGTAAACGGTCTCGTCCGGATATTCGGTGATTAAGGTCATGGGCACCGTGTGGCGGTCGTCGATACTGGCAAGGCACGGGAAGCCGTTGATGATGCGGAAGCCGGTTTCGCCGGCATGGATTTCATAGAGTGCGATCTGGCGATCGTTATAATCCAGCAGCCCCGGGATGGCGCCAAGGTGCCTGGTGACCTTGTCCAGAAGGTGCTCTGCCTGAGCCGCCCAGCCGGAATGATAACGGGCAATCAGGAAAAAGCCCTTCGGCAGCGTCCACATGGCGAAGTTGCGCGGGACATAGCCGGAGAGCGGCCGCGTCCATTCATGCGCCGGATAGCCATGCAGGTTGACGTGCAGCCGCGCGCCGCTCAGCCTTTCCGCCTGGAAGCGGATTTTCTTTTCGAAGAGATGGGGGCCGGCAGTCTCTTCAGTCCGATATTCGAGATCGTCGCCAAGCGCTGTATAGCGGGCGGCATGATACATATGGCGCGGGCTGTCCTGGCGCAGACGCTGATGAAGGGCGTAGCCATCCGGATTTTCCAGCGGCGAGATGGTGAAATGCGCGCCGTCGATCCCTGCCAGCCGACAGGCCGCGCGCAAGGCACCCGCACCCCCGGTCGTCTCGTTGGCGTGTTGCCCACCGCTGATCATCACGGCCGCGTCGCTGCCTTTGATGTAGCGCGCTCGAACTGTGCGGCCGGAGCGTGTGACGGCCTCGAATGCTTCGCCGCCGATCTTGTTAAGCTCGGCCTCGATCTGCTGCACGGCTAGAGGTTCGATTGCCGTCTCGATTTGCTGCTCCGGGCCATCCCAGGAGCGAGTGGATAGCGGCTGCGTTTCGACTTTGACAGAGATTTGGCCAGAGGACTGCAGGATCTGCGGAACAATCTGCCCCGGCTTCAAGCCGCGATCGCCGAGCGGGCGGCCGGATTTCTTCTGGAAGAATTCGAGCAGCGAGAAATAAAAGTCCTCATGCAGCGCCTCACGAAGGCTCATGACTTCGTCGCCGACGGACAAGGCCTCGTCCAGCATCGGCAGGGCAACGCGAATGTTCAGTTCCTCGAAATAGGGTTCGCTTGCGCCCCAGTCGAAACAAGTTATCGCAGCGATCGTCTCTTCGAAAAGTTCTTCATAATCGGTGCTCAACCGTTCGCCCGCCGCACCGTCATCTCTGATCAGCCAGCCGGTCGGGGAAACGCTAGTCTCGCTGGCGGCATCGATATGGATGCGATTGGGCGCCAGCACCTTCAATTGGCGCTCTTCACCGGCTTTGCTTTTCAACAGAACGTCATAGTGAAAGCCACTGTCAGCTCTTGCGGCAAAGGTGATCTCGCGGGTTCCCACCATTGCCGCGAGCGGATAGGCTTCCAGGCGGAAGCGGTTTTCCGGTGCGTTGGGATGAACCGGATAACGGATCTCGATCGCATTCACATCATGCAGGTCGATTTCCTCGATGAACGCATTTACCAGTGGCTTGTAGGCGCTGCGAATGCGGGCCTTTATGCCTTTTTCCGCCAGCTCACGTTCAGCCTGCTGGCGGCTTTCTCTATCATCGAAAGTCCATGCCTCGAAGTTCTGGCTGGGTCTGGCATCGGCGACAAGGCGCGACAGCGTGCGCTCAAAACTTCTCTCGAAAATCACAGTCATGATGTCTTACCTTGTCGTTCTGCCTGTTGGGTCGAGGCTGTCGCGCAGCCAGTCGCCAAGAAGATTGAGGCCAAGTACGGTCAAAAGGATTGCGACTCCGGGGAAGAGGCTGACCCACCACGCGGTTTGCAGATAGGTGCGGCCATCGGCCAACATGCCGCCCCAGCTCGGAATGGTCGGGTCGACGCCCAGTCCGAGGAAGGTGAGGCTGCTTTCCAGAAGGATATTGTTGGCAATGTTGAGCGTCATCAGCACGATCACCGGTCCGATGAGGTTCGGCAGCAGATGCTGGAAGATGATGCGCCAGTCTTTGACGCCGATCGCCCGCGCCGAGAGAATGAATTCCCGTTCGCGCAGGCTCAGCACCGAGCCGCGCACGAGGCGCGCATATTGCACCCATTGCGATACGACCAGCAGGATGATCGTGTTGGTGAGACTGCCGCCGACAATGGCGATGAAGGTGATCGCCAGAAGAATGAAGGGCATGGCAAGCTGGACGTCGGCAAAGCGCATCAGCAGCATATCCCAGATGCCGCGATAGTAGCCTGCGGCAAGCCCTACCAGCACGCCGAGAACCACGCCACCGATCACGGAGGTGAGGCCGACGGTCAGCGATATCTTGCCGCCGGCGACGACGCGGGCCAGCACATCGCGGCCGAGGGGATCAGTGCCAAAAGGATGGGCGAGGCTGGCGAAGGGCCTTGCAAGCCTTGCCATCAGATCGATCTTTTCCGCGCCGCCCGGAAAAAGTACGTCGGAGAGAAGCACGGCAAGGCAAATGACAGCCGTGAGCAATACACCGAATATGAATTCGAAGCTGTAGAAACGCGAACGGTGAGAAACTGTGGCGGCCATCGGCGTTACTCCGTGCGGATACGTGGGTCGACGAGGCCATAGGCGATGTCGACGAGGAGATTGACGCCGACGATGAAGAGCGCCAGCACGGTGATGACGCCCTGCAAGACCGGGTAGTCGCGGGCGCCGACGGCGTCGAATGCCAGCGTGCCGAGGCCGGGCCAGTTGAAGACGCGCTCGATGACGACGATGCCGCCGAGCAGCCCGCCGAACTGGATGCCGAAATAGGTGATGAGCGGTATCGCGCAATTGCGCAACGCGTGCTTGTAGAGCACCTTGCTTTCGGTAAGGCCCTTGGCGCGCGCGACCATGATATATTGCGATTGCAGCGTTTCCAGCATGGCGGTGCGCACCAGGCGCACATTGGTCGCCGTCAGGATCACGCCCATCGTCACGGCCGGCATGACGTAGCTCGAAATGCCGACCATGCCGCTTGGCGGCAGCCAGCCGAGCGTGATGGAAAACAATAGCACCATCATCAGCGCCAGCCAGAAGTTCGGGAAGGAGAGGCCGAGGAGCGAGAGAACGCGGATCACCTGGTCCGCCGTCTTGCCGCGTGCGGTCGCCGCCTTGATGCCGAGTGGGATGGAGAGCGCGATCGATACCACCATCGAGATGAAGGCGAGCAGCAGCGTGGCGGGCAGGGCATTGGCGATCAGTTGCGAGACCGGCGTACCGCCGGTGAAGCTGCGGCCGAAATCGAGCGTCAGCAACCCCTTTAGGAAGGTGAAATACTGCACGAGGAAAGGTTGATCCGTGCCAAGGGCTGTGCGGATACGGGCCAGGTCGTCTTCGGTCATGCTGCCGCCGCCCTGAAACATCATCACGGCAGGGTCGCCGGTGAGGCGGATGGCGAATGAGACGAGAAGGGTGATGGCGATTACGACGAAAATCGCCTGCAGCAATCGCTTGATGAGAAAACCGGCCACGTTCTTACCCCGAGAGCTTTCGGATGACGCCGCCGGCCGGGCCGACGGCGTCATGCTTGATGATTAGTCGACGGTGACTTCGTTCAGCTTGATGCGGGTATCCGGAGCGGGCACGAAGCCCTTGACGCGCTTGCTGACGCCGTAGATCGCATTGCTGTTGTAGAGCGGCAGTTCGAGCGCCTTGTTGGCGACATACTTGCCGATGTCCTTCAGCACCTTTTCGCGCTCGGCGCGATCGGTGAGCGGGCGCTGCGATTCCAAGAGCTTGTCCAGAGCGGCATCTTTTTCGTAAGGGTTCCACTTTTCGCCGGAGTGATACATGGAATAGGCAGTGTTGTCGTAGTCGAAGGTCCAGCCGCCCCACTTCTGCTGGAACATCGCGCCGGTCTTGCCCTGCGGGATGATATCGTTCAGCAGAACGTTGGTTTCATACGGCTTGATGGTGGCGGTGAGGCCGACCATCTGCAGATAGCTTGCCACGACCTGCGCCACCTCGTTCATGGTCGCGTCGTTGCCGCGAATGTCGATCTGCAATGCCGCGCCCGGCTTCACACCGGCTTCGGCGAGCAGCTTCTTGGCGCCTGCCGGATCATAGGGAAACGGCTTCAGATCGGCATCGTAGCCGAAGGACAGCGAATTCTGGAAGCTGACGATCTCGGTGCCCTGGCCCGCAAGGATCGACTTGACGATCGTGTCGCGGTCGACAGCCATGATGATGGCCTTGCGCACGCGAGGATCGGCGGTAATGCCGTCGCGGGTGTTGAAGCGCAGTGCATCGACCGTCGGGCCGGGAACGCTGGCGATTTCGAGCTTGGAATCGCCCTGGATGACCGGCAGCATGCCGATCGGGATGGTCGGCGGGATGACGATATCGACGCGGCCGGCCTGAAGCTCGGCAACGGCGGTCGCCGGCTCGCTGATGAAGCGGTATTCCAGTTCGGAGAGCTTTGGTGCGCCGCCCCAATAATCAGGATTGGCTTCGAGCTTGATGTTCACCTTCGGCGTATAGGAGACGAATTTGAAGGCGCCGGTGCCGACCGGATTGAGGTTGAAGTAATCCTCGCCCTTTTCCTTGATATATTTCGGAGGAACGATCATTGCGCCATAGCCGGCAAGCTTCGTCAAAAGCACGGGATCGGGCGTTTTCAGCTTCATATCGACCGTGTAGTCGTCGATGATATCAACGCTTTCGATAGCCGTGTAGTTCGAGCGCTGCGGTCCCTTGGCGCCCTGTTCGCCGAGCAGGCGGTCGAAGGTGAACTTCACCGCTTCGGCATTGAAGGGCTCGCCGTCATGGAATTTCACGTTGTGACGCAGCTTGAAACGGATACGCTTGCCCTGATCCAGCTCTTCCCAGGATTCGGCAAGGCCCGGGACCAGCTTTAGATCAGGCCCGCGATAGGTGAGGCCGTCGAAAATGTTGGTCGAAACGGCGGCCCATGCCACAAGGAACGTGTCGATCGGATCCCAGCTGCCCGGATCCTGCGACGACGAAACCGTCAGCTTGCCGGCCGCGAAGGCAGGAGTGGCGCTGATGGCGACGCTCGATATCATGAGTGCGGTCAGAGCGGTCTTCAATCCCCATTTCATTGTTTTCATTGAACCTGTTTCCTCTTCAGATCGATGCGGTGGTTGGTGGTCGTTCAGGCGCTCTTGGCGATGAAGTGGCCTGAGGTGATTTCCTCGTGAGCCAGGATCGGCGGCTCGTCGCCGACGCGGCGGACGGGATTGGGGATCTCGCCCTCCAGCAAGGTGGTTCTGCGCTCCTGCGTCGGATCGGCGATCGGAACGGCCGAGAGAAGGCGCTGCGTATAGGCATGCATCGGTGTTTCGAAGACCTGGCGGCGGCTGCCGATTTCCATGATCTGGCCCAGATAGAGGACGGCGACGCGATGGCTGATTTTCTCCACGACGGCCATGTCATGGCTGATGAACAGATAGGCGAGCCCGCGTTCCGCCTGGAGATCCATCAAGAGATTGATGATCTGGGCCTGAATCGACACGTCGAGCGCGGAAAGCGCCTCGTCGGCAATGATGAGCTTCGGATCGGAGGCAAGTGCGCGGGCGATGCAGACACGCTGACGCTGGCCGCCGGAAAACTCGTGCGGATAGCGATCAGCATAAGCCGGCGTCAGGCCGACGCGCTCCAGAAGCTCGTCCACACGGCGACGCACCTCTTTCGATCCGGAGATGATGCCATGGGTGTTGATCGGTTCCGCTATCGAGAAGCCGACCGTCTTGCGCGGATCGAGCGAGGCGAAGGGATCCTGGAAAATATACTGCACGTCGCGCCGCAGGCGGAATCGCTCCAGCGCCGACATGGCGGCAAAACTTTTGCCGTTGAAGGTGATTTCGCCCGAACGCGCTTTCTGCAGTTGCTGGATGGTGCGGCCGATCGTCGACTTGCCGGAGCCGGACTCGCCGACGAGGGCCAGGGTTTCACCGGGATGGATATCGAAAGCGACCTTCTGGACGGCACTGCAGCGATGCGTAACTTTGCCGAATATATTCTTCTTGATATCGAAGCGCACGAAGAGATCGCGCACGGACAGGAGCGGCTGCTGGTCGTAGCGGGCAGTATTCTGGACCCGTTCCTCACCGACGATCTTCGGCTCGCCGCCGTCGAGGACGGTCAGCGGCATGCGCTTCGGAAAATCCTGACCGGTCATGCTGCCAAGCTTCGGCACCGCGGCGAGAAGCGCCTTCGTATAAGGGTGCTTGGGATTGGCGAATATCTCGCGAACCGGGCCTTCCTCGACCTTCTTGCCCTTCCACATAACTACGACATCGTCGGCCATTTCGGCCACCACCCCCATGTCATGGGTGATGAAGATCATGCCCATGCCGAGATCCTTTTGCAGGTCCCGCATGATGTTGAGGATCTGCGCCTGGATCGTCACGTCGAGGGCAGTCGTCGGCTCGTCGGCGATCAGCAGCTTCGGGCGGCAGGCAAGCGCCATGGCGATCATCACGCGCTGGCGCATGCCGCCGGAAAGCTGATGCGGATAGCGGTTCAACAGTGCCTGCGCATCCGGCAGACGCACCATCTCCAGCAGGCGCTGCGCTTCCCCCATGGCAGCGGATTTGCCGATCTTCTCGTGAAGGAGAAGGACCTCGCAGATCTGGTCGCCGATGGTGAAGACAGGGTTGAGCGAGGTCATCGGCTCCTGGAAGATCATGGCGATCTCCTTGCCGCGAACTGCGCGCATCTCCTTCTGCGAGAGTTTGAGCAGGTTCTTGCCGTTGAAGAGGATGCTGCCAGTCTCGAAGCGCGCGCCCATCATATCGGCAAGCCGCATGACCGAAAGCGAGGTCACGGATTTGCCGGAGCCGGATTCGCCGACAACTGCGAGCGTTCGCCCCGGCTCCACCGAGAAAGAAAGTCCTTCGACGACGCGATTTTCGCCGAACCGCACAGTCAGATCCGCTACAGACAGAAGCGGTTTGTTGTCGCCTGTAGCAGCCGTCATGCGCTTACCTCGATATTGGGCAGGTCGTTCATGGCATCGGAGACGATTGCCGTGTCACACTTTGCGTCGATGATGCAGGTGCGCTCACCGGGATCGCCGCCACGGCCGGATAGTAGCATGCTCATGCGGACACCCGTTGCGGCCTGGCAAAGGCTGGCGATGTTTTTCTACAAAACAGGCGTCTTATGAACATCTGTATCCGCGTTCCCATTATATTTGTTGGGCTTGAGATAGCATCAAACAACAATCTGGTCTATATTGTTCAACAATTTTCGTGTTGCCAATCAAAAATGGGGACAAACCTGCATAAAATCGTCCAGCGGACTTGCCGTTGGGGTGGTGCGACTGCTGCAGACAAGCATGAGAACGCTGTACGCTTCTCAGCAAACGCCTGATATGGCCGGACATCGAAGACGATTGAATGCAGGCGCCGGGAGAGCAAATGAAGCAGACAAATCTTGCGAGCATCGAACCGACATCGGTCACTGAGGCGGGGCAGACGCTGGCGGAACTGACGGCTGCCCGCATCCGCGAGCGCGTGATCAGCGGTATGCTATCGCCGGGTAGCCACCTGTCCGAAGCAGCTCTTTGCGAGGAGCTACAGGTCTCGCGCAACACGCTGCGCGAAGTCTTCCGGCTGCTGACGAAGGAGGGCCTGCTGCGTCACGAAGCCAATCGCGGCGTCTTCGTGTCCACGCCGAGCATCTCCACGATCATGGATATCTTCCATATTCGCCGGCTGATCGAGTGTTCGGCGCTTGCCAGCGCGCATCATCGCCATCCGAGCGTCGACAAGATGCGTGCCGCCATCGAGGCTGCCGTGCTGCATCGTGACCGAGGCGAATGGCTGGAGGTCGGCAGCGCCGATATCGCCTTTCATGCCGCGATCGTCGAGCTTGCTGATAGTCCTCGGCTTTCGGCCTTCTATGCGCAGATCTCGCTTGAACTGCGCCTCGTCTTCGGGCTGATCCGCGATCCCGAATATCTGCACGCTCCCTATGTCGGCCAGAACGCGACCATTCTTGCGCATCTGGAGGAGGGGGCGCCAGCGAGTGCTGCCGACGCGCTGGAGAAATATCTGTTCCAAGCCGAACGCTTCATTCTGGGAGCCTATTCGAGAGCAATGCCGGGCTGATCCGGTTACCGTCATTGATATGATGAATGGTGTGGACAATCTCTGACCAAGCTCCATGTAACCATTTGCCTCCCGATCCGCTTTGATCGAAGGATATGCAACACCCCGGACGTAGGCGTGAGGTCCGTCGGACAGCAGAATTCGCTTTTGCTGCAATCGATCAGGGCGTCCCGCCGATCAACCGGCAACTCGTTTCGACAACCGTTAAGATGGATGGGCTATGGACGCGCAATCCCCGACGGCCTCCAGCGGGGCCACGGCGATCCAGCAGGTATGGGTTTCGCCGCTGTATCGCGGCGCGACGCTTGCGCTGTTTCTCTCCGGGCTTGCAACATCCGCCTCGCTGCCGCAGATCGTTCTTTTCCTCGTCAAGGAACTTGGGGCGTCCTTGCCAGTGGCGGGGCTCTATTATCTGACCGGTCTCACCGCACCGATTGCCGGCTATCTTGTTGGCAGCTATTCCGACGGAACTGGAAGGCGTCTCGGTCTTTTTCGGCTTTGTGCCGTTGCCGGCGCTGTTGGTTGGGCGGGGATCGCCCTTTCGACGCAACCATGGATGCCGTTCGTGATCGGCACCGTCATTCTGGGTTTTTCCGGATCTGCCACTTCGCAGCTCTTCACCGCCATCCATGATGATCTCAAAGTCAAGGGTGCCGGTGCGAATGACAGCGTCGTGGCCATCATCCGCATGGCTTTGACCGCGGGCTGGGTCATCGGGCCGTTTCTTGGCGCCTGGTTTGCTGTCGAAATCGGGCTTCGCGCCATGTTGTGGGGAACGGCGATCTGTTTCTTCGCGCAGATCCTGCCGCTCGGAACACTACATGCGCTTGTTGGTCCGGGGCAGCGAGCCGACAAGAAGACCGATGCCGTTGGTCACGTCGACTGGTCCGAGATGCTGCCGCTGCTGGCCTTTACAGGTCTCTACGTCCTCGTCTATGCCGGCGAGCCGATCAAATACGGATTCCTGCTGCTCTATATGCAGGACCAGCTCAAGCTTGATCCCTCCATTCAGGGCTCGGTGATAGGAACGCAGCCATTCATCGAACTCATCCTCATGCCCTTCAGTGTCGTGCTGGCGCGACGGATCGGCATCTTATGGATGATGTGTGTCGCCGCGATCTGCGGCGTCATGGCCAACCTCTGTTTTGCGGCTTGGCCGACGGCCATGGGCATGTTTGCCGGCCAGATGCTGATGGGCGCAGTCTGGGGCCTCTACATGGTCCTCGGACTGATCGTTGCTCAAAGATTGCTCCCGAATGCAGTCGCGACGGCTTCGGCGATCTTCATGAGCTCCTCGGCGCTCGCCAGCGCCCTTGGCGGCGGTGTAGGAGGTGTCGGCGTTGCCTATCTCGGGCTTCCGAACGTTTTCTACCTCCCGGCGGCATTCTCCCTGGTAGCGGCGATCGGCCTAGCGGCCATGGCTCGTTCGGGCGCCATCGAATAGGGATTTCATGCCATAGGAAAGGCATTATTTCATTCCGAGAAGCTCCAGCCAGCGTCAAATCTGCCGCAAGCTCTTCGCCATGTTTTCGGGTGCTCTGACTCCCGGATCCGCCTACTTGCATCCTCGCCCTCGGTTTCGCCATCGCCGCCACATCGCCGTAGCCAACAGAACGTTCGCCTTGCTGAAAATATATTGACTGAAGATGGTCGATTGACTAAGTGATAAAGTCATCCGATGACTTGATGAAATCCAGTCATGCGCGCTCTGACCAAAACGACGCTTGCGGATACGGCCGTGGAGGCAATTCGCAGCGAGATTACCAGCCGCCGCTGGCTCGTCGGCGAAAAGCTGCCCAACGAGGCCTCCCTCTCGTCCATGCTGTCTGTGAGCCGCGGCACGGTTCGTGAGGCGGTGAGGGTCCTGGTGTCCCAGGGGTATCTCGAGACGCGGCAAGGATCCGGGACCTATGTCCGGTCGAACGCAGATGTTGCTCGGCCACTGGACATGGCACGCCGCGCCGGATTGAGAGACCAGTTCGAGGCCCGGCTTGCACTGGAGGTCGAGGCCGCACGGCTTGCCGCCTTACGTCATTCCCCTGAAGCCGTTTCGCAATTGCGCGCCTTGCTGGTTGCTCGCGGCAACTATGCCGGCGGCGACAAGGCGGCGTTCATCGAGCGTGACCTTGCCTTCCACAAGGCTGTCGTCGCGGCCTCGCAGAACAGGGCGATGATCGAAATCTACGAGTTCTTCTCTCTGTCGATTGCCGAGACCATCGAGGCGACGCTCGGCGAGGATATCCCCGAGCCTGATATGCAGGCGCATATCGCTATCGTCGACGCCATCGAAACCGGCAGCCCCGAAGCGGCCGATAGAGCTGTGCGCCGCTTCATGGCTCCCATCGTCGCTACTCTTGATCGGCTGCTTATGTCATGACCATGCCCTCGCAAAATCCCGTCTCGATCGAATTGATCGACGCAGAGACCGATGAAATTCCCGCACCGCTGCCGCATGGAGGCAAGTCGCCGATCGGCAGGTTTTTGCTGGGTGCGAGCCTTGTGCTTATCGCTTTTAACCTGAGGCCGGTCTTTTCGAGCGCGTCGACGCTTTTGCCTGAGATACGGACCGGGCTTGCTCTCTCCACTTTCGGCACCAGCATTCTCACGACCTTGCCCGTTATCTGCATGGGACTGTTCTCCCCGCTTGCGCCAAGGCTGGCGCAGCGCGTGGGGACCGAGCGCGTCCTGCTCGGTGTCATTCTCCTGCTCGCGCTGGGCACGGCGCTGCGGGGCTTTTCTTCGATTTCGCTGCTGTTCTTGGGCACCGCATTGGCCGGCGCCTGCATTGCTATCGGCAATGTGCTGCTGCCCGGCGTGGTCAAGCGCGATTTTCCCGATAGGGCGGCGCTCATGACGGGTTGCTATACGATGGCGCTATGCGCGGGAGCTGCGAGTGCGGCGGGGCTCACACTTCCCATCGAACATGCTCTCGGCGGTTCGCTCGGCGGCGCGCTGGCCGTCTGGGCCTTGCCTGCCTTTGCCGTCGGACTTCTCTGGCTGCCGCAGGTAATCGGTGCGCGCAGCCAGGCGCGGCGCGCCGGCTTTCGTGTTACCGGTTTGTGGAGCGACCGCATCGCGTGGCAGGTAACGCTTTTCATGGGACTGCAATCGGCGCTTGCCTATTGCGTCTTTGGTTGGCTGGTACCCATTCTGCGTGAACGTGGTCTCGACGGCGTGACGGCTGGCGTCATCGTATCTGCCTCGGTCATGGTACAGGCGGCCGCCTGCTTGGTGGCGCCTCATATCGCCGTCAGGGGTAGGGATCAGCGCGCGATCAATGTCATCCTCTGCACAATTGCCGTCGTTGCCTTGCTGGGGCTGCTCTTTGCTCCGCTCTGGACAGTCTGGTTCTGGGCCGTGCTTCAGGGCATCGGCCAGGGCGGGTTGATCGCGGTGGCGCTGACCGTCATCGTATTGCGTTCGCCCGATGCACATGTTGCCGCGCATCTCTCCGGCATGGCGCAGTTCGTGGGTTACCTGCTTGCTGCGATCGGTCCGCTCGTGGTCGGCATGATCCATGGTTGGACTGGAAGCTTCGCATGGAGCTCCGTCCTATTCCTGCTGCTTGGCCTCGGTGCCGCGATCAACGGTTGGTTCGCCGGCCGCGCCATCACGGTCAATGCCAGGACGATCGAAACGCCCTAACGGCTGCGAGCGGATCGCACATCCAGGCTGGCGAGCGAAATCATGAGGTGCCGGCCCACTGCCAAGGGGCGGTCCTGAATTCATGCCCCCCGCCCGCGCTCGATTTCGTTCATGCAAAAAGCAAACCGCCCGTTCAAGAAACGGGCGGCATGGCTATGGTGCGTGACGAACGATCCGGATTAGCCGGCATTCCGCTGGCGCCGTGGTGGTTCGACCGCCGGAGGAATGTCGGCCAGGTTTTTCGCATGGCCCAGGAGAGCCTGCTTTGCCAACGTCGATCGTGTGGCCGCATAGGACGCCGAGACCATCGGATAATCCGCGGGCAAGCCCCATTTCCTTCGATATTCTTCGGGCGTCAGACCGTATTTGCTGTTCAGGTGCCGCTTGAGCGACTTGTATTTTCCGCCGTCTTCGAGGCAGATCAGATAGTCGTCTGTTATGGATTTCTTGATCGGCACGGCCGGCTTCAACAGCTTTTCCACCGCCGTCGTTGATGGGGCGGCCTGCTGAGAGCCTGTCAGCGCAGAATAAGTCTCCGTGATGAGCCTGGGTAGATCTTCCGGCGTGGTCGCATTGCGAAGTACGTAGGCAGAGACAATCTTGCTCGTGAGCTCAAGATACCTTTCATGGCTGGCAGCATTTTCCTTTCTCATTTTCGGCCTCACGCAATGTTTTTTATTTATGTATCCAATGTTGTTTTTTCTTTCAATAAAAATTGACGTGACTTTAGATATTCTTCTTCCTTGGTTTGTTTTCATAGTAAATATCAGGCGACAGAAGTTTAGAACTGTCATATTCTCATTTTACCACAATATTCAAACTGCGCGCCTTCAGGAGATGCGAGGCGCCGGCGTTCAAATATCTGTTTGCCAAGAACGGTGCGGGACCTGCCGGCTTCGCCTTGCCTTGGTTGGATGTCAGTCACACCGTGGATGTGACTGTTGCCGGTGGAATGGCAGGACATGATGTTCGGTCAGCGGCGCCATGGTGATGTCTCCCGGATCTTGAGGTGATACCCAGCGGATCTCTTCGATCTCTGCCGCTGCCGTGATTGCCGTATCGCCCAAATGCAGGCGGAATATATCTGCAACGACGGTATGGTCCGGTTCGTTGGCAGCTGGCGCCTGGAAACCGCCAAGGAAAGTCAGATCCTTAGCCTCTGCCGTCAGCCCGAGCTCTTCGAAGAGTTCCCTGATCAGCGCCGTTTCCGGCGTCTCCTGCGGTTCCACCTTGCCGCCAGGTTGCATGAAGGAGGCGGTACCGCGCTTGCGCACGAGCAATGTCTTCCCGTCCGCGCGCAACACCAGAGCCGCCGCGATGCGTATCGTTTTCATCATGTCTTGATCTGATCGGATTCGCGGACGAGTTTCAACACTGATAATGTCTGCGCATAATTCGATGGCGTTCGATACGCGGGCATCTTCGCTGTTACGGTTTCATCAGGTGCTGGCGGAAAAATGCGACGACCGCGGCGTTGAACTGCCTATGAAACGCGAGGCGATCGAACCCCGGCGCGTCGATGCAGTCATCGGACGATGGGTGTATTTCCGGGCAAGGCGTCAGAAACGACAAATGCACGGCATTGGGGACGATCCGAAAATCAGGTTTTTCCGGCAATAGACGCGCAAGCGTCGCGATATTTTCGGGAGATGCTCCACCACCTCCTCCAAGTTCCGAGCCCCAAAGCTGAAGCGGAACTTTGACATCTTTCACGCTGTCCATGGTCTGGAAGACGATGCTCAACGGGTCAGCTACAACGACTGCCTTGATGCGAGGATCGTGGGTCAATGATTGCGATGGCGGTAGTCGCCGGGGAGACTGGGTCTGGCCCGCTGGGTGGGGTGGCATGCAATCCAGCTGCGGATCCGCGGTATCCGGCGGACAGCAGGTTATCCTGCCTTTCAGCTCCAGTGGCAGCCCGACGATCGATATCCCAGCCTCCGTTCACTATCAACCGGGCGGAAAGGCGGAGGCCGTCATCACCGGCGATCCCGCGCTTCTCGATCATGTGCGGATCGAGGGCGGAAGGCTGAGCATGGATTGCAATCCGGGTTGGTCCAACGCCAAATTCGACGTCAGCCTGTCAGGACCGTCGTCACTGATTGGAGGGTGCGGGGCAGCGGCGATCTCGCTCTGTCGCAGCTCGATCAGGCATATCTGCGCCTGAGGATCTCCGGAAGCGGCAGCGTCACGGCCACGGGAAGCGCACGCTCGGTCGATCTGGATGTATCGGGTTCGGGCACTGCGCGCCTCAAGGGCCTGGCCGCTCAATCCGTGAAGATCAGAATTCACGGCAGCGGCGATGCGGAAGTCGCCGCTGCGGCGGATGCAGACATCTCGATCAGCGGAAGCGGCAATATCGAACTCTACGGACATCCGGTGCTGCGACGTTCCGAAATCAGAGGCAGCGGCCGCCTCGTGCAGGTGCCATAGTCCGTTGCGAGAAAGCGCGCCGCGCGGCGACAATCCTTGCCGTCGGCTTTGACCGATGTCATGCGATCGCCTTGCTTTGAATGATTCTCATGTTAATCAGTGAGGGCCGTAATCGAAGCGAACATGCAAAAGATGCAAAACAGAACAGACAGTGGCGTGAGGCCGCGCCTCGAACCTGAAACCGCAGCAAAACAAGCTAAGCGGCCGCTGCGCGATCGCCGCCGCTCGCTGGCGATCGGACTTCTGCGCGCCCGGGAAGCGGTCATGAGCCATTTCCGGCCGATCCTGGCGGCGCATGATGTAACCGAGCAGCAGTGGCGTGTCATTCGCGTCCTCTATGAAGCCGGCCAGCTCGACGCGACCGAATTGGCCGACAAGGCATCCATTCTAGCGCCGAGCCTGACGCGCATGATCCGCTCGCTTGAGGAGCGCGGCTTCATCACCAAGCACAAGGATGATGCCGACGGACGCAGAGTATTGCTGCAGATCACCCCGGCAGGGCAGGCGATCGTCGAGGACGTCATGCCGGAAAGCCAGAAAGTCTATGCCGACATCGATGCCCGTTTCGGCGAGGAGCGGGTGGAGAAGCTCCTCGATATGCTGGAGGAGCTTGCCTCGCTGAAATTGGAGAACGGCCCGGCCGGCGGGGAATGAGACCCCTTCTATTTCGTTAATGTGCATGGGCGCTGATCCGCAAAGGCGAGACGGTTGCGGTTGCAAGCGGCGTCAATGTGCTCATTTACAGGGCCTGGGCTTTCGCGTTGAGCGGCTTTCTTGCCGGTCTTGCGGGTGGATTGCTCGCAGGCAATGTCGGTCAGCTCGACGGGCGTGCCTTCGGCGCCTTCGAGAGCCTCAATCTCTTCGCACTTGCCATCGTCGGTGGCGTCTTCAACTGGTACGGCGCCGTCATCGCCGGTTTGTTGCTGCGTGCCGTGCCGGCCCTGCTCACGGACCTCGGCATTGATGGCTATGTCACGATTGGGATCTTCGGCGCAGGCATGCTTCACTCCTTCATGCGAAAAACAGGCTGACCGATCCGTAGGGACCGAAATCTGCGTTAATCGTATCGCCATGCCGCGCCTCGATCGGGCGGATGAATGAGCCGGCAAGCACGATCTGGTCGGCTTCGATGCCATCGCCATATTGCGATAGCCGATTTGCAAGCCAGGCGATGCCACGTGCGGGCTGGTTGAGCACGCCGGCGCCAAGCCCGGTTTCTTCCACTTCGGCATTGCGGCTGACGATCGCGCCCATCCAGCGCATATCGATCTCACCCGGCCGCACGGCTCGGCCGCCGGTGACGATGCCGGCATTGGCGGCATTGTCGGATATGGTATCGACGATGGTGCGCGCCCTTTTCGTATCGGGATCGACGCGAAGTATGCGCGTGTCGAGGATTTCAAGAGCCGGCGTCACATAGTCGGTGGCGTTCAGCACATCGAAGATCGAGACGTTCGGGCCCTTGAGCGGCGCCTTCATGACGAAGGCGATCTCGGCCTCGATGCGCGGCTGGATGAAACGGTCGGCCGGCACGGTCGCGCCATCTTCGAACACCATGTCGTCGAAGAGCACGCCGGAATCCGGGATGTTGATGTTCAAGGCATATTGCATTGCCTTCGACGTCAGCCCGATCTTCCAACCGATCGGCTTGCGGCCACTCGCAATCTTTTTCTGCACCCAGGCGGCTTGGACGGCATAGGAATCGTCCATCGTCATCTGGGGATGCTTGAGCGAGAGGAGCCCTGTCTGGACACGCGTCCGCTCCGCCTGATCGAGGCTCTCGGCCGCAGCCTGGATTTCATCTTGCGACAGCATCAGCGCACCTCGTCGGCAATGGTATTTTTCAGGATGCCAAGGCCATCGGCTTCGACCTCGACGACATCGCCAGGCTTCAGCCAGATCGGCGGATCGAAGCGGGCGCCGGCGCCCGTCGGCGTGCCCGTGACGATGACGTCGCCGGGAACGAGCGTAGTGAAGGTGGAGATGTAGTTGATGATCTTGCGGAAGGAGAAGATCATTCGGCTGGTGCGGTCGCTCTGGCGCACCTCGCCATTGACGCGGGTCGTGAGCGCTATGTCTTCAATCTGGGCCGCGTCCGTGAAGGGGATCAGCCACGGGCCGATCGAGCCGGTATTGTCGAAGTTCTTGCCCTGGGTGACGTTGAACTTCGCATGCCGCACCCAGTCGCGGATCGTGCCCTCATTGCAGAGCGAAAGAGCTGCAATATGCGAGAAGGCATCGGCCTCGGCAATGCGGCGACCGCCTTTGCCGATGACGATGACGACCTCGCCTTCATAATCGAGCTGCGGACTTTCCGGCGGGCGGATCAGGGGTTGATCATGCCCGGTGAAAGACCGCGGAAAACGGATGAAAAGAGAGGGATTGGGAGGAGCGGCCTGCCCATCCTTGTACTCCTCGTTGCGATCGGGGAAATTGACCCCGACGCAAATGATCTTTTCCGGTGACGGAATGGGAATTTCGAAGCGGATGTCGTCGAGCGCGAAATCCGGCTTCAACGTCTTGGCTTCCTCGGCGAGTTGAACGAGGCGACCGGCTTCGATCACTTCGCGCAGCGTCGGCCATGTCGCGCCATGGCGGGCCGAGAGGTCGACGACACCGCCGTCGACCGCGAGCCCGTAGCCATGACAGCCGCTTCTCGAAAAAGACAGGAATCGGGGATGGGTCATGCTTTCATGGCCTTCTCTTGACCTCAGACGACGCCGCCGAGGCAGACATATTTGATTTCGGTGAATTCCTCGATGCCGTAGCGCGAGCCCTCACGGCCGAGGCCGGAAAGCTTGACGCCGCCGAACGGCGCTTCCGCCGTCGAGATCAAGCCGGTATTGACACCGACCATGCCATACTCGAGCGCTTCGGCGACGCGGAAGACGCGGGCGAGATCCTTGGCATAGAAATAGGAGGCAAGGCCGAACTCGGTGTCGTTCGCCTGGGTAATCACATCGGCCTCGTCCTTGAAGCGGAAGAGGGGAGCCACCGGCCCGAAGGTCTCTTCCCTGGCTACAGCCATGGCAGGAGTCACGTCGGCAAGCACCGTCGCCTCATAAAAGCGTCCGCCGAGCTGGTGGCGATGGCCGCCCGTGACGACGCGGCCGCCCTTGGAAAGCGCATCGGCGACATGCTCTTCGACCTTGGCAAGGGCCGCCTCGTCGATCAGCGGGCCGAGATTGATGCCTTCATCGAAGCCGTTACCAGTCTTCAGCGAGCCGGCCGCCTTCGAGAGTTTTTCGGCAAAGGTATCATAAACGCCGTCCTGCACGTAGAGACGGTTGGCGCAGACGCAAGTCTGGCCATTGTTGCGGAATTTGGCGATCATCGCGCCTTCGACGGCGGCATCCAGATCGGCATCGTCGAACACGATAAAGGGCGCATTGCCGCCAAGCTCCAGGCCCAGTTTCTTGATGGTCGGCGCGCTCTGCCTGTAGAGCTCGGCGCCGACTTCGGTCGAGCCGGTGAAGGTGAGCTTACGCACGACGGGACTCGCAGTCATCTCGCCGCCGATGGCGCGGGCCGAGCCTGTGAGAACACTGAATAGGCCCTTGGGCAGGCCGGCGCGCTCGGCAAGAATGGCGATTGCAATTGCCGAGAACGGCGTCTGCGAGGCAGGCTTCAGCACCATGGCGCAGCCGGCGGCAAAGGCCGGGCCGGCCTTGCGGGTGATCATCGCATTCGGGAAGTTCCACGGCGTGATCGCCGCGACCACGCCGATCGGCTGCTTCATGACCAGAATGCGCTTGTCCTTCTGGTGGCCGGGAATGATGTCGCCATAGACGCGGCGGGCTTCCTCGGCAAACCATTCGATAAAGCTGGCGCCATAGGCGATTTCGCCTTTGGCTTCAGGCAGGGGCTTGCCCTGTTCGGCCGTCAGAATGCGTCCAAGGTCATCCTGGTTTTCCATCATCAGCTCGAACCAGCGCCTGAGGATGCCCGAGCGTTCCTTGGCGGTGCGGGCGGCCCATTCCTTCTGCGCGGCTTCGGCTGCGGCAATCGCCTTTTTGGTCTCGGCAGCGCCCAGATTGGGAACGAGGCCGATGATCTCGCCCGTTGCCGGGTTGTCGACCTTGATCGCGTTGGATGGATGGGCTTCGATCCACTCACCGCCGACCAATGCGGCCTGCCGGAACAATGTTGCGTCTTTCAAATTCATGACTGACTCCTCGCGCTTTCGAACGTTGATGAGGAGCGGGTGTTTTTCACCCGCTCTCAAGGATAACGCTTAAGGCGCGATAATCGGCTGTGCCTTCAGGTCAGGCTCGGCCACTTCCGCACCGGCAAACAGGCTACCATGTTCGAACCAGGATTTGGGAGCGGGTGCGCCCCACAATGTCTGGCGCTGCGGATCCTTGAGATCCCACTTGATTGGCTCCAGATCGGGATCGACCGTCTGATAATCCGAGCAATAGATCTCGATGCGGTGGCCGTCGGGATCGAGAATATAGAGGAAGAAGGCGTTGGAGATGCCGTGGCGGCCCGGACCACGTTCGATATTGGTAACCCAGCCCGTCGTCGCCATCAGGTCGAGCAGGTCGATGATGTTGAGCGGCGTCGGCACCCAGAAAGCCGTGTGGTGCAGGCGCGGGCCACGGCCGTTGGTGAAGGCGATGTCGTGAACGCCGCCCTTGCGATGCGTCCAGGCGGCCCAAAGGCGGCCTGTTTCCGCATCCTCGGTATATTCGGTCACGCGGAAGCCGAGCTCGTTATAAAAGGCGACGCTTTCGTCGACATTGGTCGAAAAACAGTTGAAGTGGTCGATACGCAGCGGCTTCACGCCTTTGTAGAGGGCGTATTTTTGATGGATCGGCGGCAGGCGGTCCATTTTCCCATAAAATTCAAGGGGAATGCCGTGCGGGTCACGGGTGCGGAAGGTGCGCGCCTGATACGGGCGCTCGATCCATTCGACCGGCAGATCCTTGCCCTTGAAGAAGTGCGCAGCCTTGTCGAGATCCTCGTCGCTGAAGACCTTGAAGCCGAGATCGCGGGCTTCGGCCTTGTCGGATTTCTTCAGCACAATGCAGTGGTGGCCGCGTTCCTCCATTGCCCTGAGATAGATCGTATCGGCTGTTTCATCCGTCACCTGCAGGCCGAGCGTATCGACATAGAAGGCGCGGGACTTGGCGAGATCGGTAACGCCCAATTCGACATGGCTGAGACGCACGATGTTGAAGGACGGATAGAGATTGGGTTTCGGCAGGGGCATTTGTTCCTCCTCTTGGAGCAATTTCCAGGAAAAGTGCGAAGCGGTTTTCCGTCCGGAATTGCGTTAAACGAAAAGTTCGAGCGGTTCTGCGCTTCCTCGAAAAGCTGAACCGCTCTGGCGCGTATTGCGGTTCAGCCGCCGAGCTTCTGGATGGCGTGCGGCTTGGTGGCAAAGGCGATATTCTTGGTTTCCATGTAGAAATCGAAGGACCAGTCGCCGCCGTCGCGGCCAATGCCGGAACTCTTGACCCCACCGAAGGGTGTCGGCAGGTGACGCACATTTTCCGAGTTCACCCAGATCATGCCGGCTTCGAGGTGATCGGTGAAGCGGAAGGCGCGGGTGACGTCCGAGGTCCAGAGATAGCCGGTCAGGCCGTACTGGACGTCATTAGCCAGCGCCAGCGCATCGGCTTCGTCCTTAAAGGGGATGGCGGTCAGAACCGGCCCGAAGATTTCTTCCTGAGCGATGCGCATCTGATTGTTGGCGCCAGTGAAGAGCGTGGGCGAGACATAGCAACCGCCGCCAGGGCCGTTGACTTTCTCGCCGCCAGCGGCGAGCGTCGCGCCTTCCGAACGGCCGATCTGAATATATTCCAGCACCTTCTTTTCATGCACGGGATGGACGAGCGGGCCGACGACGGTTTCCGGATCAAGGGGATGTCCGACCTTGATGCGCTTGGCTTTCTCGGCAACGATCGCGGTGAACTTGCCGTAGACGCTTTCCTCCACCAGCAGGCGCGAGGACGACGTGCAGCGCTCGCCATTCAAAGAATAGATCATGAAGACGGCAGCGTCGGCCGCGCGCTCCAGATCGGCATCGGCAAAGACGATGACCGGGTTCTTGCCGCCGAGCTCGAAATGCACGCGCTTCAGCGTATCGGCGCCCTGCTTCATGATCATCGAGCCAGTGCGGCTTTCGCCGACGAAACCGATCGCCTTGATCAGCGGGTGTTCGGTCAATGCGCGACCGGCATCTTCGCCGAGACCGTTGACAAGGTTCCATACACCCTTCGGCAGGCCGGCCTCCTCGGCGATCTCCACTAGAAGGCGCGCAGTGAGTGGCGAGAATTCTGCCGGCTTGTGGACGATCGTGCATCCTGCGGCAAGCGCCGGCGCGATCTTCCAGGTCGACAGCATGAAGGGCGTGTTCCAGGGCGTGATGATGCCGACTGGGCCGATCGGCACGCGCGTCGTCAGGTTCACCTGACCTTCGGCACGCAACGTCTTGCCGTCGCGGGCTTCTGGGGCGCGATCGGCGAAGAAGCGGAAGTTTTCCGCACCGCGCAGAGCGGCCTTTGCCATGAATTTCAGGGATTGTCCGGTATCCATGCACTCAACGAAGGCGATTTCTTCAGCGCGCGCGACGATCGCGTCGGCGATCTTATGCAGAAGCTTCTTGCGGGCTTCACCAGGCATCGCGGCCCACTCTGCGAAGGCAGCCTTTGCGGCCTTTGCCGCACGATCGATGTCGGCTGCCTTGCCGCGGGCAATGGCGGCAAGCGGTTTCAGGTCGACAGGCGAGATGGTCTCGAAAGTGGAACCGTCATCGGCCGAGACATCCTCACCATTGATGCGGTTGAGAACGCCGCGATCCTTGAAACGGGCGAGAAAGCCTTCCGCCTTTGCGATGTTTTCCTGCAGTTTGGACATCGTCTATTCCTTTGGTGTTATGTCGTCCGACGAAGGGAATGTCACTTGCCGCGCAGCCGCGGGTGGATGGCGTTCTTCTTCCAGCTGAGCTCCGCATCGATCTCGCGAATCTCAAGCGAAAGGGCGAAATGCGGCGTCTCGAAGAGCGGGCCGAGAACGTCGATCGCCGCGGCGAAGATTGCCTCGCCGGTGCGTTTCTTTTCTTCCTCCGTGCGGCCTTTGCCAATGCGGAAGTTCAAGTCGATGAAGGCGTTTTCGGGCAGCCTGTCGGCGATGGCGTAGTGCTCGGCGCGAAAGGCGCGCACCCGCACGGCTCCAACCTCGAAAAGGCCGCTCTCCAGGACCGTCTTCAGCAGCCGCTCGCAGAGCACACCGATATCGGCGCGCCCCTCCAGATTGGCCGAATATTCGATGGCGAGATGTGGCATTGAGTCCTCCCGAGACCGCAATTACTTAACACGTTAATAAATATCTCGCAGATGTCAAGCGGCAAAGTCGAGCTCTCTTGCCATCTTCAGGCTTTCATTGACGTAACGCGACAGACACTCGACACTGCCCGGAATTTCCGGACGTCCCGCGAGCCGGTCGCCGTGCTCTGTCCGATGCGAAAGAAGGTGTCCGCCTGCATCTCTGCCGAATGCGACAGCGGCACGCCACTTTGGCCAAGCGGCACGCCGTCGATCCAGCTCACCACGTCGGCATGCTGTTTGGCAAAATGCCTGTTGGCTGGCAGTCGGACGAGGCTTTGCTTTCTGCTTGCCGGAACGGGACTCGGCACATCGAGGCCGTCGAATTTGAGCGGGCTGCACACGGAAGTGGATGTGCTTGCCTTCACCGGTTCCGGCCCTGTCGGACGGCGGCTCTTGGAATATTCCGCGCGTTGCAACCTCAAGCGCGTCTATCTGGAGCTTGGCGGCAAGTCGCCGAACATCGTCTTTGCCGATGCGCCCGATATCGATCAGGCGGCCAAGGTTTCCGCCTATGGCATCTTCTGCAATTCCGACCAGGTCTGTGTCGCCGGCTCCCGGCTGCTCGTGGAGAAGTCGATTCATGAAGCCTTCTCCGAGAAGGTGGCTCGCACCGCCGAAAGCATGAAAGTCGGCGATCCGCTGCAGCTGACGAGATAGACAGCTGTTCATGTGGGACTCAGCCGCCGAAGCTCCCCGTCTGAGTCGGCACATGCACATAGTTGCGGTCGAAATAGAGCAGCGCATGCCCATCCTTGCGGCTGCGGATATCCATCACTTCACCGATAAAGATATGGTGCGTGCCGACGAGGCGCGCTTCCGTCAGCCGGCAATCGAAGGAGACGATGGCATCGGAAAGCGCCTGGCTGCCGGAGCGGAAGTTGATCCATTCCGCGGCGGCATAGCGCTCCTCCATGTCGGCGCGTTGGCCGGCGAAATAGCCGGCCAGTTCCTTATGCTCCTGCGTCAGGACATTGACGCAGAAGCGGCGATTATCGAGGAAGAGGCTGGTTTGCGCCGAGCGGCTGTTCATGCAGACCAGCAGCGTCGGCGGTTCGTCGGTGACGCTGCACATGGCGGTTGCCGTAAAGCCGCCGCGGCCGGCGGGGCCATTGGTGGTGATGACATTCACCGGTGCGCAAACCCTGGCCATGGCGTTGCGAAATTCTGTTTTCGAGAGTTGCTCCTCCATGGCGACATCCTCACTCGGCGGCGTTGCGGATGGGGGAGGTGTCACCCAAAGGCGGCAGCCACGTATCTCCGGTCCAGCCATTCTCGTCGTAATCGCTCATGCACTGATCGACGAGCGCTTCCATCTCCTTCAGCCGCCCGCCGCGTTCGGCACCCTTCAGCACCTGCAGGCGGACTTCCTCCGGGGCGCCGGCATAGTTGAGCTCGTAAAGGGCATGGCGTCCGCCGAACTCGGTGCCGGTGGCGTCCCACAGCAGCTTCATGATCTTGATGCGTTCGATATGGCCCATGTCGTTGGAACCGCGTACATATTGCGCGAGGTAGCGGTCGATTTCCGGATTACCGAAATCCTTGGCCGAAGAGGGCAGATAGATCAGGCCCGAAGCGATGACCTTGCGCACCGTTTCGATGACACGCGGATAGGCCTCCGACATGAAGGTGCGGTAGGACAGGGCTGCTTCCATGTTCGGTAGCACCGCGCCATTCGCCCAAGGCTGCGGATTGTAGGCCATGGCGTTGGAGAAGGACCAGAACATGTGGCGAAGCGCAATGACCTCGCCAAGTGCCGCCTGATTGCCGCGGAAGGCATCGCCGCCGGTCGCGCGCAACGCCTTGGCCAGCAATCCGGCGATGAAATCGAGCTTCACGGCGAAACGCGTGCAGCCCTGAAAGCAATAGCCATGCATGAAGCCCGAGGCCGGGTGGAAGGAGAGGATCTTTGCCGCGTCGCGCAGCACAAGCACGTCCTCCCACGGCACGAAGACATTATCGAGCACCAGGATCGCGTCGTTCTCGTCGAAGCGCGACGACAGCGGATAGTCGAAGGGATGTCCGACGGTATTGGCGGTCTGCTCGTAGGAGACGCGGCAGAACATCTTGATCCCGGGCGCATTCATCGGAACGATAAACATGACTGAAAGCGATGGGTCTTCCGTGACCGTCGCCGAACTCTGGGCGAGGAAATTATAGTGGGTCAGCGCCGAAGACGTCGCCACCACCTTGGCACCGGAGACATAGATGCCGGCATCGGTCTCCTTGGTGATGTGGACGAAAACGTCCTTGACGGCATCGGCGGGCTTGTGGCGGTCGATCGGCGGATTGACGATCGCATGATTCATGAAGAGCACGGATTCCTGCGCGCGCTTGTGCCAGGAAAGCGCATTGTCCTTGAACGGGCCGTACCAGTCGGCATTGGCGCCGAGTGTATTCATAAGGGCCGCCTTGTAATCGGCGGTGCGGCCCATCCAGCCATAGGACATGCGCGCCCAATCGGCGATGGCGCCCTGCTGGGCGACAAGTTCGGTGGAAGACTTCGCCACCCGGAAGTATTTGTGGGTATAGCCGCCAGATCCCGTATCGGTCGGCGAGGTCAGGCGTTCCTTGGTCTTCTCGTCATGCAACGCGTCGTACATGCGGGCGAGCGAGCGGACGGAGTTGCGCATGGAGGGATGCGCAGTCACATCGGCGATGCGCTCGCCATTGATATAGACTTCGCGGCCATCACGCAGGCTTTCCAGGTATTCGGCGCCGGTAAACGGACGGGTCTTGTCGCTGCGGTGATCTTCAGCTCGCATCTCGTATTCCTCCCTTGAGATCGTGATGAATGCTACGTCCGGACCCTCGCCGCGACCATGGACAAAGGCGGCAATTCGCTGGTACTTTTTTCGGCATGTCGCAGAAGAACGAAATCCCTGATTTCTTTGTCTATGGCGTGCCGAGCCGGGCGCTGGACGTCGGATTCCTGCATGTCGAAACGGTCATGGACCGTAAAACGCTCCATTTCGGGCATGTCGCGTCTCATAAACATCCGTTGATGGGGCAGATCACCTATTGGTACAAGGGCGGTGGTCGCTACCGGATCGAGGATCGGACTTGGAATTTTTCCGCTCCGACGATCAGCTTCGTGCCGAGCAACATCATTCATGGATTCGATGTCGATGATCAGTCCGATGCCATCGTCGTCTCGATATCGGACGATACTTTAAAGGCTTTGGTGCCCCAGGTGGACCTAAGCCTCGATATGCCGACCTTTCTGACGGCGCGACCGGATGATCCTTCCTGGCAAAAGATCGACACGCTGCTGCAAATGGTTAGCGCCGAATATCGCGAGCGCGGCGGCCAGAGCGAAAAGGTCATGCTGGGGCTGATCGGCGTCGTGCTGTCGCTGATGAACCGGCTCGGCGGCAGCGCGGCGCTACCTTCAGCTTCACCGACCGTGACGCTTGCCTTGGCGTTGCGCAGCGCCATAGACCGCCATTACAAGAGCGATTGGCCGGTCGGCAACTATGTCAACCTGCTCGCCACGACGCCGCATCTGCTCGATAAGGCGGCGCGCGAGGTGTTCGGACACAGCGTCAAGGAGATGCTTTTGGACCGGCGGCTGCTGGAAGCCAAGCGTCTGCTGATGTTCACCATTCGCTCCGTCGAGGATATTGGTCGTGAAGTAGGCTTTGAAGATCCCGCCTATTTCTCACGCTTTTTCCGCAAGCGGGTGGGGGAGGCACCGGCGGCCTGGCGGCGCCGGAATTTGGAGCGAGCGCCGTCGGGGAATGATGCGGCTTGACAAGGGCCGTTGCGACGTGTTCGGCCTATCTTGATCGATCAGCTTCTCCGGTAGCGGGCGCGAAAATCGCGTGGCGTGCAGTTTTCGCGCTCATGGAATAGCCGGGAGAAGTAGAACGGATCATCGAATCCGACTTTTGAGGCGATGATCTCGATCTTGTCGTCCGTCATCGTCAGCAACTCCTTTGCACGGTCCATGCGCACGCGAAGCTGAAACCCCTTCGGCGGCAGCCCGACTTCCGCCGTGATTTTTCGGCGCAGCGTGGCGGGCGACATGCCGTATTCAGCTGCGAAAGCCGCCATGTCGAGGGTTTTTGTTGCTCTTTGGCGAAGCGCCTCGATGATCTCGCTGATATCCGAGCCTTGCCGAGGAGAGGGAGCGATCTGGCTCGCCTGCCGTGCAGCCAGAATGACGATCTGATGAAGAGCGGATGAAGCAGCGGCTCTCGATAGGTTGGTGTCTTCGATAAGGTCGTCGTGGATGGAGCCGAAGAGACGCTGCACATTATCGAGATTACGAAGGGCGGTGAGCGGATTCTGCTCGCTGATGAGGCGCAGTCGCAGGAAGTCGCGCACGAGAGAGCCTTCGAAAAGCGCCCATCGCTCACTCCAGCCTTGCGCGTCGGGGCCATAAGAGTGCTGGCGGTTCGGAAAGAGCCAGAAGAGCGCCGGGCCTTTCACGCTTCTGCGGCCGCCGGCATCCGTTTCGAGAAAGCCCTGGCCGCTTTCGACGAGCACCACAGCATAGCTCGGCAGCTTCCGTGCTTTAACGGCATGCATGGCGTGCTGCCTGCCGCTGCCGGTGACGGCCAGTCCTCCGGCGGCGGCAAGTGGCGAGCGGTAGATGGCATGTGTTGTCGATGTCATCTTGAGCGAAAAGTCCAGTATCACTTTCGTCCATGTAGTGAAACATCGCTGGCTGCTAGATTCAATGGGCAATCAAATCAAACCATAGGCGAGTGAAATGTCGATTCCCATGCAGAACTTCCTTTCCGACAAGGGTGCACTTAACCTTGTTGCCAACGGAAAGGTTCTCTCCACTGCGCCCCATCGGCTCGGTTATCTCACCCCGACCGATCCAGGCATCGGTGTTGAGGCAATCCGCACGCTCTACGAGGAGAACGGCTATGTATGGCTCAAGGGATTTCTGCCGCGCAAGGACGTGATCGATTTTCGCGGCTGGGTCTTCGGTCACATGGCGAGGACAGGGCTGATCGAGGAGGGAACGGATCCGAGGGATGGAATATTGTCCGCTTCGGCGCCGGAAGGCAGGGAGGTCGATCGTTGTCTGATGTCGCTCGTGCGCTCGGTCGCCTATGAGGGCTTTTGCGCGCAGCCGCGTCTTTCGCGCTTCATGGATGAATTCCTCTCGGGCATCTCCTATCTGCACAAGCGCAAGATCATGCGCCATGTGCGGCCGGGAACGGTTACGGCGACGCCGGCGCATTATGATCTGGTCTATCTTCGGGGCGGCACCAGCCGGATCGTCACGGCATGGATACCGATTGGCGATATCCCGGTTGAAATGGGCGGGCTGACCTATCTGAAGGGATCGCACGCGATCGGCCTAGAGATGGAGCGGGAGTTTGGCGAAAAGAACAGGAACCTCAGCCCCGAAGAGCGTGTCAGCGCGTTCAACCGCAATATGACGGAGGGTGGCTGGGTTTCGAAAGATCTGCCCGACATGGCTGAGCGCTTCGACACGCGCTGGCTGGTCGCTGATTATGAGGCAGGCGACATCATGCTCCATTCACCATTCATGATCCACGCCTCGACCACCAATCAGGATAGGCAGCGCAGACTGCGCCTTTCCACCGATATTCGCTATCAGAACGTCGAGGATGAGATCGATGCGCGATGGAACAACCATTGGACGCTGGGTGACATGCTGTGAATCGAGTTTGATCGTGTAGCAGGCTCATTCGAAGCCTGCCTCAATTGTCACCGTTTAGGACGCGCTCGATTTCCTCGACACGATCGCGACGGCGCTTCAGCCGTTTGCCGATGCGGCCAAACCAGCGTTTGCGCTTGGTCGCCTCGCGGCTTGCCTGGAGCTGTTCGATGAAGACCTCGCCGACAGCACCATTCTCGACCCGATCGAATATCCAGCAGAATGACGCAGGCAGTCTGGCTACACGGAATTGGGGCTTCGCGCTCGCTACGTCCTCGGCGATGATTTCTTCCAGAACCACCTGATCCCACACGTCAGGCTTGGCAAGACATCCTTCCCGCCAGCGCTCGATGAGCTGTGCCGCGCCAGGCGTATCGTTGATGAGAATGGTCGCGCTGATAAGACGTGCATCGAACTCATAGTAGACTGCAATATCGCATTCGAGTTTACGAAGCTCCGGCCAGGGATTGCGGTGGAAGACGGCATCGACGTCGACATAAAGAATAGGTCCGCGCAGCCTCGCCCTTTCCTGCAGAAGGAAGCCGGGTTTCAGCCCGGCATTCAGTACCCAGCTGCCGGCGCTGGGCACTGCCGTTGCATCTACCTTCAGCCCGATCCGCTCCGCCGAATGGGCCATACGCTCCTTTTCCTGTTCGTAAAAACTGCCTTCGGTAAAAAACGCCACAATCGGGCCGTCGGCGCTGGTTGCCGCGGATTTGCGTTCGGCCAGATCCCATTTTGCCGGGAAGGGGACGATCAATGCACGCTGCTGCGGGCTCCAGGGGCGAATTTTATTGAGGATATTCAAGAAGGCACCTTCGGGATTTGTGAGCTTCAATCGACTATCCGCCACCCCGAAGCGTTGCGGACAAGATTGAGAGTTTGGATGAATGGAACATTTAGTCTGGCCAATTTTGGAAACGTCACACCGGCGACTTCCGTACCGGATTGGCAAACCGTTTGATCTTCGCTAATCGATTGTCATGTCCGATAATGTCGTCAAATTTGAACGCCGTCCGAAGCCGAAACCGCCGAGACAAACGCCTCCCTGGCTCAAGCGTTTGCTGGCGATTTTGGCCATCATTGCTTTTTTCGTAGCAGCCTTTGCTTATTTCACGCTGAAGAACGGCGCAGTCGGCCCAACATTCTGACAGCTCGCGCCTTCTACGATCCTGGTCGATTGTCTGATCGGCATCGGGGCAGTGGATGCTGCGATTGCCAGCTTTGCCGCCGCAACAGGCCCTTAGCGCGCTTTCTCGTCGTATGACGGCGCTTCCAAAGTGATGACGCTTTGAATCCTGCGCGTTTTCGAGGCCGACCTTCCTAGCTTTTGCAGAAGAACTTTTGGGAAAATTTTTTGCCGGGATACAGATATTTATCTAGTTCTTTCAAACGATTGAGGGAAATATTTCCTGTTGCTTCGGCCTGGTCACGGGTGGAAGTTCATCCCCGACTTTCTATATTCCAGGGATGCTCATGGTCTGACAAACAGGAAGAGGAGCAGGACATGACATTGACCTCGCAAGACGTCACCGCCGTACTCGGCCCTGTAGACGAGACCCTTATCGCTGATATCATTGCGACAGGTGCAACGCCGACGGAACTGTCCGAGGCGTGGGCTTGGGTCAACAGCGATGAGGCTTTGATCGGCGAAGGCCGCCATCTGCCCGCCGGCAAGGTGGCAGCGCTGGTGGATCTGCTTTCCGCCGATGACGAGGAATGGGAAGAATAGCAATTCGCGCCCCTTCTCAGGGCCCGATGCAAGCCATGCCGCCACATATGCGCGGCATGGCTGCGGCTAAAGGCTAAAGCTCGACCTTTACATTGTCGCCCATGTCGGGTCTTGTATTCGAGACTGCGGCGGCTGCCATCTTGATGTAGCTGATGATGCTGCCGGGGCTATCCCAATATTCGGCGAAGACAGGCGTCACCTTCAACACACGGATCGAGGGATCATCGGCACTATCCCACCACGCCCTGGCGCCCGTGGACCAGAGATCTCTGACGCGTTCGCGGTCGTTGCTGACTTCAGCCGTCCCGGATATCGAAACGTATTTCTGACCCCTGGTGTCGGCAAAGGCGAGGCAGACATTCGGCCACCGGGCGATCTCCTCATCCTTGTGGCCGGCCACATCCGTCAGGAAATAGATTGCATTTTCGATTGGCTCCGGATGCGCCGCCATCGGCCGGGCGCGCAGGCTGCCGGATATTTGAGTGGTCAACATGCAAAAGCCGATCTTGTCGACCAGCTCCCAAACGCGGGCGTTTTCGTCGGTCTCGGTCATGGCTGTCTCCTATTCTTGATTGCAAAAGGATGGAGCGGGTGAAATCATCCCGATGGAGCCTACGGCTGCTCGCGGGTTCCCGGTGCAGCCTCACGCTCATCCGCATCTTCGAGATCGCTCTTTACGACGAAGGCATCGGCGTGCTGGCGCACGGCCTCCTTCTCCGCTTCGATATTGGGTAGGTCGTCGGGAGTGCGCTCTTTGACGTGCTCCGACGCCGCGTCGATCTCGCCTTTGGTCTGGTCGGCCGGAACGGATCCGATGCCATGATGCGTAGCGTCATGCTCGATCCTTGCATTGTCCTTGTCTTGTCGCGTGTCCGTCATGTCGATTTTCCTGTTCGTCTGATCCGGAGGATCTCGCGTCACGTCGAATGCGGCACGGCCGCGAGCTTTTCCGCGTGAAAAGGCGGCCGGGCCTATCAATCAAACCGTACGGCAGCCGCATTGTTCCGTATCGGCTGCGACGTGATGACAAGGTTTCGCGGCCAGCGGGATGGGCAGAAGGGAACCTTGAACCCGAATTTGCGTCTTCCTACGTGAGTAGCAGTCGAGGCTTTATGAGCTCGGCTGCAATCACGTCTGTCAGGAGTGACCAAAATGGAAGATAAAACCAGAACCATCGAAGACCTCAGCGTCGAAGAGCGCGAGGAAATCCTCATCGACGCTGCCCGGACGCTCGAGGGCAACGCACGCGAGGCTCTCGTCGAAGGCAATCAGCAATTTGCGGCGCTTTCCACCAATATGGCGCAAGCGATCCGCATCCATGCCGATGAACTGGCGCGCGACGATCCCGAACAAGCGGAAGAATTGCTGCAGCAGGCTGTCGCAATGATCTCGCAGTTCAATGCTACTCATCCTTACCGGTTGATCAGCACGGCTGTTCACTAGTCGCCCGATGCCCTACTTCTTGTCTCGACAACACCACCCGGAGGATTTCGATGTCAGAACTCATAGTGCTTGGTTTCGATGATGCCGATAAGGCGGATGCTATCCTTAACCGTCTTGTTCAGCTCGAGAAGGAATATTTGATCGATCTGGAAGATGCCGTTATCGCCATTCGCGACGAATCCGGTAAGGTCCGCCTCAAGCAGAGCGTCAATCTGACCGCTGCCGGTGCCGCAAGTGGCGGCCTTTCGGGCGCGTTGTGGGGTTCGCTCGTTGGCCTGATCTTCCTCAATCCTCTTGCGGGCCTGGTGGTCGGCGGTGCGATCGGTGCCGGCTCCGGTGCTCTCGCTGGATCGATGGCCGATTACGGCATCGATGACGGCCTCATCGAAAAGCTCGCCGAAACCATTCCGGTGCATAGTTCCGCGCTCTTCCTGCTGATCCGCAAGGTTCAGCCCGAGAAGGTCCTCGCCGAATTCAAGGGCGAGCATGCGCGGCTGTTGCGCACCTCGCTTTCACCGGATCAGGAAGAACGGCTGCGACAGGTTCTCGTTGAGGAGACCTCGCCGACGGCTGCGGCGTCCGCCACCGTTTGAGCGTAAAATCCGATCCGTAGCGGTCAGTCAAAGCCGTGCTTCCGCAGAGGACACGGCGAGCCATCGGATGATTTGCCATTATTCGCTCTCCTTCCATATCAGGCCGAACACTGCCATTGTAATTCGCGGGCTCATCCCGCGATCGGCGTTGCAGCAGGGGGAGGGGCACGACCCTAACGGCCATTGTCAGCATACGTTTTCAGACCAAAAGTAGCGCGATGACCGACCCCGTATCGCCTCAAAGCCAGCCCCCGCCAAAGCCCAGGATATCGCTGATCCAGACCAAGCGCGCGGCGGTGCAGGCGTTGCGTGTCATGATCGCCTGCACGATCACCTATGCGGTCTCCCAGCTTCTGCAACTTCAGCAAGGCTATTGGGCCGTCTTCACCGTGCTGATCGTCATGCAGGCATCTGTCGGCGCCACCGCCGGCATGGCCGTAGACCGTCTGGTGGCAACCGTCGCCGGAGCTATGCTCGGAGGAGCAGCGGTGCTCGTCACACCGCACGAGCCGCTCGCTATTGGGATCGCGCTTATCTGTGTCGTCGGCTTTTCTAGCTTTGTGTCGGCGCGCGTGCCTCGCCTGCGCAATGCCGGGTTGACGGCGGCGATCGTCATGCTGACGCATTCCGCCGCCGTTCCCGTCGAGATTTTCGTCATCGACCGCATCGCCGAGATCACCTTGGGCGGTATCGTCGGCGTGCTCGCCAGTCTCTTCATCCTGCCGACGCGTTCGCGGACCATGGTGCTCGATCGTTTCGGATCGGCCCTCGATGTCATGGCGCAGATATTGCGCACTCTGGCAACCGCAGTCGAAAAAGGCGAGCCGGTCTCGGCTTCCGAAGCCAATATCGCGCTGCGTCAATCGCTGATGGCAACGGAAACGCTTTTGACCGACGCTCAGCGCGAGCGCGCCTTCTGGTTGACGAAGCATGGGATTTCTGAGGCCATCCCTCGCTCCCTCTGGCGCATTCGCAACGATATGACCTATGTCAGCCATATCGTGGAAACGCCCTTCCCACCGGCGATCGTCGAAGCGATCGGGCCGCAAGCAGGGCAAGTGCTCGAGGCGCAGGCCCGCTTCGCGGAAGCATGTGGCCGGGCGCTTCGTTCAGGCGGCGAGATCGATCCCAAGGTGCTCGCCGCGGGCGATGAGGCCTTCGAAGCCGCTTTCAGCGCTCTGCAGAATTCGACAGAGGCCCAATCGATGGGCTTCAGCGAAACCGGCCGTCTGTTTGGCCTTGATTTCACCTTGCGCCGGATGCGGCAGAATTTTTTGGATCTTGCCGACCGCATCCGCGAAAGCGATGTCAATGAAAAGGCCGGCGGGCTCGGGTAAGCCGGCCGGCCCTGAAACAATCACCAACTCCACATGGTCCCATCGGAAAGCCGCGCGACGTCGAGATAGGCCTGCCGATATGGATATTTCTCGGCCGCTTTTTCGTCGAAGTCGACGCCGTGGCCCGGCTTTTCGCCGCTGTAGAGATGGCCGTCCTTCAGATGCCATTCGTGCGGGAAGACGTTTTTGGCTTCGTCCGGATGGAAGGCATATTCCTGAATGCCGAAATTCGGCACCCAGCGATCGAAATGCAGAGCCGCGCCCATCGTGATCGGCGACATGTCGGCCGCGCCATGGCAGGCCGTGCGGATGTGATAGAGGCCGGCGAGATCGGCGATGCGCCGCACATGGGTGATGCCGCCGGCATGCAGCGGCGTCGTGCGAATATAGTCGATCAGCTGTTCCTGGATCAGCTGGCGGCAATCATGGATCGAGTTGAAGACCTCGCCGAGTGCGAGCGGCGTGGTCGAGTGCTGGCGGATGAGGCGGAAGGATTCCTGGTTTTCGGCTGGAACTGCGTCTTCGAGCCAGAAGAGCCTGTGGCGCTCCAGCTCCTTCGCGAGCCCTGCCGCTTCCTGCGGCGTCAGGCGATGATGGACGTCGTGCAGCAGGTGGAGATCATAACCGAAGCGATCGCGCAGATGGTCGAGGAGCTTGGGCAGGAACCGCAGATAGGCCGGGGTATCCCATAGCGTTTCCCGTGGCTTGTCTTCCGCCTGGGCCAGCGAGCCGACCTTTTCGACGCCATAGGTGATGGGCAGGCCGGGAACGGCGCTCTGCACGCGGATTGCCTTCCAGCCTTGCTCCTTGAAGGCGGCGACCTTGTCGCCCGTCTCTTCGGTCGTCTCGCCGTTGGCATGGGTATAGGCCAGCATATATGTGCGGCTGGCTCCGCCGAGCAGTTGATAGAGCGGCATGTTGGCCGCCTTGGCCTTGATGTCCCACAACGCCACGTCCACGGCGGCGATTGCCGCCATAGTGATCGGGCCGCGGCGCCAATAGGCGCCCTTGTAGAAATACTGCCAGATATCTTCGATCTGCGATGCATCGCGGCCGATGAGGCAGGGAACGAGGTGATCCTGCAAATAGGAGGCGACGGCCAGTTCGCGGCCGTTCACCGTGGCGTCGCCGATGCCGTAAATCCCTTCGTCCGTCTCGATCTTGAGCGTGACAAAGTTGCGTCCGGGCGAGCAGACGATGACCTTCGCATTGGTGATTTTCATGGGAACCCTTTCACGGTCTAAGGATCTAAATCATGCCCTCGGATCGGCGATCGGTTCGATGCGGCCGAGGACGAAGACATAGGAGACGATGCCGATCGCCAGCATCGCGCCGGCCAGAAGGAAGGCGCGGCTGAAGGACTGCGTGGCGCCGACGATGAAGCCGGTGATGATCGGCGCGGCGATGCCGGTGACGCTGTTGAGGAAGTTCATGATGCCGCCAACCGTGGCCGCGCCACCTTTGGGAGCGATCAGCGCGGGGATCGACCATCCGGCCGGTGCGGCAGCGGCAAGGCCGCTCAGAGAAATCGTGATCCAGAGGATGGCCCAATAGGGATCGGCCGTGAGGCCGGCGCCGACGACGGCAAGACCCATCAGCATGCCGAAAACGATGATCGACTTGCGAACCTTGGATTCGTCGTGGCCCTTGCGGATGAGATGGTCGATCAGCCAGCCGCCGATCAGGAGATCCGAGATCGTCGCGAAGATCCAGGGGATCGTCGTGAAGCTTGCCGATTTCAGGATGTCCATATGCATCTCCTTGACCAGATAATCCGGCAGCCAGAAGATGAAGAGGGCGAAAGCATAGCCATAGGCGGCAAAGCCGATCGAAAGGCCCCAGACCTTGCGATTGCGCAGGAGGTAGCTGAGCATGCCGACGGCATTGGCCGAGGCTTCGCCTTCCTGGGCAGCGCCGCCGGCCTTCAAATAGGCCCGCTCCTCATCGGAAAGGTTCCTGTCGGCACTGGGGTCGCGGTAGAACAGCCGGAACATGGCAAAGAAGACGAAGCTGATGATAGCCGTCGCCAGGAAGCCGCCGCGCCAGCCGAAATGCAGCATTAGGAAGGCGACCAGCGGAATGGCGATGACATTGGAGAATTTCGCGGCAGCATCGAAGAGCGCGGTTGCGAGACCGCGTTCATGGCGCGGGAACCAATAGCCGGTCGCCTTCGAATTGGCCGGGAAGCCCGGAGTTTCCGCTACGCCCAGAAGCATGCGGGAAAGAAAGAGCGTCTGCATGCCCGTCGAAAAGGCCGTGATGACGGAGGCGACCCCCCAGGAGAATGTGCTCCAACGCATGACCCGCATTACGCCGAAACGGTCAAGCAGCATTCCGACGGGAATTTGCAGGAAACCGTAGGTCCAGCCGAAAGCGCTGAACAGGATGCCCATTTCTGCAGGGCCGATGTGAAAATCGTCCTGAATGAGCGGCGAAGCGACCGTCAGGTTCACCCGGTCGAAATAATTGACGAGAACGCCGAGCGCGAGAAGCGAGCCGATCCACCAGCGTCGATTGGTGGAGGGCCGGCGCATGGCGCCAACAGCTGATGCGTGTTCGATTGTCATAGATTCCTCCCTCAAAGAAATATCACGCTAGTATTCTGAAATTTCACATGAGGCAATGATTTTGATATAAGCAGCCAAAAGTCAATGCCCACCAACGTGAATCGGGCGGGAGGGACGGTGGTGAGTTGGAGCGGGAAAAGATCGACAGCGCAATGGTCAAGAAGGAAAAACAGTCTCGAAGCCTGTCGGAGGAGGCCTATGATCGCCTTGAAAGCATGATCGTTTCCACAGAACTGATGCCCGGCGCACGCTACACGATCCAGCAGTTGCAGCAGCAGTCGGGCCTCGGCCGCACGCCCGTTCATGATGCGGTCAAGCGCCTTTCCGCAAATCAGCTCATCCATGTCAGCCCGCGCTCGGGCCTACGGATCGCGCCGGTCAATCTGGCGCAGGAGCGGACCTTGCTTCCCTTGCGTACTGAAATGGAGGCGATTGCCTGCGGGCTTGCGACCGAGCGGGCGACGCCTCAGGATCACAAGATCCTCAGAACCTTCATTACCGATCTGGAGGCTTCCAAGGCGGAACTCAGCCTTGAGCGATTCAATGTCACCGACCGCCTATTGAACAGGGCAATCCTGACGGCATCCGGAGAGCCGCTTCTGGCGAACACGCTCATTCCACTCCAGACGCTCTATCGCCGCACCGGATGGATCTATCACACCTATATCGGCCCTGGCGCCCCGATGGAGACAACTGTCGAAAGTCATATATCGCTGCTGCGCTTCATCGTTTCGGGAGATCGCGTCCGCACGGAGAAGTTCGTACGCGAGATGATGGAGGACCTCGGCAATATGTTGCTGAAGGTGCGCCAGTCGGTCGATCCGGCAACACTCGATGTCAGCCTTGCCAATATGGCTGTCAGGACCGGTGTCGCCGGCCCAATCAACTGATCGAACAGTTATCCCGCCAATTCGATATGGCGGGGGTTGAAGTGCCGCCTTACGACGGCGCTTTGGCGTCACGAATGTTGCAGGTCTCGCTCGACGGCCTTATCGGTCAGCCGGCGCCCGCCAGCATCGAACAGGCAGATCCGTTCCGTCCGCGGCTGCAGCCAGATCGTCTCTTCCGGTTCGATATCGAGCCGGTCATGGAAGACGGTGACGATTGTCTGCCCGCCCACCGTCGCCGTTATATGCGTCTCGGAACCAAGCGGCTCGACGACCGCCACGCGCGCGGGAATGCCGACATTTGCGGGCGAGAGGGTGAAATATTCCGGCCGGATGCCGTAGACGCCTTCCACGCCGGAAACCCTGGGTGCATTGTCGGGCAGGGGCAGCAGGATTCCCTCATTGGTCTTGAAGACAGGCTTTCCGCCATCAGCGTCGAAGCTTCCATTCAGGAGGTTCATGGCTGGCGAGCCGATGAATGCGGCAACGAAGGTGCTTTGCGGGTTGTCGTAAAGCTCGAGCGGCCTGCCGATCTGCTCGATATGGCCGCCGTTCATGACGACGATGCGGTCGGCCATGGTCATGGCTTCGACCTGGTCATGGGTGACGTAAACGGTCGTCGTTGCCAGGCGCCGGTGCAGGCTCTTGATCTCGGCACGCATGGCGACGCGAAGCTTCGCGTCCAGATTGGACAGAGGTTCGTCGAACAGAAAGACTTGCGGATTGCGGACGATCGAACGGCCCATGGCAACGCGCTGGCGCTGGCCGCCGGAGAGCTGGCGGGGATAGCGCCCGAGGAGATCGGTGAGGCCGAGAATCTGCGCGGCATGTGCCACGCGTTTTTGCTTTTCTTCCTTCGCGGCTCCGGCAAGTGTCAGCGAGAAGGCCATGTTTTCAGAGACCGTCATATGCGGGTAGAGCGCATAATTCTGGAAGACCATGGATATGTCGCGTTCCTTGGGCGGCAGGTTGTTGACCACGCGCCCGCCGATGCCGATTGTGCCGCCGGTAATATCTTCAAGGCCGGCGATCATTCTGAGCAGGGTTGACTTGCCGCAGCCCGAAGGACCTACAAGGACGACGAATTCGCCGTCGGCAATATCGGCCGAGACGCCGTGGAGAACCTCCACGGCGCCATAAGCCTTGCGTGCCTTATCGATGGTGACCGTTGCCATCATACTCCTCCTATCCGGATCTCGTTCGACGACAAGGCGCCTTCATGGATGAGAAGGCCGACGCCGCCGTCACGGAAGGCATCGGCGGCGGTATCTTCCGCCGTCACCGAAACACCGTCAGCCTCGAAGGTGATGCGCGCACCCTGCGCCGAGACCTTCATGGCGATATGCTTGTCGAACTCGGTCTTGAAGGCGGTTTCGGCAAGAACCTTGGTTTCCTCGTCGCGCACCTTGACGATCTGCATCTTGCCGTCGCGCGTTACGCGCGCGCCGTAGTATCGGCGCAGGCCCTGAGCGCGGATGGCAAGGCCGCCGTAATTGCCGAGATGGATCATAACCTGGCCTGAGGCCTGGTAATCGGTCCATTGGCGCGTGCCATGAATGATGATGCCTTCGCCTCGGTTCTGCGCGATGCGGAAGGCGGCCGGGAAGCGCTTGGAGAAGAAGCTTGCGCCGTTCACCCAGGCCATCCGCCAGAAATCGCCGTCGCCAGCCGGGCGCTTCAATGTCAATTGGGGCGCGCCGTCCCAGCGGAGATAATCCAGGAACACGCGGCCATCGGCGCGCCTCCCGATGCCGGTTACTGTGATGCCGATCTCTGCGATCGGCTGGCCGTCGGTCTCAGGAAGGGTCCATTCGAGAATGGCTTCCGAGCCTGGCTCTATGACAACAGGCGCCGAGTCGATGTCGCTCAACTGGTCGCGCCCATCATAAATCCGGATGCGCAAACGCGCTTCGATTGTGCCGCGGTTCTGCGCGTCGGCCTTGGCGCGGGCCTTTACCGTCTGGCCGGAATAGACGAGCGGCGTCGCCATCAAATCGTAGGTGCGCATGTCAAGCATTTCGCGCGGCGAGAAGGTCGGCGTCGTCACGACGGCGCTTTGCGCCGGTCCGAGGGCTTCGTAATCGATTGTCAGCGCACGGCCGCTTTCGAATTCGGTATTGCCGACACGCACGCCGCTTGCCGCGCCGAGACCTGTCAGTGGCCGGAAGCCTTGCTGACTACCCGGAAGCGAGAAATGAAACTGCGCGCCGTTCTTCGGAGCCTCGAGCGACTGTTGCCCGGCAAGATGGCGACCGAGATTGGTCAGGAAGTAGGCCTGACGCACGGCATCGTTGATGGAGTTGCCGCCGTCGGCAGACGAGATCAGCATGCGGTCGGCGATGGGGCCGCGGAAGTCCGGCCCTTCGGCCAGCCCGTCGAGGCCGTTCATTATGCCGAGCAGGCAGCCGACATTGCCGGCGTTACAATCGGTATCCCAACCCGATGTATTGACGATCATCTGCGCCTTCTGGAAATCGTGCGGCGCATAGAGCACCGTCATGATCATCAGTGCGTGATTGGGCATGATATGGCAGTTGCCGGGATATTTGTCGTATCCGTAATTATCCTGGATCTTCTGGCGTGTGTCGCGCCAATCGGGATGTGCCTTGTGCCAGGCCCTAATGTCGGCAATCAGCCGGGCGATCTGGCTGTCGCTCGGGATCTGCTTCAGCCCGGTATCGATCAGGTGGTCGATGTCGGAAGTGACGAAAGCCTCGGCTTCCATCGCTGCCCAGAGCATGGCGGCGTAAACTGATTCGCCATCATGGCTGACCTTGCCGGCCTGTTCCGCAAGCTTGGCCGCGAGTTCCGGCTGACCGGGGGCGACCATTGCCCATCCATCGATGAAGATCTGGGCGCCGATCTGCTCGGCAACGCCCTGGCCATTGGTGGCGATCGAACCGGACTGCGGGGCCGGCACACCCTTCTTGAGATTGAGCCAGGCGGTGTGTTCGGTGGAGTTGCCGTTGCCGCCCCACCAGAGGATCGCGCGTTCCTCGACGATGTAATTGAGCCAGGCCTTGCCGATTTCTTCGGCGGAGAGGTTCGGCTTGATGCCGTAATCTTCCAGCGCGCGGATGAAGGTGAAGGTGCCGGCGACATCGTCGTCGGTGACGACGAGCGGCTGGTTCAGGCGTTCATGCACGTAATATTCGATAGGGCCCAGTTCTTCCATGATCTTCTGGTAGGTCCATCCTTCGAAGGGACGGCCAAGATAGACGCCGATGAGCTTGCCCAGGACACCAGCATAGACGCGTTCGAGATAGTCGTTCGGAAGCTGCATTGCTTACTCCATTTATCGATAAATTCGTTCAGCCTTTGACGGAGCCGCCAGCCATGCCTTCGATGAAGCGCTTCTGCATGAAGACGAAAAGCGCGACGACAGGCACGACGATGATGAGCGCTGCGGCCATGATCTCCCCCCAATCGGAGCTGTACTGGCCGGATAGCAGGAAGAAGGCGATGACGGCTGTCATGTTCTCCTGTTTTTGCAGGAAGGTCGTGGCGATCAGGAACTCGTTCCAGGAATTCAATCCGATAATCAGCGCCACGGTAAGGATGCCCGGCGAGACGATCGGCAGCATCACCCGCCAGAAGACCTGCCAATGCGTAGCGCCGTCGACGATCGCTGCTTCCTCAAGCTCCTTTGGAACCGCCAGGAAATAGGTTCTGAGCAGCATCACGGCAAAGGGGCTGTAGAGCGCGGTGTAGATCAGCGCCACGCCGAAGATGTTGTTGATGAGCCCGAGCTTGGCGAAGCCGAAATAGAGCGGGAAGATATAGAGCTGGATCGGTGCGGTCGTGGTCGCCAGCAGATAGAAGGTGAAGATCTTCCAGCTTTTGATCTTGCGGCGCGCGATGACATAGGCCGTCAGCGACGATGTGGTGCAGACGAGCGCGATCGTCGTGCCGGAGACGATCAGCGAATTGACGAAAGTCTTTGAGAATTTCGCGTGGTTCCAGGCATTGGCAAAATTCTGCCAACGGATCGGCTGCGGCAGGCCGAGCGGATTCTGCACGATCTGAGCCGCCGGCTTCAGCGAGTTCAGCACCAGAAGCGCGATCGGGAAGAGGGCAATGAAGGCGAATATGCCGAGAAGGATATAACAGACCCAGAGGGTCAGGCGGCTTTCCACGAGCCTCATTGCTCGCCCTCCCTGGTCTGGATGCGTACGTAGAAGAAGGTGCCGATCAGCCCGAACAGACTGATGACGAGGGCTGCGGCGGCCGCTTGTCCGACGTTCAGATCATAAAAGGCCTTGCGATAGGCGAGTGTCGAAAGCAGTTCGCTGGAGAAGGCGGGGCCGCCCTGGGTGAGGATGTAGACGAAATCGAAGGCGAGGAACGACCAGATGACGGTCATGATCATCATCAGCGTGATCGTCGGCCGGATGCCGGGAAGCAGCACATAGCGCATCATCTGGAAATAGGTCGCGCCCTCGATGCGGGCCGCCTCGATCTGCTCCTGCGGCACCTGGCGGAGTGCGGCGAAGAAAATGACGCAGAGAAAGCCCCACCAGTGCCAGAGGTCGACGGTCGCGACGCCGAACAGCGCGATCGGCGGCTGGGTAAGCGGATTGGGGATCGGCAGCCCGTATTTTTTGAGGAGGCCGAAGACACCGGTCACGGGGCTATAGATCATACCCTGCCAGATGCGGGCCGTGATCGCGGTCGCGATGACGACGGGCAGGAAATAGACGACCTGAAAGAAATTGCTGCCGCGGCGCACGATCAGCAGCATCGAGGCGGCAAGCAGCCCCATGAGGATTGGCACCGTCAGGAAGACGATGGTCCAGATGATGTTGTTGCCGAGCGCCAGCCAGAAGACGCGGTCGCCGGCAAGCGCGCGGAAATTGTCGAGGCCCGCGAAGGTGGGTGGGGAAATGCCGTCCCAGTTGCAGAAGGCGAGTGCCACCGTCAGCAAAGCAGGGACGAGGACGATGATGATATTAATGATCATCGTCGGAACGAGATAGAGTCGGTGCATAATATCCTCCGGGCGAGGACGGCGCTTTCAACGCCGTCCTGCGGCGGCTTGTCAGGCGCGGGGCGGGACCGCCGGCGCTTTGCCGGCGTCACGTTCCTGCTTGAAGGTCTCGTCAAGCTTCTTCAGGAAGTCGGCCGATTTCGTTTTCTTGAGCCAGACCTCTTCCATGCCGCTGACCAGGTATGTGTCTGTGGCCGGCGGCAGGAAGGTCCAGGTCGTGTAGCCGTATTTGCCGGCGGCAACTGCGCCTGCCAACTGCTTCATGGCGTCCTCGTAAAGAGGCAGGACTTTATCGGAGAGTTTGACCTTGGAGAGATCGGCCAGCGGCAGGTTCCATTCACCCTGCCAGACCGAGTTCATCTTGCTGTAGTAGTCGTCCGTGAACATATAATCGAGAACGGCAGCGGCGCCATCGGCATTGCCTGACTTGGCGTTGATCGACAGCGTCGAGCCGATGCCGAGTGCGAAGATCGGATCGCCCTTCTCGCTCGGGAAACCGGCAAAGCCGGGCTCCGCGTTGTTCTGCGGGAAATAGGTCTGGACGTTGGTGAAATTCCACGTGCCCGTCGGTGCCATTCCGGCCTGACCGCTGGCGATCTGCGCGAAGGCCTGTTCCAGTGTCAGCGAGAAGTAGTTGTCGCCGAAATATCCCTTGTCCCACCACTCCGCGAGCTTGTCGATCGAGTGGACAAAGGCGGGATCGGTCCACGGAATGGCGCCTGTCAGCGCCTTGTAGACATTCTCGGGTCCGGCAATCGAATTGATGGCGATCGAGACATAATGCTCGTTGGCCGGACGCCAGTCGGCATTGCCGGCACCGAACGGGGTGAGGCCCCTGGCCTTCATCTCGTCGGCAAGCGCCTCGAAATCTGATATCGTCGTTGGCACCTTCCATTTGTTCTGGTCGAACAAGGTCTTGTTGTAGAAGAGGCCGAGCGTTTCGTATGTCTTCGCGAGCGCATAGAGCTTGCCTTTGTAGCGGCCGAGATCGAGGAAGAGCGGCAGCAGACGCTCGTTCCAGCCATATTTCTTGGCGTAGTCGTCAAGCGGCATAAGCTGACCGGCCTGTGCCATTGCCGCGACATAGCTCGGGCCGGCCGTGAAGACAACATCGGGGCCCGTGCCGGCCAGCATCGCGACGCGCAGCTGCTTGTCGAGATCCGAGCCGCGGAAGTCGATGCTCAGGAGGTCTTCGGGATGTGCCGCATTGAACGGGTCGATCAGAATGTTCTTGAGGTTATCCTGGTTCTCCGGCGAAGCGGATTCGTACCAGAAGGATACCGGCTTCTGATCCGCCGCGAAGGTGAAGCGGGACATGAGTGGCAGGGCAGCTAGGCCGAAGCCGGCTTTCAAAACTGTACGTCTGTGCATCGGTTTTCTCCTCCCGATTTGGTTTTATTCGTTGTTCGTCGAACCCCTGACGATGAGATCGAAGGGCATTTCAACGGCGGTTCCAGCACCGGTCTTTTCTCCGCGCAGGCGATCCATCAGCGTCTGCGCGGCACGTTCTCCCATTTTCCATTGAAACTGCGCGACCGTCGTCAAGGTCGGGGTGACGAGCTTGGCGGCGGAAATATCGTCGAAACCGACGACGGCGATATCCTCGGGAATGCGGATGCCGCGCTCGCGCAGCGACTGCATCACCCCGATCGCCATCAGGTCGTTCGCGGCGAAGATGGCGGTCGGTCTGAAATCGCCGCCGAGGATGCTCTCGGCCGCGCGCACGCCGCCCATCTCGGAAAATTCGTCATCGATGACAACATGGTCGGGGTGGCCGAACTCTGTGAGCGCCTTACGATAACCCTCGATACGGTGGGCCTGCGGACCGCCGCGCCCGGCGACGAGTGCGATGCGCTTATGACCGAGCCCCAGCAGATATTCCGTCACCGTCTGCGCCGCCGCCCTGCTGTCGACATAGATGTCGTCGATCGGGATTTCGCCGCCGCGTTTCTTGGATGATTCAATTCTTACTATGGGAACGCCGGCTTCGACCAATGGATTGAAATCCTTGGCCTTCAGCGTGAAGAAGACGCCGACCACGCCATCGACACGGCCCTGTCGGGCCCAATCGAGAAAATGACGTTCCCGCTCGGGCGTCCCGTCGGTGTTGACCGTGATCACATCGTAGTTCTGGCCGTCAGCGACCGACTGAATACCGCGGATCAAAGACGGATAGAACGGATTGGTGATGTCAGGCACGATGCAGGCGATGGTCATCGTGCGGCTCGTCTTGAGCGCTTGCGCAAAACGGTTTGGCACGTAGCCAAGGTCCTTTGCCGCCTTGGTAATACGCTCCCATGTCTCCGCCGGGATGGATGCTCCGCCGCCGCTCAGCACCATGGAAACGGTAGCCTGCGAGACCCCCGCAGCCCTTGCGACATCCTTTTGCGTTGCTCGCCCGTTTGTCATCAGTCACTTTGCTTATACGTATTAGTTATACGTATCAATAAAAGCTCGCGAGCTGGGTGTCAAGCGTCGTCATCGGCCTCTGCGCATGCTTTTTGGCGGAGAGGCGCCGTGCTTCGGAGAGGTGCCGTTTGTCGATATGGGCGTTCGCCCCAAGGCGCTCTGGCCTGCTCGGCCGGGCTTCAGGGAGGCTTGCCCCTCCCAACGCGAAATTTTGACTGGTTCACTACATAATCAATTAATGGTTGAAATCTAAAATGCGAAAATATGGAGAAACCAACACGTCGGCATGATCTGGATTTTGTCAGGGTGGCAGCATTTTTGCTGCTGATCGTCTACCACGTCAGCCTGATTTATAATTCGAGAAATTTCATGCTGAAGGCGCCGGACAGTTCTCCCGCCTTCGATATAATCCATTTGTTGACGCATCCGTGGCGAATGACGTTGCTGTTTTTCATCTCCGGCGCCGTGACGGGCATGCTGCTTGTGAAGCGTCCTCCGGGCGCATTGAGGAGCGCGCGGACAAGACAATTATTGCTGCCTTTTCTGGCGGGCATGGTATTTCTGATACCACCACAGATATATGTGTTTTTGAACGCTGAGATGGGAGTGCATATCAGCCTCTTGGAGGTCTTCTGGAATTACCTGACCTTGACTCCGGTTTCCTTGCCGAGCGGTGAGCAGACGCTCCTCGCCGGCATGCAGCATCTTTGGTATCTGCTGTATCTGTGGAGTTATACCGTGATCATTACGCTCGCGGTGGCGGTGTGGCCGTCGTTGTTGCCCTATATGGGAGATCGGCTTGTCCCTTGGCTTACGGGCAAATGGGTACTGATAGCGCCCGCCTTGCTATTTATCTTATTGCGGCTCGTCTTGAGACCAATTTTCCCCCCATCACTGGAGTTTTTGACCGATTGGTACAGTCATGCCGTTTATATGGCCGCGTTCCTGATGGGAGCTGTGATGGCAACGCGTGACGATTGCTGGGATGCTATTGTCAACATGCGGAGGCCGGCATTGATTCTGACGGTCGCTTGCGCGGTGGCTTTGGTATGCCTGTTTCCCAGCCTGCCATCCGGTAATCCAGAAATGTGGCGGCTGGCTGTAGGGAGAGTGCTTGGTGGTACGTTCCAGTGGTGCGCGATCGTCGCCGTTCTCGGCTATGCGAAGATTTGGTGCCGATCGGAAAACGTCGTGATCCGCTATCTCAACAGGGCGGTTCTCACCTACTACGCTCTCCACCAGACCGTTATGCTGCTGATCGCCTATGGGTTGGATCGTATGGGGCTCTTGTCCGCCGTGTCGTTTATCCCGATTTCCGTTGCCACTTTGGCAATCTGCGCTGTGGCTTACGAACTGAAGCTTCGTCTGGAGAGTGCCGCGAACGCAATGTTTCGTCCGCACGCTGCCTGATATCACGGGCGGGCTTGGCAATCGGGTTCTTATCGATCGTCAATTGTCGGGAGCTGGCTGCGCAACCGGCTCCGGTTGCCATGATCTACAGGTCGCGATCGATGGCATCGCGCTTAAAACATGGCGCTCCAAATAGGCGGCGGCAGTCAGAGACTGGCTGCCAACAATCAATGATCTGAGACGGATCACAATCTCTACATCTCAGGCTCTCAATGCACCGCTCCCGATCCGCCGGCAGCAACGATCGCAAAGGGTTGCCCCTCGATCGGCATCGCGCTTTGCAGATCTGTCAAAATCCCATGATACGCCTCGTTGAAGACGTGCGATTCTGGGCGATTTGCGCGTATTTCCGCGAGATAAGGGCCTGTCATGGACTATGCCGACTATATCGCCGACCCCTCGCGCGATTGTGCGATCGTCGTTCATCGCGGGATCTGGCGCGCCGCGCCGGAAAACAGCCTGCTTGCGATCGAGCGGGCGATTTCAGCCGGCTACGATGTGGTCGAGATCGATGTGCGATGCAGCAGCGATGGCGAGTTCTTTCTTCTGCATGACGATACGCTGGAGCGAACGGCTGGCCTCGCCCGAGAGGCGGAGGAGTTGACGCTGCAGCAATTGTCGAACCTGAACCTGCGCGATCGTGATGGCGGCGGGACGAACCGGATGACCGATGAAAAGCTGCCGAGCCTGAAGGATGTCTTCGATCTCACGCGCGGTCGCATTTTCCTGCATCTCGATGTCAAGCGCAGAGACATGATCCCCGGCGTGATCGCCTGCGCCCGGGCGATGGGCGTCGATCGGCAGGTCGACTTCTGGAGCGATCTGAAAACCTCGGACGATCTCGCCTGGATCCAGAGCAACGTGTCGCCGGAGATGGTACTCCTCATGGCGAAAACACGCCTCGGTTCTGTGGATGCCGAGAGCCAGCTTGATCTTCTGCGTCAGCTCAAGCCGCTGCTCTGTGAAATCTACTTCGACAGTCTTGAGCAGCTCGCGGCGCGCAAGGCGCTTTTTGTGGATACGGGTATGCGCCTGTGGGTCAATACCCTTGATTCCGTTTCCTGCGCGGGCTTCACGGATACTGCCGCCCTGCAGGATCCCGCTGCGATTTGGGGCAGGCTTGTCGATGCCGGCGTCTCTGCCATCCAGACGGATGAGGCTGAGGCGCTGAGGACCTATCTCGATACGCGTTGACCAGCCCTTCGATGCGATCAGCAAGCGCGGGCGCCTTCGTTTGAAAACGCAACCGGCCGGCTCTAGCAAATAGAGCCGGCCGTTGAACTGTGGTATCCTAACGATACGGATTACTTGTTGAGCGCATCCTTCAGCGCCTTGGCCGGCGTGAAGGCGAGCTTCTTCGATGCGGCAACCTTGATGGTTGCGCCCGTTCCCGGATTGCGTGCTTCGCGTGCCGGCGTATCCTTGACTTTGAACTTGCCAAAGCCCGGGATCGAGGTTTCGGCCCCGGATGTTGCGGCTCCGGTAATGGCCGCAAAGACGGCTTCGACAATCGCCTTGCTCTGGACTTTGGTAAGCTTGTGGTCTGCAGCAATCTTGTCTGCAATTTCATTGGTGGTGGTCATGAGGCTTCCCCCGCATTGATGACGGTGGAATCATTTCCATTGCCGATGTCTATTGTCACCTGGAGTCCGCGCCGGAAAGGCCTAGAATGCCCGTATTTCCACAGGTTCCGACGCATCGAGGCCATTTCGAACGCTTTCCGCAAGCGATTTTCCAGGCAGGGCCTCGGTTAGGCCGGCCGATAGGAGAGCGGTCAGCGCTATCCGCAGACGCCTGCGAATCTGCGGAAAGAACCGGATCAGAGCTCCGGCACCCCTTCACCATACGGATGCGAGCGGTAACGGAATCATTGAAACTGGCCTTTTGTCCGGCAGGTCTATAGAGGCTTGGCTGTGATCAATGGAACGGACAATGGAACACGAGATCAAGATAGACAATCGCGGTGATTTCGGGCTTTGGGCCATCGAGGTCGCAAAGCAGATCATCAGCGATGAGGGCTTTGAATTGGCAAGAGCCGCACGGGACGGCACGGAGGATGATGTCCGCGCGGCCGGTAACGCACTTGGCCAGGCCATCACCAATGCGATGATGGAAGTCTATGACGGTTTGATCGAAAGAGCGGATGAAGATTAGGATCGTCTTCGAAGGGTGTGGCCAGTCATCCGCATGCTCGCGCGGCCGGCTTGCTCTGGATTGAAATCTGAAAGTTGCACCAACTTAAAATCGCAGCCTTACAATCACGAACAGGCATCCCCATATAGGGGCGGATTAGTCTTTCTGCCCTATGACAGGAGAGCCAATGTTCAGTGCAGTACCGCGTTTCGCCAAGATCGCAGCCATCGTCGTCCTTGCCGCCGCGTCGTCTTTAGCGACCTTTGACGCTGCCGATGCACGCCGAGCTGGATCCAGCGGCTTCGGAAGCCGCGGAACGCGCACCTTCGATACCCCAGCCATAACGCGAACGGCGCCTACGCAGGCTGCCCCGATCGACCGGTCTATGACGCAGCGGCCGCAGCAGCAAACGGCGACGCAGCCGCCGCTCGGCGCGCCGCAGCGTCCAGGCCTTTTCGGCGGCTTCGGTGGGTCGATGATCGGTGGCCTGATCGCCGGCGGTCTTCTGGGCATGATGCTCGGTCACGGTTTCGGCGGCGGCATCGGCTTCCTCGGCATGCTGCTGCAGATCGGTCTGATCGTATTGCTGATTAGTTTTGCCATGCGTTTCTTCGCAAACCGCCAGCGGACACAATATGCAGCACCGGGATCGGGCACGTCCTACAATGTGAATCCGATGAACAACGCAGGTGTTTCCTCGCGCCCTTCCTTCTCCATCCCGTCTATCGGCGGTGGAGCGGCGGCCGCGCCGAAGGCGCGCCAAGCCAATGACGAGATCGGGCTGCAGCAGGCCGATCTCGATCGCTTCGAGCACCTTCTGACAGAGATCCAGTCGGCCTATGGCAAGGAAGACTATGCCACGCTGCGCCGGCTGACCACGCCGGAGGCGATGTCCTACCTTGCCGAAGAACTTGGGGAAAACGCGACCAGCGGCGTGCGCAACAGCGTTTCCGACGTCCGGCTGCTGCAAGGCGATATCGCCGAAGCGTGGCGCGAGGGCAATGCCGAATATGCGACGCTTGCCATGCGCTATTCGAGCATCGACGCGATGGTCGATCGTGCGACCGGAAAACTCGTCGACGGCGACGATCGCAACCCTTCGGAAACGACGGAACTTTGGACCTTCGTGCGCAAGCCGGGTTCGGACTGGACGCTTTCAGCAATCCAGGGAACGGACCTGCACTGATCTGTGTGGCTTCCGCAGAGCCCCGCCTCGCGAGGGATCGCGCGCGGCTGGCCATGTCCATGAACTGATTGTTCTCATCCTTTAAACTTGAAGACGTCGAGCGGATGTCGAAGACGACGCTGCATCCGTCTTGACTCGCCAAATCTGTCCTCTAATGTGGCGATGTGGAAACGTTACCACATCGGGAGGAAATAGATGAAATCCGCGCGGTTTAACCGCCTGTTCGGCGTGTCCGGAAATTGTTTCGACGTCGCCATAGACCATGGCATGTTCAATGAACGGACCTTTCTGGCCGGCATCGAGGATATGCGAACGGCGATCAAGGTCATTGCCGATGCCGCGCCCGATGCCATCCAACTTCCGCCGGGCACTGCACCCATCCTGCAGGCTATTCCCGGCAAAAGTCGTCCGGCTTTGGTGCTGCGGACCGATATCGCCAATATCTACGGCAATCCGCTACCATCGGCGCTGTTTTCCGAAATGATCGATCGAGGCGTGGAGCAGGCCGTCGCACTCGATGCCGCCTGTGTGGTCGTCAATCTTTTGATGCTGCCGGACCAGCCGGAAGTTTATCGCGCCTGCGTGCGCAACGTGAACAGCCTGAAGCGCGAATGTGAGATTTACGGCATGCCGCTAATGGTCGAGCCGCTGGTCATGCAGGATAATTCCAAGGGCGCCTACATGGTCGATGGGGCGATCGACAAGATCCTGCCGCTGGTACGTCAGGCTGCCGAACTTGGCGCCGACATCATCAAGGCCGATCCCTGTGACGACGTGCAGGAATATCACCGCGTCATCGAGATCGCTCAGGGCTTGCCCGTACTGGTGCGTGGCGGCGGCCGCGTCTCGGATCAGGAAATCCTTTCACGTACGAAACAGCTGATGGAGCAGGGCGCCCGCGGCATCGTCTATGGCCGCAACGTCATCCAGCACAGTAATCCCGCCGGCATGACGCGCGCCCTGATGGCGATCGTCCATGAGGAGGCTTCCGTCGAAGATGCCTCGCGGCATCTCGCCTGACGCATCCTGGGAGGAGGAAACATGAAGAAGGTATTCCGCTTCGGCGTCATCGGCTGCGGCCTGATGGGGCGTGAATTCGCAAGCGCTGCGGCGCGCTGGCTGCATCTTGCCGACACGAGGGCACGGCCGGAAATTGTTGCCGTCTGCGACACTAATGCGGCGCTGCTCGACTGGTTCAAGGACAATGTGCAGTCGGTTCGGCAATTCACTAGCGACTATAAGGAGCTGCTCGCCAATCCGGATGTTGACGCGGTCTATTGCGCCGTGCCGCATGTGCTGCATAAACAGTTTTACGTCGATATCCTGAAGGCCGGCAAGCATCTACTGGGCGAAAAGCCGTTCGGCATGGATGCGGCACAGAACCGCGAGATCATGGCGGTGCTTGCCGAGAACCCGAAGCTTCTGGTTCGTTGCTCGTCGGAAATGCCCTTCTTCCCTGGAGCGCAGAAGGTCATCGCGCTCGCTGAAAGTGGCGAGATGGGTGATATCCTCGAAGTCGAGGCCGGTTTCCTGCATTCCTCCGACATCGACAGGCAAAAGCCAATCAACTGGAAGCGCATGGCCGATATCAATGGCGACTATGGCTGCATGGGCGATCTCGGCATGCATGTGCTGCATGTGCCCCTGCGGCTCGGCTGGCGCCCACAGACACTACATGCGCAGCTGGTCAAGAAGATCACCGAGCGCCCGGATGGCAAGGGCGGGATGGTGCCGTGCACGACCTGGGACAATGCGACGATCAGCACTCGCGTCAGTAAGGGCGGTCAGGATTTTCCGATGGTTTTGAAGACCTGGCGTATTGCACCGGGTGAGGCCAATACCTGGTATATTCGCATCCTCGGCATGAAAAAGAGCGCCTTCTTTACCACCAAAGCGCCGCGGCAATGGCAGTGGATGGATTATACCGGCGGCGTGCAGGCCTGGAGTACCGAAGATTTGGGATACGGCTCGCTCTTCCCGGCGATAACAGGCAAGATCTTCGAATTCGGCTTCGCCGATGCCATCCAGCAAATGTGGGCTGCCTTTGTGGATGAATTGGCCGGCGGAAACGCCAACGGCTTTACCTGCGCCACGCCGGAAGAGGCGCAGGCGCATCACGCAGTGCTGACAGCGGCACTGAAATCCGGCCGTGAAAATATGGTCGTGCCGGTCGATTACGAAGGAGCAACCGTCCGATGAAGCGCTCCGAAATCAACGAAGCGCTGCGGCGCGCAAGCAAAACCCTAGACCATTGGCGCTGGTCGCTGCCGGAGTGGGGTTATTGGACCGCGGCGGACTTTGTCGCTAATCCGGAGGCGGCGGGATATCTGCGTAGTCACCAGCTGGGCTGGGATGTCACTGATTTCGGCTCGGGCCGTTTTGCCGAATGCGGCCTCGTGCTCTTCTGCCTGCGCAATGGCATCGTCGGTGTCGAAGGCGAACGGACCTATGCCGAAAAGCTGCTTTTCGTCGAGGAGGGGCAACTGACGCCGACCCATCGCCACGAGGCGAAGATGGAAGACATCATCAACAGGGCCGGCGGCGATCTCGTCATTGAATTCGCTGCGACCGATGCCGAGGGCAATGTGCTGCAGGATGACGTGACCGTCCCCGTCGACGGCTTGCCGAAAAAACTTGCGGCATGGGAGCCGTTGGTTCTTTCTCCTGGCCAGAGCGTGACGATCCCCACCGGGCTCTATCATCGCTTCTACGGCCGCAAAGGCGGCGGTCCGGTCTTCGTCGGCGAAGTCAGTCAGGTCAATGACGACAATAGCGACAATTACTTTCTGGAACCGATCGGGCGCTTCGCCGCGATCGAGGAGGACGAGCCGCCGCTCAGGCCTCTATGGAATGAGGCAGGTGGCTGATGCGGACCGGGGAGGAGGTTCGCGAAGGCGAAAAGAAGGACAAGGGAGGTATCGTCTGCGCGGGAAACTTCATCGTCGACCGTGTCCATACGCTGTCCTACTGGCCCGAGCAGGGTAATCTTGCTTATATTCAGCATCAGGACGTGGGTGTTGGCGGCGGGGCCGCCAATGTCGTCACCGATCTCGCCTCGCTCCGCTTTCCCGGAAAGCTCGCCGCCGCCGGCTGCATCGGCGCGGATATCGATGGCGGGATCGTCAAGATGCGGCTTCAGAGCGCCGGTATCGATGCAAGCGGTCTGCGGGAGCTTCCCGACCGTGCAACAGCTCATACGCATGTCATGAACGTGCCAGGGCAGAACCGCACTTTCTTCTATCACGGCGGTGCCAATGATGCGCTGACGGACGCGCTCCTCTCGCCCGCGACCTTTGCCAACGCCGGTTACCGGCTGTTTTATCTCGGCTATCTGATGCTTCTGCCTGGTCTCGACATGCTCGATGCGGATGGCCGATCCGGAGCATCGCGCCTGCTGGAAGCCGCGCGCAATGCCGGCCTGATCACCTGCGTCGATTTCGTCTCCAGCGAGGATCCGGAATTCGCGGCAAAGGTTGGCGCGGCGCTGCCCTATTGCGATTACCTTGTCATCAATGAAATCGAAGCAGGGCGGGCAACCGGCGTGACCGTACGGGGCACCGCAGGGGAGTTGAACGAGGCCGTACTTCTGACAGCCGGCGAACGGTTGCTGGCGGCAGGCGTCGCAAAGGGTGCAATCATTCACGCCCCTGAAATCTGCTTCTGGTTTGCACCGGGTGTGAAGCCAATTGTCTCGCGCTCCCGGCCGGTCGATCCGGCTGAAATCGTCAGTACCGTCGGCGCGGGCGATGCTTTCTGCGCCGCTGTGCTTTACGGTCTGCATGAGGACTGGCCCGTCGAGCGCATCTGCGCCGTTGCACATGCCGCCGCTGCGCGTTGCCTGAGAGGGGCAACCGCGACGGATGGCATTCCCGACATGGCGGCCCTTCTGGAGGATATAAAGGAGATGCAGCTCGCCGGTGTCTAGCGCACCGCTGTGGAGCGGCAACGCGCATCATTGAGTGCTATGGTGCCGATGAGAGCGGCGCGATAGCGAGCGAATCAAATTTTACGCTTGGAGGAGGCGAATGAGGGCAGTCCGTTTGGAAGCAATCGGCGATATGGCCATGCATATGGTCGAGAAGCCGAGCGCCGGTCCGGGAGAGATTGTCGTGCGGGTGCTGGCCGCCGGCATCTGCGGGTCAGACCGGCACATGTACAAGGGCGAATATCCGACGGCGATCCCCGTGACCTTGGGCCACGAGTTCTGTGGCCTCGTCGAGGAGGTGGGCGAGGGCGTTACCACATTCGTGGGCGGTGAACTCGTCACCATAGACCCGAATATCGCTTGTGGCACATGCCCCGCCTGTCGGCGCGGGCGGCCGAATCTCTGCGCCAACCTCACGGCTATCGGCGTGACGAGGGATGGCGGCTTTGCCGAATATGTCGCGGTTCCCTGCGGACAGGCGTTCATACTGCCTCCGGATCTCGATCCCGTTCACGGCGTGTTTTGCGAGCCGCTGGCCTGCTGCATCCATGCCATCGACAAGGCACAGATCCGTCCGGGCGACAGCGTCGCCATATTGGGCGGGGGTGTCATTGGCTTGCTCATGGTCCAACTGGCGCGTCTCGCAGGCGCTGACCAGATCATCCTGATCACGAGGCAGCTGTCACGGCGGGAAGCAGCTTTGCGCCTGGGTGCAACACAGGCCCTCGATCCGACGGCGACCGACGCTGTTGCTGCTGTGCGGGATGCGACCAGCGGGGGCGTCGATGTCGTCATAGAATGTGCCGGCGTTCCCGAAACGCTGCAGACCGGCGTCCGGATGGTGCGGCGCGGCGGTGCCTTCGTGCTGTTCGGCGTGACGCCTGCGGGCCTCCAAGTGCCCGTTCTGCCGTTCGATCTGCTCGTCAATGAAGTCGAGATCAGGCCAGCCTATCTCAATCCATTCACCCACGCTCGCGCCACTGCCATGGTGGCAAGCGGGATTCTGGAGCTGGATTCGCTTGTTACGAAGACGATCGGCCTTGAGGATGTTGCAAGCGTGGTTGGCAGCGCGCCGCTGGCTGGCGAAATCAAGGTCATCGTCCGTCCCTGAGTGCTGCTTGCATTTAGGTGCGAACGGGGCCGGTGGAGTCGCGGCGGATCAAGGTGACAGACACTTTGATGAGGCTGTCCATTCGCGGCTCGCCATCGACCTGGTCTTCATCGATCAGGGCCTCCAGTCGTCGGACTGCCTGCTCGCCGACGCCGCGGATCGGCTGGGCGATGGTCGTCAGCCGCGGAAAGACATAGGCCGCCTCCGGCAGATCGTCGAAACCGATCACCGAATAGTCGCGAGGCACGGAAAAGCCGTGATCCTGAACGGCATGGATCGTAGCAATCGCCGATATGTCGGTCGTGCCGATGATACCCGTCATCTCAGGCCGGGAGGCGACCAGTTGCTTTGCGAGCGGATAGGTGGCGGCAAAACTATGCTCTTCGGCCATGACGACGGCAGCGGGTGCGATGCCGCGCTCGGCCATTTCCTCCTTGATGCCGCGAAGCCGAAGCTGGACCGGTTGACTGTGGGCAGGGGCGCCGACAATGCCGATTGCGCGATGACCGAGTTCGATCAGATGACGGGCCATCAATCGTCCGCCTTCCTCGTGATCGGCCATGACGGCCTCGCCGGCTATTCCGGGAAGCTCGCGGTCGATGGCGACGATCGGGATATGGGCCTCGCGTAACGCCTCGAAATGCTCCGTGCTGCCGAAGGCGCTCGCAACGATGACGCCGTCGACGCGTTGCGACAGCAACATGGAAATGTAGCGCGCTTCGTGTTCGATGTTTTCGGCGGTGCTGCAAATCAAGGTCTGATAACCGCGCTGGAACAATTCCTGCTCGATGGCGTGGGCAAGGATGCCAAAGAAGGGTACGTCGATGGAAGGCAGCATCAGGCCGATCATGCGGCTCGGCGCGCCGCGAAGCATCCGCGCACCCTTGCTTGGCGTGTAATTGAGCGTGCGAATGGCTGTCTCCACGCGCTCCCGGAGTTCCGGAGAGGCGTAGCCGCTATTGTTCAGCACGCGCGAGACCGACGAGACGGACGTTCCCGCAAGTTTGGCGATATGTCTGATGCTGGTCGTCACTTGCTCGCGTTTCTTTGGCTTGCGGTCGAATGGTCGGGAGCAAGACTGTCGGAGTGCAGGCAAACTCGCCCTCGGACTTAATCACCGTCAGAATGCCGCATCAAGCGCCATCCATGCAGTCTTAATATCTGGCTATGTCTAATCCTTATATGCTAGAGTTTTTTCATATGATAAGATGCAATCATCGAGGGTGGTGGAGATCGACGAAGCATCTTAAATGTCTTGTGGGGGGCATTCAGGAAATTCAATAAAATAGCTGCCGCATGCCCATGGAATATGCCTCGTTCTTCGAGCGAGTTTGGCAATGCGGGCGGGCATCCGCTTCGCGCATGAACATAGTTTTAGATCGTCATCATTCGCACCGGCATTTATAAGATTTTTATATCTTCCGCTTTTCCGCCGTCTCGAACCTTAATGCGGTTCGGTCGCATATTGCGTCTGGAAGATGCTCCCCAAGTGATCTTCCAGGTCGGCAGGAAAAAGAGGCGCTCTGAGCAAGGGCGCTCTCCATCATTTCTGCATTCAACAATAACAATCAAGGACTCGCGATCGATGATGGACATTCTTCTTGTCGGGATCGGCGTTTTATTCTTCCTCCTCTGCGTCGCCTATACCAAGGCCTGCGACAGCCTCTAGTCGGAGAGACGGCAATGCTTCTCGATTACATTCTTGGCGGCGGCGTGACGATTTTTCTCACCGTCTACCTGGTCTATGCTCTCATTCGCCCCGAGCGCTTCTGACAGCGCTGGATAGGGAAAGTTACCTCCATGACCTTCAACGGATGGCTTCAGATCCTCATTTATATCGGGATCCTTCTCCTGCTCGTCAAACCGCTCGGCGGTTACATGACACGTGTCTTTACCGGCGAGCGCACCTTCCTCTCCTTCGTCCTCCGTCCTGTGGAACGGGGGCTTTATCGTTTGGCCGGCACGGATGAGCGCGAAGAGCAGCATTGGACGACCTATTCCGTCTCCATGTTGTTGTTCAGCCTCGCGGGCTTCCTCGTTCTTTACGCCCTGCAGCGACTGCAAGGCAGTCTGCCATATAATCCCGCCGACATGACCGCAGTCGGCCCGGAACTGTCCTTCAACACGGCAGCGAGCTTCGTCACCAATACCAATTGGCAGAATTACGGTGGCGAAAGCACGATGTCGTACCTCGTGCAGATGGCGGGCCTGACGGTGCAGAATTTCGTGTCAGCGGCAACCGGCATTGCGATTGCCATTGCGCTGATCCGTGCTTTCGCGCGCGCCTCGGGCAAGGCGATCGGCAATTTCTGGGTCGATATGACCCGCGCGACGCTCTATGTCCTGCTGCCGATCTGCATCGTGCTGACATTGGTATACGTTTATCTCGGCGTGCCGCAGACGCTCGGACCCTATGTCAACGCCACGACGCTCGAAGGCGCGCAGCAGACGATTGCCGTCGGCCCCGTTGCCTCGCAGCTTGCCATCAAGATGCTCGGCACGAATGGCGGCGGCTTCTTCAATGTCAACTCGGCGCATCCTTTCGAAAATCCGGACGCAATCTCCAATCTCATCCAGATGCTGTCGATTTTTGCCATCGGCGCGGCGCTGACCAACGTCTTCGGCCGCATGGTCGGCAGCCAGCGTCAGGGCTGGGCGATCCTGGCCGCGATGGGCACACTGTTCATCGCCGGCGTGATCGTCACCTACTGGGCTGAGGCTGCGGGCAATCCGCTTGTGCATGCGCTGGGGCTCCAGGGCGGCAATATGGAAGGCAAGGAAGTCCGCTTCGGCATTGCTGCCTCCTCGCTCTTCGCCGTCATTACCACGGCGGCATCCTGCGGCGCGGTCAACGGCATGCTTGACAGCTTCACCGCGATCGGCGGCTTGATCCCGCTCATCAATCTGCAGCTCGGCGAAGTCATCGTCGGCGGCGTCGGCGCCGGTTTCTACGGCATCCTGATGTTCGTCGTCATCGCCATCTTCGTTGCAGGCCTGATGGTTGGGCGCACACCGGAATATCTCGGCAAGAAGATCGAGGCCAAGGAAGTGAAGATGGCAATGCTTGCCGTGCTTTGCCTGCCCGCCGGCATGCTGATCTTCACGGCGATCTCCGTTGTATTGCCTTCCGCTGTTGCCTCTATCGCCAATGCCGGTCCGCATGGCTTCTCGGAAATCCTCTATGCCTACAGCTCGGCCGCGGCAAACAACGGCTCGGCCTTCGGCGGCCTGACGGGCAATACTTCCTGGTACAATATTACGCTCGGTATCGTCATGCTGATCGGCCGCTTCCTGGTCATCGTTCCGGCCCTTGCGATTGCCGGTTCCCTGATCAGCAAGAAGACGGTTCCTGCCTCGGCCGGCACCTTCCCGACGGATGGTCCGCTCTTCGTCGGCCTGCTTGTTGGTACGATCCTGATCGTCGGCGGCCTGACCTTCTTTCCGGCGCTGGCGCTCGGTCCGATCGTCGAACATCTGTCGATGATTGCAGGCCAGACCTTCTAAGGAATGACGGTCATGAGCCAACCGCTTCTGGGAAAGCTTAGAAAAGTCATCGATCCACGCCCCTTCGACAGGGGGCGTGGCCCAGCCGGGATAACCTGCGCGTCCGACGCCATCTTGCTGGCGATGGTTGCCCTGTTCCTCGGCCTTGTCGTCTTCGGATTTTTAATCGGCTGATCGGCGGCGTTCCGATCTGACGTTTTCCTCTTCACGCTGGAGCCTCTTATGAGCCAGTTAAAATCAGCGAGTATTCTGGATTCTCGCATCCTCGTTCCGGCGATCGGCGCTTCGTTCAAGAAACTGAACCCGCGCACCCTCGCCAAGAACCCCGTCATGTTCGTGGTCGCCGTCGTTTCGGTGTTGACGACCGTCCTCTTCCTGCGCGACCTCGTTACCGGCGGCGGCAATCTCGGCTTCTCCCTGCAGATCAATATTTGGCTGTGGTTCACGGTGCTGTTCGCCAATTTCGCCGAAGCCGTCGCCGAAGGCCGCGGCAAGGCGCAGGCGGATTCGCTGCGCAAGTCGCGCACCGAAACCCAGGCGAAACTGCTCGTCGGCAACAGCCGCACCGATTACAAGATGGTGCCCGGCACCAGCCTCAAGGTCGGCGATATCGTTCTCGTCGAAGCCGGCGACATCATTCCGTCTGATGGCGAAGTCATCGAAGGCGTTGCCTCGGTCAACGAAGCTGCGATTACCGGTGAATCCGCGCCTGTCATCCGTGAATCGGGCGGCGACCGCTCGGCTGTCACGGGCGGTACGCAGGTCCTGTCGGACGAGATTCGCGTCCGTATCACGGCGGCAGCCGGGTCGACCTTCATCGATCGCATGATCGCGCTGGTCGAAGGTGCCGAACGGCAGAAGACGCCGAACGAAATCGCGCTCAACATCCTGCTGGCCGGCATGACCCTGATCTTCGTGCTCGCGACCGTCACCATCCCGAGCTTCGCCGCCTATGCTGGCGGTTCGATCCAGACCGTCGTGCTCGTTGCTCTCTTCGTGACGCTGATCCCGACCACGATCGGCGCATTGCTTTCGGCGATCGGCATTGCCGGCATGGACCGTCTGGTGCGCTTCAACGTGCTTGCCATGTCCGGTCGCGCCGTCGAAGCCGCCGGCGACGTAGATACGCTGCTTCTTGACAAGACCGGTACGATCACGCTTGGCAACCGTCAGGCGACCGCCTTCCGTCCCGTTCGTGGTGTCAGCGAGCAAGACCTCGCCGACGCCGCGCAGCTTGCCTCTCTAGCCGACGAGACGCCGGAGGGACGCTCGATCGTGGTGCTTGCCAAGGAGAAATATGCAATCCGCGGCCGCGACATGACGAGCCTGAAGGCGACCTTCGTTCCCTTTACCGCCCAGACCCGCATGAGCGGCGTCGATCTCGATGGCTCCTCGATCCGCAAGGGTGCGGTCGACGCCGTCGTCGCCTATGTCGAAGGTGCTGCCAATGGCAGCCACGAAGGCACTGCCGTAATATCGCGCACGACGAGTGAAACGCTGCGTGAGTTGCAGGTGATCGCCGACGAGATCGCCAAGGCCGGCGGTACGCCGCTTGCCGTTGCTCGTGACGGCCGTCTGCTCGGCGTCATCCATCTCAAGGATATCGTCAAGGGTGGCATCCGTGAGCGTTTTGCGGAGCTGCGCCGCATGGGCATCCGCACCGTGATGATCACGGGGGACAATCCGCTGACGGCTGCCGCCATTGCCGCCGAAGCCGGCGTGGACGACTTCCTCGCCCAGGCAACGCCTGAGATGAAGCTGGCACTGATGCGTCAGGAGCAGGCACAGGGCAAACTGGTCGCCATGTGCGGCGACGGCACGAACGATGCGCCGGCACTCGCCCAGGCCGATGTCGGCGTTGCCATGAACACCGGCACGGTCGCCGCCCGCGAAGCCGGCAATATGGTCGACCTCGACAGCGACCCGACGAAGCTGATCGAGATCGTCGAGATCGGCAAACAGCTGCTGATGACGCGCGGTGCGCTGACGACCTTCTCCATCGCTAACGACATCGCCAAGTATTTCGCCATCATCCCGGCCATGTTCATCGCCTTCTATCCGCAGCTGAAGATGCTGAACGTCATGGGGCTGGCAACGCCGCAAAGCGCCATTCTCTCGGCCATCATCTTCAACGCACTCATCATCGTCGCGCTGATCCCGCTATCGCTGAAGGGTGTCCGCTATCGCCCGATCGGCGCCGGCGCGCTGCTTAGCCGCAACCTGCTGATCTACGGCCTCGGCGGCATCATCGTTCCCTTCATTGGCATCAAGGCCATCGATATGGCGATCACCGCCATCGGCCTCGCCTAAGGAGTTTCTCTCATGTTGAAACAAATCAGACCAGCGATCGTCATGATCGTTGCCACGACCGTCCTGACCGGCCTTGCCTATCCGCTTGCTATGACCGGTGTCGCCCAGACGCTCTTTCCCCACCAGGCCAATGGCAGCTTGGTGGAGAAGGACGGCAAGGTGATCGGCTCAAGCCTCATCGGCCAGAATTTTACGGCGGATAAGTATTTCCACGGTCGTCCATCGGCCACGACCGGCACCGATCCGAACGACCCGACCAAATCCGTTTCCGCACCCTACAATGCGGCCAATTCCGGCGGTTCCAATCTTGGCCCGACCAATTCAAGCCTGATTACCCGCATCAAGGGTGATGCCGCCACCTTGCAGGCGCAGAATCCGAACATGCCGGTTCCGATCGACATGGTGACGACATCGGGCAGCGGTCTCGATCCGCACATCTCGCCAGAGGATGCCTATTTTCAGGTGCCGCGTGTCGCCAAGGCTCGCGGCATGGATGAGGCCAAGGTCAAGTCGCTCGTCGAGGCAGCCATAGAGCCGCGAGAGCTCGGCGTTCTCGGGGAACCTGTGGTCAATGTGCTGGCATTGAACCGGGGGCTCGATACTTCTATGAATCAATAAATTGAAGAGGTTGAGACGGTTCCTGCCGTCTCAACCTTATCAGGAAAGACGACCAGCGAATGGCAGACGACAGCCGCGATATGTTGGGCAGACCTTCTCCCGATGCGCTTCTCGAAAAGGCGCGGGCCGAGACGCGCGGTCGGTTGAAGATATTCCTGGGAGCTGCACCGGGCGTCGGCAAGACCTATGAGATGCTGATGTCGGGCAGGGCGAAGATTGCCGATGGCGTCGACGTCATCGTCGGAGTCGTCGAGACCCATGGCCGTCGGGAGACACAGGCTCTGCTCGAAGGGTTCGAGATCGTTCCGCGCGTCAATGTCGACTATAAGGGCAGGGCGCTCGAGGAGATGGATCTCGATGCCATCCTGAAACGCCGCCCCGACCTGGTGCTGGTCGATGAACTTGCTCATACCAATGCCCATGGCAGTCGGCATCCCAAACGCTACCTGGATGTCAAGGAACTTCTGGAACGTGGGATCGATGTCTACACGACGTTGAATATCCAGCATGTCGAAAGCCTGAACGACGTCGTCTCGCAGATCACCCGCATCCGCGTGCGCGAGACGGTGCCGGATTCGATCATCGACATGGCCGATGATGTCGAGATCATCGATCTGACCCCTGATGATCTCATCAAGCGGCTGCACGACGGCAAGGTCTACGTATCGAAGACGGCCGAGCGGGCGCTGACCAATTATTTCACGCCCGGCAACCTGACGGCGTTGCGGGAGCTGGCGCTGCGACGCACCGCCCAGCGCGTCGACGACCAGCTCCTGACCCATATGCAGGCGCATGCGATCCAGGGACCTTGGGCCGCTGGCGAGCGCGTGCTCGTTTCCATCGATCACCACCCACGCTCGGCCGCGCTTGTCCGCTATGCCGCGCGCATGGCCGCACGCCTGCGGGCTCCCTGGGCAGCCGTCTATGTCGAGACCAACCGGTCGATCAGTTTGAGCGAGGCGCAGCGCGATACGATTGCTGCGACGCTTCGGCTGGCGGAGCAGCTTGGCGGCGAGGCTATTACCCTTCCGGGCAGGGAGGTGGCGGAGGAGCTGCTTCGCCATTCGGCGAGCAACAACGTGACCCACATCGTCATCGGTTCGCCGAAAATCGGTTCCTGGCGCGATTGGTCGCGGCGTTCCGTATCCTACGATCTCATCCGCAAAGCCGGAGACATTAGCGTCCATGTCATTTCCGGTAGCGAAGCGGATGGCGAGGCTGCAGGGCGTGGTGTCAAAGTGGCGCCCTCATCGCCTCCTTTTCAGCTTCGCGGCTATATTTTGGCAACGCTCTATGTTGCCATCGCGCTCGGCTTCTGCGTCATCCTCGATCAGGTGCTGGACGTGCGCAACCTGGCGCTCGTCTTTCTGATGGCAGTCTTGGCCAGCGCGGTGACGCAGGGCCTGCGACCGGCGCTTTATTCCTGCATTCTCGGCGCGCTCGCCTTCAATTTCTTCTTTCTGCCGCCGCGCTATACGCTGACGATCAGCGATCCCGAAAGCGTGCTTGCCTTTTTCTTCTTCCTTGGTGTCGCGGTCATTGCGAGTAACCTGACGGCGACGGTGCAGCGCCAGGCGGCGGCGGCGCGGCAACGGGCGCGAACGACGGAAGATCTCTATCTCTTTTCCAAGAAGCTTGCCGGCACGGGTACGCTCGACGATGTGCTGTGGGCAACGGCCTTCCAGCTGGCGTCGATGCTGAAACTGCGGGTCGTGCTGCTTCTGCCGGAGCATGGCACGATCGCCGTCAAGGCGGGCTATCCGCCTGACGATACGCTCGACGATGCCGATATCGCGGCGGCGCGCTGGGCCTGGGAGCACAATCATGCCGCCGGCCGCGGCGCCGACACGCTACCGGGCGCCAAGCGCCTCTACGTTCCGCTCCGCACGGGCCGCACCGCCGTCGGCGTCATCGGCCTCGATAGCGACCGCCGCGATGGCCCGCTTCTGACGCCGGAGCAGCAGCGGTTGCTCGATGCGTTGGCGGATCAGGCGGCTCTTGCCATCGAGCGCGTGCAGCTGGTAGCCGATGTCGACCGCGCGAAGCTGGCGGTGGAGGCCGACCGGCTGCGGTCGGCTCTGTTGACCTCGATTTCGCATGATTTGAAGACGCCGCTTGCTGCCATCCTTGGGGCGGCAGGCACCTTGCGCGACTATCTGGAAACCCTGCCACACGAAGATCGCGTCGATCTCCTGTCGACCGTCATCGACGAATCCGAACGCCTCAACCGCTTCATCGCCAATCTGCTTGACATGACCAAGATCGAGTCCGGTGCAATGGAGCCGAATTATGCTCTGCATTATGGCGGCGATATCGTCGGCAGTGCGCTGCGGCGGGCGGAAAAAATCCTGGCACATCATCGCGTCGACGTGCGGATGCCCGTTGATCTGCCTATGGTGAAGGTCGATCCGGTCTTGTTCGAACAGGTGCTGTTCAACCTGCTCGACAATGCCGCCAAATATGCGCCGGAAGGGTCGGCCATCCGCCTGCAGGCCTGGGCCGATATAGACAATATCGTCTTCCGCGTGATGGACGAGGGACCGGGCATTCCGCCTGCCGACCTCGAACGCGTCTTTGATACCTTCTATCGGGTACGCAAGGGCGATCAGGTGCGCGCCGGAACCGGGCTTGGCTTGTCCATCTGCCGCGGTTTCATCGAGGCGATGGGCGGCACGATCGCCGCTGGCAACAGAACGGATCGGCAGGGGGCAGTTTTCACCATCCGCCTGCCGAAACCAACAGATGTCCCGAAGCTGGATGAACTGAAATGAACACCACTGCCGTCAAGATTCTCGTTGTCGATGACGAGCCGCCTATCCGCAAATTGCTGCGCGTGGGCCTCGGTGCCCAGGGCTATGTCGTCAATGAGGCGCAGAGCGCCGCATCAGCCCAGGCGTCCATCGATGAAGACCAGCCCGATCTGATCGTGCTCGATCTCGGCCTGCCGGATAAATCAGGCCAGGATCTGTTGCTCGGTTGGCGCGAGGATGGGGTGCAGATCCCGGTGGTCATCCTGTCAAGCCGCACCGATGAAGCCGGCATCGTCAAGGCGCTCGAGAGTGGTGCCGATGATTATGTGACCAAGCCTTTCGGCGTCAACGAGCTTGCTGCCCGCATCCGTGTGGCGCTGCGCCATCGCCTGCAGCAGCAGGGCGAGAAGGCGATTTTCCAGACCGGCGGCCTTTCCATCGATCTCGTCAAGCGTATCGTCAAGGTCGATGGCAAGGAGATCAAGCTGTCGCCGAAGGAATACGACATCCTGCGCGTGCTCGCCCAGCATGCCGGTAAGGTGCTGACGCACCAATTCCTGCTGAAGCAGATCTGGGGGCCGGCGGCCGATGTGCAGTATCTGCGCGTTTATGTTCGTCAGCTTCGGCAGAAAATCGAAGAGATTCCCGATCAGCCGCACTATATCACCACCGAGACAGGCGTTGGCTACCGGCTGCGCGAGCCTGATTGAGGCGGCGGAGATTTCGAGCCCATGATCGAGGCGATCTGGCCTCGGACTTGTGGCGATGAATGCCATTCAGAATTTATTGCCGGACCTTGAGTGCGACCATGGACCTTTCCACGATCATTCTTCCCGAACACGTCTTTGTCGGCGTCTCCGCTCCGACGAAATGGCGGGCATTGCAGATGCTGTCGTCGAAGGCAGCCCATTGCTTTGGCCTGGACGAGGCAGTGGTCCTGCGGGCGCTGGAGACGCGCGAAAAATTGGGCACGACGGGGATCGGCAATGGCGTTGCGGTTCCGCATGCCGCCATCGCTGGCATGGCGAGGCCTCGGGGACTGATGGTGCATTTTGCACATCCAGTCGATTTCGAAGCCATCGACGACATACCGACCGAGTGGGCCTTTGTGCTGTTGTTCGGAGAGGGCGGCCGAGGCGACTATCTGAACGTGCTTGCCGCGATCGCGAGGCGTTTGCGCACGGAAGGCGTTCTGACGGCGATGCGGCAGACAAAGAGCGCCGACGAACTCTATTCCGTTTTTATGTCCGACACCATTGGCTGACGACGCACCCGTTGCACGTCTGGCGTCATTCAGGAATGTGATTTCACTTTTGCGGATTCTATGGGATGCTGTTCTCCGCAGTTACCGAAAACGGAAACTGCCTTCGTTACTTTATACGACCAAGTTGATAGGGTTTAAGGACAAACGAAGGGGGTGCATCCATGCAGACGATTAAGCTTTCTCGGCTTCTCGCCACAGCAGTTCTGATCGGCAGTTTCTCAATCGCGGCCGTCGCGCCGAGCTGGGCGGCGGACAAGACGCTTCTCAATGTTTCCTACGATCCGACCCGTGAACTCTATAAGGACTTCAACACGGCCTTTGCTGCCAAGTGGAAGAAGGATACGGGCGAAACCATCAACATCAAGGCTTCGCATGGCGGTTCCGGCGCGCAGGCTCGCTCGGTGATCGACGGTCTCGATGCCGACGTCGTGACGCTCGCCCTCGAAGGCGATATCGACGCGATCGCCAAAGCGACGCACAAGATCCCGGCCGACTGGAAGACCAAGTTCCCGAACAATTCGGTTCCCTATACGTCAACCATCGTGTTCCTCGTGCGCAAGGGCAATCCCAAGGGCATCAAGGACTGGCCGGATCTGGTCAAGGACGGCGTCGAAGTCATCACGCCGAACCCGAAGACATCGGGCGGTGCCCGCTGGAATATCCTGGCGGCATGGGCATGGGCGAAGCAGGCCAATGGCGGCGACGATGCCAAGGCACAGGAATATGTCGCGCAGCTTCTGAAGCATGTTCCAGTTCTGGACACCGGCGCGCGCGGTGCGACGACGACCTTCGTCCAGCGCGGTCTTGGTGACGTCCTGCTCGCCTGGGAAAACGAAGCCTATCTCTCGCTCGACGAGCTGGGCCCCGACCAATTCGAGATCGTGACCCCGTCCGTCTCGATCCGTGCCGATCCGCCGGTTGCCGTCGTCGATGGCAATGTCGACACCAAGGGCACGCGCAAGGTAGCGGAAGCCTATCTGAACTATCTGTACTCGGATGAAGGTCAGAAAATCGCGGCCAAGCATTATTACCGGCCGATCAAGCCGGAAGCGGCCGATCCCAAGGATATCGCCCGTTTCCCCGCCTTGAAGCTGGCAACCATTGACGATTTCGGCGGATGGTCTCAAGCTCAGCCGAAATTCTTCGCTGACGGGGGCGTCTTCGATCAGATCTACAAGCCGGGGCAATAAGACTGAATGCATTCTATAACCCGCAAACGGTGGCGGTTACGGCAGCCGAGTGTCATTCCGGGATTCGGATTGGCGCTCGGCGTTACCTTGGCTTGGCTCATCTTCATAGTACTCATTCCGCTATCGGGGCTTCTCTGGAAAAGCAGTGCCCTCGGCTGGCAGAATTTCTGGGCCCTCGCGCTTGACGTGCGCACGCTCTATGCGCTGCGCATGAGCTTCGGCGGCGCCTTCATCGCCGCGCTCGTCAATGCCGTGCTCGGGCTCATCCTTGCCTGGGTGCTGGTGCGCTATCGCTTTCCGGGCAAGCGCATTCTCGATGCGATGGTCGATCTGCCGTTCGCCTTGCCGACGGCGGTTGCCGGCATTGCCTTGACGACGCTATACGCGCCGAATGGCTGGATCGGTCAGTTTCTGACGCCGCTCGGCATCAAGATCGCCTTCACGCCGGTCGGCATCGTCATCGCATTGATTTTCGTCGGTCTGCCGTTCGTGGTGCGCACGGCACAGCCGGTCATGGAGGAGATCGACCGCGAAGTCGAGGAGGCGGCGGCGACCCTTGGTGCCTCACGTTTCCAGACGATAACCCGTGTGCTGCTGCCGGGCCTTGCACCTGCCGCTCTGACGGGCTTTGCGCTGGCATTCGCACGTGCGGCCGGCGAATACGGATCGGTCATTTTCATCGCCGGCAACAAGCCCTATGTTTCGGAAATCGCGCCGCTGCTCATCGTCATTCGCCTGGAGGAATATAATTATTCCGCAGCGACGGCGATCGCGACGGTGATGCTGTTCATTTCCTTCACCATGCTTTTGATCATCAATCTCATCCAGTCGTGGAGCAGAAGGAGATATGGCTATGGTGCATGATCTTTCTGCATCAGTCGAAACCGGTCATTCGGTCATCACCGAAAGCCGGCTTGCGCGCATCGTTTTCATATTGATCTCGCTTGCGTTCCTGACGCTGATGGTGCTTCTGCCTCTCGCCGCCGTTTTTGTCGAAGCTTTCCGCAAGGGGATGGAGACCTTCTTCGAAGCCTTGGTTGACGAGGAAACCTTCGCGGCGATCCGGCTGACATTGATCGTTGCCGGCATCAGCGTGCCGCTGAACCTCGTCTGCGGCATTGCAGCCGCCTGGGCGATCGCCAAATTCGAATTCAAGGGCAAGGCCTTACTGACGACGCTGATCGATCTGCCCTTTTCGGTGTCGCCGGTTATATCGGGCCTGGTCTTCGTGCTGTTGTTCAATTCGAACAGCATGCTCGGCCCTTGGCTGCAAAGCCATGGCATCCAGATCCTGTTTGCGGTTCCTGGGCTGGTGCTGGCGACGATGTTCGTCACCTTTCCCTTCGTCGCGCGCGAATTGATCCCGCTAATGCAGGAACAGGGCAGCGCAGACGAAGAGGCGGCGCTCTCGCTCGGGGCCAATGGCTGGCAGACCTTCTGGCATGTCACGCTGCCGAACATCAAATGGGGCCTGCTTTACGGCGTGCTGCTCTGCAACGCCCGCGCCATGGGTGAGTTCGGAGCCGTTTCGGTCGTTTCGGGTCATATCCGCGGCGAAACCAATACCATGCCCCTGCAGGTCGAAATTCTTTATAACGAATATAATTTTTCGGGGGCATTCGCGGTTGCCACGCTCCTGGCCCTGCTCGCCCTTGTCACATTGATACTGAAGACGCTGCTGGAAATGCGCTATAGCGAAGAGATCGCAGCCAGCCGGCGTCACTGAAGGAATTCTTGATGGAAGTTCGCGTTCAAAACCTGCGTAAGGAATTCGGTCGCTTTCCCGCATTGCACGACGTGTCGCTGGATATCCGCTCGAGCGAATTGATTGCGCTTCTTGGTCCATCGGGCTCCGGCAAGACGACGCTGCTGCGCCTGATTGCCGGTCTCGAAACCCCGACAGAGGGACAGATCTTCTTCGGCGAAGAGGATGCGTCGCGAAAGACGGTGCAGCAGCGCAATATCGGCTTCGTGTTTCAGCACTACGCGCTGTTTCGGCACATGACGGTGATCGACAATATCTCTTTCGGCCTGAAAGTCCGCTCGGCATCGCGTCGTCCGCCACGTGATGAAATTCGCCGGCGTGCCCTGGAGCTGTTGGAACTGGTGCAGTTGAACGGCCTGGAGAAGCGCTATCCGGCCCAGCTTTCCGGCGGCCAGCGGCAGCGCGTGGCATTGGCGCGCGCCATGGCGGTCGAGCCGAACGTGCTGCTTCTGGACGAGCCCTTCGGCGCTCTCGATGCTCAGGTCCGCAAGGACCTGCGCAAGTGGCTGCGGGAAATCCACGACCGGACCGGCCATACCACCGTCTTCGTGACCCATGACCAGGAAGAGGCGCTGGAGCTCGCCGACCGCGTAGTCGTGCTCAACAAGGGCGCGATCGAACAGGTCGGAACGCCGGACGAGATCTACGATTCGCCGAATTCTCCCTTCGTCTATGGCTTCATCGGCCAATCCAATCGTCTCAAGGTGCGCATCACCAGCGGCGAGATCTGGTTCGATGACAAACCGCTGGGACTCAGCACGCCACATGAGCCCGATGGCGAAGCCTATCTCTATTTCCGACCCCACGATATCGAAATCCGTGACGGCGATGGCGGCGCGATCGCGGGTCTGCTCGTTGCCAGCAGGCGCGTGGCAGGCACTCGCCATCTTGAAATCAACATCGGTGCCGAGCACGATCCTATCGAGATCGAACTACCGCCGAACAAGGCGGATGCATTGGATCGCAACCGCATCGCCTTCAGGCCGACACGCTGGAAGCTCTTTCGCAACGGTGTCTGACGATCAGTCCTCTGGGTGAGCGGCAGAAGCAAAGCCGCCGCCCTGATAGACGATTGCGGGATCATTCGGATCCTCGGCGGGTGTTTTCGACAGAATTTCGGCGCGCCAAGGAGCCGCGCTATCGCGCGGCTTCCAGCCAAGAAAGGCGGCGTTGCTGTTGTCCCACCATTGTTCGTCATTGTCCGAGACGCCGTAGACGATCGTATGGCCGAGGCGCGGGGCGTTGAAGGCGCAATCGCAAAGCGAAACGAAGTCCCCGATGCTGAACCACGTGGCGAGCATGCGCGTATTGCGCGGCTCGGGAAAGCACGAGCCGATGCGCACTGAAAGCGTTTCCTGGCCGAACTTGTCGAAGTAGAGGCTCGCGACGGCCTCACCGAACACCTTTGAGACGCCATAGAGCGAATCAGGCCGGGTCGGCACCTTGTTGTCGATCCGCTCATCCCGCCGGTAGAAGCCGATCGTGTGATTGGAGCTCGCAAAGACGATACGCGGCTTGCCGGCGGCGCGCGCGGCCTCATAGAGATTGTAGAGGCCGAGGATATTGCCTTGCAGGATCAGATCGAAGGGCTTTTCCACCGATATCCCCCCGAGATGGATGATACCATCAACGCCTTTCACTATCGCATCGACGCCGCTGCGGTCGGCGAGATCGCAGGTGGCGAAACGCTCGTTCGGGCGCAGGTCGCTTATCGGCGCGAGGTCTGACAAAAGGACGTTCTCGGCGATCTGCGACAGAAGAGGCCGGATTGCCTGGCCAACACCGCCGGCGGCGCCGGTCAGCAACAGAGTTTTCAGCATGATTGTCTCCCGGATCGGTCATTTCGGCGGGGAGCCTATAAGATGGTCCTCCGCCCGTCATCACATATATCGGTGGGATCAACATGAAGCATGTCGATAACGTCTAGGCAGTCTGCGAATGCGTCCGAGCGTCGATGTCGAGCACTTCGAGGCTGACCACGGCCTTGATGGGCAGGTGATCGGAAGCCACGCGTGCCAGCGGCGAGTCATGCACTTCGACTGCGGAGATCATGCCGCGGCGGTTTGCCATGATGCGGTCGAGCGCCAGAAGCGGCAGTGTCGAGGGAAAGCTCGGTACGGCGGGCGGTAGCGGTCCGAACGCATTCTGGATGGTATTGAGAGATGAGCGGTCGCCAAGGCGCCATTCGTTGAGATCGCCCAGCAGGATGGTCGGCGTCTCGCTGCCGTCGTTCATGAGGTCGACGATCAGACGCGTCTGCTGCGCGCGCGAGCGATGCAGCAGGCCAAGATGCGCCGCGATGATCCTGAGGCTTCCGCCACGGGCCAATTCCAATTCGGCGATCAAGGCACCGCGCGGCTCAAGCCCTGGCAAATTGATCTGGTGCACGTCGCGAACCGTGCCCTGTTTGAAAAGAACCACATTGCCGTGCCAGCCATGCGCCTTGGTGACGCCGGAAATCGGCACCGGGATGAGGCCCGTCTCGCGTTCGAGCCGGCGCAGATCGAGAATGCCCGTGCGTTCTCCAAAACGCGTATCGGCTTCCTGCAGGCCGATGATGTCGGCATCGATTTCATGAATGACGCGACTCGTTCTTTCCGGATCGAAGCGGCGGTCGGCGCCGACGCATTTGTGGACATTGTAGGAAGCGATCAACGTGCCGTCCGGGCGATCCGGCTTGCTGCCGGCCGGTTTGGGGCGCGATTTCTTTCGGTTCTTCAGGCTTTCCAGAATGCTCGCACGAAGACTTTCTTTCTTTTTTCGCATCTATCCGTCGACCGTTCCTTGATCAGATCATGTCGGGCACGTGAGACCGAGTATAAGAAGCGATTGTTGGCCTTGTCATGTAAAAAGGCTGCGACAAAGGCAGATAGTCTTTCGTTGCAGTCGTCAGAGATAGGGTGAGCCAAGCCAGAGCACCTTTTCGATAAGCCGTACGACAAATGGCCGCGCCCTGAGCTTTTCGAGATCTACCGGATGTGCCGTTTCCAGGATCGCGCCGATATGGTCGTCGATCGTGCTGGCAAAGCCGCGATCGAGTACCTCGAGATCCACCTCGAAATTGAGCCGCAGGGAGCGCGGATCGAGATTGGATGAGCCGACATAGGCCCAGATACCGTCGATGGACAAAAGCTTGGAATGGTTGAAGGCGCCTTCGGCGCGCCAGATGCGGCAATAGTTCTTCAGCATCTGGTCGAATTGCGCCGTCATGGCCCGGTCGACGAGTACCAGATTGTTGGCTGTCGGCACGACGATATCGACCTCGACGCCACGCCGGGCCGCCGTCACCAGCGCACTGATCAACTCGCGATCCGGCAGGAAATAGGGCGACATGATTCGGATGGATTTGTGCGCCACCGACAGCGCGCCGATGAGCATCTTGTGATTGGTCTCGACGCTGCGATCCGGGCCGGAGGCAACGACCCGCATGAAAACGGGCGCTCCAGGCTCGTTGGAGGGCGCGGCAATCCGCCATTCCTCGCCATTCAGGACCTCGCCTGTGGTGAAGCGCCAATCCTCGGCTGCCGTATTGAAGAGATCGGCGACTGCAGGTCCCGTCACGCAGAAATGCATGTCGCGAGCGCTGTGCTCGTGCGCGAATTCGCGCGTGAAGCCCTGACGGATATTCATGCCGCCGGTAAAGGCAATTCGCCCGTCTATGCTGAGGATCTTTCGGTGGGTACGCAGGTTGGCATAGGGCAACCGGAGACCGATGATGACGTTGCCATTGAAGACGTCGACCTGCACGCCGCCTTCGCGCAGATAACCCATAATGCTCGGCACGGAATAACGGGCGCCGACAGCATCGATTAGTACACGCACGCTGACACCGCGTTTGGTCGCAGCAATCAGGGAATCGGCGATGCGGAGGCCGATCGGGTCGCGATCGAAGATGTAGGTTTCCATCAGGATGCTGCGCTCGGCGCCGTCGATTGCAGCCTTCATCGCGGCATAGGCAACGTCGCCGTTCGTCAGCATCTCGATGGTGTTGCCGGTGCTCATCATATAGCGAACGACGCGGTCGCCGAGCGTTTTCATAGAACCGAAACGATCGCCGAACCGCCGGCGCACCTCGCCGCCATCGGCGTCGAAGCTGGAGAGCTCGCCATTTGCATCCTTGCGAAAGAGCGCGTCGCGCTGCGAGCTGAGGGAGGCCCGGCGGATGCGATTGATGCCGGCGACTGCATAGAGGACGGCACCGATGATGGGCGACAGGATGATGACGCCGACCCAGCCGATCGCGGCGCGGACATCTTCTTTAGTCATGGCTGCATGGATTGCAGCGGCCGCCCCCATCACGATGGAAAGCACGGCGAGAATTTGGCCCCAATGGGCAGCCACGAGGTCGATCATGATGCAAGTATATCCTTGCCCGCAAAAGCTGCAATGAGTGGGCAGGCGATCGTCAAGCTGCCATCAATAGCGGTGCGAAACTTCATCTTATTAGATAATTTTAATTGAACCCTGTTCTGACCAGCATCATACTTAGATTGCTTCGGCTGCTTCGCTACCGTCCCCCACGGTAACTTTTGTTTTTGGTTCGAAGCGCCACTGCGGTTCGACAGTCGAGATCGAAGAACGCTAGCTATAGTGTCTTGGCTGCTCGGGGGAGGCGTCAAAGCCCGCGTTTCAAGAACGGGCATCATTCATCAAAACCTTGTTCAATGATGCGAACGGAGAACAGCAGATGTTGAAATCTCGGGACGAATGGATCAAGAAGCGCGCATACGCCATATGGGAAGAGGAAGGCCATCCTTCCGGTCGCGACGTCGAGCACTGGGCGCAGGCGAGCAATGAGCGCATCGCGCTTGAGAAAACGGCAGCAGACGGCGGCGCGATCGACATCAAGCCCAAGGCCAAGCGCAAGACGGCGGTCGCCGCGGCGGCTGTTGCCGAAGAAAAATTGGCTAAGCCAGCAAAGAAGATATCGAAGAAGGGTGTAGCCGCGAAGGTATAGGACGCGTCAGCTTTAGGAGTGTGGCGGAGATGAGGGCGGCTCGATGGCAACATCGGGCCGTCTCTCTTTTCGAGATGGTAGCTGGCGGAATATTCGCAATAATTTCGGTGGTTTGGCTCTCATCCGCGAAATAGTTGTCACACATCAATGCTACAGATTGTGAAGGGAGTTCAGCAATGTGTGGCAGCTATATCGATGATGTGGAAATGACGGCCGCGGCGATTGTCGCAGCGCACCGGCCTTTGTGGCTTGCCGCTAGATTGGAACTGATGGGATGACATCACTCCTCGTGCTCGCTGCGCTGTATCTTCTGACGACCTTGGTCCTCATTCTGATCATCGATCGCTCGGTCGGCGTCTTTTTCCCTGTCTCTGCCAAGCAGCGTGTTGCTGTGCGGTATGGTCGGCGCTTCTGGATGCTCCCGAGCAATCTGCTATCCGGCAATCGCAATTCTTCCGGCCAAATCTCGGAACCTTTTTCCTGACGACGGGTTGCTCTTCCTTCCCAGCAAGGAGAAAGATCATGCCCCGAGGAGATAAATCCGCCTATACCGACAAGCAGAAGCGCAAGGCCGAACATATCGAGGAAGGTTATGAAGACCGCGGCGTTTCGCATGCAGAGGCGGAGCGGCGTGCCTGGGCGACTGTAAACAAGGAAAGCGGCGGCGGCAAGAAGTCAGGTTCCGGTCGCGGCCATTCCGAAAGCCACGAATCGTCCGAAAAGGGCGGCAGGATCGGCGGACGCGCCGCTGCAAGGCGACCCTCTGCGGAGCGCTCCGCCTCTGCAAAGAAGGCGGCTGCGACGCGTAAACGCCACGAGCACAACGCACATTCCTAGGCCATCGGTGAGAACTGGATGCGATGGTCGAGATCCATTCGGCCGTCGCTATGAAGTTCATAAGGTTTCCGGTGCATATGTCTTCCCCTGTAATCGTCGATTGCCTCTTATCTTTCGCGATGTCGACGCTAAATTGCAGTCTTGCGGCGATCATTGCAGCGGATAGCTCTCAATATCGGGGAGATGAAACCGAATGGCTTATGAACTCTACTATTGGGATGGCATTCAGGGGCGCGGCGAATTCGTTCGGCTGGCGCTGGAGGAAGCCGGTGCAGACTATGTCGATGTTTGTCGTGCTCCTGCAGGCATGGGGCAGGGTATGCCCGCCATGTTCGCCATCATGGAGGGTAAATCTGAACTCGGTCTCCCATTTGCCCCACCGTTTCTGAAGGACGGTGATCTCATTATTCCGCATGTGGCGAATATCCTGATGCATCTCGGGCCGAAGCTGGGTCTGGCGCCGAGGGACGAAGGAAAGCGCCACGTGTTGAACGGCCTGCAGTTGACGATCACCGATCTCGTCGCCGAGGTACACGACACGCACCACCCCATCGCGACGTCGAAATATTACGAGGATCAGAAGCAAGAGGCCAAGGCGCGGGCTGCAGAATTCATCGAAAACCGCATTCCCAAGTTCCTCGGCTATTTCGAGAAAGTGCTTCAGCAGAACCCCGAAGGGCCGAGCCATATCTTCGGCGGAGAATTGACCTATGTCGATCTTTCGCTGTTTCAGGTCTATGAGGGGCTGCGTTATGCCTTCCCCCGCGCGACGGCGCACCTGGATCGCCGATATCCGCATCTGACCGCGCTGCACGGAGCTGTCATGAAACGGCCCAATATTGCTCGCTATCTTCAGTCCGATCGCCGCATTCCCTTCAATGAGAACGGCATTTTCCGGCACTATCCGGAACTGGACAAAGATGTGGCCTGAGCGATGCTGCTTTATCAATTCATTCCTGCGTGCTGGATCGTCTGGCTGCTGATCTGGCTTTTCGCCTCGTTCGGCGTGAAGAAGAGTGTGCGGCAGGAGGATCCCCTGTCGCGGCTCGGCAATACCGCGCCGATCTGGATCGGCGCCTTCCTACTTTCAATCGATCCATCCTGGTTCGGCCCGTTGCGATACCGCATCATTCCGCAAGACCTCACCTCTTATACTATCGGTGCCGCTCTAACCTTCATTGGTCTGCTCTTCGCCGTCTGGGCGCGCTATCACATCGGCAGAAACTGGAGCGGCGTGATTACCCTCAAGGAGGACCACGCGCTCATACGCTCCGGTCCCTATGCCCTTGTCCGGCATCCGATCTATTCCGGTCTGATGCTGGCCATTATCGGCTCGGCAATTGCGCGCGGTGACATCGCGGCGGCCCTTGCCATCGTCGCGGTTCTCTACGCCGTGCTGCGCCGTATGCGGATCGAGGAAAGCTGGATGAGCGAGACCTTCGGCCCGGCCTACGCTGACTATAAGGCGAGCACCCCGGCACTCGTCCCGTTTCTAGTATAGCGTCAGACTTTGAGCGGTGATGCCGTTTTGAAGAAATCGGCCCAAGGATCGGCGCTCGATTGGCCGAGGCGCGATGCTGCATTCTTGATGGTAAAGGAAGCCGGCCCGATCTTGCCGTCCAATTCTTCCCAGCTGACCGGCATCGAAACGGCAGCGCCCTTTCTGGCGCGTGTCGAATAGGCCGCCACGGCAGTATTGCCCCGGCCGTTGCGCAGGTAATCGATGAAGATATGGCCCGCCCGCTTTGCCTTGCTGGCGACCGACAAATACGTCTCCGGACTATCGGCGCTCATGGCATGGGCGATTGCCTCGGCGGCATCCTTGACCTGCGGCCAGGTCGCCCGCGGCTTGATGGATGCGACCACATGCAATCCCTTGCCGCCGGAAGTCTTGACGAAGGAGTTTAGCCCCAGCGTGGAAAAGCGCTGCCTGATCTCTTTTGCCGCGGCCACGACCTTGTTCCAGACGACATCTTCCCCGGGGTCGAGATCCATGATGATCATGTCGGGCTTTTCCCAGTGATCGATTGTGGTTCCCCACGGATGGATCTCCAGGGCTGCGGATTGGACGAGCGCTGCCAGCCCATCAAAATTCTCGATCTTCAGAAGCTTGGCGGCGTCTTTGTCTTCGGGATCGGCGATTTCCGTGATGTGATGATTGATGCCTTTCCATGCGTGTTTCTGGAAGAAGCGCGGTCCATCGATGCCATCCGGGCAGCGCAACAGGGCAAGGGGGCGGTTGATGACGAATGGCGACATGCGTTGCCACGCCAGAGCATAATATTCGAGAAGATCGTGTTTGGTAATATTATCCTCGGGCCAATAAACTCGATCCGGATGGGTCAATTCCACCGACGTTTCAATGCCGTCATGAATGGGCGTCTTTGCCATCCGCGTGCGCTCCATCTTCCTCGACGCGAAGGCGCCGTGCCGGGCAAGACTAGCATTGCCCGCCACACAAAGCGACCGCTGGCCACTTCTCACGGCATGAGCTGGCCGCCATTGACCTCGATGATCTGGCCGGTGATGTAGCCAGAAAGAGTGGGAGAGGCGAGAAAGAGGTAGGCGCCAACGCAATCTTCCGGCGTGCCCACGAATCCCATGGGGATTGTCCTGCGCTGCAGTTCCATCTGCTCATCATTGGTATAGCGCTCATGGAACGGTGTTGCGATGACGCCGGGTGCTACCGCGTTGACGCGGATCTTGTCGTTGACGAATTCCTTGGCGTGGCCATGGGTAATGGTCGAGACGAACCCTTTGGAAGCCGCATAGAGGATCGCGCCGTTGCCGCCGCCATTGCGCGCGGCGATCGAGGTCGTGTTGATGACGAAGCCGCCCTGTTTTTTTAGGTGAGGATGAGCGGCGCGGGTCGCCGCAAGCACGGAGCGTGCATTGAGGTTCATCACCCGCTCATAATGCTCATCCGTCATTTCGGCGGTCGGAAGCCGCCCGAGCATACCGCCGGCATTGTTGATCAGGCCATCGAGGCCCCCCAAAGCGTCTACGGCATCCTTGACCACACGTTCGGTCTCTCCGTCTTGCGAGACGTCACCTTGAATAAGATGGACCGTGCCGCCGCCAGCCTTGATTTCATCGGCCAGTTTTTCCGCCGGTTCGCGGCTTGCATTGAAGTGCAGACCGATCTTCATGCCCTGGGCGGCAAAGGCGCGCGCGACGGCAGCGCCAATGCCGGTCGAAGCGCCCGTTATCAGCACCCTTTTTCCGGCAAGATCGGGAATGCGAATAGACGCAAGCGATTGCGCGAGTTCTGCCATGACGACTCCTCCTGAACGTGAACCAATCATACGACGAAATATGCCTTTGTCTTATCAGGCTCCGGGGCAGGAAGGCAATCATGCCAAGCGCGACAAAAGGACGAGAAGAGATTTTGTTGAGGAAGCGTCCGTAATCTGCGGAAAATAAATGCGTTTTTCTTGCATTTGAAGTTAAGCTTTCGATCGAAGTCGTAGAAGCATTGCTCCACACTCATCTCGCAAACGGACAAAACGATCTGGCGTGGCGCCGCTGCGACGGATAAGGAAGCTACCAGGAGAGTCGAACGCGTGCGCCTGTTCCGATGAAACGACGGCGACCGCGGCTTTCAGCAACAGGGAAAGACTGAGGATATCATGAGCAAGAACAAGCTGATCCGTTTCGACGTCGCTGACAATCAGGCCGGTGGCCAGCGCCGCCCGTTCGCCAAGGCCGTCAGGGCAGGCGATTTCGTCTACGTCTCGGGCCAGGTTCCGACCATCAACGGTGAAATCGTTGCCGGCAATATCGTCACTCAGACCGAGCAGGTCATCGCCAATATCAAGGATGTCCTTGCCCTTGCCGATTGCACGCTCGAGCATGTGGTGAAAGTGAATGTGTGGCTGGATGATGCTCGCGATTTCTCGAGCTTCAACGCCGTCTTCGAAAAGCATTTTATCGATCATCCGCCAGCCCGCTCGACCGTTCAGTCGCCCATGATGGTGGATGTCAAAGTCGAAATGGATGTCGTCGCCTACAAGCCGCTCGACTGAGCAAACGCTGATTTCGCTTCGATTGCGCTGCGGCCAGGCTGCATCGCAATCAATCCCGCGTCCATGTGCGATGGCGCGTCCAGATAATCAATCTCCCCAATATTTGCTCTTAAATGCACAAGCCGGCAGGGTGCATGTTTCGGTATTGCGGATCAGCGCACCCTTTTTCGCGCTTGCGGCTCCGTATGATCGCAACTGCAAACGTGCCACTGCGCCGTAGCTCCCGATATTTCCATGCATTTCCGGTAGCGGCGGTGTGGATGCCGACATCCGCGGCAACCCTCCAGACCTTCAAATCAATGGCTGTCGATTTCCAATCAGCGATTGACGAGTCTCAAAACTCACGATTAAATCAATTTGATTGACTACTCCAAAACAGCAAGAGGGGCTGGAAATGAGAATGAGGAAAAAGTCATTACGCAATCTATTTCAACGGACATCATTGGCAGCGGCGGCGCTCAGCGCTTCCCTGGCATTTAGTGCGGGTATCGCCTCCGCGGCTGAATCCGTACTGACGATGCATATCGAGGAGCAGACCAGCTGGGTCAGTAACTTCAATCCGTTCGATCTGGCCGGTCGTCGCCAGAGCACGATGGATTTCATCTACGAGCCGTTGGTCATCTTCAACGCCAATGATGGCGGCAAGCCGGTCTGGCGGCTTGCGACCAGCTACAAGTTTTCCGACGATCTGATGTCGATCACCTATGAGCTGCGCCCGGGCGTGAAGTGGTCGGATGGCCAGCGGCTGACCTCCGCGGACGTCAAGTACACGATCGACCTGATGCTGAAGAACCCGGCCGTCGATACCGTCGGTGTCGGTCAGACGGTCGCCTCCGTCGAAGCGCCTTCGCCGACGCAGGTGACGATCAAGCTCAAGGCTGTGAATTCCGAATTCCCTGAATCGCTCGCCGATCTCGCCGTCGTACCCGAGCATATCTGGAAAGACGTTGCCGATCCGGTCGCCTTTAAGAACGAGAAGCCCGTCGGTTCCGGCCCGATGACCGAGGTTCGCCGCTTTACGCCGCAAGTCTACGAGCAGTGCCGCAACCCGAATTACTGGGACGCTGCGTCGCTGCATGTCGACTGCCTGCGTCTGCCGCAGATTTCGGGTAATGACCAGATGCTGGCGCTGCTGCCGGAAGGCACCGTCGACTGGATCGGCTCGTTCCTGCCGCAGATCGACAAGACCTTCGTCGCCCTCGACCCGCAGCATAACGGGTACTGGCAGCCGCCGGCGGAAACCGTTGCCTTCGAGATGAATTTCAAATCCACGAACGCCGGCAATCTCGAAGCTTTCAAGGACCTCAACTTCCGTCATGCCTTCAGCCTGGCGATGGACCGCAAGTCGATGGTCGATATTGCCGGCTTCGGCTATCCGGTCGTCAACCTGCATGCCAGCGGCCTGCCGCCGCGCTTCGAGAGCTGGCGCAATAAGTCAGCGGAAGGCGATAAGGACGCCTTCATGGGCTTCGACACCGAAAAGGCGAACAAGATCCTCGACGACGCCGGCTACAAGAAGGGTGCCGATGGTTTCCGCACCACGCCGAGCGGCAAGCCGATCACCTTCGCGGTCATCGTACCGAACGGCTGGACCGACTGGATCGACGCAGTGCAGATCGCCGTCGAAGGGCTGCGCGCCGCAGGCATCAACGCCTCGGTTGCCACGCCGGAATACGAGCAGTGGCGCAAGCAGCTTCTCGATGGCAGCTTCGATGTCGTCATGAACTCGCGTGCCGACAGTGCAACCCCGTTCCAGGGCTATTATCAGAGCCTGTCGACGGCCTATGCCGGCAAGCTCACCGTCGCCGCGGCGCGCTACTCCAACCCGAAGCTCGATGCGCTCTTCGATCAATATCTGAAGTCGTCTTCCGATGAGGATCATAAGAAGATCTTCAACGACATTCAGGTTCTGATCGCCGATGACTTCCCGGTCGTTCCCGTCTTCAACGGCCCGACCTGGTACCAATATTCGAGCAAGCGTTTCACCGGTTGGGTCACGGACAAGGATCCGGTGATGAACCCGGAAAACCACGACAACAACCGCATGCGTCTCATGCATCTGCTGCGTCTGAAGCCGGTCCAATAAGGCCACAGCGAAGGAAGCAGACATGCGTGTTTCAAGCCGGCGCCTTGGCGTCTATGCGGTGGCCTTGGCCTTCGCGATCGTCGTGAACTTCGTTCTTCCCCGGCTTATGCCGGGGAGTCCCGTCGATGCCATGGTCGCCCAACTCGGGCCGCGGGCCACACCTGCGGCGGTGGAGGCGATCAAGGCCCGTTTCGGCGAGATCGATCAGCCGATCATGATGCAGTTCCTCGACTATCTCAAAGGCCTTGCCACCTTCGATCTTGGCGTTTCGGTCAAATATTACCCTCAGACGGTGGTCCAGGTGCTGAGCCGGGCGACGCTATGGACCATCTTCCTGGTGGTCACGGCGATCATATTTTCGCTGTGCGTCGGCGTCGTGCTCGGCGCCATCGCGGCCTGGAGACGCGGCGGGCGGTTCGATACGGTCGTATCGCCCTTTGCCGTCATCCTGTTCTCGATACCGCCCGTCATCGTTGCGCTGACGACCTTGTTCGTCTTTGCCGTATCGTTGCGCTGGTTTCCTGTGGGGTATGCCTACGATCCCAATCTCGATCCGGGCTTTAATTTCACCTTCATGGGCAGCGTGTTTATGCACGCAATCCTGCCGGTTCTGACGCTGTCGCCTTTCCTCATCGGCGAGTTTCAGACGACGATGCGCTCGTCGATGATCGTCGTGCTGGGAGAGGATTACGTGACGATGGGGCGGGCCAAGGGGCTGAGCAATCTCGCCGTCATGTTCGGCTATGGCGCGCGCAATGCGCTTCTGCCTGTGCTCACCAACCTCGCGCTGATGCTCGGCGCCGTTTTCGGCGGCTCGATCGTCACCGAGATCGTCTTCAACTATCCAGGCCTCGGCCTGACGCTGTTTACCGCCAGCGTGGCGCGCGACTACCCCGTCATCCAGGGGCAATTGCTGCTGATGACGCTCGCAACCCTCGGCGCAAACTTCCTCGTCGACATCATCTACGGCCTTGTCGATCCGCGATTAAGGGAGGGCGGCCGATGAGCTTCTCGTTCCGATCCATCTTCAGCCAGAAGAAGGCGCTTGTCGGCTTCATCATCGTCGCGGCGCTATGCCTGATGGCGATCTGCGCACCGATCATCGCGCCGGGCGAGCCCGGTGCCCGTGTGGGGCGCTCTCATCAACCGCCATCCGTCGAACATGTCTTCGGCACGACAAAGATGGGTCGCGATGTCTATAAGCAATTTGTCTGGGGCGCCAGAAGCTCGCTTTCCGTCGGCTTTGCCACCGGCATCGCGATTACCGTACTCGGCACCGCCATTGGCCTCATCGCCGGCTATACCGGCGGCAAGACGGATGCGGCACTCGACCTTGCCACCAATGCCGTGCTTGTTATCCCGAACATGCCGCTCCTCATCCTGCTCGCTTCCTTTGCGGGTACTGTCGGCCCGATAACGATCATGACCATCATTGCGCTAACGTCCTGGCCATGGGGCGCGCGTATGACGCGTTCGCAAACGATGGCGCTGCGCAACCGTGATTTCGTTACTGCGGCCAAGATGATCGGCGAACCGGCCTGGCGCATCATCTTTGTCGAAATCCTGCCGAATCTGACGCCGCTCATCGGCATCAACCTGGTCGGCAGCATCATCTATGCGATCGTCGCCCAGACCACGCTTGAATATCTCGGCTTCGGCGATCCGCTAAAGGTCACTTGGGGTACCATGCTTTATAACGCCCAGAATGCCTCGGCCATCATGGTCGGCGCCTGGTGGGATATCGGCGTGCCGGCCTTCGGTATCGCGCTGACGGGGTTTGGTCTCGCGCTGATCAATTTCACCTTCGACGAAATCGCCAATCCGCAATTGCGTTCCGGCCCGGCCTTGACCCGCTGGTTCCGCCTGACGCGCGCCCGCAACCGCATGATGAGGGCCGAGCAATGAGCGACAATCTGCTTGAGATAGAACATCTCAATATCGACTATCTGCTCGACAAGGGCGATTTCCGGGCGGTGAAGGATGTCTCCTTCAATATCGGCCGTGGTGAGATCTTCGGTCTTGCCGGCGAATCCGGCTGCGGCAAGAGCACGATCGCCTATGCGATCACGCGGCTATCGAAGGCGCCGGCCTGGGTCAGTGGCGGAAGCATCCGGCTCGACGGACAGGACCTGCTGAAGATGCCGGAAGGCGAGTTGCAGAAGATCCGCTGGAAGCGCATCGGCATGGTGTTCCAGAGCGCCATGAATTCGCTCAATCCGCTGATGCGGGTAGAGGCGCAGTTCCACGACGTCCTGCATCGCCATACCGGCTGCTCACGCCAGGAATCGCTTGCGCGGGCCGAGGAGATGTTCAAGCTGGTCGGCATCTCCCCGCATCGCGTCGGCGATTATCCGCACCAGTTTTCCGGCGGCATGCGTCAGCGCATCGTCATCGCCATCTGCCTGGCGCTGCGTCCTGAACTCATCATCATGGATGAACCGACGACGGCGCTCGATGTCGTCGTGCAGCGTGAGATTCTGGAGCAGGTTCTCGATCTGCAGCAGACCTATGGTTTCTCGGTGCTCTTCATCACTCATGACCTGCATCTCATGGCCCAGCTTTGCCATCGCATCGGTGTCATGCTGAAAGGCGAATTGGTCGAGGTCGGCGATGTTGCCCAGGTCAGCCAGTCGCCCGTTCACGAGTACACGCGCAAGCTCTGGAATGCCATCCCGCAGCTTCCGGCCAGCGCCCATTCTCCCGGAGTTTTCGCATGAATCCGCAGATGCAGGCCGTAACTGCAGAACCCGTTATCCGGCTCGATAATATCCAGCGCCATTTCGGCCCGGTACACGCATTGAATAGCGTTTCCTTTTCGCTATTTGCGGGAAAGGCGCTGGCATTGGTCGGCGAATCCGGCTGCGGCAAGACCACCTGCGCCCGCATCATCGCCCGGCTCGACAAGCCGACGGCCGGCAGACTGCTGTTTCGTGGGCAGGATCGGACGACTAGAGGCTCGGGCAGGGAAGAGCGGATGTATCGTAAGGACGTCCAGATGGTCTTCCAGGATCCGTTCTCTTCGCTCAACCCGGCCTTTACCATCAATCATCACATCGCAAGGCCGCTGCAATTGCACGGTCAGGACAAACCGAAGGCCGAGCGGGACGAGGATATAGCGAAGCTGCTCGAGAGCGTCGGGCTCGATCCTTCGGTGACGCGTCAGAAGTTCCCGCACGAACTCTCCGGCGGCCAGCGTCAGCGCGTCAATATCGCCCGTGCACTGGCGGTCTCTCCGAGCGTGTTGGTGGCGGACGAACCGACCTCGATGCTTGATGTCTCGATCCGCAAGGACATTCTCGATCTGCTGGCGCGTGTAAAGCGCGGAAACGATCTCGCCATGCTCTACATCACCCATGATATCGCGACGGCTGCCCATGTTGCGGAGGAGATCGTGGTGATGTTTGCCGGCCAGATGGTCGAGTGGGGCGAAACCAATGCCGTCCTTGCCGATCCGAAGCATCCCTATACGCAGCTTCTGCTTTCGGCTGTGCCGGACGGCGGCCGCAGGTTCGTGACCGGTGGCAGTGCCCGCTTCTTGGAGCAGGCGGAGAGGATCCGCGCGCTCAGCCGTCCGATCTCGACGGTGGTCGAGGAGGTCGGCCCCAACCATTTCATGCGTGCGCTGGTCGCATCGAATTAGGAGGAATTCCCGTTGGATTACCTGGTCAATCTATCGACCCTGCCGATCGACACGCAATCGCCGGAGCGCATGGCGAAGGCTGATGTCACCATCCGCCGCGGGTTGCCGCCGGAACTGCGACTGATAACCGGCTGGGTGGCTAAACATTTCAGCGAGGGCTGGGCAAGCGAGACGACGGTCGCGATGACCCGCCAGCCGCCGACCTGCTTCATCGCCACGCGTAATCGCGAGCTTGTCGGCTTTGCCTGCCACGAAGCGACGGCGCGCGGCTTCTTCGGCCCGACCGGCGTCGACGAGAGCGTGCGCGGTCTTGGCATCGGTCGCGCGCTTCTCTTTGCCTGCCTCAATGACGCAAAGGCCATGGGCTATGCCTATACGGTCATCGGCGATGTCGGGCCTTCGGAATTCTACGAGAAGACGGTCGGCGCGATCCAGATCCCCAATTCCGCACCCGGTATCTATGCCGGCATGCTCAAGCTTTGAACGATCCTTCAGGAAGAGAGAATGCTCATGTCCACACCGCGATCCCCGGCTCTGCGGCTTGAAACCACTTGGAACCCTCCTGCTGATGGCAAGGAATTTTCCTATGTCCTGCGGCTGAAGAACCTGTCATCGGAGCCGCTTTCGGACTTTACGCTTTGTGTCAGTGGCCCCGGCCGCGTCGACCCCGCCGGCATCGTCGAAAGCGCGACGGTTACCAAGAGGCTGTCCAACTTTACCGAATTCCAGCCGCCGGAAGGCTTCGTGCTGGCTGGTGGCGGGACGTGGACGATCACCGTTCGCGCGCTGAGCTGGCAGTTCCGACATTGGAACGATGGTGCCAACAGCGCCTATCTCGCATTTGCCGATGGCACTACGGTTTCACTTGGCACGGAGCCGACGCGCACGTCGTCGAGCAATGCGCCGTTGAAGCGCGGCGCGGAGGTCTATCCGGTGCCGGCCAATCCGCCGGTGCCATTGGCGATCATTCCCTGGCCGAACCGCGTCGCCGTCTCCTTCCGTCGCCCGCTTCCCGCAGGCTTTGCCTTGAAGGCCAAGGCGCCGGAGGCGCAGGCTGCCGCCGAAAGCTTTACGGCTCTCGTCGAGCACCTCTTTTCCGCCGAAGGACTGATCCGCTCGGAAGCGGAGGGTGCCGTACCAGTGGAATTGCGAGAGGTCGAGGGTTTAGGCGCCGAGGCCTATAAAATCGTCTTTTCGCCCGAAACCATAACCGTCGAAGCGAGCGCGCAGACCGGCTTCGTCTATGGTCTCGTCACCATCGGCCAGATCTGGCGCGGCGCGCGCCTGCACCCGCAGGCTTTCCATTTCCCTGCGACCGGCGAGATCGTCGACGAGCCCGCGATGAGTTGGCGCGGCCTGCACCTCGATGTCGCACGGCAATTCTACGGTTCGGCTGAAATCAAGAAGCTGATGGCAGTGCTTGCCTGGAATAAGCTGAACCGCTTCCATTGGCATTTGTCGGATGATGAAGCCTGGCGTGTCGAGATCGATGCCTATCCGGCTCTGACCGAGATCGGCGCGTGGCGCGGCCATGGCCTGCCGATACCGCCGCTTCTCGGCTCCAGCCCGGCCCGCACCGGTGGTTACTACACCAAGGCCGTTGTGCGCGACATCGTCTCCTACGCCAAGGGTCTTGGCATTGAGGTTCTGCCGGAGGTCGATATACCCGGCCATTGCTATGCCATGCTTCAGGCGATTCCGGAGCTGCGCGATCCAAGCGAAGCCGGCAGCTATTATTCTGTTCAGGGTTTCCCAGATAATTGCATCAACCCGGCGCGTGAAAAGACCTATGAAGTGATCGAGACGATCCTCTCGGAGCTGATCGAGCTTTTCCCGTTCAAGACGATCCATATCGGTGCCGACGAGGTTCCCCTCGGCGCCTGGTCCGGCTCGCCGGAGGCGCTGGCACGCTTGCGCGAGATTGCCGGTGATGACGTTGCGCAAGCGCATGCCCAGCGATTGAACGTCATCACCAATACGCATGGAGCCGACGATATTCATGGCTCGGGCGCGGCCTTCCTGCAGGCGGAATTCCTGGAGCGCATCCAGGCATTTCTCGCCTCAAAGGGTTGCGTGACCGGCGGATGGGAAGAAGCGGCCCATGGCGACAGGATCGACAAGGACAAGAGCTATCTCTGCAGCTGGCGTAGCGTCGAGGTGGCGGCGGAGCTTGCCGGTCGCGGATACGAGATCGTCGTTTGCCCGGGGCAGGTCTATTATCTCGACATGGCGATGCGCCCGGATTGGGACGAGCCGGGCGCAAGCTGGGCGGGCCATTCGGATCCGGAGAAACTCTACGCCTTCGACCCCATCGGTGGTTGGACGGACGCCCAGAAGGAAAAGCTTCGTGGCATTCAGGCCTGCATCTGGTCGGAATCGATGACCGATCGAGCCATCTTCGACCGGTTGGTCTTTCCGCGCCTCTCGGCACTTGCCGAGACGGGCTGGACGAAGCCGTCGGCCAAATCCTGGGAACGTTTCAAGGCATTGGCCGGCACCATGCCGCTGCTATACGGCCTGCATCAATTGTGACAGCCTGATGCGTAGCCTTCAGGCGCGACCCGCATTGGGTCGCGCCTGAGTTAAATCAATAATGCAAGGCTGGCGCTATGCTGGCCCTTCAAGGCTGAGTAACGGCACGATGCGTCAACGGCTTCTGCAGGACATCGAACTGCGGGTTAGTTTCGGAAAAGATAGGCAGAGCGGCCGCACCTAAAATGGCGGTATCCTTGCCGCTGGCGCCGATCATCAACCGCGGAATGCTGCGCTCTTCGGTTGGGTTGACCGGGGTGTGGAGAGGTTCGACGCTTTCGGCCAGCCCCGTCATCAAGGATGTTGGCGCACTGCCGCCAAGCACGATCGTCTGCGGATCGAAGGCCAGCTCGAGAAAGTCGATCGTCTGGCGCAGCGGCTGTACCGCCTGTTCCAGCCATGCCTTCAGGCCATGGCCGTTTGCCGCGATCAGCGCATCCAGATCGTCGGGGTCCAGCTCCTGTGCATTCTCGATGCCCAGACATTCGTAAGCGACGGATGGCGAGACATAGCGATCGAGGCAGCCGCGCTTGCCGCAAGTGCAGAGCCTGCCATGCGGCTCGACGATGATGTGGCCGATTTCGCCGGCATTGGCGCGGCTACCCTTGTAGAGATGACCGTCGAGGAACATTCCGGCGCCAATGCCGCCATCACCGGCAAGAAAGAGATAGACGAAGCTGCCAAGGCCGCGGGCAACGCCATAGAGCCGCTCGCCGATCGCCGCCGCGGTAGCGTCGTTTTCGACAAGTACGGGCAGGCCGATCAGGCGTTCCAGCTCACTGGCAACGGGAAAATCCTGCCAACCCGGCAGGTTGAGCGGACTGAGCGAGGTTACGCCGCCATCGGCATAGCGTCCGGGCAAGGCGATACCGACGCCGAGCAGCCGGTCGCGGTCAAAGGAGAAGGCTTCCTGCAGATCCCTGACGATCTCTGCAAGGACCGGCATTGCCTCGGTCGGTCCCGGTCTGTCGACATGGCACTCGACGCGGGCGCAGACCGTGCCGGACAGATCGGTGAGCACGCCGGCCGCACGCTGGCGCCCGAGTTCCAAACCGATGGAGTAGGCGCCAGCCGGATTGATCATATAGGGCGTAATCGGTTGACCGCGGGCGATCTTCTGCGCCTCCATCGCAATCAGGAGATGCGAGCGCGCGAGTTCCTCCACGATATTCGAAACGGTCTGTGTGGTTAGCGCCGTCATACGGGCAATGGCGGCCCTCGACATCGGGCCATTGGTGCGAATGGCTTCGATCACGACGCGCCGGTTGTGAGATTTGGCCTGTTCGAGATTCGTGCCTGAAATAGTCTTCATGAGAGGATAGTGGAGCACTCAGTTCGTGTTGCTGCTTGTCGCGCTTCGCCAGTGCGTGAGGTGAGGGTGACCGCATGACATTGCTTGCCCCTATGTGGGCAGTTTCTATTCTTTTGTCGATCGATTCAAGACGGGGTCGGCCCAGGTCCGTGCCGTTTGGGGGATAATACAGAAGGCTTTTTCTTTTGCGTGGATGAGTGGCGGATATCTTTACTCCGGCAGGCATTCCGTTAGACTCCGCTAACCCGGTCTTTGCCGGGATAGCACGGGGGAATCGATGATCAGACTGTTCGCAATAGCCATTGTCTCGACCTGCATCGCCGGCGGTGCGATGGCAGCGGATGCGACATGCAAGGCCCAAGCCGCCGACAAGAAGCTCGCAGGCGCCGCTTTGACGAGTTTTACCAAGAAATGCGAGAAGGATGCCGCAAGCGCCTGCGATACTCAGGCCGCAGCGAAGAAGCTTGCCGGTGCCGCCAAGACGAGTTTCGTCAAGAAGTGCACCTCCGACGCAGTCGGCAACTGATGGCCGGATTTCAGTCTTTCTCAAATCACCCCGGCCGCCGGTGGCGGCTGGATCACAAAAATTCCTGATTATCGATGACGGTCTGGTGCACGTTAACGTTGCCATATTGCGAGATATTCCTCGCCTGGCAGTCAACCGGGCTTAGGCCATGTCACTGTTTGCGATAGGTACCCTGCAAGGTCACTCCGGCGGCGAAATCGCACACGCCAGCCTGCGACACACGCCAGCTCTTGGCGTTAAGGCGATCGAGATCGATCTTGCAGGCGTCTCTGGAGAGTTCAGCGTGTCCCTTCGCCAGCGGTACGACGCCATCGAGGCCGTCGGCGTTGACGTCGCCGGCATCTGCTCCGCCCGGGCCGACGAAGGTCGAGGAGAGCGAAACTGCGAGGAGACCACCGACCGGTCCGAAGATGACAAGATGACCCTCGTTGCCGTCGGCGCTGCTCGACTGGAAATCCGCCGAAGCGCTTTGTCCGCCCTTGGTCCTCAAGAGAGACGCAATCTGGTCGTCATAGGCCTGCCGGGCGCATGATGCATCGCCGCAGGATTGCACTTTGGTGATCCAGCGGCGCTGCCGTTCTCGGATCTTGTCCGCATCATCGCGTTTCAGGGCGGCGGCATAAAGATCCCTCGCCATCGCATCGCGGGCAAGCAGCGATTTGTCCTGACAGATCATATCATCGCTTGGCGAGCCCGGCTTTGAGCAATCGATCCCCGCAGCTTCGACAGGAATGGCAGAAAGGCCGATGATGATCATCGCCGAAAGGGATCTTCGTATCTTCATGAGTACCTCCATCACCCGATACGTCAGCTAATTATGGCCGCTCGCTGCTTCGTAAAGATCATGCCGGCGTGCAGCTGAACTGGGCCGAATATCGCGCCGGCATTTGAAGATCGTCGGCATCCTCCTAATTTGCATTGAGCAGATGGACGTCGATGGGGAGGTCACGTGGTAGGCGAAACGCAATTATCCGGCAGGGTCACATTCCTGATTGTCGGTTCCCTGTTTCTTGCCATTACCATAGCGATGGGAGCTTTGGCACTTCATCTTTATCGGACCTATGCAAATGCGACCGCCATGGCAGCATGCACGGTTTTCTCCTGGGGCTTCGGCAGCATGCTGATATCGATGGCGCTCGTGCTTCTGACCTCGAAAAAGAAGGTGCGGGGCAGGGTCCGAACCAGGCGCGGCAAGGTGACGGTCAGGCTCGGTAACCGATCACCGGGCTCCAGTGGTCACGTGACCGGCGATGGCGTCGAAGCCGAGGGCGAGGCGGGGGTGCCCATCACGAGCATAATTCCCTCGCTCTTCCTGATCGCCTCATCGATCGGCTTGGCGCTTCTCGGCCTCTTCCTTTTCGGCCGCCATCGGCTGGACCTAATTGGATCGGGAATGTTCATCGCATTTGTAATCTATATTGCAAATTGGAGCAGGCTGGCTTGGCCGCGCGAATAGCTCCTCCATGCCGGCAGGCATAAGGAATTGCGCCGGCTATTCCGATCCCTAGATTGGCCTCAGCAGGCCGACCGAATGTCAGGCGGCATCCTTGTGAGCGCTTCCGGTGAAAGGATTTGCCTCGAGCGGATCGAGATCGACTCGATATGCAAACAATCTGCGGCCGGCTCTGACACTTAACGGAATAAGCAAGGGCAGAAGCAGATCGCGCAGAAACAGGCTGAGCCGACTGTTTTTCCGCTTCCTGGAGGCATTTTGCCGGGTGAGCTTCACGACGCGGGCAATACGTGGGCGCCGTAGGGTTTCGTAACAGGCAAAGGCAGCGCCGTAATCGAGCGTCGCTGCCAGGCAAGATGACAAAACCACCGCGTCCTCTATGGCCATCGAGGCACCCTGGCCGGCATGCGGGCCGATGGCATGCGCGGCGTCGCCGAGCAAGACGACACGCCCGCTCGACCAGACCGGAAGCTGCGGCATGTCGAAGATGGGATAGCTGCGTTCGATCTGACCGACCGCCTGGAGGATCGATCTGTTGGGTTCGGGATCGTCGGCATGCATCTGGCGAACATGAGCGGCCAGTGCTGTCGGTTCCAGTGTGCGTACAGCGTCGGGTGTGTCGGCGGGGAAGGAATCGAACCAGTAGACGGGATGGGGTGCCGTCTTGATGTAGCCGAAGAAGGCCTTCTCTCCGAAGGTCATGCGCATCACACCATCCGTATCCGGTATGTCGGCATCGATGATGCCGCCTGTGCCGATCAGGCCGGTAAATTGCGGCAGGGGATAATCCGGAAATATTTGCGTGCGGACGAAGGATCGCAGTCCATCGGCGGCGACGAGCAGGTCGACGGCAAGACCCGCACCTTCGGAAAAGTGGAGCGTTACGGCATGCGGGAGATTGTCGACCTTGGTCACGCGCCGGCCAAATTGCATGATGATGCCTTCGGCATGGCATTTTTCGATCAGGATGCCTGTGAGAACGCCGCGCCTGATAGTGACGGCGGGCGTGCCGAATGTCGCCAAATGGTCGCTCTGGTCGATGAGTGCGAGCCTTTTACCGCGCGCGTTGCAGAGTTCGATGGCGCGGGTCTCCAATCCCTGGCGCAATACTTCTTCGTAGCAGTCCACCGTGCGCAGCCCGTTCATGCCGTTGGAAGCGAGCGTCAGAAACTCTCCTTCGGACAAGGCGGCCTCTCTTGAGCGGGCTTCGAACAGTATCGGACGAAAGCCCAGCCTTGCGAGGCGGAGCGCAAGCACAAGCCCGCCGATGCCGGCGCCGCATATGCCGATCGTGACCTCGGGGTTTGTCGCTCGATTCATGGTTGCAGCAGGATCGTCAATGGGGCACATTGGTTCTTCCTTCAAATAGTTTGATAAATGAATTATTCGATGATCGAACAAAAGTCAAATGAAGATGAGCATCGCCTCGTGGAAGCCATCAGCCTTGCCTGCATGCGCTGGCAAGAGGCGACGGAGAGCTTCGACGAAACCTTCGGCAAGCTGCATGGGCTCAATAGCGCCGAGCGGCGCTGTCTAAGCGTGATCATGCGTGCGCCTCAGCCGGCAAACGCCGTCGCCAAGGCTATCGGCCTTGCGCCTCCGTCGGTTACGGCCTTGATCGATCGTCTTTCGGGGCGCGATCTTCTCCACCGCGTTCCCGATCCCAACGATCGGCGTCGCGTGCTGGTGGCACCGTCCGAGAAGGCGATCAGGCTAGGACGCGAAGCCTATGGCCCGATCGCGCAGGCCGGCTCGCAAATGCTCAAACAGTTTTCAAAGGCGGAAAAGCAGGTGATCTTGCGCTTCGTCACGCAAGCCATCGAGATGCAGGAGCGGGAACTGGAGCGGCTGTTGCAGCAGGACAAGAGCTCATTTCGGCCGCTGTGAGGTAGGTTGGAAGAGTGCGTTCGGTCGGCTCTTGAACTCGATAGGGTGACATCTCATTTGAATAGTCACCACTTCAATCTGTCGAACTGACAGCCTCCTGCCTCCCAACAGTTGCTGCCGGTCCTCGTAGCGACGCGTCCGCGTCGGAGGAGTTTTCATGGGCTTCATTGATCGTGACATCCAGCCGTCATCCGATGCCGGGCTGCTGGATGCCTATTCGCAATCGGTATCGAGTGCCGTCGATTTCGTCGGGCCGGCCGTCAGCCGGATCGAGCGTTTGGGCGGCCGCGCCGGACATGGCTCCGGCTTCGCCATTTCACCGGACGGCTTGGTCGTCACCAACAATCATGTCGTCGACGACGCCAAAGCCGTGCGCATCAAGACCCCGGAAGGCGCGACCGTCGAGGGCAGGGTGCTGGGGCGCGATCCGGATACCGACCTCGCTCTCATTCGCGCCAATGACTGGCCGGGCAACTGGGCACGACTTGGCGATTCCAAATCGCTGAAGCGCGGTCATATCGCGATCGCCATCGGCAATCCCCTCGGCTTCGAATGGACCGTCACGGCCGGCATCGTCTCGGCGCTTGGCCGCTCCATGCGCGCGGCGAGCGGTCGGCTGATGGAAGACATCATCCAGACCGATGCCGCCCTCAACCCAGGTAATTCCGGCGGTCCGCTGGTCTCGTCGGCGGGTGAAGTCATCGGCGTCAATACCGCCGTCATCCAGGGCGCGCAGAGCATCGCATTCTCGGTCGCCTCGAACACGGCCAAGCATGTGGTGTCAGAGATCCTGCGTTTCGGCCATGTCCGGCGCGCCTATATCGGCATTGCCGCCGACACGGTCGAGCTGCATCGGCGCATCGCGCTGGAGGCTGGCGTCACGCATTCGACCGCTGTGCGGCTGCGTCGTGTCGAGAAGGATAGCCCGGCCGAAAAGGGCGGACTGCAGGAGGGTGACTACCTGCTCGCCATCGATGGCCAGGCCGTATCCGGCATAGACGATGTCGTCCGGTTGCTCGATGGCGACAAGATCGGCATGGAGATCGAGGTCCTGATCTTCAGCGTTGCCGGCCTGATCGAGCGAAGGCAGGTTAAGCCTTCCGCACGACCCGCAATCTAACGAATAGCCCAAGCCACAAAAACGGCAGCATTGCACTCGCGGTGCTGCCGTTCTCTTTTATCCTCTGCCGACAAGCGGCATCTTCGTTGCCATGACGGTCATGGAAAGAACATTGGCGTCGAGCGGCAGCGTGGCCATGTACACGACGGCGCGGGCGACATGCTCTGCCGAAATCGTCGGCTCCGCCGCAGTCTCGCCATTTGCCTGCAGCACGCCGGCGCTCATCCTCGCCGTCATGTCGGTGGCTGCATTGCCGATATCGATCTGGCCGCAGGCGATATCGAAGGGACGGCCGTCGAGCGCCGTCGATTTCGTCAGGCCTGTAATGGCGTGTTTCGTGGCCGTATAGGGTGCGGAATGCGGCCGCGGCGTCGTTGCCGAGATCGAACCGTTGTTGATGATGCGGCCGCCTTGCGGCACCTGGGCTTTCATCAGGCGGAAGGCCTGCTGCGTGCAGAGGAACGCGCCGGTAAGATTGGCTCCGACAATCGCATTCCATTGCTCGAAGCTCAGTTCCTCCATCGGCACGGCCGGCAGGCCCATGCCGGCATTGTTGACCAGAAGGTCGAGGCGGCCATAGCGGTCGGCGATCACATCAAAGAGGCTGCGGACCGATGTGGGGTCGCTGACATCGGCTGCAACCGCAACAAACTCCGCCCTGGTCTCCTCCGAAAGCTCACGAGCAGCTTTTTCGAGAACATCAGCCCGACGCCCTGAGATGACGACCCTGAAGCCTGCCGAGCCAAGCGCCTTGGCGATAGCTCGGCCGATGCCGGTGCCACCACCGGTCACCAGCGCGATTGCACTTTGTGCGTTCGATGACGCCTCCGTCATGCGACCCTCCCGTCCAGTTCGTCTTCAATATGCGCCCGCAGGATCTCGTCGAAGCTCTGTTCCGCCTTGAAGCCGAGATCACTCGCCCGCTTGGCATCGAACTGCGTCGCCCAGCCGGAAACGATGCGCTCGATCACCGGATCAGGCTCGCGGCGGATAAGCGCAACCGCCTTGTCGCCGCCGACTCGGCGCAGCGCATCGATCTCATCGGAAACGAGCGCCGAAAGCCCGGGCATGGTGAGATTGCGCCGCGGCCCGATCTTTGCCGTATCGAGCGTTGCGGCATGCACGAAGAAACCGACCGCCGCTCGCGGGCTTGCAAACCAGTGGCGCACCGTATCGCTGACGGGCAGGACAGCCTCTTTGCCGACCAGCGGCTCGCGCAGGATGTTGGAAAAGAAGCCCGAGGCCGCCTTGTTCGGAGCGCCGGGCCGAACGCAGATGGTCGGCAGCCGGATTCCGATGCCATCGAAAATGCCCCGGCGTGAATAATCCGCAAGCAGGAGCTCCGCGATCGCCTTCTGCGTACCGTAGCTCGTCAGCGGTGCGGTCAGGAATTCATCGCCGATAACCTCGGGGAAGGGGGTGCCGAACACCGCAATGGAAGAGGCGAAGATAACGCGCGGTACATAGGCGGATTTCAGGCCTTGCTGGCGGATAGCTTCGAAGAGCGCCCGGGTACCGTCGAGATTGACCGAGTATCCTTTGTCGAAATCAACCTCGGCTTCGCCGGAGACGATGGCGGCGAGATGGAAGATCATATCCGGACGGTCTTCGATGAGCTTTTCCGCAACACCAGCTGTCGCAAGATCGATCGTCAGGGCTTTTGATACGGATTGAAGCGCTTCCGGCACTGCCGGCTGGAAGGCATCGACCAGCGTCAGGCGATCGATGACTTGCCCGAGAATTTTCGGCTCGGCGGCGATGCGGTTGACGAGCTTGCGGCCGACCATGCCTGCGGCACCCAGGATCAAAACATGCATATCGGATTTTCCTCCCACTAGAGCCATTCCAGGAAAAGTGCATAGCGGTTTTCCGTCCGGAATTGCGAGAAACAAACAGACGGAGCGGCTCACGGATTCAAGGAAAAGCTGAACTGCTCCAAGCTGACATCAGTATTCGGGACACTTCCCGAATGAATCTCTTTGAAGGCCGTTAGTCATTCTGGAGGCCGCTCTCTCATTTGTATGCCTGCAGCCAGGTGAGCCCTGCATCCGTCGTGGTTGCCGGCCGATATTCCGCGCCGATCGGCCTGTCATAACCAAGCGTTTTCAGGACCTGCAGAATGTGCCGATAATCGATCTCTCCGTGATCCGGTTCGCGCCTGTCCGGAACGGCAGCGATCTGGATATGGCCGATTGCTCCCATATGCGCTTGCAGCCTATGCGTCAGGTCGCCCTGCATGATCTGGAGGTGATAGCAGTCGAACATCAGTTTGAGATTATCAGCGCCCACTTCAGCGATGATGTCCAGCGCCTGATCGGCAGTCTGGAGGAAGTAGCCTGGTGCATCGCGATAGTTGAGCGGCTCGATCAGGATGGTCGCTCTCATCTTGCTGGCGCGTTCGCAGGCATAGCGCAGATTGGCAATGAAGGTGGCCCGCGCGTCATCGCCGGCGGCCTTGCCGGCCATCACATGCACGTTTCCCGCCCCGATGGCGGCTGCATAATCGATCGCCTGATCGATGAGACTACGGGCTTCGTCCTCACGGCCCGGAATTGCGGCAAGTCCGTTGTCGCCGGCCGTGACATTGCCGCGGGCAGTATTGAGGCCGAGCATGGAAAGACCGGTCTCCTCCAACGCCTGACGCACGGCTTCAGCGGGCGTGTCATAGGGATAGTGGCATTCCACGGCATCGAAGCCGGCGGCCTTGGCGGCGCGGATGGCATCGGGAAGGGAAAGCTCCTGCCACAGGAAACCCAGATTGGCCGAAAAGCGCGTCATGTTCAGTTCCATTCCACGTCATAGATGCGGACGAGATCGGCGATCTGCGCATCCGTCAGCAGCGAGGGATTGGCCCCGCGCGTCAAGATAGCAAGCTTTGCCGTCTCTTCCAGTTCTTCTATCGCATAGACAGCCGCTTCCAAATCTTTCGCCGAGACCACGGGACCATGTGCCGCCAGCATCACTGCGCTGCGCTTACCGGCAAGGCCGCGGATGGCATCGCCCATCGCCGGATCTCCGGGCATGAAATAGGGCAATAGCTTCACCTTGCCGAGCTTCATGATCGAATAGGCCGTTAACGGCGGCAGCATGTTGTCGGCATCGACGCCGGGCAGGATCGAGAGCGCCACCGAATGGCTGGAATGAAGATGGACGACGGCGCCTGTCTTTTTCGGTCGTGTCTCATAGAAGGCGGCATGCAGCGGCATCTCCTTCGTCGGCTTGTCCCCGCCGATCAGGCGCCCCTCGCTGTTGAAAAGCGAGAGGCGGGCGGGGTCGAGGCGACCGAAGGAGCTGCCCGTCGGCGTCACCAGCAGCCGTCCGTCGCTGAGCCGCGCCGAAATATTGCCGGAGGAGCCGGCGGTCAGGCCACGATCGTAAAGCGATTTAGCCATCATGCAGATCTGCTCGCGCAGTGCGGCTTCTTCGCTCACGCTGCCTCCAATCTGTCGAAAGCGTCCGTAAAGAAGGTTTCCTCGCCGAAATTGCCAGATTTGAGAGCTAGGGCGACTGTTTCATTCCTAAGGGTCGTGAAAGTCCAAGGGACGCCGGGTGCGATTTCTGGTCCGATAGTCAGATGCGCCGCGCCGAGCGCCTGCGTGATCGCGCCGGATGTCTCGCCGCCTGCAACGACGAAGCGGCGCGTTCCGTAATCGAAAGCAGCGCGGGCTATCTTCGAAAGAGCATCTTCGACGACCTGCCCCGCTTTGTCCCTGCCCAGCTGCTCCTGAGCTTGCCGCACCTCGTTGGGTTCGGCGGTGGCATAGATGAGCTTCGGCGCATCGGGAGATTGCTGATGCAACCACTCCAGCGCTGTACTTGCGCCGTTTTGCGCAAGCGCGATCGGATCGAGCCGCAGGCTGGCGACTTTGCCGGCATAATGGGCGACCTGTCGGCGCGTCATGGCAGAGCAGCTGCCGGATAGGACGATCGAGCCGCCGGTAACCTTTGGCAGTGCCTGTCGATGTTCGGAGAGGCGGACGAGGCCCTGTTCCATGTAAAATCGCGGAAGCTGACCGGCGATCGCGCTGCCGCCGGTTAGCAGCGGCATGTCGAAGGATGCTGCCGCAATCGTTCGAAGATCATCGTCGGATATGGCATCGACGATCACATGCCGGATGCCGTCGCTGCCCAACTCCTCCAGCCGTGCTTTCAACGCCGCGGCGCCCTTTGAAACTATGTTGCGATTGGCAAGGCCGACCCGGCCGGACACTTGCGGGGTCAGAAGCCGCACGAGGTTCGAATCGCGCATCGGGGTCAGCGGATGGTCCTTCATCGGGCTTTCCGACAGAAGCTGCTCGCCGACGAAGAGATGACCCATGAAGACGCTGCGTCCGTTCTCCGGAAAGGCGGGGCAATAGATTGTCTGGGTCGCGCCGGTCTCGGCGATCAGCATATCCGCGACTGGACCTATATTGCCTTCGACCGTGCTGTCGAATGTCGAGCAGTATTTCCAGAAGAAGCGGCTAGCACCGGCGTCCTTCAGCCATGCCAGCGCCTGACGTGCCTGATCAACGGCGGTATCGACAGGCGATGTCCGGCATTTGAGGGCTATGACCTCGAAGGCCGCCGTCTCGTTCGGGTCGCGTTTGTCTTGTGGAACGCCGATCCGCAGCGAAACGGGCAGTCTGCTGCGCGCCAGCAGCGCGGCCAGATCGGTCGCCCCGGTAAAGTCATCCGCGATGCAGCCAAGCAGGAGCGTCATGGCCTAGTCCTTTACGCCCGGCAGGCTGGCACCGCTCCTGGCGGCCAGGATTTTTGCAACCGCTGCGTCGTCTTCAAGACCCAGACCGGCTTGCGACGCTTCGACGAAGAGACCGAGCGCCGTTGCTGCGAGCGGGGTGACGGCACCGGCTTTGCCGGCCTCCGAAGTGACGATGCCGAGGTCCTTGACGAAGATATTGACCGCCGAACGCGGCGTGTAATCGCCGGATACGATGTGCTCGCCGCGATTCTCGAACATCCAGGACGAGCCGGCGGACACGCAGATCACGTCATAGAGCGTTTTCAGATCGATGCCGGCCTTGGCGGCAAGCGTCATGGCCTCGGCTGTCGCGGCGATGTGCACGCCGGCCAGCAGTTGGTTGATCATCTTGACCTGCGAGCCGGCGCCCGGGCGATCGCCTAGCCGGAACACCTTGGCCGAAATGGCATCGAGCACCGTGGATGCGCGATCGAAGGCCTCGGGCATGCCAGATGCCATGACGGTAATCTCACCCGAAAGCGCACGGACATGGCCGCCAGAGACGGGAGCATCGATGACGAGCATGCCTGCTTCCTCCAGTCGTTCCGCAATGGCGATCGTAGCGCTCGGGGCCATGGTCGTACAGAGCAGGAACACGGTTGAGGGTCGCGCGGTTTTCAGTGCGCCATTTTGCCCGAAAAGCACGTCTTCGACCTGCTTGCTGTTGACGACATAGATGAGGATCACGTCTACATCGTCGGCCGCTGATGCCGGCGTCGTGCAGGGCGAGCCGCCGTTCTCGGCAAGGCGGGCAAGAACCTCGCTGCGAACATCGCAGCCACTGACGGCAAAACCTGCCTTGAGAAGGGACAGAGCGGCGCCCCAACCCATGGACCCCAGGCCGATGACGGCGGCCTTCTTCGTGTTCTGCACGGTGCTACCTCTGTAATTTTCGGCTATGTTACCGGTACCGGTATCGATACCAAGTCCCATTTTCCGGGTATTTGTCAATAGCTGGATGTTTGCCTTTTCCGGGAAACATTCTATGAAGAGGGGCGGCGTCGGGCCAGCCGCCATGGAACATCGAGGGTTGCTTGGGGATGCGCAAACCCACTCTGGAAGAAGTCGCGATCGAAGCAGGCGTCAGCAAGATGACGGCGTCGCGCGCGCTTCGCGGCGTTGCCGATGTTTCCAGCGAGACGCGTGACAGGGTGATCGAAGCAGCGACGCGGATGAACTACGTCGGCAACAGGCTGGCGCTCTCCTTGTCTTCGCAGCGCACCAATCTGGTCGCGGTCGTCGTTCCCAGCATGTCGAACATCGTCTTTCCGGAGGTGCTTGCCGGTATTTCCGCCGGGCTCGACGGTTCCGGCATGCAGGCCGTGTTCGGCATATCTGACTATGATATAGCCAAGGAGCGCGAGATCATCCGTGACATGCTTTCCTGGCAGCCCTGCGCCATTATCGTCACCGGCCTCGATCAGCCGGAGGAGACCGTGGAGCTGCTCCGCCACTCCAATATTCCGGTTATCCAGCTCATGGATCTCGATGGCACGCCGATCGATTTCAATGTCGGATTGTCCCATGGCGCCGCGGGAGAGGATATGGCCGAGGCGCTGATTGCGGCGGGGCGAAGACGGTTCGGCTATGTCGGCAGCGCTCTGGCAAGGGATCTGCGCGCGGCCAAGCGCAAGGCCGGCTTCGAACGCGTCCTGCATGCCCATGGTCTGGGGTTTGCCGAGCAGCGGATCGATGATGCCTTTTCCTCGATCGCGCTTGGAAAACAGCTGACGACGACCATGCTCGAGTCGGTGCCGGATCTCGATTGCATCTATTACTCCAACGACGACATGGCGAGCGGCGGCTTGTTTGCCTGCATGGAGCTAGGCGTCGCGGTTCCTGAGAAGATCCTGATTGCCGGCTTCAATGGGCTGGATCTGGTCGGTTCGCTACCCGCGCCGATCGCAACCTCCCGCTCGCCCCGGCGCGCTATTGGCGAGGTTGCGGCGCAATTGGTGCGCCATGCGGTCGTCACCGGCGGGGATGCGATGCCGAAAACCATAGCGGTCAAGCCGACAATCGTGGGAATCGATGGTTATGGAGCAGCCGACGGCGCTTCCTGATATCTCTTCATAATTTTCTCTCTTCCGACGCATGCCCGGATTGATGTCGGCGACAGGTCCGTTTGAACCAGATGAGCCGTGATGCCTGCATGTGGGTTCCAGCCCTTTTAAGCCCAAGCTTTGCAACAAGATTTCCCGGAAAATCCACAGTTCGGAAATATTTGGAAACCGGCAGGCCAAGACGATCGTATAGACGCATAGGGAGTATCTTATCGCGGAGTCCGACTGCCGATGTTCCTGACCGATCCGTGGCAACGGGAAGAGTTGAGCCATATCGTTGTCACCACTTTTCATGAAAAGGGTTATCGTGTGACTACGGTAAGAAATGTATCGAGACCTTCCTTGCCTGCTGGCCGAAGGAAGTCTCTTTGGCCGTCTATGCCGAGAATGTCGAAATCGAGGAGAAGGGCCGCCGTCTTCTGGTTTTCGATCATTGCGAGACATTGCCCCGGCTGCGCGACTTTCGCGATGCCTATGGCAGCGAACCGCAGGCAAATGGATATATCTCGTCACGCAATGGGCTGGTGCGGGATTTCCGGTGGGACGCCGCGCGCTTTTCCAACAAGGTCTTTGCGGTCGCCGATGCCGTCAGACGCTATCATAACACGGTCGATCAGCTGATATGGCTCGATGCCGATATCGTGACCCATAGGCCCATTCCGAAGAGCTTTCTCGATGGAATCGCCCCGCGTGGAAATCAGCTTGCCGCCTATCTGAACAGGAGAATCTATCCCGAATGCGGATGGGTGGGATACGACTTGCGTCATCCGGCGATATTGACCTTCATCGACCGTTTCGAAGGGGCTTATTCCTCCGGCTATTTCCTGACGCTGAAGGAAAGCCATGACAGCTTCGTTTTCTGGAAGGTGCGCCAGCAGATGGAACAGGACAAGGAAGCCAAATTCAGGCGGATCGGCTCAAGTCTGACGAAAACCCATGTTTTCATCCTTAGATGGCATCGCCGCGAACCATCGCGGCAATGATTTCCGATCATTTGTAGCAGTGAAAGCCTCATTTCTGCTGAGTGCGAACGCAGACGATCAAGTTGTTTTTTAGGGTGCATGGCACTAATCTGGGTAGCATTGAGGGATTGGGAATTCATGCACGACGATTCGATCCTGCCGACAGAGATCGCGGTTTTACTTGGCTTGATATGCAATATAGGCGCTCCGCTTCTGGCCTTTTGGGTGGCCGGAAAATTGCCTCGATTTCGTCTCTGGATTCATGGCGTCGCTTTCGTTGCTATCCTTGCCTCGCCGTTGACGGCGATGATCCTCGGGCTGCCTGATCTGCTCCCTGAAGAGGAGGAAAGCCCTGGCGCTCGCTTTGCATTTCTGCCTCTGATCGTCGAGGCAGCCATCATCGTGCTGCTCTATTGCCTGGCCGGGGCGATGCTTCTATCCCAATCCGTCCATTCGGCAATCACAGACTGGCACCGCGGAGATCGGCTCTCGCGGGCGACGCCGCGTGCTCGCCGTACAGCCGGGGGCAGATCCTACATCTCCAAAGGCTCCAAATCGCGATAGATATTCTTCAGTTAGACGCACGGGATTGTTGTTCGCCGTCGGCGCTGCGGAATCGCGATCGATAGGCTGTCGGTGACAATCCGACGCTTGTGCGAAAATGATGACGGAAGTTTGCAGCGCTTCCCAGACCGACATGCATCGCGATGACCGAAACAGGAAGGCTTGTTTCTTCCAGAAGAGCTGGTCATAGGTGGCGATGACGACAAGCGGGTTGGCGTTCTTTGGCATGCTAGCAGCATGTGAAAAGACGGTTCAGATCGTCTACGAGCATAAGCTACGTCCTATGGAAAAGCAGCATCAGCCCTGGCTCGACCGAATTCATGGTCAGCTTGCGGCGGCGTACCGTCTGCTGGAGGCGGAAATGCCGCAGACCGATCCCTGGCTTTTCGGTAGACGGCCGCTCCAGGCTGATATCACCAGTGCTGTCGCGTTTCACTTTACGCGCGAGATGCTGCCCGATGCCCTCGATGTAAAGGCTTGCCCGCGCCTTCATGCGCTGTCGGTGCGTGCCGAGGAGAGCGAAGAGTTTCGCGCCTTTCCCTTCAGCTGAGACATGTCGCGCGAAAGCGCTGCGGTCGGGCGGCAGCGCGGCACCAATCCGGCTCCGGCTGCGTTCAGGCAGAGTTCATGCGAATCGGCATATCTTTATTCTTGTTTACAAGACAGGAAATGGGGGTAAGGGAAATGCTGGAAGGTTTGGTACGGATTTCGCGTGTTGCCGTGGTCGGATTGGCTGCGTTGCAACTGATGACGTCTGTCGCTTCGGCGCAGTATTATGGCGGCGATGATGATTATGCGCCGCCGCCTTGGCAGCGCGACCAGGGTCGGGACTGGAGAGGTCCGCCGCGCGGCTGGGATCGTGACCGCGACAGGGGCTGGGATCGTGACCGCGGTTGCGACAGACGCGATCTCATGCGCGCCGCGCGGGCGGAAGGCTTCCGTCGCATTGATTCGATCGACAGTAACGGGCGCCGCATCGTCGTTCGCGGCTGGAACGATGGCGGTCCGGATCGTATGGTCTTCGCCAATCGGCGCGGCTGCCCGGTCCTCGACTGACGCTCGAAATAGAGCATAAGCGGAAGCCGAGTGTGGGTCGGCCTCCGCTTATATCACGGCGGCGCATGCTTTCGACTGGCTGAAAGCCATGCGTTTGTCGCGACCTTCGAGTTTACGATAGCTTTGCCGCGCCTTTCAGGCGGCGGCGAATTTCTTTTTTGTGACCGTGACGCTGCCGATTTGCCCCGATTTGGCGGATATTTTGGCGTCAGCGCTTTGCTGCCTGACCAGAAACTGCCAATATATGCCCCATGGATCTCTCACAAGGCCGCGATCGTTCGGACGGCTTTTCTTCCCCAGCGCATAACGCAAACGGTCCGCCTCGTGCTGTGTCGCACATTCGACTGTGATGGAAGAACTATGCTCCGAGCGGTCGAATGGCCCTGCCTCGAAGCCCATATAGGCGCGATTTCCAAGTGTGAAACCTGCAAACTTTACGCTGCCGGCCGGTCCATTCAGATTGTCGGTGAGAATACTTGAGACCCATCCGGCTGCCGAACCCGGGATAAGCGACGTATAAAGTTCGATCGCCGTTTCCATGTCATGTTGAAACCAGAGATGTTGCCTGATCTTCATCGTGACCTGCTTTCTACAAATCTTGCCTGGATGGGGCAGGGCATGAAGGAAGCATGCTGACTGCTTGCCGAATTAAATTCATGCCGCCGGTGAGCCGCCTTCTTGTTCTTTTGAGCGGTGTCACCGACGGCATGCTGGAGAGTTGCTTCTAACCGTTCGTGCCCACCCCTGCGGAGCGCGGACGGACGCGGAACACTATTTCTCAGCAACTCTACCAGCGAGAGCCATCACATAGTCATCGGCAATATCGGCCAAGGTCAAAGCGACCTCGGGCTCGTTCCAGCCGGCAGCGAGCGCCATTTGAACAAAGTCACGAAAGGCCACTTCAAGGACCTCTTCGCGCTCGACCGCGCGATATGAGTCATTGACGGGATGCTGAGGCTTGCTGATCTCTATTGTCTGGCGAGTAGATACCATTGCTGTTTTCCCTATGACTTGCCCCGTTGGACGCACAGTACATTCACCAAACACTAGGGCTTCGGTCTCCGAACGACTATTGTTCTTCTTTTTTAATGGGTTACGCACCATATGTCGTTAGACGTGCATCCGGAAACTTGCAGCAGCGTCCATTTTCGCAATTGCTGAAGTGCGGTTTCGGGCCGACATGGGGATTGGTGGGAAGACGTGCCCCCCTCGCTTGCGCGTGCTCTCCGGGCGCGCCCGCCTTGAGGCATAGAAATCCGCGGTCTAGTGATAGTAGCCGAGGGTTTTCAGCCATTCGTCGAAGGAGTGGCTGCTGCCGGAGGATGCCGGTGAGATGACCTGCCCGAGATAGCGCGGGATGGTAAGGTTTCTGGCTTCACGGGGACTATAGCCGAACTCCTTGCCGAAGGCTCGGCTGAAGTGCGCCGCCGAGGAAAAGCCGACTGCAAAGGCAATGTCGACGATCTGTTCCCGATTGGCGGGATCGCTGAGGGCGGCATGAGCCGACAGGAGGCGACGGCGCTGAATATAGTGATGCACGCCGCCATATTGTTCGAATATCTGATAGAGCCTGGTACGGGATATGCCGAGCTCCCGGCATATGTGCTCGACCGTCAGGTCGCCCGAAATGAGATTGCCTTCCACGAACCGCCGCACGCGTTCCGTCAGGGCGAGAGTGCTATGCTGTTCCGTGCCGGTCGATTGCGCCGCCGAGGTCGAAACGGAAGCCACAATCATATTGCGCACCGTCTGGACGACATGCGGCAGATCGGTGGCTGCAAAGCGCGCGAGATTGTTTTCGACGCTGTCGAGGAATTCGATCAACATGCTGGTGAACACGCCGGAGAGCGCAATATTGTTCTCAATCTCGACCGGTGTGGGAACGTCGAACAGCAATGCCCTCGGCAGGAAGAGCGAGAGGCCCTTCGCCTCCGTCGAGCGCCCTCGAAAAGGGTGTCCCAGCGATCGCAGTTCCACCTTGCCCGGCTCGCCTTCCAGAACACGGCCATCGACTTCCGTCCAGGTCCGGCCACTGGTCGGCACTGAGACATGCCAGTGATCGATGTGATTGGTTTTCACCTTCGCCTGCGAGCGCATGTAGCTATGGGGCGGCGTATCCTGTTGAACGATGAGCATTCCGCCAAGATTCCACGCGACATGATCTGCGGGAAAGCCGGCTTCCGGTGGGATATTATCCGGCAATCGCACATCGGCCACGGGAGCGACATAAGCTTGCCAGGCGGCAAATTGCGCGGCCGGCTCGATGTCGCGCGTCGAAAACTTCAGCGGCTGCAACGCTGGAGGCGGCAGGGCTTCCTCCGTCGCCGCCTTCTCCGGTCGCGGGAAGCGCCGCCGTTCTGATTGTAACGACTTCCTGTCCTTGCGCCATGACGATTCCTTCGCCTCGTCTGACGCAGATCCGGATCGTTCCTCGCGCCGAAAATCAGACAATCCGTTCTCCTCGAACACGGCTCAACCCGGAAGTGAGCGCCGCGCCGCTCCATCCATCATCCAAGCAGACGGTTGTCTCCGCTTTGAGCCGCCTTCTTCAGCGAGCTGGTATGCTGCTGTAATTCCTGCCGTATTCCCAGCTCTTTCACCATACTAAAGCTTTCATTTGCTGCGCATTTTAGAAAAAGCAAGTGTTGCGGGTCGCCAAACCTATATTCCCGCTGCAATTGCCGCAAAATATGGCGCTGGCTGAGCCGATTTGTCTCGTGCAGGCACATCTGCCACGTCAAAAGCGAAAATTCGCTCCATGGATATGCCCTGCAAAACCGCTGCGAAACTATTCCGCTTTTGCCTCGCCGCCTTGGCACCGCCTGGCCGCCATCGTAATTTCCGAACATTTTGACAGCGAGGTCTTGCAACCGACCAATTCCATTTTCGCAGACCCTATACGTAGTTTGCAGTTGCCCATTCCGCCAAGCTTGCCTAGGCAGATATCAACTGCAATTTTTGGAATGAGACATGACCGAATCCTCGATAATCCCCGTCTTCGATGGCCATAACGACGTGCTGCTCCGGCTGCGCCGCGGTGGCTTGAATTCCGTCGATGCTTTCCTGAATGGCGAAGCTGCCGGACATATCGATCTACCTCGGGCTCGCCGTGGCGGCCTCGCGGGCGGCCTCTGCGCCATATTTATCCCCTCGCCGGATCAGCCGAAGGCGGAAAATGCCGATTTCGCAACACCTACTCAGCCCGACGCACTGAATGAAACTCTGGCCATGGCGCGGCTTCTCCTTGCGATTGAAGCGCGCTCCCAGGGAGCCGTGAAGGTCTGCCGCACGGCCGGTGATATCAAGCGGTCGATTGCCGAAGGCCAGTTCGCTGCCGTATTCCACATCGAAGGTGCGGAAGCGGTCGCGGCCGATCTCGATGCTCTCTACGTTCTGCATCAAGCCGGCCTGCGCACGCTCGGGCCGGTCTGGAGCCGCCCCAATGTCTTTGCCTATGGTGTGCCTTTCCGGTTTCCTTCGTCGCCCGATATCGGCCCAGGGCTTACCGATGCCGGCAAGGATCTGATCCGCGCCTGCAACGATCTCAGGATCATGATCGATCTCTCGCATATGAACGAGCAGGGATTCTGGGATATCGCCAAGTTGTCGAATGCGCCGCTGGTCGCCTCGCATTCCAATGCGCATGCCATCAGCCCTCACAGCCGCAATCTGACCGACAAGCAGCTCGACGCGATCCGCGATACCGGCGGCCTGGTCGGCATCAATTTCGGCGTGCTCTTCCTGCGGGATGATGGTGTCAGGAACACCGATACGCCGCTCGAAGTCCTCGTTCGCCACGTCGCTTACATTGCTGAGCGTATCGGCGTTGAGCATGTCGCGCTCGGCTCCGATTTCGACGGCACGACCATTCCAGCGGTGCTCGGCGATGCGAGCGGCTTGCCGAAGCTGATCGAAGCCCTGCGCGCGCACGGGTTCGATGATCAGTCGCTTGTCAAGATCGCCCATCAGAACTGGGTCCGTGTCCTCGAACAGACCTGGGGCGGCTGAGACGCCCTCTCGTTTCTGTTCGGGGGCAGATGACCCGCTCGACTATCGCTCCACGAGATTGATCGACAGCGGATGCATGGGCCGCAGCGTAACCTTCATGACCGGTTTGGGCGAAGGCTCAGTCGAGCCGGTTACGCGGAATTTCTGCAGGAGTACGGCGAGGATCGCGACGGCCTCCATCATCGCAAAGCCATTGCCGATGCAGACGCGCGGACCGGCGCCGAATGGCATGAAGGCGTAGCGATGGCGGTTTCGCGCCACCGCCGGCTCAAATCGGTCGGGATCAAAAAGCTCCGGGTCTTCCCAAAGATCCGCATGATGATGCACGGCGTAGATCGGTACATAGATAATGGTGCCTGCCGGTATCATGTGCGTGCCGATGGCAAATTCGCTAGTTACCGCGCGCGAAATGATTGGCGCCGGCGGATAGAGCCGCATGGCTTCCGAAAAGACCTGCCTGGTGTAGGTGAGCTTGCTGAGATGTTCGGCCGTCAGCGGGCCGCCCTCGGTCACGGTGGCAATTTCTTTGAAGAGCTTGGCCTGGCAATCGGGATGGCGCGCAAGAAGATGGAAGGTCCAGGCAAGACCGAGCGCCGTCGTCTCGTGCCCGGCGGTGATGAAGGTCATCAGATTGTCGATGACCTCTTCATCGGTCATCATGCGACCGGTTTCGGGGTCGGCTGCGTCAAGCAGCATGGAAACCAGATCGCTCCGTTCCCCGCCGCTGCGGCGTCGTTCGGCAATCACCGTGCCGAGGGTCGTTCGCAGGAAGGCAACGGCCGATCGCGCCTTCTCCTTGCCGGGATGGGGCATCCAGTCGGGCAAGCCAAGAAGGCCGAGCGCGAATTTCCAGCCGGTCGGCTTGAGGTAGTTCGTGATATTGCGCTCGACCTTGTCGACATCGATGCCTTCGCCGCCCGACATCATCGTATCGACGATAATATCGAAGGTGGTGCGCATCATTTCCTGACACAGGTCGATAGGGCTGTTCTTACGGGCGAGCCAGAGATCACGCCTGCGCCCGGCCGCCGCAATCATGGCTGGCTGCAGTTCCAGCAGTTTTTCATGGCGAAAGGCGCCGGCCACCGACTGTCGCTGCCATTTCCAATGGGCGCCATCGGAGGTCAGAATGCCGTTGCCGAGAGCCGGGCCCAGCACGCGGCGCACATCTTCGCCTTTGCCGAGCGCGTGGGAATTGCGCACCAGCGCCTGATAGATGAGCTCAGGATCGGCGAGATAGATCCGCAGTTTTCCACCCACCTTGGTGAAGACCATGGGCTCGGTGAAGATTTCCGGCGGCAGCGCGTCGAGCGGATTGCGGATCAGCGATAGGAGGACATGCGGCATCGAGCGCGGGATGAGGGGAAATGTCGTCTGCGAGAGATCGGCAGCGTTCACGCGTGCATTCATCCTTCAGTCTCCTTGTTCAGCCCGGCGGATGGCTGTAGATCAGGATTAAGGTATTTGCCTTACAAAGAATAAGGTGGATACCTTAGAGCTTCAAGGGGGGACGAGATGACGGCCAGCAAAGGTGGGAAGAAGGACGTGGCTGCGCGGCCGGATACACGTGAGCGGATTCTCGTCTCGACACTGTCGCTCTTTAATCAGAAAGGGCCCGAAGCCGTCACTACGGCGGAAATTGCGAAGGCCGTGCACATCAACCAGGGCAATCTCTATTATCATTTCCGCACCAAGGAATCGCTTGTCCTGGCCTTGTTTTCTCGCTTCGAAGCCGATGCTTTGGCGCTCGTCAGGCAAGCCGATTGTGTAGAAGGTGCGGATTCGAAAGCCTATGCCGGCTTTCTGCGCAAATGGTTCTCGCTGGTCTGGACCCATCGTTTCCTCTTTCGCGACATTCCCGGCCTGTTGGCAATCGCGCCCGGCTTGAGAGGGCCGATCCTGATGGTCAGCGCCGGCATGCGTGTTTCCGTTGATGCCATTTTTCAACGCATGGAAGAGGCTGGTCTGATCAGCGCCGCCGCGGAGGAGCGCAATGCATTGATGACAAATATGCGGATCGTTGCCACCTATTGGGCCGTCTATCTCGGCCTTCAGGAGGGCGTGCGGGAATTGACGCCTCAGCATGTGCATTGGGGGCTCGGTCAGGTCGCGAGCTTGTTGCGACCCTATCTTTCGCCACAGGCACGGGCCGATCTCGAGGAGATGCTTGCGGAACCCTTCGCCTGAGGCTTTTACGCCGGGTAAGTCCTTGCCGCCATCCCCTCGGCAAACGAACAAAGAATCTCCGAAGCCAGCCAAAATCGGATGATTTAATCTACTAAAAACATAGAGTTTATATATAATAATTGCATGCGTCGCAGGGTCATCTATCCGTCAGACGACGCTTCCGATGGATCGTGAGGATCGCAACGATGAGATTATTCACACGGCTTGCCCTGTCGGCCGTTGCCCCGCTTCTTCTGGCACAGACGGCCCTGGCTGCCGGTGTGAACGGTGCGCCCGCGCCTTTCGACAAGGGTGGCGTGAAAGTTGCTCTGGTCAGCTACATTTCCGCCGGCGATTTCTTCCAGGCCTATCAGGCGGGTGCCGAAGCGCAGGCCAAGGCGCTCGATATCGATCTTCGCGTTTTTCCCGGGCGCCAGGACGCAGCCGCCCAGCGTGAACAGATCCTTCAGGCGATCAATCTCGGCGTTTCCGCCATCGTCATCGATCACGGTCTGCCGGAATCGCTTGGCGACGTCGTTCAGCAGGCGCTCGACAAGGGCATCAAGGTCGTTGCCTTTGACGTCAATCTCAACAATCCTAGGATTCCACAGGTCGAGCAGAGCGATCACGAACTTGCCGATCTCGCCCTGAAGCAGGTGGTCAAGGAAAATGGCGACAGTTTCAAGGCGGGCTATGTCTATGTCGCCGGCTTTGCTCCGCTCGACCGTCGCAATGAGGTCTGGGATGCTTTCAAAAAGCAGAATGCCGGTGTCGTCGAAAAGGCTCGCTTCGGTAACGTCAGCGATACGACCGCGACCTCGACTGCCGATCAGGCAAAGGCGGCGCTGGCGGCCAATCCCGATATATCAGTCGTCTTCGCACCCTATGACGAGTTTGCCCGCGGCGTGAAGCTTGCTGCCACGGATCTCGGCATTGCCGACAAACTGAAGATCTACTCGGCCGACGTATCGACGGCCGACATTCAGGAAATCACCGAACCGGGCAGCCCATGGGTGGCAACGGTCGCGACCAATCCGGCCGTCGTCGGCGCCGTTTCCATCCGTGCCGCCGCCTTGCAGGTCGCGGGGCAGGAGGTTCCGCATCAGATTTCCGTCAAGCCGGCGCTGCTGACGCAGGAAGCACTTCGCGCCGCCAACGTCCAGACGATCGAGGAACTGGCCAAGAAAGTTCCCGCCTTCAGCGCCAGCGATGCAGTGACCGCCAGCTGGATCCCGGACAAGCTTTTTTAAACAGCCATTCTCGATATGTTGGCGGGATTTGCGATCCCGCGGGATTACGCTACTGAACCGGAGTTCATATCATGAGCCAGTCCAATGTCATCTTTGCGGGCAATCGTAGTGTCACGCGGGAAGATCTCTTTGCCAGAGCGGAAGAGATTGCAGCCGATCTTTCCAAGCGCGCCGCAGAGCTTGACCGCGAAGGCCGGCCGCCAATTGGCGAGATCGTCAAGCTGAAAAATGCCGGCTTGCTGAACGCGCTGCATGGGTCGCAGATCGGCGGCGGCGGCCTCGATTGGGTGGATGGTTTGCGGCTGGTGCGCATTCTCGCACGCGGTGAGAGCTCCATCGGCCAGCTTCTCGGCTATCACTACGTCAACAGCCAGTACATCTATTGGGCCTTTGACGAGGCCCGCGCCCAGGAGCTGGGCGGCAAGACGGTCGCCAATAGCCTTTACTGGGGTGCAGCAGTCAATCCACGCGATCCCGGCCTCGTGCTGACGCGCCGCGGCAACGGCTATGTCCTGAACGGCCGCAAATCCTTTTCCACGGCCGCGCATGTTTCCGATTACGTCAACGCCAATGCCGCGCTCGATGACCGGATCGTCGGCTTTGCCGTCCCGACCAATCGGGCCGGTTACAAAGCCAATGATGACTGGGACAATTTCGGCCAGCGACTGTCGGATAGCGGCAGTGTCGAGTTCCACGATTTTCCCGTCTACGAAGAGGACCTGGACAAGGTGGCATCGACCGGTGGCGAAGCGCCGGTGCTTGCGACCTTCAACACGCCGCTCATCCAGCTGGTCTTCGTCAATTTCTATCTGGGCACGGCGGAGGGTGCGCTACGCGAGGCTGTCGATTATGTCCGTACGACGACGCGGCCCTGGATTACTTCCGGCGTCGAGCGGGCATCGGACGACCCATATATTCTGGAGCGTGTCGGTGAATTTACCGCAGCCCTCAAGGCATCCGCCGCTCTGGCCGACAGCGCTGCTGTGACGGTTCAGGAAGCTCTTGCTAGAGGACATAAGGCAACGGCGCGCGAGCGCGGTGAAGCAGCGGCCGAAGCCTATGCGGCGAAGGTGCACGCGACCCACGTTGCCCTCGATATCACCTCACGCGTCTTCGAGCTGACCGGCGCGCGCTCGACTGCCGAGAAATATCGCTTCGATCGCTTCTGGCGCAATGTGCGGACGCACACCTTGCACGATCCGGTCTTTTACAAGGCCAAGGAGGTCGGCGAGTTCGTGCTCAATGACCGGATTCCAGAGGTCAGCCTCTACAGCTAAACGTCGGGGCGGGGGACGTGGCGAAGTCTAAAATATGGATCGGCTCGTAATCCGAGTTGATGGTGACTTCACTTGTACACAAGATTGGTCAGCGTGATTGGTATCTGGAGTGGTGTGGACCAGTGTTGGAACACGCCACAGCTTCAAGCAGGCTCACCCGATTGTGGCCTCCCGCAATTCTGGACGATCGATGTTCTGATACCCGGCTCACAAATCCTGTGCTCAACTCACTATTCTGTGGAGGGCTGCCGCCGCGCGCCGCAATGCGCACATGTTCCTCGCTAGGATCTCGTCACTCACGAATCGCTCCAATGTCCGTTTCCAAAGGGACAGGCGATTGCGGTTGAGAATGAAATTGATCCAATGGAGTCCTTCATGGCTGACACGCGCGCACCGCTTTCCGGGGTGATACCGAAGATTTCCGTCGTCGGTGTCGGCGGTGGCGGCGGCAACGCGATCAACAATATGATCGCGCAACAACTTCAGGGCGTTGAATTTATAGCGGCAAATACGGATGCACAGGCGCTTGCGACGTCCAAAGCGAACAGGCGCATTCAACTTGGCGCACAAGTGACGGAAGGTCTCGGTGCAGGCTCCCTGCCGGACATCGGACGAGCCGCCGCCGAGGAATCTATCGATGAGATCATGGATCATCTCCACGGCACGCATATGTGCTTCGTGACGGCCGGAATGGGTGGCGGCACCGGCACGGGTGCTGCTCCGATCATCGCTCGGGCTGCGCGGCAGGCGGGCATCCTTACTGTCGGAGTCGTCACCAAGCCCTTCACGTTCGAAGGCAACCGGCGCATGCGCACGGCCAACGAGGGCATCGAGCGGCTGCGCGAAAGTGCCGACACCGTCATCGTCATTCCCAATCAGAATTTGTTTCGCATTGCGGATGCCACGACGACGTTCGAAAATGCCTTTGTGACTGCGGACCGGGTCCTGTATGCGGGCGTCAGCTGCATCACGGATCTGATCATCAAGGAAGGTCTCATCAACCTCGATTTCGCCGATGTCAAATCGGTGATGCGGGGAATGGGGCGTGCGATGATGGGAACGGGCGAGGCGTCAGGGCCGGGCCGCGCGCTGAAAGCGGCAGATGCCGCCGTCTCCAATCCGCTTCTCGACGATATGAGCATGAAGGGCGCGCGGGGCGTGCTGATCTCCATTTCCGGCGGGACGGACATGACGCTATTCGAGGTCGATGAGGCGGCCAGCCGCATCCGCGACGAAGTCTTTGCCGATGCCGATATCGTCGTCGGTGCGATCTTCGACAAGACTCTCGACGGTGTGTTCAGGGTATCGGTCGTTGCAACCGGTCTGGAAAGCCTTGCGGCGTCTGCCGATCAGTCCATGGAACTCCATATGGATCGGCACTAGCTGGCCTCGGCGTGGCGCTCCTGATTTACGCCTTTGTTTGTATGAAAGCCCCGGCGTCTGCGACGGGGCTCTCGTCTATCCGTCAAAGCGCGCCATTCTTCGGCGGAATGACATCGTTCAGGTGATAATTGCCGACAACGTGATATTTCCACCGAACGGGGTCGTGAAGCGTATGCGTGCGGGCATTGCGCCAGTGACGGTCGAGATTGAGATCGAGCTTCACGGAGGCCGTTCCAGCAAGCTCGAATAGCGTGTTCGTCGCTTCCATCGCGATTTCCGTCGTTAGTACCTTGGCTGCAGCAACGGCCAGCGTCGCCTCGACTACCCGCTTCTCCGTCGTCTCGACCTGAGCGGCATCGACCTTGCGGCCGGCGCGTTCGATGGTCGCAGCCGCCGCTTCAAGCCGGATGGCGATCTGGCCGATCTTGGCGATCGTTAGCGGATCGTCGCTGGCGCGGTCGACGCCGCTATCCATCCAGGGGCGTGACTTGGTTTTCACGAAATCGAGCGTTTCCGCGAAAGCGGCCCGGGCAATGCCGAGATCGACGCCGGCATGGATGATCTGGCCGACGGAACCGATCGTCGTCGGCCGCTCGAAGCCCTTATGATGCAGGACGACATGGTCGGCATTCACATAGACATTGTTGAGCGCCGTCGTGCCGCTGCCTGTCGTACGTTGTCCGAAGCCATCCCAATCGTCGATGATTTCGACGCCTTCCGTACCCTTCGGCACGAAAGCCATGACCAGCTTGTCAGCGTCATCCAGCGCGAAGACGGTGATCCAATCAGCAAAGAGAACGCCCGTCGAATAGAACTTGCGGCCATTGATGCGATAGCCGGGGCCATCGCGGGTAATGCGGGTATTATAGTGCCCGACCGTTTTCGTGCCCCGCTCGGACAAGGCATTGCCGAATCGGTCGCCGGCCAATGCGCGGCTGAAGAAGAAGCGTTTCTGATCTTCGGAGCCATCGACGCGCAGAGCCTCAAGGATATAGAAATGGTTCTGCGGGATCTGTCCGATCGAGCCATCCGCCTCAGCCAGGATCGCCGTGATCTCGGCCAGCGCCGCATTCGAAACATCGAGACCGCCATATTCCTCGGGGACGGTGATCGCCAGCAGTCCGGATTGTGCCAGGGCATCCATCTCGGCAAAGGGGAGCAGCCTCTCGCTGTCGCGCTCCGAGGCGCTGGTGGCAAAGCGTGCTGCAAGCTCCTGCGCGACGGCCAGCGCTTGTTGCTCGGTCTCCAGTACGGTGGCCTCCGGATGCGTGGCGTTGATATGGTGCAATTGCGCGTTCATGGGCGGGCTCCGATTTCATTGGGCGCCACGATGCCGCATTCAAAGCCGGGCTTCGAGAAAAGGCATTTCATTTTTGGCGATGCGGTCGCGTCTTCATTCCTTTCTCTATAGAATTAATAGTCAATTGCCGCCTGGAGCTGTACCGGTGCTTATGAATATTGATCCTACGCCGATTAGCGGCGTCCGGTTCGCCAATCTTCAAAGCGTGCATGTGCCAGCGCAAGCGAAGCAATGATCGGCGTGAAGCCATGAAATGGCAGAGCGCGGCCGGATTGCAGCGGAATCGGCAGGGATTCCGCCGTTTCGCCGAGCGCCAGTCTCGCCAGTGTTCGACCGAGTTGTGCCGTCATGGCGATGCCGCGGCCGTTGCAGCCGATCCCTCCGAAGAAGCCGTCGCCGAAACGATAGAGACGCGGCAGGAAATCCGGGGTCATGATCGCCGTTCCGGTCCAGACGAGCTCCACACCCGGATGATGCGGCAAGCGGAGTTCGGATGTGAGCCGGTCGACGACGGCGCGGCCGACGCGCTCGAAGGCGCCGACCGGATTGATCGCCATACCGCCGCTGATCAGCCTGTTGTCGCGATCGAGCCGGTAGGTGAAGAGGTTGAAGCGCGTATCGCCGACAGGCCGGCGATTTGGGGCGATCCGCGCAACGGTTTCGGCATCGATCGGCTTCGTCGCCACTTGATACACCTTTAACGGCACGCCCGTTCGGCCCATGCGGGAAGCTATGCCGCTCGTGAAGGCGTTGGTGGCGAGGATGACTACCTCCGTTTCGATTTCACGGTCCACGAGGTTAACGCGCCAGGTGCCGGCATGTCGCTCAACGTGCTCGACCACGCTGTTTTCGCGGATCGTAGCGCCGTGCCGCTTGAGCGTCCTTGCGAGCCCGTAGAGATAATTCAGCGGGTGGATCGTGCCGCCGGAGTGATCGATCAATCCTCCGGAATAGATCGCCATACCGGTCTCGTTGCGGATGGCGCCGGCATCGAGAAATTCGACTGGACGACCAAGCTCTGTCCAGTCCTTCGCCCTTTGGCGCAGGATCGCAGCCATGTCGTCGCCATAAGCGGGCTGCAGCCAACCGGTCTGCGCGGCATCGCATGCAATCTGCTCCTCCGCGATCGTCGCAAACACCTCGTCGGCCCCCGCACCGACGAGCGACAAAAGCGCATCCGCCTTGTCGCGCGGCAGCTTCTGACGGACGGTCGCCGGATCGGCCTTGGCAAAATTCGGAACGACGAAGCCGGCATTCATGCCGCTGGCTCCCGCACCCAGCCGCCCGGCCTCAAGAACGGTCACGGAGCGGCCGGCGCGGGCAAGATGAAGCGCTGCGGTCAGGCCGGTGAAGCCACCGCCGATTACAACGACGTCTGAGCGGGAAGGCAGGTTGTCGGAAAGTTCAGGGGCAGGGCCGGCTGTCAGCGTCCACAGGGTCGGATTGGTAGGGCGAGTGGCACTGCTGGGCATCAGCGGAGGGTCTCTCAATAACTACGCCAGATAGCTGTCACCATGGATCAGCCGCTGAAAGGATTGCGCCAGGATGATTTCAAGCGAGGCGCGCCGATGGGAGCGCCTCGCCTTTTTGCAAAATGGAGTGTCGCCTACTTGATTTTATCCTTCAGGGCTGAAACGTCTTCCATCTTCAGCTCGCCGTCGGTGACGACCTTGCCGTCGGCGATCTTCCAGAGTCGGAAGGGGCCGGTGATGTCGCCATATTGATCGAAGGAGACCGGGCCGATGACGCCTTCGTAACGGATCGGCTTGCCTTCCTTGATGAGGCCGAGCGCCTTGGCGAACTCTTCCTTACCGGCATAGATCGGCGTGCCCTTGGGATCGACGACTTTATAGATGTCATCCTTGAGCTTGGATGTGTCGTCGCCGGCGATAGCCAGCGCGAGACCGACGATCGCGCCGGCGTCATAGGCGCGGTCAGCGGCCGGGTTGGTCGGCTCGATCCCCGAGAAATCCTTGTAGTTCTTGTTGAAATAGTCGGTCGAGGGCGTCGGCGTCGTGCCCGAGGAGGTGCCATAGGCGTCCTTCAGATAGTCGGCGCCGACGGAATCGATAAAGTCCGGGCTGTTCATGCCGTCATTGAGCAGGAACTTCTGCGGGCCGCCTTGTGAGATCCATGTGCGGGCAATCGTCGCACCGTCGACCGGCGTACTGACGAGGTAGAGGCCATCCGGATTGCCGCCCATGCCGGCGGTGACTTCGGAAGCATAGCTGGACTGCTTTTCATTGTAGGGCGTCGTCGAAACGATCGTGCCGCCGAGCGCCTTATAGGCTTTCGAGAATTCGGCGACCATGTTGACGCCGAAATCATTGTTGACGTGAATGATCGCGAGCTTTTTGAAGCCTTTATCGATCGCATATTTGGCAGCGGCAATGCCCTGCAGCGAATCCGAGGTAATGGTGCGGAAGAAGATGCCGTTGGTCTTGCCGTCGCGGCCGAGCGCCGTCAGCGTCGGCGAGGAGGCAGCGGGCGATACCTGCACGATCTTCGCGGGTGCGGTGACCGACGTCAGGATCGGGATCGTCACCGAAGAAATAATGCCGCCGATAATGGCCGGTACCTTCTTGACCTGCACGAGCTGGGTCGCAGCATCCACTGCGACATTGCCCTGGCTCTGGCTGTCGCGTGTATCCGTCACAAGATCGCAGCCATGGGCGCCACCGGCGGCGTTGATATCGCGGAAGGCCATCTCGACGGACTTCGCGCCCGCCTGGCCATATTCGCCGGCCGGGCCGGTCAGTTCCATCACGAGGCCGACCGTGACCTTGCAGTCCGCGGCATTGGCGGCGCCGGCTGCAGTCAGAAGGGCGAGAGCCGTGGTGATTTGAAATATCGTCTTCTTCATCTTTGTTCCCCTTGTTCGGTCAACGATTTTCATTTCCGTTTTTTGAACCTGTCAGGTCTCCGGCATCTGCAGCCAGGTTTCATGCAGATGCTGCCATTCGACGCCGTTGGGTGCCGATGAACTTGCAGTGAAAAGGGCGCTCGCCTGACGCCGGCTATATTTGCCCGCCCGCGTCTGCGCTTCGACATAAGTCAGGACGATCGTATCCGTAGTTTCGTAGCTCGCGCGGATATCCGAGATCTCAATGGTGAAATTGCCTTGAAACGTCGCCCGGTTTGCCCGGATGAGCTCGATGGTTTCAGCGCGGTCGAAGATAGGGCCGCCCGGCGGGATCATATGGAAAGCCTGGCCGAAGGTGCGTTCGCAGCGGCCGAAATCCGTATGATCGGCAGTCGCGGCGTCGTACCAGGCTTCGAAGAAGCGATGGAAATCGATGACTTCGGCGCTGGCTTTGCGGAAGAGAAGCGATTGCTGGCTCATACCTTCCCCGCATTGAGGTTGTAATGCATGATCGAGCCGTGCCTGCCGGTACGGTCGCGCTCCAGCGTATAGACATCGCCATCGAGACCAGGGCTTTGGGCGATGATGTCGGTAATCTGGCGGCGGTCTTCGTCCGAAAGGGCAATGTCCATGATCCTGGCATTGGCGAGCGCATGCGCCTGATTGCGGGCGCCGACGATGACAGCGGCCACCTGCGGCTGCTCCAGCACCCAGGCGCTGGCGATCGTGGCGATATCGACGCCATGACGATCGCCGATAGCTTTCAGCGTGCCGAGCAGTGATTGAAACAGCTCCCAGCCGCCAAAGTCATCGATGATCAGCTTGTATTTGACGAGCGAGCGGTTCTCGAGCGGCATTTCCGGTTCCGGCTCCCCTAGCCATTTGTCGCTCAGGAAGCCGCCGGCCACTGAGCCGTAGCAGAGGAACTTCACGTCGTTCTCCGCCGCCAGCTTGGCGAGGCTACGCGATGGCCGCTGATCGAGAACGGAATATTGCAATTGCTGGCTGACGAGTGGAATGCCGGCTTTCAGAATCTCGGCAATATGAGGCGTATCGAAATTGGTCGTGCCGACATTACGCACCTTGCCTTCGCGGCGCATCTCGTCCAGCCAGCTCAGGGCTTCCAGATAGCCGGGCAGTGAGTAGTCCCACCAGTGAAACTGTACCAGGTCAAGCTGTTCGGTCTTCAGTTTGCGCAGCGATTTGTCGACGATGCCGCGAATATAGTCGCGGCTGATGGTTGCGAGCTTTTCCAGATCGGGAACCAGCTTCGTGTGGACCTTCATCGCGCTTGAGGCTTCCGTGCCGCGCTCGTTGCGAAGCCGTTCGCGCGCCTCGCCTATCAGTTCCTCGACGCCCGTATAGATGTCGGCGCAATCATAGGTGCGGATGCCGACGTCGAAGGCGGCGATCAGGTCGGTCACGGCCTGGGCGCGATCGATTTGGCCGTGCCCGCCGGCAAGCTGCCAGCCGCCGCGGATGACGCGGGAGATCTCGTATCCGGGGCTGAGCTCAAAAGTCTTGGCGGTCATGCAATTCATTCTCCTTCGGGCAACGGCACGGCCGTTGTTTCGGCATGGCTGAACCGCCGTTTGTCCGTTCTGACGATCCGCAGCCGGCTCGCGCAGTTGGGGTCCGGGCAGGCGATTTCCGCGTCCGAGGTCATCCAGTCGTTCTTGTGGGTTGGTCGCTGCTTGGCCGCCAGCAGCGGCAGGACGGCCGATATGGAGTAGATCGAAAAGCCCTGGCCCGCAGGGAGGGACAGCATCTCGCCCTTGAGTTCGAAATAGTCGCCCGGCTTGGCGCCGCAATAGATCGGCTTACCCTCGGGAATGACCGCTTCCACTCTAAGGTCGAAGAGCTCGAAACTGTCGTCGCTTTCAGCCGTCATCTCAGATCTCCACGCGTTCGAAGGTGACGTCGCAGGCGCCTTTGCGGCGGATGACGCCGCAGGCCGCTGCGAAGTGTTCGCGCTCCTCTGGGCGCACTTGCCCGACGACGCTGCCGGCAAGCCAGCCGATCGGGAAGAGCAGGCGAGCGCCCTGCCCATAGAACAGGCCGATATCGAAGATTGCATCTGGATTGCCGCCCCACATACGCGGCGGCACATAGCTGAGCACAATATCGCCTGGCTGCGGCGTCAGTGTCGCGTTCTCGGCGGGTAGGGCGTTCGCATAGGAAGCACCCTTCAGATGCGCCGGCGGGATGGGGCACGAGATTTCCGGCCCGGTCCACATGGCATGAATGCCGCCAACCACGCGCGGCTCATTCAGATAGGTCCAGAGAAAGGCGGCATTGTCGGGCGCCTTGGCTTCCAGCAGAGGCGCAAAGACACTGAGGCCGGAGTTGGGTTCGGAGATCTTGATGGCGCGTTGGCTCATGCGGATTGGCCCCTTTTTACTTCGGCTTCCAGTTTGCTGCGCAGGAAGGTGAACGGTCGGCTGATGTCCGCCACCAGCGCATCGCGCGCTTCCCTGGCGTTCTGCGCGGCGATCGCCTTGACGATCGTACGGTGATAATGAGCGGTATCGACCTCGCCGGCGTCCGAGAAAGCATAAATCGCGACGCGGATACAGGGGCCTGATTGCAGCCAAAGGCTTTCGATCATCGGGATCAGTACGGCGGAACCGCAGGCGCGATAGATCTCAAAGTGAAAGGCCTGATTGAGCGTCACCTCGCGGTCGACATCCTTCTTGTGCTTCAGCGCGCGCATCTCGTCCCATTCGCCGAGCATACTCTCGATGGTCGTAATCTGCCGCGGCGTCATGCGGGTCGCGGCAAGCGCGATCGCCTCGCCCTCGATCAGGATGCGAGCGCGCAGAAGATCGTCCATACGCTCTAGCGTGATCGGCGGCACCCGAACGGATCGATTGGGGAGGGCCTCCAGCGCTTTCTCGGTAATCAGCCGACCGAGCGCCTCGCGGACGGGCATGGTGCTGGTCATCAATGCGTCGGCAAGACCGCGGATCGTCAGCACCTGGCTCGGCTCGAAAAGCCCGCCGATCAGCGCCCGGCGCAGCTCCAGATAGACCCGGTCCTGAACGGTTTCTCGCCCCACTGGCGCAAGCTGTGCGGCAATCGGATCGCTCTTGTCGGCGGTGGCCTTTTGCATTCGAAATCCTTTTTTCGGCTTGCGAAGAGGATTAAAGCTGATTAGCGTGATCAATGCAAGTGTGATCACAAATCAAATAATCAGGGAAGCGGCAATGTCCGTTTTCCGGCCAGAGGGATCCCATGAGTACGACAACTGAACGGCATGGGGAGGAAGCCCGGCCCGTTCTGACGGCCAGAAACGTGGTGCGGCGTTTCGGCGGCCTCGTGGCCGTCAACGATGTTTCCTTCCATGTGCGCCAGGGCGAGATCCTCGGCTTGATCGGTCCGAACGGCGCCGGCAAGACGACGATGTTCGACCTTCTGGCCGGTAGCGTCGCGCCGAGCAGCGGCGAAATCGTCTTGAATGGCACCGCAGTCGCAGGCGAGGCTGCCCATCTGCGGATCGCACGCGGTCTTGGACGCACATTCCAGATCCCGCGGCCGTTTCCCAATCTGACGCTTCTCGACAACGTGATGCTGGCAGCTCAAGGTCAGACAGGAGAGCGCCTGCTATCGAATTTCCTGCGGCCCCGGAAAGTCGCCGCTGAGGAGAAGGCGGCCCATGCAAAAGCGATGGAGTTGCTTGACCTCGTTCACCTGACGCGTCTGGCGCATGAACCGGCGCGCATTCTGTCGGGCGGTCAACGCAAGCTTCTGGAGCTTGCCCGCGTCATGATGGCCGATCCTGCCCTCATCCTGCTCGATGAGCCTGCCGCCGGCGTCAACGCTACTCTTCTGGAGACGATCATCGACCGTATCCGTGATATCAACCAGCGCGGTGTCACCTTTCTTCTGATTGAGCACAATATCGATATGGTCACCCGCCTGTGTCACCGCGTGCTTGTGATGGCAAGTGGACAGCTTCTTTGCGAGGGCACACCGGAAGAGGTCGCCCGCGATCCGCGCGTCATCGAGGCCTATCTGGGAGGCGCGGCATGAGCGAACCGGTCTTGAGTGTTCGCAATCTCGTTGCCGGCTACGAGCCGGGTGTTCCGATCGTGCGCGGCGCCTCGATTACGGTGAAGGAGAAGGAAATCGTCGTTGTGCTCGGCCCCAACGGCGCCGGCAAGTCGAGCTTCATCAAGGCGATTGCCGGTCTCGTTCCGGTCGAAAGCGGCACGGTGGAACTGGGCGGCAGGGATATAACGAGTACGCCCGCGCACACGATGGTGCGGCTCGGCCTTGCCTTCGTGCCGCAGACGGAGAATGTCTTTCCGCTGATGTCCGTCGAAGACAATCTGAAGGTTGCCGGCGGCATCCTGAAGCCGAAGGACGTGCCCGTTCGCATCGAAGAAATGTATGCGACCTTTCCGGATCTTGCCCGTCATCGCCGCATCGCGGCCGGCAATCTCTCGGGAGGGCAGCGGCAGATGCTGGCCGTCGCCCGAGCTCTTATCGTTCACCCGAAGCTTCTCGTGCTCGATGAGCCCTCGGCGGGCCTCTCGCCGAAGTTCGTCTCGATGGTCTTCGACATGCTGAGCGAAATCCGCAAATCCGGCGTCACCATTCTCCTGGTCGAGCAGAATGCCAAGGCGGCGCTTGCGATTGGCGATCGTGCCTATGTTCTCGTCGAGGGCAAAGACAGGCATGAAGGCGTTGCATCGGAGCTTTGGAGCGATCCTGTCGTAGCCGAACTCTATCTCGGGCAGCGACCCGCAACTTCGGCAAGGGGAGGTGCGGCATGAACCTGCAATTCATCATCGATGGCTTGCTCACAGGCTCGATGATCGGCCTAGGCGCGATAGGTGTGACGCTCACCTATTCGATCCTGCGTTTCTCGAACTTCGCCCACGGCGATTTCATGGCCTGGGGCACCTATGCGACGCTTGCTGTCGTTAGCGCCATCGGCGCAATCTTCGGCAAGGTCGCTCCCATCGGCCCGCTTTCCTTCGGCTGGCCGCTGATCGTGGCGGTGATCCTGGCGATGGGCTTTACCGGCGCCCTTGCCCTCGCGCTCGACAAGGTGCTGTTTGCCAGGTTAAGGACCAAGGGTCAGTCGATCATCGTCGTCATGGCGAGCTTCGGTGCCTCCATGGCGCTGCGCAGCCTGCTCGAATTTCTCTTCACGTCGCGCCCGGCCTATTTCAGCCGCGCCATTCAGATCGCCATGCCGATCGGTTTCGGCATCCGCATCACGCCTGATCAGATCGCCCTTTTGATTGTGACGGCGCTTCTGGTCTTCGGCGTTCATATGCTGATGACGAGGACGCAGACAGGGCGCTCCATGCAGGCGCTGAGCCAAAATCCGGCGCTTGCCCGGGTCGTCGGCATTGATGTCGCCAAGGTCGTGCGCGTCACCTGGCTGATCGGCGGCGGGCTGGCCTGTGTCGCCGGCGTGATGATCGGCATTCTCGTGCAGATCCGCCCGCTGATGGGCTTCGACATGCTGCTGCCGATGTTTGCCGCCGCCATTCTCGGCGGTATCGGGAGCGTTCCGGGCGCGGTTTTGGGTGGCCTGATTATCGGCCTTGCCGAAGCGGCCGCGGTTCAGCTTATCGGTGCGGAATGGCGTGCCGCCATTTCCTTCATCATCCTGATGGCGGTGCTGTTCATCCGGCCGATCGGCCTTTTCGGAGTGAGGGAGCGATGATGGACATTATTGGCTACGGCGCTTTCTTCCTGACCACAGCGTTGATCTTCTCCTTCATCACCCTCGGCCTGAACCTGCAATGGGGCCTGACCGGCCTCTTCAATGTTGGGCTCGCCGGCTTCGTAGCGATCGGCGCCTATACTTCGGCCCTGCTGACGACGCCGGATACGGCCGGGCGGTTCGGCGGATTCGATCTGCCGATTCTCGTCGGCTGGCTCGGCGCGATGATTGTCGCCGGTCTTGCCGCCGCCATCATCGGCGTGGCGACGCTCCGGCTGAAATCCGATTATCTGGCGATCACCACCTTCGGCGTGGCCGTCGTCGTCCAGCTCGTGGCGCTGAATGCGCAGAAACTGACCGGTGGCCCCTTTGGCATCGGCTTTATTCCCCGCCCATTTTCCAGCCTCGCCGAAACGCCGCTTCTTTTCAATCTGGCCAATCTCGGCATCGTGGTCGTCGCATTGCTGATCGTTTATTTTGCGCTGGAGCATCTGGCGAAAAGCCCCTGGGGACGCGTCCTCAAGGCGTTGCGTGAGGACGAACGCGCCGCCGTTTCTCTCGGCAAGAGCGCTCGCTTCTATCGCGTACAGGCCTTTGCCGTCGGCGGTGCGATCATGGGACTGGCCGGCGCCATACAGGCACATTTCATCGGTTTTATCGCGCCGGACAATTATCTTCCGATCCTGACCTTTCAGGTCTGGGTCATGCTGATCGTCGGCGGCTCTGGCAGCAACAAGGGTGCCATCGTCGGCAGCGTTCTGGTCTGGGCTATCTGGGCCGGTTCCGGTGCGCTGACGAGCATCCTCTTTTCGCCGGAGCAGCAGGCTCGTGCGGCATCGCTGCAGATCGTGGCGATAGGCGTCATGCTCTGCATCATCCTGCTGGTGCGTCCCGGCGGCCTCTTTGGCGACATGCCGCGGCGGCGATCGGTGATCGCGCCGCAACGAAAACCGGCCGAGGACGAGAGCAGCGCCGCCTCATAGCCTAGCGTCTTAGGGAGCAGGAGCGTTGCTCCAGCTTTAGGCTACGCAGTCGCAAGGCGTGTTGCCCCTAACCTTTAACGGCGCCTGCCGTCATCGAGCCCGAAAGCTGGCGATACATCACGAGGCCGAGCAAGGCTGGCGGCAAGGCGCCGAGGATCATGACGGCGGATGCCAGCCCCCATTGAACGCCGCCGCCGCTGGCCGCGAAGAAGAAGGAGGAGCCGACCGTCATCGGCACGGCGCGGTTGGTCGTCAGCATCAGCCCGAAGAGGAATTCGTTCCAGGCAGTGATGAAGCCGAAGATGAAGGTGGTGACGAGCGCGGGGCGGATCACCGGACGAATGATCCTGATCATGATCTGGAAGACTGTGGCTCCGTCGACCGTCGCGGCCTCGTCGAGCTCTATCGGTATGTCGGATATGGCATTGACCAGCATGACCAGCGCCAGCGGGATATTGACGATCGTCAGAATAAGTCCGAGACCGATCCTGGTGTCGAGCAGGCCAAGCCACTGATACATCATGTAAAGCGGGATCGCGAAAACGACGAGCGGCACGGCGCGAAGGTTGATAACGAGCGGAAGCAGGAGCCTTTGTCCGGTCTCGCTACGGGCGATCACGTAAGCCGCCGGGAAGGTAAGGACGATCGCCAGCAGGGTGCCGATGAGCGCTGCCGCGGCGCTGTTTGCGAGATAAAGGAAAATGTTGAAGCGCTCGGTGTCCGTCAATACCTTGACGTAGTTGTCGAACGTCGGCTGTTCGATCCACAGGCCGGGATTATTGGAGATCTCGCGTGTGGTCTTGAACGAAGTAATGAGGGTGACAAGGATCGGAAAATTCATCGCGAAGACCACGATACCATAAACGATCCAACGTAGGAGTTTCAGCATCTCATCTCTTCCTTCGCGCACCGAGCCAGTTCAGGCCATAGAGAACCAGCAATGAAGTGATGAACAGGACGACGGATGCCGCCACCGCCTTGCCGATGGCGCCTTCCTTGAAGAAGGCCTGATAGATGTAGATCGACAGCGACGTTGTCGATCCACCGGCTCCGCTGCCGGTCAGGGCGTAGACATTGTCGAACACGCGGAAGCCGTCGATGAAGCGGATGAACAAGGCGACGGTCAGCGTCGGCAGCATCAGGGGCAGTTCGATACGCCAAAGCCGCTGCAGACCAGTCGCGCCATCGAGCGCTGCGGCCTCGCGCACATCTTCGGGAATGGCGATGTAGGCGACGTAGAAGAGCAGAAAGGCGAATGGTGTCCATTGCAGCACTTCGACGACGACAAGCGTGCGGAACGCGTTCTGATAGTCGAGGAAAGCCGGGCTGTCGCCGAACCATTCGAAAAGATAATAGGGCACAGGTCCGGCAAATTCATGCAGCACGAGGCGGTACATCAGGCCGACCATGGCGGGTGCGACCATCAGCGGCAGCATCAGCGGAGCCATCAGAACAGGCCGTGCCGATAGAAGCGGCTTCAGAAAGATCGCCAGGAAAAGGCCGAGCAGGCATTCCGAGATAGCCGTGATGATGCCAAAGCGGAAGGAGAACCAGACGGATTGCCAGAATGCGGTTTCCGTCAGCACTGTGACGTAATTGCCGAGGCCGCTGATCCGTGGGCTGCGCAACGTCTCGAACGAAACGGCCGAAACGGAATAGAGAAGATTGAGAAGAGCCGGGAAGCCGAGGAACAGCAGCAGAAACCCGACCAACGGTGCCAGGTAGAGCCTGCCTTCGGCGCGTTTTACAAGAGCCATGGGTTTCAGCCGCATTGGCCGGATGCCGTGAGAGCCTTTTCGCTTTTCGTCGAATCGCGGAAAGGCTCTATTCCTCTGCTTTTACGCAATACCGGACGGAAAACCGCAATACACTTTTCCTGGAATTGCTCCGAAGCCGGCACCCGGCCTTCTCCTTATTTCTTCAAGAAATCCTGCATGCCTGCCTTGGTATGGGCAAGCGCATCCTCAAGGCTTTGCTGACCCGACCAGTAGCCCGTGAATTCCTTGGCCTGCAGCTCGTAGACGGATAGCGCCTTGGCCGAGGTGGCCCCCGTCATGACGTAGCCATATTTGCTGGCAAACTCGCCGAGCTTCACGAGATCGGGACGCTCCTTGGCCACCTTGGCGACGACATCCGGCGTCAGCGCCGGTGAACCGCCGGCACGCGCATAGGCAAGGGCCGCATCCTCGGAGGACAGCCACTTGAGGAACTTGATAGCGCCTTCCTTGTTCTGCGCGTTCTTGTTCAGTCCGAGGCCGAGACCATGGATATGGTCGACGCGACCGTTCGGCCCGGCCGGCGGCGCGACGATGCCGGTGACGTCGGCGACGGCAGGCGACTTCTTCGCATCGGTGAGCTCGGCCGCTGCGGCATTCCATTGCAGGGCAGTCGCGGCCTGCCCGGAGCTGAAGGCGGCATTGGTTTCGGCATATTCGTAGCTCAGCGAATCCTTCGGCGATGCGCCGGCATCGTAAAGCGTCTTATAGAGCTTCAGTGCCGTCTTGTAGGCATCCGAGTCGATCGTGACATTGCCGCTCGCGTCCATCCAGTCACCGCCATAGGAGCGCGGCAGGGATTGGAACACCATCATGTTGAAGAGAAGGTTCTTCATCTGCAGCACTGTGCCATAGCGGACCGGGCTCCGGCGGTTCACCTGCTTGCTGAAATAGAGCGAAGTCGCTGCCCAATCGTCCCAGGACCAGTCGTCGGGCTGCTTCGGTGCCAGCTCCTTGCCGAGATATTTCTTGGAGATCTCAGCATATTTGGCCTTGGCATCGGGATCGGCGATGAGGGCATCAACGAGATCCTTGCGGTAGTACATGAAATGCAGCGACAGATCCGTCGGCACGCCATATTGCTTGCCATCGAACTGCATCGTCTTCAGCACCGTGTCGCCGAACACTTTGGAGGCATCCGCATTAAGCTCGATCGGCTCCATGTAAGGCGCATAGCGGCCGATCGAATAGGTCGCGACCAGATTGACGTCGAAGGCGTTCGAGCCGGCTGCCATGTCGGCCTGCAGCTTGTCGAAGAAACCGTCGCGATTGAAGAACAGCAGCTCGACCTTCTCGGCATCCGATGCCGTCTTGTTGTAGAGATCGGCGGTGGCGCGCAGCGCCGTTTCCTCCGAGCCTCCGGGCCAGCCGAGCACGACCACCTTGGCGTTGGCGAGTCCCGGCAGGGCCGTTGCCGACAGCATGAGGGCAAGCAGTGTGGACGATATGTGCTTGAATTTCATTCTTGTTCCCTTTCCTTATCGTTGTTTGTTGAATTGGGCAGGTCTTTTCATCGATGGCGTGCAGCAAGGTCTGCCGCGCCGATGATGCCGGCATTGGAGCCGAGGCTCGCGGCGACTAGGCGCGGTGCCACATGCGGCGGCAATTCCTCGAGTTGCGCACCGACGGCGTCGAGATAGCCGGATGCGAGACCGATACCGCCGCCGATGACGATGCGTTTCGGCGCGAACATCATCTGGATGTCACGGCATAGAAGCGCGACGCGTGACGCCGACTGCATGATGATCGCTTCGGCCCAGCCGGCACCTTCGCGTGCCTTTCGAAAGATCTCGGGTGCCTCGGCCGGATGCCCGGCGCGGGCTGCTTCGGCCGCCATCCACCGACCCGAAACGAGGTCCTCCAGTGGTGACTGGCCGTGCGTCGGTCCGTGAAGCAGGCCGAAATGACCTGCCAGACCCAATAGCGGTCGCCCATTAATCACGATGCCGCCGCCGATGCCCGTCGATATGGTCAAAAAGACGGTATCCTCGTTTGCGCCGGCACCGAACCTATGTTCGCCCCAGGCTGCAGCCTGAGCATCGTTGACGGCGAGAGCCGGCTTGCCGAAGAGTTTGCTGGCCTGTGCCACCAGCGGATAGCCGTCCGGAATTGCGAGGGTCGCGGGATTGAGGGCCGACCAGCAGCCGTCGCTTATCAAGCCGGTTGCAGCGATGCCGACGCGCTCATATCGACCGACCCAGGACTTTGCGTGCTCGGAGACGGCCACCAGCCAGGCGTTCGGGCCTGCCTGCCGGCTGGTCGGGACGGTCGCCTTATCAAGCACCTGCCCGCCTTGGACCAGGGCCGCCAGGGTCTTCGTGCCGCCGATATCGATCGCCAGCGTTGCGTCATCGCGCGCGGAAAAGGCAGCGGAAACAGCGTCGTCGAACCAGAGTGTCACATGCTCGGTGCGCGTGATTGCCGATCCGACGACGACGGCACAGGCACCGGCCCGCACGGCATCCGCCGCCTGTTCGGGTGTGCGGATGCGGCCTTCGGCGATCACATAGGGCGTAAGCTCCCGCATGGCGGCAATCAGCGCGATATCCGGTTCCACCGGTTCGGGGCCACCGACATAACCGGACATGGTCGTGCCGACGAAATCGACGCCGGCATCGAGGGCGCGTCTGGCATCCCCAACACACGAGCAATCCGCCATTGACAGCAGACCTCGGGCCTTGATGGCGGCAATCAGCGCTTCGATCGTTGCCGGGCGAGGCCGATCGGTCGCATCGAAGGCGATGATATCGGCGCCGGCATCGGCCAGAGCCTCGACATCGGTGATAAAGGGAGTGATGCGCACCGGGCTGTCGTCGAGGTCGCGCTTGACGATGCCGATGATCGGCGCGTCGACGGCGGCCCTGACGGCTGCAACGTAAGCCGCCGACTCGATGCGCAAGGCACGGGCGCCAGCGGCCAGAGCCGCACGCGCAAAGCCGCTGACGAAAATGGCCTCATCCATCGCCCCGCCCGGTACGGGCTGACATGAGACGATGAGGCTCAGATTGAGATCTTCCCTGCGCATTCGGCACCCCTTTCGGGCTGCAACGATAGAGAATGATCACCAGAAAGCAACCGGTTTTAAACTGGTATTATCTCTGCAGTTCGAAGACGAAATCGTAGACCTCGCCCTTGTAGCGGGTCTCGCAATATTCGACGATCTCTCCGTCGGCGAGAAAGCACCGCCGCTCGGTCGTCAGGATCGGTGCGCCCGGTTCGCAGTGCAGGTGCTGCGCATCCTCGGGCGAGGCGGCGCGCGCGCGCATGCGCTGGACGGCACGCCTAGGAAGAAAGCCGCGCTCGGCCAGCGCCTCATAGAGGGAATCGCCGACGAACGAAGGTGAGGGAAGGAAGCGCACGGGCACGGCGGCATGTTCGACTGCGATCGGTGCGCCATCAGCTGTTCGCACGCGGCGCATCCGCAGGACTTGCGCATTGGCTGAGATGCCGAGCGCCATCATCTCGGTCGGTGAAGGTCGAGTTAACTGTTTGGAAATCCAGACGCAACCGGGCTCCATTCCACGAGCGCGCAGGTCTTCGGAGAAACTGGTGAGGGTGGAAAGCGACTTTTCGACGCGCGAGCCGATCTCGCTGCGGGCACCCTGCCGTCGGCTCAACATGCCTTCCTCCTCCAGCATGGCGAGTGCTTTTCGAACCGTGACGCGTGACAGGGAGAGGGTTTCCGCAAGCGATCGTTCGCCCGGCAATACCGAGCCGGATTTGAAGGCGTGGCTGCGGATGGCGGTTTCGATCGCGCTCTTCAGCTGCTTGTAGAGCGGCATCCCCTCTGTGCCGGAAGCAAGCTCTTTCTTGACCAGCTCAATAATATCAGTTGCCAAGGCAGACTTTCCCTTGATGGCATGGCGACGAAAATGTCGCCCTGTTTGCTACTGGTATTATACTGTACAGGTTTTTGCGATCTGTCGAGGCGGGTAAGGGACATACCGGTCCGCTGAAGCGGGCCGGTATGCAGTTCGTATCAGGAGGCCAGAGCGCGGCGCACGGTCTGGACTGGCATGGCTTTGCCGGGGACCCGCAAAGGGGCCTTCGCGACGACGGGCGAAATGCGGGTCGTATTGGTCTTGGTGGCTCCCAGCCAGCGAAGAATAGCGTCGAAGCCGGGCTGGGCAGCCCGCTTGAATTCCGGGCTCATCTCCTCGTCCATGCCGCAGAGCGAGGCAATTTCCTGGAAGTCGACACGTCCTGCCCGAAGGGGAGGACGCGACTGGAAAACGATCAGGCCGATCATGAAGCCTTTGATATTCTCGAAGCTACGCGGCTGAAGCAGCGGCTTGAGCCGCATATCGCAAAAATCCGAAATCTTGCGCTGGAAAACGTCAGAGGCAGAGCTTTTCTTTATGGGCATTATTCATTCCTTGCAGGCGACATCATCCAAAGGTCGGGGTGTGGCCCGCTAAAGCACGCAGGTTAACGAAGCGCAAACAACCGGCCGATTGGCCGCTTTCAATTCTACGATACGTCGCCATTTGGCAAGTGAAAGATCGATCACGCTTCGGTCGACACCGTTTCCCGCACAAGGCGGCGGAAAGAGATCAGAAGTCTTGTCGTCGAGCCATCAAGACCATGAAAAAACTGTAACTTGCCTCCCGTGTCATTGAGAGCGACATTTTCCTTGCGCCGGAATTATGAGGTGAAAGACATGTCAGTCTTGGAAATACTGGTCAGACGCCGGATGCAGGAAGAATATGCCAAGGGTACATCGCCGGAGCGCATTACCCGCCTCCTGCAGGAATTCTTCAACGGGGCAGAGGCCTCCCAAGCCGATGCACTGCATTCGGAAGAGTATGCTAATGAATTCAAGATTACAGTTAGTTAGACTGTAACCTTTTGGATGAGGCAAGGCGCTGTTATTTACAACGCCTTGCTCATTGTTCCTGGCTTTCCGATCTGGCCGGCCCGCATCGGCGGGATTCGTTCAGCAGACGAATGGTTCCGCATATGGTGGAGTCCAGGCTTCCATGGTGCCGATGATTTCGTCCGCGCCCTTCCTCTCCGTTATTCATTCCGCTCGGATGCGAATTGAGAGACCGATGGCTTAGAATCCGATTTCCGCGATGCGCCGAGGCGCGACAAAATGCAGGTCACGGTCATGGTGCCTGCGAGGGCTGCCTTTCCCGTCCAATGATGTGCGTTTCCGATCCTGCCAGAGCGGTTCGGCTTTTCATCGAATATATGAACCGCCCCAGCTCTTGTCTTCACGCAATTCCGGGCGAAACGGCTGCGCACTTTTCCTGGAACTGCTTCAGGCTGACCCATGCAAGGTCGGAGTGCAGTCAGAGAACGACGACCTTTGTTCCCACGCCGACCCGGCCATAGAGATCCATGACATCCGGATTTGCCATACGGATGCAGCCTGACGACACCGCCTTGCCGATCGAGTTCGGCTCATTGGTGCCATGGATGCGGTAGAGGGTGGAACCGAGATAGAGCGCTCTCGCTCCGAGGGGATTATTGAGCCCACCTTCCATGTGATCAGGCAACTCCGGACGGCGAGCGATCATTTCCTTGGGCGGCGTCCAATCGGGCCACTCCGCCTTGCGGCTGATCGTCTCGGTGCCCTTCCAGGCGAAGCCCTGCTTGCCGACACCGATGCCATATTTGAGGGCAGTTCCGTCGTTGAGCACGAGATAGAGGCGCTTTTCCTTGGTGGAGATAACGATTGTGCCGGGATCGTAGCCGGAAAAACGCACAACGCTGCGCGGGATCGGCGATTGCGCCAGACTGGCCCGCTTGTCGTCCTTGGGGCCCGGACTGAATTGGGGAGACACCGCATTCCGATCGATCGAAGCCTGGCGCCGTGGACGAGGGGCTGGCGGGAAATCGCCGTCCTCATCGTCATAGTCGTTGTAACGGTCGCCCCGATAGTAATAGCCGTCGTCGAGACGCGGATCGTCGCGATAACGCGGTGCCTCACGCCAATAGCGCGGAGCAACATAGCCGCCATCGAGATCGTCGCCATAATCCGGCAAATATCTCCATTCTTGCGCGTGCGCGGCGGAGCCTGCCATCAGTAAAGCCAGAACGGGCAAAAGAACAAATTTTTTAGTCTTCACGTGATAACCATACTTCCCGAATAATGCATCGGATTGCACCCAGCGCGAGCGGGGCATGCGTGCTGCAGACAATTCCGGAAACGGCGGGCGTAATTGTGGCAGCGGCGATTGAAAGTCGAGATTTTCCGACCTGTTTTGAAGTTCAGATGGAGATGCGCAAACGGGCGGCCACACGGAGCGTTTCTGTCATCGATCCGGAAAGATCGGATGATTATTCGGCGGATACTGCCAGTTTCGACCAAGCGGGATCACTGGAAGGGTCCGTCGACCAGAACCGGATATCCGCGAAGTCAATTGATTCCACGACGCCGGGAAGAGTGTCCCTTCTGATCGCGCTCATCTGCCGAGACGCCGCTTATCGGCGGGTATATTCGCGCCTGGTGGATCCGCGCCTTTGGAACTCATCGACTCCGGGGCGGCTTTCCGTAGCCGTCGAAGATGAGGCTGGCGGCGCCGATCAGACCGGCATGGCGCCCGAGCTGTGCGGCAACGATTGGCACGTCGCGATAGGCGGGCATGGCGCGCTCGCGAACTGTCGCTGCCATTTGATCGTGCAGAAGATCGAAGCCATGCGAAATTCCTCCGCCCATGACAAGCACGTCGGGCGAATAGAGATGAAGCAGGTTTGTAAACCCGATCCCCAGCCACCGCGCTTCGTCGATCAGCAGCGCCAATGCATCGGCGTCGCCCTTTCGTGCGGCTTCTACGACATGTCGTCCAGTCACGTCGGCATCGGCGGCGAACTTGCGCAGTATCGATCCGTCTGCCGGCCTGGTGCGGGCCGTCGCCCGCCTGCCGAGTGCCGTGCCGGAGGCGACGGCCTCGAAGCAACCGATTGCGCCGCAAAAGCAACGTTCGCCCTCGTTTGTGATCGTCATGTGGCCGATCTCGGCAGCCAGGCCCCGTCTGCCATGCAGGATTCGGCCATCGGCAATCACGCCGCCGCCGATACCGGTCGATACCGTGACGAACACCATCGATCCCGCCCCGCGGCCGGCGCCATATCGCCATTCCCCGAGAGCTGCCGCATTCGCATCGTTTTCGAGCCGCACGGGCAGCTGAAAATGGTTCTGGAGAATCCCCGCCAGCGGGACCTCATGCCATCCGACCAGAGTCGGGGCCGCAATGACCATACCGGCGTCCGGATCGAGCGGACCGGGCGCGCCGATCCCGATCCCGATCGGCGAAAGATCGGGCGTTTCCGCCAACACCGTTTCCGCCAGCAGTTCGATCTGACGGATGACGGCTGCGGGACCGCCGGCCGCATCCGTCGATAGCGACGAGAACGACAATAGGCATCCTGCATCATCGATAAGTGCGGCGCGAAGCTCCGTTCCACCGAGATCGAATGCAAGAGCGACCTTTTTCACGAAACCCGGCTCTCCAATCCATGCAGCCAGGCGATCCGGTCGCCAAGATTCTTGTCGCCGAATGCCAGCGATCCGAGAACAACGGTCTGTGCCCCGGCTTGGCGCAGAAGCGGGACGGTTTGTTCGCGAATGCCGCCATCGGCTGCAAGTATGATCTGATCTTCGCGGCCTGCCTTCCTCAGCAGGGAACGCGCTTCGATCAGCCGGTCGCAAGCCTTTTCGGAAAGGCTTTGTCCCTTCACGCCGATCGAGGTTCCGAGCAGCGTCACGAAGGCGACGTGATCGATAAAGGGCTCGATCGCCGAAACAGGTGTTTCCAGCCGCAGCACCACGCCGGCTTCGGCGCCAAGCTCTTTGGCAAGTGCAATGGCGCGTAAGCCGGCATCGCCGTTTTCGGCATGGACGCTGATCAAATCAGCTCCCGCCTCAATGAACTGGCGTGTCTGCTCCTCGACGATTTCAGCCTCGACCATGAGATGGACATGGATCGGCTTCGCAGTCGACTTGGCGATGCGCGCGACAAAATCAGGAAAGAATAGGAAGCCCGGCGTAAAGCGGGCATCGGCGACATCGATGTGATGCAGGTCGACATAAGGTTCTATGCGCTTGAGGTCGGTCTCCATATTGGCAAGATCGGCCGACCAGAGCGAAAATTCGCCGAGAAGCCTCTTGCGGGGAAGCGCTGCAATGGCCGCCGGGCCGGAATGAGGTCTGGAAGTCATGATGGAACGAAGCTCCGGAGTGTTTTGGATGCTAGAAAATGCGCGATGGCGTCTTGGACTTCGACAAAGTGCTTGTCTTTATCGACAGCCTTGGCGGTGACTTCGACAAAGCTCGCGCCTGGAATGACATTGGCGAGCGTCTGCGCGCAGGAGAGCGGATGGATCGCATCGTGCTGGTTGCCGATAATCAGGGTGGGCACGGCAAGAGCGGCGGCGGCTGCCCGCGGCACCTCCGGCTCGTCTGCAGCGATATCAGCCAGAACAGAGGCGAAGGCGAGAGCATCTGGTCGGTCGAAGTAGCCAAGCAGGGAGGAGAAATTGTCCGGTGCCTCGGAGGCGATCCGCTGTCCTGTTTCAGAGGCGATAAAGAGCCTTTTGGCCTCCTCGATCGGATGCGAACGGATCAGTGCAGCCACTGTGCGGATCGGCGCGAGATTGCCCGGCGATGTCTCGAAGGTCCAGGCGGGCCGCACGAGAACGAGCCCTGCAATCCGGCGGGCATGATGATGAGCAAGGTGCAGCGCAATGGCCGCCCCCATCGAAATGCCGCCGATGATGAAGCGATCGAACCCGTATGCGGTGGCCGCAGCCAGAACATCCTCGGCAAACATGCGGATGGAAAAGGGTCGTGTATTGCCAAGGGAGGATGCGCCGTGCCCACGGCATTCCAGCGTCAGCCGGTGCATGTCTACTGAAGCGGGAACATTTTGTGCGACCTGTGCATCGTCGCCGCCCAGCCCGTGCTGGAAGATGACGGGGAGTCCTTGCCCATTGTCGTAGACGGCAAGTTCTGCATCGTCGCGCTTGAACCATTTCTTGCCCATCAGATCAGCGCCTTGAGAAAGCCGGCAACGGCCGGTGCGTCCGAAGCAGAAAGGCCATGCGTCACGAGCGGGCCTTCGAAATTCACTGAGCGCAGCCGCGCGATGAAATCGGCAAAATCCACCACGCCTTGTCCGGCGGTTGCAAAGCGACCATCGCTGTAACGATCCTTGGCATGCGCCAGCGCGATGTGACCGGCTGACGTTTCGACCGCCTCTTCAATTACCGCCCGCGCCTTGGCCGGTGTTGCTTGTTCGAAGAGATTGGCCGGATCGAGCACGATACGCAGCCGCCGCGATCCCATCTCGTCGATCAGTCGCCGGGCGTCGCGTGCCGAGGTGACGATATTGGCCTGTTCCGGCTCGATACCGAGATCGACGCCATGCCGTTCGGCGAACTCCAGAGCCTTCGATATTTCAGCCGCCATGTCGGTCCAGGCGGAAGGATCGCCATTGTCGGGATGATAGGCCCATTGGTCGTTCCGGTCGCGCGTTCCGGTGCAAAGCGTTACCAGCGGAATCGAGAGTGCCGCCGCCGTTTCGATGACGACGGCGAGCTGGGCGAGGCCCGCTCGGCGTACAGCAGTATCGGGGTGAGCCATGTTGTAGGTGCCGGACAGGGCAGCAAGCGAGATGCCCGTCGCCTCGGCGGACGAACGAACCGCTGCGATCGTTTCTTCCGAAACGGCATCGGGCATGGACGGGAGACCGCAGCAGGCGAGATTGAACTGCGCGCATGCGTAACCGCTGTCGCGCACGGCCGAGAGAACGCCGAGCGGCTCCGTTCCGGGAAAGGTCTTGGCGAAGATGCCGATCTGCATCAGACCGCTCCCGTGACCGATGCGAGTTCGACGCGCTCGCCTCGTTCCACCGATCGGGCGATCGCCACCATCGCGCGGATGGAGGCCAGGCCGTCCTCGACATCGGCGCCGCGCATCGGCGCGCCATTTAACGCCGTATCTGCAAGTCCTTCCAGCTGGCGGCGGAAGAAATGGCCGTCGGCACCGAGGGGCTTCCGGGTCGTCGCATCCTTCTCGTGAAAGATTTCCACTTCGCTCGAGCGGAAGTACCAAGGATTGAAGGTCTTTGCGAGAACCGAGCCGTTTTCGCCATAAAGCTGGAAGCCTTCATGCCAATCCATGCGCACGGCAACTGTCAGGTCCAGATGGCCGAGAGCACCATTGGCAAACTCGGTCTCCACGAACCAGCAATAGGCACCGGCACGTTCCAGGAGCCGGGCACGAACGGCGACGATCTCCCCGCAGAAGAAGCGCGCGGTGTCGACCAGATGCGAACCATGGGCGAGCATGAAATACTGCCGAAGATCGGCCTTGGGATTGCCTGCCGGCTTGCGCGCAAGCTTGCTGGTGACCGGCAGGGGCTGCACCGCATCCGTATTGGTGTAGCGATGGGTGGAATCGCAATACCACGCCTTCATCGCAAAAATCTGACCTATGTCATCGCGTACGAAATCGCGCGCGGCCTCAAGCGCCGGATCGAAGCGTTTCATATGGCCGACCTGCAGGATCCTCCCGGATCGCCGCACGGCCTCGGCAAGCCGCTGCCCTTCCTCGACGGACACTCCGATCGGCTTTTCGCACAGCACATGCTTTCCGGCTTCAAGCGCCTTTATCGACATCGGCACATGATAGGCGTCGGATGTCGCGACGATCACGGCCTCCAGCTCGGGATCGGCCAGCATGGCATCATAATCATCGTACATCTTCTGCGGCTCATAGGTCGCGCCCATGCGGGCCAGAAGATCGGGGGCTGCATCGCAGATCGCATAAAGATCGGCATTTCTCGCCTTGGCGCAGGATTCGAGATGCGCGAATTGCGCGATCGGGCCACAGCCGAGTACTCCCACGCGAAGACGGCGACTTTCCTTTTCGATCATGGTTCTACTCCTTATGCCCCGTAGCCGCTCATGGTTTGGCGATTGGCTTTGACCGCAGCGGCAGGATCGGAGCCGGCCGTCTCGGATTCCTCCTCCAGCACCAGCCAGCCATTGAAGCGCGGAGCAGCCGAGACGAGGTCGATCACGGCCGGTGTATCGAGAACGCCCTTGCCGAGCATCGCCCATCGGCCCTGCGCATCGACATCCTTCAAATGCAGGTAGCGGATACGGTCTTGATAGGTGCGCATCGTGTCAAGCATATCGGCATGCCCCCGCAGGATATGACCGGTATCCGGCACCCAGCCGACCAGGCTCGGGTCGAGCAGAGCGAAGATGCGGTCGTAATCGGTCCGGTCGAACAGCAGCGTATTGTGATGCGAACTCGGATGCACGGCGACCTCGACGCCGGCGGCCTTGCCCAGTTCGCCGGCGCGATTGTAGAATTCGCCGGCAATGGCGAACTTCTCGTCTCGCGGACCATCGGAAACGACGGTTGCCGAGCCGATGGAAACGAGTGCGCCGGGAAAATGCGCTGCATAATCGATCCAGCGCTTGGCCGCCGCAAGATCGTCCTTCACGGCGTCGGCGACGGTAAAGCCGCTCTTGGAACCGAAGGCGAAGGAGACGAGCGTCAAACCGCAATCCCTCAATGCATTCGCGAAGGCATGCGGCTCCGCCCCATAGCGGCCGATCATCGTATCGGTGATTTCGATGCCGGAGTAGCCGCCTGCCGAAATCGCTGAGAGCAGATCATCTGCCGTTCCCGTCCAGGTATTGCCGAGCATTTCCCATGTGAATGTCTGGCAGCCGACTTTTATGTCCTTGCGCATTCCCGCTATTCCTTGATTCCGCCTTGGGTCAGGCCTTCGATGATGTGTCGTTGGAAGAAGAGCACCAAAATGATGAGCGGTATGGTGACAACAGCCGATGCGGCGGCGATGTCTCCCCAGGGCACATAATATTGATTGGTGAAATTGGCGATGCCGACCGGGATCGTCTGGCTGTCGCTGTCCGAAGTGAAAGCCAGCGCAAACAGGAATTCGTTCCAGGCGGTGATGAAGGCGAGCAGGCCTGTCGTGACCAGGCTCGGCAGCGATATTGGCAGGATGATATGCCAGAGCAGGCCGACCGGACCGACGCCGTCTATGCGGGCTGCCTCGTCGATCTCGCGCGGCAGCGTCTCGAAATAGCCGAACAGCACCCAGGTCACCAGCGGCAATCCCAGCGCAAGATAGGTGATGATCAGCGCGGTATAGGTATCCAGCAGTCCGAGATCGGAGGCGATGAGATAGAGAGGTCCGACCAGTGCGATCTGGGGAAACATCGATACCGAAAGAATGACGGTCAGGATGCCGAAGCGTCCTTTCACGTCGAGGCGCGATAGTGAAAAGGCAGCAAGCGAACCGACGATCAGGCAAAGGGCGGTGGTCGCCAGCGAAACGACGAGCGAATTCAGCACATAGTGATGCAGGCCTTTTTCGACGAAGGCGTTGTAGTAGTGCTCCAGCGTGAACGGGTTCGGTATGAGCGAGGGCGTGCCTTCAGTCAGGGCCTTGTCGTGCTGGAGCGATGTCGAAAACTGCCAGATGAACGGGCCTGCGGACCAGATGAGGATGAACAGCGCGCCAAGATAGATGGCGATGTTTTGAAGGACTGAGCGCTCTGCGTTCATGTCGTCCTCCTGATCTGGCGCACGAGGAAGACGCAGAAACCCATGGCGATTAGCCCTTCCGTGATGAACATGGCGGTCGAGACTGCAGAGCCGTAGCCGAACTGAAGCGTCGAAAAGAGCACCTTGTAGGACAGCGTCGAAAGCGTCTCGGTGGAATCGGCCGGACCGCCACCCGTCAGCACATAGACGAGGTCGAAAACGCGAAAGGCATCGAGCGCACGGAAGAGGCCGGCAATCAGCAGCGTCGGCATCAGGAGCGGCAGGCGAATATACCAGAAGATCGTCCAGGCTCTCGCACCGTCCATGCGTGCCGCCTCGATCAGCGATTTGGGAACGGTCTGCAGCCCCGTCAGCAAAAGAAGCGCCATGAATGGCGTGGTCTTCCAAACATCGGCAAGGATGATCGTTGTCAGCGCCGTGTCGGGAGAGCCGTACCAGTTGACGTTCTGGTCGATCAATCCTGCATGCAGAAGGATGAAATTGATGATGCCGTGCTGACCGTCGAAGAGCCAGCCGAACATTTTGGACGTCACGACGGTCGGCATGGCCCAGGGTACGAGCATGGCGGCGCGGACCATGCCCCGGCCGGCGAAGGTCTCGCAAAGGATCAGCGCCATTGCCAGGCCGATGAAGGTTTCGAGCAACGTCGAGATCAGGGTAAACCAGATCGTGTGCCACCAGGCATTCCAGAACGGCGGATCGGCCAGCAGCTGCACATAGTTGGCGATACCGACGAAATCATTGTCCTGTGTGATCAGCGAGCGGTTGGTGAAGGACAGATAGACGCCGTTGACGATCGGATAGAAGGATACCGATGCGAGCGAAAGGAATGCCGGCAGCAGCAACAGCCAGGGCCAGAGGGCGCTTGACAGCGCCCTCGACTTACCTGGGGTTGGCTCGGAAACGGCAACCGTCATCGTCACGGCCATTTCAGCCAACGATCTTATTGATCTGGGCGGCGGCGGCCTGAAGCTCCGCCTTGACGTTGCCGCTGACCAGCGCCTTGGAGATGCTGGACTGCAATGCCAGCGTCACCTTGGCATATTGCGGCGTTATCGGCCGCGGCGTGGCTCCGGTGAAGACGTTCTGGAGACTTGCCATGAACGGCTGCTCGGCCTTGAGCTTCGCATCCTGGAAGATGGCAGGCCGCGAGGGCGCAAGACCGAAATTAAGGGCAAGCCGTGTCTGGGTTTCGGGTGAAGACATCCAGGTCAGGAATTCGATCGCGGCTTCCCGCTTCTTGGAGTTGGCATTGACGCCCAGCTGGTAGCCGCCAAGGCAGGCCGAGCTCTTGCCGCCGGCAAAATGCGGCAACGGCGCGACGGCGACCTTGTCGACGACATGCGAGGCCTTCGGGTCCTGCGCGATCGGATAGACATAGGACCAGTTGCGCATGAACATCGCCTCACCAGACGTAAACGGCTGGCGAGAGGGCTCTTCGTCCCAGGAGAGCACGTTCTGAGGGCTGATCTTCGTCTTGTTGATGGTGTCGTACAGGAACTGGATCGCGGCAACGGCGGCATCGTCGCCGATGACGGAAGATTTTCCATCTGCGGACAGGATGGAGCCGCCGTTGGATGCGATGATTTCCACCGCATCACAGACCAGAACCTCCGCCTGCTTGCCCTGCCAGAGATAACCGAATTTGGCGTCGCCGGCTTTCTGCGCCTCCGCCGCCATCGTCGCCATGTCGGCCCAGGTTTCCGGCACCTTGCCGCCGTGCTTTTCCACCAGATCCTTGCGATAGTAGAACATGCCGGAATCGACGAACCATGGCAGCGCTGTCAACTTGCCGCCATAGGTGCAGGCAGCCACCGTGCCGGGGAAATAATCGGCACGCTTGTCCTTCGGGAAATACTCGTCAAGCGGCAGAGCCCAGCCGGCGGATGCAAAACCCGCGATCCAGATCACGTCCTGGCTGAAAACATCGGGCGTTCCGTTGCGGCGGGCGAGCTGCTGGACGAGGCCCTGATAGACTTCCGTCGACGAGCTCGGCGGCGGCAGTTCGATGAATTTGACGGTGATGCGGTTTTGCGACTTGTTGAACGTCTTGACGAGGTCGCCGAGGCCTTCCTTGCCGAAGAAGCTGGCGCTGGCAAAGCTGATTTCCGTCCGATCGGCGGCACGCGCCGGGCGGATGCCAAGGCTTGTAGCAACTCCAAGCGTTGCCGTACCGATGGCGGCGCCGGCGGCACCCAACAGCAGCTGACGACGATCAAGCATTATCGATTGTCCGGCACTCGTGGAGTAAGCCGGCGTCTTCTTGATATCTGTCATGTTTCCCTCCCAGGAAGACTGGCGACCTCCAAACCTCCACGCCAGTATTCGCATATGTTTTATAAAAATTTATCGCGCGTCAAGAAATAAGATGCTTTAAATCAACCGAGGAGTCATCGTTCGGATGCGCAGAAGCGCGCCGAACAGATGCGGTAGATCAGGGAGGATTGGGTAATATGGCTGGTAATTCAAAAGCTAAGCTCGGCATTGGCGTCATCGGCTGCGGTAACATCTCGATGACATATCTGCGCAATGCAGCGCTGTTTGCCGGTGTCGAATTGCGCGGCTGCGCCGATATATCCGCCGATGTCGCCGCGCTGCGTGCCCGGGAATATGGCATTCGCGCGCTCAGCGTCGACCAATTGCTGGCCGATCCCGAAGTCGATCTCGTACTGAACCTCACTGTTCCCGCCGTCCATTTCGACGTCACGATGTCGGCATTGTCGGCTGGCAAGCACGTCTTCACGGAGAAGCCGCTGGCAACGTCGGCGGCCGATGGGCGGGTTCTCGTGGCGGAGGCCAAGCGGCGCGGATTGCAGTTGGGGTCTGCGCCCGATACGTTTCTGGGCGCGGCAGGCCGCCGAGCGCGGCGCCTGATGGATGAGGGCGCGATCGGCCGGCCGGTCAGCGGCACTGCCTTCATGATGGGACGCGGCATGGAGCACTGGCACCCCAATCCGCAATTCTATTATCAACCGGGTGGCGGCCCGGTCTTCGACATGGGGCCCTATTATCTGACGATGATGGTAAACCTGCTTGGTCCGGTCGTGCGGGTCATGGCAATGGCGACGAAAGGCCAAGAAGAACGTCTGATCACTGCCGACGGCCCATTCAAGAATATGCGCTTCAAGGTCGGCACTCCCACAAACATCCTGTCGCTTCTGGAATTCCAATCCGGCGCGACCGTGAATTTCGGCGCATCCTGGGACGTGTTTCGCCACTCCAATCATCCAATCGAGCTTCATGGCACCGAAGGTTCGCTCCGTTTGCCCGATCCGGACACGTTCGGCGGAACGGTGTCACTGTCCGAGCGGGGCGCCGATTGGCGCGATTTCGAAAGCGACGGCGAGCTTTACGGCGCGAGGAACTGGCCATTCAATGCACCGGATCGGGCGAATTACCGCATGCTCGGTGTCGCCGACCTTGCGCGAGGGCTTGAAGAGGGTAGGCCTCCCCGCGCGTCGGGAGAGCTCGCCCTTCATGTCCTCGAGATCATGGAGGCCATTCTCCAGTCGGGGGAAAGCCGACAGTCGGTCAGCATCGGCGCGCAATTCACTCCGCCACCGCGTCTTGACGAAGACGAAGCACGCAGCCTTCTCGCCTGATCGCTGCAGGGAGGGATAATTCAATGGAAAAGTTGGATGAAAGTGCGCTGCGCGTTCTTGCTCTCACCAGTCGGTCGAGCGGTCGGCCATTCGAAACCGGCACACCTCAGCAGGCGCGTATCGACTATGATGCGGCTTGCCCGACGCTCCAGGGCGCAAGAGAGGCGGTCGCTTCGGTGGAGGATCGCGGGATCGCCGGCCCGAGCGGTCCAATCGCCTTGCGCATCTATCGCGGCATCGGTGCGCCTTTGAAGCATGGCCCGGGCCTCATCTATTTGCATGGCGGCGGCTGGGTGATCGGCAATCTCGAATCGCATGACGAAATCTGCCGATGGTTCGCCAATGCTGCCAAATGCACTGTCATATGCCCCGACTACCGGCTGGCGCCAGAACACAAATTTCCCGCCGGAGTGACAGATTGCGCTGCGACTTTGGCATTCGTGGGGAAATCGGCGGCAGACCTCGGCATCGATCCCGGGCGGATCGCCGTTGCTGGCGACAGTGCCGGCGGCAATCTTGCCGCCGTGCTGGCATTGATGTCACGCAATGGCGATGCCCCGCCGCTTGCCGCTCAGCTGCTCATCTATCCCAATACGGACGCCGCCCAGACGGCCGACAGTTATCGCCGTTATGCCGAAGGCTTCGGCTTGACTGCCTCGACAATGAGATGGTTTCGCGATCACTACGTTCGCACTGCAGCCGATATAGCAGACTGGAGGGTTTCTCCGCTACAAGCCGAGACCTTGGCCGGAGTGGCGCCGGCCTTCATCGCCACCGCCGGACATGATATTCTGGTGGACGAAGGCATCGCCTATGCCGAGCGATTGCGGGAAGAAGGGGTGCGCACGGTACATCGCCATTGGCCGGGGCAGATCCACGGTTTCGTGTCGATGGGGAGATATGTGGCGGAGGCTCGGCGTGCAGTGGAGGAGGCCGTCGCGGCATGGCGCGGCTTCGAAGCGGTCTTGATTTAGATGAAAAGCAAGTGCCGCCTTAGGCCGACTGCCGCATGACCAGCGTTCCATCCAGGCTGACCTTGCGCGCGATCGACCGGGTGGGCACGCCCGTGTCTCCAAGCAGCATCAGAAGCGTGCTGACGCTGCTTGCCGTCATCGCGGCGAAGTCCTGAGCCATCGTCGTCAGCGGCGGACAGGTATAGCGGCTCAAGGGATGGTCGTCATGGGCCGCGATGCGCAGATTGTCGCCCTTTTTGCGCCCGATTTTCAGTCCGTGCGCGAAGGCGGCTGCCATCACGCCGAAGGCGAGGCGATCATTCGCGCAAAGGATGGTTTTGCGTGGAAGAGACTTTGCGCGGAGCAGGCCATCCATCTGTTCGTATCCGATGCGTTCGAACTCCCAAGTGTAGGCGACGCTGGTGCTGATGACCAGCGGCTCGCAGCCTGCGGCTTCCATGGTGGCGATATAGCTTGCCAGCCTTTCGGGTGAGTTGTGATTGACATGCGGAATGTCCAAATAGGCTGGCGCCTCTCCGGATCGGCAAAGATATTCCACGATCGTTGCGACGCTCTGGTAATTGTCGTTGCCGATGAAGGGCGTATTGCCTTCGATATAAGTGTCGAAATAGACGATGGGCAGGTTCTGCGCGAGTTTTTCAAAGGTCCGCGGATCGGATTTCTTCCCCAATGGTGCGACAAGCGCACCGGCTACCTTCAAGGACAGCATTGTGTTGACCGCTTCGCCTTCCAGTTCGGGTAAGCCGTGCGACGAGAACACGATCGGCCAGTAACCCTCGTTGCGCAGGCGCAATTCCAGGCGATTGACCATTTCCGCATAAAAGGGATCCGTAAGGGCGGGAACCAGGATGCCGATATTGCGGGTTCTCTTGCGATTGAGGTTCCGCGCATAAAGATTAGGCTGATAATCCGACGAACGAAGCGCCGCCTCGATCAGCGCGCGGGTCGCCGGTTTTACACTGGTCGGATCGTCAAAATACTTGGAAAGGGTGGGGCGGGAGACACCGCAGGACTTTGCGAAATCCTCCATCGTCTTATACGTCAATTTTTCCATCCAAAGTCGACCATTGTTCCAGCTGCCGTCGCTACGAATGCCTTATGCGCATAGGTGGAAAGCAGCGCAACCAGAGACGTAAAATCCTGACAAGTTCTTTTGCGCTTTATGTTGCAATAAAAGGTAGCGCGCGAAAATTTATTATTTAACGCGTTAAAATTCAAGCCGCAGCATGAGTGGTCCGATCGGGAATGGAGCGCATCCCACGAAATCCCCTGTTGGGATCCTTCATCAACGCTCATGCGAATGGCGACAAGCTGCGCCGAGGAGTGGTTACGACGACATTCGAACCACAGCCGCATAATCAGCATTTTGATATTGGCGAGTGTGAAGCGGGCATGGGTAAGGCCGGAGGCGCATGAACGGCGCGGTGGCCGTTGACATGCATGTCCTCGTGCAAATGGTAATTTCGGGCTGCTCTTCGCGATCGTCGCGAACCAGTCTCGGGCCCCGCCGTCTTTCTATCGGCGTCGCCTTGATGGATGCCGCGCGTTTCTGCTGACGCAAATTTGTTATCGAATCCGCGCGACAACCCGGCGTAAGCTTTCAAATCCCCGACCCGTCGAGTTGCTGGGCGTTGTCGCCTTCCCAAGGTGAAGGCATTGAGGTGCGATTGAGATTGGCCGAGGGCATCGGCATCCAGCATTTTAGTTCCGGCTCGGCATATTCGATGATGTGCCCGGGTGAAGAATCGGAGGCGCGCCAGCCTTCCGTACCAAATTGATCGCCATTCGACCAATATGCGAGGTCAACTTCTGCAGGCCCCTGTTCTGACGGGCGGATCGTGACAAGGATCCGACTGCCGTCTTTCGGAGCGCTTGCCATGTGCCGCCAGCGGTCTGGCTCATCCATCACTCTTCCTCCTGCCTTGCTTTGGGTTGCAAGTGTCGCCTCGCCATCGAAAACGGTCAACTCAAACTTTGGGCGATCCTCCATCGTTTCATATGTTTGCGGCTGCATATATTTCGGAAGGAAGCATGTACTGCGATACGGTTGGGGTTCTTTGGGACATCCAGCGCTCCGGAACTTGCGAGATGCGCCAACACATTCCGGAGCACTTGTATAATCAGGGAGAGACAGGCGATCGTCTCGCAGAACGCGATGATCGCCTGCGGTACTGGTCGGAACGGCTCCGAGATCTTAGGAGAGCGGAGCTTCAGCCTTGCATCTCTTTTTCCCACCAGCCGCGGGTGTTCACGTCCGCGGCGTCAGCGAGCGCTTCCAGCTCTGCAATGTCGTCGCCGGTGAGGCTGATGCTGCCGGCTCGGACGAGACTATCGACATGACCGGATTTGGTGACGCCGATGATCGGCGTTGTGCCCTTGGCGACCGCCCACGCTATCGCGACATCGGGAGCGGCCGCATCCTGCTTCTGGCCGATCGAGGCGAGCATGTCCGTCAGCGCCTTTAGCTGAGGCAGCATGCCATTGTAAGCAGCCGCCCGGCTGCTTCCTTTTGGCAGCGGGTTCTCCGGACTGTACTTGCCAGTCAGGGCGCCCTGTTCAAGCACCATATAGGCGAAGAACGGGATACCTTGATTGCGGCAGTAGTCCAGGATGCCAGCTTGCTCGGAGCTGCGGTAGAGGAGACTGTAGTGGTTCTGTATGGCTTCAACCCGGAATCCGGCTTCTCCGAGGATCCGGTTGGCGAGCTCGATTTCGCTCAGGTTGTGATTCGAGACACCGACATGTTTGACCTTTCCGCTCTTCAGCAGCGGTATTAGGTGCGGAGTCCACCGCGCCACATCGGCTGGATTGTGAATCCAGTAGAGGTCGATGTAGTCGGTGCCGAGGCGCGCCAGACTCTGCTCCAGCATGTCCGCCACGGGATCATCACCGGTCCCTGCCGCCTGCGGGGTGAACTTCGTGGAGAGCTGATAGCGGCTGCGGGCGTAGCGCTTGAGTATCTCCCCAAGTAGGGTTTCTGAACGGCCCATGCCGTATACCATGGCGGTATCCCACAGGGTGAATCCGCTCGCATGTGCCTTTTCCGCGACCTCTTCGAGGCCAGCCTGAGTAAGGCGGCTGCCGAAGTAACCGTCGCCGGTCTCGCCGCTGTCGCCCCACGCCCAGGTCCCCAGTGCGACCGTGGGGGCTTTCAGATAATCCATCGTCATGTTTGCTCCGTCCTTTTTCTGCAGCCTGGTTCGTTGCGACCCGGGTGCAGCGGACACTATGATGGGTGGCGACGCCGAACCGTTAGCCTTATGCGCCGGGACTACTGCCCAATCCTCCAGAAGCCGCACGGTTTCGCCTTGCTGCCCTCCTGCTCGCATGCAATGGTCAGGCTCATGGAAACACTGACCAAAATCTCTGCAGTAATTGCCCGGCACGCCTCGAAGGATGGCTTCCACGCCACCTCCATCGAACGGGTGACGCTTGCTCGATCCTCCACGGTGACGATGCCGATGCCGAACGTATATCGGCCGCAATTGTGCCTTGTCGCACAGGGGCAAAAAGAGGTTGCTCTGGGTGACCGCGTGTTCAGATATACGCCGGGCCGCTATGGAATTGTGACTTACGACCTGCCGGCAACGGGCCAGGTGGTCGAGGCGACACCTGACAGGCCCTATCTCTGCCTGTTCCTTGATTTCGATCCAGTCATGCTGGGGCAGCTGGCGTTGCATGTGCCGCCACCGCCTGGAGAGCCCGCTCGGCCCACGGGCAAGACGGTGTCCGACGCCGGTGCCAGTCTGCTCGATGCGGTGCTGCGCCTGCTGCTTCTGCTCGATGAACCGGCAGCATTGCCCGTACTCGGGCCGTTGACCGAGCAGGAAATTCTCTATCGTCTGCTCGCCGGCCCTGATGGTGCCAGGATGCGCCAGATCACCTCCAGCCAGGGGCGGGTGGCGCAGGTTGGCCGCGCCATCGCGTGGATCGGACGGAACTTCCGAGAACGATTCAGCATCGAGCGGCTTGCTGCGGAAGTCGGCATGAGTCCGTCGAGCCTGCACGAGCATTTTCGCGCCGTGACGGCGATGACGCCGCTGCAATTCCAGAAGCAGCTAAGGCTCCAGGACGCGCGCAGCCTGATGCTGGTCCAGGACATCGACGTCACGACCGCCGCCTTCCGCGTGGGTTACGAAAGCCCGTCGCAGTTCACTCGCGAATATCGCCGCCACTTCGGAGAGCCGCCGGCGCGTGACATAGCCCGCTTGCGCGCTTCGCCGCGCCTGGTAGGGGTAGCTTGAATTCAGCTTTCCGGGGCATTGACGGTCAGTCCAAATAACGCGCCCGTCGAAGATGCGGACCGAAGGCGAATGTGCCTATGGAGCAAGGCCGCGGGCGATCCAGCTCCTGATCCCCTCGGGCTGGATCCTGAGACTTCATGCGAACTTCATAGCCGCTTTTCGATGGAGAGTATTGGGGGCTTTTATCGAGATTGAGCCATATTCGGGGTTAGATCCCAGATTTGATGTCGGCCACCACCGCCTGCCAGCCACCCGCGACAGCTCCGGCGCATGCATCTTCGATGCGATCAAGCATAGCATGTAGCGCCTCGCGCTCACGAACCGACAAGCTTTCGAGAATACGTGCTTCCATTGCCTGACCGATGGACACGATCTCCTCGAGCACCTTGTAGCCCTCGGGTGTGAGTTCGATCGCAGAGAATCGGCGATCGAGTGCAACGCGGGTTGGGGCACCGGTCACTGTTGATCGCACGGAAATCCGAATAGCCTTTTGTTTCCCCGCGATGCGAAATCGAATAACATCCCTCCTTATCGAAGATGGCCAAAGAGAGCATTGGGGATGTCCATGCAGCCGATCGACAAAGCGTTCGCGAGGACGGTTGCTTTAGGCATTCTGATTATTGTTCCCGCGGTTTTCTTTGCCTCCTGCTCGACGGTCGGCGGAACCGGCGGCCAATCCAGGCCGGTAACCGCGAGCAGATCGACAGATCGCGACAAAGACAAAGCGGTCGAACGTCGGCGATGGGCGGAGAGGGTTGAACGAGATAATCAGCTGGCTCCAAGCGGGTCGGCATCGGGTTCCTATGGCTCTTCCCGTCCTCTCTTCACTTGGTGAGCGATAGATTGGTAAACTGCCCCGGTCTCAGGTTTTAGGGAACGGGTCCGCCGCCAGCCGGAGCCACAATCGATCTGCTTGCCGGCAAGATCTTCGACTTGGAAGAGATGATAGTCGTTTCCAGTCTCTGTCCTGGTTTGTGGTCGGCGGACCTTTGCATTGCCCGGATATGGCATACGTCGCTATCCCGCATGCTCCGGAGGCGCTCGCAACGCTGCTTTCGAGAGACCTATGGCCCACTCGGGCAGATCATCAGACAAGCGCATCCCTGGGAAAGCCCGCGGCCAGGCAGTCGATGAACCTGCGAACGGCCGGAGGAAGACCACGGCGCGTGGTGAATACGAGGTGGACAAGGCCCCTCATGCCATGCCAGGCGGGAAGGACCCGTACGAGCTTCCCTTCTTCCAGCGCCTGCCTGCATGAGTGATCGGGGAGAAGAGCGACGCCCAGACCCGCAAGTGCGGCTGCCCGCACGGCCGTAAAGTCCGCACAGCCCATTCTCGGCTCGTGCCTGAGCGTATGGGTTCGGCCATCGTCCGTCTCGAGAAACCAGTTCACTTCGCCCTGATCATCCGTGGTCGAGAGGGTAGGTTCGCGCGCCAAAGCTTCTATGTCTGCAATGCGGCCGGCAATTTGCGGGCTTGCGACCAGGATACGGATCGAGTTGCCTAGCGAGCGCATCGTTAAGGAGGCATCGCCGTCCAACGACGTTCGGACGCGCAATGCTACGTCGATCCGCTCGTCTATGAGATCGACCGGACGGTCGATCGCGATGAGTTGCAGCTGCACTTTTGGATGCTGCGCCAGGAATTGCGTTAGAAGGGGGGAGATCGGTTCGACCAACCCTGTCGGGCAACTCATTCGGATCAGACCATGCGGCTCTGATTTTGCCTCTGCAACGAGCGCCTCTGCACGCTCGGCTTCCGCCAGCATTGCCTTGCAGCGCTCGTAGAAGGATTGACCTACATCGGTCACCCGAAAGCGACGGCTGGACCGTTCGATCAGTCGCACGCCGAGCCTTTCCTCGAGCCCCGCTACCCGCCGGCTAAGCTTCGACTTCGGCTCGCGCAAAGCGCGCCCCGCGGCTGCGAACCCGCCGTGGGCGACGACCTCGGCAAAATAGACCAGATCATTCAAATCAGACCTCATCATCGTTCTCCATTTGGAACGATGAGTATCAAATTTGCTGGCTATTTGCAGCATCGTTCCGATGGCATGTTCAATTCAACGGCAATGCCGCAACAAAGGAGCATGATAGTGAGTAAGAAATTCGAAAACAAAGTCGTGATCGTAACGGGTGGCACGAGCGGTATTGGCCTTGCAACGGCAAAGGCTTTCTCGATGGAGGGTGCCTCCGTGTTCATCACCGGCCGCCGCAAGGAAGCACTCGATGCCGCCCTCCAGGAGATCGGTGGCCGTGTCACGGGCGTACAGGCCGACATGAGCAAGCTCGTCGATATCGACCGCCTGTACGACGCAGTTCAACAGAAGCACTCGCACATCGATGTGGTTTTCGCGAATGCCGGCGGCGGCGAGATGGTGCCTCTCGGGGCGATTACCGAAGAACATTACCAGAAGACATTCGATACCAACGTGAAGGGTACCTTGTTCACGGTTCAAAAGGCGCTCCCGCTCCTGCGTGACGGTGGCTCGATCGTTCTCACTTCGTCGACGACGAGCATTTCCGGCACGCCTGCCTTCAGCGTCTACTCGGCAACAAAGGCTGCCGTGCGCAACTTCGCCCGCAACTGGATCCTCGATCTCAAGGATCGCCGTATCCGCGTCAATGCAATTAGTCCCGGCGTGACCGAAACGGCCGGTCTCAACGAACTCTTCGGCAGCGGTGAGAGTGCGGAGAACACGAAGAATTATCTTGCAAGCCTCATTCCAGCCGGCCGAGTCGGGCAACCGGAAGAGATCGCCAAGGCAGTGCTATTCCTGGCCTCCGATGATGCCAGCTTCATCAATGGCGTCGAACTCTTCGTCGATGGTGGCCACGTCCAGATCTAAGCCGCCATATCAGGGAGAATGACCATGGCAGACATCGCAACGCTGCTCGATCGGAATCTGCAGGGCATCTTTGGGGAGGGCGACGACGCCCTCCGCCGGAAAGTGGCGGAGGAAATCCTTCACGAAGACGCGATATTCATCGAACCGCACGGGATCTACCGCGGCCGCGACGAGATCGTCCGCATCGCCGGAGTCATCCGCGCAATGCATCCGACATTTGCGTACACGACGATCGCTGCGGCGGACGTTCTCCATGATCAGGCCGGGCGCATGCAATGGGTAGCCGGCGCACCCGGCGAAGAACCTGCATATGCGGGTACGGACTTCATCATTGCCAAGGACGGAAAGATCGCAGCGATCTATCTTTTCTTCGATGGGAATCCAGATCCGACCAGCCCACCTATGGGGGCCTGAGGGGTCTCAATGCACAAGGAGCGATTGCCGTACTCGATTCAATGGGCGCGGGTTCGGATCCCACGGCGTGCGGAGATTTGCAACTTCGTGAAAAAACTTGCTAGGCTCAGGATCCGAAGAAGCGGCCTTTCGGCGACCGGAAGCCGAGCTTTTCGGAGATCTCGTGAGCGGCTTTCAAGAGGCTGTCGAGATAGGCGGTGCGGTTGCGCAAGCCATCCTCGCGCGGCGTTACCAGGCAGAGTGTCGCGATGCAGGCGCCGTCGGCTTGATGGATAGGCACGGCGAAGCAATGGGTGAAATTTTCCACTTCGCTGTTGAAGGTGAAGTATCCATCTTCGGCGGCTTGGCGCACTTGAGCGATGAAATCGGCGGGTTCCAGCCGCCTTCCATTCGGAAGGACGAAATCTTCAGGCGGAATGAAATCAAGGATTTCCCGGTCCGAAAGATGGGCTACAAGCAGGCGCCCCGAGGCGGTCCACGGAATGGCGACGAGCTCGCCGACATTTGACGAAATACGAAACGGCCGTATGCCTTCCCGCATCATGGCGACCGTATACTTATTGCCTTCCAGCAGGCACATTTGCGCTGTCTCGCGCGTCTCCTCCGCCAGCACGCCCAGCATGCGGCCGCATTCGCGCATCAGGTCGAATTGTTCGGCATAGGCGGTGCCGAGAAAATAGAGGCGGCGGCCGAGAAAGACCCGGCCGTCGCCGCCCTGATAGTCGAGCATGCCATGACCGAGCAGGAGATTGACAAGCTCGTAGATGGAAGAGCGCGGCGCACCGATTTCGGTGGCGATCTCGTTCGGACGCATGGGCTGGCGTTTTACCCGCAGAAACTCAAGGATTTCGAAGGCGCGATCCAGGCCTCGCATGCGTCGGGATACAATGTCGTTTTCGTTCTCGGCCATGTTTTCTCCGAATATTCCAAAACCAGCCGCAACCGGCGCGCTGAACGCGCCGGCCAATGATGCCGACTACACGGCGCTGGTGCCGCCAGATCTCGGCAAGACGCTGCGATAACATCCACGTGTGCGATGACGCAACGCTTGCGCCATGCTCTTGTTTCTCTCAATTGAAACTCGAGGTCTTCAGAAATTCGGCAAGCCGTTCCGTCTTCGGGCGCACGAACATGTCCTTCGGATCGCCTTCTTCACAGATGACGCCCTGGTTCATGAAGATCACACGCGACGAGACCTCATACGCAAAGCGCATCTCATGGGTGACAAGCAGCATCGTCATGCCGTCGGCGGCAAGCCCCTTGATGACTTGAAGAACTTCGCCAACCAGTTCTGGGTCGAGGGCCGACGTCACCTCGTCGAACAGCATCAGCCTCGGCGCCATGGCGATCGCTCGGGCAATCGCAACGCGCTGCTGCTGGCCACCCGAGAGCTGGCCCGGATAATGATTGGCGCGGGCCGCAAGGCCCACACGATCGAGCCATTTTTCCGCGACGACGCGTGCATCCGGCTTCGACATCTTCTTCACCTTGACGAGGCCGAGCATCACGTTCTCGGCGGCGGTCATGTGCGGAAAGAGATTGAATTGCTGGAAGGCCATGCCAGTGAGTGCGCGCTGGCGGGCAATCTCCTTCTCGCTCTTGCGGCGGCGGGTGCCGCCGTCGGCGTGATAGCCGATCTCCTCGCCATCGAGGCTGATCTTGCCCCCCTGGAATCCCTCCAGCATGTTGATGCAGCGTAACATCGTCGTCTTGCCGGAACCCGACGAACCGATGATGGAAATGACCTCGCCTTCCTCCATCGTGCAGTCGACGCCCTTGAGAACCTCGTGCTGGCCATAGGTCTTGCGCAGGCCCTGAATGTCTAGAATTGTCTTGCCCATCGGTCCGATCTCCTCAGGACGGCAGTGCGGTCTTGCGCTCGACATATTTGCCGAAGCGCTCGATAGCGAAGTTGACGATGAAATAGAGGCCGCCAGCCAGGAAATAGAACTGGAGGCTCATGAAATTGCGGGAGATGATCTCCTGCGTGCGCAGCAGCAGTTCGGCGACGCCGATGACGGAAAGCAATGTCGATGCCTTGACCATCTCGGCTGCCGTATTCACCCAAGCCGGCAGGCACTGGCGCATCGCTTGCGGCCACAGGACCGAAGTGAAGGTCTGGGTGAAGGTGAGGCCGATCGCCTTGGCCGCCTCCGTCTGACCTTTCGGAATGGCCTGCAGCGCGCCGCGCACGATCTCGCCGACATGTGATGAACAGAAGATCGCCAGGGCAAGAACGCCTGCGGAAAAGGGCCCCAAATCAAGACCTACTGCGGAAGAGACGTAATAGCTTGCCAGCACGAGAACCAGCACGGGCGTACCACGGATGATGTCGGTATAGGCCCGGATCAAAAGGCGCAGAATGGCTCCGCCGTAGACGAGCGCGAGGCCAACGAAGACACCGACGATGGAACCGGCAAGAATGGCAAGAAGGGAAATCGATACCGTCACGCCGAGCCCGTTGATGATGACGTAGCGGGCGATCCAGAGTTGTTCGAGAAAACTATGAGACATCCGGTATTACCTCGGCAAAGCCAGCCTGCGCTCGACGAAACGCATCAGCGCGGCGATGAGGAAGCAGGTTGCGACATAGAGAGCTGATGTGACCATCCAGGTTTCGATGACGCGAAAGCTCTCGACGTTGATCTTGCGGGCAGCGAATGTCAGCTCCGGCACGGCAATGGCGGCTGCAAGCGAGGTATCCTTGAACAGCGAAATGATGGTCGAAGACAGCGACGGAAGCACGTTGCGCAGCATCAGCGGAGCGATGATCGATCCGCGAATCTGCATTGGCGTCAGCCCGATTGCCAGGCCCGCCTCCGAAAGACCTTTCGGGATCGACAGCAATCCTGCGCGAAACACTTCAGCAAGATAGGCGCCAGAGTAGATGGAAAGGACCAGGATGAAGCTTTTGATCTTGTCCAGCCGAAAGCCCATCTGCGGCAAGGCGAAGAAGGCGAACAGCACCAGCACCAGGATCGGCAGGTTTCGGATCACGGTCACATAGACCTGCGCCGGGATCATGGCTGCGCGGTTTTTCGATGTCAGCGCGAAGGCGAGGATCAGGCCGATCAAGGCGCCAATCAGAATCGATACGATCGCCAGGCCGAGACTAAGCGCCAGACCGCTCATAAGAAAATCAAAATTGCGCCAGACGGCGGCAAAATTCAGCGTATAACCCATGTCGGGCCGCCCCTTTCAGACTGGCGGAGCGGGAGATGTCCCGCTCCGCTCGGCCATTACTTGTATTCGACCGGGAAGCCGATCTGTGGTGGGGTCAGGTCCTTGCCGAACCAGGTCTTGTAGGACTTGGCGTAGCTATCGAATTCGACGCCTGTCATCGCTTCATGAAGAGCGGTATTGACGAAGTTCAGCCAATCCTGGTCGCCGCGCTTAACCGCGCAGGCATAGGTCTGGGGGTTCCAGCCATAGCCGGCGTCCTTGTAGCGGCCCGGGTTCTGCGTCATGTACCAGGCGAGTGATGACTGGTCGGTCGCAACCGCGTCGGCGCGGCCGGATTCCAGCGCCTGATAGATCAGATCGACGGATTCGTACTGGTCGACCTTTGCGTCCGGAAGGGCGGCATGAACCATGGATTCCGCATAGACGTTCTGCAGAACGGAAACCGTGACGGAAGAGCCTGCCGCCTTCAATGCCGCATAGTCGGCATACTGGCCATCGGCCTTCAGCATCAGGCCGACGCCTTCACGATAATAGGGAATGGTGAAGGCCACCTGCTGGGCGCGCTCGCCGGTCACGGTCATGAACTGGCAGGTGATATCGACCTTGTTGGTGGTGATGTTTGGAATTCGGGCATCGGACGACTGATTGACATACTCGATCTTGTCGGGGTCGCCGAACAGGGCCTTGGCGATGATGTGACCCATGTCGACGTCGAAGCCCTGCAGCTTGTCGTCAGCGCTCTTGAAGTGCCACGGCGCGTTCGTGCTGCCGGTTCCAAGAACGAGGTGACCGCGCGCAAGCACCTCATCGAGCTTGCTGCCGTCGGCGAGAACGGGCGTGGAAGAGAGGAGTGCGGCGGCGAGCGACATCAGGCCGACGCGCAAGGAAATGGTCATGGTTGTTCCCCTTGGTTAATGGCTTTCGAATAATCCAATATTCCGGACATCTGTCTGTTATCTCGGATAAGGCATATCAAGGGATACGGGGCAACTTGTCAATAGTGACTGCTGTTGCCGATCGCCGGAGATAGTGAATCGTCAAGGCTTGTCGCCGTCGACAATGTAGTGGCCGGGGCGCGCGGTATCTCTGTGGCAGCTCCCCGCATCAGGCTGCTCCAAGCCGTCATCCGGGAAATAGACAAGATTCACTCGACGTTGCCGGTCACTCGCAATGCGAAGGATTTTCCGCGGGACTTGCCGGATATCCGGGTGCCCCGCGAAATTTGAGCGCTGTGTTTGATCTGTTGTCAGGCGTTGTCGATGCACCTTCGCCATGGGCTGCCGATGCAAGAATCCCATCGGGAGGAAAGTAGCCATTTGCAACTTTCCTTGAAAGTTGTCCATTCAACTGGATGGCCAGGATGCCGAGCTGAATCCTTGGCCGAGCGAGTGCAGTCATCTCGTGTGCCTGCACTCGCTTGTTGGTGTTTTTCCTGCCATCCCTCAAGTCTGCGAGATTTTCTCGTCCGAAGCGTTTAATCGGTCTCTGACCATGCCTCGCTACGAGCGGAGTGAAACTGAGGCCGATCAAGGCTGCCAATTGCCTGGGTTCTCGCGGTCAGGCCATGAAGAATGATCTGCAATGCCCGTAAGAGGGTCTTTCTCATCCAGCTTCTCCTTCATTTAACCTGTGGCATCGGCAGCGCGAATGAAATTTCGCCAGCCACCAAATTCGGTGATGTCTCTGGCGTCAGCTACGGCGTGGCTCTCGCAGAGAAATCCGGAAACATGGCTGCCATCCTCAAGCAGGATCTTGCCGATCCCCAGCGGCGCCGGGATATTTTGGACGAAGCGGGCAAACGCGGCGGGCGGCAAGGCCCATACCTCTATTTCGATACCCTTGCCGGCAAAGCCGGGATCGCGCATCAATCCCGGCTTCGGCGGTACTGTTCCGGAAAGGGCGAAAAGCCGATAGCTGCCATCCGTCCGTCCCGTCTTCATCCTGTAGCCGCCTTTTCCGGTGAGTTCATGGTTGAGCGGCATATCGGCCAGATGCGCGCCGACAACGACGATCGGGACCATGTCGGCAGCCATAGGTGTCACACGGCTGTTATCCGGCAGTGCCGCCATACGGTCCTTGCCCATCCCGCTTTTCGCCGCCCGATGCATGGCATCGGCGAACGGCGCCAAAGCATCGTCGGTAAAGGCAGGCCCGACGAGCATCACACCGGCTGGCAGATGGCCGTCGGTATCGAAACCCGCGGGTATGGCAATTGCCGCGCAATCAAGCAGATTGGCGAAATTGGTATAACGCCCGAAATGGCTGTTCCTGACGATCGGATCGGCCTGCATTTCCTCGACCGTATAGGTCGTAGGCGATGTCGGCAGCATCAGGAAGTCGAGCTTCTCCCATTCCGCCTTCGTCTTTTGTCGCAATGCTTCCAGCCTGTACTTGCCCTCGAAGGCGGCGACCGCATCATAGCCTTTCGCGCCCTCGATGATGGTTCTGACCGTTGGATCGAAATCGCCGGCATTGCTTGCGAGGAAGTCCTTGACCGCCGCCAGGCGCTCGGCAACCCATGGGCCGCTATAGAGCAGTTCGGCGGCTTGCCGAAAAGGCGCATAGTCGAAGGGGACGATCTCCGCGCCGAGCGATCTCGCCCTGTCGATGGCGGCATCGTAGAGGGCTTCGACTTGGCTGTTGCCGTAGAATTCGCGCTCGGCTCCGTCCAACACGCCGACGCGCGGACGCGCCGACGGCAGGGTCGCCGGTATTGCCTCCCGCGAGAACGGATCGCGTGCGTCATAGCCGTCCATGATCCGGCGAACGGCGATGCCATCGCCGACGGTTGCGGCGAACACCGTGACGACATCGACGCTGCGGCAAGCCGGCACCACGCCGACATTGGGAACGAGCCCCGGCGTCGGCTTTATGCCGACGAGATTGTTGAAGGCAGCCGGCACCCGGCCGGAGCCTGCCGTATCGGTTCCGAGCGAGAAGCTGGCAAGGCCAGCGGCTACGGCAACGGCGGAACCGGAACTCGAGCCGCCGGAAACGTAAGCGCGATCGAAGACCGAGCGGGGCGCACCATGAGGCGAGCGGGTGCCGTTGAGGCCGGTTGCGAACTGGTCGAGATTGGTCTTGCCGATGACGATCGCGCCGGCTGCCTTCAGACGTGCAACCACGGTTGCATCGCCCTGGGGATGATAGGCAAAGGCCGGGCAGGCGGCCGTCGTCGGCAGACCTGCGACGTCGATGTTGTCCTTGACTGCGAAGGGGATGCCCCAGAGCGGCAGGCTGTTGGGCTCGGGTGCCTTCGTCAGCAAATCTGTTGCCGCAGCTCGCAACGCCTCTGGAGATGCCAGCGTAATGAAGATTGCCGGATCATCGGATGCCCCGCATCGGGCTATGATTTCCTCCACCATGTCGAGCGGTGAAAAGCCTGCCTTATACGCATCTCGCAGAGAGGTAAGGTCAATGATAGTGGGCAGCATCAGATTTCCTCCAGAATGACGAGAACGTCACCGGCCTTGACGTTGCGCCCAGGTGCTGCGCGCAGATCGCGGACGCGTCCCGCGGCATGAGCAGTGACGTTAATTTCCATTTTCATCGACTCGATGATGGCCAAAGTATCGCCGGCTGCAACCGGCTGGCCTGCCTCGACGAGTATTTTCCAGACATTGCCGGGCACGGCGCTTTCGACGCCGAAGCAACCTTCCGGTACATCTCCGGCAAGGGCGGGGCCCGTCCCTTCGTCAACGGAAAAGCTGTCGAGCCCCAACTCCTTCCAGCGTTGCCTTTCCGCCTCGAAGGCAGCCTGCTGCCTGGATTTGAAGGCGCTGATCGCAGCGGCCTCGCGTGCGAGACCGGCCTCGTAGGCAGCGTAGGAGAATTCCGTCTCCTCGATCTTGATCGGATAGCCGCCGTGCGGGAAGGCCGCACGCGCCTCATTCAGTTCCTCATGCGTGACGGGAAAGAAGCGGATCTGGTCGAAGAAATTGAGAAGCCACGGCTTGCCCTTGGCGAAGGCCGGCGTCTGCCGCCAGCTGTTCCACACCTGGATCGTACGGCCGAAAAGCTGGTAGCCGCCCGGTCCTTCCATGCCATAGATGCACATATAGGCGCCGCCGATGCCGACGGCGTTTTCCGGTGTCCAGGTGCGCGCCGGATTATATTTCGTCGTCACCAGTCGATGTCGCGGATCGACCGGTGTTGCGACCGGAGCCCCTAGATAGACATCGCCAAGGCCGAGCACGAGATAGCTGGCATCAAAGACGATATCGCGCACTGCCTGCTCGTCGGGCAAGCCGTTGATGCGGCGGATGAATTCGATGTTGGAAGGGCACCATGGCGCATTCGGGCGCACGAGCTCCTGATATTTGCGCATGGCAAGCTCGGCCTGCGGATCGCTCCAGGAGAGCGGCAGGTACACGATTCGGCTTGGGACTTTCACCTCATGCGCCGCCGGTAGCGTAGCCTCGATTTCCGTAAGAAGGCCCAGCAGATGGTTGCGGGTCAGCGTCGTCCCGTCATAATGGATCTGCAGCGAACGGATGCCTGGCGTCAGGTCGATAATCCCCGGCAGGCGCGCCTCGACGATTGCCTGCATCAGCAGATGCACGCGCAGGCGAAGCGCGATATCGAGCGTCATCGGCCCGTATTCAACGAGCAGGTTGTCATCGCCCTGCCGACGATAGACGACAGGCACCGGGCCGTCCTGGTTCTGACCGACGATTGCCGATCCGGTCTCCCCGGGCGCGTCGTGGACAGTCGGGCCGGCGACGGCGTCTTCACTGCGCGTCACCGGATGAAAGCGGATTTTGTCGCCCGGCTTGAACTGGCCCATCTTCCATTGCTCGTCGCGCGCAATGACGGCCGGGCAGACGAAGCCGCCGAGGCTCGGCCCATCCGGGCCGAGAATGATCGGCATATCGCCGGTGAAATCGATCGCGCCGATGGCGTAGGCATTGTCGTGAAGATTGGAGGGGTGAAGGCCAGCCTCGCCGCCGTCGCTGCGCGCCCATTTGGGCGTAGGGCCGATCAGACGGACGCCGGTGCGGGCGCTGTTGAAATGCACCTCGTATTCGGTCGAAAACAGCGTCTCGATGTCTTCGTCCAGAAAGAAATCCGGCGCGCCGTGCGGTCCGTAGACGACGCCGACCTCCCAGGTGCGGGTGAGGGCCGCGGGCACGTCCGCCGGCTTGGCTTGAGGCTGGGGCGTGCGTGCCAGCCGCAACACATGGCCTGTCTGAAGCGTGCCGGTGGCATGGCCACCGAAGCGACCGAGGCCGAAGGTTGCCCTGGAGCCGAGCATGAGCGGCGCGGCAAAGCCGCCCGCAACGGCGAGATAGGCACGCTGGCCCCGGCCTTCTATGGCGCCAACGGCAAGCGTCTGCCCTGCCTTGGCGATAATGGCCTCGGCGTGGGGTAACGGAACGCCGTCGAGGGTCATCGGCATGCGAGCGCCTGCAAGCGCGATCGTCACGTCGGAGAAGATCTTGAGCACCGGTCCCGAGACGGTCAGTTCCAGGGCCGCGATCTCATCGGCGTTGCCGACCAGCCTGTTGGCATGGCGGAACGAGCGCTCGTCCATCGGCCCGCTCGGCGGCACGCCGACGTGCCAGAGCCCCAGCCTGCCGGGAAGCTCCTGGATGCTCGACTGCGCGCCGGGCGCCACCACCTCGATCACATCAGGCACGAAGGGAAAGTCCTTCAGCGCCGTCGTCGCCACATTGCCGCTGGCGAGCAGATCCGATCCGGCGATGGCCTTCAGATAGTCGAGATTGGTTTCGATGCCGGAGATGGAGCTTTGCGCAAGCGCAAGCTTGAGTTTCTCGATCGCGGCCGGCCGGTCTTCAGCTGCCACGATCACCTTGGCGAGCATGGGGTCGTAATAGGGTGTTACTTCCGTGCCCGTCTCGATCCAGCCGTCGACGCGCACGTGTTCCGGAAAGATAACTTCGGTCAAAAGGCCGGCGCTCGGCCGGAAGCCGGCATGCGGCATCTCGGCATAGATGCGCGCCTCGATCGCGGCACCCTTGGGAGTGAGATCATCATTGCCTGTTATCACATCTTCGCCGGCGGCCTGGCGGATCATCCATTCGACGAGATCAATGCCATAGACGGCCTCGGTGACCGGATGTTCGACCTGAAGCCTGGTATTGACTTCGAGGAAGTAGAATTCCTCCCGCGCGGGGTCATAGATGAACTCGACCGTGCCGGCGGAGCGATAATTGGCGGAGGTGCCGAGCGCCACCGCCGCTGCATGCAGGCGTTCGCGCACGGAAGGCGACAGGCCCGGCGCGGGCGTCTCCTCGATCACCTTCTGGTTCCGGCGCTGCAACGAGCAGTCGCGTTCGCCAAGCGCGATGACGCGGCCCTTGCCGTCGCCGAAGATCTGTACCTCGACATGCCGCGCCCGCGAGACAAAGCGCTCCAGATAGACGCGGGCATCGCCGAAGCTTGCTTTTGCCGTGCGCTGTACGCTGTCGAAGGCAGCCTTCAGACTTGCGGCATCGTCGCAAAGCTGCATGCCGATGCCGCCGCCGCCGGCCGTCGATTTCAGCATGACCGGGTAGCCGATTTCCGCCGCGGCCGCGAGCGCCGCTTCGCTCGTTTCGACGAGGTCGCTGCCCGGAAGCAGCGGAACTCCGCTCGTACGCGCCAGTTCTCGCGCTGTGTGTTTGAGCCCGAAGGCGGCGATATTGTCCGCCGTCGGCCCGATGAAGACGATGCCTTCCTTTGCCAGCCGTTCGGCGAAACCGATATTCTCCGACAGGAATCCGTAACCTGGATGCACGGCCTCGGCACCGGTTGCCTTGCAGGCGGCAATGACGGCGTCGGCATTGAGATAGCTTTCCAAGGCAGGCGCCGGGCCGAGCCTGACGGCTTCGTCTGCCATCAGGGATGCCTTGGAGAAGCGGTCCGCATCGGAATAGACGGCGACGGAGGCAATGCCCATGCGCCGCAACGTCCCGATGATCCGGACGGCGATCTCGCCGCGATTGGCGATCAGTATTTTCTTGAACATCTCAGGCCTCACCGTCCCATACGAGGACTCGGATCGGCGTCGGGTCGAAGCCGTTGCAGGGATTGTTGATCTGCGGGCAATTGGAGATGACGAGAAGCACGTCCATCTCGGCCTTGAGCTCAACATAGTCGCCCGGAGCAGAGATGCCGTCGACGATCGTCATTTCACCCGACGGTTCGATCGGCACGTTCATGAAGAAATTGATGTTGGGCACGACGTCGCGCTTGCCCATGCCATGCTTTGAGACTTCCAGCACGAAGTTGTCGCGGCAGGCGTGAAGATATCTCGTGCCGTGGCCAAAGCGGACTGTATTGCTCTCGCACGAGCAAGCGCCTGCCGACGTGTCGTGACGGCCGCAGCTGTCGGCGGTCATTGTCAGCATGACGCGCCCTTCGTTGGAGATGATCCGGGTGCCCGTGGTGATATAGGCGGCGCCCTGTTCGCGCATCGTGTCCTGGTTGGAATAGCGCTCGGAATAGTCCTCGGCATTATAGAACAGCGTGTCGATTGCCTGCTGGCCGTAGCTGTCCTCGATGCGCAGCGTCTGGCCCTTGCGCACGATGGTCGAAAACGGCGCTTCCGCGGCAATGAAATGATCTTGCACCGCCTTGTCGAGCGTGCGGGAAGGCGCGGTCTGAATGAAATCGCTCATGATCGTTCTCCCCGGCTCAAAGATTGGCGAAGGCGTTGTTTTCAAAGCCGCGCACCGCTTCGGCGGTGGCCGTGCGGCACAGATCGTCTTCGGCGATCGGCTGGGCGGCGATGCGGGTCACGGTCACGGGTTTCGGCGCGTAATGCGGGTTTGGATCGAGCGGGTGAGGGCAATTGGAAAAGCCGACGATCATGTCCATCTCGGCGCGAAGATGGATATAGTCATCATCGTGTAATAGTTCCGGTTTCCAGGCGAACTTGCCGTCCGCATCGACCCGGACGGGCGCGAAAAGCGTGAAGGCGGCGGGAATATCGCGCCGATCCAAGCCTGCTTTCGTTGCGAGCAGGATGAAATTATCGCGGCTGTTGCGCAGACCTTGGCCATATTTCGCCTCGGTGGAAGCGGCGGTGGAGCCTCCCATCAGGCAATCATGGGCGCCGGAGGAATCCTCCGTCACCGAGAACATGACACGCCCCATGTCGGAGAAGATCACGCGGCCCTTCGACAGTGCCGTCGTCCATTGCACCTTGACCGTATCGACGAGGTTCAGCCGTTCGCTCGGATCCGCCTCGTTCCAGGCAATCAGCGACACGGCAGAAAAACCTTGCTCCTGCGCGATGCGCAAAGTCTCGCCCGTCTTGACGCGTGTCGACCAGTACCAGCCGCCGGGCAGGATCTCCCGGTGCAGGATGAGGGAAGGGTCGATCGGCGGCGCTGGAAGCGGACTTGCCGCCGGCAATGCCTTGGGCGCGAATTCCAGCCCCTTGCGTTGATGGTCTTCATACCGCGCGCGATTGGCGGCGATCTCTTCCGGTGAACGTCTGACATGCTGCATGGCTAAATATCTCCCGATGGTGCCAGGTCGTCCCGGCGGTGCCCCAGGGAAGAGACCGGGCCGTCCCGGTCGGGGCCAAAGATCGAGGCTGCGCCGGCAATGCGCGGCGGCCAGATGGAAATGTCCTTGGTAATGGTGGCGCCGTAGCGCTCCTTCTCTTCTGGCCTGTCGCGGCGCCGCTCGAAGGCGACGACGCGGGTCGCAAGCGTGAAGGCTTCGCGCATGTCATGGGTCACCATGACAACGGTCATCTGCGTCTCGTGCCAGAGGCGTTTCATCAACGTATGGATTTCGGCGCGGATGCCCGGATCGAGCGCACCGAAGGGTTCGTCGAGCAACAGCACTTTCGGTCGCATGATCAGGGCCTGCGCAAGCGCCAGACGTTGCTGCATGCCGCCGGAAAGCTGGGCTGGATATTTACCCTCGGCGCCGGCAAGGCCGACTTCGGCGAGAAGCTGACGTGCCTCCTCGATGGCATTGCGACGCGCCGAACCGAAGAGCCTTGCCTTGTAGCGCGAGCCGGCAAGTTCCTTGCCGAGCAGTACGTTGCCGAGCGCGGTCAGATGCGGAAAGACGGAATAGCGCTGGAAGACCACGCCGCGATCCGCGCCGGGTTCCGGGGGCAGGGCTGCGCCATCGAGCAGGATCGTCCCGCGCGTTGGCTGTTCTTGTCCCAAAAGCATGCGCAGGAAGGTGGACTTGCCGCAGCCGGAGGGGCCGACGAGCGCGACGAAGGCACGCGAGGCCACCGTCAGCGAGACATCCTCAAGCACGATCTGGTCGCCATATTCCTTCCAGACCTTTTCGATTCTGAGTTCGCTCATACCTGCTTCTCCAGTTCGGACCAGGGGAAGACGGCGATGCGGACGCGATCGAGCAGGTAGTTCATGACCACGGCAAGCAGGGTGATCCAGACCACGTAGGGAAAGATCACGTCCATCGAGAGATAGCGGCGGACGAGGAATATGCGGTAGCCGAGGCCGGAATCGGACGAGATCGCTTCGGCCGCGATCAGGAACAGCCAGGCCGGGCCGAGCTGCAGCCTGAGGCAGGTGATCAGCCGTGGCAGGATCTGCGGCAGCACGACGCGCAGCGCGATCTGCCAGGAAGAACCGCCGAGCGTTTCTGCCTTGACGATCTGTTCGCGCGGCAGTTCCAGCGCCTTCAGGGCCAAGTCCCGCACCATCGTCGGTGCAACACCGATGACGATGAGGGCGATCTTCGACGTTTCTCCGAGGCCCATGACGATGAAGAGAATGGGTAGCAGGGCCAGCGGCGGCACCATGGAAATGACGGCGACGAAGGGAGACAGAAGCGCCCTCAGATAGGGGAGCATGCCGATCAGCATGCCCAGGCAAAGCGCGATCGCCGTGGAGATGCTGAGACCGGAGAGCAGCCGGATGAGACTTGCCCCGGTATCCGACCACAGAAGGTAGTCTCCCGTGCGAGGATCGGCGATGAAGGCCATGCGGTTGATGGCGTCGGCAAAGCCGGCGAAATTCGGAAGCAGCTTGTCATTGGCGTTTTCGGCAAGCCTTGCGGCGGAACCGATCGCATAGGCAATGATCAGCAGCGCAAAGGGCAAGAGCGTCAAGGCAAGCTGCGCGCCGGGACTTGGCTTGGTATTGATCCAACGCATGAATGGCTCCGAGAAATGAAAGGCTGGCGGCGCTGTTGCGCCGCCGTTCAAAGAAGCTCAGAGCAGACCGTCGGCGGCCGACTTCATGTAGGCTTCGGTGAAGCGAAGCTTCACGTTGCTGCCGTCGCCGAGCACCTTGCCGTCGGGCATTTCGATGCCGATGACATCGGCGGAAGGCGCGCCATTGCCGAGAAGCCCCTTCTGGAAGAGGAAGTTGCGCACGAGATCCATGGTCTTGGGCAGGTTCGGCGAGGTGGTGAAGGTGAGCGCATCGGCGGGCTTGTCGAAAAGGCGGGTCGCAGCGAGCTGCGCCTCGAAGCCCTTGAGGTCCGTGCCCGATGCCTTGCCCATGGCTTCGCGGGCGGCCTTGCCCTCAGCCGTGTCGGCCTTCATCAGCGCGGCCGTTTCATACCAGATGCCGGCGAGTGCCTTGCCGAAATTCGGGTTGTCCTTGAGCACGTTGCTGTTGGCGACCATCAGGTCGATGATTTCGCCCGGCACCTGCGAACTGTCGAAAACCTTTTTGGCGCTGGGGTCTTCGAGAATGGTCGAAACAAGCGGATTCCAGGTGACAACAGCCGAAACGTCAGGCGTCTTATAGGCCGCAACCATATCGGCGTCGGAGGTGTTCACCACCTTCACATCGCGTTCGCTGAGCTTGATGCTGTCGAGCGCGCGGGCGAGCAGATAGTGCGATACGGAATATTCGACGAGGTTGACGTTCTGGCCCTTGATATCGGCGAGGCTTGTCTTGTCCTTGAGAATGACGGCGTCATTGCCATTGGAAAAGTCACCGACGATGACGGCCGTCGTATCGACGCCGCCGGCAGCCGGGATCGAGAGACCATCCATGTTGGTGAGCGTTACGGCATCGAACGCACCGGCCGTATATTGGTTCATCGACTCCACATAGTCGTTGAACTGTGTGACCTCGATATTGATGCCATATTTGTCAGCCCATTTCTTGACGATGCCGTGGTCGCTCGCATAACCCCAGGGCATCCAGCCGACATAGATCGACCAGGCGACCTTGAAGCTGGTCTTCGGCGCAGCGCTGGCGACCGAACCGAGCCCGAGGGCCAGCGATACGGACAGGGCTGTGACGGAAAGAATTCTCGAAAAAGTCTGCATTGAAATTCCCCTTTTGCTTTTTTCAAAAAGGGATCGGCAAAGACCATCGCGCCGCCAATCCCTTGGCTTACGAGGTCTCCCGGGCTTTTATCCCGCCGTGCATCCGGTGGGATTTCTCCCCCAGCCGGTGGTGGCTCTCGGACCAGCCACGCTCGCAATGGAGCGCCGGAACCCTAGCCACCAACTCAACCAAATACGAAGCAAATGGCGTGCCAGATCGTAAGTGGTTGATTTTGTTCGAGGGGAGGTGTTGTGGTGTTGATGAAAAATTGAGCGATCTGAAAATTTGCGCGGAGAATATGCAATTTTGATGAGCGCGCTGATCCTCATTGGACGACTGACAAGGAACGATCGGAAGCAGCAGGCTGAGCTTGCTCGCGTCGAGTTGGATAAGCCTAGTTCTCCTCCCACCGTGTGATAGCGAACTCGCTTAGGAGGCAAAAAACGCTCCTCCTGCCGGTCGATTAACTTTAGCCGTCGCCGATGAACGAGCTCGATGGTGCAGTGGTCTAAACCGCTCTCTCCCTCAAAACCTCGGCGGCTTCTTACCTGCGGCGCGATGGGCTGCAATGACGGTATTGGCCATCAGCATGGCGATGGTCATCGGTCCGACACCGCCTGGAACCGGCGTGATCGCGGCGGCGACTTCGGATGCTTCACCATAGGCGACATCGCCCACCAGCCGGCTCTTGCCTTCGCCACGCTCCGGTGCCGCGACCCGGTTGATGCCGACATCGATGACAGTGGCACCGGGCTTGATCCAGTCGGCCTTGACCATCTCGGGACGGCCGACGGCCGCCACCAGAATATCGGCACCTTTGACGACCGAGGCGAGATCCTTCGTGCGCGAATGCGCCGTCGTGACCGTCGCATTGGCATTGAGCAGCAATTGCGCCATCGGCTTGCCGAACAGGTTGGAGCGGCCGATGACGACGGCATTCAGACCCGACAGGTCCTCGCCATGCACCTGTCGCACCAAAAGCATGGCGCCGGCCGGCGTGCACGAGATCAGCCCGGTTTCGAGATCGCCGGTGGCCAGCTTGCCGGCATTGACGACATGCAGGCCATCGACATCCTTCTCCGGCCGGATCGACTGAATGATCGCATCGGCATTCAGATGCTTCGGCAGCGGCAGCTGCACGAGAATGCCGTGGATGGACGGATCGTCGTTCAGCGAGGCCACCAGGACAGCCAGCTCTTCCTGCGTCGTTTCTGCCGACAGCGTGTGCTGGATGGACTTGAAGCCGCACTCCTTGGCCATCTTGCTCTTGGAGTTCACATAGGCGTGGCTGGCCGGATCGTCGCCGACGATGACGACCGCAAGCCCGGTCTTCACGCCGGCCTCCGCCTCAAGTCCCGCTGATGCCGCCTTCACGGCCTCGATCACCGAAGCTGCCGCTTGTTTCCCGTCGATCACTGTCGCGAGCGCCATCACTTACCCCATGCGCTCGGAGGCGTAGGATCCCGGGCTTGCCGGGAAGACGACGGTGCGGTTGCCGTTCAAGAAGGTGCGATAGTGGATATGGGCATGGATGGCGCGCGCCAGCACCTGGCTCTCCACATCGCGGCCGATCGAGACATAATCCTCGGCCGACTGCGCATGCGTGATGCGCGCCGTGTCCTGCTCGATGATCGGACCCTCGTCGAGATCGGCCGTCACGTAATGCGCCGTCGCCCCGATCAGCTTCACGCCGCGCTCATAGGCCTGCTTGTAGGGGTTGGCCCCCTTGAAGGACGGCAGGAAGGAATGGTGGATGTTGATGATGCGGCCAGACATCTTCCGGCACAGCGCATCCGACAGCACCTGCATGTAGCGGGCGAGCACCACCAGCTCGGTGCCGGTCTGCTCGACGATCTCGAGCAGCTGGGCTTCGGCCTGCGGCTTGTTGTCCTTCGTCACCTTGATGTGGTGGAAGGGGATGTCGTGATTGACGACGACCTTCTGGTAGTCGAAATGGTTGGAGACGACGCCGACGATGTCGATCGGAAGCGCGCCGATCTTCCAGCGATAGAGCAGGTCGTTCAGGCAATGGCCGAAGCGCGACACCATCAACAGCACCTTCATGCGCTTCTTCTCGTCATGGATCTCCGCATCCATGGCGAACTTTTCGGCGATCGGCTTGAAGCCTTCGACAAGCGCTGCCTGGCCCACCCCTTCCTCGGAGATGAAGGATACGCGCATGAAGAACTTGCCGGTATCGAGATCGTCGAACTGGCTGGAATCGACGATGTTGCATCCCTGCCCGGCCAGATAGTTCGAGATCGCCGCAACGATCCCACGCGTCGATTGGCACGTCACTGTCAATACATAGGTTTTCATTCGAGATAGCCCAATTCGATGTGTAAATGCTTCACCCGAAGCCTAAGGTGCGATTAAAGAGTTTGCTCGGCGATCATATGCAGGAACGCCTCGAGCTCTTGCCTGTCGATCCCGACCTGGTGCTTCTTCTCCGGATAGGCGCCGGAACGAACGTCCCCGGCAAATTCGGCAAAGGCAGCAACGCGCTCATTCTGCAGTCGGTCGAACTCTGCCGCGAAATTGCGGTAGACCTTCGCATGGCGGGGACGATGGCCGCGATTGCTGCCAAGGACATCATCGGCAAACAGATATTGCGCGTCACATCCTGTTCCCGCACCCATCGAAATCATCAGCATCGATGTCCTTTGGCTGATGGCGGCCGCAACGTCACCAGGCACAACCTCGATTTCGACGGCAAAGGCGCCGGCTTCTTCCAGCGCCTTGGTCTGGCGCCAAATTTCAAAAGCGCTGATCGACGTTTTTCCGACGGCGCGAAAACCGCCCGTCCATGTCGCCTTCGAAGGAATGAGGCCAACGTGGCTGCAGACGGGAATTCCCTCATCCCGCATTCGTCGGATGATCGCGAGGCTTGCAGCGCAATAAACGGCATCGCCTCCGGCTTTCAGTGCCTTGAATGCCTCCCGCATATATTCTTCTGCCGAGACGTAGTCGCCATATTCCAGGCCCGGTACTACAAAGGGGCTTGGCGCGGCTTCACGGAAAGAGGGGCCCAAAAGCGCTGGTGGGACAGAAAGCATATCGATGCCGGCTCTCTCCGCGGCTTCCGCTTCCTCAAGTGACGTGACGCGCAGCATTGTCAATTGCCGCTTTCCTTTGAGCGACAGGAGATCGGCAACCGTCGGACGATTGTGCTTTTGCATTGGATGTTCCTCGATATGGATAGTTACGCCGCAAGCAACGACTTCAGCTTGACCGTGCTCGCCGCCAAAGCAGCTTGATCCGGATGCGCGCGGGCGGCGATCAGCATCTCGGCAAGGCGGATATCGCGCGCTATGGCATTGCCGCGTCCGATACCGCTGGCGGCGAGCAGCCTTCCGTCCGCGCCGAGATGGAAGAGGATGAACGCCCCGTCATCGAGGTCGCGCCGTACGTGGGCGACCGCTTCATCCGCAAGGCCGGCGATCTGCAATGTCAGATCATACTGATCGGACCAGAACCACGGCACGGCGGATATCTCCGCACCTTCTGCCAGCATGTTGGCGGCGGCGAGATTGGCCTGCTCCTGCGCATTGCGCCAGGATTCGAGGCGAACACGCCTTCCGCCATAGAGCGCCAGCGGAAAGGAGCAGCAATCGCCCGCCGCATGAATATCGGCCATCGAGGTCTCTAATCGCTCGTTGACGGCAATGCCGTTGTCGATCGCAATGCCTGCGTCGGCGGCAAGCGCGACATTCGGGAAGGCACCGATACCGACAAGCAGCAGATCGGCAGAGATCACGTCCCCGGTCGCCATGCGAACGACCACCTTGTCGGCGTCCTCCTGCACTGCTTCGATGATCTGATCGCAGCGTATATCGACACCTTCCTGACGATGCCGTTCGGTAATTACCTCGGCGATCTCCCCCGGCACGCCGCGTTTCAACACCCGCGGAAGCCCCTCGATAACAGTGACGTCGGTGCCGCGCTTGCGTGCCGTCGCCGCCAGTTCAAGACCGATGAAGCCGCCGCCGATGATGGCAATGTGCCGTCCGGGATTGAGCGCGGCATGCAATGCCACCGTATCCGCATGGGTCTGCAGCATGCGGATGCGACGAGAGGTGCCATTGACGCCGGGAAGGTTACGCGCCGAGGCTCCAGTCGCAAGCAGAAGCCTGTCGTAACTTAGCGTTTCCCCACCCGCGAGCCTGATAGTCTTTGTGGAGGGAGCGATCGCCGTCACCGTCGTATCGAGCCTCAGGTCGATCGATTGCTCCTGGTAACGCTCCAATGCGGCGACGAATTTTGGCTGGAGCGCCTCATCCGATCCGCCCTTCGAAAGCGGCGGGCGTTCGTATGGGGCCAGGGGCTCGGCGCCGATGAGGGTGATGTCGCCCTCAAATCCCTTTTCACGAAGTGCGAAGGCAGCACGGGCGCCGCATTCCCCGGCTCCGACAATGACGAAATGCGCCACGATAGCCTCCTCAGAGCCCGATGAAGACGGTGCCATTCTCGACCTTGACCGGATAGGTCTGCAGATTGACGCAGACCGGAGCGCCCTTGGCTTCGCCGGTGCGGTAGTCGAAGCGGCCATTGTGCTTGGGACATTCGATGATGGTGTCCATGACAAGGCCATCGGCAAGATGAATCTTTTCATGCGTGCACAGGCCGTCGGTCGCGAAATAATCATCCTCGGGGCTGCGATAGATAGCGAAAGTCCGCCCGTCATGATCGAAACGGATGACATCCTCCTCGTCGATTGCATCGGCGGCGCAGACTTCGATCCAGTTGCTCATGTTTTCCTCCCTCGCAATGTCGATGTTATTGTGCGGCGGCAGCCGGCAGGCCGCCGTGGAACTCTTCACGATAGGGCCGCGCCGTTGGCGGCAGCTCGCGCTTCAGGAAATAGTCCTCGTTGCGCAATTGCCGCAGGAATGCCGGGATCATCTCGCGATAGCCGGACCAGATGGACGGATTGGCGGCCGGCAGATCATGCTTGATCATCGCATGCAGCTTTGGCAGCGCGTGATAGGGCACCATCGGAAACATGTGATGTTCGACATGGTAGTTCATGTTCCAATAGATGAAGCGGCTGACGGGGTTCATCATGACGGTGCGGCTGTTCAGCCTGTGGTCGATGACATTGTCGGCAAGGCCGCCATGCTGCAGCAGACCGGTCAGAACATGATGCCAGGCGCCGTAAAGCCGGGGAAGGCCGATCAGCATCAGCGGCAGGATCGAGCCCATGGCGATCGCTGATGCGATGGTGACGATATAGATGGCGAGCCAGATGCGGGCGATGCGGATCGCCTTCGGCTGCTCCATCTCGGGAATGAAGGTTTTTTCCGCCGCACTGACGACGCCGCAAGCATTGCGCAGCATATCGACCATCGCATGCCAGGCATCGAGGATGCCGAAGAAATTCAGGACGAGGCGCAGGAGATCCGGCGGACGCATGACGGCGATCTCCGGATCGCGGCCGACGATGACGGTATCGGTGTGATGTCGCGCATGGCTCCAGCGCCAGGTGACCGGATTGCGCATGATCATGAAACAGGCGATCTGATAGACCGCATCGTTCATCCAGCGCGTCTTGAACGCCGTGCCATGGCCGCATTCATGCCAGCGGCTATCCGAGGCAGAGCCGTAGAGCACACCATAGGCCAGGAAGAAGGGGACACAGATCCATGATCCCCAGAAGTAGACGGCCAGTGCAGCGAAAACCGCCATGCTGCCGAGCCAGATGATGGTGTCGCGGATCGCAGGCGCATCCGAGCGCTGCATCAACGCCTTCATATCCTTGCGCGCAACATCCGTGTGATACCATTCGGCGGCAGCCAGCCCCGTTTCCACCGCCAGCTTTCCGCTTGCGCCGAGCAGATCATAGTCACGCTTGATTATCGTCGTCATCCCTGCCTCCCGCGATGCGCGATAGCGCCTCGCTCTCTATGCTGGAAACGATAGATCGACTTTTTGCTTGCCTCAATGCGGGAATGATGGAATCTATCAAAATCTATCATTAAGATAACGCAGTAATGATAAATTCCATCAGGAGCCGCCATGCGTCGCCCCACCATATCGGATCTCGCCAAGGCGTCCGGCGTCAGTGTCGCCACCATCGACCGCGTGCTGAACGGACGCCTCCCGGTTCGCGAACAGACGGCACGGCGCGTCTATGAAGCGGCGCAGGAAATCGGCTATCACGCTGTCGGCCTCCTGCGTCAGCGCGTCTTCGAAGACGTGCCACGCTATCAACTCGCATTCCTATTGCAGAAGCCCACGCAATCATTTTATCAAGCCTTTGCCAAAGAGATCGAAGCGGCTGCGGCGGCGATGACGGCAGCGAAGCTGCAGGTTCAAATCGACTATCCGGCTGTCTCGACACCAAGCGCGATAGCGGAGAAAATGCGAGCGCTGGCAGCGCGTAATCAGGCGGTGGCCGTCGTCGCCCCCGATTATCCGGCTGTCGAGGCCATCGTTGATGAGCTCAAGGAAAAGGGGATCCCGGTCTTTTCCGTACTTTCCGACTTTGCCGCGGGCGTTCGGGAAGGATATCTCGGCCTTGACAACAGAAAGGTCGGGAGATCTGCTGCCTGGACGATCGCGCGCACGGCTCGCAAGCCGGGCAAAGTGGCGTGTTTTGTTGGCAGCCACCGCTTTCACGGCCACGAGTTGCGAGAGGTTGGTTTTCGCTCCTATTTCCGCGAGAATGCGCCGGAATTCGAAGTCCTGGAAACGCTCATCAATTTCGACGCCGTCGACGTCACGCATGAGGCGACGCTCGATCTTCTACAGAAGCATCCAGACCTTATCGGTCTTTATGTCGCCGGCGGCGGAATGGAGGGAGCGATCGCCGCACTTCGGGAAGAAAACCGCGCAGGCGACGTGACCCTCATCGTCAACGAGCTTGTTCCCGAGAGCAAGGGCGCACTGATGGATGGAACCGTTGCCATGGCAATTTGCACTCCACTGCCCCTTCTGTGCCGAGAACTCATCACGCAAATGGTGAGTTCAGTCGAAGGAAGCGCGCAAACGACCGCGCGTCAAACCTTTTTCCCCTTCGAAATCTACATCTCCGAGAATATTTGAATGAAGGAAAACCGGCGATGGCAAGGTTGCGTTGGCAGCGCCGCTGCCCACGCGAAAGCGCCAAAACAGGAGCTCGATCTTGTCGACACCAGATCGGACCGAGCCCACAGCCAAGCTCGGCAGGCTCCTTCGCATCGCCCGCTTGGCGATCACCCGGCCTTTAGGGCCGATTCGATGAAATCAAACGAGGCTTGGATCGCTTCTCGTGGGTTGGCGAGGTCGTGCACCAGCGGAGAGAAGCATTCATAGGAAATCGGTCCGACATATCCGGCAGCCTGAAGAGCCTTGATCTGACCGACATTGTCCAGTCGGTCCAATCCGTCGACAAGAACCCGGTGTTCGTCTTCCATCTGGTTCAGCTGCAACGCCGGATCGACGACAGCCGATATGTGGACGATCCCGGTGTGGCTGGCAAAAATCGGTCCGCCATCCGCTAGGGCGTGATGGAATGTGTCATGGACGAGTTTATAGCGATGTGCTGCCCCGAGCGCATTGATCGCGTCCACGAGCTCTGCCTTGTAACGCAGCGAGGAACGCTGAAACCCCAGCGGCTCAACCAGTGCGACCAGGTCCGCCTCTTCAAGAAGAGGTAAGATGGCGGCAAGGGACGTTTCGAGATTGGCTTTGCGCTCCTGCGCCTCGGTACCGATCCCCTCGTTTCGAGGGATCAGGCTGATGGTTTCAGCGCCGGCTTCCCCGGCGATTGCAATCAGATCCCGAACCTTCCGCTCGATATCATCCGACCAGAAATTGAACGGATAGACCTGGGACAGGCCAACGAGCCGCAAACCTCGCTCCCGAACCATTTGACCTGCCTCGGCCGGCGAAAGGCCGTCAAATAGCTGGCGCTTGAGGTCGTTGCGAACCTCTACGCCCTGGCAGCCGAGAGCAACCGACAGGTCGAGGAAATCGGTGTAGCTAAGATTTGGTGCCGTAATCTGATTGAGTGCCCAGAACATGTTTCCTCCCAAGATCCCGATATTGCTGCTCCGGTGGAGCGTCACGCGGCTCTAGAGCATGATGCCGAAAAGTGTGAGCGGTTTTCGGACGACATCATGCTCTACTTCTTTGATTCTAGAGCGGATTCAAATTTTAGGTCGAATAGACCTAAAATCATCCGACTCTAGTCAATGCCAAAAGGATCCGTCGCGGGCAATCGGGTGGAATTTGGATTAGCGCATCGGTGAGGTTTCTTGCGCCTTCCGCTTGAGGTGTTTCACCTCATTCTCAGATGGAAGGAGGTAGAAAAAGTTGCGGTTCCAGAAAATGCGCATCCGGCATTTGAACGCGACCCTGGAGCACGTTTTGTGCCATCAATTCGACGGTGTCCCGGCAAAGCTGTGCCAAGGGCGTGCCGATGACCATTGTCGCATAGCCGTCGGAAAGGGCTGCGCGACTGACAGAGGTGAGTTCGTTGACGATGAGGGCGACCTCTCCGGGCGCGCGCATTTCCCGCAGCGCCGCTATTGCGCCTTCCATACCACCGCCTGCGATATAGATGCCTCTCAAGTCCGGATGACGCTCAAGCAAGGCGACGGAGGTTTCATGGGTGAGCTTTCTTGTCTCAAGATTGATGACCGGTTCCAGGATATCGAGATCCGCCCGCAACTGGCTTAGGTATGAACGGAATCCGGCTTCCTTCAATTCGTGTCCTTGCCAGCGATTACTGCCAAGAAAAATCGCGACTTTTCCGGGCTGGCGACTTGCCATGGCGATCATCCATGCCGCCAGGCGCCCGGCCTTGTGATTGTCGAGACCGATATAGGTTTGACGCGCATCGTGGCCGAAATCATTCAGCAGGGCGAAGACGGGAACTCCGTTCTGCCGCAGGCTCCGGGCGGCTTCATTGACGATGCTATGGTTGACCGCAGTGCAAGCTATCGCATCAGTATGCGTGGCAAGTTCCCGCATAATTGCCGCGAAGTCTGCCGGCGACTGAGACGGAGAATATCGGATGGTCACTTCACCGCGAAAATCCTGACGGTCTGCCACTGCCCGGGTCAGCTCTTTGCTGAAAGACTGATAAAACTCCTGTCTTTCTTTTATGAGCAGAAAGCCAAATCTTACTCTTGCAAGCGGTGCGGTCAGCTGCCGATCGATCAGACCACTCGCATAATAGGCCAGCTTATGCGCTGCTTCTGCAACCTTGCGAACCGTTTCCTCGCGGACGAAGCCTCTCTTGTGAATGACACGATCTACAGTGGCTTTGCTTACCTTCGCCTCTTTGGCGATATCCTCAATTCTTGTCCGCTTCATATAAATCCTGATCAGGTCCCCGGGGGCTGACCTTACCTTATTCGCCAGATCCAACAGGTTTCGCCATTGGCCGGCAATCTAAGTCAAAGTGAAAGGTGCTCCAAGAGGGGGCGGTTGTGCCTCGATCTATCGAGATGTCGATAGTTTGCTTCAGCCGCTGTCGCCTGGCATGGCCGCAATGGTCGAGGTTGCCGCCTTGCGCGGGCCGATTTCGTTTCCGGACCGCCATCCGATCCGTCATGGGCAAGGGATGTTTTCGAAGCCCCTGAAGATCGTTTCGCTCATGCATGCTCGGTATGCGAGAGGCAAATCTGCATCTCGGAATTTATTTACATAGAGATCAAATAAGGATATTCTTTATCCTTGATGGATATATGCCAGCCGCGGGCTTTGGAATGATTTTATGATTTTGAAAAGCCAAGTCGAATGGGCTCTCCATTGTTGCGCCATTCTTGCAGGTTTGCCTGATGGCCGCTATCTCTCCACCAAAGCGCTAGCCGAATTCCATGGGCTTCCCAAGGAATATCTTTCCAAGGCCCTCCAGAGCCTGTCTCAGGCTGGACTTGTCGACACGACACTCGGCCCCTCCGGCGGTTATCGATTGGCGAGACCGCCCGCGGATCTCACTTTTCTGGAGATCGTTGAGGCTGTCGAGGGGCGGCAGCGAACCTTCGTCTGCACCAATATTCGCGCCAACAACCCCTGCCGCCCGAAGGATTATTGCGAGAGCAGCCCTTGTGCAGTGGCGCGCATCATGTGGGAGGCCGACGAAGCGTGGCGCGAGAAACTGCGCGGCGTCAAATTGTCAGACCTCGTCGGCATCCTGTCGAAGGAGATCCCGCCGGAACTCTGGAAAAGCTCTTTCGAATGGGTGCTAGAACGCGCCGGATGATATCGTCCTGAGAGTGGCCTGTTCCTTCTGTTCGCCTATCGGGGGGCAGACGAGGCTTTGGGCCGGCATCGCCAATGATATTCCGTTCGCCCTGCAATGTTCGTAGATGAGATCGATGATCTCGTTCTGTGCCGACATGCGGCCCGCCGCGCTCACGACGCGGAAGAACAGCTCGACCTCGATGGCGATTGCGTCGATCATCTTGAGCGCGACGACCGGCGGCGGGTTCATGACGATCCTTTCGCAGCCCTCCAAGACGGCAAGCATGACCTCTTCGACCAGCCGCGGTTTGTGTATGGCGGATATCCGTATCGTCAGCGAGATCTGGTGCGACTCATCAGGGCGGCTGCGATTGGTGACGCACTGTTTCGCCAGCACGCTGTTCGGCAGGACGACGACGTTATGTCCGCCCGAAAGCAGGTTGGTGGAGCGCCAGTTGGTTTCCACGACGCGCCCTTCGGTGCCGTCGGCGAGCTGGATCCAGTCGCCGATGACGTAGGCGCGACCGAGAGCCAGCGCGATTCCGGAAAAGACATCGGCAAGCGTGTTCTGCAGTGCAAGGCCGATGATGACGACGACGATGCCTGAGGTGGCAATCAGCGGTCCAACGGGCGCACCGAAGACGAAGCCGATGACGGACAGGGCGACGCCGAGATAGACGATGCCGACGATCAGGTCCTGAAGAAGATGCGCCTCCTGCGGCCGGCGATTGAGGGTGAGATAGATATGAAGGAAGCCGATCATCGTCCAGGCAAGATGCAGCCACCAGAGGATCCTTGCGGATTTGGCAAGCAGGATGCCGCCATCCTGAAGCTCATCGTAGTCAAAGTGATAAGGCGAAATTCCGGCAAGCCAGAGCACGAGGCTCATGCAGCAAAAGAACAGGATCTGCACGACGAGGCGCGCAGTCGGGCGACGGCGCCCCTGGATGTGCCAGATGAGAATGCCGGCCAGCCCGAGCAGATTGATCAGGACGAGCGGCAGAAAATGATGTTCGCCAAACATGATAGGGTTCACCGACGATGATTTCCTGAAGCCGGGAAGGGACAGGCGCCTCCGGCACCCGTCCAGCCTCCGGTTATTTCTTGATCGGGAAGGTGAGTTCTTTCTGGCTGCTGTCGACAACGAAGATAGCCAACAGCTTCGCCGGCTTGGTCTTGCTGGCATTCTCGCTGACGCCATGGCGATCGCCCGGCATCTCGGAGAAGTTTTCGCCGGCCTTGAAGACTTTGACCGGACCGTCATTGACCTGGCTTCGGATCGCCCCTTCCAGGACCGTTGCATAAATGAACGCAGAGTTCGGATGGGTGTGGGCCGAGGAAAAGCCGCCCGGACCATATTCCACGAGGACGCCCTTGATGCTCTTGCCAGGAACGTTCGGCAGTTCATGTTGGTAGACAAGCGTGACCTTGGCATCCTTCTCGCCTTCAGCGTGTGCTACGGCAGTGGTGGACAGCAGGGCGGTGAGCGCGATGCCGAGAATTGATTTGATCATCTCGAATTCCTTTCTGAAGAGTTAGACGGTCATTTCCGTGCGGCGGTCGCGAACCACTGTTCGAAGGTGATGCGGCCGAGGCGGGGATTTTTGTCGGAGACAAGCGAGCCATCCTCCAGCTTCGTGCCGAAATAGCGGGCTTCGGGGTCCCCTTCGACTTGCCGCGCATCGCCCATGGCCTTCAAATAGCGGGCGACGAGCTCGTTCATCCGAATGCGCTCCGGGCCGGAGATCTCGACGATGCCATTGATGGGCGCCGCCGTCGCGACGGCAGCCATGGCGTCGGCGACGTCATCTGAGGCGATCGGCTGCACATAGCCCACGGGCAGTCGCACCGTGTTCCCGCTGGTGGCGGACTGGGCGATGCCGCCGATGAATTCCATGAACTGCGTCGAATGGACGATCGTGTAGGGAATGCCGGAGTCGCGGATGATCTTTTCCTGGGCAGCCTTGGCGCGCATGTAGCCGCTTTCGTGCAGGCGATCGACGCCGATGATGGAAAGGGCGATATGATGCTTCACGCCGGCGGCTTTTTCCGCCGCCGTCAAGTTGCGACCCGAAGTCTGGAAGAATTCGAGCACGGCCTTATCCTCGAAGGAGGGAGAGTTTGCGAGGTCCATGACGACGGAGGCGCCGGCGAGCGCCTCGGCTAGTCCTTCGCCGGTGATCGTGTTGACGCCGGTGTTCGGGGCGGCGGCAATGACCTCATGGCCTTGCTTGCGAAGGCGGTCCGATGTTTTCGAGCCGATCAGGCCGGTTCCGCCAATGATGACGATTTTCATGAGCTTCTCCATGTGCGGCCGTTTCGCGCACCGCGTTGTTCATTCGTTTCCGGAAGATTGTGCAGCCCTGGTTCACGCCGGCCTCGTCGAGGCCGTCGATCTTGTCGGTCGAGCCGAGCGCTGGTTTGGTTGCCCCGGCTCGACCTTCAAGCTATTGGCCGTCAGTAGTCCCAGAAGGCCGGCACCCAGCGGAAGACATCGCCGTCGGCAGCGACATGGCCGACCGAAGGAAACGGCATGTGGGTAGCGACCAGAAACGAACCGTTCGCCGCCAACTCCCGCAGAAGCCGAATACGGACGCGGGCAGCCTCTTCCGGATCGTGTTCGAAGCCGTTGTGCCAGTCCGGATGTTCGAACCCGACGGCGAACACGGCATCGCCTGCGAACATCAGCCGATCCTTGCCCGATGCCACGCGAACCACGCTATGCCCGGGTGTGTGGCCGCCGGTTCGGGAGACGACCACGCCCGGCGCGATCTCCTGCTCATCATCGAACAATCGAAGCTGGCTCTCATATTCCTTTCTGAACTGTTTGGCGGCAGCCCGAAGCGCGTCCGGAAAGCCGGGCGGCATCGATACGTGGGTGAAATCGGGTGCCTCCCAGAACTTGACCTCTGCCGCGGCGACATGGATCCGCAGGTCCGGACGGAGTCGTTCCTTCACCCCATCGACGAGCAGCCCGCCAACGTGGTCCATATGCATGTGGGTCAGGACCACATCGGTTACGGAGCCAAGGTCGATGCCGGCGGCTTCCAGCCGCTTGATCAGTTGTCCGGCCCGCGGCAGGTTCAACTCCGGGTCCAAGCCAAGACCTGCATCGATGAGGATGGTCTGCTTGCCGCTGCGCACCACGACCGCGTTCAGCGCCCAGTCGAAAGCGTCTTGTGGCAGGAACATGTCGTTCAGCCAGGCCGCGCGCTCGGCCGGATCGGCATTATATCCCAACATCTTGGTCGGCAACGGCAGCACACCATCGCTGATTACCAGCACCTCAATATCACCGATCTGCACCGCGTAGCGCGACGGAACCAGCTCGTCAGGGCTTGATTTAACGGAATGAGAAGTGTTCAGGTCCATGTTTGTCTCCTGTTGATCGAGATCTTGGAACCGATCTGGCCGGCTCCACGGTTGAAACGATTGTCATGAGAGTCTTGGTCGCGGTCGCCGGAACGGCCGCCCATCGTTTGCCGAAGCCTTTTCTGAGAGGCTCAGTTGAGGCCGGCTCTGTCGAGGCCGTAGGCCTTGTCGGCCGAGCCCGGCACGGACTTGAAGGCGATGCTGGCGCGGTTCCAGGCATTGATGACCATGATTACGAAGGTGAGATCGGAGATTTCCTTCTCTGAAAGCTGGCCGCGCACGCGCTCGTAGAGCTCGTCGGGAATGCCGCTTTCATGCAGTTTCGTCACCGCTTCGGTCCAGGCGAGCGCGGCGCGCTCCCGGGGAATGAAGAGATTGGATTCCCGCCAGACGGCTATGTGGTGGAGCCGGAGTTCGCTCTCGCCATGGATCTTGGCTTCCTTGACATGCATGTCCAGGCAGAAAGCGCAGCCGTTGATCTGCGATGCGCGGATGTGAGCGAGATCCTGGATCTTCTGTTCGATGGCGCTGTCCTTCAGAGCCATGCTGAGTTCCGAGAGTTTCCTGAAGAGTTCCGGTGATTGCTGGGCATAATTCAAACGCTGGGTCATAGTCGCCTCCGTTATTAAGGACATTAAGTATCCTTGTGGATAAAGGATATCCTTAATAGCTGGACAGTAAAGTCCTTCCGGGCTAAGGTTCGAACATAAGGCCTATGCCGAAAAGTATGGGGTGGGGATGGATATCGTATGCGCATTGCAAACATTCATGCGGGTGGTGGAGACTGGCTCCTTTTCCGCCGCAGCGATTGATCTCAGGCTGACGCAGCCTGCTGTTTCACGCCAGGTTTCGGCTCTGGAAGCGCATCTCAACACACGTCTGCTGCATCGCACGACCACCGCGCTGGCGCTGACGGCGGAGGGGGAGCAGATCATCCCGATGGCACTCAAGGTCATCGAAGCGGTCGAGGCGCTTAGTGAAACCACATGTCGTGATGGCGGGCGCGTAGCCGGCAAGGTGCGGCTGGCTTTGCCGACACCGCTCGGGCTTTACGTCAGCGACCGGCTCGGGATGCTGCTCGAACGCCATCGGGGACTTTCCGTCGACTTGCTCTTTCGCGAGGAACCGTCCGACCTGGTCGAAGAGGGAATCGATCTTGAGGTACGGCTGGGAACGGTTGCGGACTGCAGTCTGATGTGCCGCAGAATTGGGTGGACGACGGCCTTTCTCGTTGCCGCGCCTTCCTATCTACAAGAGCGGGCAGCACCCAAAACGCCCGACGATGTCGGCGCTCATGATTGCATCTGTTACAATCGCGCGGGAAACGGCCGGGCATGGTCGTTCTCAAATGGCGCCGAGGACGTTACCGTGAGGATCGCGCCGCGCCTCGTCGCGAGCAACGCGGTTGCCGTCCACCGTGCAGTGCTGGCTGGCAATGGGATTGCCGTACTTTCCCACATTCTTGTCGGGTCCGACATCGAGGAAGGCAGGCTGGTGAACGTCATGCCAGACTTTCCGCCGAGCCGGGTCGCCATCAGCGTCGTCTACCCATCGCGTCGGAACCTGCCGTTGCGCATCAGGACGGTCCTCGACTTCCTGATTGAGATAGTCGGCAAGGATCCGCTGATGGCGCCTGCGTCTTCTCATTGATGGCTTGGATGGCGCTCGGATTGTCGAGCGTCACCCGCATAAAAAGTGGGCTTCACGCTCGCTTGAGATATCGCCACGCCGCAATGCTGCCGAAGAGTTGAATACCGCCGCCGCAAAACATAGCCACAATGAACCCGAAAGCAGGCTCCCGGAAGAACGCGTAGACCGATCCGAGTGCGGCCACGCCGATGGTTGCGCCAACCATGCGTGCGACGTTGATCAGTGCGCTCGCAGTTCCAGCGCGCTCACGGACGACGCTCGAAACCGCGACTGCCGTAAGAGGCCCGGTCGCCATGCCCATCCCGATACCGGTCAATAGCAGGCCGAATTCCTCGGCGGTGAACAGGTTGCCGTCAAAAGCAATGCCGAGCAGAAGGTTCCCCAGTCCTATCGTAGCCAATCCGATGCTGATGGTGTGCCGTTTTCCCAGATGTTCAGAAAAGTAACCGGAGAAGGGTGAGATCGCCACAAAGCTCAGCGCCATGGGCAATAGTGCCAGCCCGACAGCGATCGGAGGCAGTCGATCGAGGCTGAGGGAGGCGAGGGGAAACAGAAAGAGCGTCCCGTACATGCCGAATGTCATTGCGGCCGTTCCTGCCATCGCCCCGCTGAACCGCCCGGTGGAAAACATCGAAAGCGGCACGAGAGCGCGCTGATCGAGGCGCCGTTCCACCAGGATGAAAAGCGCCAGCAGACCGAAGCCGCAAAGTGCCAGCAGCGTCGTCCAGACTATCGGAAAATGCGAGGACTCGATTGCCGCCAGGGTGATGGCGGCGAGCGACAATATGCCCAACAGCTGGCCCAGCATGTCGAACGATCGTCCCTTTTTATCCGCACTTTCCAAGATCCAAGGCAATGCTCCGGCAGCCGCCGCCACACCGATGGGAACCACGACGAGGAAAACAGCCCGCCAACCGAAATTATGGATCAGATATCCGCCAAGGCTTGGCCCGACGGCAAGCGACATGCCGTTGCAGCCGGCCCAGATACCGAGCGCCCGACCGCGAATCCGCTCGTCTGGGTAGATCACTCGAATGAGCGAAAGGGAGGCCGGTATCAGAAGGGCCGATCCGAGGCCGGTTATCGCTCTGGCGCCGATTAGGATCGTGATCGTCGGAGCCAAGGCGCATCCAAGGCTTGCGATTGTGAAGATGACGCAGCCGACGATGAAAATCAGCCGACGTCCGTAAAGATCCGCAAGCAGACCGCCACTGATCAGAAGCGCAGCGTAGACGAGATTATAGGCGTCGACGACCCACTGCATCTGGGTCACGGAAGCCTGAAGACTCTTGCCGATTGGTTGGACAGCCAGATTGACAACCGATGTGTCGACCTGCGCAACGATCACGCCCAGGCAGAGAATGATCAGAGAAGCAGGATGTAGTTTCGAAGGCCGGTCGTCGCGCTGCTCGATTGAATGCATGACATTTCCTCATGGAAACAAACGTGGCGCAACTTGTTTGGTTTCACTTTGAAGGCATCGAAGTATCGAAAGACAAGGATGGTCATGCGAACCGAAAGGCGCCCATGCCTGGAACAAGCCTGTTTCGCGCAGGTTCGGGAGCTTTCCACGGGAGAACGGACCATGTCTTCCTACAAAGACCGCCCTGTCATCAGCGATTTTCAACATCCCGGCCAGGCGCCGACTGGTGATCCCTTCATGGGAACGATCAACAACGAACTCGCCGACAAGGGTTTTCTCGTCACGAGCACGGACGAGTTTGTCAGTTGGGCGCGCACCGGATCGCTGATGTGGATGACGTTCGGGCTTGCCTGTTGCGCCATCGAGATGATGCAGATGTCGATGCCGCGTTATGACGTGGAACGCATTGGTGCCGCGCCGAGGGGTAGCCCTAGGCAGTCGGATCTGATGATTGTTGCCGGCACCGTATGCAACAAGATGGCGCCGGCGCTACGCAAGGTTTATGACCAGATGCCCGAGCCGCGTTACGTGATCTCCATGGGATCATGCGCCAATGGCGGCGGCTATTATCACTATTCCTACTCGGTGGTGCGCGGATGCGATCGGATCATTCCGATCGATATTTATGTGCCCGGTTGCCCGCCGACCGCGGAGGCCTTGCTTTACGGAATTCTGCTTCTCCAGCGCAAGATTCGCCGCAATGGGACGATTGAACGATAGCCGACACCGTCGGCCTCGCTCTCCGTGGCGGCGTCACGGCGCTTTGACGTTTATTTAGATTCTCATGGAACAAGCTCAAGATGCAGCCGTTCCCTTAGCAGATGCAAGGAACATCGAAGCCTCAAGATCGCGACGAAGCTCCCGAACGCATCGCAAACAGCAAGTCTGCTCAAATCAAAGTCAATGAAGGCATTATCCGAGGTCCACAGGGCACCGGTGCCGGTCTAGCGCTGAAACCACGCGTTGCGCGGCAATGCTGGAACGGTCGTTGTACGCGTTCTTCAAGGAGAAAAATTGTGACCGATAGCCCCAGCACTCCCGATCTGCAAAACGAAATTGTGGAGCTTATTCCGGCCCTTCGTGCATTTGCACGCTCGTTCCATAGAAACGCCAGCGACGCCGACGACCTCGTGCAGGAAACCCTCGCGAAAGCATTGGCCAATCTGAACCAATTCGATCGAGGTACCCGGCTGAAATCGTGGCTGTTCACGATCATGCGTAATACGTTTTGCACGAAGTTCCGAATTGCCCGGCGCGAGGCTCCCGGAATCAAGAAATGCGTCTCCGGCGCCGGGGTGGCCCCGCCATCGCAAGAATGGGCGATACGGGCCAAGGAAATGGAAGAGGCCTGCAACCTGCTGCCGGAACCTTACCGTGTCGTGCTCGAATATGTTGTCATAGAGGGACGCTCTTATGATGCCGCTGCCGAGAAATTCGGATGTGCGATCGGTACCGTGAAAAGCCGGCTCAGTAGAGCCCGGCAGCAACTGGCAGCCCACCTTGACGAAGACAGGCATTGATGATGCTTGCATTTCTCAACGCATGGAGGGGTAACGCGTGGCGTTATGTCTCTTTGTCCGGGATGTCGAACAGTGCCTTGCCAATATGATCGAGGGCGGCGGGCCTCTCGGATAGCACAAAACCCGAAAAGTTCATGTCTGCATCGATTGGATCTCCGCTAAGAGCGAAGAGATAGGGAATCTTTTGCCTGTCGAGCCGTTCGACCATGGGAAATACCTGTTGCGCCTCGAGATTCAGGTCGAGTATCGCCGCGACCATGTCATTCACCCTGCTTTCGGTGAGCGTCACACGATTTGAGAGGAAGTTCTTACCCTCAATCACGAACAACTGCCGCCGGAAAAGGTTTCCGGACTTGATGCGATAGATCAGAGAAAACAGTCGAATAGGCTCGGCCTCGGGAACAAACGGCCGTGCATATGGTTCGAGCACAGGGGGAGGGGCATCCACGACATGGGAGAGTTGGATGCACAATGTGATTGATGTGGAATTCAAGATGCTTTGGACCGCGCCAGTCTATCTGGCGACCAGCAGTCGAGACGGCTGTCTGATCCAGGGGCCGGAAGATGCGATCCATTTCCTGTCGCGAAGGTGGCCTTGCGAACGAAGCAGTTCCTACACGCGTGCGACGGAAAAATGCGTTGCTGCGGTTTCGCACAAGATTCCCGTGGAAGCGTCGCGAGCAGCTTTTGTGATTGCCTGCCTCGACGCGCACCTGATGTCGGGAAGCAGGTCGTCATGAAGGCTGGCGACGATGATGCGATTTTAGAAAAGACGCTTACGAGTTCGGCCGGAAAGCCGGGCCAAACCGATCATAGATAATTGCTTCCCATGCCGATAAGCGGATTACCCTTGCCTCGCGAGGCCATCCAAATCCTCAAGGATACGTTCGAGCCGCCTGATTTGATCCTCCGTTTCGCCGATGTGCTGCTCAAGTTTTGCCATCACTTCCGGAGGATCGGCAGCATGCGTTGAATGCGGAGTTGACGGCATGGATGGATGGTCGGAACCATGCCTGCCGAAGACCGTTCCCCTTCCTGGTGGAGGAAAACTCATGGCGCCAAGATCATTCTGGAAAGGCTATCTCAAACTGTCGCTCGTGACATGTCCGGTCGCCATGACTCCGGCGACCACCGTTAACGAGAAAGTTCGCTTCCACACGCTGAACAGAAAGACGGGCAACCGCATCGTCAGCCAATATGTCGATTCCGTCACAGGCAAGCCGGTCGACGAAGACGATGAGGTCAAGGGATATGAGCGCGGCGAGGATGACTATGTCATGCTCGAGGATGAAGAGCTCGACGCCGTCGCTTTGGAAAGTACCAGAACGATCGATATCGAGATGTTCGTACCGCGGGACAGCATCGAATGGATCTGGTTCGATACGCCGCATTATCTGACGCCGAACGATGCTGTCGGGGAGGAGGCTTACTGCGTCATTCGTGATGCGATGGCCGCGAGCCGCATGGTCGGCATATCCCGGCTCGTCATGTATCGCCGTGAGCGTGCCGTCATGCTGGAAGCGCGGGACAAAGGGATCGTTCTGTGGACGTTGCGATTTGGCGATGAGGTCCGGAATGAAAGGGATTACTTCGAAGACATCCCAGCAAAATCGGTCGACACAAAACTGATGAAGCTCGTGGGAGAGCTGATAGACGAGCGAACGAAATCATGGGACCCAGGCATGGTCTCCGATCCCGTCCAGGACAAGCTTCTCGATATCATCGCTGCCAAGAAGAAGGGTCGCAAGCGCCCCGCAAGGGCAAAGCCCGAACCGTCACCCGCCACGGGCAATGTCATCAGCATCATGGATGCGCTTCGAAAGAGCCTTTCACAGGAAAAGGGTGCAAAGAAAAGATAATCCGCATCGAGGGGGCGCGCGGGGAAGACGGGAGCCTGTCATGAGCCGCGCTTGCGCTTCGCGTCGGGATGATGCAACGGTTCCGCGGCTTTCCTGAACTCGGCCCAGGGATCCGAGCGAAGCGCGGCAAGCCGCGTCGGCACGTTGAGCACGGTGAAATAGTCGGGGCCGATGGCGGGGCTCAATTCCTCCCAGGACAAGGGCATCGAAACGGCGGCTCCCGGACGAGCGCGGGTCGAATAGGGCGCAACTGCAGTCGAGCCGCGTTGGTTTCGCAAGTAGTCGACCAGGATCTTGCCCCGGCGTTTCGATTTGGTGATGGTCGAAACATAGCGGCCGGGGCTGTCAGCGGCCATCGCGTCGGCGATGTCCTTGGTAAAGGCTTTCACTGCAGGCCATTCGGCTTTGGCGACCAGCGGGCAGACGATGTGCAGCCCTTTGCCGCCGGAGGTCTTGACGAAGGGAACGAGACCCGCCCGTTTCAGCCGTTCGCCGGTCTCTTCCGCGGCGGCGATGACCTCTGTCCATGCGACATTCGGACCAGGATCGAGATCCATGATGATCATGTCAGGCTTTTCCCAATTGCCGACCATCGATCCCCAAGGATGGATCTCCAGGACAGCGGCCTGTACGAGGCCGATCAGGCCGCTCAGGTCGTTGATGCTCACATATGGCTCCTCGCCTTGCGGATCCCTCGCCAATGCGATGTTCCGGTTCATGCCCTTCCAGGCATGCTTCTGGAAGAAATGCTGGCCGCCGATCCCGTTCGGGCAGCGCACGAGCGCAAGCGGCCGGCCGACGACAAAAGGCCCCATGTAGCGCCAGACCTCCGTGTAGTAATCTGCAAGTCCGGCTTTTGTAACGCCCTCGTCCGGCCAATAAAGACGATCGCCATGGGTCAGGGAGATACTGGTTCGCGACGGCCTTTCAGTCGAGGTCTTGGCGGCTGATTTCGGTGTTTCGCCAACGATCTCGAGGGGATTCTTGTCTTCTCTCAGGCCACGGAAAGAAGCATGACGCAGATGGCCGTCGGCCGTCCATGCGCGGAATTCGACTTCCGCGACCAGTTCGGGCCGTATGAAGCGGACACCGCGATGTTCTTCTGCCGTCAGCCTGGATGCGAAAGGACTTTCCTCTGCCTTCAGGCGGGCAAGCCTTTTGAAGAGCTGCTCGGCGACAGTGTGCGTGTACCCGGTTCCGACGCGGCCGACATGCTGCAGTTTGCCATGCTCGTAGACGCCGAGAACCAGCGAGCCGATCGCGTTTCTCGATGTCGTCGACGGCACCCAGCCGCCGATGACGAATTCCTGTCGTGACGAACATTTCGATTTGACCCAGCTCTTGCTGCGGCCGGAGCGATAGGGATCGCTGGCGATCTTGGAGACGATCCCTTCAAGGCTCAACCGGCAGGCATGGTTCAACAGCAGATCGCCATTTTCGTCAAAATGGCTGCTGAAGCGGAGAATCCCGGTTTCGGACGAAATGATCTTCTGCAGCAATTCCTTGCGGCTGACCAAGGGGCAGGCAGTTAGATCATAGCCATCGAGGTAGATGAGATCGAATGCGTAGAAGACGAAACGGTCGCTGCGTCCTTCGCTGAGGTCGGCCTGCAGGGCTGAGAAATCCGAGGCGCCGGCAGCCGGCTCAACGACCAGTTCGCCATCGATGATGGCTGTGCCGACGGGGAGATCCTTGAAGGCGCTGATGATCTCCTTGCCGAATTTCTGGGTCCAGTCGAGGCCGCTGCGCGTCAGCAACTTGACGCGGCCTGCCTCGATGCGAACCTCCAGCCGATAGCCGTCGAATTTGATCTCGTGAAGCCAGCGCTTGCCCGTGGGCGGCTTGGATACCAGTGTCGCCAGGGCGGGCTCGACAAATGCCGGCAGGGCAGCCTTCCTGGCGTCCTTTAAGGCAGATGGCTCAATGGGCTTCGCATCGGCTTCCCGTTCGGGCGCAGCTTTGCCCGGCTTCTTTTTATTCTTGCCCTTGTCGTCGAAGCTCTCATCTTTGGCTCGGGCTATCCTGCGATCAATCTTGCCCGTTTTGGACGACCAGCCCGGCTTTTCGCCCGCAACCTCATCGATGACCCGTCCCGTCTTTGCCGATTCCGGTCGCTCTTCGAGGATATCGGGCGCACCCTCCGGGCGGGCCGCATCGTCCTCGCCTTTGATCAACAGCCAGTTTTCCCGCTTCTCACGCGGATTTCCGGCCATGCGGATCAGATGCCACCGTCCGCCGAGTTTTTTTCCGTGAAGCTCGAATTCGAGATGTCCCTTTGTCAATCCCTTGTGGGGGTCGCCAAGCGGCGTCCACGTACCATTGTCCCAGACGATGACGGTGCCGCCGCCATATTCGCCCTTCGGAATCGTGCCTTCGAAGCCGCCATATTCCAGGGGATGATCTTCGGTCTGTACCGCCAGCCGCTTCTCGCCGGCCACCAGACTTGGCCCCCTGGTCACCGCCCAGCTCTTCAGCACGCCATCCAATTCGAGGCGAAAATCATAATGGAGTCGGCGCGCATCGTGCTTCTGGATGACGAAGCTGCTGCCGGCTGATGCAGCCCTGTTCCTGCTCGCGCGACCCTTTGGTTCCGACGTTCTGGTGAAATCGCGTTTGCGGTTATAGATCTCCAACGCCATGATCAGCTCGCCTTGCGTTGTGTCCGCGAGGAGGAGGCGGCACGCGATTTTGCTGCCTTGCCGGATGCCGCACGCGATTTCTTGGCGGAATGTTTGACGCCTGTCTTGCCTTGGCCAGCCATGCCGGCGCTCTGGCGCAGAGCCTCCATAAGATCCGTAACCTTGGCGACTTTCGCCGGCTTGCGTTGCGGGATCTTTTTGCCTTCGATCTTGGCTTTTACCAATTCTGCGAGCGCGGCTTCATAGCGGTCGTCGAATTCACTGGCATCGAAACTGCCTTTCTTGGTGGCGATGATATGTCTGGCGAGATCGAGCATTTCGCCCTTGATCTTCATATCGGGCACATCCTCGAAGGCTTCCTGTGCCGAGCGAACCTCATAATCGAAATTCAATGTCGTAGCGATCAGCCCCGCCCCATGGGCGCGGATCATCATTGTCCGAAGGCGGCGAAACAGAACGGTGCGGGCAATGGCGGCAACCTGCTTCTTGCGCATCCCTTCGCGGATCAGCGCGAACGCTTCTGCGCTCGCCGGAGCGGAAGGGGCCAGATAATAGGGCCGGTCGAAATAGACATCATCAATGTCGTCGCATGCCAGAAAGGCTTGTACGTGCAGGACCTTATCGCTTTCCGGCACCGCCGCGGCGACTTCCTCGGGCTCGAGGATGATGTAATCGTCCTTGTTGAGTTCGTAACCCTTGACCTGATCCTCGCGCGGCACAGGCTTTTCGCTCGCGCTGTCGATGAATTCGCGCCTGACCCGGTTGCCGGTTGCCCGGTTCAGCGTGTGAAAGGAAATCCGTTCCGAAGTGGAAACTGCCGTATAGAGCGAGACCGGGCAGCTGACCTCCCCGAATTTGAGATATCCTTTCCATTGCGCGCGCGGGCTCATGGGGATGCTCCATTTCCAAGATGATATTCAACGATGCCGGAACGGCATTGTTCCGCGGTTCGGATTTCGCCGCTGTGCTGACTGGCGTGCTTTCCCGATATTGGCCCGATATTGGCCCGATATTGAATTGACGTCATGCGCGACGTTGCGAGCCTGGCGCCTCGGGACCTATTTTCCCCATTGCCCGGCCATCTGCAGATGATGTTCGAGCGTAGGTGTCGTGTTGGCGGCGCATGCTTTCAAAGCAGTAGTGTCGCCCTTTTCGCCATATCGTTTGAAAAGATCGACGGGCTTCGGCGTGAGCGGAACGTTGACCGGAATCCTAGCGCTGAATGAATTCCCTTTCCTTGCAGCTGGAGTCTGGGCATGAGACCAGCTTGGCGGGACTCGACGATCATATTCTTCTTTCCCTTTCTTCCTCAGCGTCTCATCACGTTCATGATCAGCGACACTACGAAGAAGATGAGGAAGATAAAGAACAGGACCTGTGCGATGGACGCGGAGGCGCCTGCTATGCCACCGAATCCGAGGGCGCCTGCGATTAAAGCTACGACGAGAAATACCAGTGCATAATAAAGCATTTCGCTCTCCATTGGTTGCTGCAAGGAGAACGGAATTGTGAGTACTTTGTTCCGGCGAATGCGCGGGAGCGTCACGCTGCGGCGGTTGCCTGTCTCGACCAAGCCTGCTTGCCACCATTGCCGGGCGGCGGCGGCTCGGCGGCGTCCAGATACATCTTTGCCGGTGCTGTCAACACAAACCAGAGGCTGGCGCCAAGCAGGAATGAGCTTGCAGCCTCATCACCGGCAGAGACACAGAAGGGGAAGATGACGGCGGTGAGCAAAACGGTCAGGCGTACCGCCCATTCCGTTTCGCGCTTGCGGGTAGCTGTCACCGCGAGCGCCTGATAGGACCGCATATCGTAAATCCGTCCCACCCGGCCCAGGATCAACTGCCGCAGTGACGGAAGCGAAAGCATCAAGAGCGTACCGAGTCCGAAAACGTAGATCGGACCACTTAAAAAGAGGCCACTTGCCGACAGAAGGGCAAGAATGACGGTGAGGTTCCACAAAGGGGAGAGCTTCTGTGGAGAATGGCCTGTCTGCTTGTGCCATAGCTGCATGACTGCCGATCCGCCGCGCAGCAGCGGTCGATCAATGTAACGATTGAGGAATTCCATGATGTGCCCTTCTAAACCCGGCGCAGACACACATCAGAAAAATCCGGCGTCAGCATGGCAGAATCGCAAATCCGATAGGCCAATCGAGCTTACTCTGTGTTTTTCTATCGCGGAGGGAGGAACTATCCGCGGTCAAGGGGGTTCTCTGGCTGATCCGTCTTTCAGCCGAGCCGGCGCCGATTATGTCGTCAATCGCGCGCCACCCGAACGGCTGCAAACATGCGATTTCGCGACGTATCGGCCAGCAAGCGATATCAACGACCCGGAAAGACCTTACCGTGAAACATCTTGACCAGGCCATCCATATCGCGCTCGAGGCGCACGAAGGGCAGACGGACAAGACCGGACGGCCTTTCTTCGAGCATTGCCAACGTGTCGCGCTGCTGGTTTCCGGTGACGAGGCCCGCACGGTCGCCTATCTTCATGATGTCGTCGAAAAGGGAAGAGGGTGGACGCTCGATCGCCTGAAGGAAGAGGGCTTCCCGGCAAAGATTCTATCTGCCGTGGATGCCTTGACGCGGCGGCCGGGCGAGCCGGATGAGCAATTCATCCATCGTGCGGCAGCGCATGTGCTGGCTTTGTCCGTCAAGCGGGCCGACCTTGAGGACAATCTTTGGCAAAGCGAGCAGATAGGCAGGGACGCTGCAAAATATCAGCGCGGCTTGGACATCCTGCTCGAAATGGTGGGCCGAAAGTAGGGGTGATTTTCGAGGGTATCATGGTTTTCGGGCCTCGCGCCGGCTAAAGTGCCGGATTAAAATCCGCATGCCGAGCTCCTTCGGGAACCATAGTCCTTCTTTCCATGTTGGGATCGTTGACTAAACGAGGAGCACGATCATGGTTCTTAAAGCCTTGGCACTGAACGCAACCTTGAAGACCGGCTCCAGCGAACCATCCTCGACGGATCGAATGCTTTCTCTTGTAGGAGAGGCTCTTGCGAGGGAGAAGGTGGAGATGGCGACGATCCGTCTCGCTGACCACAATATACTGCCGGGCGTCAAATCGAACGAGGGTGCGGCGGATGCATGGCCTGGCATCCGTCGGATGATTCTTGCCGCCGACATTCTGATCTTCGGCACCCCGATTTGGATCGGACAGCCGTCGAGCGTGGCAAAACGCGCATTGGAACGTATGGATGCCTTTCTGTCGGAAACGGACGAACGGCATAGGATGGTATCTTACGGTCGCGTCGCCGCCGTGGCAGTCGTCGGCAACGAAGACGGCGCTCATCATGTCTCCGCGGAAATCTATCAGGCCTTGAATGATGTCGGTTTCACGATCCCGGCCAACGCTGTCGTCTACTGGGTGGGGGAGGCGATGGGTAGCACCAATTTCATCGATCTTGAGGCAGTTCCGGACAAGGTCACCAGCACGGTGAACATGTTGGCACGCAATACTGCCCATCTCGCACGACTGTTGAACGAAAGCCAATATCCCGGCATCGGCAATTGATCTGCCGACGCCAGCCAAGGAAGGATTGCGAGCCTTAGGGATCGCGGCCGAAATCCTTGCGGAGTTCGGTTTTTGCCTTCTCCAACGTTGCGCGCCGGGATTTCGAAAGCTGATCGCCCGCCCGATTGATATAGAAGTTCAACATCGACATGGCGGATCGAAACGGACTGGATTTGCGGCGGTTGCTGTTTTCGGCGGATTCTTTGAGTGAATCGGCAATTTTCTTGGCGCTGCGCTCGTTGAACACGCCTTTCTTCAGGTCCATGGCATCACTGGTCTCGTTGACGCGCTGTGACCATTTCTTCGATTTGCCTTTGGGCATTGCTGCATTCCTCGTTGAAATTCGCGGTGCCGTCAGCAACCCTGAAAGGCTGAGCTTGCCGGCGCGGGAATCCGAACAAGCGAGCTGCCGTCATGTTCCCCGTCATGGGGCGAACATCGGTATCGGGGCTTTTGATTTCCCTGGGCAATCTTGAAGAGACAACAGGCAGTATTAATTTTGTGGCCAGAACCTGTCGCGCCTGATCGAAACAATGATTGCCGAGGGAGCTGCCGATTGAGCGAAATCGAACGCGAGCTTCGCTATGCGTCCTGGCATAAGGATGCTGTCATCTACCAACTCCATGTGAAGTCGTTCTTCGACGCCAATGGAGATGGATTTGGCGATTTCGCCGGATTGACGTGCAAACTGGATTACCTGGCATCGCTCGGTGTCAATGCGATCTGGCTTTTGCCGTTTTATCCATCTCCCCGCCGTGACGACGGCTATGACGTGCTCGACTATGAAAGCATCAGCGCCGAATTCGGCACGCTCGACGATTTCAGAAGGTTCGTGGAGGCAGCCCATGCCCGCAACATGCATGTCATTACGGAACTGGTTCTCAACCATACTTCCGATCAGCATCCCTGGTTTCAGCGTGCCCGAGACGCGCCGGCCGGGTCTCCGGAACGGGATTTTTACGTCTGGTCGGAAACGGACGACAAGTTCGCGGAAACGCGCATCATTTTCGTCGATAGCGAGAGATCCAATTGGACATGGGACCCGGTTGCGAACGCCTATTTCTGGCATCGCTTCTACTCCCATCAGCCGGATCTGAACTATCACAATCCTGCCGTCATCGAAGCGGTTTTGGATATCATGCGCTTCTGGCTCGATCTCGGCGTGGACGGCTTCCGCCTCGATGCCGTTCCGTATCTGGTGGAGCGAGAAAACACCAATAACGAGAATCTTCCTGAAACGCACAGGCTGCTGAAGCACATCAGAAAGACGCTCGAGGCAAGCTATCCCGGCGTCATACTCCTTGCAGAAGCAAATCAATGGCCGGATCAGGCACGGGACTATTTCGGAACGGGGGACGAATGCCACATGGCTTTCCACTTCCCGCTGATGCCGCGAATATTCACCGCGGTTGCAATGGGAAATTCCCAGCCGATCATCACCATGGTGCAGCAGACCGATGGCATCCCTGAGGAATGCCAGTGGGCCATTTTCCTCAGAAACCATGACGAGCTGACCTTGGAAATGGTCAGCGAGGCCGAGCGTAATTTTCTTTGGGACACCTATGCTTCCGACGAACGCGCCCGATTGAATCTCGGCATCCGGCGCCGCTTGTCACCGCTCATGGATCAGGACCGGCGTCGCGTCGAGCTTCTCCACATGTTGCTGTTCTCTTTACCCGGTAGCCCGGTGCTTTACTATGGTGATGAGATCGGCATGGGCGACAATGTCGATTTGGGAGATAGAGATGGTGTTCGCACACCGATGCAATGGTCCAGCGGCAAAAATGCCGGATTTTCGGGCGGCAAACCAAAGACCCTCGCACTGCCGCTTATCGATAATCCCCGTTTCGGCTTCCAGGTGATCAATGTCGCCGCGCAGGAGAAGGACCCGCATTCGCTTCTGAACTGGGTTCGCCGCATCCTGGCAATCCGATCGGCGCATCAAGCCTTCGCAAGGGGTGCGATTTGCTTTGTGAGCACGGAAAACCCGGCCGTCATCGCATATGTCAGAGAATATAAAGGCGAATGCATTCTCTGCGTCGCGAACCTGTCAAACATCGCTCAGGCGGCCATGCTCGATTTACATCAATATTCGGGCAGTCGTCCCAGGGAGCTGTTTGGGAAGACGGTATTTCCGGCTGTGGGCAAGCATCGTTATCCGATCATGTTTCAGCCCTACGGTTATTTCTGGTTTCAGCTGAAGCCCTGAGGTGAGCCTTCCCGCCATCAAAACACGGTCGGCACTCCCTTGTTCTCCCATTTGAGAAGGGCAGTTCTGGTTGCATGACGATCTTCGCTTCATTCGGCGGCGACCGACCCAAAGGCTTACCTCAAGATGTTGCGACCATAGGCCGGGAGCTCCAGATTCGAACGGAAATCGTCGCCGACATAGTCGGTTTTAATAGACTATTAGAGCGAGCAATGATGTTTTAATCGTCGGCTGCACAATGAAAGATCATGCCGTGCGACACCCTCCTGAAATTATACGTCCTGAGCCACTGAAGCATTGGGTGATCGAGAGATGGCGGAGCCGATTGGCGGGTTCCCGATGATCGGCAGCCTCTGGATAGGCTTCAGCGATCGGCAGGAGGCATTCTCTTGGCTGATATATCGGCCAAGGGAATTTTCGTCCTTCGACAAGGGCTGAGTATTGGATCTGGGGCTACGGAAATGAGTGGGATGGATTTGCCTGAACATCCTGACGATTATCGGAACCAAAAGCGCACGCCCGCGTAGACTTAGACGACGAGCCTTCGTTCGGTTCTGGCGAGGAGCGGAATGCCATGAACCGCTTCAAAACCCAGAAAGGGTAATTTGCTTTCCCTCCACGGCGACACGCAGCGTAACTTCGAAAGGAGGACCTGATGTCGAATTATACACCTCTGGTCCTGTTTTTCATCTCTGCGGGGCTGCTGATATGCATGATCGGTATCGGCTTGGCGTCTCTTATTCAGTAAAAACATCCCGGTGATAGCTCTCGATGAGCGAAAGCCGATGGTCGCGGCCGAGGCGGTTCGGGAGCAACTGAACGATTGAAGCCGGATTCCAGGATATGCCGGGCGCCACTTGCTTTCAGGCGATTTTCAGGCCTGATCAGCGACATCGGATTTTCGTGGAAGTATCGAAAGCGTGTTATGGATATTTACGTCAGTGGTTCTAAGCAGGGTGAGGAAGGCAATCGAATTTTTCCGCCAGATTTCGGAGCCGCTTTGGGATCGTTGCGCTTCTATTGTTAGCGAGATGCTTTCCATAGAAGTTACAGACTCGGACGCGAAATATGGGACGACATGGGCATATCACGGCTAGGGAACGGCGGTTCGCGCAAAACCAGTCTCTATGAGGAGCTCTTCGGGCGGCTGAAGGCCGAGATTCTCGATGGGACGGTGCCCGAGGGCGCAGTGTTGACCGAGGCCGCCCTTGCGGGCTTGATAGACAGCAGCCGAGCGCCGGTACGCCAGGCACTGCAGCTCCTCTTCGAGGATGGATTGATCACACGGTTTGATGGGCGCGGTTTTATTGTCGGCAAGACAGGGACTCTTCCGAAGCGGATCAAACTTGCGGACTACCTCGGCAAATTGTTCGATGGGGATGACGACAGGCCGATATTCGCCTGGCAGGCGCTCTATGAAGATGTCGAGAGCATCGTTGTCTATCGCTCCTTCTTCGGCCGCTATCGCATCAATGAAAACGAGCTCGCACGGCATTTCGGCGTTGGGCGTGGGGTAGCACGCGACGTACTGTTGAAGCTCGAAACGCTCGGCATCACCGAAAAGGACGATAATTTCCGCTGGTCAATCGTACCGCTCGACAGCCAGCGCATTCGCGACCTCTACGAGGTGCGCGAGCAAATCGAGCCGGCGGCACTTGCAAGTGCCCTGGGCGGGCTTTCGAACGAACATGTCGACACGATGCTTTCAAGGCTGGCGCTAGCGCTTGCGGATTATCCCGATGTATCGGCCTCGACCATGTATGAGCTGGAGCTGGACCTTCATCTGCGCAGCCTGCAGGCTTGCCCGAACAAGGAGTTCCTGAGCATCCTGAAGCGGACTCACTGCATCCTGACCCTCAGCAAGCACATCGTCGGCAGCCGCATCAAGAGGCCGGAATACGAGCCCTTCCTCTCCGAGCATATCGGTGTCTTCAAGATGGTGAAAAAGCGCGATGAGGAAGGGCTGAAGAAAGCAATGCGTGATCACATCAGCAATTCTCAGCCCAATGTGCAGGCGCGTGCCGCTTATATCCGCGAGCACTACCAGCCGGATGAATACAGTTTCATCCTCTAATGCGGGGCGGCATCAGGTGATGGCGCCGACCTGCCAGGGAACGAATTCATTGTCGCCATAGTCGAAGGTCTCGCTGAGCGTCTTCTTGCCGGAGGCGACAGCGATGATCTCTTCAAAGATCCGTTCACCGGCCGCCTCGATCGTATCGTCACCGCTGACGATGTCACCGCAGTTGATGTCCATATCCTCGCGCATGTGGTTGTACATCTCGGTGTTGGTGGCGATCTTGACACAAGGGGCCGGCTTGAAGCCGGAGACGGAGCCTCGACCCGTCGTGAAGCAGATCACATTGCAGCCGCCGGCAACCTGGCCGGTGACGGCGACGGGATCATAGCCGGGCGTGTCCATGAAGACGAAACCGGGTTCGTCGACGATCTCCGAATATTCGTAGACGGCCTTCAGCGGCATCGAGCCGCCCTTGGCGACGGCTCCGAGAGACTTCTCGAGGATGGTCGTCAACCCGCCGAGCTTGTTTCCATAGGAAGGGTTGTTGTTGAGTTCCGCGCCGTTGCGGCGGGTATAATCGCGCCACCAGTCGATCCGGGAGAGCAGCTTTTCTGCGACCGCAGGCGTAACCGCTCTGCGCGTAAGCAGATGTTCCGCGCCGTAAATCTCCGGCGTTTCCGCCAGAACCGAGGTGCCGCCGTTGCGCACAAGAAGATCGGAGGCATAGCCGAGCGCCGGGTTGGCTGATATTCCCGAATAGCCATCGGAGCCGCCACATTCCAGGGCCAATTTGATCCCCGAAAGCGGCTGGACGGTGCGCGTAGCGGAATTGACCTCCGGCAGCATGTCCTTGATCATTTCGGATGCAGCGGCGATTGTCTTGCGGGTACCGCCGAGATCCTGAATCGTCATGGTGCGCAGCCGGTTCCCTTCCTCCAACTTGTAATGCTCCAGGATGGGTGCGATCTGATTGGTTTCGCAGCCAAGGCCGATCATCAGGATACCGCCGAAATTCGGATGCCGCGCATAGCCCTGAAGGGTACGGGCCAGATAGCGGTAGCCCTCCGACTGGGTGTTGATGGCGCAGCCGCCGCCGTGGGTCAGCGCCACGACACCATCGACATTGTCGAAGCCCTCAAGCCCGCCGGTGCGATTGAAATGTTCGGCGATATATTTCGAGACGGTTGCCGAGCAATTGACTGTCGTGATGATGCCGATGAAATTGCGCGTGCCGACGCCGCCGGCGCCGCGGTCGAAGCCCATGAAGGTCCGACAGTCCTCTTGCGGCAACATGCCCGTCTCTTCGATATCGACGCTGAACTGGTAGGGATGGTCGGATTCGATTACGGCCAGGTTCTGCAGATGGACGTGGCCGCCGGCCGGAATGAACTGTGTCGCGACGCCGATCGGCTGACCGAATTTGCGGATCTCCTGGCCGGCCTGGATATCGCGAACCGCCACCTTGTGGCCGCGCGGGATCTGGTCTGCCGCGATCAAGCCGCCGATGCCGGTCGGGCTGCCGGCGCGGATCATCGCGCGAGCGACCGCGACATCGTCGATGGGGTTGAGCAGGATGACAGGCGAAACGGCGGACATAGGAAGTTCCATATGGTTGGATTAATGTCTATTGCTAGCAATAGACAATTATTCGAGGGAAGACGTCAAGCACGATCGACGTTAGTGCGGGGCTTGCTTTCAGTTGCGTGGTTGGCGCGCCAGCCAGGCGGAAAGATCGACTTCCGCACGTTCGAGCGCGCTGTGGTTGAGAAGTTTCCTTAAGAACGCCACGGCAACCGCGCGCGCTCTCAGATTGAAACGACCATCATCATCCTGACCGCCGAGCGGCTGATAGACGCCGAGTTTCACATAGAGCTGCTGCAATCGGTTCTGAACGCTGCGGACCGAAAGATTGCGCCGCTGGGCGATCGCGCGATCGGTCAACCCAAGGGCGATATCGATCAGGATCTCATATTCGGCCTCGGTGAAACCGTTGACATTGCCGAGGCTCCTTTGCTGCATGCCTCGCACCTCGCGGTCGATCACGCACTGGTTTTCGATGAAGATGCTGCGGAGCGCCAGCTTCAGGCGGTCGTCCGAGGCCGATTTCAGGACGTATCCGTAGACGGCGCCGGCAGGCACGATGCGCGAAACGCCGCGAACATAGGCCTCGTCCGAATAGTTCGACCAGAAAAGGATGCGCGTCTCCGGTCGCTCCTTCCAGATCGTGCGGGCCGCCTCGATGCCATTGCGCTGGCTCATCTGCAGATCCATGACAATATGGGCGGACCTCAAGTCCCGCGCCAGCCGTTCCCCCGTATTGCCATTTTCTGCCTCCAGCACGCCGTCGCATTCGGGAAGTGCGGCGCGGATCGCTTCGTTGAGATAGGAGCGATGGAGCGGATCGTCCTCGATGATCAGAACCTTCATGCGGCAGCTCCTCCGGCGGCCGGCGCCTTGGCAGGCAGGTTGACACTGACGATCGTTCCACCGGAGGCAGCTGCGGCCTTAATTGCGAAGCGGGCTGAAATCAGGCGCGCTCGGGTCCGCATGTTTTCGATACCGCCGCCCGATAATCTGCGGGTATTTCCAAGCCCGACACCGTCATCCACGACATCAATGGTGACCGCACCCTCGGGTGCTTTCAGATGAACCGCAATGTTGCCGGCCTGGGCATGGCGAATGGCGTTGTTGATGGCCTCCTGCGCGATGCGGAACAGGGCAATGGACACCGACTGTTCAAGGCAATCGATCGCGCCGCCAGTCTCGTCGTTCAGCGTCCAAGTCAAAGTCGCGCCGCTCTCCTGGATCGATCGTTCGAGATGGTTCTCGATCGCTTGCGCGAAGCCGAACAGTTGAAGGACGGAGGGCTTGGCCTCCTCGATGATCTGCCGAAGATCGTGCATGCTGTGCTGCAGCCCGCGAAAGAGCGGCTCAAGTGCTTCACCGGTGACATCGGGCTGCCGCGCGAGACGCTCCAGCCGCCTTGAGAGGCGGGTCAGGTCGGCTAGAATCTGGTCGTGGAGGTCCATGCCGATGCGCTGCCGCTCGGCTTCCAGGGCTTCAGTCAATTTCAGAGCGCCGAGGCGCAGACCTTCTTCGCGGGCACGAGCCTCGGCTTCCACGATTGCCGAGCGTTTAGCTTGGTCGGCCGCGCGGATAGCGAAGAAATGGGGTGCCAACAGATCGGCAATGACGCGGGCGCTTTCGACGTGTTGCATGGTGTAGAAGCCGGTCTGGTGGCTGGAGCAGGAAAGCGCACCGATGACATGCCCCTGGACTTTCAGAGGCACGTGCAAACGGCTATGCAGCGATTGATGAAAGATCGGGTGTGAAAACGCGCCCTGGAAATGGAATTGCGGGTCGTTCCAGGCGTCATCGGTCAAGAGGTAGTCCGTTTCGCCCCATAGAAGCGTGCGGATGGGGCTATTGCTCACGGGTGCGGGAAAACGGCGACCCCAATCCGTTTCCAGTCCGCTTTCATAGGCGGTGTGAAATTGCTCGTCCATCAGGATGATGCAGACATCCAGATGGTCATGCGGGATGACATGGCTGATTTCGGCAGCGACCGCCTGGATGACCGAGTGAAAGTCGAGTTGGCCGGCGAGAAGCCTCGATATGTTGAGATAATGGTCGAAGACCGATTGCGGCGCCAGATCGCGCAAGACACGCCCTCCCAGGCAATGCGCCGGCCTCCGCTCCTCCGGCCGCTCGCAGTATGCAAATTCCGGACGCCATTAAGCGCCGATCCGGGCGATCCGTCTTGCGGATTTGCGCATCTTTTCTGCGGGATCCCGCAAGGTCCCGCCCTTTAAGCGCCTGTACAAGCGTCACAATCTCGGACATCCTGTTTCTACTGACAGGGCAACCTTCAGTGCAAATATTATTTTCGATCGTTCGTTGAGGAGCGCGCTCGAAAATCTTGGCCTGGAAGATGAAGTACAGGCGCTTTGGGAGGAAAAAATGAATATTGCCAAGATGCTTATGGCGTCCGCCGTCATCGCTTGCGTTGCCGCGCCGGGAGCTGCCTTTGCCGATACGTCATCCAAGAAAATTGCCTTGTCGAACAATTATGCCGGCAATTCCTGGCGCCAGGCCATGTTGACGAGCTGGCAGAAGGTTACGGGCGAAGCGGTCAAGGCCGGTGTCGTTGCCGCGGCCGATCCGTTCACGACGGCTGAAAACCAGGCAACCGAGCAGGCTGCCCAGATCCAGAACATGATCCTGCAGGGCTATGATGCGATCGTCATCGATGCTGCCTCGCCGACGGCGCTGAACGGCGCGATCAAGGAAGCCTGCGATGCCAAGATCGTCGTCGTTTCCTTCGACGGCATCGTTACCGAACCCTGCGCCTGGCGCATCGCCGTCGATTTCAAGGGAATGGGTGCCAGCCAGATCGAATATCTCGCCAAGAAGATGCCGAAGGGCGGCAATGTGCTCGAAATTCGCGGGCTCGCAGGCGTCTCTGTCGATGACGAGATTTCGGCCGGCATCCATGAAGCTGCCGCCAAATACCCGCAGTTCAAGATCGTCGGTTCGGTTCATGGCGACTGGGCTCAGGATGTCGCCCAGCGTGCTGTTGCCGGCATTCTGCCGAGCCTTCCCGATATTGCCGCAGTCGTGACCCAGGGCGGCGACGGCTACGGTGCCGCTCAGGCCTTTGCCGCCGCCAAGCGTCCGATGCCGACCATCGTTATGGGCAACCGTCAGGACGAGCTTGCCTGGTGGAAGAAGGAGAAGGATGCCAACGGCTACGAGACCATGTCGGTCTCTATCGCGCCGGGCGTCTCCACGCTGGCCTTCTGGGTTGCCCAACAGATTCTCGACGGTCAAGAGGTGAAGAAGGATCTGGTCGTACCGTTCCTGCGCATCGATCAGGACAATCTCGAAGCCAATCTTGCCAACACGCAGGCGGGCGGTGTCGCGAATGTCGAATATACGCTCGACGACGCCAAGAAGGTCATCGCGGCGGCGAAGTAACCGATATCTGCGAGCCGTAGAGACGGGCGCTGCCGGTAAAAAGGTGGCGCCTGCCGATATAACGCCCGACCTGGACGATCCATGATTGCAGCGAAAGACAATGTTTTGAAGAGACAGGATGCCGGCCCGCAGGCCGTCGTCTCGGCCCGTGGCATCAAGGTGCATTTCGGTGCCGTAAAGGCGCTCGATGGCGCCGACCTGACGGTTCATGCCGGCGAGTGCATCGGGCTCGTCGGCCACAATGGCGCTGGCAAGTCGACGATCGTCAACGTCATCAACGGCGGTCTCAGCCCACACGAGGGCAGTGTCACCTATGAGGGAGACGACAGGGTGCACGGCATCAACGCAGCGCGCGCTCACGGAATACGTTGCGTTTTTCAGGAATTGTCACTTGCGCCCAATCTCACCGTCGTCGAGAACATGCGGGTGGTCCATCGCCGCCTTGCCGGCTGGAATTGGCGGCGACAGGCGGCGGCAATCGTTCGCGCCAAGCTCGACGAGATTTTCGCTGGCCACAGGATCGACGTCATGCGGACCGTCGGCGAACTCTCGATCGCCGAGCGGCAGATGGTGGAGATCGCGATCACTTTTTGTGCCGTCGGCGAGAAGCCGAAGCTGGTCATCCTGGATGAACCGACCTCATCGCTCGACGCCGGGCTTGCCGCTCAGCTGATGGCCTATGTGCGCAGTTTTGTGCAGGCCGGCGGAGCGGTCATGCTGATCTCGCATATTCTCGGTGAGATCCTTTCGACCGCAAGTCGAATTCTGGTCATGAAGGACGGTCGCGTCGTTGCCGATCGCATTGCTCAGGATTTCACCGTCCACAGCCTGGTCCAGGCGATGGGCAGTGTCGTCAAGGAACAGGATCGCAGGGGCAGGAGCGGAGGGAACATCGCCTCGTCTCCTCTGCTGGCGCTGCCGGCGCGGGAAGGGAAGGGGCTTGGCTTCAATGCCCGCAAGGGCGAAGTGATCGGGCTTGCCGGGCTCGCCGGCCATGGCCAGACCGACATGCTGCTCGATCTCCATCGCTCGCTCTCGCACAACTGGCTGCCGGGCAGGCAAGGCAATATAGCCTTCGTGGCGGGCGACCGAAGCTTGAACGGCACGTTTCCGCTTTGGAGCATACTGAAAAATCTCAGCATCGCCTCGCTCAGCGATTTTTCGCGTCTGTCGGTCGTCGACAGGGACCGCGAGGGTCGCTTGGGAGCAGACTGGAAGGGTCGTATCGAAATCCGTACGCCGACGATGGCAAACGGCATTTTGTCCTTGTCGGGCGGCAATCAGCAGAAGGTTCTGTTTGCCCGCGCTCTGGCCACGACCGCGCCGATCGTGCTGATGGACGATCCCATGCGCGGTGTCGATATCGGCACCAAGCAGGAGGTCTACAGAATCTTGAGCGACGAGGCCTCGTCCGGCCGGACATTTATCTGGTATTCGACCGAGATGGACGAAATCCGGCTTTGTGACCGCGCCTATGTCTTTCGCGACGGCGCCATCGTCGCGGAGCTGATTGGAGAGGATATCACGGAGGAAAATGTGTTGGCGGCTTCCTTTGCCGGGGAGGGCGCATGAGCCGTCCGTCATCCGCTACTCTGCGCCTGCTCATTCCGGCGCTGTCGCTTGCCGTCCTGCTCGCCGCGGTCTTTTATCTGCAGCCACGCGCCATGAGCTATATCGGCCTCAATCTGCTCTTCAATCTCGCCGTGCCGATTGCGCTGGCCACGATCGCGCAGATGATGATCATGGCGGTCAACGATCTCGATTTGTCGATGGGCACCTTCGTCAGCTTCACGGCCTGCGTGGCGGCGACCTATCTGCAATCCGCCCCGCTCATCGGTATCCTCATTCTGACGGCCGCAATTGCCGTCTACGCTGCGATCGGCGTCGTCATCTATATCAGGGATCTGCCCTCGATCGTGGTGACGCTCGGCATGAGCTTCGTCTGGGGTGGGCTGGCGGTTCTGCTGCTGCCGGCACCGGGCGGTACCGCGCCCGATTGGGCGCGCTGGCTGATGACTTCGAAGCCGCCGCTGGTCCCCATTGCGATCATAGCGAGCATCGTCATCGCGCTGCTTGCCCATCTGATCGTCATGCGTTCTTCCTTCGGGGTGCTGATCCGCGGTGTGGGCGGTAATCAGCGGTCGCTGCAGCGGGCCGGCTGGTCCGTTGTCAGTCTGCGTGCCGCCGCCTATGCGCTGGCAGGCTTCTTCGCTGTATTGGCCGGCATTGCCCTTGTGGGCCTCACCACGTCGGCCGATGCGAATATCGCGCTGCGCTATACCTTGCTGTCGATTGCCGGCGTCATCCTCGGCGGCGGAGAGTTTACCGGCGGCCGCGTCTCGCCCGTGGGCGCCGTCATCGGTGCGCTGACATTGACCCTGGCGGGCTCCTTCCTGTCGTTTCTGCGGATATCGCCCGACTGGCAGATCGGCGCGCAGGGCGCGATCCTGATCATCGTCCTTGCCCTGAGGCTCTTGCTCAATCGCGTCGAAAAGCGGGAGAAACAATCATGATCGCGCTTGCCACGCTCGGCCGTAAACCCTGGATCTGGTCCTTCATCGCCGCAATCGCGGTGTGGATCATCACCGTTCTCTTTACCGGTGGCGCGAGTTCGATCGGCCTGTCGCAGGCGGCACTTACCTTTGCGGCATTCTCTGTCATCGTCGGCATCGGCCAGATGTTCGTCATCACGCTCGGGCCAGGAAACATCGATCTCTCCGTGCCGGCGACCATGACGCTTGCTGGTACGATCGCACTGAAACTCATGAATGTGGAAGACAGTATGATCGTGCCGGGTTTGCTGGTGTCGGTCGTTATCGGCCTCGGCATCGGTCTCGGCAATTACGCTTTGATCAAGCTCCTGCGCATTCCGCCGATCATCGCGACGCTCTCCATGAGCTTCATCATTCAGTCGACCGCCATCTGGAGCAATCGCGGCCTTCGCATCAAGCCGCCCGAATATCTGGCCGAGTTCACGACATCGGGGGTATTCGGCATACCAAATGTCGCCATCGTCGCCCTGCTGCTGTCGGCGCTTGCCTGGATTCTTCTGGAAAAGACGATCTATGGCCGCTGGATCTCGGCGATCGGTCAAAGCATGTTCGCGGCGCGCATGGCAGGCATCCCCGTCGACGGAACGCGGCTTGCGACCTATGTGCTCTGCGCCATCCTCGCCTCGATCTGCGGCTATCTGCTCGCGAGCTTCTCCGGCGGCGCGGCCCTCAACATGGGCGCTGAATATCTGCTGATGTCCATTGCCGTCGTCATCATCGGCGGAACGGCTGTTGCCGGCGGCGATTCCAACGTGCCGGGCATCTGGGGCGCCTCGCTGTTCATGTTTCTGGTCGTCTCCATGCTGAACACCTACGGCTTCGGCGCAGGCCCAAGGCTGGTCCTCACCGGCCTGATCATTATTGCCGTCATTCTCGTGGCTGGCGGCCGTCCGATTGGCGGGCGCTGAACTCTCTCCCAAAAGACCCCAGGAAAACTGCGATGTCCAACGACGCTCCTTCCATTTACGAAATCTACGACACGCGCTTCCGCCATCTGATTGTCCCGAGCGCCGGCCTGGAGGAGCTCTATTCCGATTGCCGCTGGGCGGAGGGGCCGGTCTGGTTTGCCGATGCGGGATGTCTGGTCTGGAGCGACATTCCCAATGAGCGCATGTTGCGCTGGGTGCCGGGCGGGAATGTCTCAATCTTTCGCTCACCCTCGAATTTCGCCAACGGCAATACGCGCGATCGCCAAGGGCGGTTGATATCCTGCGAACATGGCGGCCGCCGTGTGACGCGCACGGAGATCGACGGCTCCATCACTGTTCTTGCCGACAGCTATAAGGGCAAGCGCCTGAACTCACCCAATGACGTGATCGTCCGCTCGGATGGAACGGTCTGGTTTACCGACCCGACCTACGGCATTCTCTCGAATTACGAGGGTTACAAGGCGGAGCCGGAGCAGCCGGCCCGCAACGTCTACCGCCTCGATCCGTCGACGGGGGAGTTGGATGTCGTGGCGGATGATTTCCGCCAGCCGAACGGCTTGGCTTTCTCACCGGACGAGACGAAGCTTTATGTCGCTGATTCCGCCGCAAGCCATGACATCAGCGCCCCTCGCCACATTCGTGTCTTCGACGTCGTGGACGGTAAGAAACTCGCAAACGGCCAAGTCTTCTGCAACATCGACACCGGCATTCCGGACGGCTTCCGAGCCGATGTTGACGGCAATATCTGGACCAGCGCTGGCGATGGCGTTCATTGTTTTGCAGCGGATGGGACTTTGATTGGCAAGATCAAGATACCCCAGACGGTCGCTAATCTTACATTTGGTGGTCCGAAGCGGAACCAGCTTTTTGTTGCGGCAACGCGGTCGCTTTATCGAGTCTTTACTACTGCAACTGGGGCGCAGGCACCCTAATTGCAAGTCATGGATCGTTACGATAGAGCCTGCGAGCTTCGGCACCTCAATACTCGCCCCGCGGCGGATGTAGCGTAAGCTGGAGGTCGCGCAAGCCACGGCTGCCGTCGCGGCTGCCGGTTGCGGCGACGGCGGTGAAGATGCGTTCGGCGTCGTCGTACATTTTCAGATTGAGGTAGCAGTATCCGCGCAGCACCATCAGGTCGACGCGCTCCTGCTGCAGCTGCGCTCGCTGATCGAGATAGAGCAACGTCTCGTGATAGCGCTTGCCCTCGAAGGCCGAGAGTGCGCGGTCGGCCAGTATCGCGACCTGCAATTCGGCGGCGCGCTGGTGGTTCATCGGCGCCTTGGTGGCGGCGACCGCCGCATCATTGGCAAGGCCGGCCCGCAGATAGGCAAGGCTCTGTCCGTAGGCTGCTTCTTCGCGCGATTTCGGATCCGTGTTGCTCAAGGCAACATTAAAGGCTTCTACCGCTTCCATTGGCCGATTGAGGTTCATCAGGCACCAGCCGCGGGAAAGAGCACTGGCAGGCGTCAGCAGTTGTGCATTGACGGTGGTGTTGCATCCCGTCGGCTGCCGTGTCGAGCGGGTAGCCACCCGGGCACGCGTCTCCGGCTCGGCATAATTCGGGGACGGAGCGCGGCGGGCAGGGGCCACTCGTTGCACCGGGATTTCAGCGTTGACGTAGGGCTGCGTTACAGGAGGCTGGGGCGCGACCTGAGAGGCCATCGGCTGCACGTTCTGCGGCTCGCCTTGCTGCATCGTTGTCTGGGGCAAGGTTTGTGGGGCAGGCTGCAGTGTCTGATTGGGAGACGGCAGCGGTTCTGACGTCGGCGTGCGCGGCGCCGGCTCGCCCAGCGCTGCGATACGTTGGGAGCGACCGGCCCACAGTCTCTGGACTTCGGCGACGCCCACGCGGTCGTTCAACTGATTGCGCGTAATGGCAAGGCCGTAGGCGGAAGGCTCGTCGTCGGGTTTCCAGCGCAAAGCCGTCTCGAACCAGCGAGCAGCGGCCTGCGGCTGGTTCATCGAGCGAGCAAACCACCCGAACTGCTGGGCGGTCGCGACATATTTCTGCTTCACGACTTCCGCGGCGATACGGCCTAGAACATCTTCGCTAAGGTTGGCCGGCGGTTGCAGCGCCATCAGATTGGCGGTCGCCGCAAGGTAGGTCGCCATCGCGTCCTTGGATTCATTGCGCCATTTATACACGGCGTCTTCGGCTTCCTGCGGCTTGCGGTCGGCAATCAGCACCAGAGCCAGCCCCTGCGAGATCGTAGCCGAATCTTCCTTCTCATGCGCGGCTTTGAACCATTGCTCGGCGTCGGGATAATTACCGCGGCGCAGATAGTACCAGCCGAGAAGCGCATCATCGGATGCAAGGCCCTGACTGCGCGCGACACGCTCAACCTGAGACAGATAGTCTTGCGAGACAGTCAGTTTGGGATCGTCATTGCCATGGGCGACGAAGCGGCGAGCCAGATCGGTCCTTATACTGTCGAATTCGCGTCCGCCATTGCCGTCTGGTTTTTCGAGAGACAAGAGATCCTGCATCGGCTGATAGGACAGCAGAGCCGCCGCCTTCTGGATGGTCGCAAGTCTTTCCTGCGGATTGGTGCAGGTCTTTAGAATATATTTGTAGGCGTCCTGGCCGCGGGCTGCACGATCGGTGCGGATGAAAGCTTCGGCGACGCGCCAGAGAACGTCGATATCGCTGCAGGTCAGCAGGCTCGGCGTCCTGGCGCCGATATCGATCACAGTCTGATATTGCTTCAGATCGGAGGCGTTGACGAGCCGCGTGCGTGCCTCCGCGATATCCAGACGCTCCAGCAGATCGGCAGGCGGTTGCCATCCGGATTCGGTTGTCTGGCGGTCGGCAATGGCCTTGCGCACCTCGGCATAACGGCCCTCTGAATAGAGCTGCCACATGGCCTCGAGCTGCTTGTCGCTGTTTTGCGGAACGGCCAGCGGATCGGCAGGCGGCGTCCAGTTGGGGTAGAGAGCCTGCAATCGGGAGATTTCTGCCTGGAGCCGCGCCTTGTCGCCACGGCTTGCAAAATAGCGCAATGCGCTTTCGTCGACCTTCGACTGATTATCCGCTGTTTGTGCGGGATTGGTTTGCTGAGGCAATTGTTTTGACTGCGGCTGCGCCTGCTGTGGGGCCGCCTGGGCGATCGAATCGGCAGTGGTCGTATTTGCCGACGAGGCATTGTCGGAGAGGACAGCCGACGGTGCAGTCGCCTGTATATGGTCGGCAAGTACCTGCAAGTCGGCGGGTTGTCCGGAGCTGGCGGCCGAGCTGTTGTCGGCAGCAAGCATCGTCTGCGGCTCAAGGCGCGCCGACTTTGCCAGCTTGATCTTGTCTTCCGGCGATTCGTGATCCTTCGTCGCGAGCGTAAATCCCGCTAGGGCGACGGCCATGAAAGCCATGATCAAGGTGGACTTTATAAACACTCCGGGTGTCTCTCCGTGACGAAAGCCAGGCTCAACAGCTGCAAGGTGGCCGGATAGTAGAGCGATGGAGCGAACTGCCGAACCGAAGCAGGCAGTTTCGTACCGCTCACCACACACGCCACAACATCGTTAACAATTCTATAACCCGAGTCGGGAAGCAGGTCCTTCGGCTTGCCGGTCGTCAGATCGATCGTGGCCGGTTCATCCTCCGCGACGGTCATGCCCTGCTGCAGACGCGAAAGCAGCGCCTTGTCGCCGATGCCTGCGCGCGCCAGGTAAAGCGGGATCCTGACGCTATTATAACCGAATTCCGCCTCGAAGCCGTCTGCGGGTTCCGGCTTCGCCTTCAGGCTGACCCAATCGGCAGGAAGCTTGCGCGGACCAAATTGCAGGGCGCGCAACAGGGCAAGGCCATCGTCGCTGAGCTTCTGCCAGCGATCGGAAGGCACCAGCAGTGCCATGACGGGAATTGCCTCGAAGACCCAATAAGATGGGTTGATGACTGGTCCATCCTTGCGCCCGGGCGGCCGATAGCCCTCGACGCCGGGAATGAGCAGTGTCCGCCCTGCGGAACTGATGATGGCATGGGACAGGATCGACTTGGCCATGTTCGCAGCCGCCTGCAGATAATCCCTATTGTTCCATGCCGATCCTGCCAGGGCCAGTGCGTAGGCAATCAGCAGATCGCCATCGGACGCATTGTTTGTGTCCGTCACATGCGGGGTGACGGCCGGATCCCATTTCCAGACGGCAAGGCCATCGTCGCGCAACAGCAGTTCCGTGCGGGTAAAATACCAGATCTGTTCGAAATCGGCCGGATTATTGGCGAGGTAGGCAAGCAGCATACCATAGCCTTGCCCCTCGCTATGGCTGATGCCGCCATTGCCGTTATCGATGATGCGTCCGTTCACATCGAGAAATTTCGCTTTGTAGGCAGTCCAGGCCTGCGGATCGATCGCCGTGCGTTGAGCAGCAGCCGGCTGCGCTGCCGCAAGAATGGCAGCACTGCAGACCGCAAGAACAAGGCGCCGAAGTTTCATTCGCGCCTGCCGATCTTGGAAAGAACGCTTGCCGTGCTCACCCCGAGCAGGAACGAGCCGACCACGAACAGGAAGGCGTAGGACAATATGTTGCTGGAAAGCCAATTTGCGGCGATCAGCCGATAATTCGTCAGCGACCAGGGTTGAGAGACGACAAAGGTGAACCGGCTGACGGGCACGGTATCGATCTTTCCCGTCTTGCCGGAATAGACGGTGATGCGACCGCTGATCTGCGACCAGGTATTTTGCGCGGTCATCGCCTCGGCGCCTGCGCGCAGGTCTTCGGCGCTTGGCGCGGTGACAACCGTCCAGGTTGCATTGTTAGTCGGGTTTGCTTCTTGGGCGATCAGGAAGCTATTGGCATTCGATGGGGTGAACACCTGCTCCGAACCGGGGATGAAGCGAAGCGAGCTCAAGGTGATATCGAAATTGCGGTGCATCCATTGCTGGAAGCTCTGCATCTGCCCCTGCAGCAACCCGCCGCTGATGCGGGAGCGCCAATCGGCAATCGTCACGGAGGCTTCCGGGATATTACCCTGGCCAGGGGCGGGCGGACGCCAGGCCACCTGGCTGGCAGCCGCGATATTCATTTGCGAAAGGATTGTCGATGGCAGCTGCGAAACGGAACCTATGAACAACGCACTACGAGTGCCGACGTTATTCGGCGAGGCGGTCGGTTCGAAAGGGATGGGGTGACCGGCGGTGAGAGCCATCTGGCCTAGGAGCGTTGCGGTCGCGGACAATGTGTCAGCATCCGGGCGGTCGATGAAGAGTGCGGCGGACTCGGTCTCCCGGCTGTAGGGGTAGCCTGTGCCGGCGAGAGCCGCGAGGTTCGGGCGCTGTGCGATTCTAGCGAAATCCGGTACGATGAACTGGCTCGTGTCGAATAGTGCAAATCGCGGTGTCGTGCTCGATGTCGCGGCGGGCGCGCAGGCGGTATCCTCATCGGCGAGCAATATGGCTTCAAGCGTGATCGTGTTCAGGCCCGGCTTGAAATGCCGCATGGTGATGCGGATGGGCAATTGCCGGAAGATGCCGCCGCCGGTTGCAGTGATCGGCTTGGTCGTGGCGATGCTGCCGTTGACGTATACGTCGATATGACTGCCCGGACGCACATTCTTGGCATAGGCCGCATCCAGCAGAATGGTGGCCTCGCCATAGGCATTCGCATAGAAATCGGACGGGATCGCCACGTTGAAGCTGGTATGGAAACGCCGGCCGGAGAATTCCGTCGTCCTGACGCCCAACTGCTCGAAGGAAAGACTGGTGCCGGAATAGATCAGCGGCGCATCGGGTGCAGACCATCGCTGTGTTACCAGCAGATCACGGCGAGTGCCCGGCGCGCGTTCGGTCGGCGACACAACCATGTCGATTGCAGACGAGATCGCCTGCCAGGACGGGCCACTGATGAGGAGAAGCTGCTGACCGCTGCGTGGGTCCGTCGCAAATGTCGCCAAGGCCCCATTTTGGGCTGCGGCCGGAACGGCAAAGACGGGCTGCAGCTCCGCGGGCGTCCCGACGGCGACGGTCATCTTGCCGGGGCCTGCTGCAGGTAGGGCATCCGTGCCGAACGAAAAGGCTTCGTTCGGCATTCCGCTCAAAAGCGCCAGTCCCTGTGCCAGACGCAGGATCGGCTTGGTCGTTCCCGGTTGAGCCAATGCCGGCACGACCAGATTGAACCGTGTCTTGCCGGTACCGTCGACACCGATCGCGCGGATCGCATCGGTGGTGGAGAGTTTCTCCGCTTCGCGACTGGCGAAGCTGAGATAGGTTCTTGCGGGATCGATATCGGACCAAAGCTCGTAGGTCGACGGAATGTCGCAGTCGACGCGGTGGCGCTGCGTCGCCTCGAAGGTCAACAGATTGGCGCCGGGCTGCAGCAGCCCGCGCGGGATATCGAAGCTGATATCCGACTCGTTGTCCGAGGAGCCGATCTGCTGCTGATGTACGGCGCGGTCATTCACGAGGACCGTAAGCTGCGATGCCTCCGGGGCGACGACCACCGCGTTCTGGTAGGCAAAGGTAAGTTTCGCGGGCGCCGCCGCCTGCTCCGGCGTCAGATAGATCGACCAGGACTTGCGATCGGCTTCACCCTCCAATCGCAGCTTTGCGTAGGGAACGACATAGCGGCGGAATGCCGATGGGTCGGTGCTGGCGGTTGCCTGTTTCGCCTTTGGCGCCACTTGCGGTGTCGTCTGAGCGGGAGTGACAGGGGTTGCAACCTGCGGCGCTGCCGTCTGCGGAGCAATGGTCGGCGGCGTCATGACCAGGGGCGGAACAGCTTGAGGAGCCGCTGTCTGTGGTGCGACGGTCTGGGGGACCGTGACCGGAGGCACCGCTGCCTTCGGCCGCTCTGTCTGCGGCACGGCAGTTTGCGGAGTTACGATCTGAGGCGCCGTTGGCGCTTCGCCTTTCGGCCGCTCGCCGGACATGTCGAAAGGCATCGTCTGTGCCTGTGCCGTAACGGCGCCAAGGAGAAGCAGGAGGGCAGGGAGGGCGCGGGTCATCAGCTTCTGGCCTTCGCATCCTGCCGCTGCTGTGTGCGATCCGAGCCAACACCCCTGAACAGGTAGATCAGGCCGCGGCTGGTCTGATAGAGCGACATGCTCAGGAACCAGAAGGTTCCGCGGATGATGCCCGGATTGCGCCGCCGCGCCTGCTGGAACTTCGTCCATTGATCGGAATTGGCAAAGACGAGGTCGGCGATCAGACGATGGTCTGCAGCACCCCTCGGAACATATTGGCAGCCGATGGCCGTAATATCTCCCATCTGCTCGATATTGCGGACGACGACCAACAAGGTCACCATCTCGGCGCCGCTATAAGGCTGGAAGCGTATGGTTGCTTCCGAGCCGACCTTGACCGGTTCCAGATCCTTGTTGAAGACGTTCAGCCTGGCCCCGTGGACGGAGACGTCCTCTATGGAAGCGGAATTCCAGCGGCCGTCGATCCCGAATTCGCTACGGCGGTCGACCCTGACGCGCCGCGAAGAAGCGCGTTCGCCGCGTTCGGAGACGACGCCGAGCGCACAGCCGGAAAGGACGAGGTTGATGATGTTCCAGCCGCCGACGACGAGGGTAACGTCGGCCTTATAGGGCTCTGCATAGATGCGGTAGATTGTGACCGCCAGCGCGATGATCTGAACGGCGAAGATGACGAAGAATGGGCGGCTGATTTCCGAAAGCCGGCTGACGGCGATTGACTCGTCCTTGGCAGTAACCTTGAAGGTCGGCTTGCGGGGATTGAGCATGACCGAGACGACCGCCGGCAACAGGTGCACCGTCTGGACATATTCGTAGAGCTCGGAAATCCAGGGCCATCTGAAAGACCCGTAGAGATAGTTCTGCATCATCAGGTTCACGAGCATATAGGCAAGAGTATAGGCGAGGAACTCGCTGCCCGATGCGGTAAAGATCTCGAGATCGAAGAAAAGATAGAAGAGCGGCGCGAACAGGAAGATGACGCGCGGAAACGGAAACAGCCAGAACAGCGTCGACGACATATAGCAGAGCCGTTGCGGCAGCGTCAGGCCGCGCTTCAGGAGCGGGAAGCGGAAGCGCAGGATCTGCATCATGCCCTGCGCCCAGCGGCTGCGCTGGCCGATGAAGCTTGCGAAGGTCGCCGGCTGCAGGCCGGCAATCAGCGGCTTGTCGACATAGATGCTGTTCCAGCCGGCTCCATGAAGCGCAAGCGCGGTTTCGCAGTCTTCCGTGATGCTGATGCCACTAAAGCCATTTTGCGATTGCAGCGCCTTGCGGCTGAGCACGGCGGCCGAACCGCAGAAGAAGGCGGCATTCCATTTATCGAGGCCGCGCTGGATGATGCCGTAGAACATCTCGTTCTCGCTCGGCATGCTGTCGAAGGTGCGCAGATTGCGCTCCAGCGGGTCCGGATTGATGAAGAAATGAGGGGTCTGAACGAGAAAAAGCTTCGGATCGTCCTCGAAGTAACCGACGGTTTCGCGCAGGAAATCGCGCGCAGGCGCATGGTCGGCATCGAAAACGGCGATCAGGTCGCCGTTCGAATGCTCCAGCCCGTTGTTGAGGTTGCCGGCCTTGGCATGTTCGTTGCGGTCGCGCGTCAGATATTCGACATCCAGATCGGCGCAAAGTCGCTTGAGTTCGTCATGGCGCGCGATTGCGGCCTGCGACTCCAGGATCTTGGTCGAATTGCGCTTCTGCAATGTGCCGCCATCGTCCAGCAGCCACACTTTGAGCTTGTCGGCCGGATAATCCATCGCCTTGGCGGACGCAAGCGTGTTGGCAAGAAGATTGGTGTCTTCATTATAGGACGGCACGAAAACATCGACGCTCGGGAAGTTCTTGGTTTCGGAAGCGCGCGTGGTGCGCGGCGGCAGCGGCGTTGCGACGATGAAGAGGCTGAGCATCAGCATCGCCACGTTGTACATTTCGGCGAGATAGAGCAGCAGGCCGGGAATGAAGTTTTCCAGCTGGTTGACGGGCGGTATCGTATAGGACGTGCGCCAATAAACATAGCGCAGAACGATCGCCGTGCCGAAGGCGAGGGCGACCAGCCGCCATGTTCCCTGACGCTTGAGGATCTTGATGATCGCCATCAGGGTGACAACCACGGTGCTGGCAATCAGCTGCGTTTGAAGGTTGACCGGCAACGTGATCAGCACGATTCCGCATAGCGCTATCACGGCCCATATCAAGATGCTGCGTGCAGTCTGCATCGGTGTTCCTTCAAAGGTATTGCCAGACGCCATCCTGGCGCCCCCAAGCAGCGCCGCCTGCTAGCGGCACCCCTGAGATATGCCAGTTGCCCTGTTACAGTCCGGTAAAGGCACGACGATATTGCTTGCGGTATTCGCAGGTGGCGGCGCTGCCATCGAACTTGCACCATTCGCGCCATTTGTCTGCGGTTGATCGGTCTGCCCATCAGGCAGTGGTACGCGCGGGCCGATCATCGGCGGCAGAGCCGGCGCCGCCTGCGGCTGAGGTTTCATCATGACCGGTCGGCGCACGACCGTCGGACGCGCTGCGGCGGTGCGGTTCTGGTAGCCAATGCTGATGGGTGCCGTGCGATAAGGGGTGGCGTCGGGATAGACCGGTTCGCCGGGCTTGCCCAGAACGGCATCCGCGCCGCGGGGCGCGCCGAAAGGGTTGAGTGCGGCGCCGGCAAAATGGCCGGCGATCGTATAACCATAGACCGTGCTCAACAGCTGGCCTTCGCTCGCATGAGCGTCGCAGAGCCGGATGCGCACCTGTACCATGCCGAAATTGCGTTGCTCCTGGGCCGGCGCAAAGCCGGCCTTCACCTGCTGCCAGGCATAAAGACAGGTATCGCCGGTATGGCTCTGGCCGGAAGCATAACCAAAGGGACCGTAGTTGTTCTGAACGAAGGTCGCCGAGCGCGCGAGCCGCACGCCAGGCACCGCAGCCGCCATTTCGCGAGCAATGGCGCCTTCGCTGATCGTATTGTAGGGCCGGCTCCCCAGTGCGGGACTTGAACCCGTTAGCCCAAGAAACTGAACCTTGAGGAAATTCTGGCCTGAGACGGAAGACGAGGTCGAAAGCGCGATTGTCTGCTCGACATCCTTGGTGCGTCTGCGCTCGACCACATTAACGATCGCCGGCCCGCCTGGCGGTGGAAAAGCCAGTGCTTTGTCACTCGTGACCGTTTCCACGCCGATCGACTGGCGAACCTGTCCGGTCGTCGTGCAACCGGCGCCGAGGCAGGCCAATATCATCAACGCTATCGTCTTTGAAAAATGCATCTCTTAGATCGCGGCAATCCTGTGTGGTCACATTCATCGGCAAATTGCGCGACGGTCTTTGGAATCAAATGCTTGTATTCACTATAGCAAATAAAGGTGATTATGGTTAACCGATGGTTAAATTTGGCCGATTGACCTAAAGCAAGAGGCCAGAAATACACGCCGAATGTGCCTCTTCGCGCCAAGTACACGAAGAGCGATGGCTAGTCGGAGATTAAGCTGCAACTTTAGGCCGCAAGCCTATGAATTTCAGATCGATTTCTTTCTTCGAAATGCGATCTGGACGGCTCGGTTCAGCGCGACCGGGAGGACCGACATATGGTTCTCTCCGGCATATTCCTCAAAGGTTATCGTTCCTGTGGATGACGCCAGTTTGGCCCATCTTGCAGCCATCTCGCGGGCGAGTTCGATCGTGCGGGTTTCTTTAGCCCGTTCCTGTCGTTTCTGCTCTTCGGCTGTGCCTTTATGGAAGGGCGCCAAGGTCTCGCCTTCATACTGACCGGCGGAAAGATGCAGTTCCATATCGAGCGGCTCTTTGTGCCTGTCGACGAATTCTCTCTCCATCGAAAGAATAGCGGCATCTTCCCAGTAGATCGCCGGGCTTGCGGAAATCCAGCGACTGAAGGCATCGGGTTTGCAAAACAGCGCGTAGAGCGTGAACAGGCCGCCGAACGAATGGCCGAAAAGTGTCTGGCGTGAGCTGTCGACCGGGACCTGCTGCTCTATCCAAGGCTTAAGCTCATCCTCGATGAGCGCCAGAAAACGCTCGCCGCCGCCGGTCTTCACATCCGGCGTATCGGGGAAAAATGGCGGATAGACGCGTCCGGGCGGTGGGCTCAAATCCCAGGAGCGGCGGAGCGGGTCATATGGCTCGTCCGTGGGATAGCCGATGGCAACGATGACGCCTTCCGCGACATTGGTTCCGTTCGGATAGCTCGCCTGTACTTTGAGTGCGTCGACAGCGGTCGCAAAACAGGCGTTCCCGTCGGTCAGGTATAGGATCGGCCAACCCTCCCGCGGTGCCGGCTTGTCCGGGCGATAAAGAAAGATCCTGTGCGGATGATCGGCATTGTCGAACTTCAGGTCAATGAATGTGCAGCCGGGAAGGGTGACCGGCGCCAGAATGGCAGCGGCATTATGTGACGAGGTATGGGACATGGCCTCTCCGGCTGACCGATCATGTAAGGCGCAGGAGCAACAGGCGCCGATGTTTGAAAGATGATGAAATTTCTCATATTATGGGTGGTGCGATCTGGCAAGCGGGCCAGATGCTTTGCTAAGCGTAATTTTCAGGTGTCTTCCGTAATCCGGTATTCGGCCAGCGGAGCCATTCTGCAACATAAGGTGGAAACCAATAAAAAAATATGACTCTTGTACTCATGTATTCTTGACGCCGGCTGTGCCTGCGAACTAATTTGCGCCATCTTTTTCAGCAACGGGCAGGCGCAAAGGGCTTATGAAGCAGAAATCCCATAATTATATCAGTAATTTGACACGTAAGAGATTCCAGCTTGCAAGCGGCGCCACCGCACTTGCAACACTATTTGCTTTCAGTGGAAATGCCTTTGCGCAGGACGCTGCGGCCAATGCGAATGATGGAGGTGCCACTCAGCTCGCGCCGATCGTCGTTAGCGGCCAATCGAGTGACGCAAGCGATAATACGACCGTAGCGGCAAAGAAGAGTCAGGGTGCCACTAAGATCAATACGCCCCTGGTCGAAACCCCTCGTTCCGTCTCGGTCATCACCAAGAAGGAATTGGAAGAGCGCGGCGCGCAGGACATCGTCGAGGCTGTGCGTTATTCCGCCGGCGTCCAGACCGGTTCCTATGGCTTCGATCCGCGCTTCGACCAGATCTATGTTCGCGGTAATGACATCACCACCGTCGGCGACTATCGCGATGGGTTGCGTCAGCCCTATATGAACTATGCCATGTTCCGGACCGATCCTTATTCGCTCGACCGTGTCGAGATCATCAAGGGGCCGGTATCGGTTCTCTATGGTGCCGGTTCTCCGGGCGGCATCGTCAACAAGATATCGAAGCTGCCGATAGACGAGACGATCAGGGAGGTCGGTGTTCTCTACGGGACATCGGACCGCGCGCAGACGATGTTCGACTTCGGCGGCCGGGTCAATCAGGACGATGACAGCATGCTGTATCGCATCGTCGGCCTGGCCCGAAAGGGCGACACCAATTTCGATATTGCCGACGATCGCTATCTGATCCAGCCGTCCTTCACCTGGAAGCCGGATGACACGACGAAAATCACCATATATGGCTCGGCGCAATCCACGGAAACGGATGCAAATGTCGGCGCGATGATCGGCCCCGATGGCAATGTTCTCGATTATCGCGACAGCGACCCGGATTACGATTATCAGAGGACCAAGCAGCAGCAGGTCGGCTATCAGTTCGAACACGAGTTCGACGGCGGCTTCACCTTCCGTCAGAACCTTCGCTTTTCGCATCTTGATCTGAAAGCACGCTATCTCAGCACCCTCGACTGGGCCGGAGACGTCGCGCAACGCTATGCGACCGCGATCGGGGACAGGATGAATGTCTTCCAGGTCGACAACCAGCTAGAATCCAAATTCGATACCGGCCCGGCAGCCCATACCATGCTGTTCGGTCTCGACTATACCCGCATGAGCGATTCATTCGCCTACGGGATGGATGCAACGACCAGCCCCGCCTATGACTTCGATATCGACAACCCGACCTACGGAGTATCGGGTCCGACGCCCGCCTATAATTTCAGCCGGGTTGATGGCCGCCTGCAGCAGTTCGGCGCCTATGCCATCGATCAGATTGAACTTGACAAGTGGCGCTTCACGCTTGGCGGCCGTCAGACCTGGGTGAAGCAGTCGACCGACACCACCATTGTTTCCACCGATACGACCACGAACGACAGTCTCAACAAGAATGCGTTTTCCTACCAGCTCGGCGCGCTCTATCTCTTCGACAATGGCATTGCGCCTTTCACGAGCTATTCGACTTCCTTTAATCCGGTCACGGCGCGGTCTGCATCCGGCAACATCCTCGATCCGACGAAGGGCGAGCAGTATGAGCTTGGCGTGAAATATCAGCCGCCGGGCACCGACATCCTGCTTTCGGCTGTTGCCTATCACCTCGTCGAGAAGAACAAGCCGGTCTTGGTCGACCCGCTGACACTCGTTTATGCCTCGCTGGGCGAGGTGACGAATAGGGGGATCGAGCTGGAGGCCAGGGCGAATATTACCGATGGTTGGGACGTGATTGCCGCCTATTCCTACAATCATTCCGAAATTACGCGGGGCGACGATCAAGGCAACTCACCTGCGGTGACGCCGAAGAACATCGTCAGCCTGTGGTCGAACTATACCTTCCAGGAGGATTCGGCTGCCAAGGGTCTGACCGTCGGTGCCGGCATTCGCTATACCGGCGAGACCTACACCAGCACGGCCAATACCGCCAAGAACGACGCGAGCTTCTATCTCGACGCTGCGCTTTCTTACGACTTCGGCGCGATCGACCAGAAATACAAGGGCCTCACCGCTTCTGTTGACGTCCGCAACATTGCCAACCGCCGCCTGACGGTCTGCAACGAGGGCTATTGCTACCTCGGACAGGGCCGCAACGTCACGGCTTCATTGAAGTATCGCTGGTAAATTTATCGGGGCGCCGTATTCTGCGCGGCGCCCGCTCCGCCCTGATAGCCTCCTCGTCGGCCGAACTCGACCTTATTGTAAGCAAGGCTACCTTGTCGCCTGAGCCTATCGCGCAAGATATCCGCATTCTTGCCGATGCGGCGATGAGGCTGTAGCCTGGCAGAAAATATGCCCGACCATCCCAGGAGAGGTTCCGTATGGCCGAGATCCTTTTGTTCCACCACGCACAAGGATTGACCCCGGGTGTGCGCGCGTTCGCTGATGTGTTGCGGGGCGCCGGTCACATCGTGCACACGCCTGATCTATTCGACGGGCGCACTTTCCAGAGCATCGAAGAGGGGCTCGCTTATATCGAGCGGATTGGGTTCGACCATATGCGGGAGCGCGGCGCCGGCGTTGCCGACGAACTGCCTCCTGCGCTCGTCTACGCCGGGTTCTCGTTCGGTGTGCTACCTGCCCAGAAGCTGGCCCAGACACGGCCCGGAGCCCGAGGAGCTCTCTTCTTCCATTCCTGCCTGCCGATCAGTGGCGAATGGGCCTTCGGACCTTGGCCGCGTGGCGTCCCGGTCCAGATTCATGGGATGGAAAACGACCCAATCTTCGTAGGCGAAGGTGATATCGATGCCGCCCGTGAGATCGTGGCAAGGGCCGAGGACGCGAAGCTTTTTCTTTATCCCGGCAATCAGCACTATTTCGCCGACAGTTCTCTCCCGTCGTATGATGCGGGTGCAACCGCACTGCTGACGAGCCGAGTGCTCGAGTTCCTGGATCGCGTCTGATCGAAGCCATTGTAGCAACACACGCACACCGCCCGCCTTCGGCTAGCAAGCATCCCGTTTGCATATATGCCGCGCTCGGGGAGCGTCTGCTACGTCAGACTATGCCCTCTACGCCGCTTCATCAGCAATATCAGCAGCAGCGGGGCGCCGACGAGGGCGGAAACCAGGCCGGCGGGCATCTGGTAGGGAAAGACGATCATTCGGCCGAACCAGTCCGCGAGCACCATGAGGCCGCCGCCGGCGAGTGTCGCGCCGGTAAGCTGGGGTGCGGCGCGCCGCAGGCCGAGCTCGCGTGCCAGATGCGGCCCCATGAGGCCGATGAAGCTCAAAGGCCCGACGACGAGGGTGGCGGCTGCGGTCATGGCTGCGGCAAGAGCAAAGAGGCAGGCCCGGGCAAAGTTGACGCGAACGCCGATTGCCTGGGCCGCCTGGGTCCCAAGCGGTAGCAGATCGAGCCAGCGACGGGCCAGAAAGGCAAGCGCAAGGCCTGTCGCTGCTGCTATCGCCGCAGAGATTGCCTTCGTTGTATCAACGAGATAGGTTGATCCGCTCATCCACTGCATCACGATCATTGCACGCGGATCGCCGCTCGCGGCCAGCACGCTGATGAAGGCATCCAGCATAGCTCCGAGCGCGATGCCTGTCAGAAGTACCCGTTCCGGCGCGAAGCCGGACCGGATGCCGAACAGGAAGATGGCGATGAGGACGGCGAAGGCACCGATACCACCGAAGCTCAGTTGGGCGGCCATGCCGGGAGCGGGTAGAAGGAAAAGCGCGGCGGTGACGCCAAGGGTAGCGCCTGCCGAAATGCCCAGAACCTCCGGACTTGCCATCTCGTTGCCGCTGAGCCGTTGCAGGATGGCGCCGACGACGCCAAGCATCGCGCCCGCAGCAAAGGCACCGGCGATGCGTGGAAGGCGATAGGGCAGCACGTCGAGCCAATGGGGATAGGCAAGCAGCGTCCATGTTCCATCCGGTGCGCGCCCGAAGAAGACCGCGCCGGCCAGCAGAAGGACGAACGCCGGAACTGATGCAAGCAAGAGTACGCGCGGTGCGTGTAAGGCGCGGTTGCCATTCTGAGAGGGAGACGGCGTGCTGCGTTGCACGGCCTTCAAGCGCGGCAGCATCAGGAGCAGCAATGGCGCGCCCAGCAACGCAGTGATGGCACCCGTCGGCAAGAAGGTCGAAGAGGCTCCGGAAAACAGCACCAGAGCCTCATCGGTGAGCAGCAGCAAGCCTGCGCCAATGAAGGGCGACCAGATGAGCTGGCTCTTCATCCGTCGGGCGCCGGCAAGCTGGGCTATACGCGGAGCGATCAAACCGATGAAGCCGATAACACCAGCGGCGCTGGTGACGATCGCGGCAAGCGCAATCGCAATGCAAACGGCAGCAATGCGCGTGTGCCTGACCGACAGACCAAGTCCGCTCGCGCCGCTATCGCCAAGTTCCATGAGCGCTAGCGGTCGCGCCATCAGCAGGGCCGCGATAGAAAGGATGAGGATTTTCGGGAGAAGGGAAAGCGGAATGGTCCAGCTCTGCTGGGCCAGCGATCCAGCCCCCCAGATGAACAGGCCGGAGAGGTAGCGATCGTTCATCAAGACGAGAATGGCGGCAAGCGCTCCGCTCCAGACGCCGACGATCAGGCCGGCAAGCACCAGCGCCAAGGGCGAGAAGCCCCGTCTTGCACCGATCAGGAAAACGACTGCCGCAGCGGCGGCGCTGCCGAACAGCGCAACCGCATCGCGGCTGAGGCCCTGAAGGGCCGGAAAGGCGAGCATGACGGCAACGAGCGCAAGATTGGCGCCTGCGGAAATGCCAAGTGTGGAGGGCGAGGCGAGCGGATTGCGCAGCACCTGCTGCAGCAGGCTTCCAGAGAGCGAAAGTGCGGCGCCGGCCAGCAATGCGGTAACGATCCTCGGTAGGGTGGAATAGACGAGCAGCAAGCGCTGCGGATCGTAACCTGCTTCCTGCTCGAACAAGCGTGAAAGGTCAGGCGCCAGTTGATGCCAGGCAAGCAGGCCGGCAAGCACGAACAGCGTCAGAGCCACGGCTGGAGCACCGAGGACGTTATTTGCTTCGGTGCGGATCATGCGACTGTTTCCAGATGATCGAGCAATATGCGCGCAAAGCGCTTCGCTTCCTGCACCATGCCGAACATCAATGTGCCCGGCAGCACGGAGACGCGCCCGTCTCTAACGAAAGGGAGGCTGGTCCACAGCGGACTATCCTGCAGATTGTCGAGAACGTTCGGCGGTAGCAGTGGTTCGAATGCGATGAGGCGCAGGCTTTGATCGAGCGTCGCCAATTGCTCCAGCCCGATCGTCTCGAAGCCCCAGTAATCGCCCGGTCTGGCCCAGGCGTTTTTGAGCCCGATCCTGGTCATGGCGTTCTGGTAGAGGCCAGCGCCGCAATAGATGCGGGCATGGCGCGGGTCGACAAAATTGATGAGCGCCAATGGTGGAGGGTTGAGCTTTTTGACGCGGTTTGCGCAGTCGTCGAAGAATTGCTCCGACCGGGCAAGGAATTCTTCCGCCTGTTGCCGCCGGCCGATGGCGTCGGCCAACTGACGCGTCGCCTCGATGGAGCGTGGCAAAGCTTCGCCGCCTTCGGCATAGATCGTCAGTTCCAGGACCGGCGAAATTGCCTCCAATTGCGGTTTCAAAGGCGCGAGATAGGGCGTCGTCAGAATCAGCGCCGGTTTGATGCTTGCCAGGACCTCGAGATTGATCTCGCTGGTGGTGCCGAGATCGATGACACCTCCAGGCATTTTCGGTTCGACGACCCATGTGTCCCAATCGGCAAGCGAGGCGATTGCGGCGGGCGTGACGCCGAGCGCCAGCAGTGTCGACGCCAGGCCGTAATCGAGGGAAACGATCGGGCCGGACATGGTTTCTGCAGCTACCCCCGCTTGCGGAACGGCAAAAAGTGCCGCAGCAGCAAGCAGCGTGCGGCGGGAGAGCATCAGGTTCTCGAAGCTGCTTTCAAATGACATAGGCAAGCGGCGTTCCATGCACGGGATGGGCGGTGACGCCCATGTTGGTGCCGTAGATCGTATTGAGCGTTTCGGCCTTCATGAGGCTCGGCGACGGGCCTGCTGCAATGAGGCGCCCTTGCTTCAGCGCATGCAGATGATCACAGAAATGTGCCGCGACATTGATATCGTGCAGGACGAGAATGACGCTCAGATCCTTCGTCCGGCAAAGCTCGCGCACGAGCCCGAGGATTTCCATCTGGTGGGCGATGTCGAGTGCCGATGTCGGCTCGTCGAGCAACAGGCAGCGGCTGTCCTGGGCAACCAGCATCGCGATCCAGACACGCTGGCGCTCGCCGCCGGAGAGCGTATCCACCATCCGGCCTGCCAGCGTATCGACATGCGTGAGCTTCATCGCGGTCTCGACTTTTTCCCGGTCGATATCGGTGAACCGCCCAAGCGCGCCATGCCAGGGATAACGACCGCAGGCGACAAGCTCCTCGACGGTCATGCCGGCAGCGGAACTGGTGTCCTGCGGAAGATAGGCGACGGCGCGGGCAAAGGCGCGCATGTCGTAGGAGCCGGCGGCCACGCCATCGAACAAGATGCGCCCGCCGGTCGGCTGAATCTGCCGGGCCAGCAGTTTGATCAGCGTGGATTTGCCGGAGCCGTTATGGCCGATCAGACCGGAAATCTCGCCCGCCTTGAAGCTGATATCGAGCGGGTGAAGAATGGTCTTGCCGTCGACCTCGAAACGCAAGCCCTCTGTCGAAAAAACCGTTGCGTGACTTTGACCGTTTCCGGTGATCCTATCGTTTTTCATTAATATTCCTGCTGAAGCCGATCGGCTCCCAGAATTCCGGGAGCCGGTGAAGCGCTGCGTTAGTTGATCGAGGTTAAAGGCTTGACGAAGAAGAGGCACGGATCGCTTTCACGCCAAAGGGTTGGAAATATCTCGGCGCGGATGAAGCCGTTTCTATCGTAGAAGGCGCGGGTCTTTTCATATTGCGGTTCGTCCCGACCGCGCGGCGCAAGTGTCTTGACCGTCAGAAGCTTGCAATCGGAATCGCGGGCGAAGGTTTCGGCTGCGGCCAGCAATCGCTTGCCGACGCCGCTGCGATGGTGTCGGCGCCTGGTTGCTATCACGAGAATCTCCATGGCGGCTGGCGGATGGGCGCGCAGCGCAACGAAGCCGGCAACGGTATCCGCCTCGACGCAACCGAACATCGGCAGGGTCTCCACGGCACCCGCACAGGCTTCGATGACATCGGGGTCGGTAAACCAGTCGGTCAATTCCGACATGATGTCACGACAGATGGCGCCTTTGGATTTGGTTATCTCGATGGCTTCCTGCATCTGTTCTTCCTTTTCCTGGCGATGGAGCGCGGTGTCCGCAGGCGATGGTGGCGAACCGCCATCAGGCCCGCATCTCCCGCACCCGTGTTGTTCGGTTTCGTCTGTGGCTGCCGCCGGCAGCGCAAGCATGGTCGGCCTCGAGCGAAATGGCGGCGAGGCATCGCGAATGCGCCTCCCGCAGAAGGCCGCAAACAAGGGCGCAGGATACGCCCGCCTCTTTGGCAATGATGTTTTGCGGGATATCGTCGAAATAGTGCTCTTCGTAGAACTTCCGGGTTCTGGCGGGCATGGATTCGACCGTGCAGCGGAAGGCCTTGTAGGCCTGGGCCTCGTGAAGATGCTCCTCGGGGCTTCCATAGGCCGAGGTATTGCCGCCGACTTCCTCTTCGACGAACAGGCCCCGCTCATATTGCCGGCGCCGCATATGATCGGTTGCCAGATTGCGCACCATGCGCATCACATAGGGCGTGGGAGCCGCTATATCCTCCTTCAGCGGCTTGGAGACCAGTTGCAGGAGAACTTCCTGCACGACATCCTCGGCCAAACTCATGCAGCCGGTGATCCTGCGTGCGACGGAGAGGAGCTTCGGATAGGCGTGAAGTGCTGTTTGGAGTTGCTCATTGGAAGTCGACTGCAAATGGTTGGCAATCATGTCGGGCTCTCGCTGAAATCCAAAGTTGCATTTCTGTGTGCCCCTCTTTTTGAGAGGGAACCTATAAAACATGACAATGATAGTCAAGATAGCGGAGTCGAAAAGCGAAGCATCTCCTAAATCAAGGTTTATCCACCTGATTTTATTTTAATTTTTTTAGCGATCTAGAAGAAAATCCCGCTTTTGTGATGCTGCCATTGCGGCCGTGCCACAGCTCTTGAGGTCGCGATAGCCCATTGAAAATCCCCGCTTTCTCCTTTGCTGATCCTGCCGGAATGGATGAAAATCGCTTCGTCCGATATCCGGATTTTGCCTTCAAAGGTTGTATTTCCCGGCGCCAGCATCACGCTTTGCGGGTCGGCCAGAAAACCCTGGCCGAAGCATTTCAACGCAGCTTCTTTCTGAACCCAGCAGGCGAGAAAAACATTGTGGCGATATCGCTCATCCAATTGATGCACCTGATTGAGCTCCTGTTCGGAAAGGATCATCGGCATGATCTCGAAGGCTTCTTTCTCCGAAAATGCGTCGAGGCGCTCGATATCGATACCGACGCGGCCGCCGCGACAGATCGCGAGCGCTATGTGGTCTTTGGTGTGAGAGAGATTGAAGTCGATGTCCGGGTAATCACGCAGGTAGGGCCTGCCGGAAGGGGTAATCGCGAGACAAAGTGCTTGCGGGGCGCAGCCAAGCAGATTGGCGACAATGCTTCGGCACAGCACCCGTCCGGCAACGAAAAGGCGCCGCGCCGAGCATGATCTGAATGCCGCGGCACGGCTTTTTTCCGGCGCGCTCAAAATCGTTTCCGATATAAGGATGTCATCAGACAAGCACAGGCTATGAAGCTCCACCTGTGCTGTCGCTTTCTGCAATTGGCTCGTCTTCACCTATTCCGCTGCCTGTCCCATGTGAGAGGGAAGGTTCGATGGCTGCCCGTGCGTTTCCCACTGCACGATCGGATCGAGCTGATCGAGATCGAAATGCGGGCGACCGAGCAATGCATTGGCAATCACGGCGCTGCGCCATGCGGCGAGGCTGAGCTGCGGTTCGGCGATGCCGTGGCTATGGCGTCCGGCATTGAGAACGAAGATGCGGTTCTCACGCGGCCCGTTCCATGCCAGCGAGAAGTCGCTTTCCAGCACCGGTTCACCGATGGAGTTGAGTTCGATGCGATTTTCGAGCGAATGCAGGAATTGCGGAAGGACAAAGCGATAGCCGGTTGCAAGAACGACCATGTCGACAACAAGCGTCTCGACGCTGTCATCGAAACCGTTGCGCATGGTCAGCGTGATTTCGGGACCATCCTGCTCGGCTGCGATGACGTTGCGGAACGGGCGCAGCGATATGCCGTGATCGGGGCGGCCGCCTGCATCGACCTTTCGCTCGTAGAGGCGGCGATAGAGCTTTTTCAAGGTGGATGCGGAAACGCCGTCGCTCGCCAGCACCTGCCGGCGTGTGTGCGTGAGCCGCAGCTCCTCCGGAAGCCCGTGGAAACGCTCCATATAGCCTGGCGTGAAGAGCTCGTTGGTGAATGGCGTCGCATCGAGCGGCTCGAAATTCGGACGACGGCTGATCCAGTGAATGGTCGAAACGGCGTTCAGGTCTAGCAGGGCATCGACGATCTCGGCGCCACTTTGGCCGCCGCCAATGACGGCAATGCGTGGTGCTTTGACATCACCGATACGTTGCGCAGCTTCGCTGCTGTGGAAGGTCATGGATTTCGGCAGCTGTTCGGCCCAGGCTGGACGAGACGCAATCTTGCCGACGCCGACGGAGAGATTGCGGGCGCTGATTTCGCCATCCTCGGTGGCAATGGAGAAGAAGCCGTCATTGGCGTGGACCTCCCGGACGCTGGCGCCGAAGCGGAGCGAGGTCAGGCCGCGCGCGACCCATCCTAGATAGTCGGCGAATTCTTTGCGCGGAACGGCTTCATATTCCGCATTGAGAAACTGATAAAAGCGTTTATGCGCAACAAGATAGGAGAGGAAGCTCCACGGACTTGTCGGGTTGGTGGCCGTTACCAGATCTTTTAGAATGGAGGTCTGCATCTCTGCGCCCGGCAGCATCATTCCTGGATGCCATGCGAAGGATGGGCGCCGCTCGAAGAAGCGGACGGAAAGTTGCGGTATGGAATCGAGCTGAGCGGCAAGGCTGAGGTTGAAGGGACCGATACCGGCCCCGGCGAGGTCGAGCACGTGCGATGTCATGATGCAGCTCCAGAATGATGTCGAAGAGGGGGTTACTTGACGGTGTCTTTGGACAGCGATGTCGGCGCAAAGGCATGATCGAGCCGCCGGGCGAAACGCTGATGGAAAGGCGTCTTGCCGATGATCGTCAAATGGTTGGTCCCGGTGACGATCTCGGATGCCGTGGCATTTGGTGAGTAGCGCCGCCAGTCGATGACGTTGAGGGCGCGTGTCAGAGAATCCTCGGCCGCAAAGGCATGGATGCGAAAATCGGATTGCTCAAGGCGGTAGTTTCGGAAGATCATCGCATTATCGATGAGGATCCAGAACGTATGTTCTTCCGAGCCGATATCGGGACCATCCGTCGGCAGTTTGACATTATGTTTGACGACATGGTGGAGGAACTGTTCGTAAACCTCCTCGTTCATAGCGGCGAACAGTCTCTTCCAATCCTCGCGCATCGGCGTGGTGGCAAACCAGCTTTGCACGGCAGCATGGGTGCGATCTCGGATGCCGTCTTCGAAGCGCGGCATGATGCCGACGGTAAATTCCTCGTCCATGTCGCAGACATCGACCATGCCGATCATGCGCAGATCGATTTCATCGCCGAGCTGCCGGGCGGCCTCATAGGCGAGCAGCCCGCCCCACGACCAGCCGAGGAAGGCGCACGGCCGGTCCTTGGCTTGTCTGCGCACGGCTTCCGCATAGCGCGCCGTGATATCTTCGACGCGGGTACTCAGCGTCTTGGTCTCGGTCAGTGAATAGCAGATGAAGCCGGTCGCCGGCTGTTCCGGCCCGAGATAATCGACAAGCCGCATATATTCGCGCGTGCTGACGAGCAGGCCCGGGAAGCAATAGAGCACCGGCCGGTCGCCGTTACGGCGAAGATAGACGACATCGACGCCGGTTTCGTCGCGACTGCCGTCAATCGCCAGTGCCAGATCGCGCACCGTCGGATGGTTGAACATGTCGGCGATCGATAGCGGCCATTCGGGATGGCGCATCTTCAGGCGGGAGACGATGCGTACGGCCATCAGCGATTGCCCGCCAATATCGAAGAAATTCTCGGTAACACCGATATCGCCGATGTCGAGGATGTCTTTCCAGACCTCCAGGATTGCTTTTTCCTTGTCATTGACGGGCGCCGCCATTTCGCGTTCGATACGCGGTGCCGGCAGGGCGGCGCGATCCAGTTTGCTGTTCGGCCCCATCGGCAGCCCGTCGATCAGCATGATCGTTTGCGGCACCATGTAATCGGGCAGGGCGGTCATGGCGGTGCGGCGCAGTTCGGTCACGCTCAAGCTCTCGCCCTCGCGCGGCACAACATAGGCGACGAGCGAGCTCCGTCCGCCGTCATTGTGCAGGAGGATGACAGCCTCGGCGACACGTTGGTCCGAGCGCAGCACAGCTTCAATTTCGCCTGGCTCGATGCGGAAACCGCGCAATTTGATCTGGTGATCGACGCGGCCGGCGAATTCAACGATCCCGTCTTCGCGCCAGCGGCCGAGATCGCCCGACTTGTACAGTCGCCCGCCCGGCGTGAAGGGATCCGGAATGAAGCGATCAGCCGTCAGCTCCGGCTGGCCGAGATAGCCGCGTGCCAGGCCGCTGCCGCCGATATAGATTTCGCCGATTACACCGACCGGGACGGGCGCGAGGTCGGCATCGAGCACATAGATGCGTCGATCGCCAACGCCGCGGCCGATCGGAGCGACGGTCCCCTCGAAGCGAGTTCCTGCCGGGATCTTCCAGATCATCGGCGTCATGATCGTTTCCGTCGGACCATAGCCGTTGATCAGCAACTGCGCCTTCAGGTTCTCGGTGATCATGTCGAACACAGCCTGCGACAGCGCTTCGCCGCCGAAGGAATAGAGCCGCAGCCGCGGGATTTCGCTGTTCTCTCCCGCATATTCGGCAAGGCCGCGCACATAGCTTGTGGGCAAGCTGGCATTGCTGACGCCGTGCCGCTTCATGGCTGCAAAGGCATCTTCGGGCGTGGCAAGCTTGTCTTGCGTCAGCACCACACCGCCGCCTGCCATCAGCGGCACCATCCAGCGCTCATGGCCGCCGTCCGAGGTGAAGGGCAGTACCGGATATTCGCAGGATCCCTCGCTCATTTCATAAATGCGCAGAGTCGCCTTGCAATGATGCGCAAGCGGGCCGTGCTCGACGGCGACGCCTTTCGGCACACCCGTCGAGCCTGACGTGTAGATCACATAGGCAAGCTGCTGTGGGGCAATGATCGTTGCCGGCGCGTCGGCGCTCTCCGTGGACAGATCGGTCACATCAAGATTGAGGTAGGGTGTCGCGATATCGCTCGGCAGGTTGGCGATGTGCTTTGCCCGGGAAATGACGAGCGAGAGGCCCGGGGCCGTCAGGATGTGACGATTGCGGGCCTCAGGATGATCCGGCTCCACCGGCGTGAATGCGCCGCCGGCCTTCAGCACAGCAAGAATGGCGATGATGGCATCGATCGATTTTTCAAGGGCGATAGCCACGCGTCTTTCCGGGCCGATCCCCATCGCGATCAGCCGATGGGCTAGCCGGTTGGCGGCAGCTTCAAGTTCGCCATGTGTCACGGATTTCTCGCCCTGTGCGACGGCAAAGGCGTTCGGCCGCCTTTTCGCCTGCGCGGAGATGACCTCGTGGATCGGTGTGCCGTCGTCCGCTTCCGGTGCGTCGGGATAGGGTGCGGAAAGCCTCTCCAATTCCTCTGGCGACACGAAGGGGATGTGTTTGACCTGTACGCCGGGATTGGCATTCAATTGCGCAAGCGCAATGGCAAAATCATCGGAGAAGCGGATGATCTGCTTTCGATCATGCTTCTGCGGGTCGAAGCCGATGCTGATACGCAGTTTGCCTGCGGATGCCGGGGAAACGGTAACGACCAGATCGGCATCGCGGCGCGCCTGCGGTTCGACGGGGCTGCGCAGCGCGACGTCGCTCGAGGTTGCTTCCAGGAGATGCAGGGGCGGACGCACATCGAGGAGCGTCTTGACGAGGCCGGTGGTGTCGAAGGATTCGTCCCGTCTTATCAACGCATCGGCAAGGGCCTCGAAGGACACGAATTGCCGGGTTACGGTCTCGATTTCCTTTACGAATGCATTGCGAACGTCCTTGAGCGTCATGGCACCGTCGAGTTCCGGCGTCAGGATCAACACGTCCTCGTTGCGGGCGGCAATTCTTTGCCTTTCCGGACGCGTGACCAGGCCGATCCTTTGAGTGCCGTATCCGGTATGGCGCCGCAGGGCGATCCCGAGGGAGGCAAGCATGTCCTCGGAGATGTCAGCGGACGATTGTATCGGCACGTCAAACATATGCTCGAACCATGCCTCGTCGGCCGTGTTCTTTCCCGCCGATGTTTGCGGCAGGAGTGCCGCAATGTTCTCCTGAGCCGTCAGCCGCTGAAACCAGAAGTCGATCAGTTCCGGTGCTGCATGGCGTGGTGCGCCGTTGGCAATCATCCACGAAGCGGCGTCGGGCAGCACCGTCTCTGCGATATCCGCTGGGTCATGACCGCCGATGTTGCGAAGGAAATCCGTTGCGAGCAGGTCGAGCGCCGCAGCGTCGGCAAGGATTGCGTGAAGGGAGAACAGGGCGCCCACCGCCCGCCCTTCTTGCGTCAGGAGAATGAAGCGGGCCGGATTGCCATCAGTGAGGTCGATTGGGCGGGCTTGTTCTGCCGTAGCAACCACTCTCAGCGCCTCGTCCAGATTTTCGCCTGCCGTCAAGGCCGTTTCGATGATCTCGACGAAGCGATCATTTCTTAAGATCTGCTGGACGCCGCCGCCTGCCCGCGCCTCGAATTCCGAGGTGATGAGGGGATGTTGCCGAGAAAGTTTTGATAGACCCTCGCGCGCTAGGTCAAGAGAGATCGAAGGGAAGACGATCCCGAGTATTTGTCGCCCGTAGACGACTTCGTTACCCGTCTCCGATAGGAGCCAGATACGTGACTGTGCTGGCGACAGCGAGCATTTGGCGAGGTAATCCGTATCGTTTGCTGCCTTGGCGTTCCGATCGTGGACAGTCATTTCTTCGCCATTCTCCGTAAGTGTACTGAAATACATATCTAATCAATCGAAGTACAATAGCGTATACATCTCAATATCTATTGTAGATATTAAGTTTGATCGATTGATGTCTCTGACTTCTGGCGTCGATAAACTCGGTTGCTCCGAAAATTACATCGATGCAGCTGCATAACGAACGGAGTTTTGGAAAATTCAGGAGATTTTCAAAAAATATTTCCGGAAAATATTTTGAATTTTTGCCGATGTCGTTCGTCACCGCAGAATTAGCGCTGTGCTTGGAACTGTCGATCTCAGCTGGCGGTTCTGAAGATATGGAGATGAAATATGGATGTTTCCCTGGCGATGAGGAGCGATGGAGCGGCGGAGAGATCCTTTGATTTGCGCCTGCCGGCTTCGGGCTTTGAGAGCAGCGCGCTGGTTTGTGGCCAGCCGCTCATCATATCGGCAGGGTCTGCACCAGCAAGTTTCCGCGTCGAACATCACGAAGTGACGGTGGCCTCAGGTCATCTATCGGGGCCGGCCACCAATGTTCTGGTCTTCGATACAATCTCGACGGCGGTTTCGCCGCTTTCCGGCGAGGATATCGTCAACGCCGTGTCGGAAGCCATTCTGGCATGCAATCCGCATCTGATTTGCTTCGAGATCGCGCTTGCGGATGATGATCTTGCAAGGCGACTGCTGGAGACCGGCGCGATAGAACGTAGCGGCGAGCGCCTCATCGTGCGGCCCGAATCCTTTTTCCAGCAGGCAGGATCCTGGCTCGGAAGTGCGCCCAAGGCCTATCCGGAATTGCCGATCCTGACGAATGGCGTCCTTCATCCGCAGCGGCCTCCGAAGCCCACCGGCCGCGTCTACAGCCGCTTCATTCCCTGGCTGAATACGCAGCTTGGCTTCCATGTCGCCGATATCGAGGCCGATCTTCCGTATTTCCACCGCTGGATGAACGATCCGAGGGTTGCTGCCATATGGGAAGACAGCGGCGATCTTTCCTATCATCGTGATTTCATCGCAGGCCGCCTTGCCGATCCACGCACTCTGCCGATGATCGGAACCTTTGGCGGTGTGCCCTTCGGTTACTTCGAACTCTATTGGGCGAAGGAAGACAGGATCGGACCGCATTACGACGCCGACGGCTACGACCGCGGCTGGCATGTGGCGATCGGTGAGGATGATTTCCGCGGGAAGGCCTTCGTCAGCGCCTGGCTGCCCTCGCTGATGCACTACATGTTCCTGGCCGATCCCCGCACGCGACGTATCGTCGGCGAACCGATCCATCATCACGCCCAGCAAATCCGCAATCTCGATCGTTCCGGCTTCGCCAAGGTCAAGCATATTCAGTTCCCGCACAAAAAGGCGCTGCTGGTCATGCTTCTGCGCGAGCGCTTCTTCATGGACCGGCTGCTACTGCCGGATCTCACCGGCTTGCCCACAGAGGATGGGCAGCCTGTCCTTGGCTCGCTGGCGCGAGGCGCCTGATGAAAACAACCGTCGATATGAACGATCCGCGCGTCAAGCGGCTCGTTCTGGCGGTCGCGCTTCCAGCCGTGGCAGGATTGGCCGCCAGTGCCGGCCATCATGCGATCAACGCGATCTTCCTGGGAGCACTCGGTCCGGACGTGCTGGCGGGCATCAGTCTGGTCATGCCGCTATTTCTGCTTGTCGCGGCCTCCGGTCAGGGGCTGGGTATCGGGCTTGCGACGCTGCTTGCGCGCTACCTTGGCGAAGGGGATATCAAAGCCGCAGCGTCGGTCGCCACGACAGCGCTCGCGGCGACGATCCCGCTCGGCATCTTCTTGTCGATGCTGATCTATCTCAGCCTGCCGGATTTTGTCGGGGCGCTTGGCGCCAGTGACAATCTCCTTGCCCCAGGGCTCGATTATGGGCGGCTGCTTGCTTTCGGGGTGACGCTCGGGCTTTTGCAGGCTATCTGCGATTTCATCGCGATCGCCGAGGGCAATTCACGTTTCTCAATGATCGTGCTGATCGCAAGTTTCGCCTTGAACGCGGTTCTGGACCCCGTCTTCATCTTTCTCTTCAAGCTCGGTGCGTCCGGCGCGGCACTGGCGACCATCGTTTCGTCCCTTGCAGCCCTTGCATGCTATGCCGTCTACTTCCTGTGCCGATGGGGAGCGGTAAGCGTGACCGGCGGGGCGATTTGTTGGCAACTGCTTTGGCCGATCGCGCGGATCGGCCTTCCCGCTGCCGCAACAAGCATTGTCACGGGTCTCGGCTTTCTGGTCCTGGTGCGGGAGGCCGCGGTCCATGGCGGCGATACCGGCGTCGCCGCAACGGCGATTGCCATCCGGCTGATGACTTTGGGACAGCTTCCATTGTTCGGTTTTTGCCTCGGCGCCCAGAGCGTCGTCAGTCATGCCTTCGGCGCTGGCGATGCCGAGCGTCTGAAAGCCGTGATCCGCTTCATGCTCGCTGTGACGATGCCGGTCGCATTGCTCTATTCCATCTTGCTGTTCCTGGCTGCCGAGCCGATCGCACGCCTGTTCACGGATAACCAGGACGTCGTAGATGAGGCAGTCGCCTGGCTGCGGCACCTCTTTCCGATCTTTCCGCTTTCCGCTTTTCAATCCGTCCTGCTTGTCATGCTGCAATCGCGGGGTCGGGCCGGCCTGTCCGCGCTCGTGGGGCTCGCACCGCAGGGATATCTGCTGATCCCGTTTTTGCTCCTGCTGCCGCTTTGGATGGGCTTTGCCGGCATCTCTGCCGCTGCCGCTGCCGCAGCCATTCTCGCTGCCGTCCTCGGCGGCTTTGTCGGATGGAGGGAATGGCTTGCCATTCTGCCGACCGATGCACCGGGCCGCCTTGTTGGCCAATCGACACTTCACTCCTGACCCAAGAGGAACGCCATGAACGAGACGCCGAGATTCGATGCCTACCGCCACGCTATTCCAGATGCGCTGATGCCGCCGCGCGACGATCCGTTCGACGCGGCCGTGCCGCCGATCTACCAGACATCGCTCTTCCTGTTCGATAGCTACAAGGAACTGGAGGACGTCTTCGCCGGACGCTCGAAGAAGCCGATCTATTCGCGTGGTGACAACCCGACCGTGCGGCTTCTGGAGCGCAAGATCGCCGAAATGGAGGGCGCGGAAGAGGCGCGTGCCTTTTCGAGCGGCATGGGTGCAATTGCTGCTGCAGTTCTCGCCTTCGTCGGGCCTGGCGATCGTATCGTCACCGTCCGGCACGTCTATAGCGATGCCTTCCGCTTCTTCGAAAAAGTCCTGAAGCGCTTCGGCGTCGTCGTCGACTATATCGACGGCACCGATACGCAAGCCATGCTTGCCGCGCTTCCGGGCGCCAAGCTTGCCTATCTCGAAAACCCGACCTCGATGGTTTTTGAGCTGCAGGACCTGACCGCGATCGCCGAGGCCGCTCGCCGCCATGGCGTGGTAACGATGGTCGACAATTCCTGGGCAACGCCGCTCTTTCAGAAGCCGCTCTCCGTCGGTATCGATATCGTCATTCACGCCGCCTCGAAATATCTCGGTGGACAGAGCGACACGGTGGCGGGTCTGGTCACTGGCTCGAAAGCGCATATCGACCGGATCAACAGCGAAATCTATCCCTATACGGGTGCAAAGCTCGCGCCGTTCGAAGCATGGCTCGTCCTGCGTAATTTAGAGACACTGCCATTCCGCATGCGCCATCATCATGAAGCCGGGCTCGAAGTGGCGTCCTGGCTCGACGCCCATGCGGATGTGACCAAAGTCATGCATCCCGCACTTGGCGACCATGCCGGGAAGAGCACCTTCAGCGGCTTTGGCGGGCTGTTTTCCTTCGAGGTTTCGGACCGCATCGATGTGGCCGATTTCGTTGATGCTTTGCGCCTCATTCGTATCGGCGTCAGCTGGGGCGGACCGGAAAGCCTGGTGGTGCCGGCAAAGGCAGCACTCAGCATTTCGCCGGAGACCAACGTCTTCGCGCGCTTCGGTGTCAGCGACCGCACGATCCGCCTGAACGTCGGACTGCACTCGGCCAAGGAAATCATTGCCGATCTCGAGCAGGCACTTGCCGCCGTCAGGCGATAGCCAGCTGCAGCACTCTTATATCCAGAAAGGGGTGGAGTGACACGGTCGCTCCGCCCATACTATTATTCATTGTTGATCCATTCCCGCCCAGACCCGATCGAGACAAGATGACCATCCCTTCCAATGAAACGTTGAGCGCGCTTGCCGCCGAATATGGAACGCCGCTCTGGATCTATGATGCCACTGCGATCCGCCGCCGCATCGCGCAACTCTCCGCCTTCGACGTCATTCGCTATGCCCAGAAGGCCTGTTCGAACATTCATATCCTGAAAGAGATGCGCAAAGCGGGCGTGCGGGTCGATGCCGTCTCGCTCGGCGAGATCGAGCGGGCGATGCGGGCGGGCTATTCTGCTTGCACTGTGTCGGGAGATGCTGAGATCGTCTTCACTGCCGACGTTTTCGATCGGCCGACCTTGGAACGTGTCATTGCCGGCAAGATCGAGGTGAATATCGGTTCCATCGATATGCTGCATCAATTGGGTGAGCGCTCCCCGGGCCATCGGGTATGGCTGCGCATCAACCCCGGGTTCGGACATGGGCATAGCAAAAAGACCAATACCGGCGGCGAAACCAGCAAGCATGGCATCTGGTTCGAGCAGTTACAGGAGGCCGTGGCGCTGACGCGCCGGTATTCACTGAAGCTTGTCGGGCTGCACATGCATATCGGCTCCGGCGTCGATTATGGACATCTGCAGCGTGTCTGCGGAGCGATGATCGGATTCTGCCGCGCGCTGGATGTCGACATCGAGGCCGTCTCGGCCGGCGGCGGTCTTTCCGTGCCCTATAGGGAGGGTGAAGAAGAGATCGATCCTGCCCATTATTTTTCGCTCTGGGATAAGGCGCGGCGCGAGATCGAGCTGCATTTTGGCCACCCAATCCGGTTGGAGATCGAACCGGGCCGCTTCCTGGTCGCTGATTCCGGCGTGTTGCTGGCTGAAGTCAGAGCCGTCAAGATGATGGGTCGCAACCGCTTTGTGCTCGTCGATGCCGGCTTCAGCGATCTTGCCAGACCGGCTATGTACGGCAGTTATCACCATATCTCAGTCATTCCAGGCACAGCGCCTCGCGATGCCGCCGGAGCAATCTTCCCCTCAGTCGTGGCAGGCCCCCTCTGCGAATCGGGCGATGTTTTCACGCAGACGGACAATGGCACCGTGGAAACGCGCGATTTGCCCGAAACCCATGTCGGCGACTATCTCGTGTTTCATGGCGCCGGGGCTTACGGGGCAACCATGTCGTCGAATTATAACAGCCGTCTTTATGCACCGGAGGTCCTGATCGACGGCGAGACCCATCGCTTGATCCGCCGCCGCCAGACACTCGATGAGCTGTTCATGCTGGAAGCCATCTAGGCGGAAGCGATTTCAAAGCAAAGAAGGAGCCTCTTCTTCAGCCGAGCGGGGGCTTTTCTGCGGTTGCGAAATGAATATAGTGACCACGACCGTGCGTCGTGGCGCTCGGCCGTTCTCACATCGTTACCGGCCGCAAGGCGCGAAAGTTCTGCACCGCTATGCTGGCCTGGCTCGATCAGAAAACCGAAATCGTCGAACACGCCGATCAATCGTCGCAATATTTCGAGCCGGCCCACGCCGCCTATTATGGCGGGAGGCCTGGCCAGCCGCTGAAGCTTATGCTCCAGGCGCGCAGCGACTTTCTGTCGATATGGCGTCGTGCGGACTACCGCGAGCATGTGGCGGAGTTCAAGCTTCTGGGCCGGCAGCTCGTCATCGTCAATTCGCCCGAGGCTATCCGTTATGTGGTTGCCAAGCGCCATGAGAACTTCGAGCGCAAGACGCCGCAGATGCGACGCGCGCTGGAATATCTGCTGGGTGACGGCTTGTTCATTTCCGACAAAGAGACCTGGAAGCAGCGCCGGCCGCTGGTCTCCGATATCGTGCATAAAAACCGCGTCCCGGCCTTCGGTTCGATCATGCAGAACACGGCAAGCGAGCTTGCCGACCGCTGGCAAAGCTTGGGCGAGGGCGCTGAGGTTAATGCCTTGTTCGAAATGGCCGGGCTGACGGCGGAGATCATCTCCCGCAGCGTCTTCGGCAATGATCTCGGCGAGGAGGGCGCCAATGCTGTCACCGAAGGCTTTGCGAGCTACCAGTCGCTGGTCGATTCCGTCAATTTCGGCTATTTTCTCGGCTTCGATGAGGGGCTGCCGATCATCAGGACGCCGAGCTTGAACCGGTCGGTGAAACGCATTCACCGCATCATCGATCAGGTGATCGAAGATCATCTAGCAGGCAAGGGTGATAACAGCTCGATGGTCGAACTGCTGATCCGCCGGCAGCAGCGCAATCCCGAGCTGAAACTCGATGTCGTGGCGCTTCGCAACGAGGCCGCCACCATCTTCATGGCCGGCCACGAAACCACTGCGGCAACCCTGACCTGGGCCTGGTATCTGCTCGCTGGCGCGCCTTGGGTGGAGGAGGCGGTCCATGCGGAAATCGAGGCTGTCTGCGGTGATCGGGTCCCCTCGATCGATGATGTCGCGAAGCTGGACTGGTGCCGCGCGGTTATCGAAGAGACGCTGCGCCTCTATCCCCCGGTACCGATCCTGGCGCGCCAGGCCGCCGAACCGGACCAGATCGGCGACGTGAAGATACGCAAGGCGGCACTGGTGCTGATCGTGCCATGGATCCTGCATCGCACGGATTCTCTTTTTCCCGAGCCGCATCGCTTTTATCCGGAGCGTTTCCTCGGCGCGGCGCGGCCGGCGCCTTACAGCTATATTCCCTTCGCCGCCGGCCCGCGTGTATGCCCCGGCCTGCAATTCGGCCTCACCGAGGCGATCCTCTGTCTGGCGATCCTGGCCCAGCGTTTCCGCGTTCGGGTCAGGGATGGACATAAGGTTCAGCCACAATGCCGTCTGACGCTGCGTCCGCGTGACGGCATGCCCGTGACTGTGCATAGGCGCCGGGGATGACGACCGAGACGGACAAAAAAGTTGCCGTCGGAAAGCGTAAGGCCTGGACCTATGAGCCGCCGAAAGCTCCGCCCCTCGCCGATTTGGTCGCTGGCGGCGACCGGCGCAAGGCATTTCTGCGCTATTGGCTTTATGAGAATATCGACAACGCCATAGATCTCTTCCTTTATTTTGCCTTCATGCTATTGCCGGCGAGCGTCTGCTCCGACCTTGGCGGCTGGCTAGGGCGGGTTCTGGCTCCGCGCTTCCATAAGGGCGCTTATGCGCGCGCCGCAGCTAATCTCAAGATGATCAGGCCCGAGTTTGGCGATCCAGAGCTCGATAAGCTCCTCAGGGCTTATGCCGATTCTCAAGGGCGGCAGATGGCGGAATATTCAGTCGTGCCGAGACTGGCACGACGGCACGTTCGCATGATTGGCACCGAAGGACTGGTCGAGCGTTGCAGTAAAGGGCCGGTGATCTTCATCGCGCCCCATATCAGCAATTGGGAGGTACTCTGGCATTGCCTTCTCGACATGGGACTCGACGTCACCATGAATTACGACCCGCCCAAACGCCGCTCACGCCACTATATCGTCAACCGCTTGCGCAAGAGGGCGGGGCTTGGAATCTTGAAACCCGGGCGCAGCTTCGTGCGCCCGGCCCTGAGAATCCTGGAGAACGGCGGCAATTTGCTGATGTTCTGTGACGAGGGCTTCAACGGGCATATCCGAGCGCCGTTCTTCGGAAGGCCCGTGCATCTTGAGGGCAATTATGCGCTCATCGCACGAATGGCTCGAAGGGCGAATGCATTGATCTATCCGGTTTATATCGTTCGTGAGACAGGGACGAGATTTGCACTGAGAGCTCTGACACCTTTCATGCTTCCCGAAAGGTCAGAGGTGCCCATTGTTCAGGACGTAGCGCAATTGAATGCCGTGATAGAACCGATGGTGCGCTCCTATACGGACCAATGGTATTTTGTAGATAATCGGCTGTAATTAAGAAACGGAGATTCAATTTAAGTATTTCCTGAGGCGGGCCTTTCGAATGGTGGTCGCGTTGCTATTCAGCCATTTCCTATCGTTGCTGCTTCAGTCGAGCAGACCTTTTGCAAAGCTCATTTTACGGAAGTGCCGCCGCTCCTCGGCGAGATCATAAAACCTGCCATCTGTATAGAGAGGCAACAAACTGGGCGTCTTTTCGTCGTCGGAATTGATGGGGCTGGTTCACCCTCAACGGCCATCATCATGGAGCCGCAACCAGAGGATAGCACACCGCTATTTGTCGCAGCGCAGGCATGTCTGCCCCGCTACCCGCCTCATCCGCCCAGTCCAGAAAAGCGTGGATGCGACGTGCGACCTTTTCGGGGTGGTGCTGGCTGATGTCGGCGATGCGATGGTCTAGAAAAGGATTGAGGAAACGGTCGAGTGTCGTGGCGACATAGGCCTTCGCCTCGTCTCCCATGCCGTTGGCGGCAAATCCGGGCAGCACTTCGCTTTCGTAGAGAGTATCGAGTCTCGCCCTTACGCCCTTGTCGGCCAGTATGGCGCGCACGGTTTCGTCCGCCGGACGACTTTCGCGCTGCCAGATTTCGGCAAGGAAGGTGTGGCCGAGATTGAGGATATGCAGTTTCAGGCGCTCATAAGGGGCGAGATCGTCGGTTAGCACGATGCTTGGATGCTGACATGGCGCGCGGACACCGGGCGCGCGTTTGATCGCCCACAGGGCATAGGGTTCGGCAACAGCGCCGATCGGCTCGATCGGCTCGGAAACGATGCGATCGACCAGGGTCTCGGCGAAGGCAGCGTGGCCGTCGAGCCAGGTATAGAATTCAGCGGGCACATCGTTGAGCCGGGCGCAGTCGATGACCCTCTGTTTCAGAACGCGGCCGTTGCCCGTCATCAGTTCACAAGGAAGGATGACCAGGGGGCGACCGGAGGCTTGCCAGCGTCTGACGAGGAGCGCGGCAAGCTTGGCGGGGAAAGATCGCGGAACCTGGTCGTTTGTGCCGAAGCGATCTTCCTCCGGCCATGTCTGGTAGCCGGTTTCGCCAGTGTTGGAGATGACGAATGCCGCATCCTCGGCAAAGAGCCTTGACAGCTCCCCCCAGTGTTCGACTGCGGACAGACCGCGATCGACGCTCATGACCTGGACGGTACGATCGACGGGTTGCCCATCCGACATGCCGCGTATGATGACGGGATAGCCAGCCGGATTGCCGAAGGCAGCGACGCGCCCGCTGCGGCTGTTGGCGCCTGAGACCTGAACGACAGCAATGGGACCAGCATCCTGGCCGGATTGTCGTGCCTCGTGCACGAAGAATGCCGCATGCGCCTGCAAGAACCGGCTGGTGCCGAACTGGATGATCCGCGAGCTCACGCCACTTTCCTCCCATATTCGATGTTGATGAATAGATCGTCCGGCTGAGGCAACATGCAACCTTTATGCAGTCCGTCCAGTTTTTGTTTTTTATCTATAGAAAACAGCGAAACCATGAGCAGTCAATGTTTTTATGGAAGTGAATGCAGGTTGGGCTGCCGCAGCAGTCCGAGGAGCATGGACTCGATCGCGTATTCTTCGATTGTTTATTCAGTAACCTGTCATGCCGCGCCGTTGCCGGCCAAATGACGATTGATAATGGAGCCGCGGCGCGATCGGATCTCTCCCGCAGTTACAGTAACCTTTCTTCCCCGCGCTCGAGACTGATCTCCTTGTGAAAATCGAAGAAAATATCATAAAAACTGTGATTTTGTCATATTTTTCTGTTATATCTGTGCTTGAGGATGCCTAGCTGTCTGCATGCCCTGTTTGCCGGATTTTAGCGCTAATCAGATATCGACGGTGCACATCTCGATAACGAGGTCAGCAAATGGCAGCATCCACGCAATCTGAGCCGCCCATCATGACCCAGGGGAGAGTTGAATGGCACGTATCACCTTAAGGCAATTGCTCGATCACGCCGCTGAAAACGGCTACGGCGTTCCAGCTTTCAATATCAACAATATGGAACAGGCGCTCGCCATCATGGAAGCGGCCGATGCGGTCAATGCGCCCGTGATCATGCAGGCGTCGAGGGGTGCCAGGGCTTATGCCAACGACATCATGCTGAAACATATGATGGACGCAGTCGTGGAAATCTATCCGCATATTCCGGTCTGCGTGCATCTGGATCATGGCAACGATCCTTCGAGCTGCATGACGGCGATCCAGGCCGGCTTCACCTCGGTCATGATGGATGGATCTCTGAAGGCGGATGCCAAGACGCCGGCAGATTGGGACTACAATGTCGGCGTGACCAAGACAGTGACCGACATGGCGCATCTCGGCGGCATTTCCGTCGAGGGTGAGCTTGGCGTGCTCGGCTCGCTGGAAACCGGCATGGGCGAAGCAGAGGACGGTCATGGGGCGGAAGGCAAGCTGTCTCATGATCAGTTGCTCACCAATCCGGACGAGGCGGTGAAATTCGTGCGCGAGACCAAGGTCGACGCGCTGGCGATCGCCATGGGCACCTCGCATGGCGCCTATAAGTTCACGCGCAAACCGGATGGTTCGGTGCTGGCGATGAGCGTGATCGAGGAGATCCATTGTAAGCTGCCCAACACCCACCTTGTCATGCACGGCTCCTCCTCGGTGCCCGAGGAATTGCAGGAGATCATCAACAAATATGGCGGCCGGATGAAGCCGACCTGGGGCGTGCCGGTCGAAGAGATCCAGCGCGGCATCAAGAACGGCGTGCGCAAGATCAACATCGATACCGATGGCCGCATGGCGATGACGGGCCAGATCCGCCGCGTGCTGCAGGAGGATCCGAGCGAGTTCGATCCTCGTAAATATATGAAGCCCGCCATGGCTGCGCTCACCAAGCTCTGCAAGGAGCGCTTCGAACAGTTCGGCACGGCCGGCCACGCCTCGCGTCTCCAGCCGCTTTCAGTCGCCGAAATGGCCAGGCGTTACAAATCCGGTTCGCTCGACCCGGTTTTCTCCTGAGCCGGATGATCAGGGTGCAGCCGGGCCTGCTGCCTGGCGCACGCTCTCTTCGCTCAGCGTCTGGCCGTGGAATTTCGACAGCGATACAACGACATCGTCGATCTCCTTGGCCAGTTGCTGCGCATCCCACTGCAGGGCTGCTGCGGCGATTGCACCGATTTCGCGTAATCCCTGGATCGTCAGCAGGCCCTCGATTGCCATGGTCGTACGCCGGAAGACAATGTCGGAGAGATGCACGACCATCTCCTGCCGCGCGATCCAATCGATCTCGAGCGCGCTGTGACGGGGTGCGCCGCTGATGCGCTGATCGTCTTTATAGTCCGAAGGGCGAGTAAGAATAGCTGCGGCAGTTGTACCGTATCGGCTGAGCAGCTCCTCCGCTCTGCTGGCTTCGACGCCGGCCTTTGCCGCCACTGACTTGATCCAGCTCACGCGCTCGTTGGCGTTTGCCGGGAAATCCCGGCCGCCGCCGATCGCAAGCCGCTCCGTGGACGTCTTGCGGCCGCGTTGAAGGCGCGCCAGCACGGTATCGGCAACCTCTTCGGCAAAGCCGCGGAATGTGGTCCATTTGCCGCCGACCAGAGAAATGATCGGAAAGGGGCGTCCGGCTTGCGGCTCGAAAACGGGTGCGGAGTGATCGCGGCTGATCAGGCCCGGCGACGAGGCGTCCGAGGCGGGCAGGGGGCGGATGCCGCTATAGCTGTAGGTCACCTGATCGCGGTCGAAGCGCAGGCTCGGAAGGAGCGACCTGACGCTGTCGAGAAAATAGTCGATCTCCGGCTCTTCGCAGCGAACATTGTCTGGATCGTCGCAAGGGATATCGGTCGATCCCACAAGCGCCTGGCCGAGATAGCCGTAGACCAGGCAAATGCGGCCGTCATCGGCTTCGAAATAGATCATATGGCCGTTCAGGCTGCGTACCAGTTCCGGATGATCGAGCAGGATATGCGATCCCTTGGTGCCGCCGATCAGATGAGCCGGTGCACCGAGAGCAGCGTTGACGTGATCGATCCATGGGCCGGCGGCATTGACCACGAGCTTCGGCTTGGCCAAAAAGACATAGCCGTCCGCGCGCTGGAAGGTCAGTACGCCATCGGCAGCAGAAACGAGCCGGGTCGAATTTGCCGCCAATGAAGCCTTGTTCGCCTCAAGTCCGTCACTGACGAGCTCGTAGACCAGTCGCTCCGGCCGGCTGATCTTGGCATCGTAATAGATGCCGCCGGCGACGATCTCAGGCGTGACATGCGGCATTTCCTTCAACGCCCGGCGCTTCAAAAGGAACCGGTGGCGCGGCATGACACGGTTGCGCGAACCGAAGAAGTCGTAGAGCGCGAGCCCGATCTTGATAAGTAAGGCGCCACGGCTGCGCGGGGCGGTGGTCGAGCCCGTCAGCGTACGTAGGGCTGCCCAGATGCCGCGTGTCCATGAGAAGATCGGCACGAAGGTCGGCAGCGCTTCGACGCAATGCGGCGCGTTCCTGAGCAGAAGGTTTCGCTCAAGCGCCGATTGCGCGACCAGGCCGAATTCGCCTGTTTCCAGATATTTCAGGCCACCATGGATCAGCCTGGATGGCGCAGCACTCGTTCCCGAGCCGAAATCTGATTTATCGACGAGGAGGCAGTTGATGCCCTGCAGCGACAGATCGCGAAACAGCCCCGCGCCATTGACGCCTGCGCCGAGGATGACAACATCGACATCTCCGTCTTGAAATTGCGAGAAGCGTTGTTTCAGATCGGCGGTCCTATCGGTCATAACATCATTGTCCTGGTGAACTGCCGCGACAGAGCCTTCTCGCGCGGCGCAATTTTGGTTTAGCCTTGAAAGTGCTGGGTCGCGAGATTGCCGATCCGCGGCCAGAGCGGCGTCATTGCTTCGGCGATGTCGCGGAAGAGGTCGTAGCGGACGCGATAATCGGCGCTGCGGGCGGAATCCGGATGATAGGTTCTGGCGATCTTGCCGACATCGCGCGGATCGCTTTGCGGGCTGGTATAGACACCGACCCCGGCACCGGCGCAAAGTGCGGCCCCCCAGGCCGCGGCTTCATCGGTTTCGGTGACGGTGACGGGCATGCCGAGCACGTCGGCAAACATCTGCACGACGATCGGATTGCGCGAGACGCCGCCTGCCAGCCTTGCCTGATCGAAGGAAAAACCATCGCTTAGGGCATCGACGTGAATCTTATGGTTGAAGGCGATGCCTTCGAGGACGGCGCGCAGCATATCGCCGCGATCATGCCAGCCGCCAAGCCCGAAAAAGCTGGCGCTTGCCTCAGCGCCATAGGGGGAGCCGAAAAGATAGGGGTGGAAGAGCGCGCTCGATGGCCGGTTGAACGCCGCCTCGATCTCGGGGCCGAGTACGGCATGAATCGACTTGCCCGCTGCTTCCGCGCTTGCAATTTCTCTGGCACAGAGCTTGTCGAGGAACCATTCGTAATTCGCCGACGATGCCGGCGAGATCGACATGTTGTTCCATTGGCCCGGTGCAATCGCATTGCGGCAGAACCAGCGGTCGTCGACGCGCGGTTCCGACGAGAGCGTCTCGTTGATCGAATAGGTGCCGGCGATGACGGCGACGACGCCGGACGCATAGCCGCCGGCTCCGAGGGCCGACGCGGTCACGTCGTGCAGGCCGGCAACGACGGGCGTATCTTCGGCAAGGCCGGTTCGCTTCGCGACGGCTTCTGTTACGTATCCTACGATTTCGTCGGATCGCGAGACAGACGGCAAGGCTCCCTTCACCTCGGCAATGCCGAAAAGCTCCAGGGCATCCGCAGAATAATCCTGCGTCGAAACATCGGTGAAGGAGGTGCTTGCTTCGGTACGGTCGGTACCGGCAACGCCGGTCAGGCAGAAGCGCAGCCAGTCCTTGCAGCTCAAGATGTGGCCGATTTCAGCAAAGCGCTCGGGCTCATTGACCTTGATCCAGGCAAGGAGCGCCGATGGGGCCGAGACATGCGGCAATTGACCGGTCAGCTTCAAAGACGCGTCGGCAAGAGGAGTCTTCAACCATTGTTCGACAATCGATCCGGCGCGGCTGTCGAGCGAAAGAATGGCGCGTCCGAGCGGCTTCTTTGCCTTGTCGAGCAAATAGATGCCGTCGCCGTGCGCAGTTGCGGCAATCGCCTGGATGTCGCTTGCCGGCCGGTTGCTGAGCTTGATCGCCTCGGCAATGGCGTCGGCCGTCTGGTTCCAGAGTTCGTCCATGTCCCGCTCGACATGGCGTGCCTTCGGCATGAACTGGGTCACCCGACGGCGCGCAACGGCAAGCGGCGTTCCGTCAATGTCGAAGATGACGGCTTTGGTGACGGTCAAACCGCTGTCAATTCCGAGCAGACTCGGCATTCCCGTGACTCCTGATCATGAACGAAAAGAGGTGGTCGTTGCGGGCTTCAGCCTCACGACCGCTCCTTGTCGCCTTTGGCGACGACCACGTTGATATTCTTGTTGCGCATACGCTCCAGATGGGCGGCCGGTGTCTTCTCGTCGACGATGACGACATCGAATTCGCTCAGATGCGCGAAACTATGCAGCGCCCGCCGTTCGAACTTCGTATGATCCATCAGCAAGATGCGCTTGGCGGCGCTGTCGAACATCGCGCGCTTGATATCGACGATCTCGGGCGACTGATGAAACACGACGTCGTCGATGATGGCCGACATCGAGATGAAGGTGACATCGGCCCGCAAGCGATTGATTTCGTTGATCGTCATCCGGCCCATGAAAGCGTTGCACCAATTATAATATTGCCCGCCGAGCGCCAGGAGCGTCACGTCATGCATGTCCTTCAGCGCATTCATCAGCGTCAGCGAATTGGTGATCGCCGTCAGAGGAACCTTGGCCGGCAGCTGCGAAGCCATCTGCAGGACGGTGGTGGAATCGTCGAGGAAAATTGCCTGGCCAGGCTCGATGAACTGCATGGCAGCCGCGGCGATCATCTTCTTTTCGCTTGCCTGCCGGTTGGCGCGATAGACGTCGCTCGATTCGATCAGGCTGGTGGCCGCCGCCGATACGATGCCACGCGTCTTGCGGAACAGGCCTCGGCTGACCAGTTCATCGACATCGCGATGAGCCGTCATCAGGCTGATGCCGAAGCGCTCCGTCAGATCCTCGATGCGCATCGAGCCTTCTGCCATGACGGCTTCGGCGATCATCTGGCGCCTGGCGATCTGGCGCGAATGCCGGCTGTCGCTCGGCAGCTCGTCTTGCAGAAAAGATACGGGGCTTGTCTTGTCTGTCACTTTGGCCTCTGACGCTGAGCCTTGCGGGGATTAGCTTGCTGCAGCGAACATCACGCTATAGAAAAAATATATAAAGAACAGTTCGCTATCAGAGTTTCTGCAAGTTCTGTCTAATGTTGAGCCAGGGTGCCGCCCGCCGCGGTCTAGGGATAGGGGCGCCGAGTTCCGGCGCCCCCGATATCATTACTCGGACAGAACGAAGGGTGCCGTGTACTTGTCGACATTATCCTTGGTGATCAGGATGCAATCGAAAAGCTGCTTTTCGCTCTTGGCACCGGTCTTGCCGGTCTTGATGAAGCTATCGGCCTGTTTGACGGCTTCCTCGGAGAAGACGGCAACCGGCTGCAGGACGGTGTACTGAAGTTCACCGGCCTTGATGGCGGCAACAGCGTCCGGCGAACCGTCGAAGCCGCCGACCTTGACGTTGGCGAGCTTGCCGGCTTCCTTGAGAGCGGCGATCGCGCCAAGCGCCATTTCGTCATTGCCGGAGATCACGCCGGTGATGTCCGGATGCGCCTGCAGGATCGACTGCATCTTGTTGTGGCCCTGGGTGCGGTCCCAGTTGGCAACTTCCTTGGCAACCTTCTTCAGGTCGGGATATTGCGTCAGCACGGTTTCGTAGCCGTTCGAGCGCGTAGCGGCATTGTTGTCGGAAGGCGAGCCGAAGAGTTCGGCATAATTGCCCTTGTCGCCAACGGCTTCGACCCACTGCTGAGCGCCGATCGCCGCACCCTGGGCGTTGTTGGAAACGAGCTGAGCCTTGGCAAGGCCTTCCTGGTTGATTTCAGCATTGACGAGGAAAACCGGGATACCGGCTGCAACGGCCTTCTTGACTGCACCGACCGAGCCGTCAGCATTGGCCGGATCGAGGATGATGGCGACCGACTTGTTGGTGATCGCCGTATCGATCAGGTTGCTTTCGGTGTTGGTATCGCCCTTATGCGCACCGACCGTGGCGGTATAGCCGAGCTTCTCGGCGGTTGCCTTGGCGATATTGCCTTCCGTCAGCCAATAGGGGTTGGATGGATCGTTGACGATGACGGTGATCTGACCGGCGGCCCAGGCGGCCCCCGTTAGAAGCGGTGCCACAGCAACTGCTGCCATGACGATGCGCAAACCTTTTTTGAACATTAGTCTCTCTCCCTTTGATGAGCTCTGGTAATGCCGGCGAACCGGCGGTCCTTTCTCCGATCGGCATCTCACCGACCGGGGACAAGTCTTGATGCAACGTCAGCCGGATTTGGTCCGACGTCCGTACTGGATGCTGTTCATGAGCACGGCGAGCACGATGACCGCGCCGGTAAAAACCGTCTGCCAATAGGCCGAGACGCCGATGATGACGAGGCCGTCCGCCAGGAAGCCGATGACGAAGGCGCCCAGCATGGTGCCGCGCACCGTCCCGCGGCCGCCCGTCAATGCGGCGCCGCCAATGACGACGGCGGCAATGGCGGTCAGCTCATAGCTGGTGCCGGCATTCGGACCGGCCGAGGTCAGCTGCGATGACAGGACGAGGCCGGCAATGGCAGCGCAAATGCCTGAAAGCACGTAGACAGCGATCTTGACCTGCTTGACCGGAACGCCGGAAAGATCGGCAGCGCGCTCGTTGCCGCCCGAGGCGTAGAGCCAGCGGCCGAAGGCTGTGCGGCTGAGAACGATACCGCAGATGATCGCAAGCACCGCAAGGACGATGACGCCGATCGGGACGCCGGCGAGGCGATTGAAGCCCAGCCAGTTGAAGCCTGTGTTGCCGAGTTCGGGGCGGCCACCGAGATTGTTGTAGGTGAGGCCGTTCGTCATCAGCAAGGCAATACCGCGGGCGACATAGAGGACGCCCAGGGAAGCGACGAAGGCCGGAACGCGCAGGTAGGCGATGAGCACGCCGTTAACCGCACCGACGATGCCTCCGAGGATGCAGGTCAGCACGACGACAGCCCAGACCGGCGGATAGAGGATGACGCCGAAGCTCGACAGCGTGACGCCCTGCATCAGGAAGCCGGCGATACAGCCGGCAAGGCCAAGCGTCGAGCCGACCGACAGGTCAATGCCGCCATTCAAGATGACGAGCAACATGCCGATGGCGAGGATGCCGAAGATCGCGACATGCGAGGCCATGGTCAGGAAGTTGCTGAGCGAGAAGTAGTAGGGCGACAGGAAGGAGAAGACCGCGATGATGACGATCAACGCGAAAAAGGCGCGTCCTTCCAGAATCAGCCGCACGAGACTGAAATTCCGCCGCTGTCCGTTGGATACTGGTTTCTTATCTGTAATGTTCGTGACTGACATAATCAGTGCTCCATGAATGCGGCTAGTGCGCGACCACTGCTTCGCCCGAGGCGGCCATGATCTTTTCCTTGGTGACATCAGGACCGAATTCGGCAGAAATCTTGCCGCGGTGCATGACGATGATGCGATGGGCGATGCTCAGGCACTCGGCGACTTCCGAGGTCGAATAGATCACCGCCAGACCTTCCTTGGCGCGCTCGGCAAGCAGCTTGAAGACCTCTGCCTTCGCGCCGATGTCGATACCGCGGCTCGGCTCGTCAAGCAGGATCACGCGAGGATCGGTTGCCAGCATCTTGCCGATAACGACCTTCTGTTGGTTGCCGCCGGACAGCGAGCCGATTGCCGCTTCGCCGCCGTCGGTCTTGATATGAACCTTGCGGATGGAGTCGCTGACCAGCGACCGCTCGCGACCGCTCGAGGTAAAGAGACCCTTGGTAAAGGCGCCGATGCTCGCAAGCGACAGGTTCGAGCCGACGGTCATCGTCTGAACGAGACCGTCGCGCTGACGATCTTCCGGCACCAGGACCAGCCCCTGCGCGATCCGGCCGGCAATGGAAAGACCGCCGACATCGGTGTTGCCGAGGAGCACGCGGCCGCCGCTCGACCGAAGGCGGCCCGCCACACATTCGAGCAGCTCAGTACGGCCGGCGCCCATCAGACCGTAGATGCAGACGATCTCGCCGGCGCGAACCGCAAGCGACAGGCGGTCGACCGCGTTATAGGCGGCGCCCGACGGGCCGGGGACGGTGAGATTGTCGATTGTCAGCGCCACGTCGCCCATTTTATGGCCTGCCGGCGGGCTGCCGAGATCGAAATTGTCACCGACCATGTTGCGCACGATCCATTCGAGATCGATGTCCTTGCGTTCGGCATAGGCGGTCATGTTGCCGTCGCGCAGAACGACGGCGTGATGGGTGATCTGCAGCGCCTCTTCCAGATGATGCGAGATATAGACGATCGACACGCCGCGGTTCGTCAGATCGCGAATGACCTTGAAGAGGACTTCGACTTCGCTCGCGCTCAATGCCGAAGTCGGCTCGTCCATGATCAGGATGCGGGAATTGACGGAAAGCGCGCGAGCGATCTCAACAATCTGCTGCTGGCCGAGGCGCAGATCCTCGACGGGTGTGAGCGGATCGATATTTTCCTCGAGCTCTTCCATCAGCGCACGGGTCTGGCGCTCTTCCTCGGCAAAATCGACTACGCCACCCTTCATGATCTCGCGACCCATGAAGATGTTGTCGCGGACGCTGAGGTTCGGTGCCAGGCTCAATTCCTGGTGGATGATGGAAATGCCGCAGGCGCGCGCATGCGTGGAAGAGGCAAAGGAGATCGGGGCGCCATCGAGAATGATCTCGCCCGATGTCGGCTGGATGACACCGGAGAGAATCTTCATCAGCGTCGATTTGCCCGCACCGTTCTCGCCGAAAAGGGTGGTGACTTCGCCGCGGCGAATATCGAAATTGACGCCCTTCAGCGCATGGACGCTGCCATAGGATTTGGCGACATTGCGGGCGGCAAGAACGACTTCGCCCGTGGTGGCGCCATTGTGCTGGACCTGGCTCATTTCACATCGACCTTTACCGGGGTGACGAGCCAGTTCTTCGGATTGATGAGCTTGAAAACGCCGACGACCGTCGCCGTCTTGCCCGTCAGCTTCTCCGGATCCAGACTGCCAAGCGTCGCCTTCTTCATCTCATTGTTGATGGCGGAGCCCGCGTCCTGATATTCGATCTGGTTGGTGAACTGGCCGAATTCGATCTTGCCCGTGGCATCGCGAAGATCTGTACCGTTGATTGCCGGACCTGTTTGGACGCGAACGGCGATGCCATCAGGCATGCCGTCGACCTTGAATTCGTTGAGATTGGCCTTGCGCTCACCGAACGTGCCGGTCAGGGAGACGGGAAGAACGGGACCAGTCGTGGTGGCGACGCCATATTTCTCGCCGGCCGCCTTCTTGTCGGCCAGAACCGCATTGGCGAGCGTTACCGCATCGACGGCGCGCTTTTCGACATCGGCTTGGACTTTCGGGAATTCGGCGGCGCCATAGGTCTCCGGCTGGAAGCCCTGCTCGCGCACGTCGTGTTCCGAGCCGATCCTGACCACCTTGGTATCGGCAGCGATGGCGCCGATTACGATCACCACCGCGGCGATACCGGCGACGATCTTGAGCTTGGAGCCAGTCGGCTTGGCAGTTGCATATTGAGCTTGCGTATTCATGTTCGAACGACCTTGGGCATGTCAGCCGGATTACCTGATGGAGAAAGGGGGAAAAGTCCGATGGTTCCGGCTTAACGGAAGCACGGCTCGCGCGTTCGCACCGTGGAGCGCTTCGCTTGGCTTCGGGCGGCACCGTCACCGGAAAGGAAATTCAACATCAGGGAGCCTCCTCAGCGTGCGGACGGCTGTCTCCTCCAGTCGCCCATCTTGGGTCCACAATCACCGCATCTATGCGACAATTGTGATATAAGTATGTTAACTTCTGCGTTTCATATGTTATAAATCTTTGGACGTGTCAACCGCGATTTAACAGCTCCTGTGTCCGGCCGGTATCTTTGGATCTCAGTGCTTCCCGCCTTTTCACATTTGAAGCTTTCGCTTTGTCGGCCTTCTTCCGAGGTTCGCCGATCGGCATCGTTTTGGCGGACCTGATATCAAAGTTTCTTGATAATAATTTGATATAACTCAAAATTATAAGATGACCGCCCCGCGCTTTTCAGCGACCTTGCTGATTCGATCCGAGTGATTCAAGTCGTTGATCCGTGTTCCTCCAAAGCGTTGCTGCAGTCTTTCCTTGCTGCGGCTTGCCTATCAACCACATCCATTTTATATGAAAAAAATTACAACGCCAGAAAAATATTACTGTAACAACGATATGATTATGTTATAAAGCCGCAAGCTGCTTGATGGGTCGCAGCTGTGCGTTGGATCCATTGCATGGCTGGTATCGGGTGCGCGCTGGCGCTTCGTTCGCGATCTCCCTTTGGAGCGGAGAGTACGACGGCGACGATAGATGCGACCTGGCGTAGATTATGCCCTTGGCCGCGTGGGGAGGAATGAAAATGCTTGTGATGGTTGCCGATGCTCTTGCCGGAGGGTGTCGCGTGGTGGAGCTGGCTTGCAATGTCTAAAAGCGACGGGATCATCATCGGGATCGATGCGGGTACCTCGGTTTTGAAGGCAGTTGCCTTCGAGCTATCCGGACGGCAGATCGCTTCGGCTTCAGCGCGCAATCGCTATGAGACGGGAGACGATGGGTCGGTCACCCAATCGCTCGGCCAGACTTGGTCGGATTGCCTCAGTGCATTGCGCGGCCTTGGGGAGAAGGTGGGCAACCTTGCCGCCCGAACGGCGGCGATCGCGGTTACCGGACAAGGCGATGGCACCTGGCTTGTCGGCTCCGGCAATGCTCCGGTCGGTGATGCCTGGCTGTGGCTTGACGCCCGAGCGGCATCCACCGTTACGCGCCTGAGCGCCTCGGCCAACAACCGCGCCCGGTTCGAGGCGACGGGCACAGGGCTCAACACCTGCCAGCAGGGTGCTCAGCTCGCCCATATGGACCGCTTCATGCCCGAGATTCTCGATCGGGCAGAGACAGCGCTCCATTGCAAGGACTGGCTCTATCTGAACCTCACCGGCATACGGGCGACCGATCCATCGGAGGCGAGCTTCACCTTCGGCAATTTCCGCAACCGCCAATATGATCCGGTTGTCATCGATGCGCTCGGCCTTGCCCGCCGGCGCTCGCTTCTGCCCGAGATTGTCGACGGAACCGAGATCAGCCATCCCCTGACGGAGGCCGCCGCCACGGCCGCCGGCTTACGTGCGGGAACGCCAGTCTGCCTGGGTTACGTCGATATGGTCATGACCGCGCTTGGCGCAGGCGTCCGCACCGGCGGTCGGAACGCCGCCTGCTCGACGATCGGATCGACGGGTGTGCATATGCGAGCCAAGGCCGTGCCCGATGTCCAGCTCAACGAAGAGGGGACGGGATATGTCATCGCACTGCCGATCCCCGGTATCGTCACGCAGGTCCAGACCAATATGGGCGCGACCATCAATATCGATTGGATTCTCAAGGTTGCGGCGGATCTGATGTCTGCTGGCGGGAGCGAGGTTTCCTATTCCGACCTTATTCCGCGCATCGATGCGTGGTTTGCCGAAGCGCGTCCGACGAACCTTCTCTATCACCCCTATATTTCCGAGGCCGGCGAGCGCGGTCCCTTCGTCAACGCACATGCGCGTGCCGGCTTTACCGGACTTTCGACGCGGCATGGCTTTGCCGACATGCTGAGGGCCGTGGTCGAAGGGCTCGGCATGGCAACGCGGGATTGCTACGTGGCCATGGGCGACATGCCTTCGGAGCTGCGCATCACCGGAGGGGCCGCCCGTTCGCGCGCTCTACGAGGTTCGCTATCTGCCGCCGTCAAGGCGCCGGTGCGGATTTCGGATCGCGAAGAGGCGGGGGCTGCCGGTGTCGCGATGATGGCTGCCGTCGCGATCGGCGCCTATCAGGACATGGACAGCTGCATTGCCGACTGGGTGACGCCCTTGCTTGGCGAGGCCGAGGCACCCGATCGGGCAAATATCGAGCGTTACGATCGCCTGTTCGATGCCTACAAGGACGTGCGTCAGGCGATTGCGCCGGCTTGGGACAAATTGGCCCAGCACTAGCCAATGACGAAGCCGGCGAGGAGCTTGGCCTTAGAAGACTGAATTGATGATGCCGCGGGCATCCTTAGGAGCATGACATGATGGAACCGGAAATCTATGATCTTTTCGTGATCGGCGGAGGCATCAATGGTGCCGGCATTGCGCGCGATGCAGCCGGCCGCGGCCTTTCGGTTATCATGTGCGAGAAGGGCGATCTCGCGGAGGGTACGTCCTCGCGCTCCGGGAAGCTGGTGCATGGCGGTCTGCGCTATCTTGAATACTACGAGTTCCGCCTGGTACGTGAAGCCCTGATCGAGCGTGAAGTGCTGCTGAATTCGGCAAGCCACATCATCTGGCCGATGCGCTTCGTACTGCCGCACAGTCCGACCGATCGTCCCGCATGGTTGGTGCGTCTCGGCCTCTTCCTCTACGATCATCTCGGCGGCCGCAAGAAGCTGCCGGGCACGCGCTCGCTTGATCTTCATCGCGATCCGGAAGGAGCGCCGATCCTCGACCAATATTCGAAAGGTTTCGAATATTCCGACTGTTGGGTTGATGACGCCCGGCTCGTTGTCCTCAACGCTCTCGATGCTTCCGCCAAGGGCGCGCAGATCCTGACGCGCACGGCCTGTGTCAGCGCGCGCCGCGATCAGGGGAGCTGGGTTGTCCAGATGCGCAACGAGCGTTCCGGCGAGGTGCGGACCGTCCGCGCCCGCGTGCTGGTCAATGCCGCCGGCCCCTGGGTCAACGACATTATCGGCCGTGTCGTCGGCTCGAACAGCCAGCGCAGCGTCCGGCTTGTCAAGGGCAGCCACATCATCGTTCCGAAATTCTGGGCCGGCCAGCAGGCCTATCTCGTCCAGAACCACGATAAGCGCGTGATCTTCATCAACCCTTACGAAGGCGACAAGGCGCTGATCGGCACGACCGACATTCCCTACGAGGGCAAGCCGGAGGAGGTGAGGGCCGACGAGAAGGAAATCGATTATCTGATCACGGCGGTCAATCGCTACTTCAAGGAGAAGCTGCGCAGGTCCGACGTGCTCGAGAGTTTCTCCGGCGTCCGCCCGCTGTTCGACGACGGCAAGGGCAACCCCTCGGCCGTAACGCGCGACTATGTCTTCGATCTCGACGAGACCGGTGGTGCGCCGCTCCTGAGCGTCTTCGGTGGCAAGATCACGACCTTCCGCAAGCTTTCCGAACACGCCATGCAACGGCTCGCAAAATTCTTCCCGAAGATGGGCGGCGACTGGACGCGGGGCGCCACGCTTCCGGGCGGCGAGATTCCGAATGCCGATTACGTTGCCTTTGCCGATACACTGCGAGCGGCCTATCCCTGGATGCCGCGCGCGCTCGTCAATCACTACGGCCATCTCTATGGCGCCCGCACCAGACAGATCGTCGGCAATGCGATGTCGCTGGCTGAACTCGGCCGGCATTTCGGCGGCAATCTCTATGAGGCCGAGGTTCGCTATCTCGTGGCTTCCGAATGGGCGCTGGCGGCCGAAGACGTGCTGATGCGACGCACCAAGGAGGGTCTGCGTATGACCGCAGAAGAGAAGGCGGATTTCGCGGCCTGGTTCGACGCCGAGTTGGCGCTCGCCGCCTGAACCAACAGACCTTGCCGGGAGACCTAAAATGCCCTTGACGCTTTCGCTCAATACCAATCCGCTTGTCAATCGCTTTGCCGAGCCGGCCGACCTGATCGAAACGGTGGCGCGCGATCTGCGTATCCGCGATCTGCAGCTGACCCACGAATTCATCAATCCGAGCTGGCAGGCGCCGGTCATTCGCCGCCTGACGCGCGACATGCAGGAGGCATTGAAGCGCACCGGCGTTCGCGTAACCTCGGGAATGACCGGTCCCTATGGCCGGCTCAACCATTTCGGCCATCCCGACAAGGATGTTCGCCGCTATTATGTCGACTGGTTCAAGACCTTTGCCGATATCACCGCCGATCTCGGTGGTCATTCCGTCGGAACGCAGTTCGCAATCTTCACTTACAAGGATTATGACGACCCGGTCCGGCGCGAGGAGTTGATTGAGGTTGCGATCGAGTGCTGGGGCGAGGTGGCCGAACATGCCCGGGCTGCCGGCCTCTCCTACATCTTCTGGGAGCCGATGAGCATCGGCCGCGAATTCGGCGAGACGATCGATGCCTGCCTTTCCCTGCAGGACAGATTGACGAAGACTCCCTTCGCCATTCCGATGTGGATGATGGCCGATATCGACCATGGCGATGTCACCTCGTCCAATCCCGACGATTATGATCCATATGCCTGGGCGCGTGCCGTGCCGAAGGTATCTCCGATCATTCACATCAAGCAGAGCCTGATGGATAAGGGTGGGCATCGCCCCTTCACGGCGGAGTTCAATGCCAAGGGCCGTATCCAGCCCGAACCTTTGCTCAAGGCTTTTGCCGAAGGAGGCGCCAAGGACAACGAAATCTGCCTGGAACTGTCGTTCAAGGAGCGCGAACCGAACGATCGTCAAGTCATCGCGCAGATTGCCGAAAGCATCGCCTTCTGGGCGCCCCATATCGACACGGGCGTTGGCGACTTGCATATCTAGCCGATGGGGCGGCCGAGTCCCGATTCCCTGAACGCCAAATCCTTTCGAGGAGGTAGCCGGATCGGGGCGCTATGGCGGAGAGAACAGGCGAGGGACGATGCGGAGCGAATTGAAAGGGAACGGACGATGACGGATGCGGATGCTTCGCTCGCCGTGCGGGCGGCCTGGTTGCACTATGCCGGGGGCTTGACGCAGTCCGAAGTGGCGAAACGTCTCGGCGTTCCCTCGGTAAAGGCGCATCGCCTGATTGCGCGCGCGGTTGCCGAAGGCGTGGTCAAGGTGACGATCGACGGCGATATTGTCGAATGCGTCGAGTTGGAATCCAAGCTTTCAGCACGGTTCGGGTTGCAATATTGCGAAGTCGCGCCCGATCTCGGCGAAGACGGCTTCGAGTTTCGTGCGCTTGGCCAGGCGGGCGCGGGTTTCCTGAGGCGAGAAATCGAGAGCGGCAACAACAAGGTCATCGGTCTCGGCCACGGGCGAACGCTTTCTTCCGCCGTCCATCATTTGTCGCGTGTCAGCGCCAAGAATTTGCGCTTCGTCTCGCTGCTGGGTGGGTTAACGAGAAATTATGCTGCTAACCCCTATGATGTCATGCATCGCATTGCCGAAAAGACCGGCATGCAATCGCATGTGATGCCGGTGCCGTTCTTCGCCAATACGCGAGAAGACCGCGACGTGCTGCTTGCCCAGCGCGGCGTGAAAGAAGTCTTCGATCTTGCAAACGGCGCCGATCTCAAGTTGGTCGGTCTCGGCACGGTCGATACCGACGCGCAGCTCGTCTTGTCGGGGATGGTGGAGCCTAAGGAGATCAGGGAAATCACCGCGGCCGGTGGCGTCGGCGAAATTCTCGGCCATTTCTTCGATGCCGACGGCAATATCCTTGAGACCACGCTGACCTCTCGCACATTGTCCGCCTCTCTGCCGCGCATGAAGGGTGAGCGGCTGGTGGCACTGTCAGGCGGATTGCCGAAGGTCGAAGCCATCCGCGCGGTCCTCAAGAGCCGCTGTCTCTATGGGCTGATCACGGATGAGAAAACAGCACAGGCACTGTTGAAGAGCTAGGAATGATGCTAACTGCGAAACACGAATTTATCTCAATGTAACAACAAAAATGTTGATTTGTGAGATTTTAGTGTTATATCTTTCGGAGTTCCATTTTGGGCCGATGACCGGAGTAAAAGGTGAAACGGGAAGAGCGCCAGCAATCGATCATCAATCTGCTCATCGAGCATAAGACCGTCGATCTCGACGATCTGGCGGATCGTTTGGTTGTGTCCAAGATGACGATCCACCGCGATCTCGATGATCTCGAGCAGGCCGGCGTGCTACGCAAGGTTCGCGGCGGCGCGACCATCGATGCCGGCACCCAGTTTGAAAGCGATTTTCGTTTCCGCGAGCGTCAGGGTCATGACGAGAAGCTGGCGATGGCGCGCGCAGCACTCGATCTGGTCGAGCCCGGCATGACCGTCATGATCAATGACGGGTCCATGGCCGCCGTTTTAGGCGAGATGCTGCTGCAGAAGCGGCCGCTGACGCTGATCACCAACAATGCCGCAATCATAGACCGCATGAGGAACGAAAGCGGCATTACGCTGATCGCGCTCGGTGGCGTCTATTCCGCGAAGTTCAACGCCTTTCTGGGCGTCGTTACCGAGGAAGCCCTGTCGCGCCTGAGAGCCGATATCGCCTTCCTGTCGACGCCGGCCGTTTCCGGCAGGCTCGCCTATCATATGGACGATAACGTCGTGCGCACGAAGCGGGCGATGATTGCGTCGGCGGGCAGGAGCTGCCTGCTCGTCAGCCATCAGCGCATCGGCCATACGGCCCTGCATGTGATGGCCGATCTCACTGATTTCGAAGCCGTGATTACCGATTACGCGCCCGATGCTGCCATTGTCGAGCAATTTCGCCGCGACGGCATCGCCCTTACCATCGCCTCGAACCAGGATATGACATGACAGAGAAGCCTCGCTATTGGATCGGCACGAGCTGGAAGATGAACAAGACGCTCGCGGAGGCGCGCGCTTTCGCCGAGGCCCTGCGCGCCGCCGATACCTTGCGTGACGACCGTATTCAGCGTTTCGTCATTCCGCCGTTCACCGCCATACGCGAGGTCAAGTCGATCCTGTCGGAAAGCTCCGTCAGGGTCGGTGCCCAGAACATGCATTGGGCCGACCAGGGTGCCTGGACGGGGGAAATCTCCCCGTTGATGCTGAAGGATTGCAATCTCGACATCGTCGAGCTTGGCCATTCGGAGCGTCGCGAACACTTTGGCGAGACCAATGAAACCGTCGGATTGAAGACCGAGGCAGCCGTCCGTCATGGCTTGATCCCGCTTATCTGCATCGGCGAAACGCTGCAAGATCGCGAAAGCGGCCGTGCAACCGAGATCCTGAGCGAACAGGTCATCGGTGCGCTATCGAAGCTCTCCGACGCCCAGAAGCAGGCTGAAATCCTGCTGGCCTACGAGCCGGTCTGGGCGATTGGCGAAAAGGGGATTCCCGCCGAGCCCTCCTATGCCGATGCACGCCAGGCCGAAATCATTGCGGTCGCGCAAAAGGTGCTCGGTCGAAAGATTCCGTGCCTCTACGGCGGATCGGTCAATCCGCAAAACTGTGAAGAACTCATTTCCTGCCCGAACGTAGACGGGCTTTTCATTGGCCGCTCGGCCTGGAACGTCGAAGGCTATCTCGACATTCTCGCCAAGTGCGCCGCCAAACTCTGAGGAGCATACAATGAAGCTTGCTATTGCTGGAGACAGCGCCGGCGAAGGCCTCGCCAAGGTTCTTGCCGACCATCTGAAGGACCGTTTTGAGGTGAGCGAAGTGTCGCGCACCGATGAAGGCCCCGATGCGTTTTACGCCAATCTCGCCGACCGCGTCGCCTCCGGCGTCATCGACGGCACCTATGACAAGGCGATCCTTGTCTGCGGCACCGGTATCGGCGTCTGCATCTCGGCCAACAAGGTTCCGGGCATCCGTGCGGCACTGACGCATGACACCTATTCGGCGGAGCGCGCCGCTCTGTCGAACAACGCCCAGATCATCACCATGGGCGCCCGGGTCATCGGTACCGAACTCGCCAAGGCAATTGCAGACGCCTTCCTCGCCCAGACCTTCGACGAGAACGGCCGCTCGGCCGGCAACGTCAAGGCCATCAACGAGGTCGATGCGAAGTACAACGCTCGCTGAGAGCGCTTTCTGAAGAAAGCGCGTTCCCATGCGCTGTTCGGATGGTTGCCGGCCAGTTGGATCGGGTCCAACATCAGGCGAAGGCACTTTGCGTGCCTTCGCCTGACTATTTTGGGAATTCTGTTTGGGGATCACGAAACAGGCGGCAGGCGGATTGCCTGACGCCTGGTGCTGGCATTGCCCGCACCAGCATGCCTTCCCGCTGGAAGATTCGGTCAATCAACATGACACAGCCCGTCAGGCGGCCGGTGCCAATGGTTGTGTAGCCTGATTGCGCGCCCAGGCGATACCGTCTTCGAGAGAGGTCGCGCGGTAGGCGAGATCGGTGCCGCCGGAAAATGCCGCCATGAACCGACGTATCTTGCCGTAGCTATTGTCCAGCACGGCATGAGGTCGTCCAAGCAGGATCGAGCAGATGTGGACATGCAACCGGTCTGTGACGATCGCGCGGCCGCGGGAAATCTGGCGGATGCCGCGCCGCAACCGGTTATGCGCCGCCGCGTCGAGCTTGCGCAGCCGTATCTCGGCCGGCTTGAGGGCGAGTAAAGCCGTTGCCGCACCGAAGGCTTTGGAGATGCGCACACGCTTGGCGGATTCAGTCGTCCAGTCTTCTTTCGGAATGTCGGGATAGGCAGAAAGGTTGGCGTCTCCGACCTTCTCGAGATCCGATCTCAACATGGCAAGGACGTCAAATTCCGGTTCATCCGGCCGGATCGTTCCGATGCTGAAGGCCATATCCGGGCAAAGACGGACTTCGCAGTCGAAGTGCTTATGGGCGAACTCTTTCGATTCTTCGTCGCGCACCAGCAATACGAAATGCTTGTGGCGTCCGATGACGCGGGCGCTTTCCTCGATGCGTGCCTGCGACTTGTAATGGATGGATTGCGGGAACTGGATCACCTGCCGATTGGGAAATCGTTCCAGAACCCGTTCGCGAAAGTCCTGATGCGCATCCCAGATGTCGCCGAAATTGCCGCCGCCATGAATGAAGATCGGGCCGGTCGGCATGGTGCGTTCGAGCTGCTCGGGCGAGAAGTCGTCGATGCGCGAGACATAGGTCGGCCGCTTGCCATATCGCCGATTGAGATAGGCCATTTCGCCGAGCCAAATGGCGGAGTCGCCGCAATTGCGGATGTCAGGAAAATCGAGGATCGCCAGCGGCTCATCTTTGCTGATGTAATCCTTCAGGCAATCGTGGATCATGTTGTCCAGTTTCGCGATCAGCTGTTGATTTGATTGTAACGTCATTTCCCCATTCCCCCGTTTAGATGACAGGTCAGTCTCCGGCCGACATCGGCCGCGCGTTTTCAGGCAGGACGAAGTCTCGGCAGCACTTTGCCGAGTATGTTTCGTACCTCCGTTTCCGGGCCGGCCGGCCGCCTCATCAACGTCCACAGCAGGAGCGTCGAACCGCAATAGAGCAGGCCGCCAAGCAGGACCAGGATGGCGAGATGAGTCACGAGCACGAGCTTGTCGTCCGTGTAGGCAAGATGGCTCGAGGCGAGCGAGACGCCTGCCGCCATGATGGCGACGCTCACGAGTGCCCGAAGGTTCACCGACAATTGCCTGGCGACGCTGATGCCGGTGAAGCGCCGTACGAGCATCATGTTGACGGCCGTGCTGAAGAGGCCGGTGAACACGCGGCCGGCAATGACCCCCGGAAGACCATAGAGCAGCAGGCCACCGATCATGATCGGCACGCGCAGGCAGAACATCTGCGTGTCCCGGACGAAAAGCACGCGCGTCTCGCCTTTGGCCATGCCGAGCGGCTGCACCAACGAGCCCAGCGTCTGTAGCGCAAAGACAGAGGCCAGCGACTGGATGATGAAAATGACGGGTGCCCATTTGTCGCCGAGCGCGAGCCTCACCAACGGATCGGCGGTCACGGCAACGCCGATGCCCGCAGGGAGAGCTACAGCGGCAACCAGTGCCTGAACACGCTGATAGGCGGCGGCGAGCCTGCCTGGATCGTTGTGAATGCCAGCGAAAGCCGGATAGATCGTCTGGGTGAGGGGCGCGGTGGCCTCTCGCGTCGGCATCATGGCGAGGTTGCTGCCGACCGAATAATAGCCGAGCTGGATGCCGCCAAGCATCTTGCCGACAAGCAGATAGTCGAAGCGCCAGTTCAGCGTGCTGACGATCTGGCCTGCGGTCAGCCAGGCGGAGAAGGAGAAGAACTCCCGCATATGCTGGAAGGTGATCCTGGGCCGGAACGGCAGCACGAGATAGGAGACAATGACATTCGTCGCCTGGCTGATCAGCGTGCCGACGACGAGTGCCCAATAGCTTTGATAGATGATCGCGATCGCAACCGAGACGACGAAGCCCGCGAATTTCTGCGAAACGGCGAGCACGAACTCCTGCCAGAAGATCAGATCGCGCTGCAACATAATGCGCCGCGGATTCGTAAGGCCGCCCATCAGCATGCTGATGCCGAGAGCGAACATGACACCCGTCAGCCTCGGCTCATTGAACAGGGCGGCCGCCGGATAGGCAAAGATCGCAAACAGGATGCAGATCGCCAGCCCGCGTGCGGCATTCAGCGTCCAGGCAGCACTGAAATGGGATTCATCCGGTGCATCATGGCGGATCAACGCCTCGGAAAGGGAAAGCTCGGTAACGGTCGTTACGATCATCAATATCGTCATGCCGAGGGCGACGACGCCAAAATCAGCCGGCGCCAGATAGCGGGCCAAGACGAAGGTGCTGAGTGTTGCGAGCCCGTTCACGATGGTTCGAGATAGGCTTAACCACATGCTTCCCTTGACGAGCCGTCCCGTGATGCTGCTCATGCGATACTGAAGTCCCACTGCGCTGTGATGCGACCTCTTAATCGCACAGATATCCCGTGCCGTACCAACCTCTTACGGCTGGAACGGCTGCGCAGAATTATGCAGATTCATATGGTCGCTGTGGATGGGGCGGACCCCGGCGTCTCAGCGGGAACTAGTTCAGTGAATTCTTAAGTCAACGTTTCCAGTTCATTTTCGCGTCAGTTTTAATTCATCTCCGCATCATTTTTTTCGCGGGTGCAGCATTTGTCCCCATAGGGGGACGATCTCGACCGGCTCCGCTTATGGGAGGCAAGCCCTTTCGCAAGGAAAATATGTTTCGATGCGGATAACTGCTGCGGCAGGATGCAGAAGCCCGGACGATCGGAAGACCGCCCGGGCTTTTCTGTCTTGCCGTTGCCGAAGATCCTGTCAGTTGCCGCCTCTGTTAGCGAGCCACCGCTTGAATTCGACATTCGTGTCTGTCTGGATGGCGCCGACGCCGGCGTCAATGAGCGCTCCCCAAACGCCTTCGGGGTCGCCGAGCGCGCGGCTGTCGTTGAAGTCGAGATTGTGGGAGACGTCGAGTGTATTGATCCAGAGCCGGATATTTTGACGCTCCAGTTCCTCGCGCCCGGCGGCAAGATCGGCAATGTCGGTAAATTTCACCTCGACCATCGGCGCCTTGAGCGATTCGATCATCCTGAGGTCCTCGGTGAATTTTCCGGGCCGGACGGGAAACATCGGCATATGCGGGATTGAGCCGAACCAATCGGCGTCCAGCACCGGAAAGCAGCCACTTTGCGGCGCGACATCCGATTTGATGATGACGTGATCTTCCGCACCCAGCCGCCGCACTGCAGCAATGACCTGTGGCAGTTCGCGGGGGAATTTCGTGTCGATATTGACGAAGACGCGCCCGCGCGCCTCCTCCAGCGCTTCTTCGAGCGTGGGAACGCGTTCATCCGTCAATGCCGCCAGCTCTCCGCCGGCACCGCCACGCAATCGTGCATCGCGGACCGCGGCGAAACTGCTCGCTCCGACGATACCCTTGGCGGAGGTGGTGCGGTCCAGCGTCTTGTCGTGAATGACGACGAGATGGCCGTCGGCGGTCGCCTGCGTGTCGATTTCGACGAATTCCACCCCAAGCTCGGCTGCCGCACGGATTGCCGCCAAAGAATTTTCGGGAGCTGCCGACCAAAGCCCGCGATGGGCAATCGTCAGAATGTTTGGATTGGCCCGGGAGAGGAGGTCGTAGATATCGGCATTGCGGGATGAGGGCGATGTGGCGGTCTGGCTATGCATGGAAAAAGCTTTCGTGAGCTGTCGGTTTCAGGCGGACGGGCGGATGCGAGGTTCGATGTCGAATGTGAGCACCAATGGATGTGCCGACGCGATGTATTGGCACCGATCGCTGCTATGGCTATTAATACACATAAAGTGTAATATTTATGACGAGAGCCGCGAATATGTGGTTCGGATTGTGCGCTGACAGGCGCAGGCTAAGTCGGCATGATAGGAATGAGGATTGCACTCATGGCAGCGCTTGAAAAATCTCCACTGGCAAGCGAGAACGAGCGCCTCATCCTCGATATTGTCCGCAGCCGCGAGCCAATCCCGCGCGCGACCATTACGGCCCACACCAATTTGACGCAGCAATCGGTACATCGTCTCGTCGAGGCGCTAATGGCCCGCGGCTTGCTTCGCGCCGGTGCGCCAATCAAGGGCGCGCGCGGGCAGCCGAGCCCTACTATCGAACTGGAGCGGCAGGCGGTTTATTCGGTTGGTATTTCCGTCAATACCGACGCCGTGACACTGTCGCTTGCTGATTTCGCCTGCGACATCGTCGATCAGGAGGTGCTCAGCGGCGTGCCCGCCGACCGCAAGGCAGCGCTGGCAATCCTTGCCGAGAAACTGAGTTCGATCCTGACGCGCCATGAAATATCGCGCGCAAATCTCATCGGACTTGGCTTTGCCATGTCGGGCTTTTTCGTCGGCGATGATCGTCGCTTCAATGCCCCGGAGCCGCTGCGCGAATGGTCTCTGGTCGATCTGCAGCCGGAACTCGAGCATGTGTTCGGAGTTCCGGTCTGGTTGGAAAACAACGCAACGACGGGCGCCATAGGCGAGAGCCTGCGCGGTGTCGGGCGCTGGTGCAAGACCTTCGCATACCTCTCCTTCAATTATGGATTTGGCGGCGGCCTCATCCTGGAGGGCAGGCCCTATCTGGGCTTTCATGGGAATGCCGGGGAATTCAGCGTCATCTACAATCCGGACGAAACGCTGCGCCGGCCGGCTTTGCAATATCTCATCGCCACATTGCGGGAGAACGGTGTCGACATAGGCTCCCTTGAGGAACTCAAGCAGAATTTCGATCCTTCCTGGCCCGGCGCCGAGAGCTGGCTCTCCGAGACCATGCCGATGCTCGAGCGTCTGATCGCCACGCTTGCCGGGGTGATCGATCCGCAAGCCATCGTCTTCGGCGGCCAGCTGCCGCCCGAGCTTGGACGAATGATGATCGCGCGCGCCCGCCTGCCGTCGCAGCGTCCGCATCGCTATGGTGCCGCACCGCCGGGGCCTCGGCTGGTTCTTAGCGAAACCGACGGTGACGCCAGCGCGATCGGCGCGGCTCTGCTTCCGCTGAAATTCCGGTATTTCCTGTAAGCGTGCCGACCACCTGTTACGCAGGATTATCGGATGGTGCCGCTTGACCATCCGGTATCTGCCAGCTTTCCGGCAAATTGGCAAAATAACCCCACGAGGCCCAGGGGAGGTCGCCACTATTGCTTGGTCGCGTCGCCAGGCGCCATTCCGGTGGATCGGGAAAACCATGCCAAATCAGCCGCATCAAAAGCATGTCCTCACCATCGCACGTCGCGTAAAATTCGACATCAAGACTGCGAAGGTCTCTTGCTTCGATGCCAAATAGCGAATGGCCGGCATCCAATATGGAAGACCAGGTAATCGTCTTTGTCGCTCTATCCTGAAATCCGGTGAGCTGCTGGTCCGCCACCTTGTCGGGAGCATCCCACGGGTCAGCCTCCCACTCGTTCGACGTCGAGTTCATGCGATCCATTTGCTTCATAAACTCTCCATTCGATCCGCTTTCGGCATTGAGAGGCAACAGTCTATGGCGACTTGGCGCGGTCTGCCAGCAAAGCCTTTTTCACTGTGGTTGCCCTGTGCAGATGCCGCCAATATGCTCGCTTGGTAGGCGGATCAAATTCGACCGGACGTGCCGGAACGGCCGGTCGAGGGGATTTCATTTCCGCATCATCAATGTTTCAGTGTGCTGTCAGAACGACTTGTTAATGCACGGCCCGTGTTTTCTGGACGACCGCATTGGCGCGTAAGACTGCAATCATTGTCGGCAATGGAAAGCTGGAACGCGATATCGCCAGTATCGTAGACGAGGCGCAATTCGTCATGCGTTTCAATGAGCCTGTTCTTTCCGAAGGCATGAGTGGCGAGCGCACCGACATGATCATGCTGGCCGCATCGAGCAAGATCTTGTATCGGCGGCTTTTGGATCCAAGTTTCATGGATAACGCCGCGCTCAAGGCCGCAAAGGTCTTTATGCTGGCCTATCACCCAGATATCATTCGCAAATATCATCCCCGACCGAACATCTTCCAGCGTGTGCAGGGCCGACGGGCTGACTGGACGATGCAGGCAATCGAGTTGCTGGGCAGGGCCGGCAAGGAGATCCGCATCATGCCGCCTCAGACCTATATTGACGGCTGCGGCGAGCTCGGCATTTCCGGGCGTCGCATGCACAAGGTCTTTCCCAGCACAGGCTTCCTCGGCATCTGTTATGCGCTTTCACGGTTTCCCGCCTCGGAGTGGGATATCAAGCTATGCGGCTTTGGCTGGGAAGGATGGAAGCGGCATGATTGGCAGAATGAAAGAGCCTGGGTCGAAAACAAGCTTGCCAATGATCGCCTCAGCCTGATCGCCTGATCAAACCGGTGTTCTTCATGGATAAAGATCTGGCGGCTTATTGGCTGTTGTCGCTGCCGAGCAGCCCACGAAGCTCCGGCAGTTTGTCGTTCACCAACCAGCCATAATAATTTTCTTCCGGCAATTTCTTCCCGCCCGAAGCATCCGCCGCCTGCCGCAGGGCAGCCGCACGGCGGCGCGGCTGGCCGACATTGTAAAGCGTAGCCGTCAGGCCCGGATTGTCGGTGATGTCGAAGCCCTCCGCGCGATAGGCGTCGATGGCATCCTTCACGATGGCGGCAATATAGATCACGCTGCGATCGGGATCCATGATGTCGCGGTAGATCGCCTGCGGATCGTCGACCGATAGCTTCGGCAGGCCGCTTGTCGCGTGGACGAGATCGGTGACTTCAAGGGCGGTCAAAGGGCTGATCTGGCCAAGGCCGAAGGTCTGGCCCGCAAAGAAGGGCTGAAAGAACGCGCGCTGGAACGTCATGTTTTCATAAGTGACACCATCGATGACCTTGCCTCGAAAACTCTTGTCCCAGGTCTCGTCGCGGCATTCCCAAAGTTCGGCGCTGCCGGTGAAGGCGTTGCAATGGGCGAATTCCGGCTTCTTCAGGAAGGTTTGGACCGTCACGTCCTTATAGGCGAACTTGAAATCGGATTGCGAATAGGCGAGCGCCTTTACGTAGTAGGACTTCACCCTGTTGACGATCGTGATGTTGTAGGTGTGTTCGCCGACAAGGGCGCCAACGATGTGGATGGGATCGATCTGATAGGCCTGTCCGGCCTTCCTGATCGAGGCCATCAGCTCCTTGTCGTCGCGAAGCACGCCGATGATCTTCTGGTATTTTTCGTCGTAGGTGGTGTTGAAGGCCTTGGCCCGCAATATCGAGGTATTGGGGATGGGCGGCTGAACGCTGTTGCGATTGCCTGGCGGCACGCGGACGAGCTCACGCGCGGAAACCGCGTTCGTCAATGCAAGGATAAAAAGAAGACCGAGTGCCGGGAGTATCGACAGGCGTGTTCGCATTCGCAAAGTGGCTTTCCAAAAATATTCCCCGGCGCGGGGACGATCTTGATACGCGATCGCTATCCGAAGGCAAGAGCGCAAGCTTCTTCCGCCTCGCGAATCACAATAAACTTGATCAAAGCAGCTCTCGGCTGCACAGGCATAGGGGATACGGCCGTCCAGGGTTGCGTTCCCGTGGTCCGGGCTTTCGAAAGGATGTCGATGCAACATCTCGTGATCGCAGGGAGCATCTTGCTTGCAGCCGCCCCCGGCGAAGCCTTGCCGACGATGGCGGATGTTCCGGCGCTGGCCAAGGCGGCGGTCGCGCGGCGAATAGAGGTGCCGCCCTCAGCCATCCATATTCTGGAGGCCAAGCCGAGCGAACGAATGCCGGGCTTCGTCGTTTGCGGTCGTGTCGATACGGGAACTGCGAATGACGGCGCCGGTGCGGAAGGTGCAGAACGCTTCTTCGTCGTCATTCCCGGCAATTTTGCCATTCTGGACCAGGATGGGAAAGGCCTGGTCGACAGCTACTGGGCCGCCAATCACTGTGAGTGAGAGGCTAGCGCCTTGCTGATCATGGCGAGCTCCTCGGGCGTGCGACCGGATTCCAGGCGAACCCAATCGTTCGGATTATCGGCCGTCTGGCGCTTGATGAAAGTATAGCCCGTTCTGCTCCAGTTTTTGACCGCATCGGTGAGATTGTCGAGGATGAGATCGCCATTATTGGTGCGCGCCATCAAGACAAGATGTCCCTCGTTATGGGTATCGAGGACAACCGTCAGCAGCAGAGCAGATCGCGGCCAGCCTGCTTCCACGAGCAATTTCTTCTTCAAGAGAACATAATCGTTGCAGTTACCGGCACCGTCATCGGGATAGGTCCACCAGTTGATGATGCCGAGCTTGTAAATGCCATAATGATCGTTGTCGCCGACGCCCTCGATCTCATGATTGACGAGGCTGTTGATCTGCTGCAGCTGCTCCCAGCGGTCATGATCGAGATCGGCGAACTCCACGCTCTTTTGGCCGGCCACGCATTCGGCTGGCTGCGCTTTGCAGAAGCTCGTCCAGCCGACGGGCACACTCGCATCCGTCACCTCACGCGCAAACTGATGTGCATGCGCCGCGGCGGCATTTGCCACGGGTTTTGCCGTTGTTGCCGTCGAAAACAGCAGACCGGCGACGAAGAGAAAGCTTGCAGCGACTAGAAGTGAACGCATACTCGGCTCCATGAGTTGGGCTCATGAAATCCGACGCGGTCAAATTTATTCGGAAAAAGATTATTCGCATTTTATCGAACCGATGCTTTTGACCGGTACGGCGATCGGGGACGTCCATTCCTGTGGCGAACTTATGATTTCCGATCGGTTGCGAAGCGTGCTCCGTAGCGGCTGCGGCCTGAATGTCGGCAAAAAAAGATACGGAATTTCATTCACATATCGCTCTATCGGAAGAACATCTGGCGTGTTTATGATTTGTTTGTCTTAAATGCGAATCTCCATCAAGGATGGACGATGGAACAGCCAGGGAATTGCTCGGGAGGCCTTCATGATCGACGATATTCTCGACCGGATGACGCTTGAAGAGCAGGTTTCGCTGCTGTCCGGCGCCGATTTCTGGACCACCGTGCCGGTCGAGCGCCTTGGTGTTCCGAAGATCAAGGTCACGGACGGGCCGAACGGAGCCCGCGGTGCCGGCTCGCTGGTTGCGGGCGTCAATGCGGCCTGTTTTCCCGTTGCGATCGCGCTCGGCGCGACGTGGAATCCGGCTCTTGTCGAACGCATGGGCGTGGCGCTTGCCGGTCAGGCCAAGAGCAAGGGCGCCTCGGTGCTGTTGGCGCCGACGGTCAATATTCACCGCTCCGGCCTCAATGGCCGCAATTTCGAATGCTATTCCGAAGATCCCATACTGACGGCCGCGCTTGCCGTCGCCTATATCCAGGGCGTGCAGAGCCAGGGCATTGCCGCTACGATCAAGCATTTTGCAGGCAACGAGTCCGAGATCGAGCGCCAGACGATGTCGTCAGATATTGACGAGCGCGCTCTTCGCGAAATCTATCTGCCGCCGTTCGAGCAGGCTGTGAAGAAGGCCGGAGTCATGGCCGTCATGTCCTCCTATAACCGGCTGAACGGCGCCTATACGAGCGAGCATCCCTGGCTGCTGACCAAAGTTTTGCGACAGGAGTGGGGTTTCGACGGCATCGTCATGTCGGACTGGTTCGGTTCGCATTCGACGGCGGCGACCATCAATGCCGGGCTTGATCTCGAAATGCCCGGTCCGACGCGCGACCGTGGCGAAAAGCTGGTGGCGGCGGTCCGCAATGGCGAGGTCGAGCCGAAGACAGTGCGCGAAGCCGCCCGCCGCATTCTGACATTGCTGGAGCGTGTCGGCGCCTTCGAGAAGGTGCCCGATTTGAGCGAACACGCGCTCGATCTGCCTGAGGATCGGGCTTTGATCCGCGAGCTCGGAGCCGAGGGTACCGTGCTCTTGAAGAACGACGGCATTCTGCCGCTGCAGAAGGCCGGCCTTGGGCATGTGGCGGTTATTGGGCCGAATGCTGCCGAAGCTCGTGTCATGGGCGGCGGCAGCGCCCAGATTGCCGCCCACTACAGGGTCAGCCCACTGGAGGGCATCCGGAAAGCGCTGTCGAATGCCAACAGCATTCATCACGCGCCCGGCTGCCGCAACAATCGCCTCGTCAATGTTTTCTCCGGTGAGATGCGGGTGGAGTATTTTAAGGGCCGCGACCTTGTAGGACCGGTGATCGCCACCGAAACGGCGAATAAGGGCGAGTTTTTCTGGTTCGACCTCCCATCTTCGGAACTCGATCCCAACGAATTCTCCGCCCGCATGACGGCCACCTACATGCCGACGGAGAGCGGCGAGCATGTATTCGGCATGACGAATGCAGGCCTTGCTAGGCTCTTTGTCGACGACAAGCTCGTCGTGAATGGCTATGACGGCTGGGCCCGAGGAGACAATTATTTCGGCACGGCCAATGTCGAGCAGCGGCAAAGCATCCATCTGGAAGCCGGACAGAGCTACAAGGTGATGGTGGAGTATTGCTCTTCCGCGACGACCGAGGAGGGGATCAATCTGACGGCGGTACGCTTCGGCGTGGAGAAGCCGCTCGGTGAAGAGGCCATGCTGGATGCCGTTGAGAAGGCAAGAAATGCGGATGTCGTTCTGCTCTTTGTTGGCCGCGACGGCGAATGGGATACGGAAGGACTCGATCTGCCCGACATGCGTCTGCCGGGCCGGCAAGAGGAATTGATCGACCGGGTGGCGGCCGCCAATGCCAATACGATTGTCGTGCTGCAGACCGGTGGCCCCATCGAGATGCCCTGGCTCGGCAAGGTTCGGGCCGTATTGCAGATGTGGTATCCCGGCCAGGAACTCGGCCACGCCGTTGCCGATGTGCTCTTCGGCGATGTCGAGCCCGGCGGGCGCCTGCCGCAGACCTTTCCGAAACACCTGTCGGATAATTCCGCAATCGTTGGCGATGCATCCGTCTATCCTGGCAAGGATGGGCATGTGCGCTACGCCGAGGGCGTTTTCATCGGATATCGCCATCACGATACGCGCGATATCGAGCCCTTGTTCCCCTTCGGCTTCGGTCTTGGCTATACGCGATTTTCCTGGAGTGAAGCGCAGGTTTCGGCAACAAGAATGGGCGTGGATGGCATCACAGTCACGGTCGATGTCACCAATACCGGCGACAGGACCGGTTCGGAGCTCGTGCAGCTTTACGTTCGCGCGCCTGCTTCGACAGTCGAGCGGCCGGACAAGGAGTTGCGCGCCTTCGCAAAGCTTCGGCTGATGCCGGGTGAAAAGGGGACGGCTTCGCTTGTCGTGCGCCCACGCGATCTGAGCTATTTCGACGAGCAGACCGGAACATTTCGAGCTATCGCCGGTCGCTATGAGCTTCTCGTGGCCGCCAATGCTCTCGATATCCGCTCCGCAGTTGCAATCGAGCTCGCGAGCGAATGGATCGGCGAGGTTTCGGATCGCTCGATCTGATATTGCAGGCAGGTGCGGCCGGCGAGTTTGCGCAGGACGAAGGAGCGGACAGGTCTTTGCCTTGAAATTGCTGCGGCTATATTGCGCCGACGCGTCTGGATCCTGCTAGCGACGGCGCATGCGCTGGGGCGGCAAGCGGCCGGAAAATGCGGATGCCTCGTCGCAACCCTCGACACGGAGGATTTCGAGCTGATGGTTGGTCTCGACGCCCTCCGCGAGAACAGGGATATCTAGGCTCTTGCCGAGCGTGAGCACGGCGCGGACGATCGCTTTTGCCTGAATGCTGTGATCCACTTCGTTCATGAAGGAGCGATCGAGCTTGATCTTGTCGAAGGGGAAGGAGCGAAGCGTCTCGAGCGACGAATATCCTGTTCCGAAATCGTCGATGGCAACGGCTACGCCGAGAGCCCGGATCTGTCGCAGGACATGTAAGCTACGAGTTTTGTCGGCAATGATTGTGGATTCGGTAATTTCAAGCTCCAGCCGCGACGGAGCAAGGCCGGTTTCGAGAAGGATCGCATGAACGAGTCTTGCGAGATCGGCATGAGCAAATTGTACGGGTGATAGGTTGACGGCGATCTTGTAGGGCTGCTCCCATGACGCGGCCTCTCCGCAGGCCGTGCGTAAAACCCATTCGCCGATGATAAGGATCGTGCCGCTTTCTTCCGCGATCGGAATGAATTCCGAAGGCGGCACAGCGCCATGCTCGGGGTGATGCCAACGGACGAGGACTTCATAGCCGCAGATCCATGCGTCTTTCTTCATGAAATGTTCGGTTTGTGCCCGATTTAAGACCGTCGGAGTGCGAGTACGGTATCGAACTTCATTCAATTCGACCACAGGATCGACGCCTATCTCCCGTATTCTCGGTAAATTTCCTCTCAATTTTTGCAGTATAAATAGGAAGTTTGCTCTTATTAGAATCTAAATATTTTCGTTCGATAATACAAATAAGTATATTTGAAAGTGGTAATACTTTCAATTCGCGAATGTTTTGAAAATACAACTTATGCTACAGAGAGCTTGCTCGTGAAGAGATTCAGGATCTATCCACAATCGTTTGTCGCATTGCGCAAACTATCAGGGATGCTGTTTGCGGACCGTTCGGGGAATTTCGCAATCACGACGGCATTGGTTGCCGTTCCGTTGATCGCGGTGGGTGGTCTGGCGCTCGATGTCACCAATGCGATGCTCGTCAGAACGGAATTGCAAAATGCCGCCGACGCCGCTGCTGTGGGCGCCATCGCGGATTCGTCTCCGGCGGTTGCGGCTGCCATGGCGATGACAAGCGACGGCACCGTCACGATCGGTCAAGGCGACGCCAACAAGCTTTTCTACGGCCAGGCGTCCAGCGATCTTCAGTCCATACCGGTCAGCGTCAGCGCCGTCGTAACGCGCACCGGAAATATCGTCTCATCGACGGTCAATTTTTCCGCGAACGTGCCGACGACGCTGAGCCAGGTTATTGGAAAAACATCCATTCCCGTCGGCGGCTCGGCATCTGCACAGTATCAGACGGCGAACTTCATGGATTTCTATATGTTGCTGGACAACACGCCATCCATGGGGATCGGTGCTACCATGACCGATATTGATAAAATGGTGGCAAACACGTCAGACAAATGTGCCTTTGCGTGCCACGACAGCAATACAGACGACAATTATTACAATCTTGCAAAGAGCCTTGGCGTCAAGACCCGCATCGCAGTCGTCGGGCTGGCGACACAGTCGCTTACGGATACCGCTAAGACGAACCGCGTAACACCTGATCAATACAGAATGGCTGTCTATACGTTCGGTGCTGACGCTACGAAAATTGGCTTGACCAACGTATCGCCGCTATCATCCGATATGGCGCAGGTTAAGAGTGCCACCAGTGCAGTGGACCTGATGACTGTCCCAGGACAGAGCTACAACAACGACCAGGATACTAGCTTCGATACGATGCTGACGCAGCTCGCGCCGATCATCGGCAATGGCGGCAGCGGGAAAACCACTTCCGATCGTCAGAAGGTCCTCTTCCTTGTCACTGACGGCGTCGGTGACAGCAAGAAGCCAAACACCTGCACCAAGCCGACGACGGGCGGGCGTTGCCAGGAGCCGCTCGACACCACCTTCTGTCAGCCTTTGAAGAACCAGAATATCAAGATCGCTATACTCTACACGACCTATTTTCCCCTGCCGACAAACCCTTGGTACAACCAGTGGATCGCACCTTTCCAGTCACAAATCGGCACCAATTTACAGAATTGCGCCTCACCCGGCCTTTATTTCGAGGTGAGCCCGACGCAAGGCATCTCGGACGCGATGAACGCCCTGTTCCTGAAGGTCATTCGTATGCCACGTATCACAAGCTGACGGCAAGGCATTGATTTGTCGGGGTAATGAAGGCTGAAGTGATTTGGGGTTTCACGGAATCGTCAAACCGCTCCATCACTTCGTTTCGTAAATTCGGACGGAAAGCCGCCGCGCACTTATTCCGGAATTGTCCTAAGTCAACACCAGCGACTTGAGCAGGCCGACGATCTTCTGGCGGGTCCTCGCATCCTTGATCTTTGCAAAGGCTCTGTTGAGCTCGATACCTTCTTCGGACGAAATAAAGCCGACGAGGTCGTTGCGGATCACTCCTGCTTCCTCAGTCGAAAGAGGGTCGTCGAAGGCTGCATTATCGAAGAAGTGGGAGATGGGGACGCCAAGACAGTCGGCAACATGTTGCAGACGACTTGCGCCGATACGGTTGACGCCTTTTTCGTATTTCTGAACCTGCTGAAAGGATAGGTCCAGTTTTTCGGCAAGCGCTGATTGGCTCATGCCCAGCAGGCACCGTTGCGCGCGGATGCGTTTGCCGACTTCGATATCGATCGGGCTAGGCGGCTTTCTCTTCGAAATGTCTTGCACGAGTCCCTCTTTCAGACCGGGAAGCTGCCAATCGGACCGGCAGGAGGTGAGGGCGAATGCCCTAAACCCCTAAACTCTTGCATGCCCTCATTGGCGAAGCTTTCCGACTATGACTGCCGAGTGCCGTGAGAGACGGCAATCGCGATTCAGTTGGATCGCGATCCAGCGCTGCATTTCGTGCGTATTTCGTACAATAGCTGCGCGATTTGACCATTCGTTAGCATGTCGATGGGAAGCAAATGGCGCTTTTTGCCCGCCGGGGACCGACTCAACGATTGATCTGTCGTACCGTGTCGATGAAAGCCCTGAGTTTCGGGGCCAGCTCGGCACGACGCGGAAAGTAGAGAAAAAGGCCCGCTTCCGTCACCGCATAGTCACCTAGAAGGTGGACAAGCCTGCCGGATGCGATCTCCGCCTTGACCAGCGGTTCGAAGACATAGGCCAATCCCACGCCTGCAACGGCCAGCTCTATGGCCGAATGCGCTTCGGTGACGATCGCCTGGCCATTCACCGTCACCGCGACATCCCGCCCATCCTCGACGAATTCCCATTGATAAAGGCCGCCGGAGCGGATCAGGCGGTAGCCGATACAATTATGGTTGGAGAGATCCGCAAGCGTGTTTGGAAGCCCGAAACGCCCGATATATCCAGGCGAAGCGACGACGATGGATCGGAAAGGAGGGGTGAGGCGAACGGCGACCATGTCCTGCGCGATCATTTCGCCGACGCGGATGCCGGCGTCGAAACCCTCGGAGACGATATCGGTCAGCCTTTCATCGGAGAAGATTTCCACTTCGACTTCGGGATAGCGTTCGGCCATCGCTGCGATCACGCGGGTGACTGCCAGCGGCAGGCTGATGCGGGATGCGTTGATGCGCAACAGTCCGCTTGGCCTGCCCTTGACGGCCCTGATACGCTCGACGCGGTCGTGAATGTCCTGCAGCGCCGGGGCTATGGTGGCGATCAGGCTCTTGCCGGCCTCGGTCAGCGCCACACTCCGCGTCGTGCGGGCAAAGAGGGGCTGGCCGAGCCGTTCTTCCACGAGCCGAACGGCATGGCTAACGGCCGATGCGCTCATGCCCAGTTCGCTGGCGGCGGCGGCAAACCCTCCGCGGCGGGCCACGGCGGCGACGATGGGCAGATGTGGCAGCAGATCGCGATCCATTGCTGCACAATATCGCATAATGCATGCAAATTAAATAATCTTATCGAATAGCTCGAAAACCGCGACTCTGGGTGCATCGCCGGGTCGGTCGTCGATACGCCCGGTTAGCCAAAGAGGAGCAGAGCGATGAGCATGGAATTTTATACGCTGGGCAATAGCGGCTTGAAGGTAACACGGCTCGCCCTTGGCACCATGACCTTCGGCACGGAATGGGGCTGGGGGGCAGACAAGGAAACGGCACGGGCGATCTTCAATACTTATGTCGACGCCGGCGGCAATTTCTTCGACACTGCCGATGCCTATACGGGCGGTACGTCTGAGGCTTGGCTCGGTGAATTCATCGCCGAGCGCGGCTTGCGCGATGACGCCGTCATCGCAACCAAGTTCACCATGAACCTTACCGCACAAACGCCGAATGCGGCCGGCAATGGCCGCAAGAATATCCTGCGGGCCGTCGAAGGATCGTTGAAACGGCTCAACACGGATTACATCGATCTCTATCTCATGCATTGCTGGGATCGCCTGACGCCGCCAGAGGAGGTGATGCGCACCTTCGATGACCTGGTCCGCTCCGGCAAGGTGCGGCATGTCGGTTTGTCCGATGTTCCGGCATGGTACGCCAGCAGAGCCCAGGCGGTCGCCGAACATCGCGGTTACGAGCCGATCTCGGCACTTCAGCTCGAATATTCGCTAGCCGAACGCAACATCGAAAATGAATTCGTGCCGTTCGGAACGCGTTACGGCGCCGGTATCATGGCCTGGAGCCCGCTTGCGAGCGGTCTGCTGAGCGGTAAATATCGGCCGAGCAGCGAGAGGCAGACTGCCGGCAGGCTGGAAACCGTGCGTGGTACGACCAATCCAGGCTTCCAGAAATTCAACGAGCGCAACTGGGCTGTTGTCGCCGAGCTGGAGAAGGTGGCGACCGAGCTCGGCCGCAGCATGGCACAGGTGGCCGTCAATTGGGCGATGACCCAGCCTGGCCTCGCCTCGATCATCATCGGTGCCACGAAACTGGAACAACTGAGGGACAATCTCGGCGCCCTCGAGTTTACGATACCGAACGAACTGCGGCGGCGCCTCGACGAGGTCAGTGCCCCGCAGGCGACTTTCCCCTATTCCTTCTTCGGATCGGAGATCCAGGGCAGCTTGACGGGCGGTCAAACGGTCGGCGGCAAGCCGGCGGGTTACTTCCCCGATCTGAATATTTCGGGGAAGTTTGCGGGTGTGAGCTGAGCGTTACAAAAACGCGACGCGCCGGCAGGTGCCGGCGCGTTGCCATGAAATGTTGCGGAATGCCTTGTTTCCTCCCGGTTCTGCTGCTAGTGAGCCGGCCGTGGCTTTGAAGAGCCATGAAATCCGGTCGCAGCCCACCCGGTCAAAACAAGGGATCATACACTATGAAGACTATTGTCATCTGCTCCGGCGGATTGGACTCTGTTTCGCTCGCCCATAGGGTCGCGGCCGAACGTCAGCTTTTCGGACTCGTCTCCTTCGACTACGGCCAGCGACATCGCAAGGAGCTGGAATTCGCCAGCGCTTGCGCCAAGCGTCTCGGCGTACCGCATGAGATCATCGACATCACCGCCATCGGCAAGCATTTGACCGGATCGGCTCTAACAGATGATGTTGCGGTGCCGGATGGGCACTATGCCGAGGAAACCATGAAGGCGACGGTCGTGCCGAACCGCAATGCGATCATGCTGGCGATCGCCTTCGGGCTTGCGGCTGCGCAAAAGGCGGACGCTGTTGCCGTCGCGGTTCACGGCGGCGATCATTTCATCTATCCCGACTGTCGCCCGGGCTTCATAGACGCCTTCCAGCAGATGCAGCACCATGCGCTCGACGGCTATGCCAGCGTTTCGCTCTATGCGCCCTATGTGACGATTTCCAAGGCGGATATCGTTGCTGACGGTGCCCGGCATAAGACCCCCTTTGCCGAAACCTGGTCCTGCTACAAGGGCGGGGAGCATCATTGCGGCCGCTGCGGCACCTGTGTGGAACGGCGCGAAGCCTTCCATCTCGCCGGTATCGCGGATCCGACCGAATATGACGATGCCGATTTCTGGGTTACCGCGACATCGGGCTTTTCGGCCGAAGAGGTGAAGTGATGTACCGCATCACCAAGGAATTCCACTTCTCCGCCTCGCATCAGCTTTCGCATCTGCCTGATGATCACCAGTGCGCGCGCATGCACGGGCACAATTACATCGTCGTGGTGGAGCTTTCGGCAGCAGAACTCGATCAGAATGGTTTCGTGCGAGACTATCATGAGCTACAGCCGTTAAAGCGCTATATCGATGAAACCTTCGATCATCGTCACCTGAACGATGTCTTCGGACACGATCGCGTCACGTCCGAATATCTCGCCAAGCATTTCTACGACTGGTGCAAGGAACGATTGCCGGAAGCATCCGCCGTGCGGGTCAGCGAGACGCCGAAGACCTGGGCGGAATACCGGCCATGAGCGGCGCGCTCATCCGCGTCAGCGAGATCTTCGGGCCGACGATTCAGGGCGAGGGGATTCTGATCGGTCTTCCGACGATTTTCGTCCGCACCGGCGGCTGCGATTATCGCTGCTCCTGGTGCGATACGCTACATGCCGTCGACAGCGACTATCGCGATCAATGGCGGCCGATGTCGGTCGATGAGATCTGGCAAGAGGTGACGAGGCTTTCCGGCGGCGAGCCGCTGACGATCTCGCTCTCCGGCGGCAATCCCGCGATCCAGCCACTCGGCCCGCTGATTGCGCGCGGTCATGCGGGTGGATATCGCTTTGCGCTGGAGACTCAAGGGAGCCTGGCCAAGGAGTGGTTTGCCGAACTCGATGTGCTGGTGCTCAGCCCGAAGCCACCTTCGAGTGGCATGACGACGGACTGGACCGCCTTCGACGATTGTCTGCGCATGGCAGGCGACGGACCGCAAATCGCTTTGAAGATCGTCATATTCGATGATCTCGACTATGAATACGCGCGGGATGCGGCCGCTCGCTATCCCCAATTGTCCGTCTATCTGCAACCCGGCAATCACACGCCGCCGCCAGCCGATGCAGAAGATGCCCTTGTCGATATCGACGGCATCGTTGAGCGGATGCGCTGGCTTGTGGAAAAGGTCGGCGATGACCGATGGTTCGAAGCGAGGGTGCTGCCGCAATTGCATGTGATCATCTGGGGAAACAGGCGCGGCGTGTGAGCAATTGCGATTGGCCATAGCATGCCTGCGCGATCCCTCGACATCCGAAATCGCATTCGGTGGCCGATGGCGGCAAATCCGCATCGGCTTTGTCATGGTTTTTTGTCGCGATCGTCATTGTCGCCGGTCTTCGGTCTCTCCGGTTTGAGTTCGGCATCGAAAATCCCGGCAAGCGTCTTCAGAATCTGCAGGACGCCTGGATGATCGCAGGTATAATATCTGAACTGGGCCTGGCGGCGCACTTTCACGATACCGGAATGATGCAGGCGGGTCAGGTGCTGGCTGAGCGCGGATTGCGATATGCCCAGCTTCTTGGCCAGGCTGTTCACATCTTCCTCATGGCCGGACAGATGAATACAGACCTCTAGGCGCTTGGGATTGGAGAGCTGGCTGAGAAGATCTGCATGATAGATGAGACGCTCGTCTTCTGTGGACTGATCTGAGTACATCGCGTGGCCGACCGTTGGTGTTACACTACAGAGCCGCGGCGCCGTGAAATTGTAGCGCAAAAGTTGCAAAATTATGGTCTGAATTATTGCAAAAACGTTGCGCGTTCGCGGAGCAAACGGCCCTCCCACTTAAGGCTGATCGCAATTGATCAACCCTTCCTTAGCCGACAACTAGGGTCCTATTGTATTTTGGGAATATGTCCCTCCATTCGATTTGCGATTAATCTGTAACAAAATTGAACGAACTGCCTTGTTTTTGTCCGGCTTTTGACATCGCAGTGCTAATTAAGCGGTCTATCTTCTGCGCTAACGAACAGGAGGTAAGCATGACCCAAAGGGACTTGACGATCGCCGAAGTTCTTAAAGATCCGCTGATCCGGCAGGTCATGCGCGCAGATCGCATATCCGTAACCCGGATGGCGGATCTGCTGCGGGATGCTGCACGCCGGCAAGAACGCGCCTTGTCCGCCGATCTCGCGTCGATTGCGCATGCGGCGGTACATTCCGTGCCGCAGGCCGATCTGCGCTGATATCCCGTCATCCGACAGCGACGATCGCCGGATGATCCCGGCGATCGTCGCTGCGGCATTTCCGTATCGAACGTCTCTACCGGTCTCCAGGCAATCCAGGATCGCTGGCTTTTCCGAAGCCTCGATAAGGCTATCCTTGTTGCTGCGCCGCTTTACGGATCGTTTCGTGATGCGGTCCCAGCATGCGTTAAAGTGCGCCGCTTCGGTTGAGCGAGATCGAATAGACGCTGGTCGTCGCTGTGATGAACAGCTTGTGCTTGCCGCGGCCGCCGAAGCAGAGGTTGGAGACCGTTTCCGGCACCAGGATCTTGCCCATGAGATGGCCGTCGGGGGCGATGCAATGCACACCGTCGGCGGCCGACGACCAGAGATTGCCATCGCTGTCGAGTCGCATGCCGTCGGCGCAGCCCGGTGAAATCGCGTGAAATACTTCGCCGCCGGATAGCCGCCAGTTTTCACCGACATTGAAGACCCGGATATGCCGCGGATCGTTGCCATGCATACGACCGGTATCGGCGACATAAAGCTTCTTCTCGTCAGGGCTGAAGGCGAGGCCGTTCGGGCAGTTGAAATCCGTCAGGACGGCTTGCATGGAGCCATCGGGACCGACGCGATAAACATTGCAGGGCAGCTCCTGCTCACTCCTGTATCCTTCGTAATCCGTCGCAATGCCGTAGTGCGGATCGGTGAACCAGATCGCGCCGTCAGAGGCGACGATGACGTCGTTGGGTGAATTCAGGCGCTTGCCCTGATAGCGGTCGGCGACAACCGTGATCGAGCCGTCATATTCGGTCCGCGTGACACGCCTGCCGCCGTGCTCACAGCTCACAAGCCGGCCCTGCCGGTCACGCGTATGGCCGTTCGAAAAATTCGAGGGTTCGCGAAAGACGCTGGTGCCGAGCCCCGGTATCCAGCGCATGATGCGGTTATTCGGGATATCCGAGAAGAGCAGGCAGTTCAGATCTCCGAACCAGACAGGCCCTTCCACCCAGTCGAAACCGGTGGCGATCTGTTTGACGGGAGCATTGCCAAGAACAAATTTCCCGAAGGCCGGGTCCATGATCTCGAAGAACGACATTGTAACAATACCTCCCATAAGGTTACATCGAGAGATCGATGTGTTATCGATAACATATTCAATAGAGTCCGCAAGTCGGGAGGATAGTGCATGAGCCATGTTCTGACGTCGAGTGTCTTGAGCGACGAAGGAGTGATGACGTTGTTGACCGCTGCGATCTCGGCTGCTTCGCAGATGGGGCAGCCGCAATGCATCGTCATTGTCGATCAATCCGGCGTGACGCTGGGGGCCTTCCGCATGCACGGTTCACGCTTTCAGTCGCTGAAAAGCGCCACTGCCAAGGCACAGACGGCTGCTTCCATCGGCGGGCCGAGCCATTCGCTTCCGGAACATGCGCGAGTGCCGCTGGCGATCGCGACCCATGGCGGCATGACGGGTTTGCGCGGAGGCTTGCCCATCCGTGTCGGCGGCACGCTTGTCGGCGGTATCGGCGTTGGTTCCGGGTCCGGCGAGCAGGACGAGCAGGTTGCGCGCGCCGCACTCAAAGCGATCGGCGCCGATCTCGACTAGGCCGGATGTGAGCGCGAAATCCATTTTTGTTTTCGATCGGTGGATTTCGCGTCGTTTCGGTTCAGGTGAAGGCGATCTGCGCCTTCATCGCCTGGCTTCGATCCGAAGCGATCTCGAAGGCGCTGATCGCGTCGGCCAGCGGTACCGTATGGGTGATGAGCGGCCGCACATCGATGAGACGCTTGCGCATCAGATCGACGCCGACGGCAAACTCCTCATGAAAGCGGAAAGAGCCGCGTAGTTCCAGTTCCTTGGCCGTGATCGCCAGCATCGGCAGGCTCATGTCGCCGCCGATACCAAGCTGTACGATAATCCCCCGCGGCCTCAATGCGGTGATGCCGCCGGCAAGGGCAGCAGCAGCGCCGGAGCATTCGTAGAGCACGTCGAAAGTGCCCTTGTCCGCGGAATAGGCGGCAAGCGCTTCGGGCTCGTTCTTTGTATTGATGACCCTGTCGGCACCCGCTTGCCTGGCAAGCGACAAGGTGAAATCCGAAAGATCGGTTGCGACGATCTCGACGGCGCCGGCACGGCGTGCGGCCAGGATCGAGAGGACGCCGATCGGACCGCAGCCGGTTACCAGAACGCGCTTGCCGAGCATCTCGCCCGCTCGCCGCGTGGCATGCAAGGTCACGGCCAAAGGTTCCGCCATGGCCGCTTCACCCGGCGTCAGGCCATCCGCCGGAACGCATTGGATGGCATCGGCCACCAGCGTCTCGCGGAACGCACCCTGGATGTGCGGGAAGGGCATGGCGCTGCCATAAAAGCGCATGTTGAGGCATTGATTGGGCAATCCCTGCAGACAGTAGCGGCAAGTCCGGCATGGGCGGGAGGGGGAGACGGCAACGAGCTGACCGATCCCAAGACCCTGCACGCCGGGACCGAGCGCGGTGACGGTCGCGCTGACCTCGTGTCCAAGGATCATCGGCTCCTTCAGACGTACGGTGCCGAAGCCACCGTGATGATAGTAGTGCAGGTCGCTGCCGCAGACGCCGCCGGTTGCGAGCTTCAGCTTGACCTCTCCCGCACCCGGTTCTTCCTCCGGATAATCCTCGATACGCACATCCTTGGCGGCATGGGCGATGATGGCCTTCATATCTTTCTCCCTCAAAGAACGGGTGTCGGCAGCGCCTGGCCGGCGAAATGAGCGGCGAGATTGTCGCGCACGAGCTTACCCATGGCCTTGCGCGTCTCGACCGTGCCTGAAGCATGGTGAGGCTGCAGCAGCACATTGTTCAGCGCCAGGAAGCGCGGATTGAGTTTCGGCTCGCCTTCGAAGACGTCGAGTGCAGCCGATCCGAGCTTGCCGGCTTCCAGCGCGTCAAGCAGTGCCTCCTCGTCTATATTGGAGGCGCGCGAGATGTTGATCAACATCCCTTCCGGACCGAGCGCCTCGATCATCTTATGACCGACAATGTGCCGTGTCGCCGCTGAAGCGGCGAGCGTGACGAACAGGAAATCCGATTGTGTCGCGAGCTCGACCGGATCGGCGACAAAGGTCATGTCGGATGCGTAAGATTTCGCCTCGACATCGGAATAAGCGATCTGCATGTCGAAGCCCTTCAGGCGCTTGGCAACTTCGAAGCCGATGCGGCCGAGGCCCAGCACGCCTGCGCGCCGTCCCCAGACGCGGCGCTTGAGAGGATAAAGCCCCTTTTGTGCCCAGCTGCCGTCCCGCACCCATGTCTCCGCACCGATCATATCGCGCGACAGACAGAGCATCATAGCAACTCCGAGGTCGGCCACATCATTGGTCAGGACATCCGGCGTATTGGTGACGCGAATGCCGCGCTCGCGGCAGGCCTGCAGGTCGACGGCATCGAAGCCGACGCCATAGACCGAAATGACTTCCAGTTTGGGGCAGGCCTCGATCATGGCGCGGTTGGCACCGAGCTCGCCGCGCGTTGCAATGGCCCTGATCGATGGCCCGATCTCGGCGAGCAACTTATCCTTGTCGGCAGCCTCGAAATAGCGATGAACCTGAAACGCTGCGTCGAGCGGCTCTTGATCCCATGGCGGGTAGGGGCCAATCTGCAGGATCGGTGGTTTGTTCATCTTGCGCATCCTCCCTTGACATCAAATGTTATCGATAACATAAACAAGGGAGGCGACCAATGTCGAGATAAAAAACGGAGGAGGCGATGTCTCTTGGTCTTTTCGATCTGAAAGGGCGGCGTGCCCTGGTGACGGGTTCTTCCCAAGGTATCGGGCTTGCGCTCGCCAAGGGCCTGGCGGCGGCTGGCGCGGAACTGGTGCTCAATGGCCGCGACAAGGAAAAGCTTGCCAAGGCGGCTGAAGACTTTGCAGGCAGGGTGCATGTGCTGCCATTCGATGCCACCGATCACGAGGCCGCGCGTCGAGCCGTGGATGCGTTCGAAGCCGAGACGGGGGCGATCGACATTCTCGTCAACAATGCCGGCATGCAGTTTCGCACGCCGCTGGAGGATTTTCCCGCCGACGCCTTCGAGCGGCTTTTGCGCACGAACATATCGAGCGTCTTCAATGTTGGCCAGGCGGTCGCCCGTCATATGATCAAGCGCGGCGCCGGAAAGATCATCAACATTGCAAGCGTACAAACGGCGCTGGCGCGGCCTTCGATCGCGCCATATACGGCAACCAAGGGTGCCGTCGGCAATCTCACAAAGGGCATGGCGACGGATTGGGCGAAGTACGGGCTGCAATGCAACGCCATCGCACCCGGCTATTTTGATACGCCATTGAACGCAGCGCTGGTTGCTGATGCCGATTTCTCGGCTTGGCTGGAAAAGCGCACGCCGGCCGGCCGCTGGGGACGCGTCGAAGAATTGGTCGGGGCCTGTATCTTCCTTGCTTCCGATGCCTCCTCCTTCGTCAACGGTCATGTGCTCTATGTCGACGGCGGCATCACGGCTTCGCTCTGATGGCGCTTTGCCGCGCCGCTTCGTCATCATGGGCGTCAGCGGCTGCGGCAAGTCGTCGGTCGGCTCGGCACTCGCAGCGCGCGTTGGCGGCATCTATGTCGATGGCGATGATCTTCATCCTCGGGCCAATGTTGCCAAGATGAGCGCCGGCATTCCTCTGACGGATGCCGATCGATGGCCCTGGCTCGACAAGATCGGTCAGCGCCTGACCTTGCCGGATGAGATCGCGCTGATTGGATGTTCGGCGCTGAAGCGCATTTATCGCGATCGGATCCGCGAGGTCGTCGGCGCGCCGGTTTCCTTCATTCATCTCGCCGGAACGAGGGAAACTATCGTGAAACGCATGCAGGCAAGGCGCGATCACTTCATGCCGCCGGCTTTGCTCGACAGTCAATTTGCCGCGCTGGAGCCGCCGGGCGCCGACGAGCGGGCGATCACCGTCGATATCGATCAGCCGCTGGATCAAGTCGTGGCGGCTATCTTAATTGCATTGGAGGAGACGCAATCATGAGCAGGAAGGTGGCGCTGATCGGCGCCGGTGCAATGGGCGGCGCGATCGGCGCCCGCCTGGCGGAAACCGGCAATCAGCTGACGGTTTTCGATCTCGACAAGGATAAGATCGCGGCTCTGACCGCAAAAGGCGCCACGGCAGCCGCCAGTGCGGCGACCGCTGCTGCCGTTTCCGATTTCGTCGTCCTCAGCCTCAATTCGCCGAAGATCGTCCATGCCGCCGTTTTCGGACCTGAAGGTGTTGCCGCAGGTGCTAAACCGGGCACGCTGATCATCGATATGTCGTCGATCGACCCCGATGCGACAAAGGCCCTGGCCGCAGAGGCTGCGGAAAAGAGGCTGCGCTGGGTGGATAGCCCGCTGTCCGGTGGAGCGCCAAAGGCCCTGATCGGGCAATTGACGCTGATGGCCGGCGGCAGTGAGCAGGATGTCGCGGACGCGCATCAAGTCCTGCGCCATGTGGCCTCGAACTATACGCATATGGGTCCCGTCGGTGCGGGCCAGACCACGAAGCTCATCAATCAGGTTCTTTGCGCATTGAATTTCCTCGCGGTCGCCGAAGCGACGCAACTGGCGCTCGATTCCGGCGTCGATGCCGCGAAAATCCCGCAGGCGCTCAAGGGCGGCAGGGCCGACAGCGCCATCCTGCAGGAATATATGCCGCGCTACGTCAGCAAGGATTATCGCCGCACCGGCAGAATCGACAACATGGTCAAGGATCTGAACGGCGCTCAGGATCTCGCCCGCAGGACCAATACCGCCATGCCGCTAACGGCCGTCTGTGCCGAGATACACCGCATGCTGACGGCTTCGGGGCTTGGCGGCGAAGATCAGGCGGCATTGATGGAATTCTTCAAAGGCCCGAACAAGGAGATCGCCGGATGATTACCCGATATGCATTATTCGAAGGCAAGGTCAGGGAAGGGGAGGCAGAGGCGTTTCGAACGGCTGTCATGGAAACCATTCTGCCGAAGTGGAAGCAGTTTCCCGGTGCCCTCGACGTGCGGGTTACCTTTGCCGAGGCCCGCGACGAAGGCGCCCCGGAGTTCCCGATGATCTTGGCGGTGAACTATCCGGATATGGCCGCCGTGGAGAAGGCGCTTGCAAGCCCGGTACGCACGGAGGCACGTGCGGCGACGGAAGCGGTTCTCTCGCGCTTTTTCGAGGGGCGCATCCATCATCATGTGACGCTGGCGCATGAGTTCCAACTCTAGTGGGGCTGCGGCGACCCCTTTCCGACGCGGACCCGCCCTGGCGATTTACTCGCTTTTCGGCATAGCTGAAAGCGCCTCTTGCTATTCTGTGAAGAGGCATACTACTTTGATGGTAACGATAACATAGGCCATTGATGAGTAACGATCGCAAAACGCCGACTATGGCAGACATAGCGCGCGTCATGGGAGTTTCTCCCATGACCGTGTCGCGTGCCTTCAAGGCCGATAGCCTGGTCAGTCCGGAGACGCGCGAGGCGATCCTGCGAACGGCGGAAGAGCTGGGCTATGTCTTCGACAGCACGGCGTCCAACCTGCGTTCGCAAAAGTCCGGCTTTGTTGCCGTTACCATTCCATCCATCAACAATGCCAACTTCGCGGATACGGTCGGCGGCCTCTCGGACACCTTATCCAAGCGGGACATGCAGATCCTGCTTGGCTATACGAACTACGATGTCGACGAGGAGGAGCGGCTGATCGAGCAGCTGCTCCGTCGCAGACCGCAGGCGATCGTCGTGACCGGCGGCACGCATACGCAGCGGGCGCGCAAACTTCTGCAGACAGTTGCGATTCCCGTGATCGAGACCTGGGATATCCCGACCGATCCGATCGGCCACTATGTCGGCTTTTCCAATAGGGCTGTCATGCGCGACATGGTCGATCATTTCGTCGCGCTTGGCTGTCGTCGCATCGCCTTCATCGGTGGTGATGTCCAGCGCGATTCACGCGGTAGCGAACGCCGGCTTGGCTTCATCGCCGCGATGCAGGCGTATGGTCTCGATGCTTCCAGGCTGATTGCAGCCGGATCGCCGCCGATCTCGATGCGGGAGGGCGCCAATGCCATGGCGAAGCTGATCGAGCTCTATCCCGATACGGAAGCTGTCGTCTGCGTCTCGGATCTTGCCGCCTACGGTGCACTCACCGAATGTCGCCGGCTTGGAATTCCCGTCCCCGAGCGCTTTTCCATCGGCGGTTTCGGCAATTATGAGATCGGCGAGGTCTGCGTGCCGACCTTGACAACGATCAACGCCTTCGCGCGTGAGATCGGCGAGCGGACTGCACAATTGATCCTGGATATTCTCGATGGCGCTCAGTCGGTTCCCGATGTCAGGATTTTGCCGCAACTGATTGCGCGTGACAGCAGCCGTCGTGTTTAGTCGTATTGTCGAATGAAGTGGCCCGACTCTTTAAGCCAGGCCATGTCCCGTTATTGGGATCATTTACCCCAGATCTTCTTATACTCGTCCTTGTAACCGTTATCCGGATCGAAGGTGTTCTTCGGGCCGCCATCGGATTGGATATTATCTGCCGTCACGACATGCAGCGGCGAGAGATAGCCGGACCATTTTTCTCCGGCGAACGCGCGATTGAGCTCGTCGACCAGCTGCCAGCCCTGAAGATTGAGGGGTTCGGCAACCGTAACCTTCTGGAATTGACCGGCGCGGATGCGTTCATAGGCCGATTGCGAACCGTCGCCGGCAGCGACATTGATCGGCGCATCGGTGCCGCTCTTACCGGCGGAGGCGAGCGATGGACCCATGAAATCGAAATAAAGATCGTTGATCGCAAGCGAATGCGTCCAGCTGTCACCGTATTTCTGAAGGAGGGATGTCGTGAGCTGCGGCATGCGCTGCGATGTCTCGGCAATGGGGGTATCGACATATTCGAGCACCTTGCCGCCCAGACGCTCGATCTCCTGCTTCATCTTGTCGGCCTTGGCGATAGCGATCGCATAGGTGGAGTCGGTGAAGATGATGACGCCCGGCTTGCCCTTGGCATCGACGAATGCCCAGTCGGCAGCAGCCTTCGAGACTTCCATGGCGTCGGTGCTGACATTGGCAAAGAGACCATTCTTGTCGTCGGGGCCGATCACCGGGCCGGCATGCCAGGCGACCAGCGGGATCTTGCCGGCCTTCGCCTGTTCCAGCGCAGGGGCCTGTTCGACGGCATCGAAGCCGTCGATGATGATGCCGGCGGGCTGCAGCGCTATCGCCTGACCGAAGGCCGCAGTACGGCCGCCGATGGAACCAGCACCATCGAGAATCTTCACCTCCCAGCCGATCGCCTTCGCCGCTTCCTCGACACCGTTGCTCACGCCGAGAATGCCGCCATTCTTGAGATCTCCCGCGAGCACGACGATGGTCTTGCCGGTCTGTGCTTTCGGACCTGTCGTCGGGCCGTCCCATTTGGTGACCGGGGTTGCATATTTATCGACGACGGCCTTCGCATCCGCCAACGGATCGGCATAGGCCTTGCCGGCGCATAGCACCAGGATCGCTGTCGTGGCCTGCAGGAATTGTCTACGGTTCATGTCTTCTCCTCCCTTTGGACATTCGAACTTCGGATGATCTTCATTTCTCCGCCGGTTTGGCGGAAAGTTGCGGTGCCTGGGCCGGGGCCATGCGTCCTGCGTGGCTGCGGCGGCGCTGGGCGTAACCGGCAATACCGATTGCGACGAGCAGGGTGACGCCGTTGAACAGGGGCTCGACATAGAAGGAGCCGCCGAACTGCTGGATGCCGGCAATACCGACTGCCAGAATGATGACGCCGATCATCGTGCCCCAGACGTTGACGCGACCGGGCTTGATGGTGGTCGATCCGAGGAATGCGCCGACCAGCGCGGGCAGAAGATATTCGAGCCCGACGCTTGCCTGGCCGATGCGCAGCTTGGAGGCAAGGAGGACGCCGGCAATGGCGGCAAGCGTCCCCGAGGTAACGAAGGCGCCGATGACGAAGCGGCGGACGGGAATGCCGTTAAGGGCGGCAGCCTTTGGATTGGCGCCGATCGCATAGATATAGCGGCCGATCGGCAGATATTCGAGGACGATCCACATGACGAAGGCAAGCGCCAGGACATAGATGCCGGTGATCGGCAGGCCGAAGACCATCGTGCCGTTCAGCGCATAAAATCCCTGCGGCAGCATGCCCACGACCTGCCGGCCGCCGGTATGCCAGAGTGCGATTGCATAAAGAACAGTGCCCGTGCCGAGCGTTGCGATGAAGCTGTCGATCTTGGCAATCTCCACCAGCAGGCCGTTCAGAAAGCCGGTCAGTGCGCCAAGCGCGATGACGATCAGGACGGCAACCGGCCAGGGCAGGCCGAACATCGTCTGAAGGCTGATCGCCAGCACATGCCAGAGCACGATGCCATAGCCGATGGTCAGATCGATGCGCCCCGCCGCCATCGGGATCATCGCGGCCAGCGACAGGATGGCGATGATCGTCTTGTCCGAAATGATCGAACGCAGATTGAGCATCGTCGGGAATGTCTGCGGTAGCAGAATCGAGAAAAGCAGGATCAGGAAGACCGTCAGGATGACGAGGCCATAGACAGGCAGCAGGCGCTGGATCTTCTGGCCGAGGCTCATGGCTGAGAGCTCAGCGCGGGTCGGCTCGAGCGCGTTGGATTCGATCGATTGCATAGTGTTCTCCTGCGGTTCAGGCCGCGTCGGAAGCAGACGCGGCAGCGATGACCGCCGGTGTTGTAAGGTCGGCACCGCTGAGTTCGCGCATGATCCTCCCGCGCGAAAACACCAGGGCACGGTGGCAGATGTGAGCGATTTCCTCGAAATCCGTGGAGACGACGAGAACGGCAAGGCCCGCCTCGACCGCCTCGGCGATCAGCCGATAGATGTCTGCCTTGGCGCCGACATCGACGCCGGCGGTCGGATCCTCGGCGATCAGCAATTTGCGACCCGTCGCCAGCCATCGTCCCACGACGACCTTCTGCTGATTGCCGCCGGACAGCGCTTCGATGGCAAGGTTCTGGTCATTGGGCCTAAGACCGACGCGACTGCCGAGGGAATAGGCGGCCTCCGCTTCGCGGCGCGGAGACAGGAACGAAAACAGGCTTCGTCCCGAAGCGCCGGGGTTGAGGAAGGTATTTTCACGCAGGCTGAGCGACATGGCGACGGATTCTTCCGCCCGATCCCTGGCGATAAGGCCGATACCCGAAGCCATCGCGGCGACGGTGCTGGAAAGGTCGGGTGCGGCCCCATTCAAGCGAACGCTGCCCTGCGATGGTTCGCAACCGAACAGCGCGCGTCCAATCAATTCCTGACCGGCGCCGCGCAGACCGACGAGACCGAGCAGTTCGCCCTGTCGGATATCGAAGGATACAGGACCGGCGCCGCGGCAGGTGAGCTCTTTTACAGAAACGATGGCAGGCCCGGTGCTTCTTTCCGCCTTGACGAACAGCTGGTCCGCCTTGCGCCCGACGATCATGCGGATGAGCTCATCCGGCGTCGTCTCGGAGACTGGCTTCTGGCCAACCAGCTGACCATCGCGCAGCACGGCGACGCGGTCGGCGATACGGAAAATCTCGTCGAGACGATGCGAGACATAAATCATGGCCACGCCGCGCTCTTTCAGCGGGCGGATGGCGGCAAAAAGCTTCTCGACCTCATCGGCGGGCAGGCTGGCTGTGGGCTCGTCAAGCACCAGCACGTCGGCTTCGACGGCGAGTGCGCGGGCGATTGCGACCAGCGACTTTTCGGTGCGGGTCAGCTCCTGCACGCGGGTCGACGGATCGAAATCGCAGCCGACGAGCTTCAGTGCCTCGGCGGTACGCCGCTCCGTGGCGCGCCAGTCGATCAATTTACTGCGCAGGGAATAGCCCTGCGCAAGCCCGACATTCTCGCCCACCGTCATCCATTCGATCAGTCCGAGATCCTGATGGATAAAGGCGACCGGCTGGCGCTGATTGGGTTGCGGCGGGCGATGATGATAGGGCTTGCCGCGAAACAGGATCTGCCCGCCATCCGGCTTGTAGATGCCTGCCAAGGTCTTGATGAGCGTCGATTTGCCTGCGCCATTCTCTCCGAGAAGCGCGAGAATTTCGCCCCGCTGCAGGTCGAGAGATACGTTCGACAGCGCGCGCGTTCCGCCAAATTCCTTGGTGATATCGGAAAATTCGAGCAGCTTTCCGTTGTCCATCCTGCTCCTCCCAAAGCTTCAATAAGAGGAGGCTATGTTATCGATAACATTCCGTCAAGTGGTTCAAAGGCATCTGAGGAATACTCAGGCACTTGGCGTCGACGCACACGGGAGTCGGCGTATTATCCGAGGTTTTGGTTTAGGTATAAAATATATTCCTGAAGGTCGGATCATATTATGAAATAATATAAGTATAATCAAAACGTATACAGTGAGGAAATGCTGATATATCCATATGGTTGCAATTATAATATTTATTGTTTGGTGAATTGATTTTGTTTATCATCCACATTTATTTCAGGCGGAGATGTGAGCGGGGATTTACTTTCAGCGCTATAATTGAAGTCTGAAGGATAATCCGCTGATGCGGCACATGAGAGGATTATTTGACCTACGCGACGCTCTCGGTGTTCAAAGTCGATAAGGCCGATGCCGAGGAGATGACGGCGCATTATGCGAGAACCCTGTTTCCCGCCATTGTCGAGCCTCTCAATGGCCGCGGCACAATTTCGGTGGTGGATCATCACTACACGATCGGTTCCTGCAGCATCTGGCGCGGCAAATGTCATTCCGGCATGAGCGTCAAATTGTCCGGCGGTCCCGATGCCTACGGCCTTTATCTGCCGACCGCTGGCAGGATGCTGATCGAGACGGAAGGCCGGCAGCTGGAGTCGCTGCCGGGCAGGGGTCTGCTGGCCGATATGTCATGTTTTGAACATCTGACATTGTTCGAACAACGCGGTCATATGGGTATGGCGTTCGAGAAGCCGGCTATGGTCCGGCAGCTGAGCGAGTTGCTGGACGCACCGGTTCGAGATGGTCTGAAATTTACCGGCCCGGTCGATCTGATGTCGGGGCAAGGCATGCAGATCGCAACGCTTGCAAATCTCCTGTGGCAGGATCTCGCGACAGGCGGCGCAGAACGATCCTCGGCCGCATTCATCGAAAGGCTCCTGCAGGCGATGATGATCGCTTTGCTTGAAACCATCCCGCACAACTACTCGGCGCAATTGCTGCGACCGGCGTCACCGGCCATTCCGAGGCAGTTGAAACGCGCGATGGAATACATGCACGCCAATGCCGGTGCAGACATCAGGATGGCCGATATCGCCCGGGAAGCCGGAACGAGCGTGCGGTCCTTGCAGGCGGCGTTTCAGCAGTTCAAGAACACAACGCCTCTTGGCTATTTGCGGAACATACGACTGCAGGGTGCGCGCAAAACCCTTATGGATTCGGGCCATTCGCGGCTGGTTGCCGACATTGCGCGCGATTGGGGATTTTCTCATATGGGCCGCTTCGCTGCACTTTACTATCAATCCTTCGGCGAGATGCCGTCCGAGACCGTCAGGCAACCTCGGCGCGGGAATGAATAGCGCTGCGATCTACTTGCGCGAGGAAGTTGCTTTGCCGACCCCGGTCTATTCTCAGACAGCGTTGCAACGAATGGGAGCGGATTGAGCATCCGGACATTTAGTTATTGCATCGACAAGCTTGAAAATCGGAACGACGAGAGCTGGCTAACCAATATCGAGCGGGCATTGGTGAGAACAATTTGGCAAGATCACATGTTAGTAGGCTCCTAATCGCTTAACCGCCGGCCTTATCCTCCACAAACGTATCCCGCATCGCCCGCAGAATAATCACCGCCGAAGCCGCCCCCGGGTCGATATGCCCGAGCGACCTTTCCCCCAGCCGCGCCGCGCGGCCGCGGGCGGCTACCATGGAGCTTGTGGAATTCGCTCCAGCTTCGGCAGCGTCGATTACGGCGCTCCACATGGCGGTAACATCGCGTGAACCTGCCTTCGCATCGATGGCGGCTTCGGCGGCGGGGATCCAGGCGTCGAGCATGGTCTTGTCGCCGCGCTGGCCCTTGCCGCGCTGCTGGATGCCGGCCCGCATCTCGTCGATAATCATGGCCTGGCAGGCCGGAGAGAGGGATTCATCCGCCTTCAGCGCTTGCGAGGCCCGCCGGAAGGCGGTGGCATAGAGCGGGCCGGTCGAGGCGCCGACGGCATCCAGGAAGGCGGAGGCTGCGGTGGAGAAGATCTCCGAGGGCGATGCCTGCGCAAGATCGAGCTTTGCGAGCTCCGCATTCACGGCCATGAAGCCGAGAGACATGGTGATGCCGTGATCGGCGTCGCCGATTGCGCCATCCAGTTCGGAGAGGCGGTCTTTTTCGGCATTGATCGCGATCGATATGCGCTGAAACATGGTGCCCAGGCAGCGGGCGGCTTTTTCCGGCATCGTCTTCCTCCCGGTCCCGGCCATGTCTGTTGTCGCCGGGCACATTTTTATAGCTTTATCCGACCTTCAGCGCGAAGGTGTCGCACGGATGGTTCAGCATTTCGGTCAATTCCTGATCGAGATGCAGGATGGATATGGATGCACCGACCATGTCCAGCGACGTGCAATAATGTCCCACCCAGTTTGCCTCGATCTTGATGTCCTTGGCGCTCAGCCTCTGTTCGACGCGGCGGAACAGGATGTAGAGTTCCATCAGCGGCGTCGCGCCGAAGGAGTTGATGAGCACGGCCACCCGATCGCCCGCAACCGGCTTCATTTCGGAGAATATCCGGTCCATCACCCGGTCGGTGATCTCGTCGGCGCTCATCATCTTCTCGCGGGTCACGCCGCGTTCGCCGTGAATGCCCATGCCGAATTCGATATCGTCGGGCCCGATTTCGAAGTTATGGCGTCGGGTCTGCGGCAGGGAACAGGGCTCGAGCGCAACGCCCATGGTGAACGTCCGGTCATTGGCCTTGCGCGTCACTGCTTCGCAAGCATCGAGCGACAGGCCCTTGTCGCAGGCAGCGCCCGCGATCTTGAAGATGAAGAAATTGCCGGCAACGCCGCGTCGTCCCTCGCGATCCTCGATCGGCGAGGAGGAGATATCGTCTGTGGTCAGCACCGTGCGCACGTCGATCTGCTGCTCCTGCGCCATTTCGGCGGCCATCTCGAAGTTCATGACGTCGCCGGCATAATTGCCGTAGACGAAGAGCACGCCTTCGCCGCCGGAGGAGGCCTTGGCGCATTCGAGGATCGGGGTTGGCGGAGGCGAAGAAAAGATGTTGCCGATGGCGACGGCATCGGCAAGCCCCTTGCCGACATAGCCAAGAAAGCAAGGCTCGTGGCCGGTGCCGCCGCCGATCACCAGGCCGACCTTGCCCGGCCTCGGGCCGGTTCGCGCCATCAGGGCGCGGTTCGATCCCTTGATCGGCACGATATGCGAGGCATGTGCCTTGACGATGCCTTCGAGCATCTCGTCGACGACATCGTCGGGATTGTTGAGGAATTTCTTGATATGCGTTCGATAGCTGCTGGGCAGGGCAATGCTGTTGTCCGTTCTCGGACGCTGCTGGGCTTTCTGATCGAATTCGGTGACGCCATCGGCATTCAGAATGCCGCGCCCGGTGGCTGCATCGGTAATCAGCACATTGATATAGCCGCCGCGCAGGGCGGCGAGAATTGCGGGCACCTTGTCGAAGCCGCCGGCGACGGCGATGCGTAGCCCGATGGATTTCAGCATGTCGAGGGATATGCCGATGGTGCGCTCGTCGAGCGGCCCAGCAACCGGCAGACCCTTGGCATCGATGAAACGGCCGGCAAGAACGCCGACGGCATTCTTGGCCAGATAATCCTGCAGGGAGACGGACTCGAAGAAACCGCTGCTGTGAACCGTCGAGTTCGGTCGCAGCGACGCCACGCCGAAGATGGCCTTGTTGGCTTTAGAAAGCGTGGCAAACTGATCCTCGACCAATGGTTCGCGCAACAAGATCTCCCGAACCTCAGGCGCCGAAACGATCGCCGGGGCCGTGATGTTTATCAGCCTGCCGCCTGTCACATCGGCAAAGGCACTGGCACAGAGTTCCGGCGTGTAGGCAAAGAGCGCACGGGTGCCACCGGTTGCCTGGACGATGGTAACATCCTGCAGGTTCGGCACATTGGCCTGCTCAGCGACCGCGAGAACCGTTCGGCCCCAAGCGACGGCAAGCGTGTCGCCGGATTTCAGCAAGCGGGCGATGGCCTGCGCGCCAGCGGTCCCAAGGCGGTCGATTAGCGGCCGCGAACCATCGTCGCTGGGAACCACGAGACAGTCGTGCAGGCCGAAATGGCGCTTGAGTTCCTGTGCGATTGAAAGCGAGCTCAGGCGGGATGGCTCGAGCGAGATATTGACGATGCCGCGGTTGCGGGCATCGGCGAGATAGCTGTTCACGGTCGCCCGCGAAATGCCCATGATCTCGGCGATGTCGCCCTGGGTCTTGCCATCTTCATAATAGAGCCAGCAGGCCCAAACGTAAGGGTCGTCGCCATAGCGCAGCGGCATGCTGTCGGTTGCGTCAGGCACGCCCGCCTTGCTTGCATTATTCTTGCCGACCGAAGATGCCTTGCCTGTCATGATGATTCACTATTTCCCGTTTTCGCCTGAAGATGAAAGCAATGACGCATGTTTGCAAATGCTTCTTCTTGAGGAGGGGCGGCGTGCGACCCCGTGGTGGAGCACGGGGTCGCACAGCCTTGGGAGAGCCCTGTTATTGCAGTCGTGCGCGAGCGCCGAGGGAAAGTTCCTTCAGGATGATGGCGCAGGAGGTCGCACCAGCGTCGAGAACGCCGAGCGAGCGCTCGCCCAGCCGGCTGGCGCGGCCGATCTTGGCCACAAGATTGAGCGTCGAATCTCGGCCGGCCTCGGCGGCGGCGACCAATGCTTCGAGCGCCTCGGCAAAGGACTTGCCAGCTACATTCGCAGCATCGAAGGCTTCGATCGCCGGAACCAGCGTGTCCAGCAGCGTCTTGTCGCCGACCTTGGCCGAGCCGATCGACTGGATACCTTCGAGCCCGGCATGCAGTGCCTTGCCATAGGCTGCGCTATCGATCGCATCGATGCCGTCGAGCTTTTCGGCAATCTCGGTGAACATGACGCCGTAGAGCGGGCCCATGGAGCCGCCGATCTCGGTCATCAGCACCGTGCCCAGCGTATCGAGCGAGGCTGACAGCGACTGGCTCTTGCCCTTAAGGCGTTCCGCGGCCATGCCGAAGCCCTTGGCCATGTTGACGCCATGGTCGCCGTCGCCGATCTTGCCATCGATCTCGCTGAGATAGGCGCGGTTTTCGACGATGCGGTCAGCCAGCGCCAAGACGATGTCGCCCGATGTTGCATTGTTGAATGTCTGCATGCGTGCGTCCCCCCTCAGAGCAGCGTCGTGCACTCGACCTCGACGTCCAGAAGCTCTTTCAGCTCCTCGTCGAGTGCCATCACGGTCAGCGTCGCGCCGACCATTTCGAGCGACGTGAAGTAATTGCCGATATAGGTCTTGTAGATCTTCAATCCCCGTTCGGAGATCTTCGTCTCGATCTTATCGTTGAGGATGTAGAGCTCGTTGACCGGTGTTGCGCCGAGGCCTGACACGAGGACGGCCACTTCCGTTCCGGCGGCCAGATTATGATCGTCGAGCACGATCTGGCACATATCCTCGGCTATCTCCGCTGCCGTCTTCAGCGGCTCGACGCGAACGCCGGGTTCGCCATGATGGCCGATGCCGACTTCCATCGTGCCGGGTTCGATCCGGAAATTCGGATGACCGACGGCGGGCAGAGTGCAGGGACCAAGGCCGATACCGACGGAGCGGCAATTGTCGATCGCTCTTTGCGCGGCCACACGGACTTCCTCAAGGCTTGCACCCTTGGAAGCCTTGGCGCCGCCGATCTTCCACATGAAGATTTCGCCGGCCACACCACGGCGCTTCTCGCGCTCCTCCGGTGGCGCCGAGCAGACATCGTCGTTGGCGACGACGGTCGCGACTTCGATGCCGTCCTTGGCGGCAAGCTTCGTTGCCATCTTCACGTTCATGTTGTCGCCGGCATAATTGCCGTAGAGGCAGATGACACCGCGGCCGCCGTTGGCTTCACGTATGGCGTCGTGGAAGCTCTTGGCCGTCGGCGACGAAAAGAGCTCGCCGACTGCGACCGCATCCAGCATGTTCTTGCCGGTATAGCCGATGAAGGCCGGCTCATGGCCGGAACCACCGCCGGTGACCACGCCGACCTTGCCGGCATGCGGGGCATCCTTGGCGACGACGACGCGCGGATTGTCTGCCAGACGGACGATATCCGAATGCGCCTTGATGAAGCCTTTTACAGTATCTTCAACGACTTCATCGGGATTGTTGATGAACCGCTGCATGGTCCCTCCTGTCGAAATTGTCGAGCGCTCGCGCTCAAAGAATTGTGTAGCCGCCGTCGATCAGCAGATCGGCGCCGTTGATCATGTCCGCGCCGGCCGACGAGAGGAAAACAGCGGCGGCTGCAATCTCCTGCGGGAAGGCGAAACGGCCCGTGGGGATGCGCTTCTTGGCGGCCTCGCCTTTTTCGCCGGCCCAGGCTTTCTTGCCGAGCTCGGTCAGCACGATGGTCGGCGAGATGGTGTTGACGTTGATGCCGTGTTTGCCCCATTCGGCGGCAAAGGTCTTGGACATGCCGATCACGCCGAACTTGGAGGCGCAGTATGCGACATGCTCTTCGATGGCGACCGTGCCGGCCTGCGAGGCGAGGTTGATGATCTTGCCACCCTTGCCGGCGGCGATCATTGCGCGACCGACAGCCTGTGTGACCAGGAACGTTCCCTTGAGGTTGATGTTGATCGTCTTGTCCCAATTGTCGAGCGGCAGATCCTCGGCGGGTGCGAGAAAGACGACGCCGGCACTGTTGACGGCGATATCGATGCCGCCGAAATGCGATACGACATCGCTGACCGCCTTGCTGACCGAGGCCGGATCGGACACGTCGCAGACGAATGCTTCAGCGCCGCCGCCGATTTCCGATGCCTTGGCCTTCGCCATGTCGACATTGATATCGAGAACCGCGACCTTCGCGCCCTTGGCGGCGAATGCAGCCGCGACCGCAGCACCGATGCCGGAGCCGCCGCCTGTGACAAGCGCCGTCTTGCCTGAAAGCGGGAAGTTCAAATCAATGTCTGGGGATGTCTCGGTCATCTTTTTCAAGCCTCTGTTTTCGGGGTGCGGCGAGGCGATGGTTCGCCCCGCCACATTGATCTTACTTGCGGGTTTCGAGCAGCTTGTCGACGTTCTCGGCCGTTACCGGAGTCCATGGAACATTGTAGTTCTTGTCCTTGCCGTCGTTGAACGGCATGGCCGGATACTGTTCCCAGATCTTGGATTCCGGCTTGTAGTTGCCCTTCTTGGCGGCAAAGATTGCGAGATCGAGGGCGCCCTGAGCCTGCGCGCTGGCGTCCTGCAGAATGGAGGTCATCGTACCGGCCTTGACGGCATGGAGCGCATCGGTGATGCCGTCAATGCCGGCAATGGCGAAGTCCTTGACGTTAAGTTTGGCAGCCTTGATCGCCTCGATCGCGCCGAGCGCCATCTCGTCGTTCTGGCCGATGACGCCGTTGATCTGGCCGGGATGAGACGTCAGCCAGTTTTCCATCAGGGTCTGGGCTTCGGCACGCGACCAGTTGGCGGTCTGATCTTCCAGCACCTTCACATTCGGGCACTCGGCAAGCGCCTTCTTGTTGCCTTCGAGACGCGAGATCTGAGCGGATTGACCGATCGGGCCTTCGAGGATGACGACGTTGCCCTTGCAGCCGATCTTGTCGAGGACGGTCTTGGCTTCCATGTAGCCGGAGATCGTGTCGTCAGAACCGACGTAGGCGGTCAGCAGGTCGGAATTGACGCGGGTGTTCGAGCCGACGACGGGGATGCCGGCGTCATGGGCCGCCTGTACGGCGGTTGCTGCGGCTTCGATATCGATCGGCACGAAGATGATCGCGTCGAACTTCTGCGTGATCATCGTGTTGACCTGCTCCTGCTGCACGAGCGCGTCATAGCGGCCGTCGAAGATGGTCAGATCGACATCTCCATTCTTGACGGCGGGGTGTTCCTTCAGCGCTGCCGACCAGATCTGCATGAATTCGGCATTCAGGCCGTAGGGCGCCGCGCCGATTTTCAGCTTCTTGTCCTGGGCGAGGGCAGGTGACGCCAGAATTGCGGTCGCTGCAGCAAGAGCAATCAATAATTTCTTCATTATAAGTCTCCTCCGTTGAAAGTCCGGCCGTCGCCTTGACGCGCCGTTTGGTTTTCCGAGTGCGAACACCGGAATGTTCTTCGGGCTCAGCCGCCCAGATTTCTTTTTTGGTCGAGCATGACGGCGCCGACGATGAGCGCGCCCTTGAGGACCTGTTGGTAGTAGGACTGGATGCCCATGAGATCGAGGCCGTTGTTCATGACGCCGATGATCAGCGCGCCGATCAGCGTACCCGTGATGCGGCCGACGCCGCCGGAAAGGCTGGTGCCGCCAATGACGACGGCTGCAATCGCGTCCAACTCGTAGGCGATGCCGGCCTGTGGCAGGGCGGAGCCGGTGCGGGCGGCAAGGATCATGCCTGCCAGACCGGAGAGGCCGCCGGAAATGACGTAAACGAGGAAGCGCAGTTTGCTGACGTTGATACCGGAGGTAACGGCAGCATGCGGATTGCCGCCGACAGCATAGATATAGCGGCCGAAGCGGGTACGGTTCAGGACCCACCACGCGATTATGAAGACAATGGCAAGCAGGATAACCGGCATTGGGACGGAGAGCACGCTGCCGGTGCCGATCCAGCGAAAATCAGCGGTGAGAGCCGGAACCGGCTTGCCGCCGCCATAGATCAGCGTCAGGCCGCGCGCGGCGGAGAGCATGCCGAGCGTCGCAACGAAAGCGGGAACCGCAAAGCGCGAGACGATCAGGCCGACCACGGCGCCGCAGGCGACGCCGACGAGCAGGCCGACGGCGAGCGCGACATAGGGCGGATAAGGTGCGCCGACGATGCCGGCCGTCGCCGACGTCGTTGCGAAGCTCGCGCTGACGATGCCGGTCAGCGCAACCACGGAGCCGACGGAGAGATCGATACCGCGGGTCAGGATGACAAATGTCATGCCGATGGCCAGCACGCCGTTGATCGAAGTCTGCAGCAGCACGTTGGAAATATTGCCGGCCGTCAGAAAATACTCATTCGAGAATGAGAGCACGATGGCGAGCAGCAGGAAAGCGAGAAAGATCCCGTATTCCTGAATGATCAATCGGCGCCGGTCCGAGCCAAACCAGGAATTGGATGGATTGTTGTCAGTGGCGGACATTGCAAATACCTCTTGTTGCCGGACGCGTTCTTTTGAGCTTCGTGGTCTGCCGCATTCAGGTCGACAGATGCACGAGCGATTGCGCGTCGGCCTCCTCCCTCTTGAGAATTCCGGCGGAGCGTCCCTGGCGCATCACCAGGATGCGGTCCGACATGCCGAGAACCTCGTCTATTTCGGATGAGATCATGATCACCGTGCCGCCTTCGGCGGCGAAGTCGCAGATGATGCGATAGATCTCGCGCTTGGCGCCGACATCGACGCCGCGCGTCGGCTCGTCGAGCAGCAGCACTTTCGGCCTGCGCAGGAACCATTTGCCGAGCACGACCTTTTGCTGATTGCCGCCCGAAAGGCCGGAGACGGGCATGCTGTCGCGCGCTGCCTTGATGCCGAAGCGCTGGATCATGTCCCGGCTGGCACTGGCCTCGGCCCGGCGATCCATCGAAAAATTGGGGCTCATTTCGGGCAGGCTCGCAAGGCAGATGTTGTTGCGAACGCTATCGATCAGGTTGAGGCCGGTCAGCTTGCGATCTTCGGTGACGAAGGCGATGCCATGCTGCATGGCTTCGGCCGGTTTGCGTACGGTTATGGGCTCGCCGGCAAGCTTGATCTGGCCGCTGCTGACGGCGTCGACGCCGAAGATGCAGTTGAAGATCTCGGTCCGGCCGGATCCCATCAGGCCGTAAATGCCGAAAATCTCCCCCTTGTGAGCGGTAAAAGAGATGTCGTTAACCTTGCCTTCCGCTGTGAGACCGGCGACTTCCAGCCCCGGCGTTGCCGTCGGCACGTTGGTCTTGATGTATTCCTCGCCAAGTTCGCGGCCGACGATCAGGCGGATGAGGCCAGGCCGGTCGATATCGGCAAGCGCGCCGCTGCCGACATAGGACCCGTCGCGAAAGGCTGTGTAGGAATCGGCGATCTGGAAAATCTCGGACAGGCGGTGCGAGACGTAGACAACGCCCTTGCCTTCAGCTTTCAGCCGCTCGATGGTCGCAAACAGCTGCTGCGCTTCCTTCTCGCCGATCGCCGAGGTGGGCTCGTCCATGAAGATCACTTCGGCATCGTGGCTGAGCGCCTTGGCGATCTCGACCAGCTGAACTTGCGCGACCGAGAGGTTCATCATGAATTGCGTGGCGCGGATATTGAACTGCAGCCGGTCGAGGAGCGACTGCGCGTTACGGTTCATTGTCTTGAAATCGATGCCGCCAAAGCGCGCCGATGGCTCGCGGCCAAGATAGATATTCTCCGCAACCGTCATGTGCGGGATGGGGCTGAGCTCCTGTTCGATGATGGCAATGCCGGCGGCCAGCGCTTCGGCAGGGCTTGCGTAGTCAACGTCCTTGCCGCGGCGGCGAATGGAGCCCGCATCGCGCTTGTGAATGCCCATCAGGATCTTGAGGAACGTCGACTTGCCCGCACCGTTGCCGCCGCACAAGGCGTGGACGGAGCCGGGACGCAGCTGAAAGCGCCCATCGCGCAATGCAGCGACGCCGCCAAAGGACTTCTTTAGTCCCTCTACTTCAAGCAGGAATTCCACTTTCCTCTCCCATTCCGGATGCCGTGGCGAGTCACGACGTCACCGTCGACGATTGCTTGGCATGGTTTGACAATATTCGAAATGCTTTCGACAAATGTCAATATGGTTATGCGGAAATCATGCGATTGCGGAGACGGTACGTTATCGTCACGAGGAGAATTCACTTGAGGGTGGGCCGGTACATATTTGTAATAAAATGGATTATTTAGTACGGAGGCGGCAAATGGGTCGGCTTGATAAAATGCCGCTTTGAAGGGATGCGGTGTAGACCGCATCAATGGACTGCAGCGATTGCACAGAAGAAATTCGTTGTGGGCGGGGAGAATCCGCTTAATCCTAAGATACCGAGCGGTTTCACGTAGTGCCTCTGGCAGCGGAGCAGGTAGAGATGCATCCATCGAAAATCACCATTCTCTCCTGCAGCATGGATCCGGAAAGCCGGAGCCGCCGCATGGGCCGTGAGGCAGAAAATCTATTGCGAGAGAGAGGGGCTGAGGTTGAATTTATCGATCTTCGGGATCTCGAGTTGCCTGTATTCGACAACTTGAACTGTTATCAGCATCCTTCCTATGACAGGCTATATCGTGCAATTCGCGATGCGGATGGTGTGCTGCTTGCTGTGCCCATTTACAATTGGTCGGTCGGCAGCGCTGCCAAGAGCCTGATCGAGCTTACCGGTGCGACGGGCGAGGGCGGACGAAAATCGGCCTGGTTCGACCAGATCGTCACCTTCGTCTGTTCCGGTGGGCTCCCGCATAGCTATATGGCATATGGCAGTCTCGCCATGTCGCTGATGCTCGATTTCAAATGCGTTATCAATCCCTATGTCGTCTATGCCACGGAGAGGGATTGGATCTATGGCGCCACCCTTTCCGACGCTCTTGCGGCACGGCTGAAGAAAACGATCGAGGTCAAGCTGGAATTGTCATCCGGCTTGAGAGCCAGAGCATATACCTCCGACTGGGAAATCTAATTGCCTTGCCTTGCCCCGATTGCATTCGATGCGTCCCATGTTAAGACTATTCATATTATGACCTAACGCTGATTATAAGAAGCGGCTGAGGCTGAGCAGCCGGAATCGGGGATCGGGAATGACGACAAATGCCCGGGCAAGGCAAAGGCTGGCACAAAGGGTCATCGATGAATTGCGCACGCAGATCGAGTCTGGCAAGCTTCAGGCAGGCGACCAGCTTCCGACGGAACCGCAGCTCGAAGCGGCCTTCGATGTCAGCCGTACCGTGGTGCGTGAGGCGATTGCCGATCTTCGTGCCGCAGGCCTCGTCAAGCCCGTTCAGGGTAAGGGGGTATTCGTTTCCGAAACGTCGGCGCGATCCAGCCTGCTACTGACGCCTGTCGAGGTCAAAAGCATCCCGGAGACGCTGGAACTGCTGGAATTCCGCATGGCTGCGGAAGGCGAGGCGGCCGCAATCGCCGCCTATCGCAGAACGGCCGAACAGGAGGCAGCAATTGCTGCCGCCAACCGCAAGATGGCACTGCTGATGGAGCAGGGGCTATCGACCGTCGAAGCGGATTATGAATTCCACATGGCGATAGCCGCTGCCACGAACAACCGCTTCTATGTCGATGTGCTTCGGCATTTCGGAGCCAGAACCATTCCGCGCGGACAGTTTCCGACATTACCTGAAGCGAATGATCGTGCCTATTTGGAGAAGGTCCATGCCGAGCATGCGGAAATCCTGACGGCGATCGCCGATCAAGACCCGGAGCGAGCGCGTCAGGCGATGCGAGCACACATGCTGGCGAGCCAGCGGCGCTATCGCCTTCTGGCCGAACTGCAGCCGCAATAATGCTCGACGCATTTGCGATGGTCATATTATGTCATATGATATTCAGCGATCGTCCGCGGTTGCGCTCGATGCTCGGGCGAGGTGATTAATGGTTCAGACGTCTTCCAGTGTGTCTCGCACATTCGTCTATGTCTCCGCGGCAGTTGCCGGAACGATCGATGCGTACAGGATGGATGGGACGACGGGCACGCTTACCCCAATATCCGGCATTGATGTCGGGCCCATGATCATGCCGATGGCCGTCAGCCCGGACCGGCGGCATCTCTATGCCGTCATTCGCGAGCAGCCTTACCGGGTACTGACGCTGGCGATTGACCCTGAAAGCGGCAGGCTAAGGCAGGAGGCCGTCGCCGCTCTGCCCGACAGCATGGCCTACATCTCCCTCGATCCGACAGGTGGGCTTCTATTCGCTGCTTCCTATGGCGGCAGCAAAATCGCCGTGCTGCTGATTGACAAGAACGGACTGGTCACTGCGCAGGCACAGCAAGTGATCGCAACCGGGCGCAATGCCCATTCGATCGTCAGTGACCGGACAGGCAAATATGTCTTTGTCACCAATCTCGGCTCCGATGCTGTGCAGCAATTCACTCTCGACGCCGAGACCGGGATACTGAAGCCGAACGATCCGATGCAGGTTGAGACCGGCGCTGGCTTTGGTCCGCGGCACATCGCCATCTCCCCTGATAACACGGCGGTGTACGTCCTGACCGAACTGACCGGCCATGTCATCCACTATGCGCTCGATACCAATACCGGCACCTTGAGCGAGATCGAAAATGTTGCTTCCGTTCCCGAGATTGCCGGATTGTCACCGGGCATCGCGCCGCCTGGTCCGGCGATATCCGGTGCGTCTGCGCCGGCCGTGGCTTCCGCCGACAACGGCAAGCCGAAGGTCTGGGCCGCAGATATCGACATCACCCCGAACGGCAAATTTCTTTATACGACGGAGAGAACCACCAGCCGGATCGCACTCTTCCGCGTCGACGCAGGCAATGGAAGACTGACCTACGTCACAAACTATCCGACCGAGCAGCAGCCGCGCGGTATCCGCATCGATCCATCGGGCCGGTTTCTTGTCGCATCCGGCGAGAAGTCCGACAGGCTGTCGGTCTATGCTATCGACCAGGCCGATGGCAGTCTCGGCCTGGTAGGACGATATCCGGTCAATGCTGGTGCGAACTGGATAGAGATCGTGACATTTCCTTGAGACGCGTCCGCATGCGGCAAGCATCAAGCCCCTTTCGGGCGAATATCTACACTGCTTTCGCAGCGGTTCCAGCAATCAGACTTTCGATTTCGGAGGAGGGAAGGGGCCGGGCGAACAGATAACCCTGAAGCAGTTCGCATCCGGCGCCTTCCAGAAAACGGGCCTGCTCCTCGGTCTCGACGCCTTCCGCTACGACTTCCAGATCGAGTGTTCTGCCAAGCGATACGATGGCGGAGGTAATGGCCATATCGCCGGGCTTTTCCGGAATATCGGCGATGAACGATCTATCGATCTTCAACCGGGAAAGTGGAAAGCGCCTGAGGGTGCTCAGGCTTGAATATCCTGTGCCGAAATCGTCCATCGCGAGGCTGACTCCCAGCTTCTTCAGTTCTTGCATCCGCTCGATGGCTCCTTCGATGTCACGCATGATCAAGCTTTCCGTCAATTCGAGCTCGAGCCATTGCGGATCGAGATGAGCGGATTGCAATGCCGATGCGACCTGGTTCGTTAGCGAACTTTCCAGGAATTGCCGCGCTGACACGTTGACGCCCATACGCAATGCGGGCAGGCCGCGATCCTGCCACAGCCGCGCTTGCTGACAGGCTCTGCGCAGAACGATTTCGCCGAGCGCGACGATAAGTCCCGTCTCCTCGGCGAGCGGAATGAAGGCGCCTGGAAGCAGCAAGCCTTCGGCAGGATGCTGCCACCGGACGAGGGCCTCGACGCCAATGATCTTGCCGCTGCGAACTTCCTTTTGCGGCTGATAATGGAGCACGAATTCATCCCGCTCCACGGCGCGCCGCAATTCTTCAATACGGGTCAGCTTGTTGCGGGCCTCCTCTGCCATCGCCGGCGTGAACAGTCGAATGGCGTTGCGCCCCGCTTCCTTGGCACGATAGAGCGCCGTGTCGGCATTCGCGAACAGTTCCGAAGCCGTCTTGCCATGCTCCACGGCGCAAGCCACGCCAATGCTGCAGCCCACGCGGATTTCGACCCCTTGTACGGTCATCGGCCTGGATATGTCTGCCAGAACCGCCGCGAGCCTCTCGCATATCGGCTCAGAGTTCTCTTCGAGAACGATGATGAATTCATCGCCACCAATCCGGGAAACGATGCCGCGACCGCCGACATGCGTCGATATGCGCTGCGCAACCACCGTCAGCAATTCGTCGCCGGCGGCGTGGCCGAGGGTGTCGTTCACCAGCTTGAAATTGTCCAGGTCGACAAAGGCAACGGCCAGAGACTTTCTTTTTCGTGACGCCGTTTCCAGCAGGGCGCTGAGCTTGCGGTCGAGCAACATGCGGTTGGGCAGGCCGGTGAGCGCATCATGTTCGGCCAGATAGGCGATGTGAGCGATGTCACGATGACGATCGATGGCTATTCCAACGGTCTGCGCTATGCCGGCGAAGAATTCCATAAGTCCAGCCTCGTCGCCATCGGTTTGCACCGTCACCAGGGCTCCATGTCGACCACCATCCCGAGAGAAAATAGGAAACAGCAGGGTGTCGCCGGCAAGAGGCTTGGTCTGCTCGCCGTCAAGAACGAAACGGACCTGTCTGCCATTCAGCAAGCCCTCGAGAAGGGTCCGGGCATCCTCGAAGAACACGTCAAGATCAACGCCGCGCGCCACATCCTGCAGGAGCTTCGTCTGAGCGCTCATCAATTTTTCCGCCCGTTTTCGGGCGGAAATATCGCGGGATGCTCCGACGACGCCGATGATGTTGCCGTTTCTATCGCGCAGCGGCACCCGCGACATCATGAGCCAGCCTTCGCCCTTGAGGCGCCGCTCTTCGACGCCGAGATCGGCCTTGCCGCTCTCCATCACCTGCTGTTCGACTTTTTCGATCTTGTGGGCATCGGCCATCGGGTGAATTTCGGCGTCGGTAAGGCCGATCAGTTCGTCGACATGCGTGAAGCCGTTGTTGAGGACGATCGCCATGTTGGCAAAAAGGAACCGGCCGTTCCTGTCCTTGGCATAGATATAGTCCGGCACGTAGTTGATCATCGCCTCGAGCCATTCGTAACGCTCGGCGAGAGACAGATATCGAGCCTGAAGCAATTCAAACGGCTCGCGGACCTGCTCATCCTCGACGTCTTGATCTCGGTGCGTAGGCTCTGACGATCCATCGGGCGGCTGCATCATGTATGTTCTCTCACCCGGTAAGCGGACTATATCCGCAGGCAGTTCTGCAAGAATAAAAGCATATAGGCATATCGACCGTCCTCGCTGGCGAGTTTGGTTCACCTGTTCACGTAAACGTTATCATATAGCCGAATTTATAAACATCCGCTCAAGTTTTACAGGAAGAACGCGTCCCAATGAGTGCGCAGGTGCTGGATTTTCCGGGATGATCCGTCGGCGATGAATGCCATTGCGGGTAGGGGGCAAAACCGGCTAAAGCGTAGGTGGTGGAAACACGGGATTTGCAAGGATAAAATAGTATGCGCGTGGGCAAAGCCGTAACAAGCGGCAATGTTGTGCTTGCCGGCATGCTGATGATGCTTCTCGGCGACTTCCTGTTTTCGCTGAACGATGCCATGGGCAAGTGGCTGGTTGCGAGCTTCTCCGTCGGCCAGATTCTGGTGATCCGCTCGTTCGGTTCGTTCATTATTCTGGCGCCGATGATCGCACGGCAGGGCAGTGACGCGCTTTTTCGCCTCGAACGGCCTCCGCTGCAGCTTCTGCGTGTCGGCATGACAACGCTCGACGTTGCTCTCTTTTACGCCGCTGTCGCCTATCTGCCGCTGGCCGATGTCATGACCTTCTATATGGCTGGCCCCATTTATGTGGCGGCGATCTCGCATTTCTTTCTCGATGAAAAGATCGGCTGGCGGCGCTGGCTGGCGGTTTTTGTCGGCTTTATCGGCGTATTGATCGCTCTCCGACCTTCTGCGGCAATGTTTTCCTGGCCATCGCTTTTCGGCCTTGGCGGCAGCCTCGCATTCGCTTTGACCCTCGTGCTCGGGCGACGGCTGCGGCAGACACGGGATGCGACCCTCGTCGCGTGGCAGACGGTCGGGGCGCTCATTGCCGGACTGGTGCTCAGCATTGGCGACTGGCGTCCCGCATCCGCGCTCGATTTCGGCGCCATGCTCGCCCTCGGCATCGTCGCCGGCAGCGCCCATATGCTGATAACCCGATCCCTGAAGCTTGCTCCAGCTTCGCTGCTTGCTCCGCTCCAATACAGCCTGCTGGTCTGGGCAATCGTGCTGGGCTTCGTTTTCTTCGGCGATATTCCCGACACCCAGATTGTCATCGGTTCTGCGATTATCGTCGTTGCCGGGCTCTTCATCTTCCATCGGAAGAACCTGGTGGATACGGTCCCGAAAGACGACGTTGCTCGGGATGGACATTGAGGCAGTATGGCGGCCACCGCGACGTGCAGACTGACGGACATCCTTGATCTGAACCTGCGCTCGACCAGGCTGAAGATCGTCATCCTTGCTCCCAACGTTGGCTTTGATCAGTGCGTCGAGAGGCGAGACTGTCGCATCTCTAACTGGCCCAACTGTCGCATTACTAAATAGCCGCTACATACAAACATCAGATAAGATTTATTATGGAACATAAATCGATATGGCGAGCCCCGGCTTTGTGATTGCGAAGGCAGCTTCAACACTTGAGTGCGGGCAATTTTGAAACCGATCCGATGCCGGCATATCCGCTACGAAACGATGGGCCGTCTTTCGGATGAGTTTCAGTGATCGGCTTCGCGAGTGGCGGCGTCCGCGCTTACCAGCAGCTTGTCGATCCTGCGGCCGTCGAGATCCACGACCTCGAAGCGCCAGCCGCTTTTCGAGAAGCTTTCGCCCACATCCGGAAGATGGCGCAGCTCCTGCAGCACGAAGCCTGCAACCGTCTGGTAGTCACGATCGTCCTCGATCTGCAGGTTCATGAAATCGGCAAACTCATCGATGGGCATCCAGCCGGATACGAGATAGCTGCCATCGTGACGGCGGACGAGAGCCTGCTCGCCGCCGGCATCGGTTTCCTCCTGAACGGCTCCCAGGATTGCTTCGAGGATATCGCCCGATGTGATGACACCTTCGAAGTGGCCGTATTCGTCGTAGACGAGCACCATATGCGAGGAAGAGCGACGCAGCGCCTTGACCACGTCAAGGGCGCTGGAAAGATCCGAAACGATCGGGACCTGTTTGGCAAGCTTGAGAATGTCGGCTTGCCCGCCGGAAACCAGGGCATCGAAGAAGTCCCTGGTTGTCAGCACGCCGACGATTTCATCGGAGCTGTCCTTGCGCAGCGGCAGCCGTGCCTTCTCGGTGCGGCGAAGCTGTTCGCGAACCTCGTCGAAACCGTCTTCGATATCGATGACCTCCACATCGCGACGCGGTGTCATCAATGCTCTCGCGGTGCGGTCGGCCAATCGCATGACGCCCGAGATCATCGCCTGCTCTTCCGTCGCAATGACGCCGGCGCTTTGGGCTTCCGCCAGAACCGTCTTGATTTCCTCATCGCTGACACCATCCGCAGCCTTGCCGGATTGACCGAGCGCACTCAGAACCAGCCGTCCCGAGATGTCGAGCAACCAGACGAGCGGCGCTGCGGCCCGGGAAAGAAACACCATGGCCGGCGCGACCTTGCTGGCGACCGCTTCCGGCGCCCGCAAAGCGACCTGCTTCGGCACGAGCTCACCGATGATCAGCGACTGATAGGTAATGGCGATCACGACGGAACCGACGCCTATGGCGTCGGCGGCTGCAACAGAAAGACCCTGCGCGGCAAGCCAGCCCGACAGCCGAGCGCCGAGTGTGGCGCCTGAGAACGCGCCGGACAGGACGCCGACGAGCGTGATGCCGATCTGCACTGTTGAAAGGAAGCGGCCCGGTTCGTCCGCGAGTCTCATCGCCATGGTGGCGCCTCTGCTGCCTTGGTCGGAAAGCACTTTCAGGCGGGCAGGACGGGATGAGACGATTGCCAATTCCGACATGGCAAGCACGCCGTTCAGGAGGGTGAGGACAATGACGATAGAAATTTCGAGAAGCAAAATCAGCCCTTTTTGGTTGCAGCGGAAAGATAGGTGGCAAAGGCTGCAAAAGCCAGGGTTCCACGGAATATGATCTCCGCGGCGCTGTCACCGAGGCCAATTTGTTGAGGCTATCGCATGGCGGGCAGAATATCCGCAGCGATCTCTTCCATGGTTTCCCCTAGCGGCCGTCCCTGCGCGATAAGATTGAAGGCGACATGATGAATGCCCGCTTCACGCATCGCCGATAAGGCTTCGATCAACCCTCGCCTGCCGGTTCTGCCGCCGAGATTGATTTCCTCATAGGAGGCGTGGGGGTTATCGAGCAGATCCAGGACCATGGACTGACCAAAGCCGCGAAAATCGGCGGTGACCTTAGCCCGGGCATTGTGCCAAAGCGCCAACCGGTCTTTCTGAACGGATAGCGGCCGATAATAGGTCATCCAGGCTGACGCGTGCCGAGCGATCCATTCGAGCGATTGCGACGATGAACCCACAGCCACCATGGGAATGGACTGTTGTTGCAGCACAGGTCTTATGGCGAACTCTTTCCGCACGCGACCGCCTTCATCGACGACCTTCTGATCCGGGCTAAGCGCAACGGCGAGGCGCTCCGAATGCGATTGAAAGAGCGCTTTGCGGTTTCCAATATCCTCTCCGAAAACATCATATTCGCTCGGCCGGTCTCCCGAGCCGAGACCGAGGACGAACCGGCCTTTCGACAGAGAGGCGATGGACAGCACTGCCTTGGCAATATGGAGCGGATGCCGCAAAGGCAGCACGATTGCGCCCGTCGCCAGGGCGATCCTCGATGTGGAAGCGGTTAGAGCTCCGAGGAAGACCCAGGGATCGGCATGTCCGATCGGATCAGGATAGCTTTCGCTGTTAAGGGGAACATCCCTCACCCACAGCGCATCGAAGCCCAATTTATCGGCTTGGGCCGCAATGCCGAGCTGAGCATCGAACTCTATGTCGGCAGCGGTTCTCGTTTGCGCCGGCAGGACTATGCCGAATGAAAGCCTGTCTGGATGGAAAAGCACGCCGCACCCTGAAATTTATATCCTTGCAAGGAGATAAGGAGCTTTGCGCTTGAGGAAAAGGGGCCGTGCAAGGCGTACGGCGATTGTGCAAGGCACGTAGTCCGCCCCGTGGAGCGGACTGTCATTGTGTGATGGGTCCAGTTCGGATCCGTGATCGCGGGCCGATGCTCAGCTAGCGGAAATGCACTGCTTGACGTAATCGCGTAATGCTTTCTTTTCCAGACCTTTCGCGGTGCCTTCGTCATGACAGGTCTTGCGTTTCGCCAGGATCGGATACTTCTGCTGCAGGCAGCTTTTGACTGCGTCTTTGCGCGCGTCGCCCTTGAGGCCCTGCCCCGTTGCATCCTGCCGGCAGGCTTGCCGTGCCGTCTTGATCTCATCCTTCGAGGGCTCGGTCGACGACGTGGCCGATGTAGAAGGGGTTGTGGCGGGAGCTGGCGTTGCGGTCGTCGCAGGTGTCGTCGTTTGGGCGAAGACGACGGTTGCGGAAGATAGAGCGAAGAGAGCAGCGGCGGTCGCACTGAGCAGCTTGCTGGTCATGGGCATATCCTTTTGCCTGAAGGCCATTCGTGTTCAAGCCGCCGACCCCATTACGAGGCCGGCGCCCTTCTTGAACGATGGTCATCGGCTTATCCGTCGTTCGGACTGCCAAAAAACTTCCGGTCGCCTGCAACGTCGGTAGAGCACGACGCTTCGAATGCTTTCACCCGAATGATGAGCTCGAAACCCTTGTTGATGTCGTCGTCGCGACACTGCTATGGCTTCATGCGACACCCTCCATGGAGACGATGAAGACGCCGGCGCCAGACTGGATCGCCTTTCTTTTCCTGCGCAACGCCGGGATCGATACCAATGCCTACGACCACTGTCTCCATCACAAATTCTCCGAGTGCAATATGCCGATGGCGCGATCCCGCTCGACTAGTGGTTCGGCACCTTTCACGACGGCTCGAAAGAGGCCGAGGACCGCATGAATAAGCGCTTCATGGAGCGCGCCAAGAAATACGCAGAAAAGCAGGCCCGCCGCTCCGGGACGCCAAGCTGGCAAAGAGCCGAAACCTGGCTGGATTCTTCCAGCCAGGACAATGATCTCAAGGACTTGCCAAAGGCGCTATGTGCTCCATATGCGCGTATCGAGCTCTCCCCCCGCCACCGGTTCAATCGACCGTTGATGGCGGGAAATGCCGGAGCCTGCGGCCCTCCTTCCGCAGGCTCCGGCCTTGTCACTTGCTGGTGACTGGATGTCGGGCCTATATTCTCCGTCGTAAGGTCAGGAACGGAACCGGCTCTTGGCTAACGGGCACGTCAACAATCCCCATACGCGATAATATCGTATCCGGTTCGGCAACCTTCGACGAGCACAGGAATGACCCGATGCCCCATATAATTTTGAAAATGGCAGCAGGAAGAAGCGAAGCAATGAAACATGCCGTGGCCGAAAATCTGATCAAGGCGGTCATCGAAACACTCGGCGTTGACGAGAGTTCGGTATCGGTCGCGATCGAGGATGTGGCGATGTCCGATTGGACTGGGAAGGTCTATGTCCCCGATATCCAGGGTAAGTCAGACACGATCTATAAAAAGCCGGGTTACGACCCGTTTCGGTGAGGGCTAGTCAGCCGGGTCTGGCAGAGAGACGCAGATTACCATCTGCATCGCTGCCCGCACTCACGCGATCATAGTCCTCAATAGTAGGATGCCGTGTGAATAACGGCGTCCGATGGGTCGCGCTGATCACAAGCACGGAAGCACCCGAGGCCTCCGCCGCCTCTATTCCCGCTGGCGCATCCTCAAAAATAAGACATTCTTCAATAGATTGCGCCAACATCCTTGCAGCCAACATGAAGCAATCCGGCGCCGGTTTGCCATGCTGCACATCCTCGCCTGCGATCAGAATTTTCGGCCAGGGAATACCGGCTGCCGCAATGCGGACCTTGGCAAGTTCACGGGGAGCGGATGTGACGATCGCCCAGCGATCCAACGGCAGGCTTTTCAGAAAGCCGATAGCGCCCGCGATCGGTTCAACGCCGGCAACATCATCGATTTCGGCCTGGGTGAGTATCCTGACCTCTTCGGCAGGATCGATCCCTGAAAGTCCGAGGCGGGTGATCGTCTCGATCGCCTTACGACCATGAACGGTCGCCAGCAAGGCGATAGCATCGACGCCGCGTCTTTCCGCCCACGAAGTCCAGACCCGTTCGGCGACCGCTATCGAATTCAGGACGGTTCCATCCATGTCGAACAGGAAGGCGCCGAAGGAGCGGTCGTCAAAGGGCATCAGGGTCGATCCTCGACTTTTGGGTTGGATGACAGACGATCGAGGATAGCCTGCGCGGTATTGGCATCGGTGACCAAAGCGTTGACCATTCCTGATCGTGCCGCGCCGATAATGCCGCTTGCTTTGCCGGGAGTAGCAGCAACGGCGATGCAGAGCGGCACCTTCCGCAATTGTGCGGGAGAGGCTGCAATCATGCCCTCCTCTCCATCCCAGTGCAGGATCTCGCCCTCCTCGGTGACGTAGTGGCGCAGCACATCGCCGGCCGCACGGCTCAGCGCCTTTTCGCCCGGCAACGCTGTTTCCGAGGGGTTGGCCGCATGTGTCAGCCCGACGCCGACGATTGCCGCGTCCAGCCTGTCCCAGAGAGATGTCACCTGCTGGACTGTGGGATCTCCGAGAAACGCATCCCGGAGTTCTGTCGAAGAGATATAGGGCGCATGCAGAAAATGCGGCACGCCACCCATCTGGACCGCCGCCTGACGCACGAATTCGTTGATCTGGAAGTGAGGCGCTGCGTGCTGCATGCCGCCGTTCAGCGCAACCGTGAGGATACCAGGCAATTGCGGCAGACCAGCCAATGTCACCTCGCGCACCGCCCGCCCCCAGCCGATGCCGAGCGTCGAACCTGAACGCAGGCCCGCCTGCTGCAGAAGCGAGCCGACAGGCGCGGCAAGCGCGCTCAGCACGTTCGATGACGGCGTATCGATTACGGCAGCAGTGCGCAGCTTCAGGCCGTCGATCAGCGCTGCGCTCAGATCTTCGGCGGGTGAGAGATCTATCACCTCGATCCGGACGATCCCGACTGCCCGCGCTCGCTGCAGCAACCGCGAAACCGTTGCCGTCGACAGACCAAGCTTCCTGGCAATATCCACCTGCGCCATATCGGATTGGTAATGCAGCTTGGCGACCGTGTGCAGCAACGCGCGATTTGCCGCAGCCTCCTGCGATTGAGACGAATTCAGATTGAAATTCCTTTCTGCAATGTGTTACACATGCGGCACTTGAGGAGTTATCGCTTAAAAAGCCCGGTTACGCAACGTTTATACCGCGCATGAGAGTCCTCAATTTCAAGAGTATTGCCCTCTTCGAGGAGTGGGGAAGGCGTGCTCGTATGGGTGCCGTTCGCAACGGCTGGAGGAAGGATCACATGACGAAATTGACGACAGCGGAGATGCGCGGCTACCAGCAGATTTGCGGCAGCGACGGTGCCATGATGGTGATTGCCTGCGATCAGCGAGGCGGCATGCGCAGCCTTCTAGCCAAGGACCCGGCCGAGCAGGCGGCGATCTCCGACAAGGTGCTGGGGGACACGAAGGCCGATATCGCCCGCTTCCTCGCGAGCAAGGCGTCCTGTGTTCTCGTCGATCCCATCTGCGCCGTGCCGGCGCTGGTCGATGATCGTGTCCTTCAGCGCGATACCGCACTGCTGATCGGCCTCGATGCTTCCGGCTGGGATACATCGGCAGACGGCTATCGTCTGTCGAAGCTGGTTCCCGGGATTTCCGCGCGCCGCGTGCGCCAGCTGGGGGCAACGGGTGGCAAGATCATGGTCTATCTGCGCTCGGATCGGGATGCGGCGAATGCCCACAATATTCAGATCCTGAAGCAGTGCATCGAAGATTTCGCGCATGAGGATCTTCTGCTGGTCGTTGAATTCCTGACCTACAAATTCGAAGACGAGGACGAGACAGACTATAAGGCGAAACTGCCCTCTCTGATCGTCGGCGGCAGCAAGATCTGCCTCGATCTCGGTGCCAAAGTCTTGAAAATCCCTTATCCGGGCTCGTCGGAAGCCTGTGCCGAAGTCACGCGCCTTTCCGGCAATGTGCCGTGGGCGGTGCTGTCGGCCGGTGTCGACCACGCCACCTTCCTCAGCCAGGTCGAGGATGCCATGCGCAACGGCGCTTCGGGCGTCATCGCCGGTCGCTCGCTGTGGAAAGACTGCATCTCGCTCGATCGTTCGGTAACCAAGGATCGTCTGGAGACGGTCGCGGTGCCGAGGCTTCGCGAAATTCAGGCCGTCATCGCGACGCACTTCAAGGGCACAGGCTCTAACGGCGATGATCAAAGGCGGCGCGCCCATGGCTGACATCGCCATCGGTGTCGATATTGGCGGCACGAATATTCGTGCCGCCCTCGTCTCCGTTCAAGGCGAGATCCTTTCCAAGCTGTCGGAAAGAACCCCGACCGATCCGCTGTTGGCATTGGAGCGCGTCATTGCGATGGCGCGCTCGCTCGACACTCGTGAAGTTTTGGGGATCGGTGTCGGCATACCAGGGCGGGTCGACGTCGACAGACGCGAGATTCTGTCTGGCGGCATCCTCAACCTTTCCGGCCTCGATTTCGTAAAACGGCTCGAGACAGCGCTGCAAAAACCTGTTGTCATCGAGAATGATTGCAGCATGGCGTTGATCGCCGAAATGCGGATCGGCGGCGCCAAGGGCTATCAAAACGTCGCGATGCTGACGATCGGGACAGGCATCGGGGGTGCTGTCGCCCATGCAGGACGCATTTATCACGGGCATAGGGCGGCAGGGCAGCTTGGTCACATCTGCGTTGCGCAGGATGGCCCGCCCTGCCCTTGCGGCAGACGCGGCTGCGTCGAGACCTTCAGTTCCGGAACCGCTTTGCGCCGGCATATCGCCGAATCCGGATTATCCGTCACGACAATTCGTGAAATCCTCGAAATGGCAGCGGAAGGAAACGACACGGCGGTCCGTGTGCTGCGCCAATGGGCAACACCCTTGCGTGCCGCACTCGACAATATTGCAGCGACCATGGATCCGGAGATTATCCTGCTCGGCGGCGGGCTTGGTTGTGCCGCCGCACGGGCTCTTGCCGGCTTACCGGCCGCCGCTCCCTGGTTTTGCCCCGCCATATTGCCAGCGAAGCTTTCAGACGATGCCGGCGTAATCGGCGCCGGACTTTCGATTTTCGACGCTGATGCCGTGCCGCAAGGAAAGCGGGTCGTCATGGTCAACGGCGTGCCGGCTTCCGGCAAAAGCCGTCTGGCCAAAGCTCTGTCGCTGCGAACCGGCTGGCCGGTCCTGTCTCTCGACGGCATCAAGAACCCGTTTCTCCAGCATATCGGTGCGGTAGACCGCGACTTCAACCGGACGCTGGGAAAGGCGAGCTACCAAGCGATCTGGTCTTTCATCGCTGAGGCGCCCACGGGTTCGACCTTCATTGTCGATGCATGGTTCGGCTTTCAGCCGAAGGCTCAACTAGAGAGTTATCTCAATGCTGCGCAGATAGGCCATGTCGCGGAGCTCTGGTGCAAGGTGCCTGGATCGGTTGCCGGCGAGCGTTACGCCAGTCGGTTGAAGGACCGATTGCCTGGACATCCAGGTGCCGAATATGTGCCGGAATTGGTAGCGCTTGCCGATCGGGCCGAGCCTATGGGATGTGGTGCCGTAATGACGGTCGACCAGACGGAGGAACCGGATATGGCGGCTATCACGGCCTGGCTTTCAAAGGTCTTCGAGGGCGAATGATAAGCGCCGCCGTCCGGGCAGACGGCATAAATGCGAAATATTCCTGAACTGTCGTGCGACGCTATGTCCCCGGCGGATGCCGGCATCGTGTGCATGGAAGAATTATCTAGCTATATCAGCAAGATGAAAGAAATAGTTTGCAGAAAAAAATTACTTGACGTGCCGCGGTAACCCACTGATTATCGCTTTGCCGGACAGGGGAGGTTCGGCTTCAAGAGGAGGAAAATTATGGAGCGCCGCTCATTTCTCAAGGCTACGGCCGTGGCATCGCTCGCTACCGGTGTTGCGGCAATTGCCGGCAGCACCAAAGCCGCAGACAAGAAGTTTACGATTGCCCTCATTCCGGGTCTGACGACCGACGCCTTCTATATTACCATGCGCAAGGGTGCCGAAGCGGCAGCCAAGGCAGTCGGTGCCGAGCTCGTTTTTCAGGGCGGCCCCGATTTCAACCCGGTGACCCAGGTTCCGGTTCTTGACGCAGTGATCGCCAAGAAGCCCGATTTCATTCTCATTGCGCCGACCGACAAGGATCAGCTCATCCAGCCTCTGAAGAAGGCTGTTGATGCCGGCATTCCGATCATCACCGTCGATACCTTCATCGGTAACGGCGTTTACCAGACCGGCAGTGGTGATGCCGATTTCCCGCTGGCCTATATCGCTTCCGACAACCTGCTCGGCGGGGCGATTGCCGCCCGTGCATTGGCAAAGGCCGTTGGCGAAAAGGGCAAGGTCTATGTTTCCAACGTCAAGCCCGGCGTCTCGACCACCGACCAGCGTGAGCAGGGTTTCAAGGAGGAGATGAAGAAGTATCCGAACATCACCGTTCTGGAGACGCAATATAACGATGACGACGCCAACAAGGCAGCATCGCAGCTGCAGGCCGTCTTCGCACGCAACTCCGACCTCGACGGCGTTTTCGGAGCCAATCTGTTCTCCGCTCTCGGTGCCGCCAACGGCGTGCAGCAGGCCGGCCAGACGGGTAAGATCCGCGTGGTGGCCTTCGATGCGCCGACGTCTATCGTTGATAACATCAACTCCGGTCTCGTCGATCTGGCGATTGCGCAGCATCCGGCCGAGATCGGCTATTTCGGAGTGATGGCCGCTTATGCGCATCTCACCGGCAATTCGATTCCGACTGCGATCGGGACCGGTTTCACGGTCATCGACAAGTCGAACGTAGCCGACAAGAAGATCGCGAAGTTCATCTACTCCGATTGATGCGGGGATAGTCTGTGCCTCGCCGATCGGCGAGGCACATTATCCAACGATGATAGAGCGACGGCGCTCTAATCTTCGCGCTTCCAACGCTCCAGTTTGGACCGATCCATGACAATCGACAATGCAGAGGTCCGCAAGGCGGATCAGCACGTGGCGCCACAGGCAGACCACGGCGACCAGGCAAAAACACTTCTTAATCGCATCGCGCAATTGCGTGCGTGGCTCTTTCTTGCTGCGCTTATCGTGACTTTCGAGATCTGGGCGCGGATCGACTTCGGCGGTACGTTCATCGGCTCGAGCTTCAACTGGCAGTCCGTTGCGATCTTCGCGGTGGCACCGTTGCTGCTGGCAATCGGGCAGACTTTCGTCATCATCTCAGGCGGTATCGATCTGTCGACCGGCTTCATCATGGGCCTTGCGGCCGTCGTCGCCGCGCATATTGCCAATATCGCCGGTCTTTACATGCCTCTGCCCGTCGCAATGGTCTTCGGCATCCTCGTCGCCATGCTGGCAGCCGCAGTCCCCGGCCTCATTAATGGTCTCCTGATCTCCCGTCTCAAGGTTCCGCCGTTCATTGGTACGCTCGGCATGTTCGGCGTGGCGCGTGGCACCGCCTTCCTGCTCGCCGGCGGTACGACGGTGCCGGTCAAGAATTCCTATTTCGCCGAGCTCGGCAACGGACGATTCTATGGCGTGCCCTATCTCGTCATCGTCACGCTCGTCTTCGTGGTGATCATGCATTATTTGCTGAGCCAGACCCGCTTCGGCCAGCATAATTATGCCATCGGCGCCAATGCCCAGGCGGCACGCCGCGCCGGCATCAACATCAAGTCCCATCTGCTGCGTCTCTATATTCTCTCAGCCGTTTGCGCTGGCCTGGGCGGCGCGCTCTATGCGGCCCGTTTCACTGCAGGCGCCGCCCAAGCGGGCGAGCCCCTGCTGCTCGATAGCGTGGCCGCCGTCGTTATCGGCGGCGCCAGCCTCTTCGGCGGTTCCGGCACGATCATCGGCACCATTGCCGGCGCTCTCGTCATCGCCGTCATCCAGTATGGTCTCGTCTTCATGAATGTGGAGCCGTTCTGGCAGTTCATCGCCGTCGGCGTCGTCATCATCATTTCGGTGCTCATCGACCAGGCGCAGCGTCGGTTCAGCGGAGCAAAACAGGATGAATAGTGCAACTCCCCTCCTCGAGGTCCGCAATCTCTCGCGTTATTTCGGTGCGGTGCGTGCCCTCGACAATTGCTCCATGGTCGTGCGGCCCGGTGAAGTCGTGGCACTTGCGGGTGACAACGGCGCCGGCAAGACGACGATGATCAAGGCGATTTCCGGCGTCTATCCGCCGACCGCCGGCGAAATCCTGATCGAAGGCAAGCCGGTTACCTTCTCATCGCCGCAGGATGCGCGCGAGAAAGGCATCGAGACGATCTATCAGGATCTGGCGCTTGCCGATAATCTGCCGATCGGCGCCAATATTTTCCTTGGCCGTGAGCCGATGAAGAAACTCTTCGGCTTCCTGCCGGTGCTCGATCGGAAAGCCATGGCCGAAGCGGCTCGCAAGACAATGGCGGAGCTGGATTTCCACGTGAAGAGGCTCGATGCGCCCGTCAGCAACTTTTCCGGCGGTCAGCGGCAGGCCGTCGCGATCGGGCGTGCCGTCTATTGGAATGCCCGCATCCTCGTCATGGACGAGCCGACCGCAGCACTCGGCGTGCCGGAACAGCGCAAGGTCGTGGCCCTCATCAAGTCGCTGAAGGCGCAGGGGCGCGGCGTCATCTTCATATCCCACAATCTGCAGGATATTTTCGCGGTCTCCGACCGCATCGTCGTCCTGCGCCGCGGGATCGTTGCCGGCGAACGCAACATCGCCGACACCAATCACGAGGAAGTCGTGAGACTCATGGTTGGCGGTTAACAGGATCGCCGGCACATGATTTGAGCCGAGAGCGGCAATGGTGTTTCGTCGCCATTGCCGTTTCGTTGTCAGCAATCAAAGGCGCTCGTTTTGGGCTCACCGGAGCAGTAGCAAGAACCAAGAGGCCGGCAGTTGATGTTGGAGCGCGTAGAAAGCCGGCAAGCGCGTTTCCGCTTGCTTTGCTTTGATTGCGTTCTCATATATTGCTATCAATGCAATCAAATATGGGAGCGTGAAGCAATGGCATCGATCACCATTCGCAATGTGTCGGACGAGGTGCACCGTGCGATCCGGGTGCGAGCTGCTATGCACGGTCGCAGCACTGAAGCCGAGATCCGCGATATTCTGGAAAAGGCAGCAAAACCAGAAGGCCGCCTGAAGCTGGGTTCGCTGTTGACATCCATCGCTCGTGAAGCGGGGGGGCTAACCGAAGCCGAAGCTGAGGGTTTCAACCAGCTTCGCGATAAGACCCCGGTCGGGCCGATTAGCTTCGAATGATTGTTCTCGACACCAACGTCATTTCCGAGCTGTGGAAGATCACGCCCGATCCGAATGTGTTGTCATGGATCGATGCGCAGATGATCGAAACACTCTACCTCTCGATCATCACCGTTGCCGAATTGCGCTTCGGCTTGGCTGCGATGCCGGAGGGCAAGCGGCGTACGATCTATCAAGGCCGATTGGAAAGAGAGGTTTTACCAGCTTTTGCCAACCGGGTTCTGCCTTTTGACTTGGATGCCTCGCAAGCCTATGCCGATTTGATGGCGTTAGCGAGGAGGGCAGGCAAGTCCATTGGCACGGCAGATGGCTATATTGCCGCCACGGCTGCCTCACATGGCTTTATGGTAGCTACGCGCGATACTAGCCCTTTTGAAGCTGGCGGTTTAAGCGTCATCAACCCTTGGAACATGAAATGAAGAGGGTTAAGGCAGTCGCGTGATAAGTCTGCCGAACAATCCGAATATTCAAATGGCAACAGCTTGTTTACGCTGAGCATCGCCCGACGATCCGCGTGACCGCACCCGTTGATCTCCCTACTCTTGCGGTACCGAATGCATTCGATCCTTAATCGGGGAGCTAATCAGGAAATGTTCGTAATCTTCAAACGGGATGTGCGACTCCTCAGCCATCCCGGCAACAAATGCGATCCGGAGGCTGGATCGAGAAAGAGCCACCGGGCTATAAGTGCTTTTACTGGAGGCAAGCAGGCATGACCGAAGCCGTACCCATCGTGCGTTTCACCGGTACCGCACCGAAGATAAGCGACATTGCTTCGATAGCGCGCCGTAGCGCATGGATCGAGGTTTCGACTGACGTCGAAAACAAAATCGCCGCTGCGCGCGCAGTCGTGGAGCGCTATTTGGCAGCCGACCAGCCAGTCTATGGTTTGACGACGGCATTGGGTGCCGGGGTCGACACTCGGATCGCCACGGACGACCTGATCGCCTTTCAGTTACGTGTACCGCAAGCCCGCGCCGTCGGGGTCGGGCCGGCGCTGCCATGCGAAATGGTCAGGGCGATGATGGCCGCTCGTATTGCTGGCATGGCGGCTGGCGGCTCCGGCGTATCGCTCCCGGTTTTCGCCGGTCTCGTCGCCGCGCTGAATGTAGGCTTTCATCCGGTGGTTCCCTCGCTCGGTTCGATCGGCGCAGCCGATCTCGCGCCTCTGGCGCATATGGCACGGGCCTTGTTGGGCGACGGCGAGGCGGAGCTTGATGGCGCGATCATGCCGGCGCGGGATGCCCTCTCGAAAGTCGGTCTGAAACCTTTGCCGATCGCGCCGAAGGATGGCCACGTCCTCGTGGTCGCCAACAGCCTGTCGGTTGGCAAGGCCTGCCTCTGCATCGAGGATATCGTGCGCCTGTTCGATTGGTCGCTTGCAGCCGTCGCACTGAATTTCGAGGCATTCCGCGCCAATGTCTCGGCTTTCGATGACCGCGCGCTGGCGGCGAGACCAGCCTTCGGCCAACGCGAAACCGCGGCGAGACTTCGCGAGCTGCTTTCCGGGAGCTCTCTTTTTGTCGACGGTGCCGCACGGCGCCTGCAGGATCCTTTGAGCTATCGCTGTGCCCCGCAGGTCTGGGGTGCCCTGCTCCACGCGATCGGCGAAGCGCGCGCCGCCACCGAGATCGAGCTTGCCAGCTCAGGGGACAATCCCGTCGTGCTGGCCGACGAGGGACTTATCCTGTCTCACGGCAATTTCGACATGACGGCCTTCGTTCTCGCATGGGAGCGGCTTGGCCAGGCAATCGCGCATTGTGCGGCGGCCACCGCCTATAGAACGATGAAAATCATGTCTCCGGTCATGTCGGAGCTGCCGCGCTTCCTGACCCCGCTCGGGCAGAGCAGGACGGGTTTCGCCACCGTGCAGAAAACGGTCTCGGCGCTTGAAGCCGAGATACGCCATCTGGCCAATCCGGTGTCGCTCACGCCGATCCCAGTCGCGGATGGTGTAGAGGATCAGGCGTCGATGGCACCGAGCGTCCTATCGAAGATCGAAGCAATGATCGAGCGAATGCGTTATCTCGTGGCCATCGAGCTCGTCGCGTCGGCCCAGGCCGTTGAGCTGCGCGGTGTTGCGGGCGAGCTCGGCCGCGGAACGCTGGGCGCCTATCGACAGGTACGCCAGCTGGTGGCGCCGCTCGAAGAAGACCGCGCGCACGGTCCTGATTTTCAGAGAGTGACGGAATTTATCGCAGAGACCGCCGCGAACGCTGCTCCCTGATCGAAACGGCGACAGGGTGGTTTGCCCGCCGCCTCGCTTTCTCGCAGGCCGTCTGGCGGCCTGCATCATCCGATAAACCGGCACGGCCGGTGACATGCTGGAGAACGGTAATGCAGGAAATCTGGATCGACTATCTCAACGCCATCGACGCCAAGGCGCTGGTCCTTTCCAACGACGAAATACTCGACGCCGTGACCAAAGCGCTCGATGCGCAGGGGCGCGGCGAGACGGTCATCGAGCCTCGCGTTCATCTCGTGCCCGAGAGTTCCGACAAGGGTCATTTCAATGTGCTGCGCGGCTATGTGAAGCCGCTCGACTATGCCGGCGTCAAGGTCGTGGGCGATTTCGTCGACAACTACAAGCAGGGCCTGCCCTCGGAGCTGGCGGTTCTCAATCTCTTCGATCCGCGCACCGGCGTACCGAAGGCGATCATCGATGCAACCGCGATCACCGACATGCGCACCGGCGCCGTCACAGCTATCGGCGCGCGCCATCTCGCTCGCAAGGACAGCAAGGTTCTCGGCCATATCGGCGCGCGCGGCACCTCCTACTGGAACGTGCGGCTGCTCGATCACCTCTTCGACTTCGATGAGATCCGCGTGCATTCGCGCCGTCCGGAAAGCCGCGACGCCTTTGCCGCGAGGCTGGAAAAGGATCTCGGCAAGAAAATCATTGTAACGGACAATTGGGAGGATTGCCTGAAGGGCGCCGATATCATGATCGAGGCGAGCCGGCTGCCGGAGCCGACGCCTCTGTTCAAGACCGCCTGGGTCAAGAAAGGCGCCTTCGTCGTGCCTTACGGCACGATGAGCGCACTCGAATTCGACCTGACCGACATCATGGACAAGGTCGTCGTGGATGACTGGGGACAATGCGGACCTGGGCGTCCCTTCGGTGCCCTTCGCCGCCATGTCGATGAGGGCAAGGTGACGGCGGAGACGCTGCATGCCGAAATCGGCCAGATCGTCTGCGGCGCCAAGCCGGGCCGCGAAAGCGATGACGAGACCATCCTCTTCTGGCATCGGGGCCTGAGCACCACCGACGTCGCGCTCGGCGCAGCCATGGTCGAAAAGGCAAAGCGCATGAACATCGGCCAGCGCCTTCGGTTTGCGTGACGCGTCATGACGATATCCTCTGCCACGGCCATAGCCTGCTCACGAATGTACAATCTGAGCCCGAAAATATCCGGTCTCTGGGATGAGCTCTTTCATTGGCTTGCCGACCGGTCAGGCGTCGAGCTCGAAATCATTGCCCATGCCCCTCCGGCTCCTCTGTCCGACCTATGGAGACGTCCGGACATGGGTGCCGTTTTCATGTGCGGCTTTCCGTTCTCCCGGCTATCGCCGGCGGAGCGTCCGCAGCTGTTGGCCGCGCCGGTTTCCCTGGCGGACTGGGCAAACGGGCAGCCAGCCTATGCGAGCCATATCGTCGCCGCTCGTGATAGAGCGCTGACTGAAGCCGATCTCGCCACCGCACGCTGGGGCTGGACCGTGCGGGATTCTCAGTCCGGCTATAATGCGCCGAGAGAATTCTTTGCCACGCTTGCGAATAGGCCTGCAGCGGCGCAGATCGTCGGCCCACTTCTCAATCCCCGCGGCGTAGTCGACGCCATTCGTTCAGATACCATAGATGTCGGCGCCATCGACGCCTATGCCTTTCAGCTGATGGCAATGCACGAGCCGGACATGGTTGCGCCATTGCGCATCGTCGCCACCACGAAGCCGGCTCCCTTCCCTTTGCTGGTGGCCGCAAGGCAGCAATCGCCGGATATCGTCGACGCGCTACGCGCCGTTCTTCTCAAGGCGCACCAAGATCGGCAAGGGAGCGATATTCTCGCATCGCTTGGACTGGTGGCCTTTGCCGAGCCGGATGTTGCCGCTTATGACCAGCTTCCCGCAAGAGCGCGCGTCATCGATGCTGCTCTCGGAACATGGTGAAGTTCGGACGCGCCAATCAATAGCCGGCACATTATGCGCTGGCGACGTGTATCAACAATTTCTTTGCCGCGAGACCCAGACATTCCTCGAAGGCTGTCAAATCCAGAAAGAGCTGGTCAGCCGCGACCTGGCGGGTGACGATGATGCCGTCACGTGCCGCTATGCCGCCATCGAGCATCAGATTGTCGGTCATATCGAAATTTTCCAGCGCCATGCCGTCGGGGCCACGGTGACGTCCGTCCTCACCGAGCTGCACTTCGCCGCCATAAAGCCTGCTCACACGCTCGAAGTGGTTATCGAGGCAGTTGGAAAAGGCAAATGCCGGGCAGCCGCGGGCGCACATGAAGCCGAGTTCGAAGGCCGTGCCGATATCGGCGGCGACACCACGAAACGGCGTCAGATTGGCGATGATGAGATCGGCGCTCATCATCAGTCTCTCGTTGATGGAACTGATGGCAAGGCCGCGCTGCCGGCGCGTCTTCGTCTCAGGCACGGCAAGGTCACCGGGAGAAACCGGCGTAAAACCATAGCTGCGCGCCAGCGCGATCTTGCGATCAAGGATTTCCCTAGCGTTTGGGAGGAAGACTTCCGGGCCTGCCAGATATGCTCTCAATGCCTTACCCCTTTAATGGAATCTTGCACCGCAGCAGTTGCGGAACCATATGAAGCCTATGGCTGATTCAAGGCGCAACCGCCATAGCTGGGCGCATAATTTACGAAACCGCGAAATAATGGCGATTGCCGTTCCCGGTCAACAGCGAGACGCGTATAGTTCCCTTCGGACCGAATGGCGCTCCCTGTCTAGGACAGGTGACGGAATTGTGGGGTATAGAAAATGCAATCTTCTCTTGAGGCCGTTGCCGCCTCGACGCAGGACGACCAGGGCATTTGGCCGACGAAACAAAGCAAGATCCTCGATTGGCTTATGAATGATGTCCGCGACCAGCGATTCATCGACAATATCCTCGTGGAACTCTGCGAGAAAATGCAGGCAATCGGAGTTCCGGTCGCAAGAGCGACGATGCACTTCCGAACGCTGCATCCGCAATGGCTGGGGGCGAGAATTCTTTGGCGCACCGGCATGAAGGAGGCCGATATCGCGACCTTCAGCTATGGAGTCGAGAATACGCCGCAATTTCTGGCAAGCCCTATCAATGAGATATTCAATGGCGCGACGGAAGTCCGGAAAAATCTCGAGGTCTGTGAAAAGTCGGAGCTGAAATATCCACTATATAAAGAAATGCAGGCGGAAGGACTGACCGACTATATCGCCTGGCCGATCTACCACACGCTCGGCAAGCGCCATATCGTGACCTTTGCCTCGGATGCTCCGGGCGGCTTTACCGAACAGCACATCACCTTCTTGAAGGACCTGTTGCCGGCCCTGACAATGGTGACCGAGATCCGGTTGAAGAACATCATGGCCCGCACGCTGCTGCGGACCTATGTCGGACCGCATGCCAGCGAGAAGATCCTGGCCGGCGCCACGACGCGCGGCAGCGGCACCACCGTCGGTGCAGCGATCCTTATTTGCGATTTGCGTGATTTCACGACCATCTCGGACATGTGGCCGCGCGACGATGTCATCGAGTTGCTAAACGGCTATTTCGACGCGATGGTCGACCCCATCGAAAAACATGGTGGCGAGATCCTTAAATTCATGGGCGACGGCCTGTTGGCCATTTTCCCGTTGAGCGATCCGAATGCCTGTCACAATCTGCTTCTTGCCATCAGCGAGGCGCAGGCAAGCGTTGCCGCACTCAATGAGGAAAACCGCAAGCATGGCCGTGAAATTCTGCGCTACGGTGTCGGCGTGCATGTCGGTGACGTAATGTATGGCAATATCGGCTCGCGCACTCGCCTTGATTTCACGGTCATCGGTCCGGCCGTCAATATCGCCTCACGGTTGGAGTCCTTGACGAAGGAGGTCAAGCGGCCGGTACTTCTGTCCAAAGCCTTCGTCGACATGGCCGGCTGCAGGCGGGATATGGAAAGCCTCGGCTCCTTCCCTCTCAAGGGGCTTGGAGAACCGGTCGATGTGTTCGCCTTTGCCGCCAAGGAAGTCTTGCTTCAACATGGTTGACGGTAGGCAGCGCGAACTTTGCCCTGCAAATCCTCGATTTTGTACGACGCGATTCAGTCGGTTGCAAAACGTGAAATGGCCAAAGGGTGCCGTGGCGGAAAGACTTCCCTATATTGTGAAGTGGATCATGACGATAGCCGCCTTAATTTTGGGATCGTTCTGCGCGTACGAACGTTAAATGAGGGTTGATTCTATCGGCTCTACCACGAGGGTGTTTGCCCACCCATAATACTCTGACAAGGAGAAAACAGATGAGAAAAATCCTGACCCTGGCGTTTTCAGCGGCGTCGTTGATCGTTGCGGGCACCGCCGCAGCACGCGCGGCCGACATGCCGGCGACCTATAACGAGGAGCCCGATGATCGCAACGGCGTGAAAATCGGCTATCTCGAATGCGATATCGGCGGCGGCGTCGGCTACGTCCTCGGCTCTGCCAAGGAAATGGATTGCACCTTTCATTCGACAGTCGGGCATTCGCGTCGTGTCGATCACTATACCGGCGCGATCCGGAAGATGGGCGTCGATCTCGGCTTTACGACCCGCAGCCGGCTCGTTTGGCTTGTCTTCGCGCCGACAGCCGGCTACCATCGTGGTTCTCTGAGCGGCCTTTATCAGGGTGCTACCGTTGAAGCCACTGTCGGTGCCGGCGTGGGCACGAACATCCTTGTCGGTGGCACCGCCGGCTCCATTCATCTTCAGACCGTGAGCGTTACGGGTCAGCTCGGCTTGAACGTTGCGGCTACCGGTACGTCGGTCACGTTGACGTCGGTCGATTGAGTGTTTTGCTTAAAGTCTTGACCATTGAATATGGCCGCTCCTGCCTGGCGCTGGAGCGGCCTTTTCTGTCGGGGCGGTGACAGCCAGCTTCGCAGACCGGCGCCTTCCGCGCAAAACCGGTTTATCCATATACCCTCGCGGCGCTATAGCTATGTAAACCCAGAGATTCTTCGGAGCCAGATTCATGACCGATACCGTCACCGATCGTTTTCTTCGTTATGTCGTCGTCGACACGCAATCGGACCCGTCTTCGGTCACGCAGCCTTCCACTGCGAAGCAGAAGAATCTCGGGCGCATCCTGGTTGAGGAATTGTTGGCGATCGGGCTTGCCGATGCACATCTGGACGAGCACGGCTATGTCTATGCCACCATTCCATCGAATGCCGACAAACCGGTTCCCGTCATCTGCTTCTGTTCCCACATGGACACAGCGCCCGATTTTACCGGCACGAATGTCAAACCGCAGATCGTGCGCGACTATTCCGGCGGTGATATCCGCCTCACCGGCGACCCGCAGCAGGTCATTCGCGTTGAAGAACACCCTGCCCTGCGCGATCAGATCGGCAACGACATCATCACCTCGGACGGTACGACGCTGCTTGGCGCGGATGACAAGGCCGGTCTTGCCGAAATCGTCGCAGCCGCCAAATATCTCGTCGACAATCCCGATATCCGCCACGGCACCATCAAGCTTCTGTTCACGACGGACGAAGAGATCGGGCGTGGTGTCGACAAGGTGGATTTGAAGAAGCTGGGAGCGCAATTCGCCTATACCGTTGACGGAGAAACGGCTGGGCATATAGAAGACGAGACTTTCTCGGCCGACAGTGTCGAGGTTATCATCCATGGCGTCGCCATCCATCCAGGCTTCGCCAAAGGAAAAATGGAAAATGCCATCAGGATTGCCGGCGCGATCATCGACAGGCTGCCGAGGAACATAGCTCCAGAGACGACGGACGGTCGCGACGGCTTCATCCACCCTACCGGCATCAGCGGCTCGATGGAGAAGGCTTCGCTCGGCTTCATCATTCGCGATTTCGACGAGCAAGGCCTTGTTGACAAGGAGACTATGTTGGAGGCGATCGTCAAGGATGTCATGAAATCCTATCCCGGCTCTTCGCACACCTTCACCGTTCGGCATCAGTATCGCAATATGAAGACGATCCTCGATCGCCATCCGGAAATCGTCGAAAATGCTGTCGAGGCCATCCGGCGCGCCGGCATGACGCCAGTGCGCGGCAGCATTCGCGGCGGCACGGACGGTTCCAGGCTTTCCTTCATGGGGCTGCCCTGCGCCAATATCTTTGCCGGCGGGCATGCCTTTCATTCGCCGCTGGAATGGGTAAGCCGGCAGGATATGGAAAGAGCCGTAAAGACGCTTGTAGAGTTGGCCAAGGTGTGGGCGGAGCGCTCCTGAAAGCTTTCGAGAAAAAACCTCGTTCATCCTATAAAAGCCTAGTAACCCTGTCGCGAAATAGGCCATTTTGGTCTGTTCGGAGCCAATCTCCTTGTCATTATGCAAGCCATCCGCGAATTTTTATATTGAAGCATTACTAAATTAGATTATTCTGTAGTTTGGTTTTGGGAGGAAAGGAGAATAGACAGGTCCCTTCATTCCAATTCTATGGTGCGCGCGCTCCGACAATCAGAAACAGGCTGACAAAAGCCTAAACTGAAACGGAGTTTAGTCATGAGAATACAATCTTCACGGATGGCAATCGCTGCATCCGTTCTTCTTCTATTGACCTCGACAAGTTATGCAGAACCCGGCGGCGGGACGGATCACGGTGGCAGCCGATCCGGAACTGGATTGGGTGTTGGCGTGTCGGTCGGCGGCATCAACGCCGGTTTGGGCGCCGGGCTTGGCTCGAATGGGCTTAATGCCGGCGTCGGTGCATCGGTCGGAGGCACGAATGGAGTCAACACCGGAGCGGGTGCTTCCGTATCCGGAACGAGTGGTGTCAACGCGGGCGTCGGCGCGTCCGTTGGCGGTTCCGCCGGAGTCAATGCTGGCGTGGGCGCATCGGCCAACAGCAATGGCGTCAACGCTGGTCTCGGCGCTTCGGTTGGAGGCTCAAGTGGTGTCAATGCCGGCGCTGGCGTCTCCGTCGGCGGATCCGGAGTGGGCGTCGGCGTGGGTGTTGGTATCGGTGGGAGCGGTTCAGGCGGCAGCGGCGGTGGAACCGGCAGCGGCGGGACTGGCTCGACTGGGGGTACCGGCTCCAGCGGAACCGGTATGGCAACCGGAGGCACAGGCGGCACGAGCGGCTTCGGGCTGGGCTCGGGCAATTCCGGCACGGGATCGAGCACGCGCACGCTTGCCGCTTTCCGTACCATGTCGAGTGCTGAACAGAAACGTATGTTGATTGCCTGTCGTCAGGTGACGGCATCCGGCAATTTCGATGCTGGTCTCGTCAGCCTTTGCCGGCTGCTGCGCAGTACGGCGAGCGCCGGCGGCCTATAGGCGGCTTTCCGTCGGGTATCTCAACCCCTTCGCTCGAGAATTAAAGTCTGCGCCCGTTGCCTCGATATCGGCAATGGGCGCAGATATGCGTCGCAATTACCAGTCTACGCGGGCCACATTGTCGATCATCTGCCGGCTGCGGCGCAACATCATGCCAGGGGCATCCGCCGCTCTGTTCAAAAGGTTACGCGCGCCGGCAAGTGGATGAAATCCGACCCTTTCCTCCAGTTCGGGAGGCGGATCGTCGTTTGCAAATGGCGGAGTTGCCTCAGCATATTCCGGGTGACCTGTTATCAGCGGGTCCTGTGTTTCGCATTGCGGCAGGCAGCGGTCGAAATGTTCCACGTCACCGGATGACGCGATCCTGGTCTTTGCGGCATCGGAATGCGACGCAATGCGCTTTACCGGCAGATTGGTCTTGGTCATGGCAGCAAGCGGCGAAGGTTGCGGAATTGGCACTGTCATCTGCGGCTTTGCCGGGCTCGCATCAATCGCTAACTGTAAATGGTTCACGGCAAGCTGCGGTGCGGGTGCTGGGCGATTGATAACGATGCGGCCGTTATTATCGATGAACTCTATGGTGCGGTCGACGGGGCCGGTTTGAACAATGACATAAAGAGCACCGACAACGGTGCCGCAAACAGCAAGCCCGGAACCCAGCCTTCGGGTCGTCTCGCTTTGACCATTCCACCATCTCATAGGCTGCGTATCCACGGACCGCTCCTTTTGACAAAATCCCGGATAGCCATTTTCATGTGAACTGTGGCGCGGCTTTTGCCGAAACATGGCCAATTGCAGACCTTTTGCAAAGAAATGTTGACGAATGCACTTTGCGTATTCGGACGGTATGGAATGAGCCGCATTCAAGGGCCGCCATTTAACCTGCCGTAAATCCGGTGACTTTTGCTGCGGTTCGTATGCATCAATGCCGGCATGATTTCTTCGACACGCTTGAGATCAGGCTAACATTCCGCTTCACAAGACCATCGGAAGACCTGCGATGAAAAACTAAATGGCCGTCCTCTCCGGTGCTTCTTTTTCTCACAAGAAGCAGGCACAGTCATAAGACAAGCGTGTCGCGCAAAAGTGTGTAGCGGTTTTGCGAGAACGACATGCGCAAAATCAACGACCTAAAGCACAAGAAGCGGATCTGAAAGATCGCGACGTGCTTTAGGCCCGGGCTCAATGATCGGTCGGAGTTCGCGGATAGCGAGTATAAGTCAAACGGCTGCGAACATACGGCAAGAATTGATGTTTCTGCTGCAGCTATGTGATCGAAATGGCGAATCATTCAGGGCGGATGGCCCCCTCAAAGTCGCTGATTCGCTTAAATTGAATCTCATATTCTCGCCGCACTTATCCTAGCTGCAGGTGGATTGTATCGAACATTATTAACCATGTTTTTTAAAACTATTAATTATCTGTGGGTATTCGCTGAGTAAAATCAAACTATACTTTGGAGGTATTCTTTCGATGCTGTCGCGTCCGTCCAAGCGCATTCCCGCCTAATTGCCAGCGAAGCATATATGTGCTTATTTTATTATATTCTGATATTTTCGGAAGCATATGCGAGGGGGGATGTGAATGCTGAGAATGCTCTGCGGTGCCGTCCTGACTGGTATCGCAATGACCATGGCAGCATCGCCGGCGATGGCTGCCACTGCAACCGCCAATATGACGGTCACCATCACCATCCAGGCGCAGTGCCTTGTACAGAGCGCCAATAATCTCAACTTTGGCACCAACGGTGTCATTACCAGCAATATCGATCAGGCAACCACCATCGGTGTGCAATGCACATCCGGGCAGACCTACAATGTCGGCCTGAGTGCTGGCGCTGGGGCGGGAGCGACGACAGCTGTCCGTGTCATGACAGGCCCGGCAAGTGCGACGATCAATTATGCGATCTACAGCGATGCCAACCGAACGCAGACTTGGGGCACCACAATAGGCACCGATACGGTTTCGGGCACAGGCAATGGCGCAGTCCAGAATATAAATGTTTATGGCCGGGTACCCCCGCAGACCACCCCGGCCGCAGGCGTCTACACCGATACCGTGGCGGTTACCGTCACCTACTGAAAACTTACAGATCCAGGAGGCCGTCATGCAACGCATGTTGCCATGCATTGCCGCGACTATGCTTTTGCTGCTCGGTGCTTGCGGCTTGAACGCGGCATCTCTGCGAGTGGCACCCACAAGTCTTGAGCTCACGGCGCCGGCCGCTGCCACAGTCTTGAATCTCGCCAATGACGGAGATCATCCGATCAACGTCCAGATACGTGTCTTCAAGTGGAGCCAGGCGGGCGGCATAGAAACCCTGGAACCAACCCGGGATGTCGTTGCCAGCCCGCCCGCTGCGAGACTGAATCCCAATGCTCAGTATGTGATCAGAGTGGTTCGTACGAGCAAGGCGCCTGTCAGGGCCGAAGAGACTTATCGTGTTATCGTCGATGAGCTGCCAGACCCTGCCCGCGCGCGCGCCGGCACAGTCACCCTCATCATGCGCCAGTCTATTCCAGTCTTCTTCAAGCGGCCGGACGTAAAACCCGCCGTTATCGTCTGGAGCCTCAAACGAGAGGGCAACACCCTTTCCCTGACCGGCAGAAACAATGGCGGCAGCCGCTTCCGTCTGTCGAACGTAACCCTGGCGCAGGGCACAACGAAGATCGGCAGCCGCAACGGGCTGGTCGGATACGTACTTGCTGGCGCGACGATGCAATGGCCGATGGGAACAGCAAGACCCCTCGCCGGCAGCGTAGTAACACTCCATGGCCAGAGCGATCTTGGGCCGTTCGATGCTGAAGTCGCCGTTAATCAACGGTAGTGCCGGCACCGTTCTCATATGCATGCTTTTCTCAGTTTCGGCGCTGCGTGCTCAGGAAGTGCCCGATCTGCCGGCAAATGCAGCCGTGGCGGGCCAACCGGCGGCCACGCTGGACGTCTACCTCGAAGTATTCATCAACAATGCATCGATGAAGATGATTGGTAATTTCAAACAACGTCCGAACGGTTCCCTCGCGGCAACCGCGGAAGAGCTGCGCGAAGTCGGCATTAAGCCGCCCGCCGGCGCGGACGACGATAAGCTGATCGAGCTCAGCACCTTGCCCGGCTTGTCTTATCAGGTCGACAATGAAACGCAGCGCCTTTATGTCCAGACGACGGATAAGGGGCGCGCACCTCGCGTCATCAATGTCAGGCAGCAGCAGGAAAATACGATCCCGGCACCCCAGACCGGCTACGGCGCCGTCTTGAACTATTCCCTCTACGCAAGTTCCAACGGTCTCTTCCAAGGCAATTCAAATCTGTTCCAGGGAATATCCGGATCCTTCGATGCCCGGCTCTTCAGCCCGTACGGCACGCTCAGCCAGTCCTTCCTCGCCGGATATTCAGAAGGTAGCCTCGATGGGATAACCCGCCTCAACACGACCTGGAGCTACTCCGATCCGAAGAGCCTCGTTACCTATCGCGCAGGCGACCTGACCACCGGCGGCCTGTCATGGACACGCCCAGTCTATTTTGGCGGCATTCAGTTTCAGCGCAATTTTGCACTGCGCTCGGACCTGGTGACCGAACCGCTGCCCTCATTTGCCGGGACAGCTGCCGTCCCTTCGACACTCGATATCTATACACAGAACGTTCGCACCTATTCCAGCGACGTCCCCGCCGGACCATTCGAAGTCACCAACCTGCCGGTCTTTTCCGGAGGTGGGCAAGCGACCGTCGTGCTGCGTGACAGCCTGGGGCGGGAAACGACGCAGATCTTGCCCTTCTATTCCTCCAACTGGCTTCTGCGCCGGGGCCTGTTGGATTTTTCCGCCGAACTCGGCACGCCGCGTCTGAATTTCGGAACGGATTCCAATGATTATGATGGCCGCATTATGGGCGCCGCCACAGCAAGGTACGGCCTGACCGATTGGCTGACACTGGAAGGTCATTTCGAGGGCGGTGCCGATCTTCTGAATGGCGGTGCGGGAGCCGCCTTTCCGATCAGCTCGTTCGGTGTAGCGTCGGTAGCGGGCGCGGCAAGCAAAAGCGGGTCGCGTTCCGGCGCACTGATGAATGCCGCATTCGAGCTCAGTTACGACAGATGGGCTCTTTATGCCCGCGTGCAGCGGACCTTTGGCGATTATGACGACATAGCCTCGGTCTCCGCGCGGCCGACAACCAGCACTGCCGGAGATGTGAGCATTCTCAGCGCTGGTGTACCGCGAGCCATCGATCAGGTCACGCTGAGCGTGCCAACGCCACTCGATCTTTCCAGCCTCAACCTCTCCTACACCAACCTCGAAAGCGCCGATGGCAGCAGGAGCAAGATCGCCGGTCTTTCCTACAGTCAGACCTTCAAGCGTGCGACAGTCTATGCCACCGCCTTCACCGATCTCGACGACCGAAGCAATTTCGGATTCTTTGCCGGCCTCTCCATCCCCTTCGGTGGTAACGTCACGGCCAATACGGGCGTACAAGGCGGGCCTAACGGCCTCGGCGTCGTGGCCGACGTTTCCAAGTCGATGCAGCAGGAGGACAACAGCTTCGGCTGGCGCCTACGCACCTCCGAAGGCGAAGACACCTATCGCGAGGCGGCAATCGGCTATCGGGCTCCCTTCGCGCAGGTCGAGGCAGGTCTTCAACAGCAGGATCATCGGACCAACGCCACGGCTCGCGTCGATGGTGCCATCGCTGTTGCAGGCGGCGGCGTCTTTGCCACCAATAGGATTGACGATGCCTTTGCCGTCGTCGATGTCGGCGCTCCCGATGTTGAGGTTCAGCAGCAGAACCGGCCTGCCGGCAAGACCAATTCGAGCGGCCGCATCCTGGTGCCCAATCTCAATTCCTATGAACCGAATACCCTATCCATCGATCCCAAGAACCTGCCCGTCGACGCCGACGTGCCGGCAACGAAGGAAATCGTCGTGCCGGCGGATCGCAGCGGCGTTGTCGTCAAGTTCGGTGTATCCGAAGCACCGCAAGCCGCTCTGATTACGATCAAGGACAAGAACGGGGTGCCGCTGCGTGCCGGGCTCGGCGGCACCTTACAAGGATCAAGCGAGGATTTCGTCATCGGCTATGACGGACAGGCATACATTCGCGGACTGCACGCAAGGAACGCTATCGACATATCACTTGAAGACGGAACGAAGTGCCATGCCGAATTCGCCTACAAGCCGCAGCGAGGCGAACAGGTCGTCATCGATGACGTCAGGTGCCTTTAAAAGGGAGTTGAAAAGATGCTGCGTTCGCTCACTCTTTTGCTCGCACTGTTGTTGCCTTCGCCATGCGCTGCACAAAGCTGCAACTTCTCGGCTACCAATATGAACTTTGGCGCGGTCGATACCTTATCGGGCACCCCGGTCAATTCGACATCTACGATAAGTGTATCCTGTTCCGGCGGGCTCCTGGACCTGGGCAAGCGGCTTCTGATTTGCCCCGACATCGGCGCCGGCAGTGGAGGAGCATCGTCGGCCGCGGCGCGCCAGATGTTGAACGGCAGCAGTTCTTTGAACTATCAGCTCTATTCCGACAACGGCCGAAGCGTGGTGTGGGGATCGAGCAGCTGGTCCTATCCATCACGCGCACCGGTCTATGCGCTGACAATGGCCCTGCTGAATGGCTCGTTGATCGGCGCAACCGGCAGCATGACGGTCTATGGAGCTGCGCTCGGCTCTCCGTCGACGGCAGTACCGGGGTCGTTTACGTCCAGCTTCACATCGACCTACACCTCCTTCTATTACAGCTACAGTAGTGCGACTACCTGTTCTGCTCCCTCTGGAACGATTGGAACCGCGTCGTTCAGCGTCAATGCAACCGTCGCCGCCAATTGCCTCGTCACTGTCCAGAACATCGATTTCGGGACACAAGGCGTATTGAGCACGAATGTCGATGCCACGGGTTCCGTCACGGCAACCTGTACGCCGGGCACGACCTATACGATCTCCTTGAGCGGTGGCGGCGCGAATGCTCCGCCGACGGCGAGAAAGATGGCGAAAGGCTCGGAGACGGTGATCTACGGCCTCTATAAGGATATCAGCCGGTCGCAGCCCTGGGGCGATGCCAATACGCCGGGCAGCACCGTCGCCGGAACCGGAACCGGCAGTGCTCAACTGTTGACGGTCTACGGCCGAGTGCCACCGCAGACCACACCATCCCCAGGCACTTACACCGATACCGTCGTGGTGACGCTCACCTACTGACCACGAGTTTCCAACAAGCAGGTTCGGATGATCTCGGTCACAGCGAAGCGTGTCAGGCCGCGCTTGCGCCGCTCTGGCCGCGTCTCGAGGCGGAGATTGCCGTCTGTCCAGTCGTCTTCTCGGACGAGCAGACCAAATTGCGCCCGTTGCGCTTGGCTTGATAGAGCCGGTTGTCCGCAACGACGACCAGCTTTTCCCAATTTTCGAACATGCATTGCGCCTGCCAATCGACGCCGAAGCTCGCGGTCACCTTCAAGCCATGCTCATCGCTGACGACGGCTTGCGCCAATGTTTCCCGCAGCCGCTCGGCCGTTGAACGCGCCGAGGCCTCGGTGACGTCGCCCATTACAACGATGAATTCCTCACCGCCGTAGCGGGCGAATAGATCGGCGGCGCGCAGGCAGGGGCCTAGAATCTGCGCCGTCCTTTGCAGCACCACGTCGCCGACGGCGTGACCGTACCGATCATTGATCGACTTGAAATGATCGATATCGAACATGATGATTGCGAAGCCTCGGGAGCCCGCTGTCGGGGTCGCGAGCAATTCCTCCACCGCATCCTCCAACGCGCGCCGATTGAGAAGGCCAGTGAGTGCATCCGTCTGGGAGAGACGTCTCAACTCTTCCGTCATCGATTTGCGCTCCATTTCCAGGTGCCGTTTGAAGCGCTGCTGCTCACGCAAAAGGTCGAGACGCAGGAACAGCTCCCGCATTTCACGTCCGGCGTGAGGTATCGGTGGCGGCGTCGTAAGGTTGCCGACGGCAATCTCGTCGATTTGTCGCATGACGGCCAGCATCGGTCGAAAGAGCGAACGCCTGAGCACGTAGGCCAGCCCAATCACAACCGATACCGCCATGACGGCAAGCAGTGCGGAGATCAGCATAGCTCTCAAGGATTTCTGCTGTACTTCTCCAAGAGAATTCAATGCCGCGGTTTCGATGAGCTCACGCAGCTTCTCGGTCGATTTCATTCCAGGCACGTATTTCGCTGTGAACTCTCCGGGTGTGAGGGCATCGCTCGCATTCGGATCAAAGGCGACGCGCTGAGCGTAAGGCAGCGCTCCGGCAAAGTAACTGACCGTCACCTGATCCAACAGTCTTGCCAGAGCCTGGGAGTGCAATGTAGCGGGCGCATAGGTTTTCAGCAGCGCTTTCACTTCAAAAAGCCGGTTCAACTCGTTGTCGAACGCAGCTCTATAGTGGGAACGGGCCTGCCCCTGCGAGGCCAGCATTATGACGACATAGGAGCCCAGCCTTCCGGCACGCTCTCTGAGCGTTCCGGCCATCGAGGTCAGCATGACTTCGGCGGCTGTCTCAGGCGCCAGCGCAATGACCGAGCGGCCGGCGACATCCCGGTAATCCTGGGCGCGATCCGCTGCACAGAACATCGCCTGTATGGCGTCGGCGATCCTTGCGCCGCTGCGCTCGCCGCGTGGCAAGGCGGTCACTGCATCGACCGCCTGACGGCCGCTCTCCAGCTGAGCCTTAAGCGCCGTGAATGCGCTGCGCATTTCCGCGGACTGGTCTATTTCCGTTTTAAAGAGCGCTTCGAGCTTGGCGATATCCTTGTCGGTTGCTTCGCGGCTTGCTTTCAGATCGGCGGTAAATTGTGCTTGCTCACCCTCCGAAGCGCCCATCAGACTGTTTGCAGGACCGCGTTCTCTCGATATCGTCGCGGCCGCATGCAGTGCAGTATGAAAACGGCCGAATTCGATCACGCCGCGCTTGTAGTTGAGATAATCCGACAGGCTGAAGGCAATCGTCGAGCCCGCCATCATCAAGCAAACCATGATAACAGCTACCGCGCCGATCCATTGTAGCTGTTGAATTTTAAGCTGCGACAATAAATGCTCTCCAAAATCACCGTCTATCGCGGATTACATCAGATTTGATGGAATCTTCACTTAACGAACAGGCTTAAATCTTTCTCATGTTCTTTAAGTCCGCATATCCGAACAGTCGGCCTGACATGACAGTCTTGCGCGCGGGATGATGGTTTTGTCGATCTTGAGCCGCAATTATATTGCGGCTGGTTGCCGGCGTCGTGCTCCTCCGCGCATGCGACAGGAAAGAATAGTGCCGAAAATGCGTTCGCGGCGCTTATCGCATCTGCTTGATAGCGAACCTGCTTCATCAAGCGTTCTTGCCGGGCAAGTCTAGTTTTGGAGAAAAATCGAAGGCATCAGGTTGGCGCGGGCCGAATAATGTGGCTGGCCGACGACATGGGATATTACCAGCGCATAGACCAGGATAGAGCCGACTACGATGACGATGCCGCTAATGGGAAGCCCAATTTTTGACTTGGGAGCCGTCGACGTATCCGGCGGATTCTCGCGGATGGCCTCTCTGGTGACTTGATCCGCTGTTGCAAGGGGAAGCTGCAACTCCCTTTCCATGCGAGCCTGCGCATCAAGGTGCTTGCCGTATCCCGCTGCGGGCCGAAACTGGATGACTTCGCCCATTTGTCACGCGGTCCCTTTCACCGCTTTCGGTTATTGGCCATTTTCCTGGCTGTCGTCATTATTGTTATAGTCGACACGAACCACGACTTTTTCCGGTCGTTGCTCGCCATGCGGAACGATCACAGTCACGATACAACGATTCTCGCGAGGCTTGACGGATAGGAGGCGTCCCTTGGTCGTCGACAGAACCTGATCCACCGCACTCGAGCAATCCTGAACATTGTAGGTGCTTTGAGTGATTTGACCTGCTATTGCGGAGCCTGCAATCGAAATTCCCGCAAGTATCGTTAGGACCCTGATCATGCTTCCACTATACCTCAACGAAGGCAAGGAAGCGACAGCAGTTCGCAACAAACCAAGTCTATTTGCGTCATCTTTCCTGCTGTGTGGCAGAAATCACAGAGGCTAACATCAGCCGGCAGACATGGACTTTCCTGGCGAATTCATGGATGGAGATGCGACGCAGCCTGCTGCCCTCGCCAAAGATTGCGTGCCATCGCGCCATCGAGATCAATCAGTTCGTCCCTGGGAGAACGATGCTTACTCTTGAAACCTCCCGGCTCGTTCTCAGGCCTTGGCAGGATAGCGACGCCGCTCCTTTTGCAGCCGTAAACGCGGATGAACTGGTTCGCCAATATTACTATCCGAGCCTGCTCACGGCTGCCGAGACGGATGAGCTGATCGATGAAGCCAACGCGCAGTTGGCCAACGAAGGTTTCGGCTTCCTGGCCGTAGAGCGGAAAGCCGACGGCGCACTGATTGGCGGCGCGGGTCTTTCACGCCCTGGTCCGGAGGTTCCGGGCAATTTTCCATTGGAGATCGGTTGGATTCTGGGGCGTGCATACTGGCGGGAGGGCTATGCGGCGGAAATCAGCCGGCGTTGCCTGGATTTCGCCTGGCAAGAGCTGCAGGCTGATTGCGTGATCGGCTATACGTCGGCGATCAACATTCCTTCCCGCCGCGTGATGGAGAAAATTGGCATGGTCTATATCGAGGGCGGTGATTTCGATGACATCACCGTGCCGCCAGGCCATATTCTGCGACCGCACGTGCTCTATCGCATCGACCGCCCCAAGCAGGAAATCCACGAATGAACAGAAGTAAGCCGTGACGAAAGCTGCGGATCGGCAATTCTTCGTTCTTGTCTCACCCGTGCTCTTAAGCGAAAAACTTGCCATGAGCATACCGACATCCCACCCTTTCGACTTCGATCCCACCTACGGCATGCAGCTTGCGCAATTGCAGGCGATAGAGACGCCGGAAGCCCCGGCGGGCTTCGACGATTTCTGGCAGCAGCGCTACAGGGCAGCCGTCGACGTCGATCCGCAACCCAGGCTTCGCCACAGAAAGCTGCGCCACGATAATTGGCACGTCTTTAATATCAGCTACGCGTCGACAGGGTCGTTTCAGATCAATGGCTGGCTACTCATTCCTCGCAGCGGTGAGGTGCGGCGCGGCCTCATTGTCGGGCACGGATATGGCGGAAGAGACCAGCCGGAATTCGATTGGCCGGTAGAAGAAACGGCGATCCTTTTCCCCTGCTGCCGTGGGCTTTCCCTCAGTGCCAGCCCAAAAATCCCTTCGGACGCATCGGGCCATGTCCTTTGCGGTATCCGAAACCGCGATACCTATGTTATCGGCGGCTGCGTGGAAGACATCTGGCTCGCCGTCTCGACATTGGAGACCCTCTATCCCTGGCTTGCCGGCCATATCGGCTATAGTGGCATCAGTTTCGGTGGCGGCATCGGTGCCCTGGCAATTCCTTTCGATGCGCGGATCAGGCGCGGCCATCTCATCGTCCCGACTTTTGGCCACCGGCAGCTATGGCTGACACTGCCAACCGTCGGCAGCGCCCAATCGGTGCAGGCCTATCAGGAAAAGCACGGCAGCGTTCTCGAGACACTGCGGTTCTTCGATGCTGCGATCGCCGCGCGGCGTATCACTGTGCCGATGCTTGTCGCACCGGCGCTTTTTGATCCCGCCGTCGCACCACCCTGCCAGTTCGCTGTCGCAAATGCACTGCAGAAATTTAACGAAATCTTCATTCTGGATGCCGGTCACTTCGATTATGCTGGCGGCGAACAGCAGAACGCAATTCTGCGAGACAAGGTCGGGCAATTCTTTAAGGTGCTATGAACCGCGAATACCTGTGCTGGTACAGTCCTCGGCTGCATCGCGACATGGAGTTGCTGGTGTTCGGCCATGCCGGCGCCAAGGTATTGGTATTTCCCACCCGCGACGGTCGCTTCTGGGAATATGAGCAGGTCGGCATCGTCGCGAGCCTCGCGGACAAGCTGAATGCCGGACAGCTTCAGCTCTACTGCGTCGAGGGACTGGCAACCGAAACCTTCTACGGTTTTCATCGCCCTCCGGCCGAGCGCATTCGCAGACACAATGCTTTCGAGGAATATATTCTCAACGAAGTCCTGCCGCTGATGGCGCAGAAGAACGGGCACGAGTGCACCATCGTTCACGGCTGCAGTCTCGGCGCTTTCCAGGCCGCAAGCCTGGTTTTTCGCCACCCTCACCTCTTCCGCAAGCTGGTCGCCTTTTCCGGCCGTTACGATTTAACGACGAAGGTCGAATCCTTCACGGATCTATTCGACGGCTATTACGACGACGATATCTATTTTCACACCCCGACGCATTTTCTGCCGAGACTTGCCTGCGAATGGCGGTTGGAGAGCCTGCGCCAGATCGACATCGTGATGGCGATCGGAAATGCCGATCCCTTCTTCGACAACAATCGGTATCTGAGCCACCTGCTGGCTGACAAGGGCATCGATCATCGGCTGCATGTATGGGATGGGCGCGCCCATCAGGCAGGCGCATGGCGGCGCATGGCGCCGCTCTACATCTAGCGAAGCGGGTTTCCGGTCGCTCAAGCAAGCCCGACCGGGATCGGCCGTAGCGCCTTGTGCGTGCCGTAATCACGCTCGTGAGATTTGCGATGCTGCCGTTCGGAGCTTGCGGAAAACTCGACCAGAATACGTTCCATCATGCCATCCGGATAGGTTCCGGTATCATCGGTTGCTACTTCCGATTGGGCAGTCACGATCTTCATATTCATTTATAGTCCTCCGGCTCTGCACGGAAACCCTTGATTCCAATATCTGTTCCATTAGTATCTCAACAATTGTTAAAAAATTAACTACGTTCGTTAATCAAATCAGTCCACAGATCCTAAAGCTTGAACGGGTGAGTGGATTGGAACATTCTCGTAATCGTGACGTTCAGTCTCTGATTTGATTAGGGGGATTGATGAACCGATCCAAATCGCCCTGGGCGTGGCTCTTCTCGTTGCCGGCGAAACTGCAGACACCGATTTCGTTATAGCCAGCCGTCGAGGTCCGAAGGGACCTCGCGCGAGTTTGCAAGCCTTCGAGTAATCACTGTCTCATCGACGGTTAGACTGGAGCAGATCATGGCCCTCGTAATTACATCGATCATCCTCGCACTCATCGGTCTGGCGCTCGGCGGTGGTGGGCTGTGGCTTGCACTGCTCGGTGGAAGCCTTTTTTATCTCTTGGCCGGTCTCGCCTTCTTGGTAACCGCTGTCCTGCTCTATATGCGGAAAGCCGCCGCGCTCTGGTTCTACGCGATCTTCGTGCTGGCAGCGCTTGGATGGGCGATATGGGAGGTCGGTTTCGACTGGTGGCAACTCGGCCCGCGCGGCGGGTTGATCATTCTGATCGGTCTCTGGCTATTGACGCCATGGGTCCGGCGCCCGCTGGGCTTTCGCAGCTTGGACGGCGTTCACTACGGGGCCAATCCCTGGCCGCTCGCGATCCCCTTGATCATCGCTATCCTCGTGGCCGTCTATTCGATGACGACAGATCCACATGATCTCTCCGGCAGTCTGCCAACGACAATGGCTGCGAATGCCCCGATGGGCGGCGATGTACCGGATGGTGAATGGCATCAGTATGGCAGAACCTCCTTCGGCCAACGTTATTCGCCCCTCGATCAGATCAATGCGCAGAATGTCGCGAACCTCAAGGAAGTCTGGCGCTATCAGACCGGCGATGTGAAGCGTCCAGACGACATTGGCGAGACGACCTATCAGGTTACGCCGCTGAAGATCGGCGACACGCTCTACATCTGCACACCCCATAGCCTGGCGATCGCCATCGGTGCGACGGACGGCAAGGAAAAATGGCGCTACGACGCCAATGCCGGCATGAACCCCAACCGGCAGCATCAGACCTGCCGCGGCGTCTCCTATTACCATGACACGGCAGTTGCCGCAGGCGCGCCTTGCGCCGATCGCGTCTATCTGCCAACTTCGGATGCCCGATTGATCGCGCTCGATGCCGCCAACGGCAAGGTTTGTCCGAGTTTTGCCAATCAGGGCACCCTGCATCTTGAAACCGGCATGAAATACAATCCGGCGGGCTATTACTATTCGACATCGCCGCCCGTGATCGTCGCCGACAAGATCATCATCGGTGGCGCGGTGAACGATAACTACTCCACCCAGGAGCAATCCGGCGTCATCCGCGCCTTCGATGCCCGGACCGGCGCACTGCTCTGGAACTGGGATTCGGGCAATCCCGATCAGACGGCGCCGCTGCCTGCCGGGCAGACCTATACGACCAACTCACCGAATAGCTGGTCGGTTTCCAGCGCCGACGAAAAGCTCGGCATGGTTTATGTTCCGCTTGGTAACCAGACGCCCGACCAGCTGGGCATGGGCCGCAGCGCCAATGTCGAACGCTTCTCCTCCTCGGTTGTGGCGCTCGATATCAATACCGGCCAGCTCAAATGGGTGCAGCAGTTCGTCCATCACGATCTCTGGGATATGGACGTGCCGGCCCAGCCCGTGCTCGTCGATCTGACCAAGGCCGACGGCAGCACGGTTCCTGCGCTGGTTGCCTCGACCAAGCAGGGCGATATCTACGTGCTCGATCGCCGCACCGGCGCGCCGATCATTCCCTTCAAGGAAATCCCCGCTCCCGGCGGCACCATTCCGGAAGACCATGCCTCGCCGACACAGCCGATCTCCGATCTGACCTTCTCGCCGCCGCCCTTGCAGGAAAAGGACATGTGGGGCGTCTCGCTGTTCGATCAGCTCGCCTGCCGTATCGCCTTCCATCAGCATCAATATGAAGGCCGCTACACGCCCCCGTCGCTGCGCGGCTCCATCATCTTTCCCGGCAATTTCGGCACCTTCAACTGGGGCAGCGTCGCCGTCGACCCGGAACGGCAGATCATGTTCGGCATGCCGACTTATCTCGCCTTCACCTCGCGACTGGTGCCGCGCGCCGAGATTCCGCCGAAGGGAGCCGGCGACAAGGGCAGCGAACAAGGCCTGAACCGAAACGAAGGTTCACCCTACGGCGTCTATATGGGTCCGTTCGTCAGTCCGCTCGGCATCCCCTGCCAGGCACCGCCTTGGGGCTATGTCGCCGGTGTCGATCTGAAGACCGGCAAGATCGCCTATAAGCACAAGAACGGCACCGTCCGCGATATGACTCCGCTGCCCCTTCCCTTCAAGGTCGGCGTTCCCGGCATTGGCGGGCCGATCGTTACCAAGGGCGGAGTAGCGTTTCTGGGGGCAGCCGTGGACGATTATCTCAGGGCATACGACGTGACGACTGGAAGACAACTCTGGGAGGCGCGTCTGCCGGCAGGTGGCCAGGCGACGCCGATGACCTATACCGCCAGCGACAACAAGCAATATGTCGTCATAGTGGCCGGAGGTCATGGCTCGGTTGGAACGAAACCGGGCGACTATGTGATCGGTTATACGCTGCCATGACCCCATGATGGAGCGGCGCTAAGCCGCTCTCTTCTGCCAAAAAGCCCGGCTTAGCTCTTCGAAGAGCGGAGGCCATCCTCAGCGCCATCATCCCCGACATCCACGGGAGGTTCCCAGCCGAAGACGCTGCGCCCGCCATAGGAGAAGGAGCGGTCGAATTCGCCCGCAACGATCTCCTTGAGATCGGGGCCGGTGACATAGCGCTCCAGTATTCTCGATTGGTCATCCAGGCGCTTCAGCGCAGACAATTCTTCATCGCGACCGAGACGCCCTTTCCTGACCGCTGATTTCATCACGTTGATGGTCTCGTCGTAGACCTTCAGCGGCACCGGAAAGGGATGCCGGTCCTTGCCGCCATGGGCGAGCGAGAAGCGCGCGGGATCGGAGAAGCGGCAAGGTGCGCCATGAACGACTTCGGCAACCATCGCCAAAGCCTTTACAGTGCGTGCGCCGACGCCGGGCGTCAGAAGCAGATCCTCGAAATCCACCGGACCACGATCGGCAGCCGCGGCGAGATTTCCGTGCAGGCGCCGCATGTTCACGTCTTCCTGACGCACATCGTGATGTGCCGGCATGATAAGATATGGCAGCATCGGTTGCGCTTCTTGTTCGCCGATCGCTGGAATTTTCCCTTCCAGGGCGTTGAATTCCCGGACGATTTTATCTGGCCCCAAGGAGGCGAGCAAATCGAGCTGACCGTTGCGGGAGCGGTCGGCGCGTCGATCGGCGAGATTGATGATTTCGCCCTGCTCGCGCCCCTCGATGGCAGAGTGTGGTGAATCCAGGAAGTTCGTCAAACCCTCCGATAGCCAATGATACCGCCGCGCCTGCCGCCGTTCATCGTTCATACCCTGCTGGATAACGACCCACTTGCCGTCATCGGCGACTATGAAACCATGCAGATAGAGATTGAAGCCATCCTGCACGGCCGCGCTATCCACCTTCGCGATCAGCCGGCTTTTCATGGCAAGGGACGCGCCGTCGAGGCCGACTCGATCGCCGATATGAATGAGCTCGTCCGGCGTCTTGCGCGAATGCGCGCCGCGGCCGCCGCAGACATGAATGCCGAGCTCGCCCGAAAGCGGCGTCAGGCCGCGCTTCAAGGCACCGAGAACGCTTGTCGTGATCCCCGAGGAATGCCAATCCATGCCCATGACAGCGCCGAAGGACTGGAACCAGAAGGGATTGGCGAGACGGCGAAAGAGCTCGTCACGCCCATAATGCTGCACGATTGCTTCGGTGATGACGGCACCCAGGCGTGTCATGCGATCGCCAAGCCAGCGCGGTACGCGGCCGCCATGCAGGGGAAGATCAGCTTTGCCGGCTCTCTGTGCCAAATCCACGACTCTCGTTCTTTACCGAGACATTGTAGTCCCGGCAGCGAAGATATGCCAATCGCAACGCTTAGCGATCAGTGGAGGTCGTACCGTTGGATTGTGATGGGATTAGGCCAATACCGGTGTCGGCGCAAAATCCTGCATTGCCCCCGAAAAGGGCTTTGGCAATGGCGAGGCGTAGGAACTGCGCTTGCTGGTGGATAGGCCCAGAGACACCAAAGTTTCGGCCTGCTTGACCGCTGCGGCGACACCATCCACGACCGGGACGCCGTAGATCGACTGCAGTTCTCTTGCAAGATCGGTCATCCCGGCGCAGCCGAGGACGATGGCTTCTGCTCCGTCTTCGGCAAGCGCGCGCTCGATTTCCGCGCGCAGCTTTCCGATTGCGCCCGAAGACGAATCTTCAAGCTCGAGCACAGGGATGTCGGAGGCGCGAACCTTTGCCCGCGCGCCCATGCCATAACGATGGACAAGATTGTCGATCAGGATGCGTGAGCGTTCGAGCGTCGTCACCACGCTGAAGCGCTGTGCCAGGAAGCCGGCCGTCGCGACGGCCGCTTCGCAGAGACCGACGACCGGAACGTCGCAGAACATGCGTGCGGCCTCCAGGCCGGTGTCGTCGAAGCAGGAGATGATCGCCGCGTCATAGCCTTCGGCCTGCCTCTCCCTCAGTTCGCGCAGCATGCCGGGCACGGCGATAGCTCCATCGTAATAGCCCTCGATCGACGCCGGCCCCATCTGCGAGGTGGCGGCGATGATCTCCGTGCCGGGACCTGCTACGGCACGCGCAGCGATTGCCGCCTTCTCCGTCATGGAAGCGGTCGTATTCGGATTGATGAGCAGCAGGCGCATGATCTCAACTTTTCTTGGCTTGGCGGCGGCCGAGCATGGTCATGACCGCAAGCGCCAGCAGAATGATGGTGAAGGAAAAGAGCGTCGTCACCGTCCCGAGCGCATAGAGCACCGGCGTCGTGACGTTGGTCGTCATCCCGTAGATCTCGAGCGGCAGGGTATTGTATGTACCCGATGTCATGAGGGTGCGGGCGAACTCATCATAGGATAGCGTGAAGCCGAAGAGACCGACGCCGATCAGACTCGGGGCAATCATCGGCAGTACAACGTGACGGAAGGTTTGCCAGGAGCTGGCGCCAAGATCGCGAGCGGCCTCCTCATAGGCCGGCGAAAACCGGTTGAAGACCGCAAACATGATCAGCACGCCGAAAGGCAACGTCCAGGTCAGATGCGCGCCGAAGGCAGAGGAATACCACGCCGGCGCAATGCCGCCCTGCTGGAAGACGACGCCGATCCCGAGCGAGATGATGATGGATGGGACGACGAGACTCGCAACCGTCGCATAGAACAGGAATGTCGATCCGCGGAACCGGCGGCGAAAGGCGAGCCCTGCCAGCAGCGAGACGACAACGGTCACGATCATCACCATAACGCCGAGGATCAGCGATCGCTGGAACGAGGCACCGAAATCGCCAACCGCCTGCTTCTCAAAAAGATTGGCGAACCAATGCAGCGAGACGCCATTCAACGGGAAGGTCAAGCCGCCATCCGGCCCCTGGAAAGACAGGATGATGACCGCCGACAGCGGACCATAGAGAAACAACACGAAGATCGTGAAGAAGATCGCGAGAACATAAAATTCCAGGCTGCGCTTTTCACGGTTCATCCTAGAGCTCCTTGCGGATATCGACGATACGCAGGATGGCGGCAACCATCAGCAGCACGACGATCAACAACACCACCGCATTCGCGGCGGCTGCCGGATATTGCAGCAGCGACATCTGGTTCTTCATCATCAGCGCGATAGACGCACTCTGGCCGCCGGACATCACCTGCACGGTGGAAAAATCCGCCATGACGAGCGTGATGACAAAGATGCTGCCGATCGCCATTCCGGGTTTGGCAAGCGGGATGACCACATTCCAGAGCACCTGCCATCCGGTGGCGCCGGCATCGCGCGCTGCCTCGAACAGCGAGCGGTCGATGCGCATCAGCGTATTGAAGATCGGCGTCACCATGAACAGCGTGTAGAGGTGCACCATCGCGAGTACGACGGCGAAATCGGAATAGAGCAGCCATTCGATCGGCCGCGGGATGAGGCCCATCTCGATCAGCGTCGAATTAACCAGCCCGTTGCGTCCGAGGACCGGTATCCACGAAATCATACGGATGATGTTGGACGTCATGAAGGGCACAGTGCAGACCAGGAAAAGGATCATCTGCGTCGAGGTTCGGCGAATGTGAAAAGCTAGGAAATAGGCGACCCAGAAGCCGATAAAGAGCGTTAGCGCCCAAACAATTGCTGTGAATTTCAACGTGTTGAGGTAGGTTTTCCACGTAACCCACGAACCGAGCGTATCGGTATAATTCGTGGTCAGGAACGCCGGATAAAGGCCCGCGAAATCATAATCCCAGAAACTGACGATGCCGATCATGGCGATCGGTAGCAGGAAGAAGAAGCCGAGAATGAGAAAGAGCGGCGTTGCCTGCAGATAGGCAACCGCCCAGCCGGGCACGGCAAAGCCGCGTCGGGCGTTCTGAGTTTCCTGCTCCGCATCCGAGGAAGCGATTGTCGCCATGGTCCGGCTTCTCCATTGATAGGATCCTCCCCCCGTCTCGGACAGGGAGAGGAGATGATCGATCGCAGCTTAGGCAGCGATGAATTCGTTCCAGCGACGAACCATGTAGCGGTCCTCGTCCATGACCGAGTTCCAGCAGGCGACCGCACCCATGCGGGTTTCGAAGGAGCCGCCGTCGCGGACGGCGCCGGCCTTCTCCATGACCTTGCCTTCCGGAGAGAGGATATCGCCCTGCGCGGGCTTGCCCTCGATCCAGTAGCCCCATTCATCGGCCGACATGAAGTTCTTGGCCGTTTCCATGCAGGCGGAGTAGTAGCCCTGGCGGTTGAGGTAGCCGCCGACCCAGCCGGAGGTGTACCAGTTGATATATTCATAAGCCGCGTCGAGCTGCGCACCCTTGAGGTGCGAGGCAAGGCCGAGACCGCCGCCCCAGGCGCGATAGCCTTCCTTGAGCGGCTGGAAGGTGCAGGCAATGCCCTTGGAGCGGACGGCGGCAACCGCCGGCGACCACATGGACTGGATGACCACTTCGCCTGATGCCATCAGGTTGACGCTTTCGTCGAAGGACTTCCAGAAGGCGCGGAACTGGCCATCGCCCTTGGTCTTGATCAGGAAGTCGATCGTCTTGTCGATTTCCGCCTTCGTCATGTTGCCCTTGTCGGCATATTTGATCTTGCCGGCAGCTTCCATGATCATCGCGGCATCCATGATGCCGATCGACGGGATATTAAGGATCGCTGTCTTGCCCTTGAAGGCGGGATCGAGAATATCGGCCCAGCTGGTGATCGGCCGGCCGGTGAGATCGGGACGAATGCCGAGCGTGTCGGCGTTGTAGATGGTTGGAACCATCGTCATCCACTGCGTCGGCTCCTTGGCGAATTTCTTGGAGCCTTGCCCTTCGACGAAGCCGACAGTGTGCGGTGCGGTGCCCTGCGCGATGACGCTATCGGCCTTCAGCTTGCCGTTGATGAAGAGCGGTACGATCTTGTCGTAATATTTCAGCTTCTTGACGTCCATCGGCTGCAACACGCCGGTCGGGAAGACCTTCTTGGCGATCCAGTATTCGACGTCGGCGATGTCATAGCTGTTCGGCTGCGTCACCGCACGCTGTGCGGCAGCATCGGAATCGGTCGCGGTCATCTCGAGCGTGATGCCGAGATCGGCCTTGCACTTCTCCGCAATGGCATTGATGTTCGAAACGCCGGTTCCGAACTGGCGCAGCGTGATATTCGATTGCGCCCAGATGGTCGGGAAACCGGTGATTACGCCGGAGCCGGCCATGGCGCCGAGAGCGGCAGCGCCGGTCTTGAGCAGCGAGCGGCGGGAAATGCCCTTCGTGGTCTTCTCAGTCTTGGTTTCAGTCGTCATGTCAGTTCCCCTTTTTTAATGCTTCGGATTTTCATGCGGATACGCGGCCGAGAAGGATTGCATCCTCCTGAACCCAACTCAGTGAGACGGCATCGCCGACGGCGATCGATCTAGTCGCATCGTCGTCATTGCTTGCGACGACGGTGAAATCATCGCTGCCGGCACCGACAACGGTGATCTTCAGCGTTGCGCCGCGATATTCGATATTGGAGACGACGCCGTTGAAGCCCAACCCTTTGTCCGATGGCGGCGAAAGGCGGACGCGGTCGGTGCGGACCGCGATATCGACGGCTTCGCCGACGGCGCGGCCTGACCCGTTTACCGAGAAGCCCTGCCCTTCCGGCACGGTCATGGTGATCAAGCCATCTTCGCTCGACGTTACGCGGCCGGACAAGACATTATGATCACCCATGAAGCGGGCAACGAAGGCTGTCGCTGGGTGTTCGAACACCTCCCGCGGCGACCCCGCCTGTTCGATCCGGCCGTCATTCATGATGACCATGATATCGGCAAGCGCCATGGCCTCTTCCTGGCTATGCGTGACATGGACGAAAGTGATGCCGAGCGACTTCTGCAGCTTCTTGAGTTCCGCACGCATGCGGATCTTCAGGAAGGGATCGAGCGCCGAAAGCGGCTCGTCGAGCAGCAGCGCTTCCGGATCGGTGATCAGGGCGCGAGCAAGCGCGACACGCTGTTGCTGGCCGCCTGAAAGCTGGGCCGGACGGCGCGTGGCATAGGCTTCCATCTGCATCAGCTTCAGCATTTCGAGCGCCTTGGCGCGGCGCTCTTCCTTGGCAACGCCCTTCATCTTCAGGCTGAAGGCGACATTGTCGATAAGATCCAGATGAGGAAACAGCGCATAGGACTGGAACATCATCGCCGTGCCGCGTCTGGCGGGAGGGAAGTCCGTGACAACGGTATTACCGAGCCTGATATTGCCAGAGGAAATGCCCTCATGGCCTGCGATCATGCGTAAAGTCGATGTCTTGCCGCAGCCGGAGGGGCCGAGGAAACAGCAATAGGAACCCGCCGGTATCTTCAGGCTGATCGCATGGACAGCCGTGGTCGTGCCGTAGACCTTCGAAACGGATACTATATCGATCTCTGCCGCTTTCGACATCATCTTCCCCTTTGGTTTGGGAAAGACACTGCATCAATCGTGCCAGTTTTGCCGGGGTCGACTAACTGACTGGAATTTCTGAATTTTTTCTTAGTGAAGAAATTTTGCCTTCTGATGGGCAATTGCGGATCTGCACAGGAAATAGGCTATTGTGCGCGATTTATGCAAAACATTGTATACCTTCTACCGGCTCATTTGCATCAGATTTCGTTTAACTTCCGCGCCAAACCTGTCTATCATCGCAGCCAGTTACTCAGGCTACCGATCATGAACTCTTCAACAGATGCGCTTTTGACGCCCAGCGACGCCACCGATAGCGGCGCGCAACAAATCCGCGAGGCCATTCGCGACGCGATCGTGGAGCGCCGGCTGGCGCCGGGCACGAAACTGTCGGAGAGCGATGTTGGCGCTCTCTTCAACGTCAGCCGGACACTGGCACGTGCTGCCCTGCAGGCCCTTTCCTATGAGGGGCTCGTCAGCGTCGAGAAAAACCGAGGCGCTTTCGTCGCCTATCCATCGCCCGAGGAAGCCAGGCAGATATTCGCCGCGCGCCGCCTGGTTGAGCCGGGGATAGTGCGATCGGCAGCCGAACATATCACCGCACCTCAGCTCGCACAGCTCCGGCAGCTCCTCGTGGAAGAAGGCCGCCTTATGGGAGAGCGGGGTCAATCCGCCCGCAGAGCCGAAATCAAGGCCTCGGGCGACTTCCATCTGATGCTGGCGGCCATTTCCGGCAATCTCATCATGCAGCGCTTCATGGAGGAGCTTGTTGCTCGCTCCTCGCTGGTGATTGCACTCTATGGACAGTCAAGCGCCTCCAGTTGCGGCCATTCCGAGCATGGGGACATCATCACCGCGCTGGAGCGCAAGGATGTCGACACGGCCTGTCATCTCATGCTGCATCATATTGCGCATATCGAAGCCGATCTTGACCTACGTGAGCGCAAAAGCTTCGGCCTGAAAGAGGCTTTCGAGCGGTAGGACACCCGCTGCCCAAGCATTTCGCGCGCCACCGGTGGCCATCGATTCATGGAGCAAAAATTGAGCACGATCGAAACTCTCTTTACCCGGGCCAAGCTTGCCGACGGCTCCATCAAGGACATCGGCGTCACGGGCGGGCGGATCGTGTCGATCACGGAGACTGGAGCGCCGATCTCTGCCTCCGAGCTCATCGACCTTGAAGGCGCCCTCGTCGTGCCGGGCTTCGTCGAAGGGCATATTCATCTCGACACCAGTTTTTACGGTGATGCTTGGATATCGCACAAGCCGTGCACCAACGGCTTCGACGTCCACGAGCGTGTTGCCTTCCAGGCGCAAAACATGGCGCAGGCCGCGCCGATGGACGAAAGGGCCAGAAACCAGCTCGAACTCTGCATTGCCAACGGCAGCACGCATATGCGCAGTCATGTTATGGTGGACGGTTCCGTTGGATTGAAATCGCTGGAGACCGTGCTTGCCGTGCGCGAAGAATACCGCGACCTGATTGATATCCAGCTTGTTGCCTTTCCGCAAAGCGGCATTCTGAAGAGCCCCGGCACGCCGGAGCTTCTGGATCAGGCGATCGCCATGGGGGCCGATCTCGTCGGCGGGCTCGATCCGGCAAGCTTCGATCGCGATGTCGAAAAACATCTCGATGTGGTTTTCGGCGTCGCCGAGAAGCATGGCGTCGATGTGGACATCCATCTTCATGACGGCGGCACGCTCGGACTCTTCACCATCGAGCAAATCTGCGCCCGCACACGCAGTCTTTCCATGGGCGGGCACGTCGCGATCAGCCACGCCTACGGACTTGGCGATCTCTCGATTGAAGCGGCCAAGCGCGCTGCGGCCCTGATCGCCGAGAGCGGAGTCTCCATCATGACGAATGCGCCAGGCGCCCATTCCTTCCCGCCCGTCGCCTTGCTTCGGGCTGCCGGTGTCACCGTTTTCAGCGGCAGCGACAATATCCGCGACTCCTGGTGGCCCTATGGCGACGGCGACATGCTGGGCCGCGCCATGATGATCGGCTATCGGTCCGGCTTCTATACCGACGAAGAATTGAAGGTTGCGTTCGACGTCGTGACGGAAGGCGGCGCCAAGGCTCTGCGCCTGGAGGGTTATGGCTTGAAGATCGGCACCAAAGCCGACTTCGTTACCTTGAAGGCGGAGCATATTCCCGAGGCGGTCGTCGCAGTGCCGAAAGGACGCGCGGTCTACAAGGCAGGCAAACTCGTCGCCAAAGATGGGGCCGTCCTGCGGGGCTGATCAGGCATCAGGACTACGAATCGGCAGCCTGCTACCGCTTCAATTCTCTCTCGAATTTCTCGATCTGCTGCAGAACCCATGGGTCGTCGGCGGAATGTTGGATCGTTTCCTGTTCCGGCCGCCGTCTGCGGCGTATCCAATCGATGAAGGCGCGAAGCAACCGCATGTGGGTATCCAAGTTTTCAGTATCTGCGAGGCCCGGCAGCCAGGCGCAAAAACCAATGGAAGCCGGGCCTCGACGACCGCAAGGCGTTGCGGTGATTGCCTTTTTGCCCGTGGAAAAATGAACGCTGGCTGAACATATTGCACGGCACGATAGTTTCCTCGCATCTTTGCAGCCACTAGGAGAGAGCCCGCAAACCAATCTCATTCCACGAATGAAGAGCTTTTTTACTTGAGCGTACCGCTATCGGCAAAACTGACCTAGCCGGGAGAGAAGACGACCGTTAGACAATTCCGCGTCGCTTCCGATTTCCCCGGAGCGACACAAGCTTAGCCTCGCCCGTGCGGGGCTTTTTTCTTTTCGGCCTATGCTTTGCTGCGCCGCGGCTCGCCGCCCGGTGCATAAATCGTGTCCTGCTCGAAAGGAAATACCGAGCCGCACCGGCAGCGCACCATATGCTTGCGCGGATCGGCCGATGGCCGTTCCGTGGAAAAGCCGCGCGGCATCTCGTCTATCTTGAAATCGCGGCTCGTCGCCCGCCGATCGTCAGTTTCGGACACTTCGGCGAAGCCGGTGTGGTCGCATTTCGCGCATTCCAGCTTGCGTGAATATCGATCTCTTGCGGCCATTCTTTTCCTGCTCGGGGACTCACAATGCGTTCCTTCTATCAGCGCTGCCGGTGCTCTTGAAGGCCGCAAACAACCTTCGTTACCGCTCGCTTTCCGTCCTAAAAATTTAAGGGCTGGAAAAATGACCGTGCCAACAAAAAAATATTGACCTGATGGCAGATGTCAGACCAATTTACTATCTCATGATAAAACCCTTGCTTACCCCTCTTCCTTCCATCGACCGGACGCAGCAAGTGATTGAGGCGCTGTCGACCTTCATCGAATCGTCCAAGCTACAGGCAGGCGACCGGCTTCCGACCGAGCGCGAGCTGATGGCGGCGCTTTCGGTGGGACGTTCCACCATTCGCGAGGTGATCACCTATTTCCAGGCGCTCGGCGTCATGGAGACCCGCAAAGGCAGCGGCACCTATTTGCTGAAGCCGGTTTCGAAGGCGACGATCCATATGCCGCTTTCCTTCAACCCGTCACATCTGCGCGATGCACTGCTGCAGACGCTGGAGGTCCGCCGCGGCATTGAATGCGAGGCCGGCATGGCGGCTGCAAGGAAGCGCACCGATGAAGACCTCGTCATCATCGAGGAGAAGCTCAATGAGATGGAGCGCGTTCACATGGCCAAGGGCACGTCCGGGCCCGAGGATCTGGCCTTTCATCTTGCCGTCTACGACGCCACGCACAATCCACTGTTCCGGCAGCTTCTCGAACAGATGCGCGAAACCTTCGAGCGCTTCTGGGAGCATCCCTTCGATCGGCAGGATTTTGCTCGCCGCTCCTTTCCCTATCACCGCACGCTGTTCAACGCGATCGTCGACCAGGATCCCGAGGCAGCGCGCGCCGAAACATTGAAAATTCTCGACGTCGTCGAGGAAGACATCAAGGAAATGTCCCAATGACCGACGGGCTAGAGCCGTTCGAACTTGCATCCCTCATCACCGCTCACGACGACGGCAATTTTGCCGAAGCCGTCGTACCGCCGATTTTCCAGACATCGCTATTCACCTTCTCGAACTATGACGAGATGATCGCCTCCTATCGCGGCGAAAAGGTGCGGCCGATCTATACGCGCGGTCTCAACCCGACGGTGCGCATGTTCGAGGAGATGCTGGCGAAGCTGGAGGGCGGCGAGGATGCGCTCGGTTTTGCCAGCGGCATGGCGGCGATCTCATCTGCAGTGCTGAGTTTTGTCGAGCCGGGCGATCGGATCGTTGCGGTTAAGCATGTCTATCCCGATGCCTTCCGCCTCTTCGGCACGGTTTTAAAGCGCATGAAGGTGGACGTGACCTATGTCGATGGTCGCGACGAAGAAGCTGTCGCCAAGGCGCTTCCCGGCGCCAAGGTGTTCTACATGGAAAGCCCGACGAGTTGGGTCATGGAAGCGCATGATGTCGGCGCGCTCGCTGCACTCGCCAAACAGCACGGCGTCGTCTCGATGATCGACAACAGCTGGGCAACTCCCTGTTTCCAGCAGCCGCTGAAGCTCGGCGTCGATCTCGTCATCCATTCCGCTTCCAAATATCTCGGTGGGCACAGTGACGTGGTCGCGGGTGTCGTTGCGGGCTCGAAGGAGATGATCGCTCGCCTGAAAGCCGAAGCCTACCCCTATCTCGGCGGCAAGCTTTCGCCCTTCGACGCATGGCTCCTGATCCGCGGCCTTCGCACCCTGCCGATCCGCATGAAGGCGCATGAGGCGGCGGCGCTGACCATCGCCAAACGCCTGCAGGAGCTCGATGTCGTTGAGCAGGTCTGCCACCCGGGCCTGGCCAACCGTCTGCCACCCGGCCTGAATGGCACTTCCGGCCTGTTTTCTTTCATCTTCCGCGAGGGTGTCGATATCCGCGCCTTTGCCGATCGCCTCACGCTCTTCAAGCTGGGTGTGAGCTGGGGCGGACATGAGAGCCTGATCGTGCCGGGCGAAGTCGTGCTGCAGCAGAAGGCGCAGCCGAATTCGGCGCATACTTTTGGCATCAATCCGCGCTCCGTACGTCTCCATGTCGGCCTCGAAGGAACCGAGGCCCTGTGGAAGGAACTCGAGGAGGCAATCGCCGCCGCCTCGTGACATCGTCAATCTGAGAGGAAAATCCAAAAAGGGGAACCAACATGAAAAGACTGATAACGGCAGCACTCTTTACCGCTTTGATGGGCGGCACCGCCTTTGCCGATACGACTCTGAAGCTCGTGGAAGTCATCACGAGCCCGGAGCGCACCGAGACTCTCAAGTCGATCGTCGCAAAGTTCGAAGCCGCGAACCCAGGCACCAAGGTCGACATCATCTCCCTGCCCTGGAACGAGGCTTTCCAGAAATTCGCCACCATGGTCTCGGCCGGCGATACGCCCGACGTGATGGAAATGCCTGACACCTGGCTGTCGCTCTACGGCAATAACGGCATGCTCGAAAGCCTCGAGCCTTACCTCGCCAAGTGGGAACATACGAGTGAACTGACGCCCCGCGCGCTTCAGCTCGGCCGGGATGTCAAGAACACCGCCTATATGCTGCCCTATGGCTTCTACCTGCGCGCCATGTTCTACAACAAGAAGATCCTGAAGGACGCCGGCATCGCCGAGCCGCCAAAGACGATGGACGAATTCGTCAAGGCATCCGAGGCGATCTCCAAGCTGCCCGGCAAGTACGGCTATTGCATGCGTGGCGGTCCGGGCGGTCTCAACGGCTGGATGATCTTTGCCGCCTCCATGGCCGGCGACAACAAATACTTCAAGGATGACGGCACATCGACGATGAACAGCCCCGGCTGGGCCAAGGGCATCGAGTGGATGGTCGATCTCTACAAGAAGGGCTATGCGCCGAAGGATAGCGTCAACTGGGGCTTCAACGAAGTCGTCGCCGGCTTTTATTCCGGCACCTGCGCCTTCCTCGATCAGGATCCGGACGCCCTGATCGCAGTCGCCCAGCGCATGAAGAAGGACGATTTCGGGGTAGCGCCGCTGCCGAAGGGTCCGGATGGCAAGTCCTTCCCGACCATTGGCTATGCCGGCTGGTCGATGTTCTCGACGAGCCAGAACAAGGATCTGTCCTGGAAGCTGATCGCGACCCTTGAGGGCAAGGAAGGCAATCTGGAATGGAACAAGAAGATCGGCGCCTTGCCCGCCTATACCGCCGCGGAAAAGGACCCCTTCTACGCCGGCGATCAGTTCAAGGGCTGGTTCCAGGAACTGGCCGACAAGGACACCGTTCCCACCGTCATGCCGACCTATCTTGAGGAATTCGCCTTCTTCAAGGATTCGCTTGCCATCAAGACGTCGCAGCAGGCGCTGCTCGGGGATATCTCGGCCAAGGATCTGGCCGACCAATGGGCCGATTATCTGACCAAGGCCCAGGAGAAATTCCTGGCCAAGAAATAGAACGCACACGCGGCGGCGGAGCGATCCGCCGCCATCTCTGCCCAATTGAAACAGACGGCGTTCGAACGCCGCGAACGGGAACTCTTGCAGATGACTTCGATCACCGACACGCTCGACAGGCGTCACGACCGCAGGCCGTGGCTAAAGCGCCTCGCCGACGCCTCGGAGCCCTATCTCTACAGCGCCCCTGCCCTAATCCTCATCATCGCCGTGATGCTGGTGCCGCTGGCAATCGGCATATCCTACGCCTTTCGCGATATTCAGTTGCTCAATCCGTTTTCCGGCGGCTTCATCGGCCTGGAACACTTTCGCGATCTCTCCAAGGATAAGGCCTTCTACTGGGCTCTGAAGAATACACTTTGGTGGACGGGCGCCTCCGTGGTGCTGCAGTTCATCTTCGGGCTGATCCTGGCACTTCTGTTGGACAAACCGTTTTTTGGCAGATCGATCGTTCAGGCGCTGGTATTCCTGCCCTGGGCCGTTCCTTCTTTCCTCGCCGGCCTCAACTGGTCCTGGCTGTTCAACCCGGTCATCGGACCGATCCCGCATTGGCTCTATGCCATAGGCCTGATAAGCGAGCCGGGCAATATTCTCTCGGATCCAAACTACGCGATGTGGGGGCCGATTGTCGCCAATGTCTGGTGGGGCATTCCTTTTTTCGCGATCACACTCCTTGCCGCCCTTCAGGCGATCCCGCGCGATCTCTATGAGGCGGCTTCGATCGACGGCGCCGGCTGGTTCGAGCGCTTTCGCTCGATCACGCTTCCTTTCCTGGCGCCGACCATCGCCATCACGGTCCTCCTGCGAACGGTCTGGATCTCCAATTTCGCCGATCTGATCGTTGTCATGACGGGCGGCGGCCCGGCGGATCGGACGCAGATCGTTGCGAGCTATATCTTCACCCAGGCCTTCAAGCGGCTGGATTTCGGCTATGCCTCGGCCATTGCCCTGGTGCTGCTGGTCCTCCTGCTTGCCTATTCCATGCTGATCATCCTGCTGCGGCAGACCCTGCTGAACAAGGATTGAGCCATGAGACGATCCGTCCTTCCTACCATCGCCCATCGTCTGGCCGTTCTTTGCTACGTGGTCTTCGCGCTCTTCCCGCTCTTCTGGCTGTTGAAGGTCTCCGTGACGCCGAATGATCTGCTCTACACCGAGGGTGTACGCATGTGGCCGTCGCGCACGACCTGGGAACATTATGCCTTCGTGCTGCAGCACAGCGACTTTCCGACCTTCTTCAAGAACAGCCTGATCGTCTCCGCCTCGACGGCGATCGCGGTGACCATCTGCGCATCACTCTCCGGCTATGCGCTCTCGCGCTTCAATTTTCGCGCCAAATACTGGATCGTGGCCCTGATGCTGCTGACGCAGATGTTTCCATTGGTCATGCTGGTGGCGCCGATCTTCAAGATCCTGACGCCGCTGCACCTGACCAACAGCCTGACCGGCCTCGTCATCGTCTACACGGCCTTCAATGTGCCTTTCGCCACCTTCCTGATGCAGTCCTTCTTTGACGGCATTCCGAAGGATTTGGAGGAGGCAGCCATGATCGACGGCGCGACGCAGTTCACCGCCTTCCGGCAAATCATCCTCCCGCTGACCCTGCCCGGCATTGCCGCAACGCTCGGCTTTGTCTTCACGGCGGCATGGAGTGAGCTGCTTTTCGCGCTGATGCTCATCAACGGCAATCAGGCAGCGACCTTCCCGGTCGGCCTTCTCACCTTCGTCTCGAAATTCTCCGTGGATTTCGGGCAGATGATGGCGGCGGGCGTCATGGCGCTCATTCCAGCTGCGCTCTTCTTCCTGCTCATCCAACGCTATCTCGTGCAAGGCCTGACGGCCGGCGCGGTCAAGGGTTAGTCATATGGCATCGATCGATATTCAGAACGTCAAGAAAGCCTACGGTCACGTGCAGGTGCTGCATGACATCGATCTCAGGATCAAGGATGGCGAGTTTGTCGTTCTTGTCGGCCCTTCCGGATGCGGCAAGTCCACCCTGCTTCGCATGATCGCCGGCCTCGAGGATATCAGCGGCGGCGAAATCCGCATTGCGGACAATCGCGTCAACGAATTGCATCCGAAAGACCGCGACATCGCCATGGTCTTCCAATCCTATGCGCTCTATCCGCATATGAATGTCGCGGGCAACATGAGCTACAGCCTGCGGCTGCGGAAGGTGGCTAAGGATGGCATTGCTAAGGCTGTCGCGGGCGCGGCATCCAAGCTCGGCCTCGATCCATTGCTCGAACGCCGTCCGAAGGCGCTTTCCGGTGGCCAACGCCAGCGTGTCGCCATGGGCCGCGCCATCGTGCGCCAGCCGAAAGCCTTCCTGTTCGACGAGCCTCTGTCGAATCTCGATGCCCGCTTGCGCGAGCAGATGCGAGCGGAAATCAAGAAGTTGCATGGAGATCTTAAAGCGACGTCGATTTATGTCACCCACGATCAGATCGAGGCGATGACGCTGGCGGACCGGATCGTCGCCATGCACGGCGGGGTGGTTCAGCAGGTCGGCAGCCCGCTCGAACTCTACGACCGTCCCGCCAATCTCTTCGTGGCCGGCTTCATTGGCTCACCCGGTATGAACTTCCTCGATGCGACTTACGAGGGCAATGCCGTCAAGCTCAAGGATGGCACGTTCGTTTCGCTTCCGGCGCCGCTCAAATTGGCAACCGCTGCGAAGATCACGCTCGGCATTCGGCCTGAACATGTCGTGTTGTCGTCCAACCCGTCCGACATGACCGCCAATGTCGAACTGATCGAACCCACCGGCTTCGGCATCATCCTGCATCTTTCGCTGCACGGCCTTCCGTTCAAGGTATTCACCCTCGATCGCACTGCTTTGAGCATGGGAACGCAAGTGAACGTCTCCTTCCCGGCGCAGCATCTGCATGTCTTCGATGAGGGTGGAAAAAGGGCGGCTTGACGGCCGCCCTGTCTAAGACTCTCAGCTCGCAAATGGCTTCGTGGGGCCGCTGGATGGTTGCGTAAACCAACGCGGACCGTCCGCCGTCACATAGATATGATCCTCCAGCCGAATGCCGAATTTCCGCGGAAAGACGATCATCGGCTCGTTTGAGAAGCACATTCCGGCCTGCAGCACCGTCGTGTTGCCGCGCACGATATAAGGCTCTTCGTGAATTTCGAGGCCAAGGCCGTGACCGGCGCGATGCGGCAGTCCCGGCAGCTTGTAGTCGGGGCCAAGCGAATGTCTCGCCAGCACCGCGCGCGCCGCATCATCCAGGCTGGAGCAGGCAGCGCCCAGCTTTGCCGCGTCGAAAACGGCCTGCTGCGCCTCCCGTTCGATCGCCCATGCATCCTCGAAGGCGCTGTCGCCGCTCTTCAGCTTGTAGGTCCGCGTCAGGTCGGAATGATAACCGTCGATGCGGGTACCCGTATCCACCAGGATGACGTCGTCCTCGCCAAGCGTCTGGTCGCCGTCGGCGCCGTGCGGCAGGGACGTGGCTTCGCCGAAGGACACGATGCAGAAGGTCGAACCTCCATCGGCGCCCGCTTCGCGATGCCGCCGGTCGATGAATTCGACGACTTCCGACGCGCGAATTCCCGGCTTGAGTAAGGCATGAGCCTGCCTGTGTACGTCCAGCGTCAGGTTCATGGCATATTGAATGAGCGCAATTTCGGCCGGAGACTTGATGCGGCGCAGACTATTGATGGTCGGCCCGCCATTCACAAGTCTTTCAGCTCCAAGCTCGGCGGCCAGCGCGTTGTAGAAATAAAGCGGCATGTTATCGTCCAGCGCCAAGATGCCGGCATTTCCGAGCAAGCGGGCGATCAATGCCGCACTGCTCTCTTCTTCCTGCCATTCAACAATTTCCGCCGGCAGATGCGGCAGGGTTTCCACCCTGCTGCGCTCGAAGCCGGGGACGATGTAATAGAGCGCCGTGGGCGTCACCAGCGCGCCGAGAAAGCGCTCGCTCGCGTGCCAGACCAGACCGGTAAAGTAGCGGAGGCTTTCGGTCGGCCCGAGCAACATGCCGGCCAATCCCTTTGCATCGAGCAGCTTTCGAAGACTCGAAAGGCGCTGTTGTCTTTCCTCCGCGGTGATCCGGGGTACTGGATGTTGCCACGACATTCCTACTCTCCTTAATGATCGTCGCCCTGCATAGTGTGATTGTCGCATCATGCGGAGCAGCGCCGACACTATCGTTGCTGCAAGACTCATGTCGACAAGGAAAATACAAATATAATCACTTTCCCGAAAGGCTGCCGCCGTTCGATTGCTAAATTATCTGACAGCGCGAACACGGCTCCAGTGGTTCACTGCTCTCATCGAAGCAACCGATGGAGTATCGCCATGCAAGCTACAAACATCATCACCTCTCCCGAACCGGCCGGCGCTTTCCGCAAGGCTCGACGCCAGCCTTTTTCGGCGCTGCAGGACCTTGCACGCATGCTCGCACGCAAGATGGTCGAGCGCAGGAACCGCAATGCGCTTCTGGAACTTTCGGACGATCAGTTGAAGGACATTGGCCTTTCCCGTGGTCAGAAGGGGAGCGATGTTCATATTTACAGTCGCTACTAAAAATGGCGCAGGATGTGCTAAGCTCCGCTGGTGCGACGGGCATTAACGCCGGGATGGGGAAGTTCGGCATGTCAGAAATTTCGACCGCCTTGCTGCTGAAGACGAAAACCGTCGTCATCCGCGATATCGTCTGTAACGGTGAATGCCGGCATAAGAGCGGAGAGGAATGCGCCCACAAGACGAGCCTCGTCTATCCCTATCGTGGCGTTTTCAAGCGCCACGTCGGCCAGAGTGATACCGTTGCGGAAGCAAACCAGGTGTTGTTTTTCAACAACGGACAGGAATATCGAATCAGTCATCCTGTTGACGGCGGTGATTCCTGTCTCGATCTTAGTATAGACGAGAGCGTTCTTCAGGAGCTTGCGCCGAAGGAACAGGTTCAATCCGGCGAAAGCGTTATCTTTCGCCGCCAGCGCCGACGCATCGATCCCCGCGCACAGGCACTCGTGGCTATGCTTCGCCATGGGCTCAGCCGTAATTTAGCCGAGAGCCTTGAAGGCGAAACACTGGCGTTGACTCTGGTGCGCCGTTCTCTGGGCGAGCGGACGTCGCATGCGGCCGGCGCAAGTTCCGGCCGGCAGAAGCTCGTCGACCGGGCAAAGCTCGTTCTGTCCTCCGATCTTGCACGGCGCTGGACGCTTGCAGAGATCGCCAGGGATGTCGGCGTCTCGCCCGTCTACCTGACACAGGTCTTCCAGCAGGTAGAAGCCATCCCTCTTTACCGCTACCAGCTGCGGCTTCGGCTGGCACGCGCGCTCGATCTCCTCGCTTCCTATGACGACCTGACCATGCTCGGGCTCGATCTCGGGTTTTCCAGCCATAGCCATTTCAGCGCCGCGTTCAAACAGACCTACGGCCTGACGCCAGCGGAATTCCAGCGCTCCGCACAGCTGAAGCCCAAGCGCTACGCGGTTCGCTAAAGATTCCGACAGCGCCGACATGATGATCGATGCTCTCATGATCCTGCCCTGGCAAGGGGATCGATCAGGAAAGGATCACGAGATGAAGAGAACCACATGTGCCGCTTGCGATTGCGAACTCGGCGCCGAGACCATCAAGGTCAATCTCGGCGGCAAATCGGTGGAAGTGTGCTGCGAGGAATGTGCGGCCGCGTTGAAGGAGGCGGATCAATCGACATCTGCTGCTTCCGGAAGCAAGGAATAGCGAACACTGTGGAGAGAGCCGTCGCCAAGCGACAGCTCTCTCTATCTGCGACCTGCGATCGACCCCGAATGTCGCTTGCTGTTACACTTGCAAGTCGAACTTTAAGGCGACAATAAAGGAAATTGTAATGGAGTATTGCTGCCAGGCCGTCAGCAAACTTCGTTCGCAATATTCCCCTTGCGGGAAAAGTTAGGAAACATATCGACGTATTGCATTCATAAGGTCGCATTAGCTTTTGCTGCAGTTACTCGTAGCGAAGGCATTGATTATGAACAAACGACTTATCGTCGCGGCTTTATTGACAACGGCAATCGGCGGCGCAACCGCTTCGGCTTATGCAGCCGGTGCAGAAATCGCATCCCAGCAGCAAAAGCCTGCAGGCGCGGAGACCGCGCAACCGGGGCCGGTCGGCCCGCCATCGGACGGCTGGTATTTCCAGGACCGTCATCCCGAAGGGCCGATGATGGCCTCTGGCGGGGGTATGCCCGTGCCCCCGGGGCCTCCGCATAGACCGAACCCCGCCCTGATGATCGCGGAAAAATTGTCAGCGCTCGAAACCTTGATCGGCGTCCGCAGTAACCAGCTCGACGCCTGGCGGGATTATACCAGCGCCCTGATCGATCTCTTGGCTCCCGCAAAGAACGAGCTGCCAGACCTGCCGGCGCCCGGCGACGATGCCGCGTCCCAGGCTGCCCATCAGAGCGACGGGCAAGCTCAACTTTTCGGAGAGCGCCTAGCCGATCGCGTGCTGGATCGTGCCGCGAAGGCCAAGGCTCTCAAGGACAAGGCTGTGGCTCTGCGCAACATGTTGAACGCCGATCAGCTCACCAAACTGGCGGACGCGGAGCGCTCGCTCGTTCCCGGCCCGCATCCGTTCCACTGATCATCAATGGAGGGTCTTTCTGGGCGAAACCCTCCACCTCACCACGACAGACCATTTCCTCTCCGCTTCCAGCCAATCGAGATCCCGCCGGACGCTCCTGTTGGTTGGAAGGAGCGGCCCTTCGCCGGGCCGATTGGTCCGGGAATGCCCCGCCCGGCGCTCCCGGACCAATGGCGTGTGAGCGCCGCCACTCCTTCTTCGCAGAGGAAAAGCGATGGTCTCCCTCACGCTGCGCGTCTTCCTGGCCCCAGTCGAGGCCAGTGCATTGCATCAACAAACCAGGGATGGAAATCTTGCCGATATGTTTGCGCTCAAACAAGGGACCGTCGAATATTGCCATTGCCGCCATATTCGTCGGAACATTGACAGGCTGTGTCGTAGGGCCGGATTATAAGACACCCGCCCTTGCCGTGCCGACGCATTGGGGCAGCAAGGCCACAAGCAAGCCCCCGCAAACCCCGCAATTGTCGCAATGGTGGAAACAGCTTCGTGATCCCACGCTGGATGCTTTGGTTGAGGAGGCCGTCGCAGGCAATCTCGATGTCGCAACAGCGAAAGCAAAGATACGCGAAGCTCGCGCGACCTATCGCGAGCAAAGAGGCGCACTTTTTCCAACCGTTGAGGGGACAGCATCGGCAACCCGCAACCGAACGGCTGCCTCTGACGGCACCCCTGCCAGCGTCTACAATGAGTACGAGCCGGGATTCGATGCAAGCTGGGAACTCGACCTGTTCGGCGGCAACAAACGTGCCGCCGAAGCTGCGAAATACGGCGTCGATGCTGCGGAAGAGGATTTGCGCGATACGCTGGTAACGCTCGTTGGGGATGTTGCTTCCTATTATGTTCAGGCCCGTGAGTATCAGGCCTTGCGTGACCTGGCGCACCGCACCGGCGTCTCACAGCGAAGGACGGCGGAACTCACTCAAGCTGAATTCGGGGCCGGGACAGCAACAGCCATTGACGCTGCGAAAGCAGCAGGCGAGGCGGCCAGCACTGAGGCAGATATTCCAACCTATGAAACCTCCTATGCGCAGGCAGTTCATAAGCTCGCCGTACTCCTTGGCAAGCCGCCAGCAGCCCTCGACGAACGTCTAAAAACCGGCGGTGCCATTCCACGACCGAAGCTTGATGTCTCGGCAGGTATTCCCGCCGATATCCTCTTGTCCCGTCCTGACGTTCGCGGTGCCGAGCGTCAACTCGCACAATATACCGCCAAGATCGGTCAGGCCGAGGCAGATCGCTATCCTTCAGTCTCGTTGACGGGCAGCATCTCATCATCTGCCACAAGCATTTCGGACCTTGGCAAGAAGTCAACGATCGGTTGGTCGTTCGGCCCATCGCTCACCGTACCGATATTCCAGGGTGGTCAGCTCAAGGCTGCGGTGGATGTCGCCAAGGCACAACGCGACCAATATTATATCGCCTACCAGTCCGCGGTCTTGACGGCTATGCAGGATGTCGAAGATGGCATTGTGTCACTGACGCAAGAGAGACTGAAAAACGCCAAGCTTATCACTTCCGCCGCATCTTATCGCAAGGCGGCAGACTTGTCCCACGAGCTAAATAAGGCCGGCGCAGTCGATTACCTTAACGTGCTTGATGCGGATCGCTCACTTTATAGCGCCGAAAGCTCGCTTATCCAAAGCACCGCAAATATTGCTTCAAATTACATTTCCCTCAACAAGGCGCTGGGTGGAGGCTGGGACGGACAAGTCGATGTCTCCACGCCTGTCGTCGTTGACGCCGATACCGGTCCCCATCTGGCCAAGGTCCAATAATCTCATGCTGAACACCCTGGAACATAAGGCACCGCCGACCGTCAATCCGAAACGGGCCAAGGACGCAAGCCCTCTTCCCGCCAGAGCGCTGCCAAAGCGGAGCATTAGACCGCGATACATGCTCTATGCAGGTCTCCTTGCCCTTGCCGCAGTCGGTCTCCTTTCTTTCCGATACGGCTATTCCGACCGGCAGACGGCATCGGCCATCACGGCGCGGGTGATGCGGGGCAATGTCGAGGAAGCCGTGCTCGCATCCGGCACCTTCAGGCCGATCAAGCTGGTCGCGGTCGGTGCACAGGTCTCCGGTCGGATCACGGCACTTCATGTCAAGCTTGGCGATACCGTCAAGAAAGACAGCCTTGTTGCCGAAATCGACTCGACCACACAGAGCAACGACCTGAAGACCGCTCAAGCTTCCCTGGCGAACGTTAGGGCACAGCGCCAGGAAAGCGAGGCCGATCTTGAAAACGCACAGACGACGCTTGTCCGCCAGCAGACGATATTCCGCAACCAGGCAGGCTCCAAGGCGGACCTCGACAGTGCGGAAGCGAACGTCAAGAAGATTACTGCCCAAATTGCCGCTCTCGACGCGCAAATCACATCGGCCGAAGTCGCGGTGGAAACCGCGCGCGCCAATCTTTCCTATACGCACATCACGGCGCCGATGGATGGCACGGTGCTCGCCATCGTCAACCAGCAGGGCCAGACGGTGAACGCGGCGCAATCGGCGCCGACGATCGTCATCCTCGGACAAGTCGATACGATGATCGTTCGCACGGAGATCTCCGAAGCCGATGTCGTCAAGGTCAAGGTGGGGCAACCGGTTTATTTCACCATCCTTGGCGATCCGAATACCCGGTATGAGGCCACATTGCAGTCGATCGAGCCGGCACCTGAATCGATCACCAGCGACAGCAGCATCACCTCATCGTCCACAACAGCGTCATCAAGCAGCAGCACGACATCGTCATCCTCCACCTCGGCGATCTACTACAACGGTGTGTTTGCAGTGCCGAACCCCGATAATTACTTTCGCACCTACATGTCGGCGGAGGTTCACATCGTTCTCGGACAGGCCAAGAATGTGCTCACCATCCCTTCCTCCGCATTGGGCGGCAAATCCGCCGAGGGATCCCGCACGGTTCAGGTCGTGAGCGACAACGGCAAGAGGATCCGCCGCAACGTCATGGTCGGCCTCAACGACAACGTCTCTGCCGAAATCCTCTCTGGTCTCTCCGAAGGAGAGAATGTCGTGGTCGGCGAGGCAAGCACGGCGACCACCAAGAGCAGCAGTGGCGGCCCTCCCCCTCCAATGGGGTTCTGACCCATGCCTTCTCCGATTATCGAACTGAAGCGCGTGCGCCGCGAATATCAATCCGGGGACCGCACGATCGCAGTCTTGCAGGGCGTCGATCTTGACATCGCCGAAGGCGAAATGGTCGCGATCGTCGGGCCTTCCGGCTCGGGGAAATCCACACTGATGAACATCATCGGTCTATTGGACCGCCCGACCTCCGGCACGTATGCGATCGCCGGCGAAGAGACGCATCGCCTAGACAGCGATGCGCTATCCAAACTGCGCAGAGAGCATTTCGGCTTCATCTTTCAACGCTATCATCTGCTTTCCGAGCTGACGGCGATCGGCAATGTCGAGGTACCGGCCATCTATGCCGGGCAGTCAGGTGAAACAAGACGAGCGCGCGCGGCAGCGCTTCTTGAGCGGCTCGGCATGAGCGAACGAAACAGCCATCGCCCGGGCCAGCTTTCGGGCGGCCAGCAGCAGCGAGTTTCGATCGCACGCGCCCTGATGAACAACGGCAACGTCATTCTTGCCGACGAGCCCACGGGCGCCCTGGACCGGCAGAGCGGCGAGGAAGTCCTGCGTATTCTTGGCGAGCTCCATGGCGAAGGCCACACGGTCGTCATCGTCACCCACGACATGAATGTCGCCGCGCGTGCCGATCGCATCATCGAGATCTCCGACGGACGGATCGTTGCCGATCGGCGTACGGGCGGCAAAGTTCCGGCATTGCGAGCCTCCGCTACCGCGGCCGGCTTCGGCAAATCCGGTTGGCGGGAGATGGCTGGCCGGCTGACGGAAGCCTTCCGGATGGCGGTCCTTGCACTCAAGGCCCATCGGCTGCGCACGTTCCTGACCATGCTCGGCATCGTCATCGGCATAGCCTCGGTCGTCAGTGTCATCGCGCTCGGCGAGGGATCGCAGCGAAAGGTTCTGGAAAATATCAATAGCCTCGGCACCAACACGCTGGAAATCTTTCCCGGCAAGAGCTTCGGCGATACGCGCTCAGGCCGCATCAAGACCCTGGTGGTCGCCGACGCCGATGCTTTGGCGAAATTGACCTATGTCGCGGCTGTTACACCGACCGTCTCGACCAGCAGCACCGTGCGATTCGGCTCGATGGAGGCGAACGCCCTCATCAATGGCGTGGGAGACGCGTATTTTTCCGTGAAAGGATCGAAACTTATCATGGGCAGGTTCTTCGACGCGGACGACGTGAAACGCTTGTCGCAGGATGCGGTAATCGATCAGAACACGGCGACGACCTTGTTCGCCGATCAGGGGCTCGATCCGCTCGGGCAAACCATTCTCGTCGGCAAGGTTCCCGCGCGCATCATCGGCGTCATTGGCTCCCAGCAAGGCGGCTTCGGCTCAAGTGACAATCTTTCCGTCTATCTACCCTATACCAGTGTCCAGGCCCGCCTGTTGGGCGATATGTCGCTGCGCAGCATCACGGTACGGGTCGCCGACAATACCGAAAGTGTTGCCGCGGCGGCGGCCGTCTCCCAGTTTCTGGAGCTCCGCCATGGCACCAAGGATTTCTTTATCCTCAATACCGACGATATTCGCCAGACCATTACCAGCACGACCCGGACGATGACCCTGCTCGTCTCGGCGATCGCCGTCATATCGCTGCTGGTCGGAGGTATCGGTGTCATGAACATCATGCTCGTCTCGGTGTCCGAGCGTATTGCCGAGATCGGCGTACGTATGGCAGTCGGCGCGAGACGTCATGACATTCTCCAGCAGTTCCTGATCGAAGCCGTCCTCGTATGTCTGCTGGGCGGTGCTTTCGGCATTACGACGGCGCTTGGCTTCGGCTTCGCCTTCAACTATTTCGGATCGAACTTCACGCTCGTCTATTCCGCAAGTTCGATCATTCTGGCCTTCGCATGCTCCTGCGCGATCGGCCTGACCTTCGGCTACCTGCCGGCCCGCAACGCATCGTTGCTGGACCCTGTCGCGGCATTATCAAGAGACTGATATTTCTGGGAAAAATCAACGGCGGAGCCGGAAAGCAATCCGGCTCCGCCATTCGTGTTGGGGGCGTTATGGCGAAGCCGGGTATGCGGGGCGACCAAAGCCTGCTCGAGCCAAGCTGCTGATCGACCACGATTTTACATCAGTTGCCGGCACTGACATTTCTGAATGTTGCTGAAACAAGGCATTTTGGCGATATTTAATGTCTCGGCTTTTCCGCCGGCGCGAACTATTCGATAAGTTCTGTAATCTTACTTTCAATATTGGTTTATGTAGAATTTTCAAGAGTTCTACGTAAGTAAAGCCTGTTTGACAGCGCGGATATTCCGTCAGCTGATCCCATCCCCGCAGGGGATGGCCAAGTCTGCGATGCCACGATGATGTGAGTCACCTCGCTCGTGCTGGAGCGGTTCAGCTCTTCACGGAATCTCTGAACCGCTCTATCTCTTTGGTTCACGCAATTCCTGACGGAAAACCGCTGTGCCCTTTTCCTGGAAACGCTCTAGCTTGCGACTTTAGCCTCGGCGCTCTTGAACGACACGACCTGCTCCAATCCACACGGCTGACGGTTACGCACCGTGATCTCGCCCCCGAATCGGGTAACGATCTCGCGCGCAATGGCCATGCCAAGGCCGGCTCCCGGAAAAGACCTTTGCCTTGCGATGTCGATCCGGAAGAAGGGTTCGAACACCTGATTGAGCCGATCCTCCGGAATACCGGGCCCGGTATCGACAATTCGCACAACGGCTCTATTGCCAAGGTGCGTCACCGTCACCGTCGCCGACTGGCCGTGCGTTGCCGCGTTGATGAGCAGATTCCGCAAGGCTCGGGTGACGGCGAGAGGGCCTGCGCTGATCGTTGCCTGCTCCAGTTCGCCGCTCGTGACGTTCATATCGATCGCTTTCAACTCAGTGACGATATCGCCGACGATCTTGTCGAGCCTGACCTGCTCCAGACTGTCCTTGGAAATCTCTTCCCGGACTAGCCCTATCGCGCTGTCGGCGATCCTGTCGAGCTCCTCGAGATCGGCAAACCACTTGCGCCGCTCTTCATCATCCTGAATGAACTCGGCCCGCAGGCGCATCCGGGTCATCGGCGTCCGCAGGTCGTGTCCGGCGGCGGCAACGAGCCGCATACGGCTTTCCGTGGCGGCTTTCACTCGCGCCGACAGGCCATTGAGCGCCTGCGCGGTCGCGCGAATTTCTCCCGGTCCGCTTTCCGCTATATGCGGCAGGGTACCGTCGGGATTGATCGCCGCCGCCGCCTCCTCCAGCAGACGCAGCGGCTTCATGATCTTCGAGGCGGCAAAGATGGAGACGAGCACGCTGCCGATGATGATAAGACCGAGCCATCCCACAAGGATTTTCCACCCGCCCGGCGGCGGGCCATGGTCCGGCATCGGCATGATCAGCCAGCTGCCGTCGTAAAGCTTCAGCGACGCGATCATCTCGCCCGTCGACTGGCGTACTATGACGGCCTCGCGCATGCCGGATATTCGAAGCAGGGCTTCCATCAGGAAGCGGGACAGTTCTTCGTCGCGTTGGCCTTCAGCGGGTCCGGGGGTAACGACCAATCCCGCCGATGCCGCAGTGGTTCTATCTTTCTCTGCGAACGTGGCGAGAATGGAAAGCTGGTGGGCCATCCGTTCGATCGTCATGTCCGGCCGCGGCCCGCGCATGACGAGGCTTGCTACGAAAGACGAGGAAATGACCACCAGAACGATGGCGGTCATCAAAAGTAGCGCTAAGCGCGCGCCGAGCGACCTCATGAATCGCCTTTGATGGCCGTTACCGGAACGACGAGCTGATAGCCTCCATTGCGGATCGTCCTGAAGATGGGCTCCTCTACCGTTTCTCCAAGCTTGCGGCGCAACCGGCTCATCAGGACGTCGATGGAGCGATCGGCCGGATCGCGATCACGTCCCTGCGTCAGGTCGAGCAGCTGATCTCGCGACAGGAGCCGGCCGGCACGTTCCAGGAACGCCTTCAGAAGGTCGAATTCGGCGCCTGTCAACGAAATCGCCTCGCCGCTCTCTCTGCTGACCCGACGAAGCTGCGGATCGAGCATCATGTTCGCGAACTGATAGCGCCTCTGCTCGGGCTCCAATGAGGAATCCTCGTTCGTGCGGCGTAGGACCGCACGGATGCGCGCGGCCAGTTCGCGCGGATTGAACGGTTTGCCGAGGTAGTCATCGGCGCCGATCTCGAGACCGAGAATGCGATCTATATCTTCTTTCAGGGCAGTCAGGAGAATGACTGGCACCCGAGGACGGCGATTTCGCAGATCGCGGCAAAGATCGAGGCCAGACCCATCGGGAAGCATGACATCCAGGACGAGGAGATCGGGATGACGTCGGTTGAGCGCATCGTTGCATCCGCGCAGATCGCTTGCCGTCGATACGCGGAAACCCTGCTCCTCGAGGTATCTGCTTAAGAGGGAGCGTATTTCGTGGTCGTCATCGACTATCAGAACATCGGGTGCGGCATTCGCGTTCATAGGATTCATTCCGTTTTCTCAATTCTTATACAAACTATGGATTGCCTGAAAAGAAGGGTTTTGCGGCGCCAATACGGAAAAATCTGACCGAGAAACGTTCGTTTACAAAATTCCCGATGCTGGAAATATTGGGTAACAAAATAATGCGCGGAAAACGGAAACCGCTGCCGATGACGCATCAACGAGTCGAGAGCCGTTGCTCACCCGCGGTCGTCAAAGCCAATCCGCAAGCCGGCTGTCAAGCCGCTCGCAGCCATTCGACGCTCCAGGCGGAAAGCCGCCCTTCAATGGCGCCGCTGTCCATCATCAGCCGAATTTCGATCGGCGTACGTGGGTCAACAATATTGACCGGCACCGCCGCCTCGAAAGAGCCAGTGCCTTCCGGGCAGACACGCAGCCTCCCCAGCAATTCGGCGGCATGTACCTCCAGGGTGAGGATCTGCCCCTGACAATCTTCGTCGACATCGAAGGCAAATTTCGCATTCCAGCGGCCTGGAGGCAGGTGAAGATAGGGACCATAGATGAGGCACCGGGCTCCTCCGGTGAGGTCGACAAGATCGTCCAGTGCCTGCCCCAGGCTGTCGCCTGACAGAAATGTCTCTTGCGGCCAGAAAATCGTGGCGCGCGAGCTTTTCCGGCGGTCGAATTCCAGAGGGCGAAGAACCTTCCTTGCCGTCTCGCGCAGTGCCTCGCTAACCTCCGGGACAGCCTCCTGCGGCATCAGATATCCCGCGATCACCGCCGCTGCTGCCTCCTCCAGTTTCGGCGGCTCGGCATGCGACGGCTGTCCGGCAGGCGCCATTCCGACATGCAGCAGCGCATTCGCGATTTGCTCAAATTTGAGATCAGTACTGAAATGCCGGTCTATCGTCTTCAAAAGCAGATCTATGCTGCTCTTTTGACCGATGTCGTTGCGACGCAAGACCAGCGCTCCGGAAGCGCCTGCCAGCGGCTCGAGGCAGGCAAGGCTGGCCGAGACGGCCCTGACCAAGCCGATATCCCGCTGCTCGGTCGCTCGAGCCAGATATGAGACCGCGTCGAGCGGATCTTCGAGAAACAACAGAAACGGCACATTGACCCTGAGGATCAACTCCGAAAGCCTGGCTTCCGGAAATTGCGAGACGAGAACCGCATGCATGCCGGATCGCGTTACGACATGCTGCTTGAGGTCCTCCACCGTATCGGTTGCGATGATCGCGTAATCGCCGAAGGCTTCGCGGGCCAGGGCATGCACCGCGGCAACACCCCACGAGGACATGACGCCCGGCATCCCGAATGCAAAGAGGATGGTCATGATCCGCTCTTTCTGCGATTATCCGTTGAAGAGGCTGTCATAAAGCGCGCTCACCTTCTGCTGATATCGATCCGTGGAAAAACGGGCGGCCTGCCTGGGACCGGACCTGGCAAACGAGGCGCACAACCCGTCATCCTGATCCAGACTGACGATCGCCTTGCGCATCTCCTCCGTGTCATAAGGATCGACCAGCAGCGCGGCATCTCCGGCTATTTCGGGGATCGATCCCTCCGTGGAGCTCAGGACCGGCGTTCCAAGCTGCATGGATTCCAGCACCGGCAGGCCGAAACCTTCATAAAGCGAAGGAAACAGCACCGCCCGCGCTCCCCTGATCAGGCTGATCAGCAAGGGATAGGATACGAAATCGAAGCGCTGGATCTGCCGTTGCGGCAAGATACGGTCTTCCGCGCGAAGATAGAAGCGAAACCGGTCATCATCGATGAGCTGCCGCGTTTCCTCGCCTTTCCATCCCGGAGCACCGACGATGATAAGCGGCTTGGATGTTTTTGCGGCGAGATAGGCCTCGATCAGCCGTGAAATGTTCTTCTTCGGCTCGAAAGCGCCGAAGAAGAGGAAATAGCCCTTCCAATCGAGATGGAAGATGCCGGCGACTTCATCCGCAACCACATCGACCGGTTTCTCGCGAAGTCGCTCCGGCACGTGAACGGCCTGATAGGTATTGCTGACGCGCGCCTCATCGGCACCGAGAACCTTGATGATATCGGCCCGCGACGTTTCGGATACCGTCACGATATGATCCGCTCGCCGGACCAGGGAGCGCAGCATCTTGTAATGATAGCGCTTGTCGTCCTCGGTCAGATAGGGCAGCCGCAAGGGCACCAGGTCATGGATCGTATAGATATTCAGCGCCTTCCTAACCGCGATCGGCATCGGATAGGTGCAGTGGAGAAGATCCGGCCGTGCCTCGAACTTCATTGTTAGATTATTGCCGTAGCGCTTGAAATGATGACGCGCGAGATGGAACAAGTCGCTGGAAGCATAGGCCAGGGCCGCATCGCCGAGTTGCGCCTGAAGAGATTTAAGAATAACCGTCCCGCCCAGTGGGATCGGAACCGGCCTCACACCGAAGGGCGCGGCAATGCGACGGCGCAGCCAATGCCGAGCTTCGGATAATGCTCCGCGCGGGCGGGCGCCGGATGCATCGAAGAGAACAACCTCCCGCAATACCGGGTCCTTCGGAACCTTCCCCGGAATTCCGTAAACAACCCCGGTCTGATAACCAAGCGAACGGGAAGCCGAGAGCAGGCTACGGGTGTAGGTCGCAACACCTGTGCCCTTTTGCAGAGAAAGATTGAGGCCGTCGTAAAGGATCGTCTGGCTCACTCCCATCTCTCCTTCAGCATCTGAAAATCCCTCGTCACTCTCAAGCCGGCTTGTCACGCGACAGGACGAGCAGCGAATCGTCGGCCCCATATTTCGAAAGCAGGTCTTCGCTAGTGATGGGAACCGCCTCACCGCTGAAATCGAGACGTCGCATTGTCCCGTAGATGCCGGCGAGCCGTTCAAGAAAACCGGATGCGTCGGCATAGCGGGCAGGATTGAATTCAACGACGAGCATCGGCTTATGGCGGGCAATGGTCTCGGCCATTCCTTCGAGTATCACCTCCTCCGCCCCCTCCGCGTCGATCTTGATGAAGTCAACGCGCGAGCAGGAGGCGCTCATCCCGTCGAGGGTCGTCACGGGAACCTTGATGATGACACCATCCTGCGAGCGAGGTTGAAACAATTCCGAAACGATCAGCGCATTCTTCGGCTCGTTATGGGGTACATATAAGGAGGCTTCTCCCGATATCGTTGCGCCGAGCGCCGATGTTTCGATCCGCGTCCGTCCGAGCAGCCCGTTGAGTTCGACGCTGCGACGCAGGAAATCGGCGGCATGGGGATTTGGTTCGACGGCGATCAATTCGCCCCTTGTGCCGACGAGCTCGGCAAGCAGAAGGGAGTAATAGCCAAAATTCGCGCCGACATCGATCGCGGTCATACCGCGCTTGACGTTGCGCGCGCAAAACAATGTCAGCCAGATCTCCCAAAAACCGTCCAGAAGAACATGGGATCCGAAACCTCTGTCTCGAGTGTCTACATAAAGTTTGTAGCGACCGAGTACGCGCACCAAGGCCGTGTGGTTTCCGAGGTAGGCGCTGTTCACGCGCTGCAAGATGGCCGTTTCGGCCTGATGCCGATCGAACGCCATCAATTCATGAAGATGTAGCAGTGCCGAAGAACTCATTGTACCTCTCTCGTTCCTGCATGCCCGTAACGCATTCCGCAGGCCGGGCAACATCAGGAAACTCCCTCGATCGCAGCGAGATTATCCGCCTCCGGCCTGTCCCTCGCCTTTGCTCTGCCGTCTTCAGTTTGCTGCCGACGCGGAGATGCCGACCGAGGCTGCCGACAAAGCCGTTCCGGTGACACCTTGGAAGAGGCCCATGAACTTTTGAATATCGATCGACGAGGCATTGGAGATATAGATTATATCTCGCGGCTGAACCTCGAAGTTCTGCATGGCAAGCAGCGTCGAGCCGTTTTTCAGGTTGAACCGATAGACGATCGGGACAGGTCCGCCGCGGCGCAGCAAGGGATTGCTTGGTGGAACGATGCGGCGGGCAACCTCAAACGGCTCGTAGCGGAAAAGGAAGACGCCCGAAACATCGGCGCGGCTATCCTGCAAGCCTCCGGCTCGTGCGACGGCATTCGCCATGGTCAAATGCTGAACGCTGAAGGGGACTTCGCCATTCTGACCTGATGCGCCAAGAATCGTGTAAGTAACCGGCTCGCGCACGACCGTAACGACGTCTTCGGGCCGCAATCTCACGTTCTCGCGCGGATTTTGAACAATCGCGGTAAAAGGCAGATGCATCGTTCGCCCGCCTCGCGTCAGGTAGACGACGCTATCGTTGACGCCGGCGCGCAGTCCTCCCGCGGCGGCAATAGCATCGAGTACTCGGCTGCCGGCGGGCGAAAGCGCGACGCGCGCGCCGCCGGCCACCTCGCCTGTAACCGTGACGGTATTCGACGAGCTTTGCTGGACGGTCACCAACGCCTGTGGTTGCACCGCCTTGCCCATCAGGCCGGAAACTACCGCCTTTTCAACGGAAGCCGGAGTGCGGCCAGCGGCGGTGATCCGGCCCACATAAGGAATACTGATTGTGCCATCGCTGTTGATGGTTTGCGGCGGGATCGTCACTGAACTACCCGTCGCCTGTTGCTGTCCCGAAGCGCTCGACGCCATCCCGAACAAGCTCCCCGGAGGCGCTTCCCAAAGGCTGACGGAAACGACATCGCCAACCGCTATCCTGAGGCCGGGATCCCGTGCGCCCTCACCGAAATATGCCGCGAAGCTGGCTACCGGTCGAGCGACACTCTTGACCATCGCCGTCGACGTCACATCGACAACCGCGAATGGTGGCATGGCGCGCGCGGCCGCTTCTTCCAATATGCGGGAGGCCTTGGGGCCAGCCTCCGGTAGTCCACAGCCCGTAAGAACGCAGGCGAGAACGCACAACAATCCGAACTTCAACGGCATCGACGATCCTGAATGGCATGGAGGCAGTTTTGGCGAGGCATTCTCGCGCGAGGCAGGCTAGGCCGTTCCGGCATCGTCGCTGCGCTCCCGGGTAAAACGAAGGATCGACGAAGGACTGGAGCCATAAGCGTGTTTGTAGAGCACGGAGAATCGCCCGGGATTGGAGAATTGCAGGCTCATGGCGAGATCGGTGATGCTTTCGGCCTGACCACCCTTGATGGCGCCATGCGCCGCAGCCAGCCGGTAGTTGCAGAGGATTCCCATGGGCGTATCGCCACGGTAGGTCTTGAACATGCGTTGCAGCGCTCGCGGGCTGCAGCTCGCAGCGTTTGCGAGATCCTCCAACATGATCGCATTGTGCAGATTGTCGCGCATGAAGGCCTCGGCCCTCAGGAGCTGCCGTGGCGCGTTTTCAAGCGTGCCGCGATTGAAGGCATCGGACAGATTGTGCGGCAGCTTGGCGAACAGCTTGACCAGCAGGAGCTCGCTGTAAGCCTTGGCGAGCATCATCCGTTCGGTCTGGCGAGCGGTCGTCAAGTCCTTCTCGGCCTGGCGCAGCGTTTGATAGAGTCCTTGCGCACCGCCTTGACGGAAGCTCACGGGTGCCAGCGCAAATTCCTGCACATAGGGCTTGCCGGTCAGCTCCTCGAAATGCTGACGGATTACAGATTCCGGGATCTGAAACAGCAGCCAGGAGCTGCGCGGCTTGATCTCCAGCCGCTTGCCCGCCCGATCGCTGATGCTGGCGACATAATTGGCAGGAATGCGCAAGGACTTGCGCATTCGCCGGTGATTGATCTCTATTTCCCCCGCGAGAACAAATACGATGCTGACGCGCGGCAAGTCCTGCTTCGCGGTCCCCTCGAGGCCGGCCGAATGCTCGGCGCTTATAATCGAGGCCGACTGAAGCGGTTGCTTGCTGAATTTGAAGGAATAATCGCCTGAGGTTTCCGAAGGAACCGCCCATTTCCAGTTTGGTTCAAGCATGTCAAGGTTGCGTATGATTGCATCCCGGGAATACACCTCGAAAGTGCCAACGCATTGCTCGACAACTCTTTCCAACATCGCCATCCGCTAATCCTACTCAAAATCTCAGGTTGTATATTAGCAATCGCTAAGACGTGATTTCTATCTAGGCCACTTTTTTCTAGCGTTCGTTTTGACGACTCCATTCCTTTGCTCTCGCGCCCACTTCGAGAGGCAAGACCATTCATCGCAAGTTGCATTACTTACAATTAAATTAGCACGATGAATTTTAGCGAGACAGTACAGATAGTGACGATGTTATACAGAATCCTACCTCTTCGTAGCGCGGCCACAGGTTGAAAATGTCGAGCGACGATATCGGACAAATTAATCGCTCTCGGCAAACATATTCGACATGTCTACGGGCACAGGTTGCAGAAGTAGTTACTAATTTACCTCAATCGAATTGTTGGAGGGTTTGTTGCATGCACAAGGTCCGCTGGAAAAAGGAGTAGCCAAGCGGCCACGCTGGCTTGCGGCTAAAACAAACCGCGCGCTATATTCATTTCAATTATTCTAATACATGATGGGGCTTAGCTAAGAGCGCTGCCTCAGCGCCCGGAATGCCGCTATCTATATACGATCGGGTCCCGGTAAGCGCTTAAACGCGGTGCATTCTGCCGCTTGATATTGTGTCAATTTGCAAACATGGCGTGCACTACTGTTGCCGATCCACACAACCAGCCGTCGGCCGGCTTACAATGTGGAGTAAATGCGAAATGCCGCTTCGATGTCGTCGAAGACGCGGCCGCGGCCATTCTTCAACACCAGCGCCGACTTGCACAGCTCGCCGATCACATTGAGATTATGTCCCACAATGATCATCGAGCGATCCTTGCGTTTGACGAAAAGCTCCTCAAAACAGCGGAGCTGGAAGCGTTTATCGCCAACCGCCAATACCTCATCGATGAGATAGCAATCGAAATCGATGGCAAGCGACATGCCGAAGGCGAGCCGCGCTCGCATGCCTGAGGAATAAGTCCTGAGAGGCATGCGCAGGTAACGGCCAAGCTCACTGAAATCCTCTACCACATCGCGAATTTCATCGAACGGCTTGTCATAGATGCGCGACAGGAAGCGCATGCAGTCGTAGCCAGTCATCGAACCGCCGAAGCCACCGCTCAAGGCAATGGGCCACGACATCGACATGTTGCGCACGACCTTGCCCGACGTCGGTTCCTCTATCCCTGCGATCATGCGCACGAGCGTTGACTTGCCGGCCCCATTGTGTCCGAGGACGGCGATCTTTTCACCGCGGCCAATCTTGAATGTCACGCCGTCGACCACGCGGCGCATCCGGCCATGCACCTCATATTCCTTGACGAGGTCGAACACGCCGACAATGCCATCTTCATGCCAGGGTATTTCGCTCTTCGGCGCCGGCGCGCCCGGGGAGGCGATCTGCGTGAGACTGGAAGGGAGACCGGTCATTGCTGAGTCGCGTGCTCGTGTACCTGGATCATGAAGAAGCGCACGATCCAGAAAGTCGCGAAACAAACCGCAAGCAGCATCAGAAACGAACCGAGGCGCTTCGGGTACAGCGCATGATCGGGCAAATTCGGATCGGCGATTCGCTCCAGATACAATTGCTGCCGCTGCGCATCAATCCTGGCATTTTCCAGGGAAACAGTCGCCGATGTCAGCATCTTCGCTGCCATTTCTCTCTCCAGCAACAGCTGCTCATATTGCGCGATACGAGGCGCCATCGAGCCGTCACTCCCAACGATACGTGCCCGTTCATCGCTGATCTGCCGTTCCATCGCCGCCACGCGCGCGCTCAGCGCCTCCCCTTGCGGACTTTGCGGCGCCTGTTCTTGCAGCGCAGAAAGACGCGCCTTGCTGTCGGCCAGATCATCCGAAAGCCGGGCAATCATGTCCAAGGCAGCAGACGACTGCTTGCTCGGGTCGACTAGCGCTTCGCGATTGCGGAATTCCGTAAGGCTCTTTTGCATGTTGGACAGCCTTATCTGGCTGTCGTTCACCTCGATCTGCGCGTAACGGACGGCATCTTCGCGCGCTCGATCATTAAGACGGTTGATGAGTTCTTCCGCGTGCTGAACCAGGGCATTGGCCAGGCGATAGGCGTCTTCGGCACGAAATGCGCGTGCATCCAGTGTCGTCACGCCGCTGCCGCTATCAGTGTGTACATTGATGAAACGAAGATAATGCTGATACAACTCCTCATTATTGGCTTCCGCCCAAGGCAGCGGGTAGCGGCTGAGGAGATCTCCTTCGGGGCGAGAGAGGATTTCCGTCAGACCATCCCTCTTTACCAAGGCGTCGACGGCGGCGCGCGACTTGATGAACTCGGTGACGATGTAGCTGTCATCCTGCGCGCGAACGAATCCGGTGCTCTGCAGGAACCCGCTGAGCAGCCCCGCGGCATTCCTGTTCGGACTGCGCACGACGAACTGCGTTTCGGAAACATACTGATCGGAGCAGATGAAACCGTAATAAATCGCCCCGAGCAAGCCGGGAACGACGACGATCAGCAATAGCAGCAATTGCGATCGGGCCCATTGCGCGACAGAACGCGGCCAGGAAACCGGTTGACCTATGACAACGCCGGATGAGCGTGCATTCACCAGCCTAACGAAATCAGTGAATTCCTTGTTATTCTCGATACGGCTCATTTGGGACCATCAAATCTCTCTTGGAATGGTGAGGACCACTCCGCCGCTGCCCTTCCGGAGCTCCGATCGAGCAACCGCAGTCAGCCGGTTTCCATCGTGTCGGCTCGCCATTCCGAACAACGGGCACGACGATGTCGATGGCAATTTACTTTGCAAAAGATTCCCATATATCCTTAGAAAGTCAAATATATTTCCGCGCTTTCGAAATTTTTACATACAGAAACAAGAATAATTTGCCTTCTGTCGCAATTAATACTTTGGCGACGCGATCCGTATGGCGAGGCCGAATTGTGGCGGCGATAACTGCCATTCGATTAGCCGTTTCACCCTCATTGCTGGTTCAAGGAATTCGGAATGGGAAAGTTCGGAGGCATCTTGCAGCATATCGGCAGTAACCTTGCCTCGGATGGCCGTATAGACCTGCTCATCGACCGAAGCCTCTTGAAACTTCTCCTGGGTAGGCGGCGCAGCCTCCCATTTTCGATACCGGAAGATGTCCTCCAGTTACCGTTGCGTTTCATGTCTCCCAAAGCGGTTCCGCTCATGCAACCGGCCGTGAGCAGACATCGCGGGCTGTTTCGCTCAGGCGCGAGCCATCGCTCTTAGCGATCATCTTTTGGGGGGACTTATATGCACATAGATTCGACGATTTTTCCCCAGGAGGCGCGGTCCTCGACAAAGGCAGACGAGCAGCCGTCCTGGTTGCCCCCGATCAACGCACGACTGCTTGCTTTCCTTCCGACACGTCAACGGTTTCCTCTCATCGGCCCCGCCTTCTCCGCCTCGCTCAAGCCGATCGAATTGACGATGGGTGCCGCCGATGGTGTCGTCAGTTGGGGAGGCGGGCCGCTTGCCCGCCTGGCACGCCTCTATGCGCAGGTGCAAGGTCTGCCCTTCTGGACGGTGGCGGGCGGCTTCCTGCAATCGACCGGTCAGGACGCCACATCGCCGGTCTCCATCGTCGCAGACGATCTCGGTATTCATTCTTCTGCCCGCCAGCCCTCCCGATTGGAAGCGCTGCTTCAAAATGCGCCATCCGACACGGATATTCAGCGCGCCCGCGATCTGCGGCGATGGATCATTCGCGAACGGCTGTCTCAAGATAATCAGCTGCGGGACGAGACCATTTCGCTTCGCCAAAGCCGTCGCAGGCGCATCCTGCTTGTCGACGAGGTGATGGGAAATCACGCTGTGGAAAGCGCCGGTGCCGATGCCGCGACCTTCGCAAGAATGTGGACGGCGGCTCTTGCCGTGGAAAATGCCGATATCATCGTCAAATGCCATCCCGACGTCATCGCGGGCCGGGCCCGGGGTTTCCTTCAACCCCACGCCCGAACGGCAGGCGTGCAGCTTGTGGACCGCCCTGTCTCGACACATTCCCTGCTGGATATGGTGGATGAGGTCTGGACCGTATCAAGTCAACTCGGGCTGGAAGCGCTTCTGCGGGAAATACCCGTCACTACCTTCGGCATGCCCGCCTATGCCGGCTGGGGACTGACTGCGGACCGCGCCGTGGGCACCGTCGCAACGACGGCGCGCTCGCGTCGTGGACGCCATGTCAGCATAGACGAGTTTGCTGCTGCTGCGTTCTTTCAATATTCCCGTTATGTCGATCCCGTCTCGCGCAGCCCGATCACGGCCGAGCAGGCAGTCGAACGGCTGCTGGAATGGCGCACGCGCGCCCGATCGCTCTCCGGCCGTTACCTTTGCGTCAATTTTTCGCTTCACAAACGCGCGGTCATGCGCCGCTATCTAAGCAGCCCCCGGTCGCAGGTGCAGTTCGCCACCAATCCGAGCGCCTCGGAGATCCAGAGTGCCGACACCATCGTCCTTTGGGGGAACGCCACTCCTCCCGATGAATCCATTTTGTGGAAGCAGGGCAAGAGATTGCCGATCATTCGGGTTGAAGATGGCTTCATTCGCTCCTCCGGCCTCGGCAGCTCGCTGGTGCCCCCATCTTCGCTCTGCTTCGACGACCAAGGCATCTATTTCGATGCCTCCGCTCCAAGCCGGCTGGAGACGATCCTGAACGGGGCGAATTTCGACGATGCGCTTCTTGCGCGCGCAAAGCGCCTGCGGCAAGCCATCGTCTCGATGGGCATTACCAAATACAATCTGCCGCCGCAGCCGGCGCCGGATTATCGTGCTCTCGCCGAAAACCGCGACATCGTTCTGGTGGCCGGGCAGGTGCCGAACGACGCCTCGCTGCGGTTCGGCATGGCAAGTCATCCATCCGATATCGAACTGCTCAAAGCCGTCCGGCGCGCAAGACCTGCGGCATTCATCATCTACAAACAACACCCCGATCTTCTGGCGAAGGCGGCTGGCCGTCATCCGCCTCCATGGCCACCGGCGGAGGCGGAAGCCGCCGATCTCGTCATCGGCAATGTTGATCTGGATAATCTCCTCGGCGTTGTCGACGAGGTTCATGTCGCAACATCGCAGATCGGGTTCGAAGCCCTGCTGCGAGAAAAGCCGGTATGGTGTCACGGTCTCCCCTTCTATGCCGGCTGGGGCCTCACACGGGATTCGGTCGTTTCGTTGCGGCGAAAGCGCGCTTTAACGCTCGACGCCCTCGTGGCCGGCACACTCATCCTCTATCCGCGATATTGGTCGAACATCACCAATCTTTCGTGCGAGGCGGAAGACGTGGTCGCCGAACTCTATCGTTCCCGCCAAGGCATCGCTCCCAATCCGTCGCGGCGGCGCTGGCTGGCACAGGTCATCCACATGCTCGAGGCAAGAAAAAAATGATGAAGCCGGTCGTTATGGACATCTCGCGATTGATGGAACGGTCGCATTGCCCGACGCCCACCGGCATCGATCGCTATGAGCTTCATTATGCGAATTGGCTGAACGAGCGCCGCAAACGGACTGCCTTGACCGATCTCGGTGCGTTTCCGCAACCGTCGTGGTTTGTCGAAACCGGTCATAACAGCGCCGTCACCGTTCCGTCGAAGCGGGCGGACGAGTTGGTCTCCATGCTTAACAGCCGCTGGGCAGCAACGGAGATATCGCCCGCACAGTCCGCCCTTCTCGAACGGATTTTCGCCGCCATCGATGGCAAGATCAGGTGGCAGTCGGCGTCGGAAGTAAAAGCAGGGCAGGCTCATACGCAAAAGCTGCGCAAGATTGCGCATGCCGTCGCCAATCATTTCGCTCATGGCCTGGCGTTGCCGGACAGGGCGTCTTTCGTCCACGTATCACACAGCCGGCTGGAGCGGACATCGGCGTTCTCCTGGCTTCGAGAAGCCGGCAGAAACGGCGTCTTCTACGTCCATGATCTCATTCCGCTATCGCATCCGGAATTCGTCAGACCGGAGGAGCCGGAGCGGCATCGCCGCAGGATGGAGACGGTGCTGAAACACGCATCGCTGGTGCTTTGCAACTCCCAGGTAACGGCGCGCGCCTTGCGCACCTTTGCCCAGGAAAGCAATCGAAAGCTGCCCTCTATCGCCGTGCTGCCTCCCGGTGTCGAACAATGCTTCCTGTCGCCGTCATCGGAGATGCCGCGACCACAGCAGCCATATTTCGTGACGCTCGGAACGATCGAACCGCGCAAGAACCACATGTTGTTGCTGCACCTGTGGCAATATCTGGCCGAGCGCGACGGGCCGAAGGCGCCACGGCTGGTCATCGTCGGCAAAAGGGGATGGGAAAACAGCCACATCCTGGCAATGCTGGAGCGATGCCCTGCCCTGCCCGGCCTCGTCATCGAAGTGCCGGGGCTGGAGGATGCTGCCTTGGCGCGGCTGGTGGCGGGCGCGGCCGCCCTTCTCGCGCCTTCCTTCACGGAGGGATATGGCATGCCTGTCGCCGAGGCTATCGCGCTCGGCACGCCGGTCATCGCCTCCAACATCAGCGCCCATCGCGAGGCTGCCGCCGGACAGCCCGCCATCTTTCTGGACCCTCTAGACGGGCTGAGCTGGAGAGCCGCGCTGGACATGATTGCCGCCTCGCCGCAACGCCGAATGAAGCCCGGGTCATCAAGCGGGTGGGATACGCATTTCGATGATCTGGAGGCGCTGATTGAGGCAGATTTTTCGCCACGACGCCATGCTGCTCAACGCGCTTCGCGGCGTATCGAGAGATTCCCTACCTCGGCGATTTTGCAGTGAGAGGCGGCGGTGCTGGCGCAACATAATAACAAAGTTCGTCGGCAAGACGCGGGAGCGGCGACGTGACAAGCTTTTACGACATCGAGAATTGCTACAAATTCATTCTCGGCCGTCCGATCAACGACGATGAGCGAAATGTCATCGGCAATCATCTCCTGCAAATCACCGACCTGCCGCTGGACGTCCATCGCAGACGTTTTCTGACTTCCAACGAATTCCACCAACGTCATCGCGAATTGCTGTTTCACAATTTCGTGCCGAGGTCGATCGTCGTCCTTTTTGAAACCGCATACAATTTCAAATTGTATCTGGACCTTCGCCAATATCATATTTCCTTCGGCATCATGAACGGTGAGTATGAGAAGTTCGACATCGAGCTCGTGAAAGCCATCGTGCCCGATAACGGGCAATTCATCGATGTCGGCGGCAATGTGGGGTACTATTCCCTCTCTGTCGCAGCCCATCATTCCCCATTTAGAGGAACGGTTCTCGCCTTTGAGCCTCTACCGAAGCTCTGCGAGTTGTTCAATCGATCGATCGTGGAGAACGGACTTGGAGACCGAGTCAGCGTTCACCAGCTCGCTCTCGCGGATGCTCCGGGAGAATTACCCCTTGATGACGCGGGGGAAACAGTCAACGCGGGAGCCACGCGACTGATTACTGCCCGCGCTGAAGTCAAGGTCGATCGCAAGACCAAGGTCGAAACACTGGATCGTGTTATCGGCAATCTGCGGCCTGATGTCATAAAAGTCGACATACAGGGAGCGGAAGGCTTGTTTCTGAAGGGGGCGCAAAGAACCATCGCCACATGTAAGCCTTCTCTATTGATGGAGATCAACCACGATATGCTCTCCATTGTCTCCAAAACCGCTCCAGGCGCGATCCACCGCCAGCTCGCAGATTTCGGCTACCACATCTGGACAACGTCCGAGCATCGGCTGATGCGAATGGCGACATCCGAAGAATTCAACTCGAACTTTCCGGCCGGCACCGCAGCGAACATATTTGCCGTTCATGAAGATCGTGCCGAGGACGTCAACCGGCGGCTTCAGCACCTCGAGTTACAACGCTGCTACGCTCCTTGGAATTCCAGTACCAGGTGACGAACTATGCCCAACGTTAGCGCGACCGCAGCGGCGTCATTCGAACTTGATGTGATGGCGTGCCACGTTGATCAGGAAGAGGCCGGCAGCCGTCGTAAACAGGCAGCACTTCGCGAGGTAATCAATGTCATAGAAAGTTTGCACGGAATCGCCAAAGACACCGGCACGAAAAAGCTCGAAGCAATGAACGAGAGGGACATAGAGCGCCAGCTTCTGGGCGCCACTGGGAAGCCAGGCCACCATGAAGAACATGCCGCAGATCGGCAATGTGAGATATTGAAACGGCGGCACCAGCTTCTCAACAAACTCGAACCGTTCCGAACCGGCGGCAAAGATGAGCGCCACCGCGAAAGAGAGCCAGGCCATGAACAGCCAGCCCGCCAGCACCAGGCCGAGATCCTGATAGGGCGGAATGATGTTGGCCAAACGCGCAACCGTGTAGACGACGATGAGAGCGGCGGTCGTGCCGGCAGTCTCCAGAAGCGCACGGGCAATTATGGCGTCAGCCAGGCGGATCTGGCGATGGTACATCAAGGGCAGATTTTGACGCAGACAAGACACTGCGTGACCGGTTATGTGGCGCCAGAGCGTCAGCGGCATGTAGCCGCTCAAAACGAAAGCCGCGACGGTCAATCCGTGCGCCTCATGATTGAGCAGCGTCCACATGATCATGACACCCGTGGTCAGGATCATCGGTTCCAGCGCAAGCCACAGGAAGCCGATGTTTTCCCGCCCGTAGCGTATGAGCATTTCGCGCATGATCAGCGCACCAAGGACGCGCCCCTGAATCTTCAACCCGTCAATGAACTGCGACCCTCCGCGCGCGTTTGCAGATACCTGATGCATCCGAAGCCCTCCTGGTCGCTACCCCGTCTCCATCGGACGGTCGGTCAACGATACCGGCGAAGGGCAACCGCTCAATCTTCATTGCGCCGGGCTCGGACAATTAGCGTCCGTGACGTCCGCTCGCGGATATGCAACGACAGACGACCACCAGAAAGGGCATGGTCATGGCTCTGATTAACCCCGAGACCCAAAACAAGAAAGTCGATGCAGATCAGCGCCGGCAGCCTTTCCACCGCATGATTGCAACTTCGATTGCCGGACCTGCAAAGGCCCGAAAGCGTCGCAAGCGTTACGGCCGTCTAAGCGTTTATCTGCTGGCGGTTGTTGCCCCTACCCTGGCGGTCAGCGCCTATTACGCATTCATCGCCGCTCCAATCTATGTGTCCGAATCCTCTTTCGTCGTCCGCATGGCCGCGCCGCCATCCTCCAATGTTTTCGGTTCTCTGCTGCAGAACAGCGGGATAACGCGCTCGCAGGACGATACTTTTTCCGTGCAGGAATATATCCGCTCCCGCCAGGCGCTGAAGGAACTTGCCGAAAAGCTTCCCGTACGTGCTATTTTTGGCAGTCCGCAGGCGGACTGGCTGACGCGCTTTCCCCGCTTCTGGGAAAACAACAGCGAGGAACAGCTCTTTAATTACTATTCGAGCCGGGTGTCTGTCATTCACAACGACACCACAGGCATCACCGTCCTGCGGACGACAGCCTTTCACGCGCAGGATGCCGCGGATATGAACGCCTCATTGCTGGCACTTGGCGGCGATCTTCTTGACCGGCTCAACAATCGCGCCCGCGGCGATGCGGTTCGCTTTGCCGATGGCGAGGTGCAGCAGGCGCAGCAGCGGGTCATAGATGCCCAAAGAAACATAACAAACTTCAGAAACAAGGAGCTGATGGTCGATCCGAATGCCAGCTCCATGTCGATGATCGATCTCATCAGCAATCTGACGTCCGCTCTCGCCAATACACGGGCACGCCTTGCAGAGACGCGCAAGACTGCGCCGGACAGTAACTCCATTCCCTTTCTGACGAGCCAGGTCGCGGCACTGGAGCAGCAGATCGAGAATGAGCGAGCAAAAATGGTCGGATCCGACAAATCCGTCGCGCCCAGAATTGCAGATTACGAAAGTCTCGTCCTGATGCGGGAGTTTTCCAACAAGGCGCTCGTTGCCGCGCTCGATGCGCTCGAAGCAGCCCGAGCCGATGCCCGCCGCCAACAGCTCTATCTTGAGGTCGTCGTTCCGCCGCAGATGCCAGACGAGGCAGAGATGCCTTATGCGCTGAAGAACGTTACGGTCGTTTTCCTGTCCCTGAGCCTTTGCTATCTGCTGGGCTGGCTCATGGTCACCGCCATCAGGGATCATGAAAGCGGCTGACCTCGATATCAGTGCCCTGAGAGGGTTGTGTAATCGCAGTTCGACGTATCGCATCGTCTTTTTTGCAATCAGTGCGTTTATTGAAGTTCACTATCGCATAGAAACGGAAATGGAGCACATCGTGATCGAAGAGCAATCGAAAACAAGCGATGCAAAGGACGTCATCATCGCAGCATATAAAGGTCTTCTAGGAAGAGATCCTGACAAGAACGGCATGAGTTCTTATCTCGAGTTGTTGGAGAAGAACTCAATTTCATATGAAGATCTTATACGGCAAATCAGCACGTCTGATGAATTCAAGACCATACATGGATACATTCACACATATGGCTCCTCCGGAAGAGAGGCAATGGATGTATTTCGGCAATTCAGAAAGTATGAGGGTCCGGGCCGAGCAGGCTTTGTGACCAACTTTCTCGGTTGTGTTTCCAACGTGAACCATGTCGGTCTTGCAAGCCATTCCGGACTGGTTGAATCATTTCCGTTTCCCGGTAATTTTCATGGGGCCGCCCTGGAATGGATCGCGGTATTGCGCTCAGTTCTCGACGCTCGGGAGCGATTCAGCATGATTGAGCTCGGTGCCGGATGGGCACCTTGGTCGGCGATCGGCTATGCGGCCGCCAAACAGAAAGGCTTAAGCGCTCATGTGATCCCGATCGAAGGGGATCGTGGTCATATCGATTACATTCACCATTCTTTTCGTGAAAACTCCATCCCGGATAGCGATGCCGACGTTATTCATGGGGTCATCGGCGTTGAGGACGGGATAGCCAGGTTCCCTCGGGCAGCGCAGGCCGGGCATGTCTATGGCGCCGCCGCTGCCTTTTCTGGCGAAGGCAACGATGGCGATGCATTCGGGACATTCCTGAGGCATCATAGCGGCCTTATCGCGGAAATTGAAGAAGTCGCATGTTATAGTCTAGCAACGGTCCTAGACGGCAAAGGGACCATTGATCTCATCCATTGCGATATTCAAGGTGCCGAAGGCGACCTCTTTGAACGCCATATCGATGTGGTGACGAAGCAGGTGAAGCGCGTATTCATTGGCACGCATTCCGCTGACTTGGATCGGCGCCTTATCAGCTTGTTTCCCAAGCATGGCTGGGTTTGCGAAGGCATTGTTGCCGCGAAGACCAGGGACGATCCGCACGGAGATCCGATGCTTGTTGCGGATGGTGATCAGGTATGGCGCAATCCGGCGTTTTTCTGATCCAAGTCTTACAGCAATTCCGGGAAAGTGTATGGCGGTTTTCCGTCCGGAATTGCGTATAGATGTTCGTACTCACAGTCAGCTACTTTGCCGCACACTTCTCAAGGCGGCCTTCGGCGTATGCGGGAGTTATTTCTTCACGAAAACAAAGATGCTGGTAACATTGTCGATATGGCCAGGCTCTTCATGCAACTCGAATAACCGGCAGCCAGTTCTATCGGCCAGCTCCAAGATGGAATGTTGCGGCGTGGAGTGCATCTCCATATCGAGTTTGAAACCACCCTTGAGATAGTCTGCTACTTTGAAGCTGTAACCATCTTCATGTGTCCTAACGTGTACGATCGCGACTCCGTGAGGCGGCAATCCGGAAAACGCCCTCTCTAGGATAGACAGTGTAACCGGCGGCGGATTGTGTTGCAGCACCAGCCGGGAATACCAAAGATCGAAGCCGCGCCCTGGCATGACATTCTCAGCTGTGACTTGGATAAACTCGACATTATTGGCGCCCGAAGATGCAATATGCTTTTTCGCCAATTCAATATGAGGGGCTGAGATGTCCAGCGCGATAACATGCTTGAAGGCCGTAGCCAGCGCAGCCGTCGCACGCCCCACACCGCAACCAAATTCAAGGATAGTTTTGAAGTCATTTGGCGATCGGTTCATTCTACGGAGCAGGTCGCAAACCAAGTACAAATCTCCGACACCGCTTTCATAAAATTCAACCAGATTTTGTTCCAATTGATCCGGCACATATTTATCCAAAGACAACACAGACCAATGTGGCGCCTGAGCACCAATTTCTGACCAATAGGATGCCGTCTTGGATACCACCTGTTTAAGAGTGGGATCGTCCATGGTGGTTTCAATATCGGAGGGCGGAGTATGGGCCAGAAAAGATTTAGTGACCGCTATCGGATTCTTTAATTTATACTCGGGAGACTCCATCAGATGCTGGCGGAATAATTCAACGTCTTCGAATGCCTGGCGATAAATTTCTATAACATCGTTGTTTTCTGGCAACCTGCCTAAGAGATAGCGATAGCCATAGCTCACGTCGTCCTTAGAAATTGGCATTTCTCTGGTCCTTAAGTGATATTTCTTGGTGCACAAGCCGCGACGGTCGTTGTTCGTTGTTCTTCTTATTGCCCTGATGCGAACGTACATGATCCTCCAAGTACGAAGGAGCCGGAACCGCCCGTCACAATCGTCGTCGGGGCCGGTATTGTCGCCTGGCCACTGCCACTTTGGACAAGCAATATTTGATTTAAGCCACTGACTACAACCCCAGATAGAATAGTAAACGAGGGACTGAGCGTAATTCCCGCCATACTGGAAATGGTGCAGAACGCGTGCTGGTCTGGTAGCTCATTGTCCGTAAACGGCAGACCATTGATAAAGAGAGAACCTGAGAGGCCGCTGGAGGTAGTACCGTTTATGTAAAAGGTAATCGTCACCTGAGAGCCATCATACCAGAACGTCCCAACACGCGAGCTATACGTTACCGTGCCGCTCTCGCCGCTCCCGACCACTCCCGGAGTCCAATACTGTCTTACGCCGCGCAGCTCATAAATGCCGCCGGCGGATGTTGTGGGAATTACAGGTGCTGGATGTGTGACATTGGCTATACTTGGTGGATTTGCGCCTGAAATAAAGCCGGAAGCTCCGGCATCAATAGCGGCCGACCCATTATTGTCGTTGTTGTAGTTCCAAAGGACTCCGTTACCAAATTGCAGGCTTCCGCTGCCCAATACAGAGATGCAGCTACCGCCAGCGTAGAAGCAATCTATATTTCCGATCGATACCTGCGTACTTGTCCCAGAATCCCGATAGGTGCCTGAACCAGGCTGACTTCCGGTTCCGGGAAATGCCTGGCCCGACCCGCGAAGATTGGCGATCTGTAATTGCACGCCTGTCGCGTCGGGCTTAATCCAAATGCCGTATAACGTGGCGTCAGCGGACACAGAACCGATCTGGGCACCCGTCGTGGTACCTTCGTTCGATTGGGTAAAGGCTAGGGCACTATGATAAGACAAGGTAAAAATGTCGTCTATAAAAGGTGAATCGGATCGCGCGTAGACAATCGGATCAACAGTCTGGTCGAACGCCGCGACGACGGAAGCCCCTGACCAGAAAGGCCAAAACTGGATATCTTTAAGCGTCGAAATATCATGCATGTGATCAAAGGAAAGACACGTTCCCTGGGGCTGGCCATAAATATTTGTGATGTGACCGCGCGCAGAATTAAAGACACTGATGCAATGCGTTGTATTATAGAACATGATATTATCAAAATCGACCCGGCCATTATTGTTAAGTACGAAGAAATATGGATAGGCGTTTGGGGTCCAGGGACCAGTACCAATCGTTGGCTGATCGTCATAGAACGCTATATAAGAAAAGGAGGGCGTACCTCCTTGGCCAGCAAGTCCACTTATTGTGGCGGGGGTGAACGAAGTGCTAGAGCGGTGAATCCACGTACCAAGCATATTTGTGCTGCTCAATGATCCCGCTGAAACCGCCTCATTCCAGCCTGCTCCGCGGAAGCAAGGGGTCTGCGCCGACATTGTTACTGCAGAGGACCATAACCAAATTCCCGCCGGGATAAAGATGCAACCAACATTTGCGTCGTAGGCTTTCTGGACATATTGGCCAATATCTGTCGAGTTGTTGTTTTGTGCGCCCCAAATGCGGATGTCCGTTATTGTGCTAGGCTGCAGCATCCAACACCCTGTCCCGCTTGATGGTTGGACCTTCGCGCCGTTATCTGGGCCGGTGCAGTTGGATGCCGACAAGGTGTATGTAGCCGCGCCGCCGTCACCGGCGGCGTAAAACCCGCTACGGACAATGGTCGTTCCCACAGCCAGTCCCGAAATGGACGTCGATTGTAACGCAGCGTTTGTTTGGACCGTGCTGGCGCTTTGCGCCCAGGCACCCGTACTGAAACTGAACACCAGAAGTGCCCATGCGAGCAGCAAAAATTGTCCGGCAGTACGGTCGTTGTTTTCTGGCAACCTGCCCAAGAGATAGCGATAGCCGTAGCTCACGTCGTCCTTGGAAATTGGCATTTTTACAGTCCTCACCGACTTATGGAGACGACGCCGCTTCGCCTCATCTCTTGCCACTTGCCAAATGCACGCTAGAACTCCCAACGGAGGAAATTCTCAATAGTTATATTTCAGTTTGAAAGCCGCTCACGGGGGATCAGCGCCAGATCTTCAAGGCGAGTATTCGCCCCATAGTTCTGTAAAAACAGGCCAGGGTCTCCTATGTCCTTCGGTGCGCCCGTCGGGTCCGCTCGATCAAGAAGACCAATGTGATAACCAATATCTGTAAACCTCTTTAAATAGCTCAGCGGATCCACCCCAGATATGCGCTGAAGCATCTCCGGCGAGAACTCCGTCGATATGATGGGCCGATCGCGCTCTATAAGAGGCCAAGCGCCGTCAAAAACCTTGGACTCTGCGCCCTCTACGTCAACCTTGATGAAATCGATGCGCTTTTGGACCAGCTGATCCAGACGAAAAACCGGCACCACCGTACAATAAGGACTGCTTAAAACAGCGGAAGTTTCCGGCAGCAACCCGCCATTGGAACCCACATGCGTAGAGAAATAGGCAGCCCCTTCGGCGCTGGATAGTGCGACAGGCAGAAGCTTTACATTGTCAATTCCGTTTCGCTCGATGCTCAACAGTATCAAGCGACTATTTTCGGAATTCGGCTCTATTGCTGTCACGGAACCCGATGGTCCAACGAGCCTTGAGGACAACAGCGTAAAATACCCGATGTTTGCACCAATATCGACGACATGCATTCCCTCCTTGATCACTGACTTACAAAAGGCAGTGACATGAGGCTCATATATACCTGAATGCAGTATCGAAAGGCCGACTGCCCTGTCCGCATTGTCTACCGCCAAGCTAAATGATCCAAGATCAGCGTAGAAAATATCCTCTGGTCCAAATCTGACAATGATCGGTGTGTTTAAGCTCTGACGATCAAAAACACCTATAACAGAGCGAATTTTTGAATAAGATAGTTCTCCATCCGAAATACCATGTCGCCTAATATGATCTTTATGAGATGGAGGAATATCGTTCCCATACAGGAACTGACATATCGTTTCTAAACTTCCATCCATAAACAACCTCCACTCACAGCACTGATCTCGGGAATCGAATTGATCAAAATTACATTTTGAGGCGGGCCAAGCCGCCTAACGGGACGGCTTCAATCAGTTTCGGCCTAGCTGCGATTGGAGCATGACTTTCTCCAACAAACCCACTCGTTCCAGTGGGGCCGCCCCGTCGCAGTACGCCACGGCTGAAAGCCCGAGATGGCATGACCGAGCGCCGGTATCGGCGAACCTGCCCCTCGTCAGCAGATTGACCGTCACCCTCCCCTGCGGTCCGACAACACCTTCGAACGAAATGTAGGTCGGCCGGTCGATCAACTGGAAGGAAGACGTTTCCCCCCCGGCATCGGTGATCAAAACAATGTTCTGGCTGCCAGGCGGGCACATCACCTCCAGGTAGATACGCACTTTCTGGCCCTCGGCGAGTTCGCTATCGAACACAAGCCGGGAGCGGCGCTGGCTTGCCCAGACACCCCAATCCTCCATGGCGAACCAGCCAGAGTCACGTGCTGCGCGAAAGGTGACGATCCGCCGACCTTCGGCGGCAATCCGCAATAGCGCCGTGTCGCCGCCTTCGATGATCTCGCTGCGAGGCAGGCGGCAATTCAAACGGCCGGGCTGCTCTCCCAGCTCGACGCTCATGTCGATCGCCGTCGAGAACAGCTCGGAGCAGAACGCATCCCACGATTTCGGCACGAAATTCTGCTCGATATCGCGCTGCCAGTCGGCCAGATCGTTGCGATCGACAATGACCTGCTTGAAGATGTTGTAACCGTCCTCGATGTTGTAAGGATTGATGTAACGCACGAAATGCCCTCCAACTTCGGGCATCGAGGTGGCGTTGGAGGCGATGCAGGGCTTGCCGTAATTCAGGCTCTCGCCAATGGGCAGGCCAAAGCCTTCGGCAAAGCTTGTATAGGTCGTAAACAGCGAATGCCGGTATAGATATTCCAGCTCGTCGTCCGAAATGTCGTTGAAAATATAGAGCCAGTCCCCGACATAGCCGTGAGTGGCCAGATGGTGGCGCAATTCGTCGATCTGCCAACCCCATTTGCCCACCCAGACGAGTTTCGGTGCCTTCTCGCCCAGTTCGCGGATCAGACGTTCCCAGATGCGGATCTGGTACATATGATTCTTGCGAACCTCGATCGTTGCAACACAGAGGACATATTCCTCCTCTGCCATGCCGAGGATGTTGGTATTGAGAATCCTCGTCTTCTTCTGCGTCTTCCGCAGCTCCGTTGCGAGCGGAATTGCCTTGACGGGCAGCTCGAAGTTGAGACGCTCCTTGAAATAGGCTCTGATTTCGGATGCGACGAACTCCGAATTCGCCAGAACGAAATCGCAAACCGACAATACATCGATCAGCTGTCTTTGAAACTTGTCGACGGCAGCCTGCTGGACATATTCCGGATTCCGGATCTGAATGAGATCATGAATGAATACGCAGAAGCGCATGCCCTTTTCACGAAGCTTCCGCATGACATCGTAATGCGGATAGATCCAGAAAGCGCCCGCAACGACGAATATATCATCCTGCGTGGGCCAAACTTCGAAGCGCGCGTCGAACACGGCGGCAATTGCCTTATCGACCATGCTGCGATCGACAATCGGGACATCGAACTGGCGAACAAGCGTCGCAAGTGCCGCCGGGCTCGCGGCGAGAATACGATGGCGATCATACTCCGGGATCACCGGGATAACGCGGTAATCTCCGAAAATACCGGACTCGATATGAAGGACCAGATTGGCGACGACGCGTTGAATTCCGCTCAGGCTCTTATTGTGCTGAGCATATTCCATGAGGTCGGTGACGTCGAGCCAGATGGTCTTTACCGCTTTTTCGCTCTCGGCGCTGAAATCTGAGAAGACGTCGCCAGCGGCGCCCGCTGCCACGAGTTCGATGACGGCGTCGTGGTTGCCGGGGTTGCATTCCACCGAGCGCTTGTAGCTTTCGATTGCTTCGCCCATGCGTCCGGTGAGCTTCAGCAAGTGCCCGCGCTGCAGGTGAATATCGGAATCATCCGGATTGAGCTCGAGGGCTTTCTGGTAGCGCTTGGCTGCCTCGCGGTAGTCACCCGCTTCCTTGAGGCAGTTGCCCGCCTGAACCCAAATCCCCGTGTCCTCGGGATTGGTCTGCAAATGCTCATCATAGAGGTCGGCCGCTTTCTGCCACAATCTCGAATCCCGCGCGACGTCTGCCTCGCTGACGACGTTTCTCATTTCTTCCTTGCTGCGGAAAATGTTCATGAAATCTCGCCCGGTTTGTTGGGTCAGGTTGATCGCGATGGCCAAGGGGATTTCGGCGATGGTTTGTCGGCGCTCGCAACTCCGCCGGTTCTTGCCGGAGACGGATAGGTCGATCCCATCCGCCTCCGGCTGCTGAACAGCTCCTCACTCTGTCGGCGGCCCAAAGGCGGACCGCCGAAAGGTGGGCTTTCCTCAAGCGGCGCGGAGCCCCGCGACGACCTTTTCTTCCGGCGCCACCCAGGGCTGACCGGCTTCGACGTAGCCCGTCAGGCGCAGGATCACGTGACCCTTGCAATCCGCCCAGAGCGTGGCGGGCAGCGCGAGATGACCATTGGTCCAAGCCCAGTTGCAACCCGCAGCAATCTCTTCGGGATGCAGACCGACGAGGCCGTTCAAGGCGACGTCGCAATCCGTCTTGAGGCCGTCAAGGATGCGCAGGCTTTCGAACCGCACACCAAGCGCACGGACTTCCCGACCAGGAGAGAAGGTCCGCGACACCAGGCTCGCCGTCTTTGCGGAAGCCGGGAAGATGAACCGGGCGAGGTCGCCGTCGATCTGCCCCTCCACGCGTTTGCCGTCGACGAGCATATGCAGGTCCATATCCGCAGCCCGGCTCCAGCCGAGTGCCTCCGCCCGCGCGATCAACCGCTCGCGGATCGCCTCGACGAGGACACCACGGTCGACGAAGGGGCGGGCATAACGGGTCAGGCTCTCGGCCACACGCTGAGCGGCGTCGACCTCGACAAGGCGGCCATAAGCCCTGCCGAAGAAAGCGCGATTGCCCACTTCCATGTAGCTCTCGCAGCCCATGCCCTCGGCCATCAGCACATCATGGCTTTCCAGTTCCACGTGCCAATATGTGACCTCGGGCCACTCCTCGCGGACGATCGTCGCGCCGTTGGCCAGCTCGCCGACCGGCACAAACACTTCGCCCATCAAGTCCACGCAGACCGCATGGCCGCCTGACAGCAGCAGATCGCGAGCGGGCATGTTATCGCCGAACGCGCCGGCACGAACCCGGACCGGCCACTCATTGCGCACCGGCCGTTCGACCCGTCTGCTGCCGATCCAAATGATCGGACGGGCTTCGCCGGTCGCCGTGATCGCCAGGTCGCCAACCCTCAGATCTTCGACGGCGACCTCGCCGCGCGCGGTAAGGATAAGCGTTCCGGAAACGAAGCAGGGCGTCGCCACCGGAGTAATGTCTATCGCCGCACCATTCGCAGTGATTGTCAGCGGACCCGCCTGGCCGGCGATGAAAGTGCCGGTCGTAAAACTGGTACCGGCAACGCTGACATTTCCGAGCGGATTGTTGCTGCTGTCGAAAAGGCTGATCGTCTGGGAGCCGCCGCTCGATGTGATGGTGTAGTGATCCACCGATCCGGCCAGCCCCTGGAATTCAATCTTGTCCGTCGCGGCATCGAAACTATTGATGGTCGTCGACGAAAGATCGAGAACCGCCCCACCGGCGTTCGCGATGAAGGTGCCCCCACCGGCTCCGAAGTTGATGGTCGTGCCGTTCAGCGCGCTTATCAACGCCGCTCCGTTGGTGAACGAGCCGCCATTCTCGATATCGACGGTCAAGCCGCTCAGCGCTCCGAGGACCGAGCCGCCGGCAGCGGTGGCGGTGCCGCCGTCAACAATAACGGTCATGCCGCTCAGCAAGCTAATACCAGAATTGATGGTAGCGTCGCCGCCCACATAGACCGTGGACGAACCCAATAGCGCAGCGGTAATGTTGACGGTTGCCGTCGCGCCGGGGGCCACCACATAGTTGGTGTTCCCAAGGACCGAGAGGATAGACAGCGAACTGGTGCCATTAACCGGCGTCGCAACATTGCCCGGCGCGATATTGTTTACCGTCGTCGTCGTAAGATCCGGGTTGGTGATGGTGAGATCATAGTTTGCACCTACCCCAAGTACGCCAGGGTCATAGGTCAGATTATACTGTACGCCACTCGCAGTGGTGGCACTATAATTGCCTTCCGCCATGTTTCTTGCTCCGTTAAAGTAAACGAGTTCAGAACTAGTCTATGCTGACCCTCATCGCGTAGGACGATGGAGCTTCGGTTCGCCCTTCGCACATCTCCTTACCGACGCCGCAGCGCGAGGAACTCCAGAGCATGCAAAGACCATCGGCACTCTTGTCCAGGCGATCCCACCCCCGCCACACCAATCCCGTCACGGCAGTATAAAACGCGACAAAATCTCTTTAATCATAGTCTAATAAAGATATTTTCTGTTCTCGCCGAAGCGTAGTTGACTTTCAAAGCGGAATCACACGCGCTGTCAGATAGTTGCAGCGTTCGTCGGGCACGAAGACTCGGGTTACCTCGCTTTTCATCTAAACGCTGCCGATGGGTCGTTCGCCAGCTGTTCTTGAGAAGACTTTAAGGTTTGAGAGTGTGGTTTCGCTCGGATTGAAATCGGCTACCGCCACGAGATGCTTAGGCTCTGCAGCAATGCTCGATTACTTCGCCAACCCTGACCCGCGCACCATCGGGGCACCCGGGGAGAGCGTTATAGGCCGTAAGATCGACAGGCATCCATACCGCCAAACCGATGGCGAATTTGATGAGTATCCCCTTGTAAAAACAACAGATAAGCGAGTCTTACTGGCCAAACGGCCGATACTCAAAATGGGAAGGACGCAGGATGGAGAAAAATCTGCGTGTTTTTTAGACCAACCGACGGCTCTTGATCGAAGCTCGTCCGTTAACCCGATCTCCATTTAGTAAATAGGACGAAATAGCACCGTCTTATGGCGGTGTTATTCTTCTCTCAGGATGCTTCAGCTTCGCGGACGCGATAGCCCATTTCCGCCGCCCGCCTTTCAATCGACATACGGGCTTGCTGGAGCACTCTGCCGGCATAGACTGGCGGATAGCACCAGTCGTTCCAGGTGCGCGTTGCTGTACTTGCAAAGGAACCAAACCGCAGTACGCCGGGCTCAAGGAAGGACATACGACCACCGAGAGCGAGATATGTCTCGGTCTTTGCGCCTTCGGCAAGAATGATCGAGTGCTGTTCGAGTTCGATATGGTAATACTCGAACGGCACCAAAGTCGTCTCCTGCGTGATCGTGGTACCGTTGAGGAGGAACTTTGCTGGAATCAACGATTCCTCCAGAAACATGCAACGGTCGGGCGAAACGTAAAGATCCCGGGAAGGGACGTTTTCGGCAAGGGCGCCCGCCTGTATGCGAACCGGAAGGGTATCACGTGGCTTATCGATCGCCTTCGGATCAATCCGGCGCCGTCCGACCCATCTGATTTCCGCAACGCCTTTGTGGGTAACCACGAGATCGCCGGCCCGTAAATCCTCGACCGGAGTATCTCCCTCGGGTGTGCGGATGAGTGTGCCGCGCAGAAAGCAGCTCGTAAAAGTCAGGCTGTCTGCGTTGGCATCGTAGGTGTAGGTGACACCCATGGGTATGGTATAGGAGCCGAACGGTACCGCGTTCAAGAGACCGCCGAAGAAGGTGACGGTATTCCCTGTTTGAGAGACAACGTTCGAGCCTACTACCTCGATCCTGTCTCCCGATTGAACGTTTACGACGTTCGGCGGAGTCGAGAGGCTCAAATTGATGCCGCCTGGATCGTAGGCGAACAGCCCACTACCCTTTGCATCGGCAAAATCCACAGTAGCCCCGTTCAAAAGATCGACAGTAAGCAGGCCCACATCCGCCGTAATACTCGAATCGGTACCTATCGCATAAGTATAGGTCGAAGCGGCCCCGACATTGGCGAGGCCGGCATTGATCGTCACATTCGCACCACGAACTGCTTTGATCGTTGTATTTGAAGCCCCGCCGATGCCGACGATACTGCTAATATCGACATCAACGCCGTCAACAATCACCGTACCGTTGGCAACCAGATTGAGCTGGATGCTATCCGAGGAAGTGCCGGCATTGCTACTATCAATCGTAGTCGTGCCATTGTTGATTAGGTTGATGCCAATCAAAGCCATGTTATTACCCTCTCCGACAGATTAACGTATTGTCTTTCAAGGCAAAACTGGATCAGAATTTGTAGTTCAGACCCACTCGGACGGCATGGAAATCGAGGCTCGCTTTGGAGTTGAGCGCATCCCCGCCCACGTTGCTGCTGCCAAAATCGACATACTGATATTCGAGTTTTGCCGTCACATGGTCGGTAAAGGCATGTTCGACGCCGGCACCTATGGTCCAGCCGGCCTTGGTCTTGTCATCGTCAAAGCTTACGCCGCCCAAGGCACCCTTGTAGTCAACGTGCCCATAGGCGAGACCGCCGGTGCCGTAGAACAAAGTGTTGTCATAGGCGTAACCGATGCGGGGGCGGACAGTGCCGAACCAGTCGATCTTGGAAGATGCACTTGCGGTGCCGTTTCGGAAGGAGTCGCTGATGTCAGCACCCTGAAAATCGGCTTCGAGGCCGACTACCCAATTGGGGTCGAACTGGTAGTTGTAGCCGATCTGGCCACCTCCGAGGAAACCGGACCCCTCAAGCTTGCCAAATCTGCCAAGATAGCTTCCGAAGGAATGGAACCCGACATCGTCGTTGCCTCCGAAACCGCCGCCGGCATTCACACCGACATAGAAACCGGTCCACGAAAATACCGGCGCCGCCTCGACGGGAGCTTGAGGCGGTGTGGAAGTTGCGAGATCTGCTGCATAGACGGTACTTCCCGCAACCGTCGCCAACAAGAAAACCGTAGTCCCCAAAAACTTGCGCATTCGAAAATTCTCCTCGAAGGAATTCACGAGATTCAACATGTAACTTGCGAAAGTTCACGTTGAGGCCATAATATAGACGTGATTATAACTGTAAATACGCAGTCACTAATAAATATTTGTGAGATACAAGCTTTATTTGTATAGTTTTGTCGCAATATGTATTGAGAGAATATTGATTCTATACTTTGACGCACCGCAAAATGTCGGAATCGCGGCGGCAAAAACAATATAACCAGAATGAGATGGATGGCTTCGCGTCTGCCGCGGACGCAGAATGTATGAAACCAAGCGCGGCAATTTCGCTTCGTTCGCAAAGGCCTCCGGCCGCGGCGGCTTCCGGGTGACGCAATCGGGTGTGATGTGTCGCTTTCGATATAGACAGGCAGGACGCCGTTCTGCGAGTTTTTATCGCTACCGCAGATATTCATCTGCTGCGCTGGGAGGCCTGACGGGGCGGACCCCTAGAAGGAACGTCAGGTCCCCCAACTGCGCCCAACTCCTCTCCCTATGAACGGACAAACGATGAAGAGCGTGCTGGCAAATCACGGCCTGCAAATATTTGGTGTGTCAATCTCCACTACAGCGCCCAGGAAGACAGGCAGAGCGATCATGTTGCCGCTGTAGCATTCCGAAACATTCGGCCTGATGGTATTAGGCATTGGCTTACTATGAAATCGACTTTCCGACGCCGGGCGCAATCAGACCTCCCGCGCCGCTTTCCGTATGGACGATGTAGCGGCGACAAGCCACATCTTTGGAACTATCGCAACCGCCAATTTGCGATGGTCGGGAGGCCTGGTTGCCTTGCTTCAAGCAGCGGTCGGGCCTCCTTGCTTGCAACAAGCACAACTCGCCAGTTAGTTGCTTTTATCCCGGCATGCTCCAGGACGCCTGCTTGTTCGCATGGCTGCAAACTCAAACAAACCGACAGGTTTTAATCGCCTCAGGGAATTACACGCATGCGGGCGGCGTCAGCCGCCTTGAGGAAGGCAGAGCGAACCTGTTCGGGTGAAACTCTGCCTTTGACGCCGTCGACGCAGGCCTGCAATGCTTCTTCAAACGCATCGCCGTAGCGTATCGGCCATTTCGTCGTCAGATATTCGATGGCCTGTGCGATCGAATTGATGGAGTGAATCTCGTCCCCATTCTGCGCTGCAATTCCGAGCGGCGCGAATGCCAGCTCTGCGGGCTCATCCGAGGCGTCAAATGATGTTGATTGATCTTGATCGGCGGCGTTTTCGGATTTTGCATGCCGGCGCCTCGTCACCAGCGTGGCCAGCAAGGTCATATCCCGAGCAATCCTATCCAGGGCCGTGAGCTTGTCTTTTTCGTCCGGCGCCCGGTTCAGCCTCTGGAGTTGCCCCCAAAAGACCGGACATGCTCAGGTTTGAGATTGCGAGCTGATGAACTCGCGCGGTGATTGATATCCTAAAGCACTGTGCGGGTGAAGATTGTTGTAGTGCTCGAACCAGAGCGGCAGTTGCGCGATGACGGTTTCGGCATCCGGGGTGGGGTTCACCGCGACGTAGTCGCGCTTGAAGGTTTTGACGAAGGCCTCGGCCATGCCGTTCGATTGCGGGCTGCGCACGGGCGTCGTGCACGGCTCCATGCCGATGTCGCGGAGCAAGGATGCGGTATCCCTGGCGACGAAGCACGAACCGTTGTCGGTGAGCCATTCGATGGGCTCGGACAACATGTTGATGCGACCGAAGCGGTTCTCGACGGCGGTGATCACGAGGTCCTGCACGTCCTGGCTCTTGATGCCCTCCGTGGTGGCGACATGGGCGATTGCCTCACGGTCGCAGCAGTCGAGGGCGAAGGCGACACGGACCTTCTCCTTGTTGTCGCAGCCGATCTCGAAGCCGTCCGAGCACCATCGGATGTTGGAGCGTTCGACAGCGACCTGACCATCGTGGCGGCGATCATCGACCGCTCCGGTGTGGCGCACCAGAAGCAGGTTGTGCAGCTTCATGACCCGATAGACGCGCTTGGCGTTGGGCCACGAACGCCCCTGTTCGCGGGCATTCCGGCGCAGGATGGCATGGACCCGCCGATAGCCGTAGGTGGGCATGTCGGCGATGACGGCCCTGATTTCTTCCACCAGCTCCCGATCCGGGAGTGGCGGCCGTCCTCTGGCTCTGGAAGGGGAACCCGTGGCACGCGCAGCGATATTCGAGCGGGCGACACCCAAGGTTTCGCAGATGGTCTTCATTCCAAAATCCCTCTCGGCAGAGAGATCGAGCGCAACATCCGTTTTTTTGGGCCACCGGCGATTTCGAGGGCTTCCTTGAGGATTTCGCTCTCCATCGTCTTCTTGCCCAGCAGGCGTTGCAACTCCTTAACCTGGGCCTGAAGCGCCCGGTATTCGGATGCCGGAACGACCTCCTCTTCGGCGGCCGTCGCCGTCAGTGCTCCCTGGGATGCCAGCTTGCGCCAGGCGAACAACTGGTTCGGCTGGATGCCGTGCCGACGCGCGACGATGCTCACCGTTGCGTCCGCCTCGTAGGTCTCTTGAATGATCGCCAGCTTCTCTGCCGTGCTCCAGCGCCGCCGACGTTCCGGCCCGGAGAGAACTTCCATCTTAAAATTGCTACCAGTCATATTACCAACATTACTCCTACCCACTTAGCTAAGTGGGGGAGCATGTCCGGGCCTTTCGGGGGCTAATTCAGCCTCCCCTCTCCCGCCTGCGGTTCCGGCGGCGAGGCCAGGTGGCTACCTACGTTCGTTTGAGGAGTGAAAACATCATCAGGGACCGAATTAATAAACTGTGCACCGTTATCGAGGTCGGCGCCAAAACTCTTATCATTCCGCCCCATGCCGATCTGTCCCGATAAATGCCATCAAACCTATCCCACTGCATAGCAGCGGTATGTTGCATCGGCAAAAGTACTACTAATAAACACAATTGACCGGTATAGATTAAAACTTTGAAACGAATTTGACCAGTATCGCGACAACGGAAAGCGAAAATACTCACAAAACCAGACGATATTGGCTTATTTTCAATGTATAAATATGGAAATTTTCGCTTAAAAGGCCGACGGATGGTCCTGTGATGGAAGCTGCATCTCTTCGATGCGGCAGTCACACCTACCTCTATAGCTGCATAGGTATCTTCAAATGTCGCACATCCATCTGCGATTGCCATTCCGGCAGCTTTCGGTGCCGGAAGCATTGCAAGCCCGTGTGCCTGCTAAAGCGAGATGATACGCTCTTCGATTGCGATGATCGGCGTGGGAAGCCAATGGCGAAATGCGAGCCGCCAAATTGAAGGGGCGCACCGAAGTGCGCCGCCTGTTCAGACGATGAAGAAAGTCGATGGCGGAACCTGCAATGCGGTGGCAATGCGGCGAAGTTTCGCCGGATCGGCCTCGGCACCAGCCTCGATTTCCGTGATCTCCTCACTGGTCAGACCACAGGTCTCCGAGAGGTCGTCAATCGTGTAACCGATGGCTTCACGCGCCTGCCGCACAGCAGCAGCAATCTCGCCATGAGGAACCATCGAAACCTTTGAACTATCGATATTATTCGGAGTAATGGACATGAAATTTCTCCTTCCAACGTCCGCCGGCCAATTCGTTGCCGGGTGAAGGCAGCTATTGCAGCCATGAGGCACATCGACCTAAACAGACACGGCCGAACGCTGCGTCAATATAGGCATCAATGCGGCGAGGGCAAGCACGGAAGCGCATAGCTGCCAATCGTCTGGCTCTCGGCTAATGTCGCGATTTAATATTCTGTGATAGCGACAACACGTCACGGTTACGGTGGAATGAGCGTGCTGCGCGCCGCCCTGTAGGATGGTCGCCGCCTGGCCTGCTGTAAACGTCACCCTTTGACCATGAAGATCATTTCTTGCCTTTTGCCTTGCGCACCTTCCGCCCGGCCTCAAGCAGGAGCCCCTTGAGTTCCGGTTCACGCACACGATTGGCTGCCTCGATGAAGGAAACCCATTCGACGCAGCGCTGGCCTCGCTCCGGAAAGTCCTGGAGCGTTTGGTCGACCTCCAGCAGATGCAGTTGGACAATGCAGGGAACGCGGCTACCGTCGGCAAGCTGCTTCAGATAGGTAAAATAGCCAAAGGGCTTTTTCTTCACCTTGCCGCGCACGCCGGCTTCTTCATAAGCTTCAATGGCGGCAACCTCATGCGGCTTCTTGCCCTTGATCGGCCAGCCCTTGGGAACGACCCATCGGCCGCTTTCCCGGCTTGTGACGACGAGCATCTCGGCATCGTCGTCTTCGGGCACCTTCCTGTAGCAAATGGCCGCATATTGCTCATGGACCTGGCGGTGCAGCAACTCGTCCGCATGAGCGGCAAGTTCGGACAGAAAGCTCTCCGACCGTTGCAAGGCTTTTTGCTGCGCTGAAAGTGAGAAAGCCATGTGCGCTACTCGCGACACGGTTGATCGACGCACCCGCCCCTCGAAACTGGCCGGCTCGCGCTCACAAAAATCGTCTGTGACACGCTGCTCTCCTGCTCGCTTGGGTTTCGTCGAAATTCACAACTGTCCGTATGATGCTGTGAGCCGCTGCGGTGACAGTTTTATGAAGGCGGCTGTTGATGATGCGGAAGGATCAGCCATCCGAGAGTGCTACACGAAACTGTGATCGAACGGCACGGAACCGAAAAACGGCCCCCGAAAGGGCCGTTTCATCCTTGGGAGGACATGCGAAGTTTATTCGGCTGCCTGCAGGGCAGGCACCTCGATTTCTTCGCTCAATTGCCCCGCCATGGCGGCGGCAAACTTGGTTTGGTCGAGTTCGTTTTCCCAGCGGGCAACAACGACCGTGGCTACCGCATTGCCGACGAAATTGGTCAAAGCGCGGCACTCCGACATGAATCGGTCGATGCCGAGGATCAGCGCCATGCCGGCGATCGGAACCGAAGGCACGACGGCAAGGGTGGCGGCAAGCGTGATGAAGCCCGCACCGGTGATTCCGGCGGCACCCTTGGAGCTCAGCATCGCCACCAGCAGCAGCAGGACCTGATCCCCCAGCGACAACGGCGTATCGGTTGCCTGGGCGATAAACAATGCCGCCAGTGTCATATAAATATTGGTGCCGTCGAGATTGAAGGAATAGCCCGTCGGGATGACGAGGCCGACCACGGAGCGCTTGCAGCCTGCTCGCTCCATCTTGTTCATCAGGCCCGGCAATGCGGCTTCAGACGACGAGGTGCCGAGCACCAGCAGCAGCTCTTCCTTGATATAGCGGATCAGCGCCAGGATCGAGAAGCCGTTATAGCGGGCGACGGCCCCGAGCACGACGAGAACGAACAGCAGCGAGGTGGCGTAAAAGGTGCCGATCAGGAAGGCCAGATTGGCGATCGTGCCGATACCATACTTGCCTATAGTGAAGGCCATGGCGCCGAAGGCACCGATGGGAGCAAACTTCATCAGCAGGGCAACCATGCGGAAGATCGGCGTGGTCAGTGCCTGGAGGAAATCCGTCACCGGGCGGCCGCGTTCGCCGGCAGCGCCAAGCGCAATGCCGAAGACGACCGAGAAGAACAGCACCTGGAGAATATCGCCCTTGGCGAAAGCGCCAACGATCGTATCCGGAATAATGTTCATCAGGAAGCCGACGACCGACGCATCATGGGCCTGCGCCGCATAGTTGTTGACGGCCTTGGTATCCAGCGTCGCCGGATTGATGTGCATGCCTGCGCCCGGCTGCACGACGTTGGCAACGATGAGACCGACGATCAGCGCCAAGGTCGAGAAGGTCAGGAAGTAGATGAACGACTTGCCGACGACACGGCCGAATTTCTTCAGGTCCGACATGCCGGCGATGCCGGTCGTGACCGTCAGAAAGATGACGGGCGCGATGACCATGCGCACCAGCTTGATGAAGGCGTCGCCGAGCGGCTGCAACGATGTGCCGAGCTGCGGATAATAGTGACCAAGCAGAATGCCGGCGGCGATGGCGGTGAGAACCTGCACATAGAGGTGCCGGTAAAAAGGAACCTTGGCGCGCGTTTCCGCGGCAGCGATGGGAGCAATCATGATGTCCTCCGTTAAGCCCAACCGATCTCTCGGCCCTCCGGGCGACGACTAGAATTCAACAGCCTCCGACTGTTTCGTCTCCTGTTGCAATGACCGTGCCAGATGCGCGCCTTGATCTTAACGCATTGCTTTTGTTAAGTTTTAATTTTCGCCGCTGATCCAAGACCATTGTTGTGTGCGACTATCCGCACAGATCGAATTGCGGTGCGCGCGAAATCATGCACAATACGGCAATGCTGCAGCGCCCGGCCAACGAACGATTTCCAACGCCCGAGCAACTGGGCCGGCGCTCCCGCCGGGTCTGGTTCGTGTTCGCGTTTCTAAGTGCGGCCATCATTGCGGCTGGCCTTTACGGCGCGAATTTCTATGGACGGCTCTCGGCAATAGAAACGCTGCAGAGGCAGGGGCACACGGATGCGAACCTCAAGGTTGCCCTGCTGCGCGCGGTCCTCGAACGTCCGCGCGCTTTGCCGTTACTGCTGGCCGATGATCAGCAGGTGCGAGATGCGCTCGCCGACAAGCACATCGACGATGTCGTCGCTCTGGATCGCAAGCTCGAAAGTCTCGTCACCGGCACCAGCGCATCCGTCCTCTACGTCACCGGCAAGGACGGCGTTGCGATGGCCTCCAGCAACTGGCGCGAGCCGCTGAGCTTCGTTGGGAACGACTATTCCTTCCGTGACTACTTCCGCAAAGCCATGGAAGCCGGAACTGCCGAGCATTATGCGCTCGGCACGGTCAGCAACCGTCCCGGTCTCTACATTTCCCGACGCGTCGGCGATGTCGGCTCTGCGCTTGGTGTCGTTGTGGTGAAGATGGAGTTCGATCAGCTGGAGGCCGACTGGAGCGAGACCGGTCGCCCCGCTTACGTGACCGACGAACGCGGTGTCGTGCTCATCACCAGCCTGCCCTCATGGCGCTTCATGACGACCACCCCTCTTGCGCGCGAGGAAGCCGACGCCATTCGAAAAAGCCTGCAGTTCGGTGCGGCACCGCTTTCGCCCCTTCCGGTCAGCCATGCCGAAAAAGTCGGTCCGGATGCAACCATCGTGCGCGCCATTTTGCCTGGAAGCAGCGCTGCGGAATATTTGCGGCTGACGGTCGCCGTTCCATCGACACCCTGGCAGCTTGGCTACTTGATCCCGACCGATCAGGCGATCGCCTCGTCCGTGCGCGAGACGCGCTTCCTTACCTTGACCGTCCTTCTGCCGATCCTCGCATTCGCCGCTTTCCTGCTGCGCCGCCGCGATGTTTCCGCCATGCAGATCGCCGTCAGCAGGATCGCACGTGAGGAGCTGGAACGCCGGGTTCTTGAGCGCACGGAGGATCTCAGCCGGGCCCGCGACCGGCTGGAGGCTGAAATTGCCGACCACCGTGCGACGGAAGCCAAGCTGCAAGGCGTGCAGCAGGATCTCGTGCAGGCCAATCGCCTTGCCATCCTGGGGCAGGTCGCCGCCGGCGTCGCCCACGAAATCAACCAGCCGGTCGCGACGATCCGCGCCTACGCGGAGAATGCCAATGTCTTCCTTGATCGGCAGCAGACAGAGCCGGTGAAGGAAAACCTTTCTGCGATCGCGGCGCTGACCGAGCGTATCGGCACGATCACCGAAGAACTGAAAGCCTTCGCCCGCAAGGGAAGGACCGCACCGGAGCCGGTCGACCTCAGAAGCGTAATCGAAGGAGCCGTGGTTCTGCTGAGGAGCCGCTTTGCCGGCCGCCTGGATGCGTTGAAGATCGAGTTGCCCCCAACGGGGCTCGGTGTTGTCGGCACGCGCATCCGGCTGGAACAAGTGCTGATCAACCTCTTTCAAAATGCTCTGGAAGCCCTGGAAGGCCGCGATCAGGCCAAGGTGGAGGTGTCGGTGCATGAAACTTCGGAGGAAGTCGAGGTCGTGGTTTCTGACAACGGTCCCGGCATTCCGGCGGTGATCCTCGAATCACTTTTTGCCCCCTTCAATACGTCCAAGGAAAAGGGCCTCGGCCTTGGTCTCGTCATTTCAAAAGATATCGTCGTCGACTATGGCGGCCGAATCGATGTCGAGAGCAACGGTAACGGCACACGTTTCACCGTCCATTTGCGCAAGGCCACATCATGAGCGAGAGTTCCCCCGTTTTCCTCATCGACGACGACAAGGATCTGTTGAGGGCGACGAAACAGACGCTGGAATTGGCTGGTTTCGCTGTATCGGCCTTCTCTGCCGCGGGCGAAGCGCTTCTTGTTCTCGATGCCGATTTTGCGGGTGTCGTCGTCTCCGATATCCGCATGCCGCAGATGGATGGACAGCAGCTCTTTGCCCGCATCAAGACGCTCGACGCCGACCTGCCGGTCATTCTCATGACGGGTCATGGCGATATTCCGATGGCGGTGCAGGCGATCCAGGACGGCGCCTATGATTTCATCGCGAAGCCTTTCGCCACGGATCGGCTGGTGCAAAGCGTGCGACGCGCGGCTGAGAAACGAAGGCTCATCCTGGAGAATAGGGCATTGCGGCAAGCGGCGGAGCAGGCGCAAGGCGATCTGCCCCTGATTGGCCAGACACCCGCCATCGAGCGGCTACGCTATACGCTGCGGCAGATCGCCGATACGGATGTCGATGTGCTTGTCACGGGCGAGACCGGCAGCGGCAAGGAAGTGGTGGCGAGTCTGCTGCATCGCTGGAGCCGGCGCGCGAAGGGCAATTTCGTTGCGCTGAACTGCGGTGCCCTGCCCGAAACCGTGATCGAGAGCGAGCTGTTCGGCCATGAGCCAGGCGCTTTTACCGGCGCGCAGAAGAGGCGCGTTGGGCGCATCGAGCATTCCAGCTCCGGCACCCTGTTTCTCGACGAGATCGAAAGCATGCCACCGGCGATCCAGGTGCAGATGCTGCGCGTGCTTGAGATGCGCGAGGTGACGCCGCTCGGCACCAACGAAGTCCGCCCTGTCGATCTTCGCGTCGTGGCAGCGGCGAAGGTCGATCTCGCCGATCCTCGCCAACGCGGCGATTTTCGCGAGGATCTCTATTACCGTCTCAATGTCGTCACACTTTCCATTCCGCCACTGCGTGAACGGCGCGATGACATCCCCCTGCTCTTTGGCCATTTTGCCGATCGCGCCGCCCGCCGCTTCAAGCGCGAGGTGCCGGCCCTATCGACAGCAGTGCGCCGCCATCTGCAGCAGCACGACTGGCCGGGCAACGTTCGCGAACTCTCGCATTTTGCCGAGCGCTTCGTGCTCGGCCTCGAATCGGCAACAACCGCAAAATCCGACGAGGTGCCGGCGGCGGACGAAGGTTTGCCGTTGCCGGTTCGAGTAGAACGTTACGAAGCCGAACTCATCCGCGAAACCCTGTCGCAGAACAATGGCGATGTGCGCCGCACCATCGAAGCGCTCGGCATTCCCAGGAAGACCTTCTATGACAAGCTCCAGCGGCACGGCATCGTCAGAGGCGATTTCGCTGGTTTTGACGGGGACGAGCGCCGAGGTTCGTGATGCGCTGTGAAATAGTGGCAGCGCCAGCTGAAGCCGTCTCGTGTGAACTTCAGGCGCTGCGGCGCATCTCCCTGGTGTTGGAACCGGCGCTTAGTCGAGCCGCTGCCTCGGCGGTGCGATCCAGAACCAGCATCGCTTGCACGATCACGGTCGCAAGCGCTTCATCGCTCTTGGAAGCAGCCACGACCAGCGGGGCGCTCAAACAAATTCTAAGGGCACTTGCCGGTACATCACCAAAATCGGCGCAGCGAACGGGCTGCCCGAGACGCACGGACGCAACCCCATCACCGTCGATGGCCAGCTCCTTGTAGATCGCCGCCATTTCCGTCGCACTCAGCATCGCGCCATCCGTGCAATTGCGCAGGTAGAACGAAAATATCGAGGGAATCTCGTCCCAGCGAAGAGCCGATGATGCGCCCCACAGTTCGCGTCGATCCAATGGCCGGCTCTGCAACGGTTCAAAAGCCGGATCGTTCGCAAGACGATCAGAGACGGCGTCGGCAAAGGCCGACAAAACGACGACCACGCGATCTTCAGGAATATCCAGAAAACGTCCGAGTTCGAACAGCGCGGCTTTCCAGCGTAGCAGCAGGCCGAAATTGGCGCTATCCGGCAAGATATCGCGAGCGGCCCAGCCCTCCGGCCACTCTGCCTTTCCGCAATAATCCGCCAAGGCCGCCGGCAGTACGCACGATTTGAAGCGTTCCGACATTTGTGGCGGGCAGAGAAGCGCCCCGCTGAAAATCGGTCCGGCAAGGAATTTCGAACCCGTGAGCGCGATCATGAAGCCATGGGCGAGATAGGCGCGGATCGTCGCCGCCGACAGGCGAAACTGGCAGGCATCGATCATGATGTCCAGCACCATGCCGAAGCGTTCCTTCAGACGCAGAACGGTTTCGAGACTCGGCGCCAGCAGGCTGGTCTTCGAGACATCCGTTACCACGAGCAGGCATCTGAGGCCGGCTGCGCGGGCAAGCTCGATGAGGCCGCGCAACTCCCCCTCCACTTCGCTCTCGGTGCGAAGAGAGCCATCCTTGTTGCGCACAGCAATGGTGGCGTTGCGCGTCGCGTCGCCCGCCCGCAATTCCTCACCCTTGGCGACGGCGCGATCGCTGCTGACGCGGTTCATGAAATGCCGCCCCGACGACGCCGTCATGACGCCGCTGCCTGTCTCGTTCCCCATCAGTGTGATGGTCATCAGCGTGCGTTCATCCTCGCTCGCCAACAGCGCGGCCGAAAAAAGGTGGATGTCCGTGCCTGACGTGGCCAGGATCGCGTTGATATGCGGTTGTCCGGCGACCTGGTTGAGACCGAGCAGCCGCAGGAGATCTCGACGTACTCGTCCAATTTCACGCTCATAGATGGCTGCCGCCGATCCGGTTTCCATTTCGCGGACCAGATCGGCGTAGTAGCTTTCGACTTCGGCAAAGGCAGCGGCGGAAATGGTCGATGCGGTGGAAGAGCCAAAAGCGAGGTCGCTCGGACGAGGTGCCGGGCCGTAACCGTACATATTGAGGCCGCTGACGACATCGCAATCCAGTCGCTCGTCGCCGCCGGACACCAGGCACTTCAAAAGCGCCTCTCTTTCCCCACTCGATTGCCGCGACGACGCGCCTGCGATGACATTGTTATCCAGGGCATTATCGTCAGCAACTTGCTGCATGGAGAAGTAGTCCTTTTGCGTCATCGGTAAAACGCATTGCAGGAGCGCCTTGCGTTTTCTGCCGGGCGACAAAGCCTCGGCAGCGAGACATTAGACCCGACAAGATGGAGCGAGGCTGACTTGGTCGCCCCATTAAGATCGCCGGCAAAGCCAATAAAAAAACCGCGATCCGGAGACCGCGGTCCAAAGAAATAACGCGCAAATCTGCCTATCAGCCGGCAGCTTCCAGCTTATCCTGCGTCTTCGTCTCGAAGTCGCTGGCATCGTGGCGCTCACGCAGCTGCTCGGACGGATCGCCCGACATGCGGTTGACCATGCGGCCGCGCTTGACGGTAGGACGCGCGTAGATTTGCTCTGCCCAGCGCTGAACATTCTTGTAATCCTGCACCTGCAGGAACTCGGCTGCGCCATATTGCCAGCCTTTGACCAAGCCGCCGTACCACGGCCAAATGGCGATATCGGCGATCGTATAGTCGCTGCCGGCGATATATTCGCTTTCGGCCAGCCGACGATCGAGCACGTCGAGCTGACGCTTCACCTCCATGGCAAAGCGGTCGATCGCATATTCGATCTTCGTCGGCGCATAGGCGTAGAAATGACCAAAGCCGCCGCCGAGATAGGGGGCGCTTCCCATCTGCCAGAACAGCCAGGAAAGGCATTCGGCACGCGCCGGCTGCTCGCTCGGCAGGAAGGCGCCGAATTTCTCGGCGAGATACACCAGGATCGAGCCCGATTCGAAAACGCGGACCGGCTTCGGGCCGCTGCGGTCGAGCAGGGCGGGGATCTTCGAGTTCGGATTGACATCGACGAAACCGCTGCCGAACTGATCGCCCTCGCCGATCTTGATCAGCCAGGCATCATATTCCGCGCCGCTGTGACCAAGTGCCAGCAGCTCTTCGAGCATGATCGTGACCTTGACGCCATTCGGCGTTCCAAGCGAATAGAGCTGAAGGGGATGACGTCCCACCGGCAGTTCTTTCTCGTGAGTCGGGCCGGCAATCGGGCGATTGATATTGGCGAACTGGCCGCCATTGGCCTTGTTCCAGGTCCAGATTTTCGGCGGCGTATATTCGGCAGAGCCGGTCATGGGCATCCTCCTTTTCGGGAATCGAATTTGGGCGATCTTCGATGTAGCGCGCTACATAAGTCGCACATAGGGGCCGCTCTTCATTTTTGCGAGAGGAGAATGCGCACTGTTTAATGCGGAAGCGCTCCTGCCACCTGCGGCAAGCTTCTCGACCGAGTTAGATCATTGCCAATCTTCTGGAGGTCCATGAAACGAAAAAGCCTGCCGCGGGAGGAGGAGCGGCAGGCTTTTTACAAGAACCGAACAGCGGATGGGAGGAGGAGTTCCGCTATTCTTGCAGGCGTCCCTGGGAGGAGGATAAGGACGTCTGCCAAGCGAAGGGATGCGGGAGGAGATGCATCGCTTCGATGAGAAGAACATAGCAGTCTTTTGCTCAGTTCATAGGCATTTCTTTGCAAGGCAGTTATGCGCCATGCGAAAAGCAGAGAGCTAAATTGATGCAATCTTCAGCAAGCGCGGCGAAATGAAACGGTCATGTCCATAAAGCAAAAGCGCCTGCTCAAGGGAACAGGCGCTGGCATAATTCAGCTTTATAAGGAGCCGGTGCGGCCGTTAGCGAGCGATCGCTGCGCGGGCAACATTGCGGATTTCGCCGCGATCGATACCCAGGTCATGCAGTTCGCGCGTGGACATACGGCCCAGTTCGGCGACCGTCTGACGATACTTGCGCCAGTTATTGAAAGAGCGTGCTACGTTCATGATGATCCCCTTTCCTTGGGCTTTCGAAGCTGAGCGGCCGTGCTTGGCGCTCCCGTCGCTTCGATGAGAAATATATAGTCGAAGCCCACAGGTTTTTGCAGAGCTAAGGGATCACTCCACCTATGCATCGATTGCATGGGTCGCCGAGAAAGCCAGCGATCTCACTCGCCAGCATGGCTTTTGTGATTTGCTGGTGACAGCGCCGTCATTGTCTGCGAAAAGAAGAGAGATGAGAGACAGGGGCGTCCGCCATTCGGCGGGCTGAGAAGCACCCTTCGAACCTGAACCAGATCATGCTGGCGGAGGGAGTCGCTCGGGACCTCGTAAAGCACCAGCACGTCGTCCCTGTGCGTCTCGCCCGCCTGAAAGGGGCGATATGCAAGACCAGACAACTGCAGGCAATCTGCTTCGCACCATGCGGGCTAACCCTCCGCTGGTGCAATGCATCACCAATTTCGTCGCCATGAATATCGCGGCCAATGTGATGCTTGCCGCCGGGGCATCGCCGGCAATGGTACATGCCGAAGAGGAGGCCGGCGAGTTTGCCGCGATCTCCGGCGCGCTGACGATCAATATCGGCACGCTCTCGTCCGGCTGGCTTGCGGGCATGCTGAAGGCAGCGCAGGCGGCAAGCGAGGCGGGCAAGCCCTGGGTCCTCGACCCCGTCGCTCATTATGCGACTGCGTTTCGTCGCAAGGCGGTAGCCCAATTGCTGGAGCTGCGGCCCGCGATCGTTCGCGGCAATGCGTCCGAGATCATCGCGCTTGCCGGCGGCACGAGCCGCGGCCAGGGCGTCGATAGCCGCGACACCGTCGAGCAGGCGGAAGATTCCGCCCGGCAATTGGCGGGAAAGCATGGCTGCGTCGTTGCAGTTACCGGCGTTACGGATTTCGTGACCGACGGGCGGAGGGCAAAGCGCATCGCCGGCGGGTCGTCATTCATGCCGCAGGTGACGGCCCTCGGCTGCTCGTTGACCTGCCTTATCGGCGCCTTTGCTGCAGCAACGCCGGATGATCCATTCGATGCGACCGTTGCGGCGCTCGCGGTCTTTGCCGCCGCCGGCGAACAGGCCGGAACGGCTGCAGACGGGCCAGGCTCCTTTTCCTGGCGTTTCCTTGACGCCCTCGCCGGCCTTAGCCCGGAAGTGCTGGATCGCAATGCAGGGATATCGGCGGCATGAAAGACTTCGATCTCTCGCTCTATCTCGTCCTCGACCCGGTGCTGTGTGCCAACCTCGGTATGATTGAAACCACCCGCGCAGCCATTGCCGGCGGCGCCACCATCGTACAGCTGCGCGACAAGCATGCACCGACAGCCGCCATGATTGAGACGGGCCGCGCCCTCAAGCAAATCCTGCACGGAACAAATGTCCGGCTGATCGTCAACGACAATGTCGAGGCTGCCATCGCCATCGGCGCCGATGGCCTCCACATCGGACAGGAAGATATGAATGCCGCCGAAGCACGCCGGCTGATCGGGCCAGACATGATCCTCGGCCTCTCGGTGGAAACGGAAGCTCTCGCTTCCTCCATAGATCGCGGCATCGTCGACTATGCCGGGATCGGCCCGGTCTTTGCCACGCCCACCAAGCCCGATCACAAGCAGCCGATCGGCTTCGACGGGCTTGCTCGCGTCGTCAGGCTATGCCTCGTTCCGTCAGTCGCGATCGGCGGCCTCAAGGCAGAGCATGCCGCGAGCGTTTACTCAGCCGGTGCCGATGGTCTCGCGGTCGTCTCAGCCATATGCGGCCAACCGGACCCGCAAGCCGCGACAACTGTCATCGCGAACGCCATCAAGGAGGCTCGCCAATGATCCGCAATGTCTTATCCATCGCCGGCTCCGATCCCTCCGGCGGCGCTGGCATTCAAGCCGACCTGAAGGCTTTCTCCGCCCGTGGCGTTTATGGAATGGCAGCGCTGACTGCCTTGACCGCGCAAAACACGCAAGGCGTCTCCGGCGTTCATCCCGTGCCCCCTCATTTCGTGGCAGACCAGATCAATGCGATCTTTGCCGACATCCGTGTGGACGCCGTCAAGATCGGCATGATCGCCAATGCCGCCATCGCCAGTGCCGTCGCGGACATTCTGGCGCGACATCGCGATGCACCCGTCGTCCTCGACCCGGTCATGATCGCCAAGGGTGGCGCTGCCCTGCTCGCCGCCGATGCCGTTGACGTGCTGACCACGCGGCTGCTGCCGCTGGCGACCGTCATTACACCGAACCTGCCCGAGGCGGCTGCGCTGTTGCATGACGCGGAGGCGAAAGACCGCGAAGACATGGCGCGTCAGGCGCGTGCACTCGCAGCGCTCGGACCTTCGGCTGTCCTCGTCAAGGGTGGTCATCTCGAAGGGGATGAAAGCCCGGATGTGCTCGCAAGCGGCGATCATGTGACCTGGTTCGAGGCGGAGCGGCTGCCGACCAAGAATACGCATGGAACGGGCTGCACGCTCTCCAGCGCTATCGCGGCAGAGATCGCCAAGGGCCTGTCGCTTCCCGAAGCTGTCGCCGTTGGCAAGAATTATCTCGCCGCCGCGGTTGCTGCCGCAGGTCAACTTTCCGTCGGAAGCGGCCATGGACCTGTGCAGCATTTCCATGCGCTCTGGCCAAACAGACAAGGAGCAGAGAAATGAGCCTGTCACTCAAAGATCAGATTGTCATCGTTTCCGGTGCGGGACGCGGCCTCGGTGCTGCCATAGCGACGGCCTTCGCCCGGGAAGGTGCGACGGTGGCGGTCAACTATCGCGCCAGCCGCAAGACCGCAGAGGCGCTCGCAGCAAAGCTCGGCGATCATGCCAAGGCCTTTCAAGCCGATATTCGCGACCTCGAAGACACCAAGCGGCTCGTCTTCGAGGTGACCGAGCATTTCGGCGCGCCGACGACCATCATCCACAATGCGCTGGCTGATTTCAGCTTCAACGGTGACGCGCGTTCCAAGCTGGATGCCTTGAGCTGGACCGAGATGACCAGGCAGCTGGAAACCGCGCTGCAGGGCGCGTTGAACCTGATACAGGCTGCACGGCCGGCGATGGCGCAGGCAGGCTTTGGAAGAATCGTGACGATCGGCACCAACCTTTTCCAGAACCCGGTGGTACCCTATCATGACTATACTGCCGCCAAGGCAGCATTGCTGTCGCTGACCCGCACGGCTGCCGCCGAACTCGGCCCGTTGGGGATCACCGTCAACATGGTCTCCGGCGGCCTTCTGCGCACGACGGATGCGAGCAGCGCCACCCCAGAAGCCGTGTTCGATATCATTGCCGCGAATACGCCGCTGCGCCGCGTCACCACGCCCCACGAGGTTGCCGATGCGGTTCTTTTCTTTGCAAGCCCCTGGGCACGGGCCGTTACCGGACAGAACCTGATCGTCGATGGCGGCCTGGTCTTCGGATAGTCGCTCCGCAACGAAAAAGGCGCTGCCCTCGAGAGCAGCGCCGCTTTTGAACTCTGCAGCTCGCTAAATCAGTCCAGTCAGGCCCAGCCCATGGTCAGCACGCCAAAGAGGATGACGGCGCCGAGCAGGATGCGGTAGATGACGAAAGGCCAGGTCGAAAAGCGCTCCAGGAAGCGCATCAGCCCCCAGATGGTGATGAAGGAGGATATGCTGCCGACGATCAGCCCGACGAGCAGTACCGACCAGGCTTCCATCGGAATATGCGCCCTATGTAGCTCATATAGTTCCTTCAAGCCGGCAAGCGCAATGGCAGGCAAGCCGAGCAGGAAGGAGAATCGTGCGGCTTCCTCGCGCTTCAATCCGAGGAAGAGCGCGCCGGTCAGCGTCGAACCAGAGCGAGAAACGCCGGGGACAAGCGCACCGACCTGCGTGATGCCGACGAACAGAGCATCGATCAGCGTCATCTGCTCGATGTCTTTCCGATGGCGGCTATAGAGTTCCGCAATCGCCAACAGCAGGCCCATGACCAGGCAGGCGATACCGATCACCCAAAGGCTGCGGAGCGAGGCGCCACAGGCATTCAGGGAGGATGACAGCAGCAGACCGGCGATCACGATCGGTACGGTCGCGATCACGATGGCGATCGCAAGCCGAATGGAAGGAGAGCCCCAGTCCCTTTGCCTGATGGCATCGAGCGACCCGAAGGTAACGTGGCGAACGTCGCTCCAGAAATAGGAGACGATCGCGGCGAGTGCTGCTAGCTGCATCGTAGCCGAGAAGGCAGAACCTGGGTCCTGCCAGCCAAGCAAGGCCGGCACCAGGCGCATATGGGCAGTGGACGAAACCGGCAGCAGCTCGGTCAATCCCTGCACGACGCCCAGAATTGCGATCTTGGCATAACCCAGGGCGACAAAGCCCGTATCCACGCCTTGCGTACAAACATCAGCCACGATTTGATATCCTCAGTTTTTCATGGGGGCTTTGCACCGGAGTGGTGCGACGAACTAGCTGTGAAACTGGTTCCCGGTTTGAAATTGGCAACACTTGGTTAGCGCGTCGCCGATTTCGCATCGGGACAGGGTGAGGATATAGCCGCGCAGGCTGAACTCTATCTGAAATTGCCGGTTCGAATTTCGGAGTTTGGCGTCTTTCTAGCCTTCATCATCCGGCAAGGACTGCATGTAGCGGATCATGGTGTAGAAGCCGGCAAGAAGGACGAGGGCGCCTGCCGCATGATGCAAATTGTGCAGCAGCGCATGATGATGCCTGAGCAGAAGGCAGCTCAGATTGTAAAGTGTTACGGCCACTGCTGTCATCAGAGCGGCTAGGAAGAGCGCCATGTTTCGCTGAAAGAAATCAATCATCACGCACACCTCATTTGAGTACCAATAATTCCATAGGGATTTGGGAGGAATTACGACAGGGGGCATCCAGGCGCCGTGCCGGTGCGGGAGCGAGAACGGATGTTCATTTTGTGTAGAGCGCGCGCGATCTTTCCAGATGCTTGAGCATTGCCTGCTCGGCGCCATCTGCATCGTTTTCAGCCAGGCGCGCAAGGATTTCCTCATGTTCGACCAGGGTGAACTTTTCCTTGCCTGTCCAGATCAGCATGTCGGTGTGATAGGCTTTCAGCCATGCGAGCATCGCTTCGCTGACAGCCGCGAAGATCGGATTGCCGGAAATCTGAGCGATGCGCGTGTGGAACTGCATATCGGCAGAAATGAAGTCCTCGGCATGTCCGAGGGACGCGCGCTGCCGCTCGATGATCTCATTGAGATCGGCGACATCTTTCTTGCTTGCACGCTGGGCCGCCTCGCGGGCCATGCCGCGCTCGAAGAAAATGCGTGCACTCTTCAGCTGTTCGAGCGAATCGGAGGATTGCGACAACATGATCTTTGCGGTGAGGTCGACCTGCCGGAAGATCGACTTCGCCGTCAACTGAAGCACCTTGGCACGCTCGCCGTGGGAAATGTTGACCAGCCCCATATTGGCAAGTGCCTGCATGGCTTCCCGGATTGCCGGACGCCCGACACCGAAGCGTTCCATGAGAACACGCTCGGACGGCATCTCATCGCCAGGCTTCAGCTCTCCCGACGTGATCAACCGTTCCAATCGGTCGAATACTTCATCGGATAACTTTCGACGTACAATTTGTTCGACTGGCTGGCTCATGGAATCCCGCTTTCCCAAAGCTTTTCCTCCCTTATGCATTTTTGGCCGCCATGGCGGAAGCCCATACGAGTCGCCTTATCTGCAACCGGACAAAAAAATCGTTGCAGAAGTTGGAATACTCATTATACCAGATCACCAGTTTGCGCCACGCGAAAATCGTCGGCGAGAGGAGCATTCATCCACTCATGACCATCACCATCACCTACCGTATCGAAACACCCGGCAGCATCGAGGCGATGGCTCGCAAGATCGCCAGCGATCAGTCGACAGGCACCTTCGTCGCCGTGCCGGGCGAGACGGAAGAGCTCAAGGCGCGTGTGGCCGCGCGTGTCCTAGAGATCCGCCCCCTTGCCTACACCGATCGTCCAACCTGGCCGGAGGTGGCCGAGGGCCATGGCCCGATCCACCGCGCCGATGTCGATATCGCCTTCCCGCTGGATGCCATCGGCACCGATCTTGCGGCGCTGATGACGATCGCGATCGGTGGCGTCTTCTCGATCAAGGGCATGACCGGCATCCGTATCGTCGATATGAAGCTGCCAGAGGCCTTCCGTGATGCCCATCCCGGCCCGCAATTCGGGGTTGCCGGCAGCTTGCGTCTGACCGGAGTCAGCGGTCGCCCGATCATCGGCACGATCGTCAAGCCCGCGCTCGGTCTTCGGCCAGAGGAAACGGCCGCGCTTGTCGGCGAGCTGATCGGCTCGGGCGTCGATTTCATCAAGGATGACGAGAAGCTGATGAGCCCGGCCTATTCGCCGCTGAAAGAGCGCGTCGAAGCCATCATGCCGTTGATCCTCGATCACGAGCAGAAGACGGGCAAGAAGGTCATGTATGCCTTCGGCATTTCGCATGCCGATCCCGATGAGATGATGCGCAACCACGATCTCGTGCTGAAGGCCGGCGGCAATTGCGCCGTCGTCAACATAAACTCTATCGGGTTCGGCGGCATGAGCTTCCTGCGCAAGCGCTCCGGCCTCGTCCTGCATGCGCATCGCAATGGTTGGGATGTGCTGACGCGCCATCCCGGCGCCGGCCTGGATTTCAAAGTGTACCAGCAGTTCTGGCGCCTGCTCGGCGTCGACCAGTTCCAGATCAACGGCATCAGGGTCAAATATTGGGAACCGGACGATAGCTTCGTCGAATCCTTCAAGGCCATCAGCACGCCGCTTTTCGACCCATCCGACTGTCCGCTTCCTGTCGCCGGCTCCGGTCAATGGGGCGGCCAGGCGCCCGAAACCTACCAGCGCACCGGCCGGACGACGGACCTTCTCTATCTCTGCGGCGGCGGCATCGTCAGCCATCCCTTCGGACCGGCGGCCGGCGTTCGCGCCATCCAGCAGGCCTGGCAGGCAGCGGTTTCGGACATACCGCTTGCCGACTATGCGAAGGATCATCCGGAACTTGCCGCCTCGATCGCAAAATTCAGTGACGGCAAGGACGCCTAACAGCAATGTCCAACCTTCTTCTCAGCTATTACGGCGACGATTTCACCGGCTCCACCGACGTCATGGAGGCGCTTGCCTCAAATGGCGTGCCGACGGCTCTCTTCCTCGGCATTCCAGGTGAAGCCATGCTGGAGCGGTTCAAGGATTGCCGCGCCATCGGCATCGCCGGCACCAGCCGCAGCGAAACGCCGCAATGGATGGATGAGCATCTGACGCCCGCAATCGAATGGCTAAAGAGCCTCGATGCCGCGATATGCCATTACAAGGTCTGCTCGACCTTCGATTCCAGTCCCGTCATCGGCAGTATCGGCAAGGCGATCGAGATCGGCAAAGCGCTCTTTGCGCAAACCGTCGTGCCCGTTGTGGTCGGAGCGCCGCAGCTGAAACGCTACACCGCTTTCGGCCACCTTTTCGCTGCCTATCAAGGCGAAGTCTTCCGCATCGACCGGCATCCGGTCATGAGCCGGCATCCGGTTACGCCGATGGATGAGGCCGATCTGGCCGTGCATCTGAGCAGGCAGACGTCCCTCCCCGTCAGCCTCGCCGATCTCATCACGATCCAGGCAGCCGATGCCGACGCGCGGCTCGATGCTCTGGCGGGAGGCAAGGAGGGTATCCTGCTGCTTGATGTCGACAGCCCGGAAACCCAGGCTGCCGCGGCACATCAGCTGTGGCGCCTTGCAGGCAAAGGCAATGCTTTTGTCGCAGGCTCGTCCGGTGTCGAATATGCACTTCTCAATGCCTGGCGCAACGAAGGTTTGATCGGAAAAAAGCCGGAGTTTGCTTCTCCCGGCAAGGTCGACCGCCTCGCGGTCGTCTCCGGCAGCGTATCGCCGACGACCGAACGGCAAATCCGCTGCGCCGCAGCCGATGGTTTTGACGGCATCGATCTCGATCCCTTGGCGCTTGTTGGCGAAAATGGCGAGCAGGCGCTGGACGCCGCGGTCACCGCGGGCGTGGCCAGCCTCAAGGCCGGACGCAGCGTCATTCTCCACACGGCACTCGGCCCCTCCGCCGATCGCGGCGGCGATATCGACCGCATTCCTGGCGCCCGGCATCGCTTGGGGCAGGCTCTCGGCACGATCCTGCGACGGTTGATCGAGCAGGAAAATCTCGGTCGCGCCGTCATTGCCGGCGGCGACACGTCGAGCCACGCGCTCAAGGAAGTGCGCGTCGAGGCCCTGACGACGCTTCTCCCATTACCGCAAACACCCGGCTCGCCGCTGTGCACGGCGCACGGCAGCTACGCGCCCACCAATGGCCTGCAGATCGCGCTGAAAGGCGGGCAGGTCGGCACCGACGATTACTTCGCGCAGATCCGCGATGGCAGGGGATCATAGCTGCGGCATTCTTCGGCATGATGTTGGCATACTCATTGACTCATCATACCACTTGCGATACCACACATTGGAAGTGAACGAGGTACTAAGATGACTGCAATTGCTCTTTTCGGCGCCGGCGGCAAAATGGGCTACCGGCTCGCCAAAAACCTGAAAGGCTCGCCCTTCGATGTGCGCCATGTCGAGGTCAGCGATGCCGGCAAGGCCCGCCTGAAGAATGACCTTTCCATTGATTGCATCCCCGTCGATGCCGCGCTGGATGGCGCAGAGGTCGTGATCCTTGCAGTACCGGATACCGCGATCGGCAAGGTTGCCACCGGCATCGTCGATAAGCTGAAGCCCGGCACGATGGTTGTCGCGCTCGACGCCGCCGCCCCCTTTGCAGGCCATCTGCCGCAGCGCGAGGACCTCACCTATTTCGTCACCCATCCCTGCCACCCGCCGATTTTCAACGACGAAACCGACATGCAAGCAAAGAAGGACCATTTCGGCGGCCTCTTTGCCAAGCAGCATATCGTTTCAGCGCTGATGCAGGGACCGGAAAGCGCGTATGCCCTCGGCGAGGAAATCGCCAAGGTCATCTGGGCGCCCGTCATGCGTTCGCACCGGGTCACCGTCGAGCAGATGGCGATGCTGGAGCCGGGTCTTTCGGAAACGGTCTGCGCCTCGCTGCTCGTCGTCATGCGCCAGGCTATGGATGAGTGTGTCGCCCGCGGCGTTCCCGCGGAAGCCGCCCGCGACTTCCTACTCGGCCACATGAACGTGCTCGGCGCCGTCATCTTCAAGGAAGTCGACGGCGTGTTCTCCGACGCCTGCAACAAGGCGATCGAATTCGGCATTCCTGCCCTCATGCGCGACGACTGGAAGAAGGTTTTCGAGCCGCAGGAGATCGCGGAAAGCATCCGTCGCATCACCTGATCGACGTCCCCCGGGGAGGGCGATGCCCTCCCCTTGCTGCCCTGCCGGGAACAGGGCCTGTTTCATAACTGGGAGGAGACCATGAAACTGACACGCAGACTGACACGCAGACTGACACTAGCAGCCTTTACCACTGCACTGGCGCTGGGCACGGCGATGCCGGCCTTCGCGGCCGATCTGATCGCGATCATCACACCAGCCTTCGACAACCCGTTCTTCAAGGCAGAGGCCGTCGGCGCCGAAGCCAAGGCGAAGGAACTGGGCTACGACACGCTCGTCATGACGCACGACGATGACGCCAACAAGCAATCGGAAGTCATCGACACGGCGATTGGGCGTGGCGCCAAGGCCATCATCCTCGACAATGCCGGTGCGGATGCGACGGTCGCTGCCCTGAAGAAGGCGAAGGATGCGGGGATCCCCTCCTTCCTCATCGACCGCGAAATTAACGTTACCGGCATTGCTGTCGCTCAGATCGTTTCCAATAATTACCAAGGCGCACAGCTCGGCGCGCAGGAATTCGTCAAGCTGATGGGCGAGAAAGGCAACTATGCCGAACTCGTCGGCCGCGAAGCCGATACCAATGCCGGTATCCGCTCGCAGGGTTATCACGACGTCATTGACGACTATCCCGACCTGAAGCTGGTCGCCAAGCAGTCGGCGAACTGGAGCCAGACCGAAGCCTATGCCAAGATGGAAACCATCCTCCAGGCAAATCCTGACATCAAGGGCGTGATCTCGGGCAACGACACCATGGCTATGGGCGCAATTGCCGCCCTACAGGCCGCCGGCCGCAAGGATGTGATCGTCGTTGGCTTTGATGGCTCGAACGATGTACGCGACTCCATCAAGGCGGGCGGCATCAAGGCGACGGTCATGCAGCCGGCTTACGCCCAGGCCCAGAAGGCTGTCGAACAGGCCGACGCCTATATCAAGAACAAGACGGCGCCGAAGGATGAGAAACAATTGATGGATTGCGTCCTCATCAATGCCGACAACGCCGACAAGCTCGAAACCTTCGCACTGAAGAACTGATGGCGGACCACTAAGTGGGAGGGCGCGGAACCGCGCTCTCCCGATGTCTTTCCTGCGAGATCGAGGTGCATTGCATGTTGAGGACCAGAGGCGCGCTCGTGGCCCTTGTTTTGGCGGCGGTATTGCCCGGCTGCAAGATTATCAAGACGCCGACGCCCGAGGAGAAGGCGGCAGCGGCGGCAAAGAGTGCCTTCGACCCCGCAGCCAAGGTGGAGGCGATCTGGCAACCCCAGGCACTGCCCGCTATTGAGAAGCGCGCGGGCGACATCAAGACGGTGCTGCAGGCCATAACCGCCAATCCGGATGATGCCGGCGCGAAATACGGAAACCCGCGAAAACAGGCTTCATCGCCGTGGACTTATGCCGTCAAACTGAGCGGCAAGATCGTGGCTGCCGACACAGCCTCTCGCGCTGGAACCCTCGACGTCGATGTGGATGGCGACGGCAAGCCGGACGCGAAGGTGCAGATCGGCCCTGCGGTCCGAGGCACGGCGCTACGCGACGCGCTGGATTTCCTGGACTTCAACGAATTCAGGAACCAGATCGAGTGGGCTCAATTCGGCAAAGCCTTCAACGAGAAGGCAAACTCGTCCTTTCTGGCAGCTCTGCCTCGCAACGAGCTGATTGGAAAGACGATCACCGTAACGGGCGCGTTTCCGCTGCCCCCGTCCGGCCAGCTTCCCCTGATCACGCCTTCAGCCTTGACGTTGGGGCAATGACCATGAGCGGAACCCCAAGCAACGACATCATCCTGCGCCTGGAGGACGTTTCCAAGGTCTATTCCGGCATCGTCGCCGTCAGGCACGCCAACCTCGAGCTGCACCGCGGCGCGGTCAATGTGCTCGTCGGCGAAAACGGTGCCGGCAAGTCTACCCTGATGAAAATCATCGCCGGCGTCGAACAGCCGACCTCGGGCCGCATCCTGCTCGAAGGCGAGGAAGTCTCCTTCGGCAGCCCGGCCGACGCACAGACGCGCGGAATCGGCATGATCTTCCAGGAGCTCAATCTCTTTGCCAACATGACAGTGGCCGAGAACATCTTTGCCACGCGCGAAATCACCCGCGGCATCTTTGGTATCGATCATAAGGCACAGATCGAAAGGGCCAACGCGTTTCTGGATCGGCTCGATGCCGGCATAGGCGCCGAAACTATCGTGGAGGATCTGCCGATCGGGCAGCAGCAGCTCGTCGAGATCGCCAAGGCCATATCGCTTGACGCCCGCATCCTCATCATGGACGAGCCGACATCGGCGCTATCTGCGGCTGAGGTCGACATTCTGTTCAAGGTCATTGCGGAACTGAAGGCACAAGGCGTCGCGATCGTCTATATCTCGCACCGGCTCGAAGAGCTGATGCGGATCGGCGACTACATCACCGTGCTGCGCGACGGGCAGATCACCGGTCAGGCGATGGTTCGCGATATCGATACGAAATGGATCGTCCGCTCGATGATCGGATCGGATGCCAAGGACTTCGCCAGGGACGGCGGCCATGCGATCGGCAAGGAAGCCTTCCGCGCCGAGGAGATCAGCCTGCCGCGACGCACCGGCGGCCTTGCCGTCGATCATGTCTCGCTGTCGGTGCGCGCCGGCGAAATCCTCGGCATCTACGGCCTGATGGGTGCCGGACGCAGCGAATTCTTCGAATGTGTAATGGGCCGGCATATGCATTCGACCGGACGGATTTATATCGATGGGGTCGAGGTTCGCGCCCGCGACACCACTAGGCGCATCCGGCAAGGCCTGGCGTTGATCCCCGAGGACCGTCAGCGCGAGGGACTGGTGCAGGTCCTGTCCATCGCCAGCAATTTGACGCTTGCGAGCCTCAGCCGCTTCGCCCGACTGTTTTTCCATATCGATCCGGGTGCCGAAAAGAACGCTATCCGCGACATGATCCGCGATCTCTCGATCAAGGCGCCCAATCCGGATTTCGAGGTCACCTCCATGTCCGGCGGCAATCAGCAGAAGGTCGTCATCGGCAAAGCGCTGATGACCGATCCGAAGGTGCTTTTGATGGATGAGCCGAGCCGCGGCATCGATGTCGGCGCCAAGGCCGACGTCTTCCGCACCATGCGCAGGCTCGCCGGCAAGGGTCTGGCAATCTTGTTTTCAACATCGGACCTTGAAGAGGTCATGGCACTTTCGGACCGCATCGCAGTGCTCAGCAACGGCAAGCTCGTGACCGTTCTCGACCGAAGCGAAGCGACGGAAGAGGCCATCATCGCGGCATCCGCCAAGGGACACGGACATACAGGGAAACTCGCGTCATGACCGCAGACACGTCCTCCGCCTTTGCGACCAATCGCTCGAACGGCTCCGTTCTCTTGACGCTGATGAAGCTCAGGACCTTCATCGCGCTGTTTGCCGTCGTCATCTTCTTTGCGATCTTTGCACCGAACTTCACCTCGACCGCCAACATCATCCTGATGTCAAAGCATGTCGCGCTCAACGCCTTTCTCGCCATGGGCATGACCTTTGTTATCGTCACCGGCGGGATCGATCTATCGGTAGGCTCGATCGTCGGCCTTTGCGGCATGGTGGCGGGCGCCCTCATCCTGAACGGCGTCGAACTGCCGATCGGCTATACCGTTTACTTCAACATTTACGAGATCATTCTCATCACACTGGCCGTCGGGCTGCTGATCGGGCTCATCAATGGCCTGCTCATCACCAAGCTCAACGTCGCACCCTTCATCGCCACGCTCGGAACGCTCTATATCGCCCGCGGTCTCGCGCTCCTGTCGTCCGACGGACAAACCTTCCCGAACCTGGTGGGCCGGCCGGAATACGATACGACAGGCTTCGATGTCTTCGGCGCAGGCCGTGTGCTTGGTCTGCCCGTTTCCATCTGGATCCTGATCGTGCTGGCGCTACTCGCCGCCTATGTCGCCCGCTCGACGCCGATCGGCCGGCACATCTTCGCCGTCGGCGGAAACGAGCGCGCCGCGCGCATGTCCGGCATCCGCGTCGATGTGGTCAAGATTTTCGTCTACATGTTCTCGGGGCTCTGCGCCGCCATCGTCGGCATCGTCATATCGTCGGAGCTGATGGCGGCGCATCCGGCAACCGGCGAAAGCTTCGAGCTGAACGCGATCGCGGCAGCGGTGCTCGGCGGCACCTCCATGTCGGGCGGCCGCGGCACCATAGGCGGCACGATCATCGGCGCCTTCGTCATCGGCATCCTTTCGGACGGCCTCGTGATGATGGGCGTCTCATCCTTCTGGCAGATGGTGATCAAGGGATTTGTCATCATCATCGCTGTCGTCGTGGATCAGGCGCAGCGGCGACTCCAGCAGCGCGTAACTCTCATGCAAATGGCAAAGGCAGGCTGAGATGGCAGAACTCAAGGGCGCATTGATCGGTTGCGGCTTCTTCGCGATCAATCAGATGCATGCGTGGCAAGACGTCGAAGGCGCCAGCATCGCAGCGATCTGCGACCGCGACCCGGAGCGGCTTAAGCTCGTCGGCGACCAGTTCGGCATCGAGCGTCGCTACACGGATGCGGCCGCGATGTTTGCCGATGGCGGTTTTGATTTCGTCGATATAGCAACGACGGTGCAAAGCCACCGCGCCCTGGTGGAAATGGCTGTCTCGCATAAGATCCCGGCGATCTGCCAGAAGCCTTTTGCAAAGACGTTGAGCGACGCCAAGGCGATGGTCGAGGCCTGTGCGCAAGCCGGCGTGCCGCTGATGGTGCATGAGAACTTCCGCTGGCAGACACCCATTCAGGCCGTGAAGACTGCTCTGCAATCGGGCGTGATCGGCGAGCCCTTCTGGGGACGCTTCTCCTTTCGCTCCGGCTACGACGTGTTTTCGGGCCAGCCTTACTTGGCTGAAGGCGAACGGTTTATCATCGAGGATCTCGGTATTCATACGCTCGACATCGCTCGCTTCATCCTCGGCGACGTTTCTTCACTGACGGCCCGCACCAAACGCGTCAATCCGAAGATCAAGGGCGAGGATGTCGCCACCATCCTGCTCGACCACGAGAATGGCGCGACCTCGATCGTCGATGTCAGCTATGCCTCCAAGCTTGCGACCGAGCCATTCCCTGAAACGCTGATCGAGCTCGACGGCACGCGAGGCACCATACGCCTCACGCAAAGCTATCGCCTTGAGGTCAACGGCCCAGATGGCGTGAGCGTCACGGATGCGTCGCCGCGGCTTCTGCCTTGGGCTTCGCGCCCTTGGCACAACATCCAAGAAAGCGTGCTCGCAATTCAGCAGCATTGGACCGACCGCCTTGCCGACGGAGGCGAAACCTCGACGTCGGGCGCTGACAATCTCAAGACCCTGGCGCTGGTCGAAGCCGCCTATGAGAGTGCCGCCAACGGGAAATCCGTCGATATCGGAGCGATGCTGCGATGAAGACCGAGATCGATCCGTTTCAGCTTTACGGCACGCGCGAGCTCGAAACGCCGCCAGTGCGACTGACAGCGGGCAGGCTTGACGTCGATTTTAAGGACGGCAATCTCCGGGCCATTCGTTACGACGGCATCGAAGTCTTGCGGGCCGTTTCATATCTGATTCGCGATTGCGATTGGGGCACCTATTCACCCGATATCGACGATCTGCGGATCAATCAGCATCAGGATGGCTTTTTCGTCAGCTATGTTGCGCGTTGCAAAGGCCCTGAGAATACCGAACTTGCGATTGAGGTGCGGATAACAGCTGAGGCCGATGAAGCCCTGACCTTCGAGGCAATAGCCCTCTCGACGACCGGCTTCGAAACCAACCGCTGCGGCTTCTGTATCCTGCACCCGATCGTGGGTATTGCCGGTACACCGGTATCGGTCGAGCATGTCGATGGCAGCCGCGAGAGCACGCATTTCCCCGATCTCATCGAACCCTGGCAGCCCTTCAAGGATATGCGGGCGATTACGCATGGCGTGATGGCGAACGTAACAGCTGAGTGCCGGATGGAAGGCGATACCTTCGAGATGGAAGATCAGCGCAACTGGTCCGATGCTTCCTACAAGACCTACGTTCGCCCGCTTGCCCTGCCTTGGCCCTATCGCATTCCGGCCAGCGAGCCGATACGGCAACGTATCGTTCTGACCATCGGGGATAAGCGGCGTTCTCCACCCTCTTTTTGCCATACTTCGGATGCCGCGATCACCCTAAGCGCGGGGACAAAATCCGGTACCATGCCGTCCATCGGCCTTGTCATTACGCCGGAGGAAGCAGATGCGACGCTGGCTGCGCGCGAGCGCTTAGACGAAATTGCCCCGCAGGAACTGCTGTTTCACTTCGATCCCGATGCCGGCCATGGCGCTGATGCCTTCAAACGCTTCGCAGCCGTCACCGCACTCCATGCCGGCAAGTCGACGCTGGAAATCGCATTGCCCTGCCGCCAGGCGCCGCTTGCCGAAGCACAGCAAATAGCAGGCTGGATGCGAGCGGTCGGCTTCAAGCCCGATGCAATCATGATCTCGCCTTCCGTGGACCGGCAATCGACGCCGCCGGGCAGCAAATGGCCCGAATGCCCGCCTCTTGAGGAAGTCTATGCCGCCGCGCACGCCGCCTTTCCCGATGTGCGTATGGGCGGCGGCATGCTGAGCTATTTCACCGAACTCAATCGCAAGCGAGTGCCCGCCGGCAGTCTCGATTTCATTACACATTGCACCAATCCCATCGTGCATGCGGCTGACGATCTGAGCGTCATGCAGACGCTGGAAGCGCTGCCCTTCATCACGCGTTCCGTACGCGCTATCTACGGCGACAAGCCTTACCGTATCGGTCCCTCGACCATACCGATGCGGCAGAATCCCTACGGCAGCCGGACCATGGACAATACCTATGGCGCTCGCATTGCCATGGGGAACACCGATCCGCGGCACAATGCCCGCTTCGGCGAGGCCTTTGCACTCGGCTATGCCATCCGCGTCCTCGATGCCGGATTGGAATGCCTGACGCTTTCGGCGCTGACCGGGCCTTTTGGCCTGATCGCCGGAGAAAAAGAGCCGTCGGCAACAGGAGCCACACGACCGCTTTTTAACGTCGTCTCTGCCTTGGCTCGCCTCGCCGGCAGCCATTGGCAGGAGTGCCTGTCGTCCGATCAGACCTCAGTGCTCGCCTTCATTACGGCGCAGCCTGGAGCGGCTCGACAACTCCATTTGGTCAACATCACACCCGCCTCGCAACAGATCCAGCTGGGAAGGTTCCGCCTGCTGGAGCAGCCTGGAAATACGAGGCTCACGCTTGATGCCTATAGCACCGCTTCCACGACTTTGATGGATTGACCTTCATTCGCAGACGCGCAAGTTAGTCCCAACGATCACAATGATTTGGGAGTCTCGGCGTGAAGACGAAGAAATTGATCAACGAGGGTGCCGCCGCCGTCGATGAGATGCTGGCCGGCATCTTGGCGGCTCATCCACGCCATCTGCGCGCTGTCGAGGGATCGCCGCGCTCGATCGTGGCAAAGCATGGTCCACGGGCCGGCAAGGTTGGCCTGGTCATCGGCGGCGGATCCGGACACGAGCCGACATTTCTCGGCTTCGTCGGCAAGGGACTGGCCGATGCCGCCGCCATCGGCAATGTTTTCGCCTCGCCGCCACCCGATCCGATCATCGAATGTGCCAAGGCTGTCGATGGCGGTGCCGGCGTGCTGTTCATGTACGGCAACTATGCCGGAGACGTCATGAATTTCGATATGGCGGCGGAAATGCTTGCCATGGACGATATCGAGGTGCGTACAGTTCTGACGACGGATGACATCGCTTCTGCGCCGGTCGATCAGAAGGAGCGCCGTCGCGGAGTTGCCGGCAACGTCTTCATCTTCAAGGCAGCCGGTGCCGCCTGCGATCTGATGTACGGTTTCGACGACGTCGAACGGGTGGCGCGCTGGGCGAATGAACGCACTTATACGATGGGCGTCGCGCTTTCGCCTTGTTCGCTGCCGCAGACACGCAAGCCGAACTTCGAAATCGGCGCCGACGAGATGGAGGTCGGCATGGGCATTCATGGCGAGCCGGGCGTCGCACGCGGGCCGATGCGGTCGGCGGACGAGGTGACGAGCGAACTCGTCGGCAAAATTCTCGATGAGATGAAGCCGGCGCGCGGCGACCGGGTCGCCGTGCTCGTCAATTCACTGGGCTCGACGCCGCTGATGGAGCTCTACATCATGATGCGCAAGGTCAAAGCCATGCTCGACGATGCCGGCATCGTCATTCACCTGTCGCTGGTCGGCAACTATTGCACGTCGCTCGAAATGGCCGGCGCCTCGATCACCCTCATGCATCTCGATGACGAATTGCAGCGGCTCATCGATCACCCCTGCGATTGCGCCATGTTCCGCTCTGGCGAGGCGCTGTCATGAGCATAATCGGAACAGAAGAGCTGAAGTCGCTTTTTGTGCGGATCGCCGACGCGATGGCCCGCGAGAAGGACCGTCTCTGCGAACTGGACGGCGTGATCGGCGACGCCGACCACGGCATCGCCATGGAGCTCGGCTTCGCCGCCGCGGCGAAAGCGGTTTCGGAGCTGGAATCATCGACATCCGACCCGACGCTGGTCTTCAACACGGCCGCAAAGTCCTTCCTTAATGCGGTGGGCGCCTCGTCCGGACCGCTCTATGCAACGGCACTCATGCGCGCAGGCGCGGTCGCCAAGGGAAAGGCGTCATTGAGCGACGATGATATGGTCGAAATATTCGCAGCTTTCGCCAAGGGCATTCAGGATCGGGGCAAGGCGGAGGTCGGCGAAAAGACCATGGTGGATGCTTGGGCACCCGCTGCAACGGCCTGCCGCGCGGCCCGAGATCGAGGGCTTTCACTTGCCGATTGCTTGGCCGCCGCCCTTGAAGCGGGCGAAGCGGGCGCAGAAGCAACCAAGAATATGGTCGCGGCAAAGGGCCGGTCGTCGCGCCTGGGCGATCGAGCCTTGGGACATATGGACCCCGGCGCGGCGTCGGCGGTCGTCATCATAGCCTCTTTTCACGATCACTTCATGCGATGCCGCTGATAAGCTCATCATACCAGTTGACATGTTGACAACGATTTGTCAAAACCGCCCTCAGCTTTGCTCAGAGGAGGACGGGAGATGGCTGGCAACTTCAAATATGCGCGTTGGTTCGGCGCTGCTGCTATGGCAGCGGCGGCCTTTTCGGCAACCAATGTTGCCGCGGAAGACCTGACGCTGTGGACGCTAAACTTCGACAATGGGGCGGCAAACGGCGCGCTGAAGAAGGTAGCGAAAGACTTCGAGGCAGCCAATCCCGGCACCCATGTCGAAATCGTCCAACGCGGCGTCGATGAACACAAGACCGCCCTTCGCGTGGCCGCAGGCTCCAGCAAAGGCCCGGACATCTATTTCAGCTGGGCCGGCCTTGGCCTCGGCGGCGAATATGTGAAGGCAGGCCTCTCGCTACCGCTCGACAAATACTACACCCAGTACAAGTGGAACGACGAGCTGCTCCCGTCCGCCGCCGCCTTTGCCGATCTCTATCCAGGCGGCAAGCACGGTGTTCCCTTCACCTTCAAAGGCGAAGCGATCTACTACAACAAGAAGCTCTTCCAGAAGGCTGGTATCACCGGGGAGCCGAAAACCTATGAAGAGCTGCTAGCCGCAGCCGACAAGCTCAAGGCTGCTGGCATTCCGGCCTTCACCTTCGGCGGCTCAGTCAACTGGCACGTCATGCGCCTGATGGACGTGCTGCTCGAAACCAAGTGCGGCGCCGACAAGCATGACGCCCTGATGGCCATGAAGGCCGACTGGACCAAGGAGCCCTGCGCAACCGATGCCTTCACCGAATTCGCCAAGTGGACGAAGGATTATACGCTGAAGCCTTTCATGGGCATCAGCAACCAGCAATCCTATACGCTGTTCGTCGCCGGCCGTGCTGCGATGATGCTCGAAGGCGACTGGCTGGTCAGCCAGCTGAGCGGCAGTAAAGTCAATCTCGACGATTACGGTGTCGTGCCGTTCCCGACGAACACCAATCGCCTCTATGGCTTTGCCGAGTACAATTACATCAGCACAAAGAGCAAGAGCCCGGATCTTGCGGCAAAGTTCCTCGACTATTTCCTGTCGACGAAGGTGCAGCAGGATCTCGTCGGCCAGATCAGCTCGATCTCGGTCAACAAGAATGTCCAGTACACCGACCAGAAGCCGCTGGAGGCGAAGTGGCTTGAGATCTTCAAGACCTACAGCAAGGTCTACATGAATGGCGACCAGGCCTTCCCGCTCGACGTCACCACCGAATATTTCCGGGTAATCAACGATGTCGCCTCCGGCAATATCCAGCCGGCCGATGCCGCCAAGCAGCTACAGACCTTCATCGCCGGTCGCACCTGATTAATCGAGAGAGGCCGCCACGCCGATCGTCATCGCGGCGAACGGCCTCACTCACCCTTATGCCCACGCGTCAGCGGCCGCCGGGAGCAATCAGAAATGTCATTCCGCAACCGAACACATGATCCCCGCGTCCAGGCAGTGATCCTGCTTGCGCCGGCCATGCTGATCTACGCGATTTTCGCGCTTTACCCGATGCTGAACGTGGTGGTGCTGAGCTTCCAGAAATGGAACGGCCTCGATCCGCAGCGCCCCTTCGTCGGTCTGGCGAACTATCAATATATCTTCACGCAGGACCCCGTCTTCTGGGTCGCCTTCCGCAATACGGTGATCTGGACGATCATGTGCGTGATCTTTCCGCCCATGGTCGGGCTGCTGCTGGCGCTGAGCCTCAACCAGAAACTCTTTGCCCGCAATACCTTCCGCGCCATCTTCTATCTGCCCGTCATCATCGCGCCGATCGCAGTCGCGACCATGTGGAAGTGGATGTACGATCCCTTCTTCGGTCTCTTCACCGAAATCCTGACTTCCATGGGCCTGCAGGCCTGGATTCAGGACTGGCTCGGCGACAAGGATATCGCGCTCTATTCGGTTTTCGTCGCCTATCTCTGGCAATCCGTCGGCTTTTCCATGGTCTTGTTTCTCGCCGGCCTGCAAAATGTCTCGCAGACACTGGTCGAAGCCGCGCGCATCGACGGCGCCGGGCGTTGGAACATCTTCCGCTACGTCACCCTGCCCGCGCTGCGCACGACGCTGACCATCGTGTTGGTGCTCTCGGTCATCTCGTCGCTGAAAGCCTTCGACATCGTGTATGGCCTGACGGGCGGCGGGCCGGCGCAATCGACGCAGATGCTGGCGCTTTGGGCTTTCACGCAGGCCATGCAGATCTTCGATTTCGGCCGCGGTGCCGCGATCTCGGTCGTCCTGCTGCTCATCACCATCGTTGTCGTCATTCCCTACCTGCGCTGGACGCAAAAGCATGAGGAGGTCGAACAATGACGGCAGCATCGGTCACATCCACGTCGGACGACTTCGAAACGATTGCACCGGCAAAGCGCAAGCGCGATCCCGTTCTGATCGGCCTATGGATCGCGCTGCTGGTGGTCGCTGCGATCTGGCTCGCGCCTTTCATCTTCATCGTCTTCACCTCGCTGAAAACACAGGCTGATGTGACATCGACCGGCGCCTTCATGCCGCCGCTCGATCCGGCTTTCGAGAATTATTCGAGCGCCTGGGGCCGCGGCAACTTCGCCAGCGCCTTCCTGAACAGCACCATCATCACCGTGATCAAGGTGCCGCTCGGTCTCATCCTCTCGGCGATGGCGGCCTATGCATTTGCCAAGATCAAGTTAAGGCTCAGCAAGTTGCTGCTGCTCCTCGTCGTCTTCGGCACGATGATCCCGTTTCAGGTCATGCTGGCACCGCTGTTCACGCTGGTCAATTCGCTTGGCCTGATCGACACCTATCCCGGCGTGATCCTGCCCTATATCGCTTTCGGCGTGCCCTATCAGGTCTTCATTCTGCACGGCTTCTTCAAAGGCATCCCGAAGGAATTGTCGGAAGCCGCCCTGATCGACGGCGCCAGCCATTTTACTATCTTCCGCCGGATATTCCTGCCTGTCTGTCTGCCAGTCCTCGCTGCGCTGCTGATCCTGGATTTCGTTTCCACGTGGAATGAGTTCGCCATGGCGCTCGTGCTGCTGCAGGATCAGCATATGTGGACGCTGCCGCTTGGGCTCATGTCCTTCCAGGGTCAGTTTTCCAATGATTACGGACAGTTGAACGCGGCGATCGTCATGACCGTGCTGCCGGCCACCATCGTTTATCTGATCTTCCAGCGCTACTTCGTCTCCGGCCTCACCTCCGGTGCGGTCAAGGGCTGAGCGGTCGGACCATCCACACATTTTCCGAGGAGAATATCATGTCCAACGCGTCCGTCGAAAAATGGGGAGTGTTCGAAGTCGCCTTCAACGGCCCTTCGAGCGGTAATCCCTATCTCGATGTGGCATTCGATGCCGTCTTCAGCCAGCACAGCCGCGAGGTCCGCGTGCCCGGCTTCTATGATGGCGACGGCGTCTATCGCGTTCGCTTCATGCCTGACAATGAGGGCGATTGGTCGTTCCGCACACGCTCGAAGACATCGGAACTGGACGGCAAGACCGGCTCTTTCGTTGCCACCAAGCCGTCGGAAGGCAACCACGGCCCCGTGCACGTCCGCAACAAGTTCCACTTCGCCTATGCCGATGGCAAGCCGTTCCTGTCCTTCGGCACGACCTGCTATGCCTGGACGCACCAGCCACTCGACATGCAGGCGCAGACGCTCGAGACGCTGAAGAAATCGCGCTTCAACAAGATCCGCATGGGCGTGTTCCCCAAGGACTACCCCTACAACGTCAACGAGCCGCTTTATGCCTGCTTTGAAAAGGGCGCGGACGGCAGGCAAGACTTCGATCGGCCGAACCCCGTTCTCTTTCGCCATTTTGAGAGCCAGGTCGCAGCCCTTTGCGATCTCGGCATCGAAGCCGATATCATCATATTCCACCCCTATGACCGTTGGGGCTATGCCGACATGACTGCCGAACAGGATTTCCGCTACGTCGCCTATCTCGCGGCGCGGCTTGCCGCTTATCGCAATGTCTGGTGGGCGCTTGCCAACGAGTACGACTTCCTTCTCGACACTAAGCCGTTGCAGCAGTGGGACCGCTATTTCCACATTCTCGAAGAGAACGATCCCTACGGCCATCTGAAGTCGATCCACAACGGCGAGCCGACGATGAACTTCGATCATCGCAAACCGTGGGTCACGCATACCTGCATCCAGAACTGGGACGTGAAGCGCACGCAGGAATGGCGCGAGGCTTATGGCAAGCCTGTCGTCAACGACGAGCCGGAATATGAAGGCAATATCATCCAGTCCTGGGGCAACCTGACGGCACAGGAGCTGGTGCATCGTTTCTGGATCACGGTGACGCGCGGCGGCTATGCCGGCCACGGTGAGACCTATTCGCATCCGGAGGATCTCATATGGTGGGCAAAAGGCGGCGAGCTGCGCGGGGAAGCCTGGAAGCGCATCGGATTCCTGCGCGATCTGTTGGAGCAGGATGTCGTCAACGGTCTGGAACCGATGTCTTCCTACGGCGAATGGCCGTGGACGCGCGTTTCCGGCGCCAGGGACGGTGATGTCAGCTACATCTATCTCGGTGAACATCAACCGGTCATCTGGTCCACCGGTCTGCCGAAGGACGGAACCGACTATGACGTCGATATCATCGACACATGGGAGATGACCGTCACGCCGGCGAAAAAGGTGGAAGCGCCGATCCCGCATCCGACGCGCCACGGCGCGATCGTGCGCGGCGGCAAGGCGGACGCCGCCTTCGGCGTGGAACTGCCGGGCAAGCCATACCAGGCGCTCCGCATCCGCAAGAAGCATTGATCGATCTTCAGGGAAAGAATCTCATGTCCGGATTGACCATCAAGAACGCCAGGAAATCCTACGGCGCTGTAAACATTATCCATGGCGTCGATGTGGAAATCTCGGACGGCGAATTCGTCATTCTCGTCGGCCCCTCGGGCTGCGGCAAATCAACATTGCTGCGCATGATCGCCGGGCTGGAAGACATCACCGGCGGTGAAATCTCGATCGGCGGCCGGATCGTCAACGACCTGCCGCCGAAAGATCGCGATATCGCCATGGTGTTCCAGAATTACGCGCTCTATCCGCAAATGACGGTGGCGCAGAACATGGGCTTCGCGCTGCAGCTCGCCGGCGCAAAGCGTGCCGAAATTGACGAGAAGGTCGGCGAGGCCGCCAAGATACTTGGCCTGCAACCACTATTGGATCGCAAGCCAGCCCAGCTTTCCGGCGGCCAGCGCCAGCGCGTCGCGATGGGCCGCGCCATCGTGCGCGATCCGAAAGTCTTCCTGTTCGATGAACCGCTTTCCAATCTCGACGCCAAGCTGCGCGTCAAGATGCGGGCCGAGATCAAGGCGCTGCATCAGCGCCTGAAAACGACCATCGTCTACGTGACCCACGATCAGATCGAGGCCATGACCATGGCCGACAAGATCGTGGTGCTACAGGGCGGAAAGGTCGAACAGGTCGGCTCGCCACTGGAACTTTACGATCGGCCAAGAAATGTCTTTGTCGCCGGCTTCCTCGGCTCTCCGGCCATGAATTTTCTCGAAGGCAGGATCACGGGTGGAGCTTCCCCGGCCTTGATGCTTACGACCGGCACGAGCATTCAGCTCGCCAGCGCTCCAGCTCAATCGGAGGGTCGGGAGGTCGTTCTCGGCATACGTCCGGAAGATATCTCGTTTGCCACGGAGGCCGGCGTTACCGCAACCGTGACCGTCGTCGAACCGACAGGATCGGAAACGCATATCGCGCTTGACCTCGAAGGCAAGGAATTGACCTGGGTGATGCGCGAACGCGCCGAACTCGTGCCGGGCCAGACAATTCAGATCTCGCTCAAGACGCCGAACCTGCATTTCTTCGACAAGGCCAGCCAGCAGCGACTATAGGGGACAGCAACCGCTGACGTAAGTCACTCAGCCGCGCGCCTTTGCGTACCGTTCATAACGGAAAAAATGCGCTTGACGAAGGCGTCGCCATCGAACTGCCGCGCAGCCCCCTCGGTCACATGATCAGGGCGCTCGAATATGAAAGTCTCGATATTGACGACCGGCAAGTTCAGCCGCATCCGCACGTCTCCGATCATCGCGGTATGCGTCACCACCAGATGACAACCGGTTGGATCGAACCACTCCTGAAGGCCGGCTGTCGGTATGGCTGCGACCGTCAATCCCTGTTGTGATAGAAGCGAACTGATGCGCGAGGCAATTTGTTGATTATCCAGACAGATCAGCACATCGGTCCGCGAAGGGGACGGCGCATGGGTAGCCAGCATCAAACACCTCTCGTTCACTCACATGCCTGAATATAATGATTCGGCCGGTAACAGGGTGTTATAACTTGTTACATTTTGTTTCAAAATTAAGGCGGCTGCGGAACATCACTTATCACTCGAGACATTCATGATATCTCGCTGAGATAACGAATTTATTGCCAAACCGCGCAAATGTCTGATGTTACCCCGCTAAAGTCGGCAATCCCCGCCGGCTCACAGAAGCGAGCAATAGCGCAGCGCGTCGTAAATTGCCGCGTGGATATTACGGCTCGCAATCGCGTCACCGATGCGGATCAAATCGAAGGTAGCGGCTTCGTTCTTGGCGGGCAGCGGCGAGCGGCGGGCGATCAATGCAGGATAATCGACCGCGCCCAAGTTACGCGATAAGGGCTTCAGCTCGAGGTAAAGTTCATCATTCGCGACGGTACCGTGCTCGACGACCACCTGTGACACTCTGCGTTCCCATTGCGTCTCCTCCGAGAAATCCGACCCGAGGACGGCGACGAGTGCATTGCCGTCGCGCCGCACCGATTTCAGCCTGGTATTGATGGTGACTCGGACATTCTTCTCGGCGAAGGTCTTGGCATAGGGCACATGGTTCATGCCGCCCATCTCCGGCGCAAAGAAGCGCTCCGGCGAGACGAGTTCCAGTTCGGCGCCGCCATTGGCGATAACTTCGGCCGCCGACATGCCCGGATGTCCGCCATTGTCGTCATAGAGCAGGACCTGACCCTCGGCCTTCACCGCGCCGGCCAAAATGTCCCAGGAGGAGGTCACAAGGCTGTCGCCGCTCTCCAGCTCCGGAGATTGTGCGATACCGCCCGTCGCCACGACGACGAGATCGGGCTCGAACGCCAGGACTTCATCGGCTCCCGCATAGACGTCGTAGTGGATCGTGACGCCCAACCGCTCCAGCTCAGCCAGTCGCCAATCAATGATGCCGATCATCTCCTTGCGGCGTGGATTGCGCGTGAGCAGGTTCACCTGCCCCCCGGCCTTGCTGCTCGCCTCCAGCACGTCGACCTTATGGCCGCGCTCGGCAAGCACGCGCGCCGCTTCCAGGCCTGCAGGCCCGGCGCCAATGACAACAGCCTTGCGCGACGCCGCTGCGCGCTCGATGCGATGCGGCATTTCGGCCTCGCGGCCGGTGGCCGCATTGTGAATACAGAGCGCCTCGCCGCCCTCATAGATGCGGTCGAGACAGTAGGTCGCGCCGACGCAGGGGCGGATATTGGCCTCCTGCCCGGACATTATCTTGTTGACGATGTGCGGGTCGGCGATATGAGCGCGCGTCATGCCAACCATATCGAGCTTGCCTTCCGCGATTGCATGACGCGCGGTGGCGACATCGCCGATGCGGGCGGCGTGGAAGACTGGGAACTTCGTCGCCGCCCTCACCTCGCCGGCAAAATCGAGATGCGGTGCCGACGCCATCCCTTGGATCGGAATGACATTATTAAGCGCCGCGTCGCTATCGATATGGCCGCGAATGATATTGAGGAAATCGATGTTGCCGGAGGCCACCAGCAGCCTGGCGATCTCGACGCCTTCTTCACGAGAAAGCCCCTTTTCCCAGTCCTCGTCAGCCACCATGCGCATGCCGACGATGAAATCCGGGCCGACCGCCTTGCGAATGGCCTCCGTCACCATCATCGAGAACCGCATGCGGTTTTCTAGGGAGCCGCCGAATTCATCGTCTCGCCGGTTCGTTGCCGGTGACCAGAAACCGTCGGTCAGATGGCCATAGGCCTCGATCTCGATACCGTCTAGCCCGGCGGCCTGCATGCGTTGCGCCGCCGCGGCAAAGTCCTCAATGATCCGTTCGATATCCCAGTCTTCTGCCGCCTTCGGAAAGGCGCGATGGGCCGGCTCGCGGATCGGCGATGGCGCCAATACCGGCAGCCAGTCGCCCTTGTTCCAGCCTGTGCGGCGGCCGAGGTGGGTCAGCTGGATCATGACGGCCGCGCCGAACTCATGACAGTCATCGGCAAGCTTCTTCAGCCAGGGTACGATTTCATCGCGATAGGCATGGAGGTTGCCGAAGGCCGGCGGCGAATCCGCCGAGACAATTGCCGAGCCCGCCGTCATCGTCAGTGCGATGCCGCCCTTTGCCTTTTCGCGATGATAGAGCCTGTAACGATCCGTCGGCATGCCGCCTTCCGAATAGGCCGGCTCATGCGCCGTCGACATGATGCGGTTCTTCAGCGTCAGGTGCTTGAGCTGATAGGGCTGGAGCAAGGGATCGTTGGAGGTCATGTCGCTTTCATCGCTTTTATGCGGTCGAGGCTCGAGCCGCTATCTTTGCTGAGACGAGAGGTTATGGCTATAGCCCATTGATGGGTGCCCCACGACGACGGCGGCTATGCCGCAGATCGATCGCGGTATGCCAGACGATCGTCGCGAAGATGATCGCTCCGCCGATAAAAGTGGCACCCGGCGGCATCTCCGAGAAGAAGAGCCAGACCCAGAACGGCGTCAGCACGATTTCCATCGAACTGATGAGAGCGGCGTCGGCTGCCGGCATCTTTCTTGATCCGAACAGGAAAAGGACGAAAGCCAGCGCAAAATTCGTCGCCCCGAATGCGGCGAGCAGAAGCCAGTTGTGAACGTCCACCGAGCTTGTCGAGGCAAAAGGCACAAAGACCACGAATGTCAGGAGCCCGCTGACGACGCTCGACGGCAGGATCGGGATACTCGGGTCCATGCGCGGGATGACGATGATGAGGGCGAAGGTAACAGTCATGCCGAGCGCCAGCAGATCGCCGACACCTGTACCACCGCCGATCGACGAGGCAACGATAACAGCAACGCCGATAAGGCAGATACCGCCGGCCACCAATGTGCGCTTCGCGACCCGCTCCTTGAGCATGGTCCAGCTGAGGAAAGCGGCAATGAACGGCGCCGTCGCATAGATCATGGTCACATTCGCAACCGTGGTGGTGTAAAGCGCGCCGATGAAGCAGGCCTGGCTGATGGTCTGGCAGGCCAGCATCGCCAGCCCGGCTGGATGAAAGATCGATGCCCATTGCCGCCTGGAAAACCCACCTTCGAGGAAAAAGCTGGGAACCAGCAGAAACAAGCCGCCGAACAGCGAACGCCAGGCGATCGCGGTCCATATGTCCGTGGTCAGCAGGCGCGCATAGATACCGCTGCAGCTCCACGCAAGCATCGCTGTCGCCACAAGTATAACGCCCCTCTCATATTCGCTGGCAAAAGCGGAGCGGGCCGGGAACTGGAATGTCATGTATGGACTCGAGGAACGAAGGAACGCCCCTGTGTGCGCCGATATTTGACATCAGGCAAACGAATAGTAGAGATAGTAGCTATCAGAAATATTTGTGACCCCAATGCGTGAACCCATTGAGAGCGACCTTTTGCGGACCTTCCTCGTCATCAGCGAGACGTCCAATTTTTCCACCGCCGCTCAAAGGATCGGCCGCACGCAATCAGCCGTCAGCGCCCAGATCAAGCGACTCGAGGATACGATCGGCGAAACGCTCTTCGAAAGAAGTGCCCGGGGGGCCGTCCTCACCCGGGCAGGCACCCAATTGCTTCCCTACGCGCAGCGCGTGATCGAGCTTCTGAACGAGGCGGCAGCAAATATTCGCACCAAACCGCTCGACGGCCCGGTCCGGATAGGGATTCCGGAGGAATATAGCCAGACTGTGCTGCCGGCGGCACTGGCCGCCTTCGCTATCAGGCACCCGGCCGTCGAAGTTACCGTTTCATGCGATTACACAGCGCATAATCTGGCCGCGCTGGAAAAGGACGAACTGGACCTCGCCGTCGTCTTCGATTGGAGCAACCAGAACAAGGGCGAGGTTCTCTGCATCGACCCGACAGTCTGGGTGACATCCATGGTGCATCGCCTGCATGATGCCGTGCCGCTGCCTGTCGCTACCTATCGCAATTCGACTTGGGCACGCGATTTCGCCTTGCGGTCGCTGGAGCAGCAGGGCCGCGCCTATAGGGTCGCCTTCATCGCCGACACGAGCTCGGGCTTGAAGAACGCCGTCTCCGCCGGGCTTGCCGTGACCACGCTGTCGCGCAGCAACATTCCGAACGGTTGCCGCGAACTGACGAGCGACGACGGTTTCCCGCCTGTCGATTCATCACGCGTCGTGCTTCGACGAAATCCCTATCATTCGAGCGAAGCAATCCGGGAACTGGCCGAAATGGTGCGCGACGCCTTTCGTCCTATGTCGGCTCTGCTGCAGTCGTAACGCGCCGGCGCAGCCTTCGGCGCGTGCCGGATGGGCTTTCGGAAAAGCTGGCACGATAGCTACGCGAAAAAGCCGATGCCGAATTGAAGCCTGTCATGGCTGCGATCTCGGCAAAGGAGGCTTTTGTCTCGATGACCTTGCGCCGCGCCGCATTGAGCCTCAAGGCCAGGTAATGCACATGCGGCGGCGCGCCGATGCTCTCCTGGAAGAGCGCCTGCAGATGGCGCGCGCTGATGCCGATGCGGCGGGCGAGACGCGTCAGCACCAGCGGCTGCTCGATATGGTCCTCCATCAGGCGGATCGCCTGAGCCACGCGCGGATCGCGCATCCGCAGACCGGCCGTCGATGGTGAAAGCTCCGCGGCACCTTGTGTGCTCGCCGGCTCGTAGATGAACAGGCGGCTGACCTCGAGTGCCAATGAATAGCCTTGCCGTCGCCGAATGATCTCGAGCATGAGATCGACGGTCGGCAGGGAGCCCGCCGTGGTGATCCGCTTGCCGTCGATGACGAAGCGGTCCTTGACCGCGCGCACTTGCGGATAGGCGAGCGCGAAATCGTCGTAATCCTCCCAGTGAACGGCAGCGGAGACATTGTCGAGCAGGCTCGCCTCGGCAAGTAGCCAGGTCCCGGACTCGATGCCGGCAACCATCGAGCGATGGCGCGCGGCTTGTGACAATTGCATTTTCAGCGCCTGCGTAGCGTTGCGTCGCCAATTGTAGCTGGCGAGCACGAAAAGTGGTGCGGTATCCGAGCTGAAACGAAAGCCAGAATACGCAGGCACCGGAATAAGGCTCGTCGTTTCCGCAGGCGAACCATCCGGGGTGAAGAGGCGCCAGCGATAAAGTTCCGCCCCGGAAATGCGGTTGGCCCCGCGTAACGGTTCGATCACCGATGCGATCAGGATCAGGTTCGTCTCCGGAAGGATCAGGAGGTCGATATCGAGTGTCTCGTTTGCCGGTGTCAGCATGGCGCATTCCTTCGAATGTTCCGAAACTGTATCGAATGCTTCCGATAATGCAAAGCATGAAGGCACGTCATGGCTCGTAATGTCCTCAATACGAGGGAGAACAAAAATGCCTCTTGCGATGAATCGTGATGTCTTCATCACCTGTGCCGTGACCGGCGCCGGCGATACGGTTTCCAAATCCGGCCATGTTCCGATCACTCCCAAGCAGATCGCGGAATCGGCGATCGACGCCGCCAAGGCTGGGGCGGCAGTGGTTCACTGCCATGTCCGCGATCCGGAAACGGGCGCTGCCAGCCGCCGCAACGAACTTTATAGGGAAGTCACGGACCGCATCCGTTCCGCCGATGTCGATGTCGTGCTGAACTTGACCGCCGGCATGGGCGGCGACCTGATTTTCGGTGATGTCGAAAGTCCCCTGCCCCTGAATGCCAGGGGCACCGACATGGCCGGCGCCACCGAGCGCGTCAGCCACGTTGCCGAGTGCCTGCCCGAAATCTGCACGCTGGATTGCGGCACGATGAACTTCAATCTTGGCGATTATGTCATGACCAACACGCCCTCTATGCTGCGTGCCATGGCGAAGAAGATGACCGATCTCGGCGTGCGCCCCGAGATCGAGGCCTTCGATACAGGTCATCTCTGGTTCGCCAAGCAGCTTGCCGAGGAGGGCTTGATCGAGGATCCGGTCCTCATCCAGCTCTGCATGGGCATCCCCTGGGGGGCGCCCGATGACCTCAACACCTTTATGGCGATGGTCAATAACGTTCCCAGAAGCTGGACCTTCTCGGCCTTTTCCATTGGTCGCAACGCCATGGCCTACCCGGCGGCAGCGATCCTTGCCGGCGGCAATGTCCGTGTCGGGCTGGAAGACAATCTCTATGCCGGCAAGGGCATGCTCGCGACCAACGCGCAGCTCGTCGAAAAAGCGGTACAGGTGGTCGAAGGCATGGGTGCGCGCATCATCGGCCCTGAAGATGTCCGCAAGAAGCTGAAACTGACGAAGCGCTGAGGCCCCGATGACCAAGATCAACAAGGCGGCCTGTATCGGCGGCGGCGTGATAGGCGGCGGATGGATCGCCCGCTTCCTGCTGGCAGGCATTGATGTGGATGTCTACGACCCCCATCCGGAGGCGACCCGCATCGTCGGCGAAGTTCTGGCCAATGCCGAAAAGGCCTATGCGATGCTGACCGGTGCACCGCTTCCGCCGCGCGGCAAGCTTGCGTTCAAGGAAACGCTGCAAGCAGCTGTCGAGGGCGCCGACTGGATCCAGGAAAGCGTGCCCGAGCGGCTGGATCTCAAGCGCAATGTACTGACGCAGATCGATGCGGCCGCAAAGCCCGATGCCTTGATCGGCTCATCCACTTCGGGGCTGCTACCGACCGACCTGCAACGCGACATGCGTCATCCTGAGCGCCTGTTCGTCGCTCACCCCTATAATCCCGTCTATCTGCTGCCGCTCGTCGAAATCGTCGGTGGCGAAAAGACCAGTGCAGCGACGATCAAGGCGGCGATGGACCGCCTGCCGCGCATCGGCATGAAGGGTGTGCATATCGCCAAAGAGATCGAGGCTTTCGTCGGCGACCGCCTGCTGGAAGCGCTCTGGCGCGAGGCCTTGTGGCTGATCAAGGACGATATCTGCACCGTCGAGACGCTGGACGATGTGATCCGCTATTCCTTCGGTCTGCGCTGGGCGCAGATGGGACTGTTCCAGACCTATCGCATCGCCGGCGGCGAAGCTGGTATGCGGCACTTCCTCGCGCAGTTCGGCCCTGCACTGCAGTGGAACTGGACGAAGCTGATGGACGTCGTCGATCTCGACGACGCGCTTGTCGAAAAGATCGGCCAGCAGTCGGACGACCAGGCCGACGGTCTGTCGATCCGCGAACTCGAGCGCATCCGCGACGAGAACCTCGTCGGCATCCTTCAGAGCTTAAAGGGAAGCCATGGCGGCAAGGGCTGGGGCGCCGGCAAGCTGTTGAAGGATTTCGAACAGCAGCTTTGGGCCGCAGGTGGCGGAGAGAAGCAGGGGCTGGACATTACAAAGCCGCTGCGCCTGATCGATACCAAGGTCAGCCCGGCATGGGTCGACTATAACGGCCATATGACCGAGCATCGCTACCTGCAGGTATTCGGCGATACGTCGGATGCGCTGTTGCGCCTGATCGGCGTCGATCTCGATTATGTCGAACGCGGCCACAGCTATTACACGGTAGAGACCCATATCCGCCATCTCGGCGAAGCCAAGCTCGGACAGGCCATCCATTCGACGGCGCAGATCCTCGCATCCGACGAAAAGCGGCTACATGTTTTTCATGCACTGCATAACAGCGCCAGCGGCGAAATAATCGCTACGGCGGAACAAATGCTGCTGCATGTCGACGCGAAAGCAGGCAAAGCCGTTGCCGCACCGGAGGAGGTGCTGGCGAAGCTGAGGCCTATTACTGCAGCGCACGCAGCTTTGGCCGCGCCGGAGGGAGTCGGCCGTCATGTGGGACAAAAACGCTAGGAGGAAGCGATCGTGAATTTCGGGCTCAGCGAAGAACAGGAGATGATCGTCAAGACGGTCAGCGACTTCGTGGAGACGGAGATCTATCCGCACGAAAACGAGGTCGAGCGCACTGGCTTCGTGCCGCCCGATCTTGGGTTGGAAATCAAGCGCAAATGCATCGAGCTGGGCTTCTATGCCTGCAATTTCCCGGAGGAGGTCGGCGGCGCGGGGCTCGATCACGTCACCTTCACGCTCGTTGAACGTGAGCTCGGCCGCGGCTCGATGGGACTTACGGTCTTCTTCGGACGCCCATCCGGCATCCTGATGGCCTGCGAGGGCGAGCAGCGCGAGCGCTACCTCTTGCCGGCGGTGCGCGGGGAAAGGGTCGATGCACTCGCGATCACCGAGCCGGACGCCGGCTCCGACATGCGCGGCATGAAATGCGCAGCAAGGCAGGATGGTGACGATTTCGTGCTCAACGGCACGAAACATTTCATCTCGCACGCCGATGTCGCCGATTTCGTCATCGTCTTTGCCGCCACCGGCGAGGAGGATACCCATCGAGGCGTCAAGAAGAAGATCACGGCCTTCCTGGTCGATCGCGGCACGCCAGGCTTCGACATCCTAAAAGGCTATGACTCGGTTTCCCATCGCGGCTATCACAACTGCATCCTGAACTTCACCGACTGCCGCCTGCCGAAGTCGCAGGTGCTCGGCGAGGTGCATCGGGGCTTCGATCTTGCCAATCAGTGGCTCTACGGGACCCGCCTGACGGTTGCCGCCACCTGTGTGGGCCGGGCACGCCGCACTTTTGAACTCGCCCTGCCCTATGCGGCCGAGCGCAAGCAATTCGGCAAGCCGATCGGCGCCAATCAGGGCGTGTCCTTCAAGCTCGCCGACATGATCACCGAGATCGACGCAGCCGATCTGCTCACACTGTCGGCCGCCTGGAAGCTCGATGCCGGCATTCCGGCCAACCGCGAGATTGCCTCGGCCAAGCTCTACGCCTCGGAAATGCTTGCCCGCGTCACCGACGAGGCAATCCAGATCTTTGGCGGCATGGGCCTGATGGACGACCTGCCGCTCGCCCGTTTCTGGCGCGACGCCCGCGTCGAGCGCATCTGGGATGGCACGTCTGAAATCCAGCGGCACATCATCAGCCGCGACCTGCTTCGGCCGTTCGGAGCATGAGCCCGTGACCCAGTGCTCGCTCGATCGCCTGATCCGACCCAGAACGATCGCCGTCTTCGGCGGCAGAGAAGCACGACGCGTCATCGAGCAATGCGATCGCATGGGCTTTACCGGCGAAATCTGGCCGGTGCATCCGACACAGGAAAGCGTCCTTGGCCGCCGCTGCTATCGCTCGGTCGCCGACCTGCCTGACGCGCCGGACGCCGCTTTCATTGGCGTGAACCGGACGCTTACCGTCGATATCGTGAGGGAACTTTCCGCCAGAGGCGCCGGCGGCGCCGTCTGCTATGCCTCCGGCTTCAGCGAAGCCGTGGCGGAACTCACTGACGGGGCGGATCTGCAGCGCGCGCTCGTCGAAGCTGCCGGCGCCACGCCGATCGTCGGGCCGAACTGCTATGGCATGATCAACGGACTGGACGGCGCCCTGCTCTGGCCGGATCAGCATGGCATTGTCAGAACCGAGCGCGGCGTGGCGATCCTCACGCAATCCTCCAATATCGCCATCAATCTCAGCATGCAGAGGCGCGGCCTGCCCATCAGCTATCTGATGACGGCGGGCAACCAGGCACAGACCGGGCTGTCGGACCTTGCCCGAGCGGTCCTTGAAGATCCGCGTGTCACGGCCGTCGGCCTGCATATCGAAGGCTTCGGCGATATAAGGGCACTGGAAGCCCTCGCCATGCGCGCCCGAGAGTTGAAGAAGCCCGTCGTCGCACTGAAAGTCGGCAAATCCGAACAGGCTCAACGCGCCACCGTCTCGCATACGGCCTCGCTTGCCGGCAGCGATGCGGTGGCCGACGCCGTTCTCGAGCGTCTTGGCATCGGTCGTGTCGCAACGCTGCCGGAGCTCATCGAGACGCTGAAACTACTACATGTCGCGGGCCCCCTCGAAAGCAATGCCATCTCCTCGATGAGCTGTTCGGGCGGCGAGGCGTCACTGATGGCCGATGCCGCTGTCGGCAGGAATGTCGAATTTCGAGCGTTGAAAGCCAAACAATTGCCAGCCCTGCGCGCGACCCTCGGCCCGATGGTGACGCTTTCCAATCCGCTCGACTACCACACATTCGTCTGGGGCGATCTGGGCCGGCAAACGGAGGCTTTCAGCGCCATGTTCGCGGGCGACTATGCCCTCAATCTGCTTGTTCTCGACTTCCCGCGCGGGGATCGTTGTGATGGCGCCGACTGGATGATTACTGTTGCGGCGGTTGCAGCGGCAGCGAAACAGACGGGCGCGCGCGCAGGCATTCTGGCGACCCTGCCGGAAAACATGCCGGAAACGATTGCCGAGGAGTTGATCGAAGCTGGGATCGTGCCGTTTTGCGGCATCACCGAGACGCTGGTGGCTGCAGATATCGCCGGCGGTATCGCCAAGGCCTGGAATAGGCCGCAGCCATTGCCGCTCCTCAACGTCTTCATCACCGAAGGCGAGTTCGAAACCCTGAGCGAAGCTGCCGCCAAGGCGGAACTTGCGGCAGCGGGCCTTGCCGTCCCGCGCGGCAAGACTGCATCCACGCCAGGCGAGGCGGCCGATTGCGCGGAACAACTCGGCTTTCCAGTCGTGCTCAAGGCGCTCGGTGTCGAACACAAGTCCGACGTCGGCGCGGTCAAGCTCAACCTATGGGATAGGAATGCCGTCAGAGACGCGGCCGAAGGCATGGCCTCTGTTGCGCACGGCTTCCTCATCGAACAGATGATCGATCGCCCTATCGCGGAGCTGATCGTTGGCGCCGTCCGCGATCCGGTCGTTGGCCTGACATTAACCGTTGGCGCGGGCGGAATTCTCGTGGAAATGCTTGAGGATTCCGTCGTTTTGCCACTCCCCGTGACGAAAGCCGAGGTTCTCGAGCGGATTTCGCGGCTGAAGGTTCGGAAACTGATTGAAGGCTATCGCGGCAATGCAGGCAGCAGCCTCGAAATCGTTGCTGACGCCGTCCTATCAGCGGCAGAATATGTCGTAACGAACGCTGCAAAGCTTGAAGAACTAGACATTAATCCATTGATGGTTCTAGCAGAATCTCGGGGCGTCATTGCCGCGGATGCTCTCATTCGGCAAAGGAGGTAGCGGAAGTTGCAAGACCCCATTCGAACCCGCTCCGAAGACGGCATCCTCGAGGTCATCATCGACCGGCCCAAGGCGAACTCCATCGATCTCGCGACCAGCCGCAAGATGGGGCTGATCTTTCGCGACTTCCGCGACAACCCGGATCTGCGCATCGCCATCGTCACCGGCGCCGGTGAGAAATTCTTTTCCGCGGGCTGGGATTTGAAAGCGGCCGCCGCCGGCGATGCTGTCGACGGGGATTATGGCGTCGGCGGTTTCGGGGGCATGCAGGAATTGCGTGATCTCAACAAGCCGATCATCTGCGCCGTCAACGGCATTTGTTGCGGCGGCGGGCTAGAGATCGCTCTGTCAACCGATCTCATCATCGCCGCGCCGCACGCGACCTTCGCTTTGCCCGAGATCCGCTCCGGCACCGTCGCCGATGCGGCGTCGATTAAGCTTCCGAAGCGCATCCCCTATCATATCGCGATGGATATGCTGCTGACCGGCCGCTGGCTCAATGTCGAGGAAGCCCATCGCTGGGGTTTCGTCAACGAGATTGTCATGGCCGACAAGCTGATGGACAGGGCGTGGGAGCTCGCCCGCCTGCTCGCAAGCGGTCCGCCGCTCGTCTACGCAGCGATCAAGGAAATCGTTCGTGAGGCGGAGGGTTCGACGTTTCAGACTGCCATGAACAAGATCACCAAACGGCAGTTTTCAACCGTCGACATCCTCTATTCGAGCGAAGATCAATTGGAAGGCGCACGGGCTTTCGCAGAGAAGCGAGCCCCCATCTGGAAAGGAAGGTAGGAGGCGGCAGCAACCGCAGAATTTCCCGCATGCTCGCGGGCGACAGGCTTCAGGCGGAAGAGGAACCGTGACCTGAAGTGGCTTGCTTGGGAGCTTTGTCAACACGGCAAGAAGAAGGAACAGGGGAATGAACGATTATACGAAATATCTGACCAGCCGCGTTACCGCCGGCGGGCTTAGCCGCCGTGAATTCATGGGACGCGCGATGGCCGCGGGCGTGACTTTGACGCTCGCCGACAAACTCTTTACCGAAAGCGCAATGGCAGCCGAACCGAAGCGCGGCGGCCATCTGAAACTTGGCCTTGAAGGCGGCGCTGCAACCGATTCCAAGGATCCGGCGAAATTCCTGTCCCAGGTCATGTTCTGCATCGGCCGCTGCTGGGGCGACATGCTGGTGGAATCTCACCCGCTGACAGGTGCCGCCGTTCCCTCGCTCGCTGAATCCTGGGAGCCGTCGAAGGATGCCGCCACCTGGACCTTCAAGATCCGCAAGGGCGTCAAATTCCACAACGGCAAGGACCTGACGATCGATGACGTCGTCGCCACGCTCAAGCGCCATACGGATGCGAAATCGGAGTCGGGCGCGCTCGGCGTCGTGAAGTCGATCAAGGAGATCAAGGCCGATGGCGACAACCTCGTTTTGACCTTGACCGAAGGCAACGCCGACTTGCCGTTGCTGTTGACCGACTATCACCTCGTTATCCAGCCGAATGGCGGTTACGACGATCCCCTCGCCTCGATCGGTACCGGCCCTTACAAGCAGATCAGCTTCGAGCCGGGTGTGCGCGCCACCTTCGAGCGCAACAAGGACGACTGGCGCACGGACCGCGGATTCGTCGATTCAGTCGAGATCATCTGCATGAACGATGCGACAGCGCGTATCGCGGCGCTTTCGTCCGGTCAGGTTCACTACATCAACCGTGTCGATCCGAAGACGGTGGATCTTCTGAAGCGCGCGCCGAACGTCGAGATACTGGCCACCGCCGGCCGCGGCCATTACGTCTTCATCATGCATTGCGACAAGGCGCCCTTCGACAACAACGACCTGCGCCTGGCACTGAAATACGCCATGGACCGCGAAACCATGGTCAAGAAGATTCTTGGCGGCTACGGCAAGGTCGGCAACGATTTCCCGATCAACGGTACCTATGCGCTCTTCCCCGAAGGCATCGAGCAGCGCAAATATGATCCCGATAAGGCCGCCTTCCATTACAAGAAGTCTGGCCATAGCGGTTCCGTGCTGCTGCGCACGTCGGAAGTCGCCTTCCCCGGCGCCGTCGATGCCGCAGTTCTCTATCAGGAAAGCTGCAAGAAGGCGGGGATCAATATCGAGGTCAAGCGCGAGCCGGGCGACGGATACTGGACGAACGTCTGGAACGTCCAGCCCTTCTCCACCTCCTACTGGGGCGGGCGGCCGACGCAGGACCAGATGTATTCCACCGCCTATCTCTCGACGGCGGACTGGAACGACACGCGGTTCAAGCGCCCCGACTTCGACAAACTCCTGCTTCAGGCCCGCTCCGAACTGGACGAAGCCAAGCGCAAGGAGCTCTATCGCGCCATGGCAATGATGGTGCGCGACGAAGGCGGCGTCATCCTGCCGATGTTCAACGACTTCGTGAATGCCTCCACCAAGCAGGTGAAGGGCTATGTCCACGATATCGGCAACGACATGTCGAACGGCTATGTCGCGACCCGCGTCTGGCTGGACGCTTGATGCCTGAAGCGGGCGAGAACGCCCTCATCCCCAACGCAGCCGGGACCGCGAAAGCTTTTCGCGGTCCTCCCGACGTTTCAGGCAATTTCAGGAAAATGCGCAGCTGTTTTCCATTCGAAATTGCGTAAAACAACAAGAGAGAGCGGCACAGCGATTCCTGTAAAACATGGAACCGCTCTCAGTGCGAGGCATCGGCCATGTCCAATTCACCTCCCGGCACCGTTCTGCCCGGGCTGAGGTTCAAGCAGCGTTTTCCGCTGCTATCCCTCATTATCGAGCGTTGCGTGCTCAGCATCATTTTGCTGTTTGCCGTCTCGGTCCTGATCTTCGGCGGGCTCGAAGCCCTGCCCGGCGATTTCGCCACCACTTATCTCGGCCAGTCGGCAACGCCGCAGGCGGTCGCGAATATCCGCGAAGAGCTTGGCCTCAACCGGCCGGTTGTCACCCGCTATGTCGAATGGCTCGGCAATGCCGTCAAAGGCGATTTCGGCACCTCCTGGGCCAGCAAGAATTCAGTTGGCGAGCAAATAGGCAAGCGGCTCGGCAATTCGCTGTTTCTAGCCGGCTTTGCGGCGTTGATTTCGGTGCCTCTCGCCGTGTGCCTGGGCATGCTCGCCGTCCATTTCCGCAACCGCATGCCTGATAAGATCATCAATGTCATTTCGCTGGCGGCGATCTCCCTGCCGGAATTCTTCATCGGCTATCTCCTCATCATGTTCTTCTCCGTCAAATTCGGTATCGCGACCTTTCCGGCCACGGTTTTCGACGGTATGGGCTTCATCGACCGGCTGAAAGCAATCGCGCTTCCGACCGCAACTCTGGTCCTTGTCGTACTCGCTCACATGATGCGCATGACGCGGGCGGCCATTCTCTCCGTCATGTCTTCGGCCTATATGGAAACGGCGGAACTGAAGGGGCTCTCCGCCTTCCGCGCCATCGTCAAGCACGCCGCCCCCAATGCGCTGGCACCGATCATCAATGTGATCGCGCTGAACCTCGCCTATCTTATCGTCGGCGTCGTCGTCGTCGAGGTTGTCTTCGTCTATCCGGGCATGGGCCAGTATATGGTCGATGCGGTGACGGTGCGGGATATGCCTGTCGTCCAAGCCTGCGGCCTGATCTTCGCCGCCGTCTACATCTTCCTCAACATGACGGCCGACATTCTCGCCATCATCGCCAACCCGCGTCTGAGGCATCCGCGATGAGATTGAGAGATATTCCCATCACCGCCTGGGTCGGCATCACAGGTATTCTGATCGCCTTTATCTGCGCGATCTTCGCGCCCTGGATCGCCCCTTTCGGCGAGACGGAAGTTGTCGGCAACGTCTGGCAGCCGGCCGATGCGCAATATTTTTTCGGTCTCGACAATCTCGGCCGCGATATCCTGTCGCGTCTGATCTACGGCACCCGCACGACGCTCTTCGTCGCACTGGCGGCAACGATCATTTCCTTCTCGCTCGGCATCATCCTCAGCTTCACCGCCGCCGTCTCGCGCGGATGGATCGACACGGTCTTTTCGCGCTTCAACGACCTGATGATGTCGATCCCGACGCTGATCTTCGCGCTCGTGGTGCTCGCCGTCCTGCCGCAGAACCTGATTGTGCTGATCCTCGTCATGGCGATCCTCGATTCCACCCGCGTCTACCGCCTCGGCCGCGCCGTGGCGCTCGACGTCGCGGTCATGGAATTCGTCGAAGCCGCCAAGCTGCGCGGCGAAGGCAAGATCTGGATCATCTTTCGCGAGATCTTGCCGAATACGCTATCGCCGCTATTGGCGGAATTCGGTCTGCGCTTCGCCTTTTCGATCCTGTTTCTCTCCACCCTCTCCTTCCTCGGCTTGGGCATCCAGCCGCCGGCAGCCGACTGGGGCGGCATGGTCAAGGACAATAAGGATGGCATCATCTTCGGCATCTCCGCCGCGCTCGTGCCGGGCTCCGCTATTGCGGCACTCGCAATCTGTGTCAATCTGGTGGTCGACTGGCTCCTAAGGCGCACCTCCAGCCTCAAGGGAGGGCGTGGCGATGCCTGAGCTTCTTTCCGTCCGTAATCTCAAGATCGAGGCAACCAGCTACCCGCCGGGCGAGCCGCCAAAACGCGTCACCATCGTCGATGGCGTTTCCTTCGACTTGCAGAAAGGCAAGGTGCTCGGCCTGATCGGCGAGTCCGGCGCCGGGAAGTCCACCATCGGCCTTTCCGCCCTCGCCTATGGCCGTGGTGGCGCCGAAATCACCGGCGGCCAGGTGTTGCTCGACGGCACCGACATCCTGCCGCTCGGCAAATCCGGCATCCGACGGATCCGTGGCGCCCGGGTCTGCTACGTCGCGCAATCGGCAGCGGCCGCCTTCAATCCGGCGCATCGGCTGGGCGATCAGGTCATCGAAGCAACGGTGAAACATGGCCTGATGACGAAGGAGGAGGCAAGGAAGCGGGCGCTCTATCTCTTCCGCGTGCTTGGCCTTCCCAATCCGGAAACCTTCGGGGACCGCTATCCGCATCAGGTTTCCGGCGGCCAGCTGCAGCGCGCCATGACCGCCATGGCGCTCTGCTCCAATCCGGAATTGATCGTCTTCGACGAACCGACAACCGCGCTTGATGTCACCACGCAGATCGATGTGCTGGCAGCGATCAAGCACGCCATTGAGGAGACGCATACCGCCGCCCTCTATATCACCCATGACCTCGCCGTCGTCGCCCAGATTTCCGACGACATCATGGTGCTGAGGCACGGCAAGACGGTGGAATATGGCAGCGTCCAGCAGATCATCGAGGAGCCGCGGCAGGACTATACCCGCGCCCTTGTCAACGTCCGCCAGGAGATACGTGCAGAAGCCGCCGATCAGACGAGCGCGCTTTTGAAAGTGGAAAATATCAGCGCGCAATATTCGAATGGTTTCAAAGTATTGCACGATGTTTCTCTACACGTTCCCAAAGGCCAAACTTTGGCAGTGGTCGGCGAGTCCGGTTCCGGAAAATCGACGCTTGCGCGCGTGATTACCGGCCTGCTGCCGCCGAGCGACGGGCGGATTTCCTTTGACGGCAAGCCGCTGACGCCTGCCTTGAAAGACCGCTCGCGCCAGGAGCTGCGGCGTATCCAGCTGATCTACCAGATGGCGGATACCGCAATGAACCCGCGTCAGACCGTGCGCGATATCATCGGCCGTCCACTGACTTTCTACGATGGCCTGCATGGCGCGGCCAAGACCGCACGTGTGAAAGAACTGCTCGATCAGATCGAGATGAGCAACGGTTTCATCGACCGCTATCCGGCCGAGCTGTCGGGCGGCCAGAAACAGCGTGTCGCCATCGCACGTGCGCTCGCGGCCAAACCGGAACTCATACTCTGCGACGAGCCGACCTCGGCGCTCGATCCGCTGGTTGCCGAAGGCATTCTGAAACTGCTCCTGAAGCTGCAGGAAGAGTCGCATCTCTCCTACGTCTTCATCACCCATGACATCGCCATCGTGCGCGCCATCGCCGATAGCGTTGCGGTGATGCATCGCGGCAAGCTCGTTCGCTTCGGCCCGAAATCGCAAGCGCTGTCGCCGCCCTTCGACGACTACACAGACTTGCTGCTGAAATCCGTTCCGGAAATGGAGATCGGCTGGCTGGAGCGCGTGCTGACGACGCGGAAGATGGAGAGCGCCGGAAATTGAAGGTTCGGGATCTTTAGTCCAACAGCGCAGCCTGGCTCGATTTCATCCCAATGGAAAGCTCAGCGCGCAAGGCGCGCGCTGAGTTCGCGAGCGAGCGTACCGGCGTTGCGGCCGATAATCATACTCTGGTGGTTGCCGGCAACATCGACCCAGTTCGCATGCGTGAGAAAGCGCCCCCATATGGTCTTGGGATCACAATCGACCGGTGAGCCTTGCAGGCTGCGGTAGAAGGTCAGCTCGCCGTCATAACGGCCCGGTTTATAAAGACCCTTCATACGCAGGAGTTGTCTGGCAGCCGCATCATAGAGCGGCGGATATTCGCCCATCCATTGCGGTGCCAGCTCCGGATAATAGGCCGAATGCGGATCGGCGTAGCGGAAAGAAAGGGGCTTCAGTTTTTTTGCGAGGAGTTCTCGTCGCCCGATAACCGACCTGCTGGCCTGAGCCGATACTTGACGGCGTGGCTGAGAATCGGTTTTCCGCAGGTTCTTCTTTCTGGTTCGGGCGCGCCTCCAGCGTTGCCACATGAACCTGCCCCAGGTCATCAGCGGCCACTCCTGCTCGCCAAACGGGGTATCAAGCATGCCGAGGAATGCAATCTTCTGCCCCTGCGCTCTCAGGACGCGGGCAAGCTCCAAGGCAAAAACACCGCCAAACGAATAACCGACCAATCGATATGGCTCGCTGATCCCTGCTGCCTGCAGCGCTCTCAGCGTGCTTTGGACCTCGTCTTCCACCGTTGCCGGATGTCGACGATCGCGATTGAAGGGCGTCAACGCAACGCCAAGAATCGGCCCTGGAAAGCGGATTTCCTTGATCAATTGCTGCATTTCCAGGAAGCAGCTTGCTCCGCCGGCAAATAGCAGCAATGGCGCCGCGCCCTCCCCGCCACGGAGCTCTATGATTTTCGGAGAGACCGAGAGGTCTTCGTGATTGGAAATTGCAAGGCCGAGGGCATCGAGGGTGCGATGGCGATAGAAGACATTGACATCCAGCTCCTCCCCGGTTTCGCTCCACAAGCGCTTGATGAAATTCAAGACCCGGTTGACTGAAACGGCATCGGGAATGTCGGCTTCGTCGTCCAAATTAATCTTTGCTTCTTGGCGAAGCAGATCGCTGACATAGGCACACGCACTGGGATCTGCATCCGTTCTCGCAGAGAAAAGCATCTAACCGCCCCCGAATGTTCAAGCATGCGCCACCGACATTAAGATAGGCTGCAATCTTATAAAGCGACCCTTAATATATTCTGTAAGGCACAACTTTTTATTGCATTTGAAGGCTCTCTCCATTGACCAGCTGCATCATCCCCGACCTGACGGCCATGAGCAGGCGAACCGGACAATCGTGGTTTTCAATACTCGGCCGGTACCGCATAGACTTCTGCGGATGGATCGGCGAGGAAAGAGCGTACCGTCGGCGGCAACTGGCGCGATGACAGCGGCAGCGGTCCGCAGCGCGACAGAAGTTCACGAAGGTCCGGCTCGGTGCCGACATGGCGCCAGATCATCCGCGAGGCATAGGGGAGGTTTTCCCTTCGCCAGGAGACACCCATTGTCGTTCCGCGCAGATAGACGCGCTGGTGCTCATCGAAGGGCAGGAGTATCGTCTGCGACAACATGGAATTCGAACCTACCACACGCTCCGTGACGAAGATACGGTTTCGATAAAACGCCGCCAAACCTACGTATTTCGAGAATTGCTGAATGCCGTTTCCAGGATCGCGCAGACGTTCCATCGACTTGACGTGCATCAACCCACCCTGCTCGATCAGACGGCTGCACGAACACACAACCATTCCGGGCCAGGACGGCGAACGATGATAGGTCTGGAAATAGCCGATGTGACGCCTGAGCGCGATCAGGTTTCCGGGAAACGCTTTGAGGAGATCGGAACCTTCCTTGACGCCGAGGGCAGGTTTGCGAAGACGTTCGCGAAATAGCTTCGGAGCGAGGCCAAAGTCCGCTGCATCAAGATCGAAATAATCGGCGATGCGCGCCAGATTATGGGCAGAGGGCCTCGTCTGGCCGTTGATATATCGGTTGAATTGTTGCCGGTTGATATCGATTGCACGGCACAGATGCGAAATGGAGCGTTGGGTTGCGCAGGCAATTTTTAGGTTCTCGACCAAATGAGGCATCGGCAGCTCCGTATTCAAGACTGCTAGCGTAAACTCGCTTAAAGATGCGTCAAGTCGCGAAATTGCGTGAAGCAGCCTGACCTCTACGCTCCCACCTACAAAATGCAAACGAGGGAACTGTCATGACCCATGAAAAGGATCAATCTTCTTTGAGCATCGGCCGCCGCCACTTCCTGGGCGGTGCCGTCGCGCTGGGCGCTTTGCCTGCCCTCACCTCCGGCCTCCTGATGCCGCGCGATGCCCGCGCACAGGCAGCGAAGCGCGGTGGTCATCTGAAACTCGGCCTCAAGGGCGGCGCCACCAGTGATGCGCTCGATCCTGCGACCTATAGCGCCTCCGTCTTGTTCGTCGTTGGCCGCCTTTGGGGCGACACACTCGTCGAATCCGACCCTAAGACCGGCGCGCCCTTGCCGTCGCTGGCAACTTCCTGGACACCATCAGCGGATGCATCCGTCTGGACGTTCAAGATCAGGAATGACGTGCAGTTTCACGACGGCAGCAAGATGACGGTTGCCGACATCGTTGCGACATTGAAGCGGCATGCGGACAAAAATTCGCAGTCGGGTGCTCTTGGGCTTATGGCCTCAATTAAAGGCATCGAAGAAAAGGCGGGCGATCTCGTCCTCACGCTTTCGGAAGGCAATGCGGATCTGCCTCTCCTTCTCACCGATTACCACCTGATCATCCAGCCTAAGGGTGGCGTCGAAAAGCCGGCAGCGGCTATCGGTACAGGCCCTTACATTCTGAAAAGCTTCGAGCCGGGCGTTCGCGCCACCTTCGAGAAGAACCCTGGGGATTGGCGCTCCGACCGGGGCTTCGTCGATAGCGTCGAAATCCTCGTCATCAACGACAACACCGCCCGCATTGCAGCGCTCGCCTCCGGTCAGGTTCATTTCGTCAACAATGTCGACCCGAAGACCGTGCCGATGCTGCAGCGGGCACCGGCCGTCGAGATCGTCCGCAATGCCGGCAAGGGCTTCTACTGCTTCCTGATGCATTGCGACACGGCGCCCTTCGACAACGCCGATCTGCGGCTTGCGCTGAAATATGCCATCGACCGCCAGTCGATCCTCGACAAGGTTCTGGGCGGCTACGGGACGATCGGCAACGACTATCCAGTCAATTCCAACTACGCGCTTGCCCCGACCGATATCGAACAGCGCCCTTATGATCCAGACAAGGCCGCCTTCCACTTCAAGAAATCAGGCCTCGATCGCCCCGTTCAGCTGCTGACGTCAGACGCAGCCTTTCCGGGCGCCGTGGATGCGGCGATCCTGTTCCAACAAAGCGCACGCAAGGCCGGCATCACGATCGACGTCAAGCGCGAACCGGAAGACGGCTACTGGACCAATGTCTGGAATAAGCAGCCCTTCTGCGCCTCCTTCTGGGGCGGTCGTCCGACGCAGGATTCGCGCTACTCCACCTCCTATCTGTCAACCGCCGAGTGGAACGATACGCGCTTCAAGCGCCCCGACTTCGACAAGTTGGTGCTGCAGGCGCGATCCGAGCTCGATGAAGCCAAACGCAAGGTGCTTTACCGACAGCTGGCAGTGATGGTGCGCGACGATGGTGGCCTGATTTTGCCCGTCTTCAACGACTACATCATGGCATCTTCGAAGACGCTGAAGGGATACGTCGACGATATCGGCAACGATATGTCGAATGGCTACATCGGCAGCCGCGTATGGTTTAATGCCTAAGCCTCTTCGGGATATATGACCATGTCAGACCGCAGCTTCACGACCATCGAAAATCAGTGGATCACCCTGCAGGACGGAACGCGGCTTGCCGCGCGCATATGGATGCCGGAAGGGGCGGAGAGCGATCCCGTGCCTGCCGTTTTCGAGTTCCTGCCCTACCGCAAGCGCGACGGAACAAGCCCGCGTGATGAATCTACCTACCCGATCTTTGCCGCAGCCGGGATTGCCGGCGTGCGTGTCGATATAAGAGGCTCCGGCGAATCCAGCGGCGTCATCGATGGCGAATATACAGAGCTCGAGCTTGCCAATGCCTGCGAGCTGATCGCCTGGATCGCGGCGCAGCCATGGTCGAACGGCTCGGTCGGCATGATGGGCATTTCCTGGGGCGGATTCAACTGCCTGCAGGTCGCAGCCCTGAAGCCCCCGGCGCTGAAAGCGGTGATTTCGATCGCCTCCACCGTCGATCGCTATAATGACGATATCCACTACAAGAACGGCTGCCATCTCTCCGCCCAGCTCTCCTGGGCGGCGACCATGCTCGGCTATCAATCGCGCTCGCCCGACCCGGCCATAGTTGGCGACGACTGGCGCGATATGTGGCTGGAGCGCCTGGAACAGGAACCCTTCTTCATGGAAGAATGGCTCCAGCATCAGCGCCGCGACGACTTCTGGCGGCATGGCTCCATCTGCGAAGATTTTGCAGGCTTCGATATCCCCGCCATCGTCATCGCCGGCTGGGCTGACGGTTATCGCAATACGCCACTGCTGGCGATCGAAGGCCTCGGGGATAAGGCGAAGGCGCTGATCGGTCCATGGGTCCACAAATATCCGCATTTCGCCTGGCCGAAGCCGCGGGTCGATTTCCACGGAGAGGCCATCGCCTGGTGGAACCACTGGCTGCGCGGCGAACGCAACGGCGCCGAGACCATGCCATCGGTGCGCGCCTATATTCTTGACGCCATAAAACCCGCCAAACGCCGCGACTTCGACCCCGGTTTCTGGATCGCGAAGCAAGAATGGAAGCAGCCGGAGATGCAGTGCTTCTATGTCGAACAATTCGGCACGCTGATGGAAGGCATGCCGATCCCGCATGCGCCGGAACATCCCGTCTATCTGCGCTCACCGCTCGATACGGGCACGGCGTCGGGCGAATGGTTTACTCTGAAGCCGGATGCGGAAATGGCAATCGATCAGCGCGTCGATGATGCCGGGTCGCTGACCTTTCAAACGGCGCCGCTGGTCGAGGATCACGACTATCTCGGCCGCCCCATCGTCACCTTGACGCTCAGATGCGATGCCGAAACCGCCAATCTCTGCGCAAGGCTCGTCGACATCCACCCGGACGGCACCGCGACCCGCGTCTCTTTCGGCGTGCTCAATCTCGCCCATCGTAACGGCAATGCCGCGCCGGAGCCGCTGATCAAGGGTCAGCAGGTCAGAGTGACAGTGACGCTCGATGCCTGCGGCTATCGTTTCCGCAAGGGGCACCGCATCCGCCTGTCGCTGTCGACAGCCTATTGGCCGATGGTGCTGCCGTCACCGGAAGATCTGGGCCTGACGATCGATATCGCCTCCATCGGCCTTGCTTTGCCCAAACTCGGTGCGCATGAGATTATTGACATCAAGCAGCCCGACAATCCCGATCCGCTGCCGAAATATATCGAACATGCACCAGGCTCGACGAAGCGGCAGGTGGTGCGTGATCTCTCGGCCGGCGTCACCCGCTATGAAATTCATGAGGACACCGGCCTTTCCGAACATCCCGGTACCGGACTTTCCACACGGCAGCTGCGCGAAGAAGTCTGGTCGATCACGCCGGACGATCCGCTATCGATGACAGGCATCTCGACATGGACCTGCGACATGAGCCGCCCCGGCTGGTTCGTCCGCACCGTGGCAACGTCGTCCATATCCTGCACGGCAAAGGACTGGGTAATCACCGCCTCGGTCGTTGCCTATGAGGGCGAGACCGAAATCTTCCGGAAGACCTTCGAGGAAAAACGTATCGCCCGCGACCTGATGTAGTTCAGCGCGATCCGGCAAACCGGCTTGCCGCCGCGCAGATGGCGGCAAAGCCGGCCCGAGCGCCTTCGCTCATATGCCGTGCCCGCAGCCAGGCATGCACCATCTGCGGCTCCTCACGGAACCAGACCTCGATCCCTGCCTGCGCGAGACGCGCCGCATAATTGCGTCCATCGTCGCGCAGCGGATCATAATGAGCGACGGTGATGAACGCGGGCGGAAGGCCGGCCACGGACGCCAAAGCAAGCGGCCCTGCCACCGGATTGCCTTCCGGCGCCTGCAGAACTGTGCGGTAATAGGCAACATCGGCCGTCGTCAGGCCCGGGGCATTGGCCATTTCCTCATAGGAGCCGGAGACGAGATCGCCGCCGAGTGCGGGATAGATCAGGATCTGACCGACGATGCCCGAAAGCCCTTCGGCTTGCGCGCGCACCGCCAGCCCGGCTGCGAGATTGCCGCCGGCACTGTCGCCGATCAGCACGACTGACTTCTTCTCGGCGAGCAGTTGCTTGAGAACGCTGAAACAATCATCCGTCTGTGCCGGCCAGCGATATTCCGGCGCCAGCCGGTAATCGACCGAGACCAGCTCGGCGCCGGCATGATCGGCGACCTCGGCGCAGATCGCATGATGGCTATCGAGCGAACCGACGACGAAACCGCCGCCATGGAGATAGAGGAGTATCGTTGTCGTACGGATGTTGGCGGGCCTGTAACGCCTGACGGGAATCGTTCCGGATACGAGATCATCCGCAGTCAGCATGCCCTCCGGCAAGGGGTGATCGAAACGAGCGCAAAGCGCGTCATACCATTGGCGCTGCTGTGCGATGGAGGCCGTTACCGCATCCGGCGGGTAGAAGGAATCACAGATCTCCATGAACTGCAGGATGCCGGCTTCGCTCGGCATGGGACGCTCAACAGAGGTCATCGGATATCCTCGATTCGTGCCACTGCATCGACACTACGCGGCGATGCAACCGAACACTTCTCTGCCTACGGCCAGCACCGCCGCGATGGCGACATCTTTACCGAAAGCTGCGAGGGTCAATCAGCTGCAAATACGCTGCTTGATGGCAAGGAAAAGCCCGTCGGCATCTGCATGCATTGCGCGTTGGACCAAGTCAACGCTGCAAGCGCGAGTGCCGCGCCAATCACAAGCCGAAGCATGATGTTTCTCCATCCGTATTGCTGCCATCGCGAGGCCAGTTACGTCGCGGGGCATTCGATCGTTAGGACGTGCCGTGGAAGCGGCAGGGTTCCATCTATATTGACCTCGTGAGGCTGACTTATGGCAAGAGTTGATTGCCTGCGAGGGAGGATCCGCTCGGTGCTGGCCCGACCGCGGGTTGGACCTTCACCTTGCGTGATATTGCTCGTCCGTCACATGCTCCAGCCAGTCCACCACCTTGCCGTCAAGGTGTTCCTGAATGGCGATATGGGTCATGGCTGTCGTCGGCGAAGCACCGTGCCAGTGCTTCTCATTCGGTTCGAACCAGACGACGTCGCCTGGGCGGATCTCCTCGACCGGGCCGCCTTCGCGCTGAACGAGACCCAGGCCGGCGGTGACGATCAAGGTCTGGCCGCGCGGGTGGGTATGCCATGCCGTCCTCGCACCAGGTTCAAACGTGACGCTGCTCGCTGCGGCGCGCCGCGCATCATTAGCCACAAAGACCGGGTCGATCCGGACTGTACCGGTGAACCAGTCCGAAGGGCCTTTGCCGGAGGGCTGCGCACCGTTCCTCGTGATATCCATGATGACCATCCTTTCCCGCGATGAGCCGTGACGGCTCCGCTGCATGAGGACAATCTAGCCTGCAATTGACAAAGCGGTAGAGGGCCATCGTCGTATAGACTTATGAATTGGAGCGATAAATGTCGTTCCGCCAGACCTACGACGCCATCAAGCTACGGATGCTGCGATCTGCCGATTGCAGCAGCTCGAAAGCTTCGTAACGCCGTTCATGCAACGCCCTGATGGTACCATCAGCCGGCTCGAACCTATTCGCCAGCCGCGACATGGCAGCCATGGCTCCCACAAGCGAGCCGCAATGGCCGCCGGCTGTGGCGCCGAGCATGGCCGCACCAAGAAGAACGGGCTCCTCCGTATCGGCGACAGCGACAGGTCTGCCGGTCGTATCCGCCAGAAGCTGGCGCACAAGGCCGCTTTGGGCAGCTCCGCCGCTGGCGATGATGAGATCGCAGGCAATCCCGTCCTGCGCCAGCCTTTCGAGCAACTGCTTGAGGCCATAGCCGATGCCGCAAAGGCCGGCGACGTAGAGCGCGACAAGATTATCGATACCGGTTTCCAGCCCGAGGCCGGAGATGACGGCGCGGGCGTCTGGATCGGCATAGGGTGAGCGATTGCCGAGGAATTCGGGCACGACTTGGATGGACAGCGCGAGCTTCACCGCGTCGGACGCATCCTTGACCGCCTTCATGGCCTGCCGGTCAAGCCAGGCGACGAGCGACAAGTCTTCCGCTTCGGCCCTGGCACGCGCCTCACCACTTGCCGGATGCATGGTAACGAGATGATCGATCGCCGCCCCTGCCGCGGATTGACCGCCTTCGGTCAACCAGAGGCCAGGCACCATGGCTGAATAATAGGGTCCCCAAACGCCATCGACGAAGACAGCGTCATCACTCGACGCCATCGAGCAGGCAGAGGTGCCGAAGATATAGGCGAGCCTGTGCCTGACATCGGCTTTGCCGTCCGGTCCCTGCCCGCCGAGCGTGCCAACGCCACCCGCATGGGCATCGATCAGCGATGCGCCGACCGGCGTACCAACGGCGAGGCCAAGATCGCCGGCGGCAACGTCGTTCAAGCCGCCACCAAGTGCCGTACCCGGCTCGACGATCTCGGTGCCGATCCGCACAAAGCCTTCGTCGGCCAGCTCACCAAGACCGATATCCTTGAAATATTGCGAATCCCAGCGCTTCTCGTGAGCGAGATAGGTCCATTTGCATGTCACCGTGCACACGGATCTCTGCAGCGAGCCGGTCGCGCGCCAGGTCAGATAGTCGGCGAGATCAAAGAAATGATCCGTAGCCGCGAAGGATTGCGGCAGGTTTCGCTTCAGCCACAGGAGCTTCGGCGTCTCCATCTCGGGCGAGATGCGGCCGCCGACATAGCGCAGCACGGCATGATTGCCGGAATTGATCTCCGCCGCCTCGCCGGCCGCCCGATGATCCATCCAGACGATGATGTTGCGACTGGCATCGCCGGATGGCCCTACAGCCACCGGCTGGCCATCCGCCTTGACGGCGACCAGCGAGCATGTCGCATCGAAGCCGATACCGGCGACATCACCGGCTGCGATCTCCGCCGTTGCGACAGCCTCTTTGACGCTGTCGCAGACTGCTCTCCATATCTGCTCGCTCGACTGCTCGACGATGCTGCCGGCCTTGTGCCAGATGGTGATCGGCCGCTTGGCGGCACTGAGCAGATGACCATGCGCGTCGAAAATCCCGGCCCGGGCACTGCCGGTGCCGACATCGATGCCGATGAAATAGGGTGCTGTCATCAGAGATCCGTACTCAAAGGCAGGATCACCAGATCCCGGATTACGATGTTCCGCGGTCTCGATAGCATGAAGAGCACCGCTTCCGCCACTTCCGTTGCCTCCATGAGGCCGCCCGCGGCAATCGCCTCGTCAAGCTTTGCCTGCGGCCAGTCGCTGATCAGCGCCGTCACCACCGGCCCCGGCGCCACGGCGCCGACACGGATGCCGTGCTTGGCGACCTGACGCCGAACCGTATGCGTAAAGGCCTGAACGGCATGCTTGGAGGCCGTGTAGATCGGCTCCCAGACCACCGGCACCAGACCGGCGATCGAGCTCGTCATGATGATATCGCCGGTCTTGCGTTCGATCATATGCGGCAACACCATTCGAACCGAGCGGAAGGCCGCGTTGATATTCAGATCCAGCATCCGGTCCCAGGAATCGGGGTCGCCTTCCGCCACCTCGCCGCCGATATAAGCGCCAGCATTGGCATGGAAGATATCAAGCTTGCCGAACTTGCCAAGAATCTGCGGCATCATCGTCGCCACGCTCTCGGGGTTCAGAAGGTCGACGACGACGGGAAAGGCGTTCGGCCCCAATTCGGCGCAAAGGCTTTTCAGGCTGTCTTCGGCCCGGTCGACGAGGGCGACGCTGGCGCCCTCTTTCAATAGCGATTTGGCGCATTCCAGGCCAATTCCAGAGGCAGCCCCGGTGATGGCGGCGACCTTGCCGGCAAAATCCTGTCTCATAACAATCCTTACCTTCTTGAAGAAATCAGCCGCGCCCATGCGAGGCACGGGAACGACGGGCGAGCGAGTCGACGATGACGGCAATGGCAAGAACTGCGCCTGTGATCATGTAGCGAAGCGCCGACGACAGATCGAGCATGGTGAGGCCACTGGCGATCGACTGGATGACGATGATGCCGAGCAGGGCCGAATAGGCGCTGCCGCGACCGCCGAAGAGGCTGGTGCCGCCGATGACAGCCGCCGCGATCGCATTCAGATTGACGTCGCCGGTGCCTGCCTGCTGGCTGGCTGAGGCGAGACGTGCCGCCGCCAGCACACCACCAAGGGCCGCGAACATGGCGCAGAGAACGAAGGCGCTGGTATAGATGCGCCGGACATTGATGCCGGCCCGGCGCGCTGCCTCGCGATTGCCGCCGACGGCGGACATCGACCGGCCCCATTGCGTGCGCGTCAGGGCGTAATCCATGACGATAACAAGCACCACGAACAGGGCGAACATCCAGGGAATGCCGCGATCCTGATTGAGGTAGAAGGCCACGAATTCCAGGGCCACGGTGATCACAGCCGCCTTCGCCAGCAGGCCGCCGACGGAGGGCGCGGAGAGGTTCGCCTGCCTGCGTCGCCGCACAGTGCCCAAGCCGGTCGCCAGCAGAACCACACCCGGAATAAGCGCGAAGAGATACGCAAGCGGTCGGGGAATGACGAGGAGCTGGCCGAAATTCACGATCGCCGAGCCATAGGGCAGATTGATCGAGCCGGTGGCGCCAAGCAGATAGAGCTGCATGCCGAGCACGGCGAGAAGACCTGCCAATGTGGCAACGAAGCTCGGCATGCCCAGCCGGTTGAACAGCACAGCATAGATCACGCCAATCACGCCACCGACAATAAGCGCCGCCAGGATCGCCAAGGCCACCGGCCAGCCTTCATTGACCCAGAGCATGCCAACCATGGCCGAGGCAAAGCCGCTGATCGAGCCGACGGAAAGGTCAATCTCGCCGACCATCAGCACGCAGACGATGCCGAGCGAGATGATGCCGACGGTCGAGGCGTCGAACAGCAGGTTGGCGAGGTTGTTGCTGGATAGGAAGGTCGGGTTGAGCGTGCCGAACACCGTCCAGATGATGACGAGGCCGACGACGACGGGCAGCGAGCCGAGATCGCCGGAACGCACCTTGTCGATCGAGGAGCGGATGGTGGCTGCAAGCCCGGTATCATGGTTGACGCGGACGTCGCTGCGGTCTAGCAGCATGGTCGATTGCTTGCTGTCCTGGCTCATGGCTGGCCCCCCTCTCTCAATTCCTGCTGGGCCTGACGTCGCCCTGCCCGGCGCGACACGGCGTTTTCCGTGGCTCCGGTAATGGCGCTGACGAGTTCCTGGTTCGAGGCATCTGGATAGAAGATGCCGTTGTTGCGCCCGAGGCGTAGCACGACGATTCGGTCGGCAACGGCGCGCACATCCTCCATATTGTGACTGATCATGATGACGCCGAGCCCCTTTTCGCGGACACGCTCGATGAGGTTCAGCACTTCGGCGGTTTGTGCGACGCCGAGTGCTGCGGTGGGCTCGTCGAGCATGATGAGTTTCGGCTCAAGCAGCAGCGAACGGGCGATCGCCACCGTCTGCCGCTGACCGCCGGAAAGCGAAGCGATCGGGATGCGCACGCTCGGGATGCGTGCCGCGAGCTCATTCAGCAGCGTCCAGGCGCGAACCTCCATGGCGGTTTCGTCGAGCTTCATCGGGCTCAGCTCCCGGCCGAGAAAGATGTTCGCAACGACATCGAGATTTTCGCAAAGCGCCAGATCCTGAAAGACCGTGGCGATACCGAGATCAAGTGCCGTTGCGGGATCGCTGAGCGTCACCTGCTTGCCCCGAAATGTGATGGTGCCTGAACTCGGCTGATGGACGCCGGCCAGAACCTTGACGAGCGTCGATTTGCCCGCGCCATTGTCGCCGACAAGCGCCACCACTTCACCGGCATGCACATCGAGGTTGATATCCGCCAGTGCCGAGACGGCGCCGAAGTGTTTGGAGATCCCTTTGAGGCTGAGCACAAGCTCGCCGGACGGGGCTCTATGATCGGAAGCGTCACTCATGACTCGCCACCTTCTCGGGTTGAAATGCTATCGGATGCGTTTGCCTCCGGCCGCCGAAGCGGCCGGAGACTGGGAGGAGCAGCGCTTAGCTGCCGATACCGAGTTTCTTGCAGCCATCGGCGTAGCGGTCGTTGCAGAGCTGTGCCGGTGTCTGGATCGGCTTGCCGTTGACCGTCTTGTCGATGATCTCGGCCTTTAGATTTTCTTGCGTGACCAACGCGGGCGTGAAGAGCTTGGTCGGCGTGTCGAAGAGCTTCGTGTCGGCCTTCGGCGTCTCGCCGGAGAGCAGCTCGATCGCAACATTGGCGGCAGCAGCCGCCACGATCTCGCTCGGCTTGGAGATTGTATTATACTGATCGCCCGAAATGATGAGCTGCAGGCCAGCGATGGTCGCATCATTGCCCGTGACCGGCGGCACCGGATCGTAGCCGGCGGCCTTGAAGGCAGCGACGGCTGCGCCACCGGTGCCGTCATTGGCCGCGACGACACCGAGGATCTTCTTGCCGAAGCGGGTGATTTGGCCGCTTGCCCATTGCTGCGCCTTCGGCGGCGCCCATTCCGGCGTGTCAAATTCGGCCAGCACCGGATAGCCGCCGTCGGCGAGACCGGCATGAATGCCCTTCTTGATGAGGCCGGCGGCAGCATCCGTCGGCGAGCCATTAATCTCAAGAAGGCCGCCATCGCCAGCCTTCACGCCCTTCGCCTTCAGATGATCGACCAGCGACTTGGCGATCATTTTGCCGATCTCTTCATTGTTGAAGGAGACATAATAGTCGGCAGCCGCCGACGGGATCGGGCGGTCATAGGCAATGACACGCACGCCCTGGCTCTGCGCGAGCTTCACCAATGAGGCGGCGGCGGTCGAGTCCACCGGGTCGAGTACGATAGCCTTCGCACCCTGCGAGATCGCCGAATTGAACTGCTGCTGCTGACGCGAGGCATCGCCATTGGCGTTCTGGTAAATGACCTTGCAACCGGCGCAGAGCTTCTTCATCTCGGCCTGGAAACCAGGGAAATCGTGCTCCTCATAGCGCGTCGAGCTCTGGTCGGGCATCAGGAAGGCGACGGTCGCGTCCGTCACTTTGGCCGACTGCGCGAAGGCGGAAGTGCCGGCCAGAAGACCGGCCGCAAGCACGGCTATGCCGGCAATTTTCAGTGCGAAATGGTTCATTGGAATTTCTCCGTTCCAAATGGTAATGATTTCCCTCGATCATCGCGGCTGTCGGCACGCGATGCTCTTGTTGATGCGTCGCCTAAGGCGATCTCAGACCGACGCAGCGGTAATTTCGGACAAACTTTCTCCTTCGGACGGCAAAGACGCCTTTCCGTTCGCTCGCCCTGAATTTTGTCTCTCCTCCCTGTCCTCCCGTGTGTTAGGCGGCCTCCACCGCGCGTGCATGCTGTGCCAATAGCGACCTGAACCGGGAGGGTGCCATGCCCTTCTGATCCAGAAAACGCCGATTGAAGTTCGAGATATTGTTGAAGCCTGCCGCAAAGCAGATGTCGGTGATCGTCATCTCGGCCTTGCTCATGAGCAGATGGCAGGCGAAGTTGATACGCAGACGATTGACGTACTGAACCAGCGCCATGCCGGTGTGGCGGCGAAAGCTGCGCGAAAAGGCGCTCGGGCTCTGGCCGGTCAATTCGGCCAGATCACACTCGCTGAACGGCTCGGTGAGGTGCGCATTGATGTAAGCCAGCGCCTGATTGACGCCCGCCGACATGAAGCCGGAGGGATCCGGTTGATAACCCGCGCTGGCAAGCGTGCGCGTGCCTTCAGCGCGGCTCATGGCGTCGAGAATATTCATGAAGAGCTCGATGCGGCGGATGCCCGACGCCTCGACCAGCTCGCCGAGGATCGGACCGACGATGGCCGCCGTTTCAGGCGTGAAGAGCGCACCGCGGCGGCTTGTTTCCAGAATGCCGGCGCAAACCGACAACTCGGGGAAGACCTTGCTCGCATCGGCAAAGAAGGATTCGGAAAATTGCAGCACGCGGCAGCGCAACGGCAAGGTAACGCCGGTGGGCACGTCACTCACCCAATTGTGCGGCAGGTTCGGCCCTGTCAGCACCAGATTGCCCGGCTCGAACTCGCCTATGAAGTCGCCGATGAAATATTGACCCGTTGTCGCGACGACATGGTGGATTTCATATTCGGGATGGAAATGCCAGCGAACCGTGCGGTAGGGATAGCCGTGCTCCCACGCTTTGAAGGATTCTCCGCTGCCGATCGCGACCACTTCCAAATCGGGATTCATCGGCAAACCTCCTTTCGTCCGTCCGCGTTGCCACGGGTACGGCGCCTCCTCCCAGAGGCCATCGCGTCTTCTATGTGGTAAATCTACCTCTCATAAGCGCCTGCCGCTACTACGCCTTGTACGCCCAACCGATACTTTTTTGACATCAAGGGTGGCCCGTTTGGTCAAATGTGCAGTGCGGCATTGCCAGCCGCCTCGCGAGACCCGCATCAGCCCGAAAGCCGGATCAATCGAGATCGTCGCGAATACAGGCCTTCAACTGCCCCGGCGCAATCTCCCGCAATTGCGGAACCGTCGTCGCGCAGGCCTCGAGCGCGAAGGGACAGCGCGTGCGGAAGACGCAGCCACTCGGCGGATTTGCCGGGCTCGGAATATCCCCCTTCAGGATTTGCCGGTCGCGCCTACTGTCCGGGTCCGGTGAGGGAATGGCCGAGAGCAGCGCGCGGGTATAGGGGTGGCGTGGCCGGGCATACAGATCAGCGCTTGCAGCAATCTCCATGATCCGCCCGAGATAAAGCACAATGACGCGATCGCAGAGATATTCGACAACGGCAAGATCATGGGAGATGAACAGCATGGTAAGCGCGAGGCGCTGCTGGAGGCCGCGCAGCAGATTGATGACCTGCGCCTGAATGGAGACATCCAGTGCCGAGACGGGTTCGTCGGCGATCAGAAATTCCGGCCCGAGCGCAAGTGCGCGCGCAATACCGATCCGCTGGCGCTGCCCGCCTGAGAATTCATGGGCATAGCGATTGATCGCGTCCGCCGGCAAATCCACCTGTTCAAGCGCCGCCCGCGCGCGATCCAGCCGATCGATACGGCTGCCGATGCGCTGGATCTTCAGCCCCTCGGTCAGGATCTCGCCGATGGTCATGCGCGGCGATAGACTCGCGAAGGGATCCTGAAAAATATACTGCATGCGCGGCCGCATGCGCCTCAGATCGCCAACGCCGAGCCGGGTCACTTCCGTACCGTCGAAGCGGACGCTGCCCGCCGATGGCTCGATCAATCGCAGGATGGACCTGCCGATCGTCGTCTTGCCGCTGCCGGATTCTCCGACGAGACCTACCACTTCGCCTCTCCCGATGTCGAAGGAGATATCACGAAGGATGGAAAGCCTTGCACCGCGGGACACATAATCCTTGGCAAGATCACGAACGGAGACAAGCGCTTCGGTCATCTAAATCTCCCGCCAGCGGATGCAGCGGCTCGCATGGCTTGCGTCGACGGCATCGAGAGGCGGCACCGCCGCGCCGCAAGCCTGGATCGCGTTGGCGCAACGCGGCGCGAAAGCGCAGCCGGATGGCATTCGCGTCAGGCTCGGCACGACACCGGGAATAGCGTATAGCGGCTCGCCTGCCTGCCGCATCCGTGTTGCCTCGCCGAGCCGCGGCATGGAGGCCAAAAGGCCGCGCGTATAGGGATGCCTCGGATTGCGGAACACCGCTTCCGTCGGCCCTTCCTCGACGATCCGGCCAGCATACATGACGGCGACCCGATCGGCGATCTCTGCCACCACACCGAGGTTATGCGTGACGAAGAGGATCGCCATGCCGCGCTCACGCTGCAGCCGCTGGAGGAGATCGAGGATCTGCGCCTGTATCGTGACGTCGAGCGCCGTCGTCGGCTCGTCTGCGATCAGCAGCACAGGATCGCAGGCAAGCGCCATGGCAATGGTCGCGCGCTGCCGCATGCCGCCGGATAGTTCATGCGGATATTGCCTGACGCGGCGTTGCGCATCGGGAATTCCGACGCTTTCCAGCAGCGCGATCGCCTCACGCATCGCGGCGGCACGATCTGCCCGCCGATGAATGCGGATCGGCTCGGCAATCTGATCGCCGATTGTCAGCACCGGATTGAGGCTCGACATCGGCTCCTGGAATACCATGCCGATAGCGCCACCGCGGATCTCACGCATCCGCCAATCATCCAGCGTGGCGAGATCGCTGACGATGCCTTGCCTATCCCGCAACCGGATGCTGCCAGCTGCGATCTTCCCGACATTGCGCGTCAGAAGCCGCATCACGGAAAGGCTCGTCACCGACTTGCCCGAACCGGACTCGCCGACCAGCGCCAGCGTCTCGCCCGCGTCGATGGTCAGGTCGATATCTCTGACAGCAGTCAACTCGCCGCCGCGGGTGCGGAAGACGGTCCTGAGCCCCCTGATATCGAGAACGGGCTGGGCAGCCGGCGCTATCATACCTACCGCAGCCCCGTATTCTTCAAGATCGCATCGATCCTGGCCGTTTCCTCCGCATTCAGTGCCGCGCGCGGGCGGGGCATGATAGCGGTATCGATGATGCCGAGGCTTTTCATCGCTGCCTTGAAGGCGCCGATGCCAGCCGCACCGCCGCTGACGCGCCCCTGCGCGACCCCGACGATCTCGAACAGACGGCAAAGCCTTTCCTGCTCGCGCCGCGCCGCAGCCCAGTCGCCGCGCTGCGCGGCATCCCATAGCCGCACATAGCCATGCGGATCGACATTGGCGATGCCGGGCACCACGCCATGCGCGCCCATGAGAAGCGCATTGTCGACGACGATTTCGGAGCCCGTCATCAGGAAGATATCCTTGTGATCGGCAAGATCGAGCAGCGCATAGCGGAAATTGCCGTCGTCGCCGCTGGAATCCTTTAGCCCGATGATGGTCCCTTCCTTGGCGAGCGTCACCACGGTCTGGCGCTGCAGCTTCACATGCACGCAGACCGGGATGTCATAGGCGACGAGCGGTACATCGACGGCATCCCGAATATAGCGGAAATGGTCCAAGATCTCCGACTGGCTGGTTACCGTGTAAAAGGGAGCGGTGACGACGACGGCGTCGGCGCCGGCCGCCTTGGCGATTTTCGAATGGGCGATCACGCGGTCTGTCGTGGGGTCGATGACACCGACCAGCAGCGGCACCCGCCCGTTCACGACCTTGGCGGAATGCTCGATAATCTCCCGCCGTGTCTTTTCGTCGTGGAAGACGACTTCGCTGGTGGAGCCCAGCACGAAGACGCCGTGGCAGCCGCCATCGATCAGATGCTCCAGCACCCTCGTATAGGATGCGTAATCCACCGTGAAATCGTCGTTCAGCGGCGTTACAACGGGAGGCACCACGCCCTTGAATTTACTCATTGTCTCTTTCTTTCCTGGGTTCAATGAAGCTCGGCGCGCGGATCGAAGGCATCCCTCAGCCCGTCGCCGATGAAATTGATGGCAAGGACGGCAAGCACCAGAGCTGCGCCGGGAAACAGCCATTGCCACGGATATTGTTCGAGAACGGCAGTGGAGCGGGCCGCATTCAGCATATTGCCCCAGCTCGCCGCGGGCGGTGCAATGCCGAGCCCGAGAAAGGAAAGCCCGGCTTCCAAGAGGATCGCATTGGCGACCTGCGTCGTGGCGTAGACCACCAGAATATCGATGCAGTTCGGCATGCCGTGGCGCAATAGCAGATGCGGCAGCCCTGCCCCCATGCCGCGCGCAGCGGTGACGAAATCGCGTTCGCGCAGTTCCAGCAGCCTGGAACGCACCATGCGGGCCAGCAGCGGCCAGGACAGAAGCGATATGACTGCTATCGTCGGCAAGATACCCGTGCCGGTGATGGAGGCCAGCACCAGCAGGAAGATCACCGGCGGCAAGGTCATGACCAGATCGACGAAGCGCATGCTGAGCGCATCCGCCCAGCGGCCGGCAAAGGCAGACACGAAGCCGAACAGAAAACCGATAATCGCCGAAATGATTGTGGAACCTGCCGCGACCATCAGCGATATACGGCCGCCTTCGAGCACTCTGGCAAAGACATCGCGCCCGACGCCGTCCGTTCCGAACCAGTGCGTCGCATTGGGCGGCGCGTTCATGGCCAGGAGATCGATGTCGTTGGGCTGGAACCGCCACCAAAGCGGATAGGTGACGATCAGCAGCAGCAGCGGCACGGCAATGCAAACGCCGAAAAGGGCCGCACCATTCAGGCGGAAGCGATCGAATGCCCGGGCAAGCGGACCATGGCTTGGTCGTTCGGTTCGCGCCAGCATCGCTCAACCCACCTTGATACGGGGATCGATCACCGCGTAGGCGAGATCGGTCAGCAGGTTGACGATGATGACGCAGGCGCCGATGACGAGCGTCGCCCCCATGATGACGGGATAGTCGCGCGACGTGACCGCATCGACGAGAAGCAGCCCCATGCCCGGCCAGTTGAAGACACTTTCGACGAAGATCGCACCGCCGATGGCAAGACCTATGGTCGAGCCGATGACGGTTACGACAGGCAGGAGCGCATTGCGCAGGGCATGCTTGACGATCACCCAGAATTCGAACACGCCCTTGGCCCGCGCGGTGCGCACATAATCCTGATTGAGGACCTCCAGCAGCGAAGCGCGCATATAGCGCATGATGAGCGCGGCTTGCGCGATCGCCAGAAGCGAAGCCGGCAGGATAAGATGCCAAAACAGGTCGCCGATGGAAAAGTCCTCGCCGGGCGTCAGCATGCCGCCCGAGGGCAGCCAGCCGAGACGCACGGCAAAGATATAAAGACCAAGAAGCGCGCTCAGAAAGGCAGGGCTCGATATGCCGGCAAGCGCCAGCACGGAGAGCGAGATATCCGTGACCGAATTGCGCTTGACGGCACCGATGACGCCTGCGGCAATGCCGGCGACGATCGCCATGATCAGGGCCGAGCCCATCAGCAGCACCGTCGGACCGATGCGAGACAGAACCAGCGTCAAGACAGGCTGATCCAGCCGCTTGACCGAATAGCCGAGATTGCCTTGCAGCGCCTGCAGCAGCCAGCCGACATATTGCAGCGGCAGCGGCCGATCCAGCCCGAGGCGCTCACGCAAATCGGCCATCGCAGCGGGAGATAAAGGCGTGCTCGGGTCGATATAGGCATCGATCGGATCGCCAGGCGTCAACCGCAGCAACACAAAGACCAGCATGCTCAAGGCAACGAGCATGCCGATGCCGATTACAAGACGCCTGAGACCATAGTGAAGCATATCGAACCTGCGTTTCGAGGAAGGCGCCAGCCACAGAGCCTGCAGCCGGCTCAAAACCTAGTTTGAGAGCTTCCACGCTTCGGGATGCGCGATGTATGGCCCGCCGCCGGGCGCCGGCGTCCAGATGAAATCCTTCACCTTGGACGAAACCACGCCATAGCGGTTCGCCACCCACATGGTTGCCCAGGGCAGATCCTTGTTCATGACCTTGCAGACATCCTGGTAGCGCTGATCACGCTTGCCGGCGTCCGTTTCGGCAATCGCCGCATCGAGCGCCTTGGTCAGATCGGGCATGCGTGCGCGCACCACATTGGCGCCCGCCGGCGGGATCTGCTTTTCGTTGAGCCCGGTGTTGATGTTGCTTGGATCGGGTCCGTTCTGAAGGCCGGCATAGACGAGCTGGAATTGCGATACGTCGGCATTTGGGTTCAGCACGATTCCATTATAGGTCGGCGCATCGACGGCGCGCGGCACGACATTGATGCCGACCTGCGCCAGCATGGCCTGCACGGCCGCCAATACGTTCGTCGCAAGCGGCGTGTTGTAATAGGTCAGCAAGGTTATCGGCTTGCTGCCATTGATCTTGTCCCAGCCGGCCTCGTCGAGCAATTGTTTGGCCTTGGCCGGATCATAGGGATAGGCTTCGATGCCGCCCGGAACCAGCTGATTGGCGACATAAGCGCAATTGGCGGGCTTTGCCGCGCCGCCATAGAGACTTTTGATGATCGCATCGCGATTAATGGCGTACATGACGGCCTGCCGGACGCGAAGATCCTTCCACAGTGGCGAATCCTGGTTGAAACCAAGATAATTGACGACGAAGGAATCGCCCTCGATGATCTTGAAGGACTTGTCGTCCTTGAAGGTCGGCACATCGTTGGAATCGACATAGGTAAACTGAATCTCGCCTGCCCGCAGCGCCGAGATCGCCGCAGCCGGATTAGCGAAATAGCGGTTGATCAGCCGATCGAGAACGGGCTTGCCGCCGCGATAGTCGGGATTGGCGGCGAGTTCGACATATTGATCCTGCACATATTTGATGAATTTGAACGGCCCCGTCCCAATCGGCGAGGTCGACCACCAAGTGCTCTTCGCAAGCTGATCGACGGGCACGGCGGCAAGCGCATGCTCAGGCAGCACCATGATCTTGGCCAGCGTATCGAGCAGGCTCGCGGAGGGTGCGGAAAGTTTGATAACGAGGGTATGATCGTCAGGCGTCTCGACGGATGACAGGAGTTTAAAACGGGCGGCAAAGATCGAGCCGGTCTTGGCATTGGCCGCAAGATCGATGGTGAATTTGGCGTCCTTGGCCGTAAAAGGCTTGCCGTCATGCCACTTGGCATCGGCAAGCTTGAACGTATAGGTCAACTGATCCGGGCTCACCTCATAAGAGGACGCAAGCACACCGACGATCTTCTGCAGCTTTTCATCGTAGCTGACCAGCGGCTCAAAGTAGGTGCTGAGCCAGGTGAGACCGGCGGTTGCCGCCAGCGGATTGAAGTTGCCCTGGAAGCCGCCTGGGCCGACATCGAAGCCCCCGGACATGGTCGCGGCGGCGGCAGGTGCGGCCAGGCCACCCAAGACGGGCATCGCAGCGGCCGACAGCAAAGCTGCCAACGTCATTGCCGGCAGATGAAAAACTTTCCTCATGATGATCCTCCTCCCATGGTTGCGATCGCTACTTCTTCTTGTTGTTGGCGATCACCTGCGAAATTCCCTCGTAATGACGGTCGAGGCGCATGCGCACCTCCTTGAGATTTCTGGATTCCAGCGCATCGACGATTGCCTCATGGTCACGCCAGGTGGCCATGGGATCGACATCGTCCAGATCGAAGAAGCGTGACGCCTTGTAGAAGGCGAGCCAGAAGACATCGATCAGCCGAACGAAGGTCTCGTTGCCCTGGCAGCGAAACAGCAGGCGATGAAAGAGCTGATCGTCTTCGGCAAAAGGTTCGCCGCGTTCGGCGTGAGCGCGCATACGGTCGGTAGTGGCACGCAGTTCCGCCAGATCCTCCGGCCCGATCATGTCGAGCGTCTTGCCGATCAGGCCCACTTCGAGGGTGCGGCGGATTTCCAGCACTTCCTCCATGTGCCGCAGCGCATCGCCGAGCCCGTAGGCGAGATTGTCGAGCAGCGGCGCGAAGGAGAATGCCTTGACGAATATGCCGATGCCACGGCGCGTCTCCAATACACCGAGAGATTCCAGTGCCTTGATGCCTTCGCGCAGAGAATTGCGGCTGACACCCAATTGCGCCGCGAGCTCCCCCTCCGCGGGCAGCATCGTGCCCGCCTCGAGACCGTTATCGGCAATATAGCTGCGCAAACTCTCCTGCACGGAGACATGCAGCAACGGTGCGCGCGTCAAAGGCTGAATGACTTTTCCCACCATGACACCCAAGCTCCTCGGGACATGGCGCGCAAGTTATTGACTTGTAGGATATCCGTCAAGAGGATAGGCAGATCTCGGATGATCCTCTCATAGCCACCGGATCGGCCAGCCTTTGCTTCGCCCTTCGGCAGCAGATATCAATTTGTGACGCGAGGCGCATCCGTCGGCGGCAGGCGCGCGAGCTTGCCTTCCTCGGCCTTGTAGAAGTATTGGCTCGCCACCAGCCATCCCTTCAACGGTCGCAATGGCGGAATGCAAGTCGCCAGCATGAAGGGGCCAGTCACCAGGAACTGCACCCACACCGGCGCCGAGAACGCCACCTCCAGCCAGACACCGAGAAGGACGCTCGGGATGCAGGCAAAGCAGATGACAAAGAAAGCCGGCCCATCGGCGGGATCCGCGAAGGAATAGTCGAGACCACACGCTTCGCATTGCTTGCGAAGGGTCAAGAATCCATCGAACAAACGCCCCTGCCCGCAACGCGGGCAACGACAACGAAGGCCGGCCTGCAGTGGGCTCAGCGGGGGATAATCGGCATCCATGACAGCATCACTCCTGAATCAATTTTCCAAGGCAAAGCAATCAATAATTAGATTGCATGCATTCATTGTAAATATAATGAATGCATTCTCTACGTCCATTCGGCAGAATGACGCAGTGGCAATTTCGGAAAATGAAGAGAATAGACGCGGTAAGGAGCCTGCGCCGCTCCCTTCAATAGCGATATCGCGCCAGAAGGCTAGAAGAAGGAGGCGGCCAATTCCGGCGGTCCCTGTAGCGCATGCGCCATGAAACTTAAGGCACCCTTCAAGGCCTCGCGGCCTATTGGGCCACCGAGACAAACGCGCACGGCCTCAGGTGCCACGCCGTCTACCGTGAATGCGTCGCTTGCGACAACGCCGATACCCGCATTGCGCATATGGCTGCCGAAGGTGGCACGCGTCCAGCCGTTACCGAGCGGCAGCCAGATGTTAAAGCTGATGGGGTCAGCCCGATAGCTGCCTGATGGCAATATGTCAGCAACCATCTCCTGGCGGGCGGCGGCCTCCGTGCGAATGAAACGCAGAATACCATCGGCAGTGCCGTCTTCGATCCAGCGCGTCGCAAGCGCCATGTTCAGCGGCGACGCCATGACATTGTTGCTTCGCATCGCACTCACGAAGGGCCATATCGACCGGGTATCCGGCGCCACGACGAAGGCCAGACGCAATCCCGCACCGATGCACTTCGCCAATCCACCGACATGCCAGGTCAGATCCGGGGCGATTGCAGCCATTGGCGCTGGCGCACCCAGCGGAATGAAGCCATAGGCATCGTCCTCGATGATCGGGACACGATATTTGCGGGCAATCGCGGCAATCGCTTCGCGCCGCGCCTGCGGAATCGTCAGCGTCGTCGGATTTTGCAGTGTCGGGTTGAGGTAAAGCGCCTTCGGTCGCAGGCGCTCGCAGCTTTCTTCAAAAGCTTCCGGCAACACACCTTCGTCATCCATCGCCAGGCCCGAGAGATTGAGCCGGAGCTGCGCCGCAATCGAACGCATGCCGGGATAGGTGATATTTTCCGAAAGAACGGTTTCGCCTGGCTTGGCCAAGAGGCCAAAGATCGCCAGCAAGGCTGGGTGCGCGCCGGGTGTTATGAAGATGCGCTCCTGTGTCGGGGTAAGGCCCCGGCGGCTGAGCCAGATTGCGGCGGCCTCCTTGTCCACAGCCAGTCCGCCAAATCCCTGATACCGCAGCAAGGGAATAAGATCGACCGCTACGGCCGACATGCCCTCCCGCATGCGGGCCAGAAGATCGGGATCGCTCGGTTCCGGCGGGAGATTCATCGAAAAGTCGATCGCGGAGGCACGACGCGGATCGGAATCGGCGTCGAGAGCAAAACTTCGGCGCTCCCTCTCCTGCCTGCCGGTTACGAACGTCCCGCGTCCGACATGGGAATCCACAAGCCCACGCTTCTGCGCCTCGACATAGCCGCGCGCAACGGTCGTAAAATCGATGCTGAGACGCTTGGCAAGCGCACGTTGCGGCGGCAACCTGTCCCCGGCGGCAAGAACGCCGCTGCGCAAATCCATCTCGATCAACTCGGCTATGGCAATGTAGCGGGGGCTGGAGGAGCGGCTGAGATCGGGATGCCAGTCTTTCATTTCATGCTCCGCACGAGACCGGACCTGAGCTGAAACTCCGGCCGGCATTGATGGCATATCATTGCATACAATTCCCGCTATGTGGAGCTATCCAGCCCGTTTTTCATCTCTAAGAAAACCAAATATCCCAATATTTTGGAGCCATGAATGCCTTGAACCAGCCGATGCTCCCGTAATTGACGGCATGATAAAGCTGTTTGACCAACTCGGCAGTCATAAATCCCGGAACCTATATTCCGGTTATCGCCATTCGCTCTTGCGAGCGCGGCACGCCGGTTTTGGTCCGGCGTGCCGATCATATGGCAAAGTTCCATCAAGGATGGGACGCTCGCTCATTTTCCTGAGTGAACGCGGCTTTCGCTTTCGCTTGATCATCCACGATTTCGTACCACATGGCGTTGAGGACAGCGAATGCTGCGGCGAGAGGGAAGCCGAGAAGCCAGGCAAAGTACCACATGCGAAATCTCCTTTCAGATCAGTAGGCGTGGCCGCCCTTGTCGTTGACCGTCGCCTCGTCAACCTTGCCCCACAGCACGCGATAGACCCATGCGGTGTAGGCAAGCACGATCGGCAGAAAGATGACGGCGACGACGAGCATGATGAAGAGCGTCAGATGACTGGACGAAGCGTCCCAGACCGTGAGGCTGGAGCGCGGATCAAGCGAGGACGGCAAGATGAAGGGAAACATCGACAGTCCGACCGTCGAGATGATGCCGAAGATGGCAAGCTTGCTGAACAGCAGCACGGTCACTTCACGCCGCCCGAGCATGGCAAGCAAGGCAGCCGCCGCGCCCAGGAATCCGAGAACCGGCGCGATCGTCATCCATGGATGGCTGCCATAATTGGCAAACCATGCGCCCGCGCTGTGTTCGACCGTCTTCAGAAGCGGATTGGACGGGCCTTCGACATCGATTGCGCTGGCGATGCGATAGCCGTCTATGCCGATCCAAAGGAACAGGCCGCCGAGCGCGAAGAGCACGATCACGACCAGAGCCGCCACCATGCCGAAGCGACGCGCGCGTTCGGCGACAACTCCATCTGTCTTCACGAGAAGCCAGGCGGCTCCGTGCATGACAAGCATGGCAACCGACAGCAGACCACAGAGGAGTGCATATGGATTCAGAAGCGCGAAGAAGGAGCCTTCGTAGAAGATGCGCATATCGCCGTCGAACCGGAACGGCACGCCCTGGAGCACGTTACCGACCGCCACGCCGAAGATCAGCGATGGAACGAAACCGCCAACGAACAAGGCCCAGTCCCAACCCGCCTTCCAGCCGGCGCCATTGCGCTTCGAGCGGTATTTGAACGCAACCGGCCGCAGGATCAGCGCCAACAGGATGGCGAACATGGCGAGATAGAAGCCGGAGAAGGACACGGCGTAAAGCGGCGGCCAGGCGGCGAAGATGGCGCCGCCGCCGAGGATCAGCCAGACCTGATTTCCCTCCCAGGTCGCGCCGATCGAATTGATGGCGATGCGCCGCTCCGTATCCGTCTTTGCGACGAAGGGAAGGAGCGTGCCGACGCCGAGGTCGAAGCCGTCGGTGACGGCAAAACCGATCAAAAGCACGCCGAGAAGCAGCCACCAGATGATGCGCAGGGTCTCATAATCGATCAATTCATGCAGGATCATGGCAGGTCACTCCGCAGCGGTAACGAGGTTTTCGGAAATCAGCTTGGCCTCCGGCTCGTCGTCCGCTTCGGGGCCATTGCGGATCGCCTTGATCATCAGCGTCATCTCGATGACGATGAGGACGGTGTAGAGCGCGGCAAAGCCGAGGATGGTGAGAAGCACCGTGCCGGCGCCAAGATTGGAGACGGCCGCAGCCGTTGGCAGCACGCCTTCGATGATCCATGGCTGACGGCCGAATTCCGCAACGACCCAGCCAAGTTCGATGGCGACCCAGGGCAGCGGAATGGCGAAGACCGCGATCCTCAGCAACAGCGGATAGCGATCCAGTTTCCGCCGAGCCGAGAGCCAGAAGAAGACCGTCGTCAGCAGGATGAAGAACATCCCAAGGCCGACCATGATGCGGAATGACCAGAAGAGCGTCGGCACATTCGGAATGGTGTCGCGGGCAGCTTGCGCGATCTGCTCTTCCGTCGCCTGGCGGGGATCGTCGACATAGCGCTTGAGCAGCAGTGCATAACCGAGCTCGTGGCCGATATCCTCGAAGGAGGTGCGCGCAGTGGCAACATCCTGCGGGACTTCGCCGGGCGTTGCCGGCTTGGCTGCGCGGATCTTCATCAGCGCGTCATAAGCCTTGATACCCTCGCGAATATGGTCCTTGGCCTGTTCCTCGAGCTTGTCGATGCCAGGGATTTCCGTCGTCAGCGACCGCGTCCCGATCAGGCCCATGGCCCAGGGAATGTGAATGGCATAATGGGTCTCGCGGGCCTCCTGATCCGGGAAGCCGAAGGCGGTGAAGGCGGCCGGCGCCGGTTCGGTCTCCCACATGGCTTCGATTGCCGCGAGCTTCATCTTCTGATGTTCGGTCGTCAGATAGCCGCTTTCATCGCCAAGCACGACGACCGAAAGCGCCGAAGCCAGGCCGAAGGATGCGGCAACCGTCATCGAACGCTTCGCAAGCTCGACGCTGCGGCCCTTCAGGAGATACCAGGCCGAGACACCAAGCACGAAGACCGAGGCGCAGACATAGCCGGCCGAGACGGTGTGAACGAACTTCGCCTGCGCCACCGGATTGAAGACGACATCGAAGAAACTGACGATCTCCATGCGCATGGTCTGCGGGTTGAGCGCCGAGCCTGCCGGGTTCTGCATCCAGCCATTGGCAATCAGGATCCACAGCGCCGAGAAGTTCGATCCCAGCGCCACCGCCCAGGTGGCGACCAGGTGGCCAACCTTCGACAGCTTGTCCCAGCCAAAAAAGAACAGACCGACGAAAGTCGCCTCCAGGAAGAAGGCCATCAACCCTTCGATCGCCAGCGGCGCGCCGAAAATATCGCCGACATAATAGCTGTAGTAGCTCCAGTTCATGCCGAACTGGAATTCCATCACGATGCCGGTTGCAACGCCGAGCACGAAGTTGATGCCGAAGAGCGTCCCCCAGAACTTCGTCATTTGCCGCCAGATCTGGCGGCCGGTCATGACATAGGTCGTCTCCATGATGGCAAGCAGCACGGAAAGGCCGAGCGTCAGCGGCACGAACAGAAAGTGATACAGCGCCGTCATGGCAAACTGCAGGCGCGACAGCGCCACGATATCGAGTTCCATAGTCTTTCTCCCACCCCCTACGGTGTGTCTGACAGGAATGCGACGCCATTCGACGCGTCGCGGGCATGTTGATTGCCCCTCAATCCGGCCGCAGCCGATCGAGAAGCATTTCGAATTCCGGTGTGCCGGCCACAGCCATGGCGACGATGCGGCCGTCGTCCAGAGCGACGATCCGGTCGGCGATCTCGGCTTCACGGCGAATATGCGTGGCGATCATCAGTGAACGGCCGCGGCTGCGGTCGGCGATGCGGTGCATGACATCACGTCCGGTTTCGCGGTCCAGGCCTTCCGTCGGCTCATCGAGAAGCCAGAGCGGCGTATCGCGCAACAGGAGCCTTGCGAGCGCCAGCCGGCGAAGCTGGCCGCCGGAGAGGCCGCTGCCGCCTTCGCCGAGGCGAGTGGAAAGGCCATGAGGGAGTGCGTCGATGTCGTCGAGCAAGCCAGCCGTTGCGAGAGCATCGCGCAGCCGGTCGTCATCCGCGTGAGGCGCTGCCAGCTTCAGGTTGTCTCGCACCGTGTCTCGGAATACGTCGCTGCGCTGCGTTAGCGTCGCAGCAGCTTGACGAGCCACCGTGCCGCTCGTCGCGGCGATCTCGCCTGCCAGCAGGGCCAGCAGTGTCGACTTGCCGACGCCGCTTTCACCCACGACCGCCAGCCGCTCGCCGACCGGCAGCGACAGAGACAGATCGTTCAGGACCGGGCGGAGAGCTCCCTCATGTCCGGCGCCGGCGGCGCCGAGCTGAAAGGCGTAGCCGGCAACCGGTTCAACCCGCGGCATGGAAGCGGCGGCCGAACTCAATCGAGGTGCAATGCGCCTTGCAGCCAGCAGGGTTCGTCCGAGTTCGAGCGCCCCTCGTCTAAGAGCCGCAAAAGGTTCCGTGGCAGCAAAGGCGATGAGCAGCGCGAAGGCTGCGGCAGGCGCACCAATCGCGCCCTGCTTGGCAAAGAAGGCAACCACAAGCAGCGTCATCGTCAACAGGAATGTCGAGCCAAGTGAAAAGCCGGCTGCGACGCCACTGTCGATCCTATTCAAGGCGCTGTCAGCCTTCGCCAATCGCTGATCCGCTTCGACGATCGCCGCCTGTTGTGCCTGCAGCTGTCCAGCCATTGCCAGATCGGTCTGACCGGCGACAAGATCGACAACCCGGGCACGCAACGCTTCCATCGCGTGGGCGCGGCGACGCCCTGGCTTCAGCGCCAGACGCGCCGCGACAATAGAAAGACCAAGACAGAGCGCGGCAAGCCAAAGGCCCGCCATGGCGCCGAACGATGGATCGATGAAACAGAGCGCTATCGTTACCGCAATAGCGGCAAGAATGGCGACAACGGCCGGCACAAGCATGCGTAGATAGAGGGAATCGAGCGCATCGACATCATTCGTCAGGCGGAACAGCAGCTTTGCCGGCCGGCGGATCATGACCGCGGCCGCGGAAGGCTCCGCCCAGCCGCGAAACAACCTCTCGCGCAAGGCGGCAAGAACCCTGAGGGTCGCATCATGCGTGACAAGCCGCTCGCCATATCGGGCAGCCGTCCGGCCGATGGCGAGCAGGCGTATGCCGGCCGACGGCATAAACACGTCGAAAACCGCGGCACTCGCGACCGTCATCCCGGCAAAGGCCGAGGCGGTGATGAACCAGCCGGACAACCCCAGCAACCCACCGCCGGCAAGCATGGCCAGTACGGACAAGCCGGCGCCGAGAGCGAGGCGCACGCCACGCTCGACCCAGAACAGCTTGACCAACGGCAGGAGGATCTTGAGGGACGTCCTCATGCCGTTACCCTTCGTACCCGCTCATCGAGCCGGACGATGCGATCCATTCGCGCGGCAAGCACGGGATCGTGCGTGGCGACGATCAGGATACGGCTCTTGGCGAGCGCGAGCAGGGTATCCGTGACTGTGGCCGCAGTCCGCGCGTCAAGATGGGCGGTCGGCTCGTCCGCCAGGATGATATCGGCTCGCTCATCAACTATCATCCGCGCAAGCATCAGCCTCAGCGCCTCGCCGCCGGAAAGACCGAGCCCTCCCTCGCCGACCGCAGCTATCCGCTCCGAGGTAAAGACCCGATCGAGAGCCGCACTTTCCAGAGCCGAAGCAACGGCGGAAGCATCGATACCACCGCGCCCCACGGCAATATTACGCATGACGCTGCCCGCAAAGATATGAGGCGATTGCCCGATCCACGCCATTCGATGCCGCAATGCATCCGCGGTATCGTCACGTAGCGGGATGCCGCCGATCCTGATGATGCCGCCCTCGTGTCGCGCAAGGCCAGCAATCAGCGACAGAAGTGCGGTCTTGCCCGAGCCGCTGGCACCCCAGAGCGCCACATGCTCCCCGGCCCCGATGGAGAGATCGAAATGATCGATTGCCGCGTCTCGTCCCGGCGTATGGCGGAAGACCAGCGCTTCGATCTCGACGGAGGCTTGGCTTGTCGGCGTGGACGATTGCAATTCGGCGCCGCCGAGAATGGTTTGGCGCGATGGTGCCAGCTCTTTCAATGCCGAAAGTGCTGCCTCGCCAGTGGCGCGATCGTGCCAAACGGCTGAGAGCTCCCGCAACGGCTCGAAGAAAGCAGGCGCGAGCAGCAGAATGAAGAGGCCCTGTGTCAATGTGAGACGCCCATCCCAGATCCCGATTTCAATCGAGCCCAAGAGGCTGAAGCCGACATAAACGGCCGTCGCAGCAACACCGAGCGCGGCGAAGAATTCGAGCACCGCCGAAGACAGAAATGCGATCCTCAACACAGCCATGGTACGCAGCCGCAACGAGTCCGCATCGGCGCGCAGGCGCCCGGCCGTGAGGTCGACGGCATCGAGCGCGCGAATGGTCGCGAGGCCGCGAAGACGATCGAGCAGGAAGGCATTGATGCCGCCGGTTTCGGCGAGCTGCCTCTCGCTGGCGACCTTGGCGCGCCAGCCGATCAACGCCATGAAAATCGGAATGAGCGGCGCGCAAAGCGTGAGGATCAGCGCCGCCAGCCAGGAAATCGGCAGGATACAGAGGAGCATGACCAGCGGCACAAGGCTCGCTCTCATGCGGGCCGGACGGAAGCGCGCGAGATAAGGAACGACCGCTTCCGCCTGCTCACCCAGCACACTTGCCGCCAAACCGGAGGCCGGCCTGCCGCTGTCGAGGGGGGAACATGCCGCAAGAGCTGCAGTTGCGGCCGCACGCTGCGCGCTCAGTTCCCGGCGCGCAGCGACAAATGCGAGGCGCCCGCCCGCCGCATCCAGGAATGCCCGCAGGACGCCGATACCCGCAACTACGGCGGCCGGAACCGCGACCTCGCCGACACCGCCACCATCGCTGATCGCACCGACACCTACAGCAAGCATCGCCGCCTGACCGATCCATCCGAGAGAAGACAGGCAGAGCAGCGCCGATGCAAGGCGGAGGCCAGGACACTTTGCGGCCATCGGCTCTCTCGCCGCCTTGTCGTTAATCGAACTCTGCGACGCAGGGTTCGCAACCTTGCGTCTTTCCAACATTCCATCGGTGGCGGAGGAGGCTGTCACGTGAGCCCGTCCTTTCCAGTCAGTGTCATCAAGGAGGGTTCGCGGACCAATAAAGATCGAATGAACTGCATTGCAGACCATCAATCTTTCGTCGAACCCAGAACGCACTTGCCGCAATCGACGATATCGGAGGCCCAATATGACCGGCTTTCTGCCTCTTGTCAGCGACAAGAATAGCAGCACCCGTCTCGCCGATGGGTTGATCTCATAGCAAGCTGTTCGCGACATGGTTCTAAGGCAGTTTGTGCACTGCGCAAAAGCGTGCAGGATGTCGCAGGGCTTCGCCACAGCCATGTCAGATTGACGCAGAAGCCCATGATATTTCTAGGTTGTAGCGATAGTAGCACTCCATCGTCAGGCGGCTAAACTGTTTGCACCGCGCCAATTTTCCCGATTCTGACGTCTATTTCGGGAAGCGCGAATCCACGGCCGCTCGCTATGCGATCGGAGATGAAAACCGCGACCATTTGACCTCTATTGCGCTAAACTTCACGCCAGGCTGGCGAATCACCCGATCGAAAAGACCGCGCCGACTCCGAGATGAGCAGTCATCGGCCGAAGGCCCGCAGATATGTATGGTTTGCATCATGCTGGCAACGAGACTTGACGGATGCTGTCATTATCGATGTGCTGGGTACGCGTTTGCTTGTCCGGGCAAGTTTAACCGGAAAGATTGCAAGCGAGACCGAAGAACTGCTTCGGGCCGAGACGTTTTGGGAGAATGGAATGTATGACAAGATCATTTGCGCAATTGGGCTGGGCTCGCGCGAGCGCGCCGAACGCCTGTTGCGGACGTCTCAAGCACTTTTATCCCCAGGCGGCGAATTGACCGTCGCGCATGTTATCGAGCGTTTTCCCTCCGGAAGCGAAAGCCCGGACGATTGGGCTGTTTCGGTGATCACGGAGGCTGAGGAAAAGCTCGATGCTCTGTGCAGGCGTCTCGGCATCACCGCCTCCGTCGACGTACGCATGGGCACGGCATCGAAGACGCTGCTGACCGTCGCCAAGGAGAAGAAGGCCGACCTGATCATTCTTGCAACGCATACCTCCGATATTATCGATCGCATATTCGGTTCAACTGTCGAATATGTCATCCGCCATGCGGAATGTTCCGTCCTTGTCGAGCGAGCTGACAAATCACATGACGATATAGCAAGGAAGGCATAGCGCTCTCTCAGAGCAGTCCGTCATGCCGGATTCTATCGAAATTGGCGTGGTTACGGTTTGCGCAGCCCGGCAGGGATGCTACATAGCCGCTCCGACCTCAAATCCAAGACGAGCTGAATGACCGAATCCGCCATAACCTGGAGCATCGCCGGCCTGACGGCCCTCGGTGTTGTCACACGCCCATTCCGATGGCCGGAAGCGATCTGGGCGGTGCTCGGCGCAGCACTTCTCGTTACACTGCGGCTCATCGGCCCAAGCGATGTATGGACAGGCATTTCCAAAGGGTTTGATGTCTATCTCTTCCTGATCGGCATGATGCTGTTGTCGGAGCTCGCACGGCGCGAAGGGCTCTTCGATTGGGTGGCGGCGATCGCCACTTCGCATGCCAAGGGCTCTCCCCGCCGGCTGTTCGTGCTCGTCTATGTCGTCGGCGTGGTCGTGACGGTATTCCTGTCGAATGACGCAACCGCCGTTGTGCTTACGCCGGCCGTTTACGCAGCCTGCCGTGCGGCGCGGGTGAAGGACCCCATGCCATATCTGCTGGTCTGCGCCTTCATCGCCAATGCCGCGAGCTTCGTGCTGCCGATCTCCAATCCGGCCAATCTGGTCATCTTCGCCGGCGGCGAGATGCCACCCCTGTCGCGCTGGATGCAGACTTTCCTGCTGCCATCAATCATCTCGATCATCGTCACCTTCGCCTGTCTCTATTGGACGCAGCGACATGCATTGGCGGAAGACACGATCGCCCGCGATGTCGGACAACCCGCCCTTTCCCACAGCGCCAAGCTGGCAGGATGGGGTCTCGTGGTCACCGCCCTCATTCTGATCGCGGCGTCGGCGATGAATTTCGATCTCGGCATCCCGACATTTGTCGCGGGCCTGCTTACGACCGTCATCGTTCTCGCCCTCACCCGGCAAAATCCGCTGGAAACGGTTCGTGGCATAAGCTGGAGCGTGATACCTCTGGTTGCGGGCCTTTTCGTGATCGTCGAGGCAGTTAATCACACGGGCCTCACCGCTCTTCTCTCTGAAAAGCTGGCACTTCTGGCGGCTCAGTCGCAGACACAGGCGGTCGGGGCTGCCGGGCTTTCCGTTGCCATCGTCTCCAACCTGGTCAACAATCTGCCGGCCGGTCTTTTCGCCGGCAGCGCCGTGCAGGCCGCCCATGTTCCTGATTCCATTGCCGGCGCGGTGCTGATCGGCGTCGATCTCGGGCCCAACCTCTCCGTCACCGGGTCGCTCGCCACCATTCTCTGGCTTGCCGCTCTTCGCCGCGAAGGGCTCCACATGGGAGCACTGGCTTTCCTGAGGATCGGCGCTCTCGTGATGTTTCCGGCTTTGATCCTCTCGCTTGCGGCCCTCGCACTGATCTGACCGCGAACAACATCGGGTTTATAGACGACCGGTCGATTATTTGTTACGGACCGCTCATGATGACGAAGAAGAAATCAGAGCTGACTCGGAGCCATATTCTCGCAATCGGGCGGGAACTGGTGCTGCGCAAGGGTTTCGGAGGCGTAGGCCTGAAGGAGTTGCTCGAACAGAGCGCCGTGCCGAAAGGCTCGTTCTATTATTATTTCGCATCCAAGGAGGCCTTCGGCTGCGCCCTGCTGAAGCAATATTGCTCCGATTATGCCGAACGGCTCGACGCGCTCTTCGGCTGGAAGGGCAATGGCCGCCAGCGCCTGATGCATTATTGGGATGCATGGCTTTCCGATGGCAATACAGCCAGCCTCGCCGATCGGTGCCTGGTGGTAAAGCTTGCTGCCGAAATCTCCGATCTTTCAGACAGTATGCGCGTGATCCTGCTCGGCGGTGTCGAGGATCTCATTCGCCGCCTCACCAAAACAATCACCGAGGGGCGCGAGGACGGTTCGATTTCACCATCCTGCATCCCGGAAAAGACGGCTCGTTCGCTCTATAGCCTTTGGCTCGGGGCAGCGATCCTGGCCAAGCTCGGAAAAGACAGGACACCGCTCGACCAGGCCATGCTTGCCACCGAACAAGCCCTTTCGGCCCCCGGCAGCCTTTGATCCAAAGCAGGACCAGCATGTCAACACGCAAGGAAAATACAATGCGCAGTGCCATCCACGATGTCTTCGGCGATCCGGCTGCGGTCCTTTATCTGGCCGACATGCCCATGCCGGAGCCCGCCGCAGGAGACGTGCGCATTCGCACCATTCTCTCCCCCATCCACAATCACGACCTCTGGACCGTGCGCGGCGCCTATGGCTACAAGCCGGTTTTGCCTGCCATCGGCGGCAGCGAAGCGGTTGGCTTCGTCGATGCCGTGGGAGCAGGTGTCGACAAGACACTGATCGGCAAACGGGTCGTTGCAGCCGGCGTCCATGGCACCTGGGCAGAGCAATTCACGGCGCCGGCGGCAAGCCTCGTTCCGGTACCGGACGTAATCTCCGACGAAGCCGCAGCACAGCTGATCGCCATGCCGTTCAGCGCCATTTCGCTTCTGGAATCCCTCAATGTCGAGCGCGGCGACTGGATCATCCAGAATGCTGCGAATGGTGCTGTCGGCAAGACCCTGGCCATGCTGGCACACAGCCGTGGCATACACATGATCAATCTCGTTCGCCGCGACGGCGGTATCGATGAGCTATCTGCATTCGGCATCGGCAATGCCGTCTCGACCGCCGCACCAGATTGGAAGGCGACGGTGCGCGCCATGGTCGGCGATGCACCGATCCGCGCCGCAGTCGATTCCGTCGGTGGTGTTGCAAGCAACGACCTGGCAGACCTGCTGGGCGAAAACGGCCTGTTGGTTTCCTTCGGTACTGCGGCCGGCAAGCCGATGCAGATCGCCTCGAGGGCCGTCATCTTCAAACAGCTCACGATCAAGGGCTTCTGGGGCATCAAGGTCAGCGCCGCCATGCCGGCGGAAGAGCGGCGGAGGCTGATCAGCGAATTGATCACGCGCGTCGCCTCAGGCGAGGTCAAGCTGCCGGTGGAAGCCGCCTATGACATTGCGGAGATCGCGGAAGCTGTAAAATCCTCGCTGGCGCCCGGCAAGACCGGCAAGGTCCTGCTGAAACTACTATAGGTCTCCCTGTGCCATGCCGTAAGCAGCCGCCGCAGGGAGCTGGCGGCTTTACGGTATATGACTAGACCGATTGCAGCGCCTGCGAATGATTGCGCAAAAATTCGCAGAATTGCTCTTGTCCCTCTAGTTGCTAGAGGATGTACCGATGGTTCCAGTAGAAAATCTGGAACCGAAACATGACGTCGACAACACAACACAGCCGCTATCGCGTAGAGGGTATGGATTGCGCTTCATGCGCTGCGAAAATCGACACGGCCGTTCGCCGGCTGCAAGGTGTCGAGGATGTTTCCGTCTCGGTCACCGCAGGCACCATGACGGTCAAGCATCAGAGCGATCCGGACTTGCTGCCCAACATCGCGAAGCGGGTCACGGGTCTGGGCTATAAAGTTTTCCCGCTGCCGCAAGGCAATGCCGCCGCACCAAAGGTCGAAGAGATCGACCATGCCTGCGGCTGCGGGCACGATCATCATACGCACAAGTCCGATCGCCACGACCATGCGGGGCATGATGATGACCACGATCACGGCAAACATGATCATGGCGCCGCCGGACATCGACATGATCATGCCGCTCACAGCCACGCTTCGGATGAGCATGATGCCTCGGTCGCCGGTCTTCACGGTCACGATCATGGATCGACCACGGGACCATGGTGGAAATCCGCCAAGGGTCGCCTGACGATCGCAAGCGGCGTGGCGCTCGCCGCCGCCTGGGGTATCGGCAAGCTGATACCGGCATGGGACATGTGGATCTTCACTGCCGCCATGCTGGTCGGCTTAGTGCCGATCGCCCGGCGCGCCTTCATGGCCGCAAAGATGGGAACACCGTTCTCGATCGAGATGCTGATGACGATCGCGGCCGTTGGCGCCGTCATCATCGGTGCCAGCGAAGAAGCCGCTGCCGTCGTCTTCCTCTTCCTGATCGGTGAATTGCTGGAAGGTGTCGCTGCCAGCAAGGCGCGCGCCAGCATTCAGTCCCTGACGGATCTGGTGCCCAAGACCGCTCTCCTTGAAGAGAATGGCAAGGCCCGCGAAGTGCAAGCCGAAAGCCTTGCTGTCGGCGCCATCATCCTGATTCGTCCGGGCGACCGCATACCAGCCGACGGCGTGATCCTCTCCGGCGAAAGCGCTATTGATGAGGCGCCGGTCACAGGCGAAAGCACGCCGGTGCGCAAGGGGGTGGATGCAACCGTCTTTGCCGGCACGGTCAACGGTGATGCCGCCCTGCGCGTCCGCGTAACTGCGGCAGCATCCGACAACACCATCGCCCGCGTCGTCAAGCTGGTCGAGGAAGCACAGGAATCGAAGGCTCCGACGGAGCGTTTCATCGATCGCTTCTCCCGCTACTACACGCCGGGTGTCGTCGTTGTCGGCGCGCTCGTCGCCATCATTCCACCTTTATTCCTGGGCAGCAGCTGGAGCGAGTGGGTCTATAAGGGTCTGGCGATCCTGCTGATCGGTTGCCCCTGCGCCCTCGTCATCTCGACGCCTGCGGCAATCGCGGCGTCACTGTCTTCAGGCGCTCGCCGCGGCCTGTTGCTGAAGGGTGGCGCCGTACTTGAGAACATCGGCAAGGTCACCGCTATTGCCTTCGATAAGACCGGCACGCTGACTGAAGGCAAACCCAAGGTCACCGATATCGTCGGCCTCGGCATGAGCGATACGGACGTGCTGCGGCTGGCAGCCGCGCTCGAAACCGGCTCCAGCCACCCGCTCGCCCGCGCCATCCTCGACCGCGCGGCTGAAGCCGGAACGGATATCCCTCAGGTCATCGACGCCAAGGCGATCGGCGGCAAGGGCGTCAGCGGCACGGTCGATGGTGTGAATGTTTTCCTCGGATCGCCGCAGGCCGCCGCCGACCGCGCTTCATTGACCTCGGAGCAGTCTGCCCGGATCGCCGCACTCAACGATGAAGGAAAGACGGTTTCCATCATCGTTGCCGAGGGTGCGGCAGCCGGCCTGCTCGCCATGCGCGACGAACCGCGAGCCGATACGGCCGCAGGCCTTAAGGCTCTTGCCGATGCGGGCATCAAGACGATCATGCTGACGGGCGACAATCAGCGCACGGCTGAGGCGATCGGCAAGACGCTCGGCATAGAGGTTCGCGCGCAATTGCTGCCCGAAGACAAGCAGCGGATCGTCGGCGATCTGAAGCGGCAAGGCTTTCACGTCGCCAAGGTTGGCGACGGCATCAACGACGCGCCTGCACTCGCAGCAGCCGATGTCGGGATCGCCATGGGTGGCGGCACCGACGTTGCGCTGGAAACCGCGGATGCCGCCGTGCTGCATGGCCGCGTCGGAGATGTCATCGAGATGATCGATCTTTCCAAACGGACGATGAGCAATATCGGCCAGAACATCACCATCGCACTCGGCCTCAAGGGTGTGTTCCTGGTCACCACGATCGTCGGCATCACCGGACTTTGGCCGGCGATCCTCGCCGATACCGGCGCAACCGTACTGGTGACCATGAATGCGCTGCGCTTGCTCGCGCTTCGGCCTCGCCGGGTAGCCGCCTAGGCATCTATGGGCGCCGATCGACAGGTCGGCGCCTTTTCCTGTTGTCGTTCAAGCGCGAATCAAGTTTTCCGAACGGAGAGATAGCGACGCGGCGACAGGCCGAATGCCCTTCTGAACATGGCGGTGAAACTGCTGGCGCTCGCATATCCCAGGCTGTCCGCCACCTCGGCGATCGGCTTGCCCGCACTTAGATATTCAAGCGCAAGCAGCAAGCGCGCCTGCTGTCGCCAATTGGCAAACGACATGCCAGTTTCGGCATTGAACAGCCGCCTGGCCGATCGTTCGGATACTCCCGCCCGCAGCGCCAGCGCATGAAGGGTCTCCTCGCTGGCCGGTTCCTGCAGTACGGCTTCCGCGATGCGCAAAGCGCGCCGGTCCGCCGGCATAGGCAAATGCAGGCTTTCGCGTGGTGCGGCCCGAACCTCGTCCAGCAAAACGGCTGCCAGACGACGCTGCTGCGGTGAGAGCTTTTCCTCCCAGTGCCATGTCGCCGCGCGACGCACCAATGCCCGCAAAACCTCACTCACGCTCAGGACACAGGGTGTCGATGGCAATCCGGCGCTGGCGTCCGGTGTCAGCAGGATACCCCAGCCGCTCAGCACGCCGTTGATCGCCGCTTTGTGCATGACACCTGACGGAATCCAGCCCGCACGCTGCGGCGGCAAGAGCCAGGAGCCGTCTGGCGTATCGACACGGACGAGTCCGCTTTCGATGCAGAAAAGCTGCCCGCGGCCATGCGCGTGCCAATCATATTCCTGAGTGCCCAGGCGGAAAGCGCTGCCCGGTTCATCCGATCCCCAGAAGGCGATGAGCGGTGGCCCGTCGAGACGCTCGCCAATATCTTCGATGCCCATGTTCCGTTTGGCCGTTTCGCAACATTTATAGTCCGAATGTCGTTACCACGTCCCGCTCGTGGCACGCTATTCTTCCCTGACAAAATCGAAGTCGAATAGCGAATGGAATAGAAGGCCCATGCAGGACTTTCATGTCGTCATCATCGGCGCTGGCCTTGGAGGCCTGTGCCTCGCTCAGGGATTGAAGCGCACCGGCATCCGTTTTGATGTCTACGAGCGCGATCCGGCCGCCGATAGCCGCTTGCAAGGTTATCGCATCCGTATCGACAAAAGCGGACAACAAGCGCTGGCGTCATGCCTGCCGACCGCTCTGTTTGACCTCTTTCGAGCGACCGCCTCGACGAGCCCTCGATCCGCGTGCTTCCTGACCCCTCAGCTTCTGCCCGTTACCGGCCGTACGCCGATGAGCTGGGATACCGGCGAAAATGATGACGACGGCGATCTGAGTGTCAATCGCCTCACCCTTCGCGAAATCCTGTTGTCGGGGATCGAGGATCACGTTCATTTCGGCCATGCGCTTACGCGGTATCGCCGCATGGATGACGGGCGTGTCGAGGTGTATTTCGAAGGTGCCGCCTCGGTTTCCTGCAGCCTGCTCGTCGGTGCCGATGGTGTGAACTCGCAGGTACGACGCCAGTTGGCACCCTATGCCGAGCCGGTGGACACGGGCTCCATGTGTGTCTACGGCAAGAGCGAAATACCGCTGAGCGATGCTGCCGATCTGCTTGGAGACGGAACGACCGTGATCTTTGCCGATGGGTGCACGGCAATCTTCGATCTCATGCGGTTCGGCGATCACTTCCCGAACCTTGCCGCCAGTCTCGCGCCCGATTGCAAGCTGACGCCGGTCACCGATTATCTCTACTGGGCGCTGATCGGCCCCCCCCCAAAGGCTGGGACTGGAAACGTACGACCATACCCAGGATCTGCCTGTGTTGCTAAGAACCGCCATGCGCGGCTGGCATCCTGAATTGAAGCGGATCATCAGCCGGAGCAAGGCCGAAGCGGTGGCAGCGCTTCCCGTCAGAAGCGGGCGCCCCGACGCCCTTTGGCCGTTCGGTGCCATCACGCTTCTGGGCGATGCAATCCACGCGATGAGCCCTGCCGGCGGCCTCGGCGCCAACACTGCCCTCGAAGATGCCCGCATGCTGGCGCAGATCCTGGCCGAAGCCGGAAAGGAGACTAAGACCACCTGCACGGCCCTGCTGGACTACGAGACCGATATGCGCGAGCGAGCGGCTTGCGCCATCGCGTCGTCGCAACGCGGCGCCGAGATGCTGTTTGCCGCCGTGACCGATAAGATCGCCTGAGGAGACCGATATGACAATCGATACAACCAACTTCACCTTTCACGACGTTTCCCTTTGGCCGATCGTGCGCCAATCCGCTCTGGCTATCCAGCCAGGTTATTCGAAACAATGGGAGCGGGAGATGGACGCCCTGCTCGCTCTCTCGATGCCTTTCGTCGTGATCATGGAAGGCGACGAACACACCGAAGAGCACGAGGATCGCAAGGCCCGCGGCATTTGGCTGAAGAAGAACAAGACGGCGCTTGCTGCCGTTTGCAAGGCAGTCATCGGCATTGAGGCAAGCGCAATCAAGCGTGCCGCCATGCAGCTGCAGACGAGCCTTGCAACGAAGGCATTCGGCATAAGAATGGAAATCGTCGCGTCTCGGGAGGAAGCGCTGCTTCTTGCTGAGCGAATTCTCGAAGGAACGGACGCCGCGACCTCTCTCGCCTGCTGACCGAGGCTGTAGCCCAAGCTCTTCAGGACAGAAGCGAACCGGATCGGACGGGCGTAGAACCCGTCGATCCGGCATTGCGGATGTGGGGCGGCCGTAGCCCTCAGGATGCGGATCGACGCAGAAGCGCGGTCTCCTTCCAGCCAAGCTCCGGAGCGATCAGCGTCACGAAGTCATGGATGATCTGCCTATATTCCTCATCGTGGAACTCATAGGGCAGCTCCAGCCGGAATTCGCTCACATGGGGCAGGATAGGGTCCTTGCGCAGGCGCTCCAGTATCTCATCCGATGAGCCGACGACATCGCGGGCGAAAAGCGTGCGTCGTTCGCCCTGAGGCGTAAGCGTGCGCTCATAGCGGCCGGCGGCATAGTCGGTGTAGCGTTTGCGGGTAATCGCATCCGCGCTGTCGAAGGGCACAATGACCCGGCCGAGCGCCACCCGCCTCGCATCACCGCCGGACGCGCGATAGGTTTCCAGCTGACGCGATTGTGCAACGAAGAAATCGTCGGTCTGCTCGCCCGTGGTGACGTTGCCGATCAGCAGATTAAAGCCGTTGCGGCCGGCCCACTCGGCGGACCGCAACGAGCCGCCGCCATACCAGATGCGATCGATCAGCCCCTTCGCATAGGGCTGAAGCCGCGGACGCTGCGGACCGAATGGCGTCTTGATGACTGTATCCTGATTGCCGAGATAGGCGCCCCTCAGATTGTCGGCAAAGCGCAGCACCCTCTGATGGGAGAAATCGTGGCTCTCCCAATCGCCGTCGAAGGCAAGCGGCCCGATCAGATCCGCATGCAGCGGCCGGCCTGCACTGAGGCCGATGTTCAATCGTCCACGCGACAGCACATCCACGGTCGCCAGGTCCTCGGCAAGCCGATACGGACTTTCGTAGCCGATGGGAATGACCGCGGTGCCTAGCTCGATATGTCGCGTGCGCTGCGTTGCAGCCGCCAGAAAGGCACTCGCTGAGGAGATACCGGGCTCCAAATGCCGCTGGCGAACCCAGGCGCTGTTGAAACCCCTCTGCTCTCCGTATTCGAGCAATTGCAGGGTCTGTTCCAGGCCGGCTAGCGGATCCTCATCCGGATAATTGCCAGGCGTGAGAAAGCCGATATGGCTGATCGATGGGGCTTGGCGGCTCATGCGGCTGTCTCCTCAAAATTTCGGCAGGCCCGGCGGATTGGTTTCCGATTTCGGCAAGGCTTCTTCGGCAAGATGCCAATGGTCGAGGATCTTGGCGTAGGTGCCATCCTTGATCAGTCCATTCGTTGCGACGGTAAGCGCCGTCGCAAGACCACTGCCCTTGCGCGTGGTGATCGCGACATCGGAACGATCCGGCCAGCCGGCACTCAGCGTGCCCACGCGCTTGATGTTCTTGTCGCGAGCGGCAATGTAGACCAGCTGGGCGTGCGGCTGCACGATGACATCGGCGCGGCCCGAACGGAGGGCCAGAAGGCTCGCCGCCTCATCGTCGTAATATTGCAGCTCGATCGGCTTCAGACCGACTTTGACATCCTCATCGCTCCATTTCAGCAGGATGCGCTCCTGATTGGTGCCGGCACCGACGATGATGCGCAGGCCGGCAGCATCCTTCGGCTCCTTGATACTAGTGATCTTGCTGTCGTTCCCGACGAAGAAACCGTGCAGGCCCTGTCGATAGGTGGAGAAATCGAACTTCTCCTTGCGCTGCTCGGTGACGCCGACATTGGAGATCACGGCATCGTACTTGCCCGAGGTCAGCCCGAGCGGCCAGTCGATCCAGGCGACCGGGACAAGCTCGAGCTTCAGTCCGAGCGCATCGGCGACGGCATAGGCATAATCGGGATCGGCACCGACGACAGTCTTGGCGTCCGTCGCATAGGTCGCCAGCGGCGGGCCGCCTGGCGCGACCGCCACGGTGAATGTGCCTGGTGTAACGAACCTGAAATCCTTCGGAATAGCGGCAATCGCCGCTTCGTTTTTCGCCGCGTGAAGACGTCCCGGCTGTTCCGGGCTCAGATCGAAATCTTCGGCTGCCATTGCCGGAGCGAGACCGGTCAAGGCAAGCGCCACGGCGGCTGCCATCATAGTTTTGAAAGTAATGCGGATAGTCACGGAACCTGTATCTCCATTTGAGATGGATGGGAGCGGACCGGCGTGAGCCCACTGACGCCGGTTCGCCCGACCAACATTACGAACCGCTCTTCGGCAGGCCCGCAGGGTTGGTCTTGGATTGATCGACCGCTTCGGCTGTGAGGCTCCAGCGCTTAAGCGCTTCGCCATACTTGCCATCCTTGATCAGATCGTTGAGCGCGAGGGTGACGGCGTCGGCAAGGCCAGCGCCTTTTTTCGTCGTCACGGCGATTTCGGCCGTCAGCGGCCAACCGCCCGAGACGGTTCCCACAAGCTTCCTCGTGCCGTTGATGGCGGCCTTATAGGCCTGTGTCGCATTCGGATTGAATTCGACATCGGCGCGGCCGGACTGCAAGGCCAGATCGGCGGCGGCCCGGTCGTCGTAATACTGCACTTCGATGGGTTTCAGGCCGGCTGCCACATTCTGCCGGTCCCATTCCAGAATGATCTTCTCCTGATTGGTACTGGCGCCGGTGATCACCTTGAGACCCGCGACATCCTTCGGTTCCTTGATCGAGGTGATCCTGCTGTCGGCCTTCACATAGAAGCCGAGCACGTCCCTGCGATAGGTGGAAAAATCGAACTTCAGCTTGCGCTCTTCCGTGACCGTCACGTTGGAAATGACGGCATCATATTTCCCGGAGGAGACGCCGAGCGGCCAATCCTCCCAGGCGACCGGTACCAGCTCGAGCTGCAGGCCGAGGGAGTCGGCAAGCAGTTGTGCGATATCCGGATCAGCGCCTACGACAGTCTTGGCGTCGGTCGCATAGGTGGCGATCGGCGGATCCCATGGGTTGATCGCGACCGTGAACTTGCCGGGATTGACGAACTTGAAGCCCGGCGCAATCGCCTTGATTGCTGCCTCGTCCTTCTCGGCGCGAACGCGATTTGAGGTATCCGGGCTCAGGTTGAATTTTTCGGCCGCAATCGTCGGCGTCCCACTCATCGCTGCCACCGTCAGCACGCCGGCAACGAGATATTTTGCTCTCTCAATGAATGCCATTTCCCTTCTCCTTTTCAATTATAAGTTGTCTTCATTGTTGCAATGATCGGGACGCCGCTACGTCAGAGCGTCGAATGCCTGCCTGCGGCTGCTAGAGAACCTTGGCGAGGAAAGCGCGCGTACGCGGATGTCTCGCATCGTTGAGGATCTGTGGTGGGCCGACCTCAATAACGTGGCCGCCTTCCATAAAGACGACGCTATCAGCGACCTCGCGCGCAAAGCCGATCTCGTGGGTGACGATGACGAGCGTCGTGCCGGTACGCGCAAGCTCCTTGATAACATCGAGCACTTCGCCGACTAGCTCTGGATCGAGTGCAGAGGTCGGCTCGTCGAAGAGAAGAACCTTCGGCCGCAGCGCCAGCGCGCGGGCTATGGCGACACGCTGTTGCTGGCCGCCGGAGAGCTGGCGGGGATAGGCATCGACCTTGTCGCTGAGCCCGACCCGGGCGAGAAGCTCCTGCGCGAAGGCCGTCGCTTCGTCGCGGCTCACCCCGCGCACTTGGATCGGTGCCTCGATAATGTTTTCTAAAACAGTGAGATGCGGGAACAAGTTAAAGTTCTGAAAGACCATGCCGATGTCGGTCCGGCGCTTCAGAATGTCCTTTTCCTTGAGCTCATAGAGCACCTCGCCCTTCTGTGTGTAACCGACAAGCTCGCCGTCGACGGAAATGAAGCCGCTGTCGACGCGTTCCAGATGATTGATGGCGCGCAGCAGCGTCGATTTTCCCGAGCCCGACGGGCCGATAATGGCTGTGACGCTGCCTGCCGGCAGGCTGAGCTCGACATCGTCCAGGACCTTCAGCGTGCCGAAGCTCTTCGAAATGCCGTGGATGCGCACGGCACCACCCCTGGCACGAAGATCCGTCACGCTCCGAAAAGCGGCGAGTGCCCCGGGGTCCGATCTGGTGTCTGGCGCGGCGGCAGGCAGCGGTCGCTGGAAACGTTTGAAGAATGCCTGGAATGGCAAGGGCGTCGGATTGCGCACCGCACCCTTGGAGAAATAGCGCTCGATATAATGCTGTGCGATCGACAGCACCGTCATGATGACGAGATACCAGACGGTCGCCACCATCAGGAGCGGAATGACTTCCAGATTTCGGCGATAGATGACCTGTACCGTGTAGAAGAGTTCCGGCAGGGCGAGCACGTAGACCATGGAGGTGCTCTTGGCGAGGCCGATGATCTCGTTGAACCCCGTGGGCAGGATGGAGCGCATCGCCTGCGGCAGGACGATGCGGAACGCCTGGCGGCGGCGAGACAGGCCGAGGGATGCAGCCGCTTCCAGCTGACCTTGATCGACCGACAGAATGCCGCCACGCACGATTTCAGCAAAGAAAGCGGATTGGTTCAGCGTCAGGCCAAGAAAAGCCGCGGCAAACGGCGTCAGCAGCTGTGTGGTCGGATAATCGAACAGGACCTTGTCGGTGAACGGAACGCCTATGGTAATAGTTTCATATAGATAGCCGAGATTGTTGAGAACCAGCAGCAGCACGATCATCGGGATCGAACGCAACAGCCAGATATAGCCCCAGGAGAGGCTCGCAAGCAGCGGCGACTTCGATACGCGCGCCAGCGCCAACGCCGTTCCGAGGATGGAACCCGACACCGCCGCAAGCGCCGTCAGCAGCAACGTCCTGCCAAGGCCAACCAGCACCGGCTCCGCGAAGAACCACTCGGCGAAGACACCCCAGCCCCAGCGCGGATTGGTGAAGGTGGAATAAAGGACGACCGCTATGACGAGTGCGGCAAATATCGTACCCGCCGTACGTCCAGGGTGCCTCGCGGGCACGATGCGGTAACGCGAATAGTCAGTCTTCGTCTCGGCGGCTCCAGTATCTCGATCGACACCCGCAAAATCCGTTGTCAGCGCCATGATGCTTACCCCTTATGATTGTCGTTGATCCGCCATGCGTTACCGGCCGGCGGCTGCCAGGCGCTGCTGCGAGCCCGAGGCTTCGGCGATATAGGCCAGAGCCAAATGGCTGATATCCTTCTCGAAAGGCAGGCTCTTGTAGACTTCCGGATCGACGGAGGTATCGAACAGGGCTGTGTAGCCGTTGTTGAGATAAAGACCGACCGCCTCGGGTTGGCGAAAGCCGGTGGTCAGGTAGATGCGACTATAGCCCTGCCGCGCCGCCTGCGCCTCCAGTTCGACCAGAAGCCTGCGCGCCAATCCCTGACGACGAAGATCGTGCCGCGTCCAAATCCGTTTGAATTCGGCGGTTTGGTCGTCATAGTGCTTGAAAGCGCCGCCGCCGATCGTCTCCCCGTTTCGGAGTAGGAGCAGAAAATTGCCATGCGGCGGCGCGAAGGCCTCCGGCGGATAGCGGTTGAGTTCGGCAACCGCCCCTTCCGCATTGAAATAGTTGCCGTAGCGGCTGTCGTATTCATGGATCAGCTCGTCGATCAGCGGCTTGGCGCGCGGGTCCAATGTGGTCGTATAAAGAAACGTGTCGCTCATGTCGTTCGTCACCCGTTGTCATTCGCGAGGAAAGCTTCGGCGAGCCGCACCCAGTAGCGGGCTGCCGGCGCGATGATGGCGTCGTTGAAATCGTAGCGGGCGCTATGCAGCGGTGCGCTGTCGCCATTGCCGACGAAGAGGTAGCTCCCGGGCTTGGCCTGCAGCAGGAAGGCAAAGTCTTCGCTCGCAGTCCGCGGCCGGAAATCCGCCTCGACGGCAGCACTTCCAAGCGCCTGCAAGGCGACATTGCGGGCGAATTCTGTCTCTTCGGCATGATTGACGAGTGCAGGAAAACCGAGACGGTAATCGACTTCAGCCACAGCGCCGAAGCTCTCCGCCTGCGCGCGCGCGAGCGCTGGAATCCGCTCCTGCAATCTGGTTCGGACGGTCTCATTGTAGGCGCGCATGGTCAGCTTCATCTCCACGCTTTCCGGGATGACGTTCGAAGCCGAACCGGCATGAATGGAGCCGACCGTTGCGACCGCCATTTCCTGAGGATCGATATTGCGCGAGACGACGCTTTGCAGGGCCGTAATGAATGAGGCTGAAGCCAGCACCGGATCGACCGCACGATGCGGCTCGGCACCATGCCCGCCCTTTCCGACGATGTTGATGACCGCCTTGTCGACGGAGGCCATTGCCGGTCCGGTCACGAAGCCGAATTGACCGGTCGGGACACCGGGCCAATTGTGCAGTCCGAAGACCGCATCGACCGGAAACCGATCGAAAAGTCCTTCCAACAGCATCTTGCGCGCGCCGGCGCCAATCTCCTCAGCCGGCTGAAAGATCAACCGCAGCGTGCCGCTTAAATTGGCGCTTTCTGCAAGGTAACGAGCAGCAGCGAGCAGGATCGACGTATGTCCGTCGTGGCCGCAGGCGTGCATGACGCCGGGATTGCTGCTGGCATAGTCAAGTCCGGTTGCTTCTTCAATGGGCAGCGCATCCATATCGGCACGAATGCCGAGGCTGCGCTGCCCATCGCCCCGCTTAAGGGTTGCGACCACGCCGGTCCCGGCTATGCCCGTTGCTACCTCGTAACCCCAGTCGGCAAGCAACGAAGCGACCTTCTTGGATGTGCGGTGCTCCTGAAAGGCGAGTTCGGGATATTGATGCAGGTCATGTCTCAGCGCGATGATCTCGTCCAGGTAGGCGGCAATCCCTGTTTCGATTTGATCGGTGACCGAAGCGGGCTTGATGATGGCGTTCATGATGATCGTCCTGGCTCAGGCGCCGATGGCCTTTGCGGGTGCAATGTTCGGAGCCTCTGTCGCGTAACGGCTCTCGCGATACGGCAAGCCCAGATGATCTCGCAGCGTCTCCCCCTTCAACGCCGGATCGAAATAGCCGCGCTCCGTCAGGATTGGCAGAACATGCCTGGAGAAATCGTCGAAGCCTTCGCCGATGACAGGGAAACCGAGGATGAAGCCATCCGCGCCTTCTTCATTCACCCAGCGGATGATCTCATTGGCGATGTGCTCGGCCGTGCCGATAAAGGAGGTTCGCGGCGTGGCAGCATCGAGCGCCACTTCGCGCAAGGTGAGCCCCTTCTCCCGCGCGGTCTTCTTGATGCGATCCGTCGTCGCGCGGAAGTTGTTGCGGCCGATATCGCCGAGATCGGGAAACGGCTCATCCAGGGGATAGGCGCTGAAATCGTGGTGATCGAAGAAGCGGCCGAGATAGGCCAATGCCTCCTCGATGGTGACGAGATTGCGGATCGCCTGGTACTTGGCTTCCGCCTCCTCCTGTGTCGCGCCGACGATCGGCCCGATGCCTGGGAAGATGCCGACATCTGCGGCATTGCGGCCATGCGCGATTGCGCTCTGCTTCACCTGCTTGTAGAAGGTCTTCGCATCTTCCAGCGGTCCGCCATTGGTGAAGACGGCATCGGCATGTTTGCCCGCGAGCCGGATACCGGAATCGGAGGCGCCCGCCTGGAATACCACCGGCTGCCCCTGCTTGGAGCGGCCGATATTGAGGGGGCCTTCGATGCGGAAGAACCGACCCTTGTGGTTCAGGCGATGCAGCTTGGATTTGTCGGCGTAGACGCCGGTCTCACGGTCGCGCACGAAGGCATCGTCATCCCAGGAGTCCCATAGCCCCTTGATCGCATCGAGATACTCATCGGCGATCTCGTATCGCAGCTCGTGCTCGGGATGTTCGCGGCTATAGTTGCGGCCAGAGCCTTCGAGCGGAGACGTCACGGCGTTCCAGCCGGCGCGGCCGCCGCTGATGAGATCGAGCGAGGCAAATTGCCGGGCGATGGTAAAGGGATCGCTGTAAGAGGTCGAAACCGTGCCCACCAGGCCGAGCTTCGTCGTAAAAGCGGCAAGTGCCGACAGAATGGTCAGCGGCTCGAAGCGATTGAGGAAATGCGGGATCGACTGCTCGTTGATATAGAGTCCGTCCGCGACGAAAGCGAAGGCGATGCCGGCCTCTTCGGCCTTGCGGGCCGTCTTGACGAAGAAGTTCAGATTGGTGCTGGCATCGGCCGGAACGCTCGGATGCTTCCAGGCATTCATGTGGCCGCCCGGGCCTTGCAGCATGATACCGAAGGTAACGTGTTTTTGAGCCATGATGATCCTCCTGGGACAGGCCGTTCAGGCAACGAGGGAAAGGCGCTCTTTGGCGAGCAATTCTATGGAGTTGAGGCGTTCGGCCGCGGTCAGCGCCGGGGTGTCGAGCACGAACTCCTCGACGCCGTAGCGACGGTGGAGCGCGTCGAGCTCGCCGCGAATCTGCGCCGCCGTGCCATGCAATACGCTCGGCGCCTTCTCTTCGGTCCGGAACTCCGAGAAGCCCGCCTGACGCGCAAACTCTGCCGCCTGCTCCTGCGTGCCGACATTGACGCTCTGGCCATTGGGCAGGAAGAGCTTGACGATGCGCAGTTGACCGACGCGCTCTCGGGCATGGGCTTCGCTTTCCGCAGCAAAGGCTGCGAGCGCCAGGATCGGCACCTTGCCGCCGCTGGCATGGCTATAGGCTTCGAAGGTCTTCTGCAGGTTTTCCGGATCGCCGTTCAGATGGCCGGCAAACACCAGCCGCCAGCCCTTCTCCGCGGCGAGCTTCGCGCTATCGACACTGGCGCCGAGAAGGAAGCGCTCCGGCGCGCGCGGCGGAAACGGTGTCGCCAGCGCGCCATCGGAATGAGGGTCGGCCGCGAGATAGGTGTTGATGTCGGAAAGCTGCTCGGCAAAGTCAGGCTTCTTTTCGGGATCGAAGGCCCGCTGCAATGCGCGCGTCGAGAGCGGAAACCCACCCGGCGCCTTGCCGACACCGAGATCAACGCGTCCCGGCGCCAGCGACGCCAGGAGATTGAAGGTTTCTGCGACCTTATAGGCGCTGTAATGCTGCAGCATGACGCCGCCGGAACCGACACGGATCCTCGAAGTCCGGGCAAGAAGATGAGCGATCAGGACTTCCGGAGCCGAACTTGCGAGGTTCGCCATATTGTGATGCTCGGCGACCCAGAAGCGATGATAGCCGAGTTCCTCGGCCCGGATGGCCAAGCGAGCCGTGGCGCCGAGCGCATCGGTGGCGCCAAGCCCCTGTTCGATCGGGCTCTTGTCAAGAAGACTGAGAAGATAAGTCATGCCGTTCATCCATGTTTGCGCCCGATGCCGATCATGAAGCGCTATAGTCTATAAAAAACATAGATTTTAAGTTATTTAAGAAACAGCTTTCCTTTTCTTTCCCCGGATGCGGAAAAAATCAGCAGCGACCGACAGCGGCATCGATGGGTGCCGCTGCAGGTTCCAATGACAGGATCGAGCGCCTGTTGAGACTACGCCTGCTCAGAGGAGAGCACAGCGTCGAGCCGCAAAAACCCGTGGATCACCGATCATTTTGACCGGCTGTTACGCCTCTCACGACGCAAAGAGGGCGCAATCGAGAGCGATTGAACGCAATAGATTGCCAAAACCGGCAAATCAGTTCACCTTTCATCTATGCCCGATATCGCACGACCATTCGTGACCGATGATGATCCCGACCGGGACATCCGCTGCCAGGACGCGCTGCAAGCCGCTTTTCGAGAGTTGCTGAGTGCCGCGACCCTGGCGGGATGGTCGGAACGTGAAGTCGCCTTGGCGATTGCTGAGCTCGCGGACAAGCATTTGCTCTCGCTTGAGACCCATGACAACACCGACGCCCTCATCGCACTGTTGCGGCGAATGACTTAACGAGCCCCCCAACTGCGGGAGGATCGATCGTTGCGGTACTCAATGCATGCCGCCGCCGCCACCCTCCTTGAGATCGACATTGCTCAGGATCAGCGCAAGCGGAATGGCGCAGAGCACGACCAGCATCAGCACATGGAATACATCGATATAGGCGAGGAAGCTCGCCTGGGTCTGCACCTGCTGCCCCATCCAGGCCGTCGCCTGCGCCTGGGCATCCGCCATGGTTGCACCTTTCTCGGCAAAATAACGCGTCATAGTTCGCAGCGTCTCCTGATAGGCCGGTGAGGGAGGCGTGACATGCTCCACCAGGCGGCTCTGGTGCCACTGCTCGCGATGCGCCAGGACATTTGACGCGATACAAACGCCGATGGAGCCGCCAATGTTGCGCGCAGCATTGATCATGGCCGACGCCTGATTGGTCTGTTCAGGCCTCAAACCGTAGTAGGAGGCAGAGGTGATGGGAATGAAGATCAGCGGCAGACCAAGCCCGATATAGAGACGAGACCAGACGAAAAAGCTGAAGTTCAGACCGGGATAGAGCCGCGTCAGCTGCCACATGGACATCGCAATGATCGCCGCACCGATGGCGATCAGATACTTCGGCTGAACCAAGGAATTCACCCGGCCGGCAACGAACATCATGACCATGGTCACAAGCCCGCCTGGCGAAAGTGCGAGCCCCGCCCAGGTCGCCGTATATCCGTAGTTCTGCTGCACGACCTCGGGGATGAACTGCGTCGTCGCGATCAGGATTGCGCCGGTTGCCATCATCACGATGAAACAGGAACCGAATTGCCGGGTGCCGAGCAGCCATCCGTCGATGATCGGGTCAGCCTTCGTCAGAACCCACGGAATTGCTGCCAGGAAGGCGAGAACGCATATGACGACCATGACGATGATGAAGTCGGAGCCGAACCAGTCATCGGTCTGCCCCCGATCCAGGATGAGTTCCAGGGAGCCGAGAAAGGTTGCCACCAGCAGAAAGCCGATGAGATCGAAACGCACTCCCTTCCGGCGGAATTCCTCGCGCATATTCCTCGTCTTCGGAGTCTCCTTCAACAGCACATAGACGAGCACGAAGGCGAATATGCCGACGGGACCATTGATGAGGAAGCACCAGTGCCAGGAGAGGTTGTCGGAGAGATAACCGCCCAAGGTCGGTCCGATGACCGGCGCGACGACCACGGCGACACCGAAGAGCGCAAAAGCCTGACCACGTTTTGCTGGCGGGAAGGCATCGGCAAGGATCGCCTGCGAGGTCGGCACCATGCCGCCGCCGGCAAAACCCTGTATAACGCGGAAAATCAACAGCGCCTGGAGATTCCACGATAGACCGCACAGAACGGAAGCGATCGTGAATGTCACCAGGCACAGGAGATAGAACCGACGGCGTCCGAACCGTTCGGCGAAATAGCTGCTGGCAACCAGCACGATGGCGTTGGAAACGAGATAGGTCGTGACCACCCAGGAGGCTTCGTCGGAGCTGACGGCGAGGCCGCCTGAAATGTAGCGCAGCGCCACGTTGGCAATCGTGGTGTCGAGCACTTCCATGAAGGTTGCCAGCGACACTACGATGGCAATCAGCCAGGGATTCGTGACTTGCGCGGATGATTCTTCTCTTCCACCCGCCGCTGTGCCTGCACCGCTCATCTCGCTCAGCTCCTCGGGCGTACCGTCACTGTCGGCACCACGGACATGCCGGGGCCGATTGCAACATCATCGGGCCATCTGTCGACGATGATCTTGACCGGCACGCGCTGCGTGACCTTAACGTAATTGCCGGTCGCGTTTTCTGCTGGCAACAGCGAAAAGGCAGTGCCAGAGCCCGGCTGAACCGAGGCCACCTTTCCGTGGAGCGTGTGATTGGGATAGGCATCGATCGTGATGTCCACCGGCTGGCCTGGCCGCATGTCGGTGAGCTGCGTCTCCTTGAAGTTCGCCGTGATCCAGACCTCGTCGGGAACGAATGTCGAGATCGCCTGCCCTGCTTCGACATACTGCCCCTTGGCGCCGGTAAGGCGTACGATGCGCCCCGGCTGAGCCGCCGTGATCGTCGTGTAACTAAGGTTCTGCTGCGCTTCTTCGGCCTGTGCCTGCGCCTGCTTGAGGCTTGCGAGCGCACTGGATTTCTGCGCTTCGGCAACGGCTTTGTTCTTCAGCGCCGAGGTAATATTCGCCTGCATCTGGGCAAGGCTTGCCTGATCCTGCTGCAGGGTTGCCGTAGCCTGTTGCACGGCCTGCACGCTGCCGGAGCCGGTCTTGACCAGTTGCTGCTGCCGATTGGATTCCTGCTGTGCAAATTGCAGAGCGGCGGTGGCGGAATTCTGTTGCGCCCTGGCGACGTCGACGGCGGCGCTCGCCGCCTCGATCTGCGCGCCGGCGCTGTCGACCGACGCCTTTGCCACCTCTACCTGCCCGTTCGCCTGATCGAGCGCGATCTGATAGTCACGCGGATCGATCCTCAAGATGACATCGCCGGCTTTGACGGACTGGTTATCGGTCACCGGAACCTCGGCAACATAGCCGGATACTTTGGCAGCAACCGAAAAGCTGCGCGCATCGACAAAGGCATCATCCGTCGACTCATAGGGATAGAAATATATCTTCCAGACGAACCATGCGGCTACGATCAGTGCGAGCAACACGACGATGCCGAGCAGAATGGAGAGGGGATGACGGCGAATGAAGGATGCGCGCTTTTCAGCCGGTGCATCATTTTCGCGGCCGGCGTCATCAACAGGCTGCTCTTTCAGCCGATCCGGCTTGGTTTCCGCAATATTAGGTTGATTGTCAGCCATAACATGACCTTTGCTTGCTGTTCTGCGGGTTGTGTCTGGAGAAAATGGTCAGTGCCGCAGAAAACTCCGGATCTTTTTGAGATCCCGAATGAAGGTGAGCTTGTTCTTTTCCCTCTCATCCGCCTCCCTGATCCGCAGGAGCGCCGAGGGATGAATGGTCACCAGAACATCGAGTTTTCCCGACGGATGCAGGATCTGGCCGCGGTCGCGCATGACCCTGACTTTAGAGCCGAGCAGCGAGGATACGGCCGTCGCCCCAAGTGCGACGACCAGTTTCGGCTTTAGCAATTCGAGTTCTGCTCCCAGCCACCAGGCACAGCGCTGCACCTCGCCGGCATTGGGCCTGGCATGCAATCGCTTCTTGCCGCGCATCTGATATTTGAAATGCTTCACGGCGTTGGTGACATAACAACGGTCCCGATCCACGCCTGCTTCCTCAAGGCATTCATCAAGAAGCCGGCCGGCCGGTCCGACAAAAGGCCTGCCGGCCACATCCTCCTTGTCGCCCGGTTGTTCGCCGACCAGCACGATGTCTGCCCGGGCCGGCCCTTCGCCGAACACCAGATGAGTGGCGTTGCGATAGAGATCGCACCGTGTGCAGGATCGAGCATCCTCATGCAGCTCATCAAGTGTCTCTGCATCGGCATGCTCATAGCTGAGCGATGGGCCTGCGCCGGCCGAAGGAAATCTATCGAGCATTGGGGGGCTCGCTATGGTTCCAGATTCTATGACGATCAACTAATCGTCCTTCTGTTTGTTCCATGCGGGATGCTCATCACGTGGGAACCCCCTCCCCTGGTGCTCGTTAAGACAATGAGACCACGAGAACGGAGAACCCGCCATGAATAGCGAACGAAAAACCGGCTCCTTTGCATTGACCGCATTTTTCGACGACGAATATGACGCGGAAGCTGCAGCCGAGGCGTTGATGGAAGCCGGTATCCCGAAGGACGCAATCACCATGACACCGGGCAACCGGCCAGATACCTCACCGACCGATCACATGGGCTTTCTGGATGCGTTGACGGGCATCTTCTTTCACGAGGAGCAGCGTGCCGCCTATGCAGCCGCCCTCGAACGAGGTGGAACGCTCGTCACGGTGCAGGAAATGAATGAGGCGCAGCATAATATCGCCCTGCCGATTCTGGCGGAAAAAGGCCAGATCGATCTCAACGAGCGCGAAAGCACCAGTTAGGCCGGCAGGCTTTCGCTTTGCTATGGGAATGACCGCTCTCGAGCAGAGTTCAGGATTTTGACGCGTTCCTGAACGTCGATATCCATGTCGGCTTCGCTCCGCCGGAAAGATGCTAACCTTGTCGTCTTCGTCCATTTAGACAAACAATTCCTATTATAGTCTATAAAAATAGTTTGCTATTTCTATCGATCCTGCCCCCGATTTGGCTAGGCTCTGTCCATTCCATTCAGGGAGCCGCCGGAAAATCTGATCCGGCCAAGGGGACTAGTCATGAAATTCAACACACTGATCGCTGCGGCCGTCTTGGGTCTCGCCAGCATTTCCATGGCGGCCGGCGCGGCCGCTGCCGACAAGAAGGTCGTCGTCGCCTATCAGACGGATGCCCTTCCCTCCTCTGTCGCGATCGCCAATGGCGATTTCGCAAAGGAGACGGGCTATGAGATCGACTTCCGCAAGTTCAATTCCGGAGCGGAGATCTTCGCAGCCATCGCATCCGGCGATGTCCAGATCGGTTATGTCGGCTCAAGCCCGTTTGCCGCTGCTGCTTCACGCGGACTCGAGGTGAAGGCCTTTTACCTCTCGTCCATCTCGGGCGTCGATGAAGCTCTGGTGGTGCGCAATGGCTCGGGCATCAACACACTCGCCGATCTGAAGGGCAAGAAACTCGCGGCGGCACCCGTTTCCACTGACCACTATCAGCTGCTCGCCCTCATCAAGTCCCTTGGCCTGAGCGAAAAGGACGTACAGGTCTTTGCTGTCCCGCAGCCTGAAATCGTCGCAAGCTACAATCGCGGCGATATCGACGGCGGCTTCGTCTGGGATCCGGCGCTCACCGAGCTGAAGAAGAACGGCAAGGTGCTGGTGACATCCAAGGACGTCGCCGACAAGGGCGCTCCGACATTTTCCGCCTGGGTCGCAACCTCGAAATTCGCAGCAGACAATCCGCAATTCCTGAAGGCCTATGCCTCGGTGATCAACAAATACTACGCCTCGTTCGCCGCCGACAAGGCTGCCTGGGGACCGGACAGCGACAACGCCAAGGCGCTCGCCAAGCTTCTGGGCGGCACGGCAGAGCAGCAGGCGGCAGCGCTCAAGAACCTCACTCTGCTGACGCCCGACGTGCAGGCATCGGCCGCCTGGCTCGGTGGCGGCGATCAGTCCGGCGCGGCAAAAATCCTCAAGGACACGGCAGCCTTCCTGAAGAGCCAGGGAAAAGTCTCCGAGGTTCTGCCGAACTACGGCGCATTCGTCACTTCCGACGCGCTCGTCAGCGCAAGTAACTGATCCTCCTTGGCGTCGGCGCGCTTGTCGCGCCGGCGTCGCAACATCGAGAGAGCTTATGCTTCAAGTCGACCATGCAAGCGTCTTCTTTGCAGCGCGTGACGGCAGAACCGTTCATGCGCTTGACCGCGTTTCCTTCAACATTCCGGAGCGGGGCATCGTCGTAGCGCTCGGTGCGTCCGGCTGCGGCAAATCCACCCTGCTCAATGCCATCGCCGGCTTCCTGCCGTTGTCGGAGGGGAAGATCACGCTCGATGGAAGGCCTGTTTCCGGTCCTGGTGCCGATCGCGGTGTCGTCTTCCAGAAGGATTCGCTGCTGCCATGGAAATCCGTGATCGACAATGTGGCTCTCGGCCTGCAATTTGCCGGACTGGGCAAACGGGAACGCCGGGATCGCGCATCGGAACTGCTGCGGCTTGTCGGCTTGACCGACTTTGCCAATGCCCTGCCCTACGAACTGTCGGGCGGCATGCGCCAGCGCGTCGGCATTGCCCGGGCACTTGCCACCGAGCCGGATATCCTGCTGATGGACGAACCATTCGGCGCTCTCGACAGCCTGACGCGCGAGCAGATGCAGGAGCTGCTGGTTTCCATCTGGGCCAGAACCGACAAGCGCATTTTCTTCATTACCCACTCAATCGAGGAGGCGCTTTTTCTCGGAACGGAGGTTCTCGTCATGTCTCCGAGGCCCGGGCGTGTCGTTGCGCGTTTCGAACTCGATTTCGTACATCGGTTTGCCGCCAGCGGCGATACGAAGGCGATCGTCTCGTCGCCTGAATTCAGCAGCCTTCGGGAAGAAATTCGCGCTATTCTCCACAGCGCCGACAACATCAGGAGCGTGGCATGAGTGACATCATTGAAACGCGCCCGATTACCGTTCCTCAAAGGGAAGCGCAACCGAAGCTGGTTCGCATCCCGAGTTTCGGCGTCGGCGAGAAACCCACCATTGCCATCAGCATCTCGACTGCGATCGTCTGCCTCGCATTGTGGTGGCTCGTCGCAAAGCTCGGTCTGGTGTCACACCTCTTCCTGCCTCGCCCCGATGAAGTGCTGACGCAGATCGGCGTCGTCTATCGCGACGGATATGCCGGGGCCTCGCTTTCCGAACATATATTGGCAAGCCTGTTCCGCATCGTCGTCGCCGCAGCCATCGCGATCGGGGTTGGCATTCCCGTCGGTCTGCTGATGGGGCTCAACCGCTGGGCAAAGGGAATTTTAGATACGCCGATCGAATTCTATTGGCCGCTGCCGCCCCTTTCCTATCTGCCGCTGATGATCATATGGCTTGGGATCGGCGAGACCTCGAAGATCACCCTTCTCGTGCTCGCCATGTTCGCGCCGATTTGCCTGTCCGCCCAAGCCGGTGTCCGTTCGCTGCCGCTGGAGCGGGTCAATGCCGCACGGTCTCTCGGCGCGAACCGGCTGCAGCTTTTCTTCAACGTCGTTCTGCCTTCGGCCCTGCCGGAAATCCTGACCGGTATCCGGATCGCTTTCGGTATCGGCTGGGGAACGCTGGTGGCGGCCGAACTCATCGCTTCGACCCGCGGCATTGGCTTCATGATCATGTCGGCATCGCAGTTCCTTGCCACCGACGTCGTCTTCGTCGGAATCGGCATCATTGCGGTCTGCGCCTTCGCCTTCTCGACCGCCGTCCGCATTCTCGAAGCCGTGCTCGTCCCTTGGAAAGGCAAGCTTTAGACGCAAGGGAGGTGAGCCGAGCATTGATAACGGCTCTGCCCACCACAAATCCCATATCAATACAGACAGACCGACAGGCACAGGCATGAGCGATAGCAGCGAATTTCTCTGGTACATCCCCAACGACGTCAAGCCGGGCCATCGTGGCGATTCCGCAGTCGAGAACCACAACAGCCTGGAAACGCTCACGAGCCATGCAAAGGCACTCGAAGATCACGGCTGGAAGGGCGCATTGATCGGCACCGGCTGGGGCCGACCCGACACCTTCACCGTCGCGGCCGCACTTGCTGCGCGCACCACCAGCTTCGAGCCGCTCATCGCAATCCGCCCCGGCTACTGGCACCCGGCACACTTCGCCTCCGCTGCTGCCACGCTGGATCAGCTGAGCAGCGGCCGGGTGCGCATCAACATCGTTTCCGGCAAGGACAATCTTGCCGCCTATGGCGACAGCGAGGGCGATCAAGCCCACCGCTATGGCCGCACCAAGGAATTCATGCGGCTCACCCGCAGGCTCTGGACCGAAGAGAATGTCACCTATGAGGGAGAACACTTTCGCGTCAGCGAATCCACGGCTGCGCCGCGCATCAAGCCGCGCGGTGAACGTCTGCATCCCAGGCTCTATTTCGGCGGCGCTTCGGATGCTGCAGAACGCGTTTCCGCCACGGAGGCAGATGTTCAGCTTTTCTGGGGCGAGCCACTCGCCGACATTGCTGAGCGAATAAGCCGGCTTAAGGCATTCAGCAGAGATCTTGATCGCGATCTGCCGCCACTGGAATTCGGGCTGCGCATTACGACGCTGGTGCGCGACACGACGGAGCAGGCCTGGACCGATGCCGAGGCGAAAGTCGCGGAGATGGCTGAGAATAAGGGCGTCGGCTGGAATGATCATCGGCAATCGATCGCAGTGGGCCAGAAACGACTGTTCGATCTCGCAGCGCGCGGCGACGTGCTTGACGACAATCTCTATACCGCCCCGGGCAAGTTCGGCGGCGGCGGTGCCGGCACAACCTGGCTGGTCGGCTCGCCAGAGGATGTCGCCCGCTCCCTGCGCAAGTACCGCGACCTCGGCATTACGCATTTCGTTCTTTCGGACACACCATACCTCTCGGAAATAAAGCGGCAAGGTGAGCAACTGCTGCCGCTGTTGAGCGCCTGAAGGCGTGGCGCGACGAGCCAGTTGAGACACGGGAATTTCGATTTCACGGCTGGCCGGGATCGGCCGCCGGGGTTTCATAACCTCTTTGAATTATTTATAGTCGAGGCTAAACATCATTACACGACTCTTAATCAAGAGGGAGATGAGCCGCCTTGACAAAATTGCCTGCCGCCCCGGAAAGCCGTCTTTCTTCGACCGAGATCGAGACGCATGCCGAGGCCTTTCAGAAAAGCCGCGACGATCGACGTACGGAATTGATGGAGGATTACGTCGAGCTCATCGCCGATCTGATAGAGCATGCTGGCGAAGCGCGCCAGACCGATATTGCGCAAAGACTGGGAGTAACGCAGCCGACGGTTGCAAAAATGCTCAAGCGGCTCGCGGAGGAAAACCTGATCACGCAGCGCCCCTATCGTGGCGTGTTCCTGACTGAAGAAGGGCACCGCCTGGCCGTGGCAACCCGCCGGCGCCATGAGATCGTCGAGGCCGTTCTTTGCCGCCTCGGCGTCGACCCTGATACGGCAAGGAATGATGCCGAGGGCATCGAACACCATGTCAGCGAAAAGACCCTCGAAGCCTTCGAGCGTTTTTTGAAGACATGACTGCCCCCAATACATCGGATCAATCCGATAGCGATCGCGCCAGAGAGCCATTTGGGGCACAGTTTTGACAAGAATGAGTTGAAAAGAAGCGGACAGTGATTGTCCGGCTTGACCCGCTACCTGATATCAACACAAGGTTTACGAATGCTCGCTAAGCAGAACTTGGCGAACTGCCGGCCTTTTATTTCGCATACTGACTTTTACTGCCGGCGCAGGGAATCATGATGAACGCCCAGGACTTCAGCAGCACCGTTTTCGACCTTGCCCCCGTCGCCATGTGGCTGGAGGATTTCAGCGGCGTCAAGGAGCAGTTCGAAGTCTGGCGTGCGGAAGGCGTGACGGACCTGCGTTCCTATCTGTTAGCCGACGTGCAGCGCGTCGCATCCTGCTCGCAAAGGATCAAGCTTCTTGCCGTCAATACCAGGACGCTGGAGCTCTTCGAGGCGCCATCCTTCGAGACGCTTGTCGAAAGCCTTTCGCGGGTCTTCCGCGACGAGATGCTGCAAAGCCATGTGAATGAGCTGGTGGCGCTCTGGGAAGGCAAGACCGAGTTTTCCGGCACCGCAATCAACTACTCCCTCGGCGGCAAAAGGCTCGACATCCAGTTACGCGGCGTCATCCTGCCGGGCCACGAGACTTCGTGGAGCCGGCTGCTGCTGACGACGGAAGACGTGACGGCCCGCGAGGAGGCGAGACGGCAGGAAGAACGGCAGCGCCGCTATGCCGAGGGCATGTTCGAGCATTCGCCGGTTTCCCTGTGGGTCGAGGATTTTAGCCGCATCAAGATCCTGCTCGATGATATCCGCCACCGAGGCATCGTCGACTTTCAGGTATTTCTCGATGTGCATCCGGAGTTCGTCCAGCAATGCATGAGCGAGATCAGTGTGCTCGACGTCAATCAGGCAACGCTCGATCTCTTCTGTGCACCGGACCGCCAGACCCTGCATCAGCGGATCGACGAAGTGTTCCGCGATGATATGGAGAAGCATTTCCGCGGGCAATTAGTCGAATTGTGGAACGGCCGCCTCTTCCATCAGCGTGAAGTGCTGAACTACGCGCTCGACGGATCGGAGCGTCACGTCCTCCTGCAGTTTTCGGTTTTTCCCGGTTACGAGGAAGACTGGTCGCTGGTGCAGGTGGCACTCACCGACATTACCGCGCGCAAGAAGGCGGAAGCCTATCTCGAATATCTCGGCAAGCACGATGTGCTCACCCGGCTTTTCAACCGCGCCTTCTATATGGAGGAGCTCAACAGGCTGGAGCGCAAATCGCTTCGGCCGGTATCGGCCATCATTCTCGATCTGAACGGACTCAAGGAGTCCAATGACGAGAGCGGCCACGATGCTGGCGATGCTCTGCTGCGCCGTATGGGCGAGGTGCTGAACAGCGTCGTCTCCCTGCCGAACCATGCCGCCCGTATCGGGGGCGACGAATTTGCGGTTCTCATGCCAGGCGCCGATGAAATCGCGGCTGCCGCGATGGTCGAGACGATCAACGAACTGCTGAAGATCAACAATCAGTTCTATTCCAGCGCGCCGCTCAGCGTCTCTATCGGCATTGCCACGAGCCTGCCCGGCGAAACCATGGAAGCCATGATCAAGCGCGCGGATCTCGGCATGTACGAGCAGAAGAAGGCTCACTACGCCGCAGCTGCCACCATAGGCCCGCATCAGGCAAAGCACGGCGCCTGACGCTCCCGCATAGAGACCGACCCGCATAATCCATTGAAACCTTTGGGTTTCATGCGCCTGATTGCCAGGAACAAAAAACGCGACTTCTCAATTGGCTCTCTGGGAAAGATGGAGTTTTGACATGGACGATCAAACGACTAATATCGTCTTCGCCACTCGCACGGCACTCGACCAGGCCTCGGCGCTCGCGGTTCAATATGGATTTTCGCTTCTCGGCGCGATCATTCTTCTGATCGGTGGCTGGCTTCTTGCGGGCATTATGAGCCGTTCGGCCTACCGCGTCATCTCGCGCATTCACGGCATAGACGAAACGCTCGCGAGCTTCTTCCAGAATGTCCTGCACTACAGCTTGCTCATCCTTGTCTTCATCACCGTCCTTGGTCAGTTCGGCGTTCAGACAGCCTCCATCATCGCCGCTCTCGGTGCTGCCGGCCTGGCGATCGGCCTGGCATTGCAAGGCACGCTTCAAAATATCGCCGCCGGCATCATGCTGCTGATCCTACGGCCATTCCGGGTCGGCGAATATATCGAGACGACGAACGTCAAAGGCTACATCAAGGAAATCGGGCTCTTCGCGACGGAGATGAGGACGGCGGACGGCCTTTATCTGATGGCACCGAACTCGACGCTCTGGAACACGCCCATCATCAACCACAGCCGCGAGCCGGACCGCCGCCAGCAATTGTCCGTTACCATGGGTGAGAAAATTGACATCGATCTTGCCCGCAAAACGATTCTCGACATCCTGAAAGCGGATCAACGCATCAAGACCACACCGGCACCGAAGATTTTTCTCGACGAATTGGCCGTCGACCAAGCCGTGCTCAACATCGAATATTGGGCAATCACCACGTCGTGGTCCGATGTCCGGCACGATGTGGTCTCGAAGCTCAAGGCCAGGCTTGCCGAGCCCGACATAACGATCAAATCGCCGACGGAGGCGACAGGGCCCGCCAACTGAGGTCACTGCTCGAACGCTAAGCCTGCCGCCGGCAGGGAGTCGAACCAGCGGCAGGCTTCGCGAGGTCATAACACCTCGGGCAAGATCGATGTCCTGCCCGTTCTAAACTTCCGCGAGAGCCATTTGTTCCCTGCCGCGATAGGAAAGGGCCGAACTAGAAACCCGTGAATCTACCATTTGATACGGTAGTCCAGCCGCACATTACCAGCCGGCGTCAGGGTCTGCGGATCGGCGAAGGAGGCCGAGAAATTGAGGTTCGGCGCCAAAGGCTGCCGAAACGAGACCGTGCTGGAAAAGACGCTGCCGACGTCCTTCAGATTGCCGATCGCGGAAATCGAAGTTCCTGTCCGGGGAACGGCAACGCTAACGGCTTGTGTCGCGGTAATGGAGTTTGCCGCATTCCGCGTGCCCGCGTAATTTACGTTCAGCGACCTCGAAGTGCTCATGTCCAGGTTTTCCGACACCGTCCAGCTTCGCGAGCGTTCGAGGCAAAGCGTTCCGGTGCTGTTGAGCGCATCGACCCTCAATGACACCTCGCGGCGCCATGTGGTCGAAAAGCGCTTGTGATCGTCGATTGCCGTGCCCCACAGGGTCGCCAAGCTGCTGCTGCGCAGGATGGCGCCGGTGGCCGCGCTGCCAAGTCCTAGATCCATGCCAGCGCTGACATCCCAAGCCATCGGCAGCCGGAAACCGAGGGTAGTCTTGTATGTTCTGGGCGCGACCTTGACCGGCGACCAGATCATCAGATCGCTGGCTTTGGTGACCTGCGGCAAGCTGGCACTCGCAAGAAGACCAAGAACGCCGCGAAGGACGCGTTTTGACTTGAAGCCCATGTTAAAGCCCGCATTCTCTTTACCCCGACCTCGTGATGTTCAGGGCGCACCAAGGCAACAGCCGGACACGGAAACACCCGCATGCCGGCTTCGGATTGATTTTGTTCGGTTTAAGCACCAGCAAGATAGCGGCGCATCGGAGCCAAGATTTACGGCATCCGATTGAAGGGAATGACGCAGCTTCCAATCAAGCAGCACCCTTCGCCTAAAAGAATCCCATCCGGGGTCATGCTTGTAAACCCCTTGACGTCACGTTTTTTGCTGCGTTGCACACATGTCGCACTTGCGACGCCGCAGCATGAAAGCGACGTCACCGCAAACGGCCTGGAAAATCAGCCCTTGCCGGATAGCCAAGTCATCATTGAAGGATGATCACATTCCCGCGAGCGGACGCGGCGCGAGGCATCGAACCGGTGTGGTTCACGCCGCCCGGAGCCCAGCCTTCGCCAGAATCGGAAGCACCCGATCGCAGAAATAGGGCAGTTCCTGCGTATAGTTGACGAAGGACAAGGCTATGCCGGCATAGCCTTGCTCGGCAATGGCGATCATCTCTTCGGCAATGCGCTGCGGCGTGCCGATCAGCGGATAGCTGCCTGCTCCACCGGCAAAACGCTGGCGGTAGCGGTCATAGGACTCGCGATCATGGGACTGCGAGAACTCCTTCTTGCCGGCCATGTGCTGATCGACGGCAGCCTGATCGGCCATGGTCACGGCATAACGGGTGTAATAGTCTTCTGCCTCCGTCTGTGTCTCGCGGCAGACGACGTGACAGACGGTATAAACGCCGACCTGCCTGCCTTTGCCTTCCGCCCGTGCAGCGATGTCAGTCACATGCTTTCCGGCGTCATCGATCTCGGTGAAGGTGGTGAAGAGATAGTCGCAATGCGCCGCGGCAAAGTCTCGGCCGGGGCCGCCGAAGGCCGCATTCATCGTCACCGGCCGTGGCGCCTGCAGGCTTGCGGGACGGCTGACGGCTTCTTTCAGATTATAGTAGCTGCCCTCATAGTCGATCGGCTCATCGGAGGCGTAGAGCCTTTCGACAACTTCGAGCCATTCGGCGGCTTGGTCGTAGCCTTTTTCAACCAGTGGCACCCCGAACATGCCGAATTCCTTCGGATTCCAGCCACAGACGATGTTAAGCCCCGCCCGCCCCTGGCTGATATGATCGACCGTCGCAAGCGACTTGGCAGCATAAAGAGGATGGACGAGCGGCACGTGCACCGTCATGAAAAGGCCGATCTGATCGGTCGCGGCCGAGAGCGCAGCAGCCCAGGTGAAGGTCTCGAAGGACCACTCGCGCACGCGGTTCTTGCCGCCAAAACCGCGCCAGCGGGCAATCGGCAGAAAGAATTCGAGCCCCGCCCGGTCGGCGATCTGTGCTGCGGTCAGATTATCCTGCCAGCCTGCCGTCCAGCGCTCCGGCACGTCGGTGATGGCAAGCCCACCATCCGCATTGGTCGAGAAAACACCGAGCTTCAGCCTGTTCGGCCCCTTCAGCGGATGCATCTTCATGGCGCCTCCTCCCCCCGAGTTCACCTCGCGTCTATCCTGCAAAATCCGCAGCGACCCGATAGGAATGTGTTAGCGTCACGATGAAGAATTTCAAGCTTAAAATTTTTCGATCAGCGCATAATAATCAATCACGGGGCACAAGGCTCTCGCGTCTCGCCTGTTGCGACGCGATGCGCTTGTCTCCGGCGAAAAACGGTCCGCCATGCCGGTCCAGTTCGCTACGTGTGAGACAGCACAATGCCTCCACTTCTCCGGCTGAAGCACGCCCGAAGACATCGTCGAAGCTATCGGCCAGGTCCCGATCCACCTCACGAAGCAGGCGGGGAATCCATTTGCCCCTGCCCGACCATCTTCCTCGTCCCAGCAACATAAGGTCGGCCAAAGGCTGATAGAGTTGCGCGGCAATCGCGCGTACCTCCGGGGCTGCCCGCTCCCCACGCAAATCATCGAGAAGGTCGGTGATTTGATATTTCAAAGCATTCAGCTTCTCGCCTTTCAACTTCGGTGGGCCGTTATGGAGGATGCCGGTAGCATAGTCCTTCCAGACCTGCCCCTTGTCAGGATTTGGCCCGAGGATCTGGCCTGTCGCAACCATATGAATGATAGCGGGATAGCCACGCGCAATATCGTTCTCGAAAAACCAGCTGAGTGTCTCCGGGTCGTGAACAAACGCTTCGAACGGAAAGTCGCCCTCGATAAAGGTCTCGCGCCAAGCGGTTTCGAGCTGATCGAAGACCACGACCAGATCGATGTCGGAGCCCTTTCTTCCCTCGCCTCGTATGATCGACCCTGAGGCAAAGGCAAAGGAATAGCCCGGAAAACGGCTGGCGAGAACCGGGCGTGTCGCCTGCATCGCCGTTTCGAATATGCTCATTTCGCTCTCCAAACATCAATTGACTTGCGGGTTCGATATGCCCGCCAGGGTGCGAGCAGACGGGAACCGGCTGCGCAAGCTGAGCGGCACTTCGCCGCCGCCATAATTGGCCGACAGCTGGCTGCAATGCTACGAGGCCAAAGGCAACTCGAAGCTTCGCTTCAGCGTTTCCATCGGCACATCGGTCTTGACGTTCAATACGCTCGGGATGCGCGTCAAGTGGTCAGCCTGAAACCGCCAATAGCTGTGCAGATCAGCCGTGACGATACGCAGGATGGCATCGCATTCGCCCGTCGTCAGATAACATTCCATGACTTCAGGAAACCGCCTGACCGCCTCCGCAAATTGAAGGGTGACTTGCGCATCCTGCGTCTTGAACCAGACGCGGGCAAACACGGTGAGGCCCGCACCCACCTTTGCCGGGTCGAGAACGGCCACATAGCGATCGATGATGCCTGCATCCTCCAGCAATCGCACGCGGCGAAGACAGGGTGACGGCGAGAGCCCCACTTGCCTCGCGAGATCCACATTGGAAATGCGTCCGTCGCGCTGCAGCACCCCGAGGATACGCCGGTCGATCTGGTCCAGATTCGGTGACACAATATAGCTCCCACTGCCTTTTATGTAGCATAATATGCCAAAATTTCTCATGTTATTGAACTCTTCGCAAGCTCATTGCGCGAGGATTGGCCTATCGTTCCAGCCGTCAACATGGAGACGGAAGCCGATGTCGAAAAAGCTCAAGAAAGTCGTGCTCGCCTATTCGGGAGGACTGGACACATCCATCATCCTGAAATGGCTGCAGCAAACCTACGACTGCGAAGTCGTGACCTTTACCGCCGACGTTGGCCAAGGTGAGGAGCTTGAGCCCGCCCGCCGAAAGGCCGAGCAATTGGGCGCGACAGATATCAGGATCGAGGATGTCCGCGAGGAATTCGTTCGGGATTTCGTCTTCCCGATGTTCCGGGCAAACGCGCTCTATGAGGGGCAATATCTCCTCGGCTCCTCCATCGCCCGCCCCCTGATCGCCAAGCATCTCATCAATATCGCACGCGAGGTGGGTGCCGATGCCATTGCCCACGGCTCCACAGGCAAGGGCAATGATCAGGTGCGCTTCGAACTGGCGGCCAATGCGCTCGACCCGTCGATCAAAATCATCGCGCCATGGCGCGAGTGGACCATCCGATCGCGCACCCAGCTGATCGAATATGCCGAAGCGCATCAAATTCCCGTGCCGAAGGATAAGCGCGGCGAGGCTCCCTTTTCGACCGACGCGAATCTCCTGCACACCTCCACCGAGGGCAAGGTCTTGGAAGACCCGGCTGAAATCGCGCCATCCTATATCTATCAGCGCACCGTCGATCCTCTGGAGGCACCAAACGCGCCGGAAATCGTCGTCGTCGGCTTTGAAAAGGGCGATGCGGTCTCCCTGAACGGCGAAGCGATGACACCAGCGGCACTGCTGACAAAGCTCAACGAATTGGGCGGCAGGCATGGGATCGGCAGGATCGATCTCGTCGAGAACCGCTTCGTCGGGATGAAGTCGCGCGGCGTTTACGAAACGCCTGGTGGCACGATTCTGCTCGCTGCCCATCGCGGGATCGAATCCATCACGCTTGACCGCGTCGCTGCACATTTGAAGGACGAGATCATGCCACGCTACGCTGCGCTGATCTACAACGGATTTTGGTATTCTTCCGAGCGGGAAATGTTGCAGGCATTGATCGATCGGAGCCAAATCCATATCAGCGGCGAAGTGACACTCAGGCTCTACAAGGGCTCGGCCAGCGTGATAGCGCGCGCCTCGCCGGCCTCGCTTTACTCGACCGACCTCGTTACCTTCGAGGAAAGCTCCGGAGCATACGACCACCATGACGCCGAGGGCTTCATCAAACTCAATGGCTTGCGCCTGAAGAGCTGGGCAATGCGAAACGCCAGGATGGCTGCGCCTGCTATTGACCTGGACTGCGCTTGAGGTTGCAGAATGGCTGGCTTAACGAGGTCCATCCGCAATGAAGATATTGAAAGACGAGGATTTATGCCCTGCCGCAATCATGCGTGGGGCAATCGATGCCCTGGAAGCAGCCTTCCGGGCCAAGGCCGCCGGCAAGCTGGTGTCCCCACCCCGCCATCACGTCTCCTTTCCCGATCGTGGAGACATCGTGTTTACCGTCGGCGGCATCGATGGCGAGCGGCCGCTTGCCGGCTTTCGCGCCTACGAGACCTTTGCCGGCGAGCAGCATTCACAAGTGGTCGCTGTTTGGCGTGCCGATACCGCTGAACTTCGAGGGATCATCCTGGGCGAACGGCTCGGCCAGATCAGGACAGGGGCAATAGGAGGCATAGCCATCCGTCACCTCAGCGCTGCGACCGCCCGCACGGTCGGCATCATTGGCAGCGGTACTCAGGCGCGAACGCAGCTCATTGCCGCTGCCGCCGTTCGCGACATAAGCGCTGCCCGCGTCTTCAGCCGAAACCCAAGAAACTGCGCCGCCTTCGCTGAGGAGATGCAATTGCAACTCCGCATTGCCATTGAACCGGTTACAAGCGCCGCAGAAGCCGTTGCGGATGCCGATATCGTGTTATGCGCAACAAGCAGCGACGTGCCGGTGATCGATGCTTCGGATTTAAAAGCCGGCGTCCACATCAATACGATCGGCCCGAAGACGCTCAAGGGACATGAACTCGGCCTGGACATCGCGAACATGGCCAGCATCATCGCCACGGATTCTCCTGAGCAAACGCGCGCCTATGCATCTCCATTTTTTCTTTCCGGAACCGCCTACGAAGAGCGAATGCTTGATCTTGCTGCCATAGTCGCCGGTCATGTGGCCGGCAGAACATCGCCTCTCGACACGACGCTCTTCTGTTCGGTCGGCCTCGTGGGTACGGAAGTCGTCGTAGCATCCGCCATATTCGACATGATCTGACATTCGCTCGGAAATCGCGTGGCTGAGCCTCGATACGCCTCAGCCGTCCCAGCCTACGACCGTCAGCCTCGGCCAGACTGCAATCCAGCGATTGACTTTCTGCTCGTAGATCGCCTGCGTGATCTGCTTCTTATTGGGGCGCACGACGCCATTCAGCAGATCGGAAAGACCGAACGGAGCACAATAATCCAGACAACGGTGACTATTGGAGCGCAATCCCATGGCGGTTGCAGTGGTCGGAAAAGTGGTGATGGCGTCCAGGGTCGATTTGTAAGGCGGGATCGCGTATCCGAACTTCGCTTCGTACCAGCAATGAACCCGGGCTTCGTTCTTCACATCGATCCAGACCGGCAAATCGGGAAACATCCCGCGGACCCGTGCGGCATGACTGGCCTCCGCTTGTTCAGACAGATCATCGGCATCGAAATAAACGATGTCGAGGTCATTGATCCCATGAGACAGGGGCAACCCGAAGGCATGGTTCCAAACGGTCTGGGCAATGGCTCCTGCCACCAGCCAGCAATCTGGCAGCGCAATCTCATCCCAGCGCCGGAGAAGCGATCCGAGCAATGGACTTCGGAAGACTATATCCTCCAGTTCCGCCTGTTCGCTTGTCGTCATTCCTCCCACCCGACTGGAAACGACCTTGCGGCCATGGTCCATGGCCCTGCCTTCTGCATTCAAGCATGATTCTCGGCCGTTACTGTAGACTTGGCCAGCGCATTGGCGCTACCCCTCAGCCGCTGTTGCGCGCAAGCCTTAGCAGCCGGTCCATTTCGCCGTGCGAATTCAAAAGGACGACCGGCACTTGCGGTCCATACAGGTCGATACTTCGAACGAACAGAGGCGCATATTTCCTCTCGAAATTCCAGATATAGGAGAGGAAAGCCCTATCTGGCAGCGGTTCAGGGCAACCTTCGGCCATTGCAGGGCGAACTGTTCCATAATGCCGTGAAACCCTCTTCGCCAGACCAAATAATGCGACATGCCTCGGCACTCGAACCCAAAGGACGAGATCGGTGCGCGGCAATCTCAGATCAAAAGTGGATGCGCCGCTGCCGTCCATGACCCACCTCTCCCGTCGCGCCAGCTCGACGATAATCGACCGTTGCTCACCCTTTTCGCGCTCTTTCCAACCGGGCAGCCATCGGACGTCCCGATCCAGCGATTGAAACTCCAAATCGAATGTAGTCGCAATCTTCTGGGAATAGGTCGTCTTGCCGCCCCCGGAGCAGCCGATGACAAGCACCCTGCTGGCGCCGGCAAGTAGTGCAGCAGCTTCGGGCAGCAAAACATAGTTTGGCAAAGATTCCTCCCGTCCGACGCGGATGTCTAAGTCGCGCGACACTATTCTATCAGCAGGGCACTCCGGCCCGGCCGGATGTCCAGGCACTCCAAATGAAAAATTGTCTTGAACGCTCAGCGATTCAAATCCATTCAGATTGGCTTATTTGCGACGATTTTTTCGCCTCGCATCAGCAGACGCAAATCAGCGCGGCGGCACCACTTGCGATTGCGGTGCCACCTCACTCAGCAGCCAATCCTGAAATAATGTCGCCGTCTCGTTCGTCTGCTTCTTTTCCGGCATGACCACGTAATAGCTATTCTCGGTCGGCATCGGCAGATTAAACAGCGGCAGAAGCGTGCCGGCCTTGAGCTCATCCTCGACCAGATAGGTCGGCAGGAGCGCCACGCCAAGCCCGGCGATAGCGGCTGCGATGATCATGGAAAACTGGTCGAAGCGCGCGCCGGGATAGGCATTCTCCGTCGGCAGATCCTGCAGGTCGAACCATTGCGCCCAGAGCTTCGGGCGTGTCGTCAGATGCAGCAGCGGGGCTCTCGCCAGCTCGTCCGGCGAGATCAGACCCAGACGTCCGGCAAGCTCGCGGCTGGCAACGGGCAGCACGGTCTCGTTGCAGAGAAAGGTCGCGACAGCGCCCGCCCATGCCGGCAGGCCGTAGTGAATGGCCAGATCGAAATTATCCTCCTCAAAATTGAAGGGCTTGGAGCGAGATTCCACCGTGACGGCGACATCGCGATGTTTATCAAGAAATCGGCCGAGGCGCGGCACCAGCCAGCGTGTGCCGAAGGTCGGCAAGGTCGCAACCTTCAGCGATAGTTTCATCTGGCCGGCGGCGACGGCACCGATCATCAGCCGCTCCGAACGCAAGAGCAGGTCCTTCACCTCCGGCAACAGCCGAAGTCCGGCCTCGGAGAGCACGACGCGTTGGCGGACACGCTCGAACAGCTTCAGGCCCGTCTGCTGCTCGAGATCGCTGATCTGGCGGCTGACGGCGCTTTGCGTCAGATTGAGTTCTTCGGCGGCACGCGAGAAATTCTGATGGCGCGCAGCGCATTCGAATGCCTGAAGATTGACGATGTCAGGGATGAGGCGTCGACGCATGATCATTCCATTTTCGCATCAAGTTAGAATTCTCTCTCACAACATCGGCCGCCTAACAAGAGATATTCTGCTGGATAGGAATGACATAGTCTTTCAGGAAGAGATCGCACATGAAGCCTGATCACGTCTCGACCAGCGATATTCGCAGCGCTTTTTCAGCCGCCATGTCGGCGATGTATCGCAAAGAAGTTCCCGCCTACGGCACGCTGATGGAGCTGGTTGCCCGCGTCAACGGCGAAACGCTGGCGGTAAACCCCAAGCTGAAGGAGCGGCTGGAGGCGACGGATTATCTCGATCGCATCTCCGAGGAGCGTCACGGCGCCATCCGGCTCGGCACCGCAGCGGAGCTTGCGATGATGGCTCGCGTCTTCGCCGTCATGGGCATGTATCCGGTCGGCTATTACGACCTTTCGACCGCCGGCGTGCCGGTTCATTCGACCGCATTTCGGCCGATCGGTGATGCGGAACTGAAGCGCAATCCCTTCCGCGTTTTCACCTCCCTGCTGCGGCTCGATCTGATTGCCGATGAAGATCTTCGCAAGGCGGCCGCAGACATTCTCGCGAAGCGCCAGATTTTCACGGAAGGTGCCGTCGCGCTCACCGAAAAGGCAGAGCGCGAAGGCGGCCTGAGCATGGCCGATGCCAGCCAGTTCGTTGACGAGGTGCTGGAGACCTTCCGCTGGCATGACAACGCCAATGTCGATGCCGGCATGTATCATCGGCTTCACGACGCCCATCGCCTGATTGCCGATGTCGTGTCGTTCAAGGGCCCGCACATCAATCATCTAACCCCGCGTACGCTGGATATCGACCAGGTGCAGGCGCTGATGCCGGATTACGATATCGCACCGAAGGCCGTCGTCGAAGGACCGCCGACGCGCTCCTGCCCGATCCTGCTGCGCCAGACCTCGTTCAAGGCGCTCGAGGAACCTGTCTCATTCCGCAACGCCGACGGCATCTGGGAAGCAGGCTCGCACACCGCCCGCTTCGGCGAGATCGAGCAACGCGGCATTGCGCTGACGCCGAAGGGCCGCGCGCTTTACGACAAGCTGTTAGACGACTCCCGCAAGATCGTGCGCCCCGCAGCCGATGGATCGAACGCCCGCGACTATGAGGCAGCGCTTGCGGAGAGCTTTGCCGAATTCCCGGATAACTGGGCGGCAATCCGCGCTGAAGGTCTCGGCTACTTCACCTATTCGCTGACGGCCAAGGGCAAGACCGCTGCAAGGAGCCACGGAGATATCGAAGCACTGATCGACCAGGGCTTCGTGCAGTTTGATCCGATCGTCTACGAAGATTTCCTTCCCGTCAGCGCGGCCGGCATCTTCCAGTCCAATCTCGGCGATGGCGCGCAGCAGGAATTCGTCGCCAGCCCGAACCAGCAGCGCTTCGAAGCCGATCTCGGCACGAAGGTGCTGAACGAATTCGACCATTACGCCGGCATCGAACAGGCATCGATCGATGCTTGCCTGCGAGCCCTTTCCAAACAAGACGCCGCCGAGTGAAGTGATGCGGCGATAACAGCCGCTCGCCACCCGGATCAAGACAAGTGGAGTTTCATGAGATGAACATCGCAGCCAAGACCCCTTCCGTTGCAGCCGAAGCTGCCGCCATTCTCGAAAAGCTCGGCGTCGACAAGGCGCTTTATACTGAGGGCGACATGCCCTCCTACTCCCCGGTCACCGGCGAGAAGATCGGCAGCCTCAAGACGGTTTCGGCCGATGAAGCGGCGAAAAAAATCGAGAAGGCGCATGCCGCATTCCGCGCCTGGCGCCTCGTGCCGGCCCCGAAGCGCGGCGAGCTGGTGCGCCTGCTCGGCGAAGAGCTGCGCTCTGCCAAGGACGATCTCGGCCGTCTGGTTTCCATCGAAGCCGGCAAGATCCGCTCCGAGGGCCTCGGCGAAGTCCAGGAAATGATCGACATCTGCGATTTCGCCGTCGGCCTTTCCCGCCAGCTGTACGGCCTGACGATTGCGACCGAACGTCCGGGCCATCGCATGATGGAAACCTGGCATCCGCTCGGCGTCGTCGGCATCATCTCCGCCTTCAACTTCCCGGTCGCAGTCTGGTCTTGGAACGCGGCGCTGGCGCTGATCTGCGGCGATGCCGTCGTCTGGAAACCCTCGGAAAAGACACCGCTGACCGCTCTTGCCTCGCAGGCTATCCTCGACCGCGCTCTTGCCCGCTTCGGCGACGCGCCGGAGGGCCTGTCGCAGGTTCTGATCGGCGATCGTGCCATCGGTGAAATCCTAGTCGACCATCCGAAGGTGCCGCTCGTTTCGGCAACCGGCTCGACCCGCATGGGTCGTGAAGTCGGGCCGCGGCTTGCCAAGCGCTTTGCCCGCGCCATTCTCGAACTTGGCGGCAACAATGCCGGCATCGTCTGCCCCTCGGCCGATCTCGACATGGCACTGCGCGCCATCGCCTTCGGCGCCATGGGCACGGCCGGCCAGCGCTGCACGACGCTGCGCCGCCTCTTCGTCCACAAAAGCGTCTACGACCAGCTGGTCCCGCGGCTGAAGAAGGCCTATCAGAGCGTATCGGTCGGAGATCCCCTGCACTCCTCCGCGCTCGTCGGCCCGCTGATCGACAAGGCCGCATTCGACAGCATGCAGAAGGCGATTGCCGAGGCGAAGGCCCATGGCGGCTCCGTCACCGGTGGCGAGCGCGTCGATGTCGGCCATGCGGACGGCTATTATGCAAAGCCGGCGCTTGTGGAAATGCCACGGCAGGCAGGCCCGGTCATGGAAGAAACCTTCGCGCCGATCCTCTACGTCATGCCCTATGAGGATTTCGACGCCGTCATCGATGAGCACAATGCCGTTGCCGCCGGCCTGTCGTCCTCGATCTTCACGCGCGACATGCAGGAATCCGAGCGTTTCCTCGCAGCTGACGGCTCCGATTGCGGCATCGCCAACGTCAATATCGGCACATCAGGCGCTGAAATCGGCGGCGCATTCGGCGGCGAGAAGGAAACCGGCGGCGGTCGCGAGTCCGGCTCGGACGCCTGGAAGGCCTATATGCGCCGGGCGACCAACACGGTGAACTACTCCAAGGCCCTGCCGCTGGCGCAGGGTGTCTCCTTCGACATCGAGTAAACTCCATGACGATCGCCACGAAAATCGAAGAGGCGGGCTTCAAGCCCGCTCCGCGGATCGCCTCCATCGGCGTTTCCACCATTCTTCAGATCGGTGCGCGCGCCAATGCCATGAAGCGGGAAGGCTTGCCTGTCATCATTCTCGGTGCAGGCGAACCGGATTTCGACACGCCCGACAATGTGAAGGAAGCGGCCAAGGCAGCCATCGATCGTGGCGAAACGAAATATACCGCGCTCGACGGCACGCCGGAGCTGAAGAGGGCGATCGCCGGAAAATTCAAACGTGAGAACGGCATCGACTACGCGCTCGACGAAATCACCGTAGCGACGGGCGCAAAACAGATCCTATTCAACGCTTTTATGGCATCGATCGATCCGGGCGACGAGGTTGTCATCCCGACGCCCTATTGGACCTCCTATTCCGATATCGTCGAGATCTGCGGCGGCGTGCCGGTTCTGATCCCCTGCGATGCCAAGGCCGGTTTTCGCCTGAAGGCTGATCAGCTCGAACAGGCGATCACGCCCAAGACGCGCTGGCTGCTGCTCAATTCGCCATCGAACCCATCGGGCGCCGCCTACTCCAGGGCCGATTATCTGCCGCTGATCGAGGTGCTGCAGCGTCATCCGCATGTCTGGCTGATGGTCGACGATATGTACGAGCATATCGTCTATCAGGGCTTTGAGTTCACCACGCCCGTCGCCATCGAACCACGTCTCAAGAGCCGAACGCTGACGGTCAACGGCGTTTCCAAGGCCTATGCCATGACCGGCTGGCGCATCGGCTATGCGGGCGGCCCCAAGGCTCTCATCAAGGCCATGGCCGTTATCCAGAGCCAGGCGACCTCCTGCCCTTCTTCCGTCAGCCAGGCGGCGGCCGTCGCTGCGCTGACTGGCCCGCAGGATTTTCTCGAGGGTCGCAAGGCAAGCTTCCAGCGCCGACGCGATCTCGTCGTGAACAGGCTGAACGCCATCGATGGCCTGGATTGCCAGATGCCGGAAGGTGCCTTCTACACATTCTCCGGCTGCGCCGGCGTGCTTGGAACGACGACATCATCCGGAAAGATGATCGAGACGGATGCGGATTTCTGCGCCTATTTGCTCGATGAAGCCCATGTCGCTGTCGTGCCCGGCTCAGCCTTCGGATTGTCGCCCTATTTCCGCATTTCCTATGCGACGTCGGAAACCGATCTTATCGAAGCCCTCGATCGTATCGAAAGGGCCTGCGCGGCGCTCCGGCGCTAGAGCAGCTGCGACCGACGCACAAAACGGTTGTCCATCCGGAACTGCGTGAAAACAAAGAGATAGAGCATTCCCGTAATTCTGTTTAAAAGCGGGAATGCTTCAATCACCGCGTAAAACGCCGGAAGTCTTCGCATCATGATACCACGCCTCGTTTCGGCGAAAGACAGTTCGCTACATCAGACCGGCGCCTTCACCCGTCGGCTGTCGGCACTCGACTTCAGCGGCGACATCGAAACGGATCACGGTGCCAGGGCGGTCGCCTCGACCGACAATTCCATCTATCAGGTCAAGCCGACGGCAATTCTCTATCCGCGCGGCGCGGATGATCTGAAAATCATCGCCAAAGCCATATCCGAACCTGCCTTTTCCGATCTTGTCATCGCCCCGCGCGGCGGCGGCACCGGAACGAACGGACAATCCCTGACCTCGGGCATCGTCGTCGACTGCTCCCGACATATGAACCGCATCCTGGGGATCGATCCGGTTCGAAAGATCGCCCGTGTCGAGGCCGGTGTCGTCAAGGATCAGCTCAACAAGGCGCTGAAACCATACGGGCTATTCTTCGCGCCTGAGCTTTCCACCTCCAACCGCGCCACCATCGGCGGCATGATCTCCACCGATGCCTGCGGCCAGGGCTCCTGTCTCTACGGCAAGACCAGCAACCACGTTCTCGGCCTTCGCGTGGTGCTTTCCGATGGCAGCGACTGGTGGTCGCGTCCGCTTGGCAATAGCAAGCTGGACGAGATCAAGGCGCGTGACGATCGTATCGGCGAAATTCACCGCGTCGTTGATGCAATCGCCCGGGACAAAAGCGAGCTGATCGCGGCGACCTTCCCCAAGCTCAACCGCTACATGACCGGCTACGATCTCGCCCATATCTGGCGCGAGGACGGCCGCTTCGATCTCAACGCGGTGCTGTGCGGTTCTGAAGGCACGCTTGTCATGATCGCCGAAGCCGAACTCAACGTGCTGCCGATTCCGGCGCAATCGGCCCTCATCAACATCCGCTATGATGATTTCAACACGGCGCTGGAGGATGCGCGACGGCTGGTGGCGCTGAACGTTGCCTCGGTCGAGACAGTTGATGAAAAGGTGCTGGGTCTCGCCAAGGGTGACATCGTCTGGAGTGGCATCGCCCGCTTCTTCCCCGAGGATGCATCTGGCGCCGGCAACGGCATCAATATCGTCGAGGTGCTGGCCGACGATAGCGACGAGTTGGAACGCAAGCTGGCGGACGTGACCGCCGCCCTTGATGACGGCTCCTCAGCTCGCCACAAGGGCTATACGATCGCTCGCGAAAAGGCAGAGGTCGAGGCGATCTGGTCGATGCGCAAGCGCGCCGTCGGTCTGCTTGGCAATGTCGAGGGGCCGGTGCGGCCGGTGCCCTTCGTAGAGGACACCGCCGTTCCACCTGAGCATCTGGCCGCCTATATAAGGGAATTCCGTGCCCTTCTCGATGCCGAGGGGCTGGATTACGGCATGTTCGGCCATGTCGATGCCGGCGTGCTGCACGTGCGCCCCGCGCTCGATCTCACCCGCGCCGACCATCAACCGCTTGTCCGCAAGATCAGCGACGGCGTCGTTGCGCTTACCCGCAAATATGGCGGGGTGCTCTGGGGCGAACATGGCAAGGGCGTTCGCTCGGAATATGTCCCTGAATATTTTGGCGAGCTTTATCCGAGCTTGCAGGACATTAAGCGCGCGTTCGACCCAGGCGATCGCCTCAACCCCGGCAAGATAGCATCCGGCGCATCTAGACCATTGCTGAAGATCGACGATGTATCACTGCGCGGTGACTTTGATCGCGTCATCGGCAACGACATCCGAGCCGCCTTCGACAATGCAGCCTATTGCAACGGCAACGGCGCCTGTTTCGATTTCGAAGCGACAAGCCCGATGTGCCCATCCTTCAAGGCGACGGGCGACCGGCGCTATTCGCCGAAGGGCCGCGCGGCGCTGATGCGCGAATGGCTGCGTCTGTTGGCGGAGCGGCAGATCGATCCGCGGCGGGAGGCGGAAGCGCAACGCCGCGCAAACTCTTTCGCCAGTCTCGCGCTGCGGACGGTCAACTCGCTCAATCCGGCCAATCGCGACGACTTTTCCCATGAGGTGCGGGCGGCGATGGATACCTGTCTCGCCTGCAAGGCTTGCGCCGGCCAATGTCCCGTCAAGGTCAGCGTCCCGGCCTTCCGTTCGAAATTCCTGGAGCTTTATTACGGCCGATACGTTAGGCCCTTCAAGGACCCAATCGTCGCTGCCATCGAGACGACCCTGCCGCTGATGGCGCGTTTTAAGCCGGGCTACAATCTGCTCACCGGTTCAGCGGTCGGACAGACCTTGATGCGGTTTGCCGGTCTCACCGCGCTTCCGGCCATGCCTGCAATATCGCTCGAACGGGAAGCGGCTCGTCTCAACGTGCAGGTTGCTACTCCTGAACGGTTGGGAAAGCTCTCCGCAGATGAACGCACCCAAGCGGTCGTCATCGTTGCCGATGTCTTCTCCACCCATTTCGATCCAGCCGTCGTTATCGCAGCGCTCAAGCTCGCCCTGAAAATGGATTTCAAGCCGTGGCTCGCTATGTCACTGAGCAACGGCAAGGCCCTGCATGTCCATGGCTATCTCGGCCGCTTCGAGAAGGCGGCGACGAAATCGCGAGATTATCTTGATCGCATCTCTCGGATAGGCATCCCACTTGTCGGCATCGACCCATCGATGACGCTGACCTATCGCAGCGAATATGCAGCCCTGCCATCCGCTAAGCTGCAGGCGTCGGTGCTGCTGCTTCAGGAGTGGCTCGCCGCAAACCTCGACCGATTGCCGCCGGCGCAGACTTCACCGCAAGAGCGTTTCACGCTGCTTGCCCATTGCACGGAGAAAACGAACGCTCCGGCTGCCCTCAAGCAATGGTCCGTGCTCTTCGGGAAATTGGGAATCAAGCTCGATATGCCCGATGTCGGCTGCTGCGGCATGGCCGGCACTTTCGGCCACGAGGTGCGCAATCGCGCCATCTCGGAAAAGCTCTATGCGATGAGCTGGCAGGACAGGATCGCCGAGAACGGCAATCAGACGATTGCTATGGCCACCGGCTTTTCCTGTCGCTCGCAGGTCGCCAAGATCGACCATCAAGCCATCCCGCATCCCGTCGAGATCCTCGAACGACTGATCGGTTAACCTCTGCGGCGCCGTTTCCAAGGGCTAAAACACATGTGGCGCCCGAGGGCGCCACATTTCAAAAACAGCAACAGGAATAGCCGCTTAGACGGCTTCTTTCATCCTGATTTTCTCAAGGCTGTAAACCTGTCCGAAGCGATTGGCGAGGAAATCGCCGAGATCGATTTCTTCCTGGCAAACGAAGCCCTTGGAGGGCAGCTTGCCCTGAGCGAGAAGATCAAGCACGGTGGTAATGCCGGCGGCCGTGGTGATCTGGATGGCGCTCATCTTCTTGCCGGCAACGATGCCTGCATAGACCTTGTTGGCATAGGTTTCCTGCATGTAGCGGCCCTCGCGCCAACCACAGACGGTGACGAAAACGACGACCACGTCCTGCATGGTGGCGGGCAGCGCGTTCTCGAAGAGATCCTTCAGCACATCGCGGCGGTTCTTGAGGTTGAGGTCGTTGAGCAGCGCCTTGATGATGGCCTGATGGCCGGGATAGCGGATGGTGCGGTAGTTCATCGTCCGCACGCGGCCAGCCAGCGTCTTGGCGAGCGTACCGAGGCCACCTGACGTGTTGAAGGCCTCATAGGTGACGCCGTCGAGCGAGAATTCTTCGCGCTCTTCCATGGCCGGCACGGTGACAAGCTTGCCTTCGACGATCGCTTCGCATGGCTCGATATATTCGTTGATCAGGCCATCCGTGCTCCAGGTCAGATTGTAGTTGAGAGCGTTGGAGGGATATTGCGGCAGCGCGCCGACGCGCATGCGCACGCTGTCGAGGCTGTCGAAGCGCTTGGCGAGATCGTTGGCGACGATCGAGATGAAGCCCGGCGCAAGCCCGCATTGCGGGATGAAGGCGGTATTTGCTCCCTGAGCCAGTTCCTCGACCTTCTTGGTCGTCGCGACGTCTTCGGTGAGGTCGAGATAATGCACGCCAGCCTCAAGCGCGGCTTCCGCGACGAAGCCTGTAAGATGGAACGGTGCTGCCGACAGAACGGCGAACTTGCCCTTCAGAACGCCGACCAGCCCAGCGCGGTCGGCAATATCGACGGCGGCGGTGGAAATCGCAGGGTGACGATCGATCTTGTCGAGCTGTTCCTGGCTGCGGTCGGCGACAACGACCGTGTAATCGCCCGTTTCGGCCAGCATCAGAGCGATCGCCCCACCGATCTTGCCTGCGCCGATGACCACTATGTCTTTCATATGAATCCCCTGCATTTCATTGATAAGATTTTTATAAGTGTAGGTAGGAACTGAACGATTCATAGCGACGAAAAATGCATTTCGTTGTACAAATCTATACAATTTGACGAATAGAATCTGCAAAATGCAGGAGGCACCATGCAGGTCACCGATAAGGACCGCGAACTGATCGCCTTGCTCGGCCAGAATGCCCGAATGCCTGTCGCGACTCTCGCCAAAAAGCTGTCGCTGTCGCGCACCACCGTTCAGGCCAGACTCGAACGGCTGGAGCGGGAGGGCGTCATTTCAGGCTATGGCGTGAGGCTGTCGGAGACCTATCTTTCGGGCCTCATTCGGGCGCATGTGCTGATCACGATCGCACCGAAAGCGCTGTCAGCCGTGACCGCAGCGCTGCATGCCATTCCGGAGGTAACGACGCTTCATTCCGTCAGCGGCACGTTCGATCTGATCGCCATCATCGCAGCCCCCTCGATCTCCCAGCTGGATCAGCTGATCGACGGCATCGGCACGATCGATGGCGTCGAACGCACCTTGTCGTCCATCATCCTTTCGACGCGAATCTCGCGCTAAAAACAAGGTTCAGCCAAGCGCCGGCTCCATCTCGGGCGTGGTAGACAAGACCGCTTCCTTCAAAGCCTGCGAATAGGGATGCTGCGGATTGTCGAGAACGGCACGCGCGCCGCCCTGCTCGACGATCTCGCCCTTCTTCATGATGATGATGCGATCGCTGATATAGTAGGCGGTCGCCAGATCATGGGTGATGTAGATGATCGACAGCCCCAGCTCCTTCTTCAGCTGACCGAAAAGATTGACGATCGCCATTCTCAGCGAAGCATCGACCATCGAAACCGGCTCATCGGCCACCAGCAGACGCGGTTGCGGTATGAGCGCGCGGGCAATGGCGGTGCGCTGCAGCTGGCCGCCCGAAAGCTCATGCGGAAACCGTCCCTTTACCTCGGCAAGTGTCAGGCCGATGTGGGCAAGCGCCTCATCGGCAATACGCTCGACATCGGCTCGGCTTGGCTTTGGACCCATCGGCGCGAAATTCCTTGCCGTTTCAAAAAGATATCGATCGACCCTCTTGAGTGGGTTGAACGCTTCGAACGGATTCTGAAGGACCGGTTGCACCTCCCGCATGAAGGCGCGCCGCTCGGACCGGCCATGAATGGCGACGGCTCTGCCGCGAAAATTCAGGCTGCCGGATGTCGGCGCCGTCTGGCCGAGGATCATCGACGCGATGGTGGATTTGCCAGAGCCCGACTCGCCGACGATCGAAAGGATTTCCGGCTCCTCTCCGAGATTCAGACTGACATCGCGAACCGCCGTGATATGACGACGGCTGAGCATGCCCCCTTGGCGATAGATCTTGTTGACATGCGAGAGTGAAAGAAGATCGCTCATCGCGCCCCTCCCGTCACTGCGAAGCAGGCGACACGCCGGTCCGGCTCGACGTTCACCATAGGCGGCACTTCGCGGCTGCAAATGTCCATGCGCTTCGGGCAGCGCGGATGAAAACGGCATCCCTCCGGCGGCATGGCAAGATTGGGCGGCCTGCCCTCGAGCGAGGGGCGCGTCGAGGCATCACCAATCCGCGGCAGGCTTGCGACAAGATGCTGCGTATAAGGATGAAGCGGCAGGTGAAAAAGCTTGCGCGTCGGTGCCTCCTCCACCAGCCGGCCGGCATAGACGATACCGATACGATCCGAGACCGCGGCGTGAACGCCCATATCGTGGGTCACAAACAGGAAGGACGAGCCCATCTCGCGCTGTATTTCCCGGATCATCTGCAGCACGTCGCGCTGGACGATGACATCGAGCGCGGTCGTCGGCTCATCGGCAATGATGAATTCAGGCGTCAGGATGGTCGCAAGCGCGATCGTCATGCGCTGGCGCATGCCACCCGATAATTCATGCGGATAGGCGTCGAGAAGATTCGCATCGAGCTTCAGCCGCTGAAGGTGAGCACCAACCCGATCGAAGAAGGTGTTGCGATCGGCTTTCATGTGGCGGAAGGCAAAATCCGTGAAGGAGTGCCGGATGCGGCGCACGGGATTGAGCACGTTCATCGATCCCTGCATGATGTAGGAGAGATGCCGCCAGCGAAGCGATGCCCGCTGCTCCGCCGTCATGGCGTAGATGTCTTGAGTCCCATTGTTGAAATGGAATTTGACGGCACCCGAGACGACACGCAGCGGCGGCCGAATGGCGCCGGCAATGGTCTTGATCAGCGTCGTCTTGCCGCTGCTCGATTCACCGGCAACGCCATAGATCTCGCCGCGGCCGATCGACAGGCTGACATCGTCAACCGCCCGCACCTCGCGATCGACGCCGTAAAGGAAGGCCCGGTAATAGGCCTTGAGGTTGTTGACCTCGACGACAGCCTCCATCCCTCAGCCTCCCATCCGGTTCAAACGACTGCGGGGGTCGTTATATTCATTCATCGACATCGACAGCAGGAAGAGCGCCATAAACAGCACCACGATGGCGGCAACCGGCGCGGCAACCCACCACCATGTTCCGGCAATCAGCGCCGAATGCGCATTGGCCCAGTAGATCATCATGCCCATGGTCGGCGTCTCGATATCGGTAAAGCCGAGCACTGCAAGCGTGATCTCCATGCCGATCGACCAGATCATATTGTTCATCGTCGTGGCGAAGACAATCGGCAGTACATAGGGCAGATGTTCTTCGACGAGGATCTTGCGCATGCTCATGCCGGAATAGACGCTCTGCGTGGTGAAAGGCCGCGTCTTCAGGCTGATCGCCACCGAGCGGATCAGGCGCGCATCGTAGGACCAGCCGAGCGAGGCCATGACCACGATGAGCACCGTCCAGGTCATTTCATCCTTAAGTACGAAGTAGAAAAGGATCAGCAGCGGAAACTGCGGAATGACCATGATGCTGTCATTGATCGCCATCAGCACGCGATCGACGGCACCTCCGGCATAGCCTGCCACCAGCCCCACGACAAGCGAGATGATGCGCGAGAGAATGGCGACGCCGATGCCGAAATAGAGTGTGTTGCGAAGCGCTGTCGTGAGCTGCCAGAAGACATCCTGACCACGCGATGTCGTGCCCAGCCAGTATTGCCCATCCGGCGGCATGTCGGGCGGCAGCAGATAAAGATCGGCCGGGCCATAGGGCGAGAAATAGGACAGGATCACCAGCCCGACGATGACGGCAAGCAGCAGAAGGCCGCAAAGGAATTCCATATTCTGGCGTGCGAGGTCGCGAACGATCGTCAGCATGGCCTACTCCACCTTTATGCGCGGGTCGATCAGCGGACCCAATATGTCGATGATGAAGACGGCAGCGGCGACACCGACGATCGACAGCGCGCTAAGCCCCAAGACGAGGCTGTAATCGCCCGCGTGCACGGCCGAAATCAGGAGATTGCCGATACCGGGATAGCCGAAGACGATTTCAGTGATGACCGTGCCGTTGAAGACGGCGCCAAGGGACATGGCAAGGCCCGTAAATTGCGGCACCATGGCATTGCGGGCGATGTAGGAGCGCAGGATCTTGCGCTTCGGCACGCCGCCGAGCTCGGCGAAAACAACATAATCCTCGGTGATGATATTGGAGACCAGCGCCCGCATGCCAATCAGCCAGCCGCCAGTCCCGACGAGGATCAGCGACAGCGCCGGCAGGATGGAGTGGCGGAGAATATCGAGCACCAGCGCAACGGAGAGATTGAGGTTGGTGTTCATCTCATAGCCGCCATTGATCGGCAGAATCGGCCAGACATAGCCGAAGAGAATGATGAGAACGAAGGCGAGGATGTAATAAGGGATCGGCTGCATGGCGATGAAAACCAGGCTGACAGCCTTCAGCACCGCGCTCTTGCGATAATATCCTGCGAGCGCGCCGACCATGTTACCGAGAATGAAGGTGAGGATAACGGAAACCGTCATCAGGCCGATCGTCCAGGGCAGCGCCCTCGCGATGATGTCGGAAACCGGCGTAGGAAATGCCGACAGCGACGGCCCGAGATCACCGGTCGCAAGACGCCCCCAGAAATGTAGATATTGCTGCCAGATGGAGCCCTCGAGGCCATAAAGCTCACGTAACGACTGACGCATCAACTCGACAGCGCGGGGATCGGATTGTCCCATCTGCTGGATGGTCCCGATGCTTTCCTCGACAGGATCGATCGGCGTCATGTGAGTAATGAAGAACGTCGCGGAAATGCCGAGGAAGACAACGAGCAGGAATTGGCCAAATCGTCTCAATACGAAAACTGGATAGGACGTCATGCCGCCGTCTTCCTCGCTGCTTGCGCTTCATCATCAATTCAAAAGATTCGCCGGACCTGCCTAGTGTCCGGCGAAAGGTGCCTGATGCGGCGATTGCCGCATCAGGGTCGGGAGAAATCAGGGCTGGGCCGGCTTCAGCTTGACCATCATCAACCGGGAGTTCGCCCAATTGGGAACGGGGTCCGTATAGGGGTCGGCAATGGTCGGATAGCCTTTCCAATAGGTCGTATCCATTGAAGTGAAGACGTTATAGGACATCAGCGGAATGGTCGGCATCTGCTGCGCAACCAGCTTCAGATAGTCCTTGCCAAGTTCGATGCCCTTCGGATCATCGGCGCTGATGCGGCGGATGTTTTCGATGATCTTGTCGAGATCCGGATTGGACCAGCGCTGCCAGTTGCGCGGTGCCTGGTTTTCACCCTTCTTGGCGACAAACTGCGAATGCCAGCTGTCGAGGAAGAAGGACAGATCGGGATCGCCGCCCCAAGTCTCGACGCTCCACGCAATCGCAACCTGATAGTTGCCGGGCTGCAATCCCGCCTGCCAGACGCTGGTGGATGGAGCAGCTTTGGAATCGATCCCGAAGGCTGCCCATTGCTGCGCGATCAGAGTGCCCGCACGGGTAAAGACGGAGCGAGTGTCGCCTTCGACCGTCAGACGGATCTTGAACGGCTGCCCGTCAGGCGTCATCCATTTGCCGCCCACCTTCTTGAAGCCGGCCTTTTCCAATAGCTCGCCAGCGGCCTGCGGATCGGGCTTCCACCAGCCATAGCCGAAGGCGGCACTGATGGCAGCTGGATCCGTCGGGATCTGATCCTTGTACTTTGGCTGCTTGCGCAGGATATCGGCAATCTGCTGACCGATCGTCGGATCGTATGGCTTGATCTTGCGCTTGCCGGTATCGATCTCGAAATTCTTCAGCCAATCCTGCATCGGCGCCTGATAATCCGTCATGGCGACCGCCGTCGGCGGAACGCCGAGTGCGGAGAGCGTGGCGGCGCCGCGATAGCTCGCCATATCGACGGCCTTGATATCGATAAGAAGTGCAAGAGCCCAACGGACATCTGGATTCTGGAACAGCGGGTCCTGATTGTTAAAGATCACGGCGGGCAGCGTCGGATCCGGATGGGCGAAGGGGAAGCCGGGGAACCAGCTTTCGACCGTCTTCGATTTCTCCTTCAGCGTGAACATGCCTTCCGGCGTGTTGTCGTGAATGATATCGAGATTGTGCTCGAGCTGCGCGATCGTGCGCTTATCCGGCGGACCTGGATCGACATAGGTGACATATTTCGGGGCCGGCTCGCCAAAACGGCCAAGCGACGTGCGCTGCCAGTCGTCACGCTTCTCCCAGGTGTACCATTTGCCCTGCGGATCATAGGCCTTCAGCTTGTAGGCACCGAGCGAGACGGGATTGGCATTATCATAACGAACGGGATCGGCCACCTTTTCGAAGATATGCTTGGGCATGATCCAGGCGCCATTCCAGCGAACGGTGAAGATGGCGTGGAAACGCGAATTCGGCTTCTTCAGCTTGAAGACGACCGTATAAGGATCCGGCGCCTCGACACTTGCAACCTGGACCGAGAAGGCCGCGCTCCAGTTCATGCCCGGATGGTCCATCTGGGTCTTGACGGTGTAGACAACGTCATCGGCGGTAAATTCCACGCCGTCGCTCCAATAGAGGCCCTTGCGCAGTTTCACCGTCATCTGGGTGAAATCGTCATTATATTGCGGCTTGTCGGATGCAAGTGAGTTGTCCCAGGCCGACCCGCCCAGGCCTTTCTCCGGATCGATGTACCAGAGCGTGTCCATCGTCAGCTGCTGGAGGCCGGTCGAAACGCCGCCGCCACCATTGACCCAGATGTTGAACCAGCCCGGATTCTTGATCGTTCCTTCAGGGTTTTCGACGATCAAGGTCTCCTTGCGAGGCAAGGCGGTATAGTCCTGAGCCTTGGCTGCCGCGATGAGGCCGAACGTGGCCAGCGCGACGCCGAAGGCAAGCTTCTTCCACTGCTTCATGATCTCCTCCCATTTTTATCGACTGCGCGGCACACTCAAGCGATAGTGAGCAGACCGCGATTTCACCCCTTTTTCCCGGCCGGCCGCTCAAACCAACGTACGGGCCGCCCGGGCCTGCAATGGGTCCTCAGCCGCCTCCTCGCGACCATCAGACCGCTTTCAGTGCCGGGTGCATTCGCCCCAGCAGCAAGGCGTCATCACACCGCGAGCCGGATCACCGTGTAGGATAGCGGCTTCAGTGTCGCGCGAAGCCGTCCATCCTCGATCTTGGCGTCGCCCGTATTGGTTGGGACGACCGCGTTCGGATGCGCTGCCGTGTTGGTCGCCTGCAAATCGCTGTGAACCATTTCATGCTGTTCGGCGACACGGGCTCCGGCAAAGCCTTCGAGGCGCGTGTCGAGATCAAGCGCGCTGTCGGGATGGCGGTTAACGGCAAAGAGCGTAACCATCTTTCCGACCTCGTCGTGGACGGCCGACACATCGAGATAGGGCACGTCATCGGCCTCGTCGCTGTCATAGGTGGGGCCGTCGGTGACCAGGCGCAGCGCGTAGCCGCGGCCATATTTCGAGGCGAAATAGAGCGGATAGTAGATCGTCTGCCGCCATGCCGGGCCTCCGTCCTCCGTCATGATCGGGGCGATGACGTTGACGAGCTGGGCGATACAGGCAATGCGCACGCGGTCGGAACGGCGAATGAAGGTATTGAGAATGCCGCCGACCTGCAGCACATCCTCGAAATTGTAGATATCCTCCAGTAGATGCGGCGCGTCCGGCCATTCGTTTCTGGCAAGGATGTCCTTGTCCTGCTGGTTGGAGTGATACCAGACGTTCCATTCGTCGAAGGAAATGCCGATCGTCTTCTTCGAGCGCTTCTTCGCCTTGATATAGTCGATGACGCCGCCGATGGTGACGATATAGCGATCGAGCTTCTCGGCCTTGGCGAGATAGTTCAGCGTATTCTTCTCACGATTAGCGAAATACATATGCAGCGAGATATGATCGGCGCTGTCATAGCACTGGTCCAGAACCTGCGCTTCCCAATCGGGATAGGTCTTCATGTCGGAATTGGATGAGCCGCAGACGACGAGTTCAAGCGATTTATCGAAGCCGCGCATGGCCTTGGCGGTCTCGTCGGCCAGGCGGCCATATTCATAGGCAGACTTGTGACCGACCTGCCAGGGACCATCCATCTCATTGCCCAGGCACCAGAGCTTCACCCCATGCGGATCAGCCCAGCCGTGCTTGCGCCGCAGGTCCGACCAGTATGTGCCGCTCGGATGATTGCAATATTCAAGGAAGTTTCGCGCCGCATCCAGCCCGCGCGAGCCGAGGTTGACGGCAAGCATCGGCTTGGTATTGGCCTTCTTGCACCAATCCACGAATTCATTGACGCCGATCTGATTGCTCTCGCGCGTCCGCCAGGCAAGATCGAGGCGCACCGGCCGCTCAGAACGGGGGCCAACGCCATCTTCCCAATTATAGGCTGAGACGAAATTACCCCCCGGATAACGGCAATAAGGCGAGTTGAGCTCGCGCACAAGCTCAATCACATCCTTGCGAAAACCGTGCTCGTCGGCCGTCGGGTGGCCCGGCTCGTAGATGCCGCCATAGATCGCCCGACCCAGATGCTCCAAAAAAGAGCTGTAAAGCCGATCATCGATGTCGGCAATTCGGAAATCACGATGGACGATCACATGCGCCTTCACGGCCTTCCTCCCATATATATCAGATATTTCGTTCTTATACCTTGATCTTGATACAATTTTGGAAGGCCGTCAACGTATTCGGGGCGGAAAATATCGCAGAAACCACAGGGGCGGCGCGCACTGAATGACAAAATCCTCCGTGAAATCAGTAATTTATAAAAAATATGACTTATCGGAATTCAACTTCGACAATATGCTATGTATCATAAAGTAAGATACTATTGCGCCAAATCGATGCGCATTAAGATATCGCGGCCATAATTGCCGAAACCGCGGCCGAAGATATTGATGCCACCGGTGTTGCGCGCATCGTCGGCGATACCGATCCGCAGACGGATCGAGGAATGCTGACTGATGGCGAGGTCATCGATCGTCACATCGGAAGAGGCGACCCCGTCGATGAACGTGCCCTTCTTGGAGATTCGCCAGGTCTTGAGCTTGCCGTATTGAGAACCTTCCAGCTTCCACCAGCTTGGCGTGAAGGCTCCGCGCTTGTCGCCGTAATCGCCGGGAGAGGTCCATGTGCCAACGGCAACGCCGTTGATCCAAACGGTGATGTCGGAGGGCCAATCCGGATTGGTGCCGGGCACTTCGGATGAGAGCTCCATCGAGAATTCGATGGCATTGACATTCCTGTTCAAGATCTTGGCATTGTTGGGGAATTTATATTCGACATGGCCGCGGCCAAACCAGAGAAGGCCGGCCTGCATGCGTTGCGGGTCGAGGAAATAATCGGGAACATCGAGCAGACCGATGACGCCCTCGGTCGAGCACAGGCCACAAGGCGCATGCGTCTCGCAACTCGTGTAGAGACCGATTGGCATGGCGACTTCGATCACATCCTCATCATGCTTGAAGGCCTGGTCCTCGAAGCTCAGCAGGATTTCGTCATAAAGCGCGGTGCAGATCTTTTGGTAGCCTTTTCGCGCTTTCGCAGCCTTGGTTTCGACAAGACCGGCCTCCTCCAGGATCATGATGCCCGTCGCGACAGTCGATTGCGGCAGATCCAGTTCCCGGGCGATCTCGTTGACATTCAGTGAGCCTCGGGCGCAAAGCAGCTTCAGCATGTCGACGCGCGCCGGCGCCGAAAGCGCCCTGAAGACGGCAGCATTCTCACCCGCATAAATTGTCAGAAAGCCGCGCTTCATTGAATCCTGAATTCCCCATCAACAGGTCTCATTTATATCAGGATTTTTGATTTCACAAGAGATATCAGTTCGAAAGCCCCGACTGGCGCCTTCTCCGCGGATGAGAAGACGCCAATCCGCTTGTCCGCTACACAACCCGCTGCAATAAGACCGCGGATAGATCCTCGAACGTCGCCGGCCTCACCGGCAAGTCTCTATTCGCTTCAACGCGGCTGTAATGCCGGAAAGAGAGTAGGAATAGCTCGTCTCAGTGCCTCGTTTCGAGGTTGCCTGCAGCTGCAGCTGCGCGCCGCCTTTCATGGCGTTGACCATGGTCGGCTCCTGCGCCTCGTTCCTTACCCAGCCGTGCCGGTCTTTTGTAAACATCGGGAATGTCTTGTCGCCAACCGTCGCCGTCATCTGCGCACCGTCTTTCAGGTCATAGCCCATTGCGGCTTCCGGAACCAGTTTGTCACCGGGAGACAGGCGCGAGACGATGAAGAAATTGTCGCCATGATCGACACTGGCGGGCTGTTGCGCAACCGGTCTCGATAAAACATAGCAACTGACGCTGTCGCCGGACTTATAAGAATATGCACCCCAATGATCGAATTGATCGATACGAACGGGCACTTCCGCATGCGCGATACCGGCGCCGAATGCGACGAAGACCAGAGCGGGGGCGAAATTTCTTGCAAACATAGTTTCCTGCCATTTCTTGTTTCAAGGATATTGAAAGCGAGAGATGCACTCACACGCGCGGCAGTTTCGGTGCGGTGCGTTATCCGATTGTTAACGTCTTCGTTAAAGTTTGTTCATGTTAGGAAGGGCTGAGGAAACCATATGTGGGAAGAACACAACCTCGTCGGCATTGACGATCAGTTCACAATTTGCGCTGTTCCATCCGCTGCATCCATGCACATATAGCCGTCTGAACCTACGGCTTTGCGAGCCCTGCCATGAAGATGCAAGCGAGCGGCGCCTTGGACGCGCAGGTTTTTGCATGGAAATGTATAACGCGCAATCGGCTGTACTCACCGGATTATAATAGGATAGCACCATGAAGAAGATCGGTTTCCTTTCCTTCGGCCACTGGACGCCGTCGCCGCAATCGCAGACACGCTCGGCAGCCGACACACTGCTGCAATCGATCGACCTTGCCGTCGCGGCAGAACAGCTGGGCGCGGACGGCGCTTATTTTCGCGTGCATCATTTCGCTCGCCAGCTCGCATCGCCCTTCCCGCTGCTGGCAGCTGTCGGCGCCAGGACAAGCCACATCGAAACAGGCACCGCCGTCATCGATATGCGCTATGAAAACCCGTTCTACATGGCCGAGGATGCGGGCGCTGCCGATCTTATCGCCGGTGGCCGGCTGCAGCTTGGCATCAGCCGCGGCTCGCCTGAACAGGTGATCGATGGATGGCGCCACTTCGGTTATGCGCCGATGGAGGGCGAGAGCGACGCTGACATGGGCCGCAGGCATACGGAAGTGCTGCTCGATCTGCTGCGCGGCGAAGGCTTCGCACAGCCCAACCCCCGACCCATGTTCCCCAACCCGCCTGGCCTGCTGCGCCTGGAACCCTACTCCGAAGGCCTGCGCGAGCGGATCTGGTGGGGTGCCGGCTCCAACGCCACGGCCGTATGGGCGGCAAAGCTCGGCATGAACCTGCAGAGCTCGACGCTGAAGGACGACGAAAGCGGCCTGCCCTTCCACGTCCAGCAGGCAGACCAGATCAGGCTCTATCGCGAGGCCTGAAAAGAGACCGGACACAAGCGTGAGCCGCGGGTCTCTGTTAGCCGCAGCATCTTCGCGCTGGTGAATGATCTCGACCGCGCCTATTTCGGCAGCAGCGGCCAGGATGCAGACAAGATCGGCTTCATCGATGAAAAGACGCGCGCCATCTTCGGCCGCAGCTATGCCGCAGAGCCGGATGTGCTGATCGAACAGTTGGCAAAGGACGAAGCCATCGCCGCGGCAGACACGCTGCTCTTGACCGTGCCGAACCAGCTCGGGGTCGACTATAACGCCCATGTCATCGAGTCCATCCTGACGCATGTCGCACCGGCATTAGGATGGCGCTAGGACGGCTGCGAATGGCGAAGGTACATCCGCCGACAGGCGGGGTGGGGTGAGGCAGAAAATGGAAGAAACGAAATTGACCGCCCGCGAAAGCCAGCTTTAGCGGGCGGTCGTTCCAGATTTTACATCATGAGCGGCGCAGGGCTCGGCAAATCAAGCCAGGGCATTGTGACGCCGCAACAGATGAAGCGCTGCCAGCACCAGCAACGCCATCAGCGTGGCGAAGGCGATCAGAGGCCATGCACTATCGCCATCCAGCGCTGTGACGGCCAGAGTCCCGATAAGACTTACGATCAGACTTTGAATGCAGAAATAGAACGCCACGGCCGATCCGGCGATATCGCCGAACTCCGCCAGCGCCCCATTTGCCGTTACCGATCCCGTAAAAACGATGCCGACCGCCATGATCCACATCGGAAGCACGAAGCTTGCGAAGGACGGCGTCCCATAGAGCTGACCGAGAACAAGAGCTGCCGCACCGATAAGAAGCAGTCCCATACCCCGTTCAGCACAGCCCGCAACGCCCCATTTTTCCACAAACAATCGCGCAAAGCGTGCCGTGATGATCATCACGACGGCGACCGTCGCAAATGCGATGCTGAAACCGAGTTCGGAATAACCGGCCCGGCCGATCAGCACGCGCGGAGCGGTCGAGAAGAACACGAAGAATGTGCCCATGCCCGCGCTAAAGGCCAGCGTATAGGTCCAGAACGATCGGCTTTTAAAGATCGGCCATATGGAACGGCGTGGACCGGCGGCGCCCTCGGGGCACGTTTCGTGCCATTTCACGATAGCATGGAGACTTGCAAGAAGCGTCAGCATCGCGAGCACCGTGAAGATGGCACGCCATCCGAACCGGTCGGCGATCATCGCACCGGCTATCGGTCCAAGGGCCGGCACGAAGGACAAGATCGAGCCGAATGTGGCATAGATGATGGCCTGTTCAGGACGATTGCCGTAGACATCCCGCACAGTCGCGAAGGTCGCGACCAAGGCTGCCGACGCGCCTATGGCCTGCAGCAGGCGGCATAGCACGAAGATGGGCGCGCTCCACGCAAGAGCTGCGCCAAAGGATGACGCGGCAAACACAAGCGCACCGGAAAGCAGGACCGGGCGGCGACCGATGCGATCCGAAAGAGGGCCGAACACGACCTGTCCGAGACCCAGCATGATCATATAGAGGCTCAGCGTCAGCTGGATCACCGCGGGCGTCGTGTTGAGAATGCCGGGCATCGACGGCACGACAGGAAGGTAGATATCCATGGCCAGTGAAGCGAGGATATCAAAAGGCGCCATCAGCAGCAGTGCCGCCGGCAGCGGGTAAGCCCAGGACGGGCGTATGTCAGACATGAGAAAATTCCGCTCGAAAGAGAGATCGGGCGGCGCCTGCCACTGGCATCAATGGGAATGAGTTCGACAGCACGCCGCAACAACAAAAAGCTGTTGCGGCTTATCTATCTGCTGACTTGGAGTTCCCCATGCCGATTGCTCCGTAGCGATATATGTGATGTTCACCTGCCTGTAGCAGATGCCGGCAAGACGAGCAATCACGTTGCAACGGCAGTCACAACCTGATTCTACAGAGCTGCGACAATCAGACCGCGAAAAGACCCGCGCTTCTAATGAATTTTTAACCATGCGCATGTCCTAACTGCTTGTAATTTCTTTATCGGAGCAGACTATGCGCGCATCGAAAATGGACGAGTTGAACGATCGGCTCGACTTTGTTGGACTGGGACAGGATGCCAGGCAGGCTCTCGCGGAGTTGCAGCCGACTATCGAATCGGCCGTCAAAGACTCTCTCAACACCTTTTACGAGAAGATCACCAAACATCCGGCAATGTCGAAATTCTTTTCGTCGCAGCAGCATGTGCACCACGCCAGATCCAAGCAGCAGGACCATTGGAAGACGATCGCGTCAGGCCAATACGGACCCGATTATGTCGAAGCGGTCTCGGCGGTAGGCAGGACGCATGCCCGCCTCGGTCTCGAGCCGCGCTGGTATATTGGCGGCTACGCCTTGATCCTCGAAGGGATGGTGCGATCGATCGTCGCGCAGCAGCTCAGTGGCTTCATGCAGCGCAAGCATGAACAAGCCTTGTCACGGCGCCTGTCGGCGATCATCAAGGCTGCCCTTGTCGACATGGATTACGGCATTTCGGTTTATCTGCAGGTGCTCGCCGATGAGCGCGACCGCGCCGAAGCCGAACGGGCTGCCGCACAGCGCGAGCAGGAACGCGCGCTTGATGCACTCGGCATAGCGCTGAACGGCCTTGCGAACGGCGACCTGACTGCTGATATCACAGAAGCCCTCTCGGCCGAATTCGAGGTTTTGAAGAGCAATTACAACGAGTCGCTTGCATCCCTCGGCACTGCGATGCATCGTATCGAAGATTCAGTGACGCGCGTTCGCGACGAAGCCGGTTCGATCTCGTCTGCCGCTGACAACATGGCAAGGCGCACGGAACAGCAGGCCTCCGCACTCGAGGAAAGTGCCGCTGCCATCGACCAGATCGCCACGATTTCGGAACAGACCGCCGAGCGGACGCGCGAGGTACAGGCAATCGTCAAGGAATCCGCCTCGGAGGCGGAACGCTCGCGCGAGGTCGTACAGCAGGCCGTGTCCGCCATGGGCGATATCGAAACCTCGTCGCGCAAGATGACCGACATCATCTCCGTCATCGACGACATTGCCTTCCAGACGAACCTTCTGGCGTTGAACGCCGGCGTCGAGGCCGCCAGAGCCGGAGAACAGGGCAAGGGCTTCGCTGTCGTCGCGCAGGAAGTCCGCGAACTGGCGCAGCGCTCGGCAACGGCGGCAAAGGAAATCAAGGATCTGATCGACAGGTCGTCAAATGACGTGCGGCGCGGCGTCGAGCTGGTCAACCGGACCGGCGAGGCACTGGCCTTGATCGGCAATCAGGTCGCTTCCATCGACCGGAATGTCGGCGCCATTGCCCGCTCGACGCAGGAACAGGCCGTTGGCATCAGCGAGATCAACTCCGCGGTCCGCAACATGGACCAGATGACCCAGCAGAATGTCGCGCTCATGGAAGAGACGAATGCCTCGACGCGGCACCTCGCCGATATCAGCAACGAACTCGCCGGTCTGGTCGGACGGTTCAAAACGGTGCGTTCGGGAACGCGGACCGGAGCCGTCAGGCTGAAAATCGCGAGCTGACGCGGCCGACAACATCGTTAGCACTTTCAATGAGATGGCTTCGGCCAATGGTTCGGGGCCGTTTTGCCGCACATTTAGCCCGGCATCTCCTCGATTTCCGCCAGAAGCCATTGGCGAAACATCTTCATGGATGCCGTTTCCGCCCGCGATTTCAGTCGCGTCAGCCAGTAGCTGCCGGTCATCGCCGTGATCTGGAATGGCTGCATGATCCTGCCGGCCTCGATGTCATGGGAAAACATCGCGACGGGCACGAGCGCGACGCCAACGCCTCGCGCAGCCGCCTCCACGAGCGTCAGCGACGAATCGAACATCCAGCCGCGAAGATGCGGCGGGGGCAGACCCGCCACCCTGAACCAGAGCGACCATTCGTCCACCCGATACGATCGCAACAGCTCGACATCGGCAAGATCGGCGGGCTTGCGCAATCGCGCCCCGATATCGGGCGTGCAGACTGGGGAGAGCGGCGCATCCATCAGATGGATCGCTTCCGTTCCATGCCAGGCGCCGTCACCGAAGCGCAGAAAGAAATCCAGTCCGTCGAGCACCATATCGGCGCGATTGTTGTTGGTCTTCAGGCGCAGATCGACATGCGGGTGCTGCGCCTTGAAGCGAGCGAGGCGCGGCAAAAGCCAGCCTATGGCAAAGGTGCCGACGACGCCGACGGTGAGGATTTCGGCAAAATTCCCCTCTTCCAGTTGACTGAGCGTGGCGCTCATCCGTCGGAAGGCGTCCGTCAGCACCGGTAGCAGCGCATGCCCCTCATCGGTCAGCGCAAGGCCACGGGGCAGGCGCTTAAAAAGGGTTACTCCCAGCACGTCTTCCAGCGCCTTGACCTGGTGGCTAATCGCCGTCTGCGTCACGCGGAGTTCGAGACCAGCCCGTGTGAAGCTGCAGTGCCGCGCCGAGGCCTCAAAGACGCGCAGCGCGTTCAGTGGCAGCTGGGAGATGTCCATTTGTGTTCTAAGGCCAAGTTTTTCTCATGTCTAAGCTCAGAATTGATCGTTTGTCTAGGGCAGAAAGCAGAGCCATAGTCTGCCTCGCAAGGTGATTTGCAGGGTCCTAATGAGGTCTCGAAGACCCGATACGCACCTCTTTGCTCAACATCAATCGAAGTGGAAACGTGATGACGATCTTATTGTCGCGCCGGCAAAGCCTTGCCGGCAGCTTGCTTGCGCTGCCTGTTCTGGCGGGGCTTAGCGCGGTTGGACATACTGCAGACGATAATACGGGCGAGGCGCAGCTTGCCGCACTCGAAAGCAAGCATCCGGGCCGCATCTGCGTCAGCATTCTCGACATGGCAAGCGGCAGGCGCATCGAGCATCGCGCCGGCGAGCGCATCCTGATGTGCAGCACCTTCAAGGCATTGGCCGCAGCTCTGGTGCTTGCCCGTGTCGACAAGGGCGATGAGAAGCTCGACCGGCGCATTCATTACAAGAAGAGCGATCTCATCGACTATTCTCCGGCGACCAAACCCAACGCCGGAGACAATGGCATGACGGTTGGCGAACTTTGTGCGGCAGCCGTGACGCTCAGCGACAATACCGCGGCCAATCTGTTGCTCGCGAGCTTTGGCGGGCCGGAGGCAATTACGACTTTCTGCCGCAGCATAGGCGACGAGATCACCCGCCTCGACCGCACCGAGCCCACGCTGAATTATCATGACACTCCGACCGATGAGCGTGACACGACGACAGCTTCGGCGATGCTGGAAAACCTGCGTCGCTTTCTGTTCACCGATATACTGACAGCCGCCTCGCGATCGCAACTGGCCGCCTGGCTGATCGCCAACAAGACGGGAGACACCCGACTGCGCGCCGGCCTTCCGAAGGATTGGCTGGTGGGCGACAAGACCGGAACAAACGGTGACAAATACGGCAATGCCAACGACATCGCGGTGCTATGGCCATCGAAGCGCGCCCCTATCATCGTAACGGCCTATTGCGAGATCCCCACCATCGCAGCTGACGAACGCAACGCCATCATTGCCGAAATCGGCCGCATCGCCGCAGCGATCTGAGTTCATACGCCCGGATAACAGCCGCCAATCATCGCTTCCTTTTCGACCGTGCGATCTTGCATCGTCGATCATCACACTGAGGATATCATCTTGAATATACGTGCCAATTCTTTGCAGAAGCTCGGTATTATCGCAGGCTGCCTTTTCTATGGGGTCGGTGCCCACGCCACCGAAGTCAATGACCCAGAGCAGCTGGAGCGAGCTGTCAACGAGATCATTCGTCCGCTCATGAAGGATAACGACGTACCGGGCATGGCGATTGCGATTACCGTCAAGGGCAAGCGCTACATCTTCAATTACGGCGTCGCCTCGAAAGAGAGCGGCCAGAAGGTAACAAACGACACGATCTTCGAGCTCGGCTCCATCAGCAAGACCTTTACGGCAGCCCTTGGCTCCTACGCCCAGATCAGCGGAAAGCTCTCCTTCTCCGACAAGGCGACAAAATATATGCCGGAGCTTGCAGGTACCGGCTTCGACAAGATCAGCCTCCTCGATCTCGCCACATATTCGGCCGGAGGTCTGCCTCTGCAGTTTCCCAATGGGGTAACGGATCAGGACAAGATGGTTGCCTATTATCGCAACTGGCATCCTTCCTTTGCGCCCGGAACCTACAGGCAATACTCCAATCCCAGCATCGGCCTGTTCGGTTATCTGGCGGCGCAGGCAATGGGCGAGCCGTTCGACGGGCTGATGCGGGATAAAATTCTTTCCGGCCTCAACCTCAGCCACACCTATATCCGCGTTCCACCGGCTGAGATGAGCAACTATGCCTATGGCTATTCGAAGCAGGGCAAGCCGATCCGCGTCAATGGCGGCGTCTTCGACACGCAGGCCTATGGCATCAAGACTACAGGCTCCGACATGCTTGCCTTTCTCGAGGCCAATATGGGTGAAGCAAAGCTCGACGCCACACTTCGGCAGGCAATCGATGCGACGCATGTCGGCTATTACCGCGTCGACAACACGACGCAGGCGCTCGGCTGGGAAATCTATGCCTATCCAACGACGCTTGCCCGGCTGCTTGCCGGCAATTCGTCCGACATGGCGCTTGAGCCCCACAAGATCACCCGGCTCAACCCGCCTCAACAGCCACGCAAGGATGTCCTTCTCAATAAGACAGGCTCAACGAATGGCTTTGGCGCATACGCAGCCTTCATACCGGCTCGGCAGATCGGCATCGTTCTGCTGGCAAACAAGAATTTTCCGATCCCTGCACGCGTTTCGTCGGTCTACAAGATCCTGACTGCCGTCGAAAATCCGGCGGGATCGAAGGAGGCAAAGTAGAGACCGGGCTCTAAGGCTTGGCCCGCTCCAACGAACGGCCGACCCCGGCAAAAGCTGACGGGTCGGCCGGTATCATTTCACACAGTGCCATTCGCCAAGCCGCTGACACATTTTATGACGATATCCCATAGAACGCTAAGTTCAGTTCGTGAACAGGTCGCGATCGCCGGATACCGCGGCGTCAGGCGGTGGCAAATTCGCCTGCTTCCTGCCAATTGCGCAACAAGGCAAAAAGCTCCTCGCGATCCTTCACATCGAGCTGCGGCACGCCGGGAACGCGAACAGGGCCAACCTTCAGGCCGGAAAAGGTGACGGCCTCCTTGACGACGGTGACGTTTGTTCCGTTGCGAAACTTGGTGCGCATGCGTTCGAAGGGCTCGAGCTTGTTGACGATGGCGCGGGCAGCGGCAAAATCGCCCTTCTCCAAAGCCGCATGCACAGCAAGCGACAGTTTCGGAGCAACATTGACGAGGCCCGAGGTGAAGCCCCTTGCGCCGGCGGCGGCGAATGTCGGGGCCCAGCTCTCAGCGAGACCGCAGACGAACAGCGCGCCGTTCGGATCGGAAGCTGCTATCGCCCGTGAAAGCAGCATCAGATCCGTTGTCGCGAACTTGATGCCGGCAATGTTGCCGTGACCGGCCAGACGGACCATGTCGTCGACGCTGAAGCCTTCGGCACGGACATAGGCAACGAGCGGGAGCGGCGAGGCCTCCGCTAGATCGCGAAAATAGTCGATCTGCGAGCCGGGTGCGGCGAACGGATCCACCGGTTGATGCGACATGACGGCGGAGGCACCGATCGAGGCAGCATCCTTCGCCATCTGGATCGCCTCGCGCAATGAACGGCCGATCGCCGCTGTCACCGGGGCCTTGCCGTCAACACCCTTAATCGCAGCTTCGTGAACTTGGCGGATCTCTCCCGGAGTAAGTGCATAGAATTCGCCCGTATTGCCCGCTGCGACGATGTTATGAATCCCGGCAGCCGCTACCCGCTGATAGACCTGAGCGGTTACGCGCGGTTCCACTTCGCCACTCCCATCATAGGCTGTGACCGGAACACCGGAGACGCCCGTCAGCACCTGCCGCATGGTTTCAATACTCATCTTCCTACCCTTACCCTTTATCATTCATCGGGACACAAACGACGAGGCGTAAAGAAGTCATCACCTCGCCTTCGCCCATCCAATTCCCTATACGCCCTGGAACATACGGGCGCGTGCATTCAAGATATGTCGCTTCATGGCATCGTGAGCCTCAGTCTCCTGCCGCGCGAAAATCGCCTGCACGATGACGGCATGCTCATCCTGAACACTGCGGATCTGCTCGGGCGTGCGCTTGAGGCTGAGGCTGCGGGTCACGGAATGACCGATAGCAAAATGCGGCCGGAACAATTCGCGGACGGTGATATGGAACTGATTGCCGGTCGCGATCGCAATGGCGTCGTGTAGCTCCTGATCCTCTTCCGCGCCAAGCCGGCCCTCGCGAAGACATTGTTCGATCTTTTGAAGCGCTGCAGTGATCCGTTCCTTGTCATCAGCCTGCCAGTTGCGCGCCGCAAGCTCGGCGGCCTCGGCCTCGAGCCCGGCGCGAAATTCGAAAAAGCGCTGGACATCGGCAAGCGACCCTACGGGCACCATTTTCAGGACCGAGGAATCCGGCCTTTGCCTCACATAGGAACCCGACCCCTTGCGGGACACGATGAGGCTGTCGGCGCGCAGCCTCTCCAGGGCGTCGCGCACGACGGGTCGTGACGCGCCGAACATGTCCGCGAGCTTGGCTTCCGCCGGCAGCCGCTCATTCACCGGAAAGGTTCCGTCCGCAATCATGGCGACGATTCTCTCATAGATGATGTCGCCGAAGCGCGTCGCGCCCGCACCGGAATCGTTGGCGACAGAGAGTTTCATCATCGTCCTTCATGAATGCTGGCCGGCGACAGCCATAACGCATTTCCTGCGCGACAGGGCTACTAAATCTGTAAAAATCTGTCAACTCTTGTAATTATCTGAGAACGTAATATGGTCTCGACGCTGCGCCTGAGGGGTGCATGGCGACGGGACGGGAGCCTGTCGCATCGGTCGAGGCAAAGCCCGGCCGAAATCAAAACGGGAGGGATTCGATGCGCGATGAAATATTGTCCCGCGGCGTGAGCAGGCGCGCCGTCCTCGGCGGCATGGCGGGCATGGCAGCCCTGTCTCTGGCCGGTCGTGTCAACGCTGCCGATGCAGGCGGTGAGGCACCCGCCCTGGCTGCGCTCGTCAAGGATGGCAAGCTGCCGCCACTGGCCGACCGGCTGCCGAAAAAGCCGATGGTCGTCACCCCTTATGAGAAAGTCGGGACCTATGGCGGCACCTTACGGCGCGGCCTGCGAGGCTCGTCCGACCACAACGGCATTCTGCGTATGGTGGGCAACCAGAGTCTGGTGCGCTGGAATCTCGAATTCACGCAGGTCCTGCCGAACCTCGCCGCGCGCTGGGACGTCAATGCCGACGCCTCGCAGTTCACCTTCTATCTCATTCAAGGCGCACGCTGGTCCGACGGTCAGCCATTCACGGCGGATGACGTCGTTTTTGCAATCGAAGACTGCGTCAAGAATACCGATCTCTATAGCGCGACGCCCGCTCAGCTCTCCGTTGCCGGCAAGGCGGTGGATGTCACGAAGATTGACGACTATACGGTGAAATTCACCTTTGCCGCTCCGAACGCGCTTTATCTGGAAAATCTCGCAACCCCGCTCGGCCAGCATCCAACGCTGTTTCCGAAGCACTATTGCAGCCAGTTCTTGCCCAAATACAATCCGAACGTCGCGGAGGATGCGAAGAAGGCCGGCGTCAGCAGTTGGCCCGAACTCTTCCGCGCCCGCTGCGGCGACATCGAAATCCCCTCACGCTGGGGCAATCCGGACAAGCCGACGCTCGATCCCTGGGTCGTCAAGGAACCCTATACCGGCGGCGCAACCCGTGTTGTCATGACCCGCAACCCATACTTCTGGCAGGTCGATACCTCGGGCAACCAGCTTCCCTATGTCGACGAGATCAATTTCGGCATCTCGCAGGATGTGGAATCGCTGATGCTGAACGTCATTTCCGGCAAGATCGATATTCAGGAGCGCCATATCAGCGTGCTCGCCAATAAGCCGACGCTCTCGCAGAACATGAAGAAGGGCGACTATCGCCTTTTAACTCTCGTCCCTTCCACCTCGCAGCAATGCCAGATCTACTTCAACATCACCCATAAAGATCCGGCCATGCGCAAGATGTTTGCCGACAAGTCGGTCCGGCAGGCGCTCTCGCTCGGGATCAATCGACAGGAAATAATCGACATCGTCTATTTCGGTCAGAGCGAGGGATACCAGGCCGGGCCGCGACCGGAGCATCCCTGGTACAATGAAAAATATGCCCGTCAATTCACCAACTACGATCCGGACAAGGCCGGAGCCATGCTCGATGAGGCCGGCTACGGCAAGAAGGATGCAAACGGCTTCCGCCTGAGGCCGGACGGCCAGAAAGTCTTCTTCGCCGTCGACGTCATACCGACCCTCTATCCCGATCTGGTCGATGCCCTCGAACTGGTGAAGGCGCATTGGGCCCAGATCGGCGTCGACATGAAGGTCAATACGATCGAGCGTGCGCTCTACTACACCCGCGGCGACGACAATGCCCATGATGCCCAGGTCTGGCCGGGGCCTGGCGGCCTCGATCCGATGCTCGATCCGCGCGATTTCTTCGCTTTCCACCCGCAGGGTTCGCGCTACGCCATTCCATGGTCGGTCTGGTATACGTCGAACGGCAAACAGGGCGAGGAGCCGCCGGAGAGCCAAAAGAAGCGCATGAAGCTTTTCGACGAGGCACGCTCGACGGCCGATCTCGACAAGCGCGGCGCCGTCATGAAGCAGATCTTCGACATCGCCGCCGAAGAATTTGAAACCGTTGGACTTTGCCTTGCCGTCGGCGGCTTCGGCATCATCCGCAATAACCTGCACAATGTTCCGGAAAAGCAGCCGGACAGCTGGTCCTGGCCCAATCCGGGACCGGCCATGCCGCAGCAATTCTTCTTCACCAGTTGATTACGCCGATCAAGCGCCGCCTTGCACGGGCGGCGCTTTCCTTGATGCGGAGCTGCCCGCGGCAGCACTCATTGCGAGAAACAGCCATGCTGGTCTTCATCGGTAAACGCCTCTTGTGGATGATCCCATCCCTTTTCGCCATCAGCTTCCTGGCCTTCGTGCTGATCCAGCTGCCTCCCGGCGACTATGTGACGACCTATATCGCCACGCTCGCCTCTTCGAATGAAGTGGTCGATCAGAACACAGCTGCGCAATTGCGCGAACGCTTCAGCCTCGATCAGCCGATGCTCATCCAATATCTGAAATGGATGTGGGGCATTCTTTCGCGCGGCGATTTCGGTATTTCGTTCGAATGGCAGCAACCGGTCTCGGGCCTGATTTGGGAGCGCATGGCGCTGACGCTCATTCTGGCGCTTGCAGCGCTGATAGCGACCTGGGCGATCGCGCTGCCGATCGGCGTCTATTCCGCCGTCAAGAAATATTCGATCGGCGATTATTTCTTTACCGCCTTCACCTTTCTCGGGCTTGCCATCCCCTCCTTCCTACTGGCGCTGGTGCTGATGTATGTCGCAGCCGTCGAGTTCGGCCAGGATGTCGGCGGTCTGTTCTCCACCGAATTCGAGACGGCCCCCTGGAGCATCGCCAAGATGGTGGATCTGCTCTCGCATTTGTGGCTGCCGGTCGTCATCCTTGCCGTTTCTTCTACCGCAAGCCTCATCCGCGTCATGCGCGCCAATATGCTCGATGAGCTGCCGAAACCCTATGTGACGACGGCGCGCGCGAAAGGCCTCTCCGAGTTCCGGCTGCTGGTCAAGTATCCGCTGCGCATAGCGCTCAATCCGTTCATCTCCACCATCGCATGGCTGCTGCCCAATCTCATTTCGGGCTCAGTCGTCGTCGCGATCGTTCTCAACCTGCCAACGGCGGCGCCATTGCTGCTGCAGGCGCTGATGGCGCAGGACATGTATCTGGCCGGTGCCTTCGTGCTGCTGATCTGCGCGCTGACGCTGATCGGGTCACTCATCAGTGACATTCTGCTTGCCCTCGTCGATCCCCGCATCCGGTTGGAATAGGAGCAGCCCATGGCCGATCTCGCCGTCACAAATCTGCGCCCCGACCGAAACGCCGTCGCCTCGCAATGGCAACTGATCTGGTGGGCTTTCCGCCGCCACAAGCTTGCCATGGTCGCCCTCGTCGTCACCATATTGATGTATATCGTCGCGGTCGCGCCCGGCTTCTTTGCCATCAATGACCCCAATCAGCAGAATGCACGCGCAACCTTTCACCCGCCACAGAAGGTGCATTTCTTCGATACGGACAACGGCTTTTCCTTCGGGCTGCACTACTATCCGCTAAAGCTCACACGCGATCCGGAAACGCTTGCGCCGATCTTCAAGGAAGACACGACCAAGCGCGTCTCAATCAGCCTGTTCGGTCGCGGCTACGAATATTCCGTACTCGGCCTCTTCACGAGCAACATTCACCTGCTGGCCTCCTCGGACAAGACGACACCACTTTTGCTGTTCGGCGCGGATCGGATCGGCCGTGACGTCTTCAGCCGCACCGTCCAAGGTGCGCAGATTTCGCTGTCGATCGGCCTCGTCGGCGTGTTCTTCTCGCTTCTGCTTGGTATCGTTCTGGGAGGAATTTCAGGTTATTACGGCGGAAAGCTCGACTTCTTAATCCAGCGCCTGATCGATTTCGTCCTGTCGCTGCCTACCATTCCGATCTGGCTTGCCATGGCGGCGGCCCTGCCGCAGGGCTGGCCGGCGGCGCTGCAATATATGATGATCACGATCATCCTGTCCTTGACCGGCTGGGCGCAGCTTGCCCGCGTCGTGCGCGGCCGTTTCCTGTCACTGCGCACGGAAGAGTTCGTCTCCGCGGCCAGGCTCGACGGCGCCAGCGAAGGGCGCATCATCTTCCGCCATATGCTGCCGAGCTTCGCCAGCCACATCATCGCCTCGATCACGCTTGCCGTGCCGGCGATGATCCTAGCCGAGACGTCCCTCTCCTTCCTGGGGCTTGGCCTGCAGCCGCCGACGATTTCCTGGGGCGTGCTGTTGCGCGAGGCGCAGAACATCCGCTCGATCGCAACCGCACCATGGCTCTTTCTACCGGGTGTCGCCGTCGTCATCGCCGTCATGGCCCTGAACCTTCTCGGCGATGGCCTGCGCGACGCGGCCGATCCCTACAACAAATGAGGCGGGCATGACCGATATCGTTTCCATGAACACCTCCCGCCCGTTGCTGCAGGTCAAGAATCTCACCGTCGACTTCCCCTTGCGAACGGGTATTTTCCGCGCGGTCGACAATCTCTCCTTTGCGATCGAACCCGGAAAGACGCTCTGCGTCGTCGGCGAGAGCGGCTCGGGCAAATCCGTTACCGCACGCTCGATCCTGCAGATCGTCGATGCCCCCGGCCGCATCACCGGCGGCTCGATCATTCTCAACGGTGCTGGCGGCAGTTCGGTCGATCTCGTCAGACTCAATCCGCGCGGGCGGCAGATCAGATCGATCCGCGGGCGCGACATTGCCATGATCTTTCAGGAGCCGATGGCATCGCTCTCGCCGGTCCACACGGTCGGCGATCAAATCATGGAGGCGCTCCGCCTCCATACGAGGATGAGCAAGACCGAGGCACGCGCCGAGGCGATCTCGCTTTTGAAACAGGTGGAAATCCCCTCGCCCGAAAAGGCGATTGACCGCTACGCTTTTCAATATTCGGGCGGCATGCGTCAGCGTGCCATGATCGCCATGGCGCTTGCCTGCAAGCCGCAGCTTCTGATCGCCGACGAGCCGACGACGGCACTTGATGTCACGACGCAGGCTGAAATCCTCGACCTCATTGCCCGGCTGCAGAAAGGCAATGGCATGGCGGTGCTGTTCATCACCCACGACATGGGCGTGGTCGCGCAGATCGCCGACGACGTGCTCGTCATGCACAATGGCGTCGTCAGGGAATACGGTCCGGTCGAGCAGATCTTCCATGCGCCGAAGGACGATTATACCCGCATGCTGATCGGCTCGGTGCTGAAGCTCGAGAGGAAGGCCGAAATCCGGCTGGCACGACCGCCGCTCGACAAGACCGCTGCTCCGATCCTTGAACTGCGCAACGTATCGATGGCCTTCGGCGAGGTTCGTGCTCTCAACGACGTCTCGATCTCGCTTCTGCCGCGCGAAACGCTTGGGATCGTCGGCGAGAGCGGATCGGGCAAGACGACGATGGGCCGCTCGATCATGCGCCTTATCGATCCGAGTGCAGGCGAAATTCTCTATCGCCGCGCCGATGGCGACGTCACCGATCTCGCAAGCGCCAAGGGGGCGGCCCTTGCGGCAGCGCGCCGCGAGCTGCGCATGGTGTTCCAGGACCCATTCGGCTCGCTCAATCCGCGCATGACGGTCTCGCAGATCATCGGTGAGCCATTGCTCGTCAACGGCATCGCCAGGGGCCGGGCACTCGACGAGCGCGTCTGCCATCTGATGGAACAAGTCGGTCTCGATCCGAGGGCGCGCGAGCGCTATCCGCATGCCTTCTCAGGCGGCCAGCGCCAGCGCATCGGCATTGCCCGCGCCATTACCCTCAATCCCCGCGTGATCGTCGCCGACGAGGCGACCTCGGCCCTCGATGTTTCCGTCCGCTCGCAGGTGCTTGATCTCCTCATGCGCCTGCAGGACGAACTTGGCCTCGCTTATATCTTCATCAGTCATGATATCGGCGTCATCCGCTACATGTGCGACCGCGTCGGCGTCATGTATAAAGGGCGCCTCGTCGAGGTCGGCGATGCCGACAAGGTCTGCAATGCACCCGAACATGCCTATACGCAGGCGCTGATTTCGGCGATCCCGCGCCCCGACCCTCGCGACAGGGATCGCTCGCGGCGGTTCCGCTATGTCGAGCCCGAAACCGTGAAGAACGGGAGCGCGGCTTGATGCCTTCCCTCGACAACGCCGCAATGCCCATTTTCCACGAGCCAGGCTTCGCCGCGATGCGCGCAACGATTTCCCCACCTGCGGCAGCTCCCATGCCGCATTCATGTCAATCGATAGAAGGAAGAGAAGATGAAGATCGACCGCATGCGGGTATTCGTGACCCGCGATAAGGATCGCCCGCGCGTCATCGTGGCGCTGGATACGGACGATGGATTGACGGGCTGGGGCGAGTGCTACAATCACGGCCCCGATTTGGCACTGCCGCCGATTCTCGACTATCTCTACGGTTTCCTCGCCGGTCAGGATCCAAGCCGGATCGACTATCTCGTCAACCTGCTGATCCAGCAGAGCCGCTTCCCGCCGGGCGCGCTTGGGCTTTCGGCGATTTCCGCGCTCGATCACTGCCTCTGGGATCTCTCGGCCAAAGCCCTCAATGTTCCGGTCTACAAGCTGCTCGGCGGCGCGGTGCGCGATCGCATCAAGGTCTATGCCGGCGTCTACACCGCACCGGATGCGCCGGCTGCGCGCGATGAGCTCGACCGTCTGAACGCCGAATGGGGCTTTTCCGCCTTCAAACTCAGCCCATGGCGCATCGACATGCACGCCCATCGCTGGGGCAATGTCGTCAAGGCATCGGCCGACTATTTCCGTTCGCTGCGCGAGACCGTGCGCGACGACTACGAGATCGCCTTCGACGCCCATGCGAAAATCTTCGAGCCGGTCGCCGCCCGCCAGCTCGGCAATGCGCTGGCTCCTTATGACCCGCTTTTCTATGAAGAGCCGCTCCGGCCCGAAAACATCGAGATGTGGGGCGAGCTGAAACAGGGCCTCAATTGCGTGCTGGCGACCGGCGAGTCCCTCTATAATCGCAACGAGTTCCTGCGCCTGCTGCAGGTCAAGGGCGCCGACCTGATCCAGCCCGACATCTGCGTCGTCGGCGGCATCAGCGAGATGCGGCGCATCGCGACGATCGCCGAAGCGCATTTCGTCGGAATAGCTCCGCACAATCCGATGGGGCCGCTCGCGACCGCCGTCAACGTGCATTTTTCGGCCGCCGCACAGAACTTTCGGATACTCGAATACCGGCTGCCGAAGGGTCAGGCCTACGTCTATGGCGGCAACGAAGTCGAACAGCGACAAGGCGAAACCCGCTATGTCGTCGACCCCTATCTGCCGAGGGACGGTTATCTCGAGCTTAGACCCGATCGGCCCGGCTGGGGCGTCGAGATGGACGAAAAGGCCATGGAAGAGGAAGGTTATATCCATTGGCAGCGGCGCGTGCCCAAACGCCCGGATGGTTCCTACGCCTTTGCGTGAGCTTGATATCAGCACCTGAAAAATTGGGGCGGCCGTCGGGCCGCCCCTCTCATTTGGCGGCTGCCTTTGCAAGCATGAGCGCAATCATTTCACGCGGGCTGCGTTCGGATTGCCAAAATCTTCCGGCCGGGGTGTGCGCGGTATCATGCGTCCGATCACAAGGACCAACAGCACCGCAATCAGAAGGCAGGCGGCCAAGAAGAACATCGGCGCGATCGTGCTTCCCGTGGAATCCTTGATCCAGGGCACGACGTTTTGAGCGATGAAGCCGCCGAGATTGCCGACTGAATTGATGGCAGCAAGGCCTGCTGCCGCACCCGCTCCCTGTAGGAAGCGCGACGGCAAGCTCCAGAACACTGGCTGACCCGCGAAGATGCCAGCCGCCGCAATGGAGAGGAAAACAAACTGCAGCGTATGGTCGGGAATAACGGCGGATAACACCAGGCTTACGGCGCCGACCAGCGCGGGAATGACGATATAGGGCGTCTTGGACTCCGCCTTGTCCGCTGCACGCGGCACGGCATAAAGAGCGATGGCGACGAGAATCCACGGGATGATGTTCAGGAAACCGTTCGTCGTGTTGCTGACGCCGAAATTCTTGACGATCGTCGGCAGCCAGTAGCTGAGGCCATAGGCGGCGAGCGGGAAACCGATATAGCAAAGCGCCATCAACAGCACGCGCGGATTGACGAGAGCCTTAAAGCCGTCGGCGGCGTTCTGCTCCATCCCGGAATTTTCCACCGCGAGCCGGTCCTTCAGCCAGTTCTTTTCCGTGTTGTCGAGGAACGTCGCTTTGGATGGCAGATCCGGCAGGTAAAACAGGGTGATGAAGCCGGCAATAATGGCTGGGATACCGGTCACCAGGAAGACCCATTGCCAGCCGGCAATACCATAAAGGCCGTTCAAGTCCAGCAGCACGCCACCAAGCGGCGCGCCGATCGCATTGGCGAAAGCGCTGAAGATCATGAAAAGTCCGACCATCGTGCCGCGATAGGCCGAAGGATACCAAAGGGTCAGCAGATAGAGTACGCCTGGAAAGAACCCGGCCTCGCAAGCGCCCAGCAGGAAGCGAAGAATATAGAACATGGTCGCATTCTGCGTATAGGCAAGCGCGACCGTAACTGCGCCCCAGGAGATCAGAATGCGTGCAAACCACCTGCTGGCTCCGAACCTGTCCAGAAGCAGATTACTCGGCACCTCGAAGATGAAATAGCCGATGAAGAACAGCGACGCGCCAAGGCCATAGGCGTACTCGCTCATGCCGAGCGCATCGACCATCTCAAGCTTGGCGTAACTGACATTCTGGCGATCGATATAGGCGATCAGATAGAGGATGCCCAAAAAGGGCATAAGCCTCCAGGTGATCTTGGAAATAAGCTGCTTCTCATCAATCACGCATCTTCCTCCCTGAAAGGTGGTTATGAGTGACATAGATAGCGCAACTTAGTGTTTATCAATGCGCCGAGACATAAAGCTCGTTCTACTTCGTGATGGAAAACGAACGAGCTGGCTCCTTCAAAGCGAGGACGCCGATCAGCCGGCGGCTCTCACTTCAAGCGACTCGTTCGAACTGGGTGCGGATATGCTCGATATAGTGCTGGCCGGGCGACGGCGCTTTCACCATGGCGATCGCCACCTTCTGCGGAACGCCGGTGAATTGACGTTCCTCGCCGTTCTTGAAGCGGATATAAAGCCGTCCGTCATCCGGGCGGAAATAGACTGATTTGATGATTTTTGACGAAACCGGGAGCTCTTGCATGGGTCACCTTACCTCTGGCCCGTTTTATCGCATGAAAACCGAAATATTGGGTGAAGCGACCTAGTTAATCAAAGATAGAGTCGCATCGCGCGATTTTATCGATTGCGCCCAGCACCTTAACGATTCTGCGGAAGTGCATGCTCGGCATAGAGAGATGCGAACTCCGCACTTGGCGGTACCGGCTTGATGATGTCGATCAAGACGCCGTTCGGATCGGACGTGATGAAATGACGCTGACCGAAATCCTCGTTGCGGACGGCAAGCAGAATCGGCAGGCCGGCCGCCCGCAAGCGCGCATAAACGGCATCGACATCATCTACTTCAAAGTTGAGCAATAAGCCTGCGACCTTACCACGCCCCTGCGGCGGAATCGTCTCATGCTGCCCATTCAGAATGGCGAGATTGACAGCGCTGTCCTCAGCCGACTGTAGATGGACGTACCAATCACTGGTGAAACTCTCCTGGAAGCCGAAATGCTTCACGTAAAAGGCAGCGGTCTCCTCGACGCGCTCAGTCATGATTACCGGATAGTAGCTCGTTACCTTCATGCTTCACTTCCTCCCGTAAAAGACATACAATCTGTCTGTATTATTTCGAATAACATACAGGCTGCATGCATGCAAGATCCGCGCTCCAACCGCGAGAGAACCGAAAAGACCAAGGCTGCACTCATCGCGGCTGCCCGCGCCCTGTTCGTGGAAAAGGGCTATGCCGAGACCTCGACGCCGGAGATCGTGGCCGCCGCCGGCATCACCCGCGGCGCGCTCTATCATCATTTCGAGGACAAGCGTGCGCTGTTTCGCGCAGTTGTCACAGAGGAAGCTCTGGCGGTGACCCGCGCCATAGAAAAGGCAACCCCTGATCATCTTGCGCCCCGCGCCGCCCTGATCGCCGGCAGCAACGCCTATCTCGATGCAATGCGGGTTGTCGGCCGCACGCGACTTCTGCTGATTGAAGGACCGACTGTGCTTGGTTTTGTCGATATGAAGCAGCTGGATGAGGAAACCACCACCCTTACACTGAAACATGGTCTGGAAGCAGCGCTCAGTCGTGGGCAGGGGTCGGATATCGCCGTTGAGGCCCTCGCCGACATTCTCTCAGCGGCCTTCGATCGCGCCGCCCTCGCCATCGATGCGGGGGGTGATGCGGATCGCTATCGCGCAGCGATTGCACATATGATCGACCGTATTGCAGGTTGACATTATGCTTGCTCGCTAGACCACGAACGGTGGTCGCGCGAAAAACAATTGAATACCCGCTCGGGTTATCTAATTCTATCAGCGACGAGCAGATTTCGAGCGCTCCCGCATATTAATTGAGCACGCCAATTGCTTGACACTTTTTTAGCCCCCTCCTATGGTTTTTACCAAATGATCAAAAAGCAGGGGAACTTAAAAATGACCAATGAAATCATACTGTCACGCCGCGCTGTCATCGCATCCGGCATCGCGCTCGGCGTCAGCGCTCTTGCGCCAGTCGCCCGCGCCGCAGCGCCGCTCAAGGTCGCAGGCATTCACGCCTCGCCGGTCGAAAACGCGTGGAACTCCTGTCTTCACAAGGCGCTCCAGGATGCCGCCAAGGAAGGCGTTATCGAATATGTCTTTTCCGAAGGCGTTTCGGGCACGGACTATCCGCGTGCCATGCGCGAATATGCCGAACAGGGCAACAAGCTGATCATCGGCGAGGCCTATGCTGTAGAGAAGGAAGCACGCCAGGTTGCTGCCGACTACCCGGATACGGCTTTCGTTCTCGGGTCCAGCGGCGAGGCTGCCGGGAGCAATTTCGGCGTCTTCGGCACCTGGAACTATGATGGCGCCTATCTCGCCGGTATGCTGGCGGGCAAGATGACCAAGTCGAACGTCGTCGGCTCCGTCGGCGCCATCCCGATTCCCGAAGTCAACATGCTGATCAATGCCTTTGCCGCGGGCGTCAAAGCGGTCAATCCCGATTGCAAGCACCTCGTCTCCTTCATCGGCACCTTCTTCGACCCGCCGAAGGCGCGTGAAGCCGGTCTCGCGCAGATCGACGCCGGTGCCGACGTGCTCTTCGGTGAGCGCATCGGTACGGCTGATGCCGCCAAGGAGCGGCATATCAAATCGGTGGGATCGCTGATCGATTACACGCCGCGCTATCCCGGCACCGTTTTCGCCAATGCCATGTGGTACTTCCGCCCCATTCTCAATGCGGCGATCGCCGACGTCGCCGCCGGCAAGCCCGTCGGCCGCAACTACACGGCCTACGGTCTGATGAAGGAAGGCGGCAGCGACATCGTCTATGTGAAGGGCACAGCACCAGCAGAGGCCGAAGCTGCGATGGAGAAGGTCCGCGCCGACATCAAGGCCGGCAGCTTCGAAGTGCCGAAGATAGCGGATCAGCCGAAGTAATCCTTCGGCTCGATCATGACCAGACCGTCATTCACTGACGCCACGGAGCTGGCCGGCGCGATCAAGTCCGGCAAGCTTACCTGTGTGGATGCCATGCAGGCGGCGCTTGCCGCCTGCGCCATGAAAGATGAGCTTGGAGCCATTACCTATGTCAATCCTGAAGCCGGGCTTGCGGCAGCGCACGCCATGGATAAGGAAGCCTCGCAGCATCCGGAGCGTTTTGCGTTGCGGCCGTTCTCAGGCGTGCCGACGGTTGCCAAGGATCTCGGCGGCCCCTTCCCGGGACTGCCGGTGACGGCAGGCTCGCGCCTCTTCGCCCGCACGGGTCAAGGCGCGGACAGCGATTTGGCAGAGCGTTTTCGCGATGCCGGTCTCTGCGCCTTCGGCTTGACCACCAGTCCGGAATTCGGTTTTTCCCTCACTTCAGAGCCCGCAATCGGTCCGATCTGCCGAAATCCCCTGGACCAAGGCAGAACGGCCGGCGGCTCTTCGGGCGGTGCCGCGGCCGCAGTTGCCGCCGGCATCGTGGCGATCGCGCACGCGACGGACGCGGGCGGCTCGATCCGCGTGCCGGCCGCCTGTTGCGGCCTTGTCGGGCTGAAACCGACTCGCGGCGCCGTGCCCGCCGGCCCCTCCTTCGGCAATCATCTCGGCGGGGTCGCCAGCGAACTCGCAGTCACCCGCTCGGTACGCGATACCGCACGGATTTTCGATGCCGTGCGAGGTCGAACACGAGGACCGTTCGCGGATATCACTCAATCCGCGCCCAAGACGGGTAAGCTTCGCATTGGACTCCTTGCAGACACCGGCCAGCGTTACGCAATCGAACAGGATCGGGCCCAAGCGGTGGAAGCAGCGGCCAGTTTCCTCGAAAGCCGGGGAAACGAGCTGATATCCATCCGTTGGGATGAGATGGAAAGCGCCGTTCAAGCGAGCGCACGCGCTTTTGGTGATATCATTTCCGTCAATATCGCCCACCTGATTGACGATCTCGAACTGGACACGCGTCTCACCGAGACGATGACGCAAGCCTTCATCATGCGCGGACGCGCCATGCCGGCAACAGTCCTTTGGAGCTCCCTCAATGGCGCCGTGAAGGCTAGCCGCATTCTGTGGGAAATCTTCGACAGGCTCGACGTCATCGTCATGCCGATGCTCGCTTCGGCACCGCCACCCATCGGGTCCTTTCCGACGGATCATTCGGACACTCAATTGCACCTCGAGCGCATGACATCCTTCGCCCCTCTTGCCGCGCTCGCCAATATTTCCGGTTTTCCGGCCATCACACTTCCCTTCGGCGAGGATGCGGAAGGATTGCCGCTGCCGGTCCAACTGATGGCCCCCATGGGTGAGGATAAGCTGTTGCTGCAGCTTGCATCCGCGCTCGAGGCTGAGCAACGTTGGCAGCATCGCTACCCGATTGCAGGCTTTCCGGCATGACCATCCCTGTCCTTTCCATCGAAGGTGTCAGCAAACGCTTCGGCAGCACGATTGCCAATGACAATATCTCGCTGTCTCTAGCAAAGGGTGAGATCGTTGCCCTGCTCGGCGAGAACGGCGCCGGCAAGACGACACTGATGAGCATCCTCTTCGGGCACTATGTGCCCGATGCCGGTCGCATCCTGATCGACAATGCGGAATTGCCGCAGGGCAAGCCGCGCGCGGCGATCCGGGCCGGCGTCGGCATGGTGCATCAGCATTTCTCGCTCGCGCCGAACCTGACTGTGCTGGAAAACATCATGACGGGCACGGAGGCACTTTGGTCGCTCAAGTCCCAAACGGCAGCGGCCCGCAACAAACTTCTGGCGATTGCCGAACGCTTCGGTTTGAAAGTCGATCCGGATGCCCGCCTCGGCGATCTCTCGGTCGGCGAACAGCAGCGGGTGGAAATCCTGAAAGCGCTCTACAACGATGCGCGCATCCTGATCCTCGACGAGCCGACCGCCGTTCTCACTCAGATCGAGGCAGAAAAGCTCTTTTCGACGCTGAAACAGATGGCCGCACAAGGCCTGTCCTTGATCTTCATCTCGCACAAGCTCGATGAAGTCATGGCGACGGCCGATCGCATCGTCGTCCTGCGCGGCGGCAAGGTCGCGGCCGAAAGACAGGCATCTCAGACCAGCAAGGCCGAGCTTGCGGAACTGATGGTCGGACATCGAGTCACACGCCCGACCCGCGAAGCGTCGACGCCGGGCGACATCGTGCTCGAAGCTCGCGATATCATCGTCAAGACCGGTGGCGTCGAACGGTTGAAAAATATCAGCTTCCATGTCCGGGCCGGCGAAGTTCTGGGGATCATTGGCGTATCGGGCAATGGTCAGGCGACCTTGGGACAAATCCTGTCCGGCACGTCGAATCGCTCATCCGGCGAGCTTCTTCTGTTCGGCAAGCCCGTCGGCGATCTCGACGTTGCCGCGATTATCGAGGCTGGCATCGGGCGCATTCCGGAAGACCGAAACCGTGATGGTGCCATCGGCGAAATGGCGATCTGGGAGAATGCCGTGCTCGAGCGCCTGCCTTCCTATTCGAAGCATGGTCTGGTCGACAAAGGTGCCGGCATGGCCTTTGCGCAGGAGATCATCGAGGCATTCGACGTGCGCGGCGGCAATGCTGCGACACGCACCCGGCTATTATCGGGCGGCAATATGCAGAAGCTGATCCTCGGTCGCAATCTCCATGAGCGACCACGAATCCTGATAGCCGCCCAGCCAGCGCGCGGGCTGGACGAAGGTGCAGTGGCCGCCGTTCACGGACGCATTCTGGAAGCGCGCCGACAGGGCACTGCCGTTCTCTTGATCTCGGAGGACCTAGACGAGGTCATTGCATTGGCCGATCGCATCCAGGCAATCGTCGGCGGACGCCTTTCGGCGCCTATCGATGCCGATAAGGCCGATGCGCGCCTGCTGGGACTGATGATGGCGGGAGAATGGAAAGAAAAGAGTGGGGTCGATCATGCGATTTGAACGGCGCGAGCACCGTCCACTGTCTATGATGATCCTCGCTCCTGTGCTTTCGGTCATCGCAGCCCTTGCACTCGCCGGCATACTGATCGCGATTGCCGGCGCACCGGTCCTCGAAGCCTATCGGCGGATTCTGCTTGGCGCATTCGGCTCTCGGCTTTCAGCTACGGAGACGTTGACGCGCGCCACACCGTTGATACTAACAGGTCTCGCCGCCGCGGTCGCCTTTCGCGCCCGTCTGTGGAATATCGGCGCCGAGGGACAATTCTATTTCGGCGCCATTGCCGTTGCGGCCTTCGGGTCGAAAATGCTCGCCGACCTGCCCGGCCCGATCCTTATCCCGCTCTTGATGGTGATCGGCGCCATTGCCGGCATGGTCCTGATCCTCCTGCCACTATGGCTGCGGCTGCGCTTTTCCGTCGACGAAGTCGTCACCAGCCTTATCCTGAATTTCATCGCCATTCTCTTCGTCTCCATGCTGATCGACGGCGTGCTGAAGGACCCGACGGCATTTGGCTGGCCACAATCCCAGGCACTTGGGGATCACGCCATGCTGCCGAAGCTGATTGCGCGATCGCGCCTTCATATCGGTTTTGCAATTGCGATCATCATTGCGGCAATCGTCTATTTCGTTCAGTCGCGTACCGTTTTCGGCATGCAGTCGCGGGCAGCGGGCCTCAATCCCTCGGGCGCCGCTTTTGCCGGCGTTCGTCTCGGTTCGACCCTCGTCAAGGTCGCCTGTCTTTCGGGCGGGCTTGCCGGCCTTGCAGGCGCCATCGAAGTCATGGGTGTCAAAGGTTACGTCACGACCGATCTGTCCCCTGGCTTCGGCTATGCCGGCATCGTCGTCGCCATGCTAGCAAACCTCAACCCGCTTGGCGTCGTTCTTGCGGCGATCTTTACCGCCACCATGTTTGTCGGCGCCGACGGCATGAGCCGCAGTCTCGGCATCCCCACCTATATCGCCGACGTCACGGTGGCCCTGTCGCTGCTGACGATGCTGATCGCCTTGTTCTTCACGCAGTACAGGATCCGCCGATGAACACGCTGTTCGACATCATCGCATCGGCCGGGCTTTGGGCTGCCGTGTTGCGGATTGCGACACCCTTGATCTTCGGCACGCTCGGCGCGCTTCTTTGCGAGCGGGCCGGCGTTCTTAATCTCGGCATCGAGGGCATCATGACCTTTGGCGCGATGATCGGCTGGCTCTCCGTCTATCACGGTGCCGATCTGTGGACCGGCCTTCTCATCGCGGCGATTGCCGGCGGCATTTTCGGGCTTTTGCATTCGGCCCTGACGGTGACGCTTGGCCTGTCGCAGCATGTTTCCGGCCTCGGCGTGACGCTTTTCGCATCCAGCTTCAGTTACTACGTCTTCCGGCTGATCGTTCCCGTCGCCGGGACGCCGCCAACCATCACACCGTTTCAGCCGATCGCCATTCCCGGGCTTTCCACCCTGCCCTTCATCGGCCCCGCTCTCTTCACGCAGACCGCACCGACCTATCTCGCGATCCTGGTGGCGCTGGTCATGGCCTACCTCATCTTCCGCACTCCGGTCGGGCTTGCGATCCGCATGACCGGCGAAAATCCGCATGCGGCCGAGGCCCAGGGTCTCAACCCGATGAGGATCCGCTATGGCGCCATCATCGCCGGCAGTGCCCTGATGGGCATGGGCGGCGCTTTCCTGACGCTTTCCGCCTTCAACAGCTTCTTTCCGACGATGGTGCAGGGACGCGGCTGGATCTGCATCGCGCTCGTCGTCTTTTCGTCCTGGCGGCCGGGCCGGGCGCTGTTCGGTGCCCTGCTCTTCGCCTTCTTCGATGCATTCCAATTGCGCCTGCAAACCGCGGTGCAGGGCGTGCCCTATCAGCTCTTCCTGATGACGCCCTATATCCTGTCCATCGTTGCCCTAGCCGTCATGAGCAGGCGCGCCCGCGTGCCGCAGGCGCTGATGCAAGCCTATCGCCGTGGCGAAAGATAATCCGAGGAGCCGTTCATGTTCGATCTGATCATTCGCAATGCCAATCTGCCAGATGGCCGCACAGGCATCGATATCGCCGTCAAGGATGGCAAAATCGCAGCAACCGACGCCTCAATCGCGGCGGAGGCGAAGGAAGAGATCGATGCGACCGACCGGCTGGTGAGCCCGCCCTTCGTCGACCCGCATTTCCATATGGATGCCACGCTTTCGCTCGGCCTGCCGCGCATGAATATATCCGGCACGCTGTTGGAGGGTATCGCGCTTTGGGGCGAGCTGCGCCCGATCGTGACGAAGGAGGAGCTTGTCGAGCGTGCGCTGCGCTACTGCGATCTCGCCGTCACGCAAGGACTGCTGTTCATCCGCAGCCATGTGGACACCTCCGATCCCAAGCTGGTGACGGCCGAGGCGCTTCTGGAGGTGAAGGACAAGGTCAAGCCTTATATCGATCTGCAGCTCGTCGCTTTCCCACAGGATGGATACTATCGGGCCAAGGACGGCGTCGCTTCCCTCTCGCGCGCGCTCGACATGGGCGTCGATATCGTTGGCGGCATTCCGCATTTCGAGCGCACGATGGATGAGGGCAGAGCCTCGGTCGAGGCGCTCTGCAGGATCGCCGCCGATCGCGGTCTTCCCGTCGACATGCATTGCGACGAAACCGACGACCCGATGTCGCGTCACATCGAAACGCTGGCGGCAGAGACGGTCCGCTTTGGGCTGCAGGGCCGCGTTGCCGGCTCGCACCTGACCTCGATGCATTCGATGGACAATTACTACGTCTCCAAGCTCATCCCGCTGATGGCAGAGGCGAAGATCAATGTTATCCCTAACCCGCTCATCAACATCATGCTGCAAGGCCGGCACGACACGTATCCGAAGCGCCGCGGCATGACGCGCGTGCGCGAACTGATGGATGCCGGGCTTAACGTCTCCTTCGGCCATGATTGCGTGATGGACCCCTGGTATTCGATGGGCTCCGGCGACATGCTTGAGGTCGGCCACATGGCGATCCACGTCGCGCAAATGGCCGGCATCGAAGACAAGAAGAAGATCTTCGACGCACTCACCGTCAACTCCGCCAAGACGCTCGGCCTTGAAGGCTATGGCCTGGAAAAGGGCTGCAATGCCGATTTCGTCGTGCTGCAGGCTGTCGACACTCTGGAAGCACTGCGCCTGAAACCCAATCGTCTCGCCGTCATTAGGCGCGGCAAGGTCATTGCCCGCTCCGCGCCGCGCATCGGCGAGCTTTTTCTCGATGGCCGGCCTTCACAAATCGATGGCGGGCTCGATTACGTGCCTGTAAGGCGCTGACAGCGGCCGGGGCCGAGGCTCCATAAAATTCCATCAACTGCTACCGCTGCCAATTCGACGTCAGTGTAGTCACATATAGGCGACTGATATGAACTTCGCTTTACAACTAACATGTCAGCATGCTACACACTGATCCCATAAGATCGGGAGGATCGGATGAGTGAGAATTTTGGCCTGTCGGCCGCGCTGGCAACACCTTTCGACGCGGATGGCGAGATTGCAATCCCGGGCGTGATCGAGCAGGCGAAACATTGCCTTGCCAATGGCTGCAAAAGCGTCACCCTGTTCGGCACCACGGGCGAAGGCGCTTCGATCGGCATGCAGGAGCGCCAGCAGGTTTTGGCCGCCATGCTCGCCGCCGGCATTGCGCCGAAGCAGATCGTCATGGGCGTGCTCGTCGATGCCGCAGAAGATGCGGCAGCACAGGCTGGACAAGTGTTGGCACAGGGTGTCCGCAACATTCTCCTTGCCCCACCCTCCTACTTCAAGAACGTCAGCGACGATGGCCTCTTCAAATGGTTCGCGGCCGTTTTCACCATGCTAGGCACGCATGCCCGCGACGTGATCGTCTATAATATTCCGTCGGTAACGATGGTGCCGCTCTCCATTTCCCTCGTTGACCGCCTGCGCACGGCATTTCCGGACGTCGTTGTCGGCGTCAAGGACTCCTCCGGTGACTGGCCCTATACCGAGGAACTGCTGAAGACGCATGGCGATCTCATCATTCTGATCGGCGATGAGCGGCATCTTGCCCGCGGCGTTCGGCTCGGCGGTCAGGGAGCAATCTCCGGCATGGCAAATCTTCTTCCTCGCGAAGTGCAGGCCATGGCGGAAAAAGGCATCGACGACGCCAATGTCGAGCGTTTCGTCGAACAGCTGCTGAACTATCCGGTCATCCCTTCGATCAAGGCTATTCTCGCCCGGTTGGCGGAGGACGATAGCTGGCTTGCCGTGCGGCCGCCGCTCGTGACATTGAACAGCCAAGATTCCGACACGCTCTTTGCTGCCTTCGGCGCCTTGTTTTGCGCCAAGGCAGCCTAACCGAACAATCCGGAGCTGCCGATGGACGGACCAGGCGAACAGACGACGTTGAGAGAGAAAGCCTATGAGAGCTTCACGCGCCATCTCTTGGCGCGCGACGTTCGTCCCGGGCAATTCATCTCGCAGCGGCGGCTGGTCGAGCTGACGGGACTGACGCTCGGCGCGATCCGCGAATTGATCCCGCGTCTGGAAGCGGAAGGCTTGATCAAGACGGTCCCGCAGCGCGGATTGCAGATCGCCCATATCGATCTGGACCTGATCCGCGAAGCTTTTCAGCTTCGTCTTTTTCTGGAGAAGGAAGCCGTTGCGCTGTTTACCCATTCAGCATCGGACGAGACGATTGCCAAGCTTCTGAAGGATCATCGCGATATCGCCGATGCCATCCGCTCCGGCGACAATTCCCCGGAGCTGGAGCTTCGCGCGCAATCGGTGGACTGGGGCATGCATGATGCCTTCATCGATGCGCTCGGCAACACGATCATCTCGAACGCCTATCGTGTCAATTCGATCAAGATGCGACTGATCAGCCAGGACAGGTTCCGCATCAACGGCCATGTCGGGCCGGTCATGGAAGAGCATCTGAAAGTGCTTGAGGCCATCGAGCGGCGATCCGTCGAAGAGGCGGTTACCGCGCTGGTCGCCCATATTGGTGGAGCGCGAGATCGCGCATTGAAGATGTAAAACAGCTTTGAATAACGGGCCGCGAATGAGGAGATTTTCGGCTAAAGGAGGAGGAACAGCATGTCATCGTCACTTTTCAATCCGACACGTCGCGGCTTCATGGCCGGCACGGCTGCACTCGGCGCGGCAAGCCTTCTGGGCGTCCGCACCGCCTCGGCAGCCGTCGACTGGAAGCGGTTTTCCGGCACGACGCTCGAAGTCAATCTCGTCAAGAGTCCGCGCAGCGAAACGATCCTCAAATATCTGAGCGAGTTCGAGGCGCTGACCGGCATCAAGGTCAACGCGGAAGCGACGCCCGAGCAGCAGCAGCGCCAGAAGACCACGATCGAGCTCAGCTCCGGCAAGCCGAGCTTCGACGTCGTGCATCTGAGCTATCACGTTCAGAAGCGCCAGTTCGAAAAGGGCGGCTGGCTCGCCGATATCAGCGGCTTCATGAAGGACCCTTCGCTCACCGACCCGTCGCTGACGGAGGGCGATTTCGCGGAAGCAGGCCTGAAGTTCGCCAAGGATGCCAGTGGCGCGATGCGCTCGCTGCCGTTCTCGGTCGATTACTGGATCGTCTATTGGAACAAGACCCTGTTCGAAAAGAAAGGCCTCGCCTATCCGGAAACCTTCGAGGACATGGTCAAGGCCGCGGAGGCACTGACCGACAAATCGACCAATACTTACGGTTTCGTCGCCCGCGGTCTGAAGAATGCCAACACGCCGGTCTGGACGGCTTTCATGCTCGGCGAGGGTACAACGCCGCTTTCGGCCGACGGCAAGCTGCAGACGCAATCGCAAGGGGCTGTGGATGCCGCGAAGCTCTATCAGCGCCTGATGACGAAAACCGCACCCCCCGGCGTTTCCGGCTTCAACTGGGCGGAAGCGCAATCGGCCTTCCTGCAGGGCAAGATCGGCATGTGGCTCGACGGCGTCGGCTTCGCACCGCCGATCGAAAATCCGGAAAAGTCCCGGGTCGTCGGCCAGGTCGGCTACGGCGTCATGCCGAAGGGACCGAATGCGCAGGCTGCCGCAACATTCGGTGACGGCATCGGCGTCACCGCCGCCAGCCAGAAAAAGGAAGCCGCCTATCTCTTCTGCCAATGGGCGATCTCGCACGACATGGGCGCGCGCCTGCTGCAAGCCGGTGCCGGCGTCCCCTTCCGTCAGTCCATTCTGGAAGACCAGAAGGTGCGCGAGGGTGTGAAGATGCCAGGCGCCTGGCTGGATGCCGTCGCCGGCTCCGCCAAGGTCTCGCAGCTTGCCCTGCCCGTGATCATCCCCGTCACGGAGTTCCGCGACATCTATGGCGTCGCGCTGACGAACATGATCGGCGGCGCCGATCCGGCAGCCGAGCTGAAAACGGCAACCGCCCAGTTCGAGCCGGTTCTGGCACGAAGCGAGGGATGATGGCTTCCGTGAGCATTGAAGATACCGCCGCGAAGGCAACCAAAGGAAGGAGCAAGCCGCAACGGCTTGCTACCAACTACTGGCCCTTTGTCATTCCTGCATTGATCGTCATTGCCGCTGTCATCGTCTTCCCCTGGGTCTTCACCCTCTGGATGAGCGTGAACAAGTGGACGCTCGGTCAATCGCAGAGTTTCGTCGGCTGGGACAACTATGTCCGGCTGGCGACCGACGTGCGATTTTGGGAATCCCTTTGGCACACGGTTCTCTATACCGTGCTCTCCGTCGTCGGCCCCTTGATCTTCGGAACGCTGGCGGCACTGATCTTCGATGCAAACTTTCCTCTGCGCGGATTCCTGCGCGGCATCTTCGTCATGCCGATGATGGCAACTCCCGTCGCGGTGGCGCTCGTTTGGACCATGATGTTTCACCCGCAGCTCGGCGTCCTCAATTACCTGCTCTCGCTTGTGGGTATCGGACCGCAGGAGTGGATCTACAATCAAGCGAGCGTCATCCCCTCGCTTGTCCTCGTTGAGGTATGGCAATGGACGCCGCTGGTCATGCTGATCGTGCTCGGCGGTCTTGCCTCGGTGCCGCGCGAACCCTATGAAAGCGCCGAAATCGACGGTGCGAATGCCTGGCAGAAGTTCCGCTATCTGACACTGCCGATGATTTCGCCTTTCCTGATGATCGCCGTCATCATCCGCGGTATCGACGCGATCAAGAGCTTCGACATCATCTATGCGATGACGCAGGGTGGTCCGGGAACGGCATCCGAAACAATCAACATCTACCTCTACAACACTGCCTTTTCCTATTACGACATCGGCTATGGCTCGGCCATGGCTGTGATGTTCTTCATCCTCATCGTCGCGCTTTCCTTTATCCTCCTGATGATGCGGCAGCGGACGAAATGGACCGACGCGGAGGGACATTGAGATGAAGCGTTCGACACTCAACCGTATCGGCCTATTCTTCGTGGCCCTGGTCATCGTCTCGCCCGTTATTCTGTTCTTCCTCTGGATGATCTCGCTGTCCCTGAAATACGAGATCGACAACGGCGCCTATCCGCCGATTCTTATTCCGGATCGTTTCGCCTGGACGAACTACGTCAATGTCTTCCAGGAAAATAACTTCTTTCTCTATTTCTGGAACTCCATTCTTGTGACTGGCGCAGCGACCCTGCTCGCTCTCATCATCGGCGTGCCGGCTGGCTATGGTATCGCGCGGTTGAAGGCTGAGAAATCTGCCGTCGTCATCATGATCGCCCGCATGACGCCCGGCCTATCCTTCCTCATCCCGCTGTTCCTGCTGTTCCAATGGCTCAATCTGCTGGGAACGCTCTGGCCGCAGATCATCATCCATCTCGTCGTCACCGTGCCGATCGTCGTCTGGATCATGATCGGCTATTTCGAAACGACCCCGATGGAACTAGAGGAGGCCGCTAGCATCGACGGCGCGACACCGTGGCAGGTCTTCCGGCTCGTCGCCCTGCCGATCGCCCGGCCCGGCATCGTCGTCGCCTTCATTCTCTCGGTGATCTTTTCATGGAACAATTTCGTCTTCGGCATCGTGCTTGCGAGCCGCGAGACCCGCACGTTGCCGGTGGCCGTCTATAACATGCTCTCCTTCGAACAGGTGAGCTGGGGGCCGCTTGCAGCGGCTGCCTTGATCGTGACGCTACCGGTTCTCGTGCTGACAATGTTCGCACAACGACAGATCATCGCCGGTCTGACGGCCGGCGCCGTCAAGTGACGCAGCCTTTATCTTTTGGATAGGATCACATTCATGGCACCCGTCAATATACAGGGCATCCAGAAGCGCTACGGCCAGGTAAAGGTCATTCATGACATCAGCGTCGATATCGCCGATGGCGAATTCGTCGTCCTCGTCGGCCCTTCAGGCTGCGGCAAGTCCACGCTGCTGCGCATGATCGCCGGGCTCGAAGAGGTGAGCGGCGGCGAGATCCACATCGGTCGGCGCGAAGTCAGCCATCTGCCGGCGCGCGACCGCGATATCGCAATGGTCTTCCAGAACTACGCGCTCTATCCGCATATGTCGGTCGCCGAAAACATGGGCTTTGCGCTAAAGCTGAAAAAGGCAGAGGCTTCCGAAATCGCCGCCAAGGTACAGAAGGCGGCCGCCATCCTCGGCCTCGAAAATCTGCTGGATCGCTTGCCTCGCCAGCTTTCCGGCGGCCAGCGCCAGCGCGTCGCCATGGGCCGTGCACTGGTCCGCGATCCTCAGGTCTTTCTATTCGACGAACCGCTCTCCAATCTCGATGCAAAGCTGCGCGTCCAGATGCGCGGCGAGATCAAATCCATGCATCAGCGCATCGGCACGACGACGATCTACGTGACGCATGACCAGGTCGAGGCGATGACCATGGCCGACAAGATTGTCGTGCTGCATGGTGGCCTTATCGAGCAGGTCGGCGCGCCGCTCGATCTCTATGACCGACCAGCCAATCTGTTCGTCGCCGGCTTCATCGGCTCCCCCTCGATGAACTTCATCGACGGCAGGATCGAGGAAGGCGTCTTCCGCAGCGACAAGGGCCTGATCCTGCCCTTGCCGGAAGGCTTTCCCATTGCTGAGCACGGTGGACGTCCGCTCGTCTACGGCATCCGGCCCGAACACATCCGCGCGGCGACCGGTGACTTATCGGCCCGGGTCGGCATCGTCGAAGGCACAGGTTCCGAGATCTATGCCAGGCTCGATTGCGGCGGCGAGGAAATCTCCTGCCTGTTCCGCGAGCGGCTGAACATCCGCTTCGGCGACACGATCGGAATCGCGATCGACCCGGCCAGCATCCATCTGTTCGACAAGGCGAGCGGAAAGCGGCTTTGAGCGCTCCATCGATCTTCGATCCACCGGCCGGCCGGCCAAGGCATGTTCTATGCGTCGGCGCGGCGGTTCTCGATACGCTCTTTCGCGTCCGCACCCTTCCGCAGGGTCAGGGAAAGGTTTTGCCTTACGACATGCTGCAGATTGCGGAAGGCATGGCCTCCAGCGCTGCCTATGCCGTCATACGGCTCGACGGCAAGGCAAGCCTGTGGGGTGCCGTCGGCGACGACGATACCGGCGAGCGCATTATCCGCGATCTGGATGCCGCCGGCATCGATGTCGGCGGCATGTCGCGGGTAGAGGGCGCACGCTCTGCCGTCTCGACGATCCTGGTGGATGACGATGGCGAAAGACTGATCGTTCCCTTCTACGATCCGAAGCTGCACCACACCGTCAGGGCATTCTCGGCCGACGAGATCGCCGCCTTCGATGCTGTGCTGGTGGACGTTCGCTGGCCGGCGCTGGCACTGCAGGTGCTCAAAGCTGCCAGAGCCATGGGCAGGCCGGCCATTCTTGACGGCGACGTGGCTCCTGACGGCGTCATCGAGGAGCTGGCGCCGGAAGCGACCCACATCATCTTTTCGGAGCCGGCCGCACAGCGTATCGCGGGAACAAACGATGTGCCCGAGATGGCGCGGCGTCTTAAACAGCAGTTCGACCATGCCTTTATCTGCGTGACGGCGGGTGCAGCCGGCAGCCACTGGTTCAATGATGATACCGGCAAGGTCGAGCACTGCCCGACCATATCCATCAAGGCCGTCGATACGCTTGCCGCCGGAGATATCTTCCACGGCGCCTTCGCTCTTGCGATTGCCGAGGGCATGGCGGCCGAAGATGCCATCCGCTTCTCCTCCATCGCCGCGGCGATCAAATGCGAATTCTTCGGAGGGCGTACCGGTGCGCCGAGGCGTATCGATGTGATCAGACGTTCCGGGCTGCTTCATGGGCTCTGACGACATGACGGTGCCATCGAAACCTGCAGCGGCTTCATGACCCTACATGCATTTATCTGCAGCCGCTATTCGTCCTAAGCGACGTTTTCTACCTCGGTACGGCAGGCCATCTGCAACGGTCGTCGCCCCTCCTTTATGGGGGTGACATGCCTGCATGCGTCGGCTATACCAAACGCGCGACCGAAGCAGGAGGATCGCCAGATGAGAAATTTCGGCATCAATTGACGCTGAACGGCGATGCCGAATTCGGGCTGCCGCTCAGTCCGTTCTTGTCTCCCATATCCTCTTCAGTGCCCATGGAGGGCATTCATGCTTCGTCGTTTCGTTTCTTATTACGCGCGTTACAAGACGCTGTTTTTCCTGGATTTCGGCTGCGCCGTGCTTGCCGGCCTGCTGGAGCTTGGTTTTCCGTTGGCGGTCAAGCTTTTTGTCGATGAACTGCTTCCAAGCCGCGACTGGAGCCTGATCTTTACGACGGCGGTGCTGCTCCTCCTCGTCTACATGGTGGCGACCGGCCTTTCGGCGATCGTCAACTATTGGGGCCATGCGCTCGGCATCTCGATCGAATCCGACATGCGCCGTCAGGCCTTCGATCATATCCAGAAGCTTTCCTTCCGCTATTTCGACAACAACCGCACCGGCCATCTGATTACCCACGTCACCAAGGATCTCGAGGAAGTGGGCGAGATCGCCCACCATGGCCCCGAGGACCTGTTCATCGCGATCATGACCTTCGTCGGGGCCTTCCTGCTGATGTTCAGCGTCCATTGGAAGCTCGCGCTGCTGACGACGACCATCGTGCCGTTCATGACGTGGCTCGTCAGCCGCTACGGCTCGAAAATGACGCTGAATTCGCGCAGCCTGTTCGGCAAGGTCGGCAACTTCAACACGCGCATGCAGGAAACAGTCGGTGGCATCCGTGTGGTCAAGGCTTTCGCCAATGAACGATACGAGAGCCAGCTGTTTGCCAGCGACAACGAAGATTACAAGGCAACCAAGCTCGACGGCTACGCCTATATGACGGCGAGCATCGCGATCAGCTATTTCAGCACGCGCCTGGTGCAGCTGATTGTCATGATGGCCGGAACCTGGTTCGTCATATCGGGGGAACTGAGCTATGGCGGTTTCGTTAGCTTCCTGCTACTCATCAACGTGTTCTTCCGGCCGATCGACAAGATCACATCGGTCATCGAGACCTATCCCAAGGGTATTGCCGGCTTCAAACGCTTCCTGTCATTGATCGACACGGAACCGGATCTTGCCGATCGGCCGAATGCTGTCGCGATCGGTCACCTGAATGGCGATATCGCCTACAAGGGCGTCGCCTTCGGCTATTCCGATCAGGCGACGATCTTCAAGGATCTGAACCTGACTATCGCATCGGGCGAGACGGTGGCCTTCGTCGGCGCCTCCGGCACCGGCAAGACAACGCTCTGCTCATTGCTGCCACGCTTCTACGATGTGACGGCTGGCAGCATTACCATCGACGACACCGACATTCGCGATATGACGCAGGCCTCGCTACGCAGCCAGATCGGCATCGTGCAGCAGGATGTCTTCCTGTTCGGCTCGACCATTCGCGAGAACATCGCCTATGGAAAGCTCGGCGCCACCGACGAGGAGATCATGAAGGCGCTGCGGCGCGCCTCGCTTGAGGAATTCGTCCGCTCCCTGCCCGCCGGCCTCGATACACCGACAGGCGAGCGCGGCGTCAAGCTTTCGGGCGGACAGAAACAGCGCCTTGCGATCGCCCGCATCTTCTTGAAAGACCCGCCGATCCTCATCCTTGACGAGGCCACCTCGGCGCTCGATACAGCCACCGAATACGCCATCCAGCAGGCACTGCTCGAGCTTGCGAAGGGACGCACGACACTGGTCGTCGCTCATCGACTGTCGACCATCCGCAATGCCGACCGCATCATCGTTATGGGCGACAAGGGCATTGTCGAAGAGGGATCGCATGACGAACTGCTCGCCCGGCGCGGCGCTTATGCGCGGCTATATGATGCACAGTTCGGGCTTTATGCCTGATTTTGGCTGAAACATCAAAAAAGCAGGAGCCGGGCTCGACGGCCCGGCCTTCTTTTAACCAGTGATAATCAATGCAATCACTGAAAATCGAACACACTCAGACCGGCCGCCATTTCATCGAGGCCAAGCGGGCGCGTGACCGGCGGTTCGGCTCTCGCCAGACAGCCCTGCCGTTCGCATAGGCGGCAGACAGGACCGATCATGACCTGATTGCTACCCAGCACCTTCCCATAGACCACCTCGTCGCGATGGGCGATATCGCAGCCGATCAGAAGTGCGGTGCGGCGCACCCTTTCGCCGAAATCGGCCCGCGGCCCCTCGATCGTTCGCGATATGGTCAGAAAGCCGGCGCCGTCGGGCATTTGGGCGGCGTCCACCAATATTTGTCCGGGCTGAGTGAAAGCGGCATGGATATTGAGCTTCGGACAGGCGCCGCCGAAACGGGCCTGTGGAAAGCCTTGGGCGCCAGCCTTGCGCAGACGATGGCCGGCATTGTCGATCTCAGTCAGGAAAAACGGAATGCCGGATGCGCCGGGGCGCTGCAGGCTGGTCAGCCGCGTGGCGGCCTGCTCGTAAGAAACGCCGAAACGGGCACTCAGACCATCGATATCATAATGCAGTCGCTGTGCTGCCGAGAGATAGGCGCCATACGGCATCAGAAGCGCATGGGAAGCGTAGCGCGCCAGCTCGAAACGGGCGATGCGATTGGCCTCAGGTGTCGAAAGCGCTAGAGCATCGAGTTCGGCGGCGATCTCTTGACGCAGGGCCAAAAGAGAGACTTCAGTCGCAATCTCCCGGATCTGATCGAAGGGCGAAAGACGCTCCGACAGGAAAAGCCGCATCGAATGCCGGTCGTAGCGACGACGCAAACCAGGCATGGCATGCACTGGCAGCAGGCGCACCGCGATGCCATGCTCGGCCTTTAGCCATGCCTTCAATGCGCCCGCTAGGTCATCGCCGGGCGACAGGCGTTCATGGAAGACTTCCGCAGCATCTTCGATGCGGGCAAAGAAATTCGGACGCGACTGCAGGCGATCGTGAACCTCGTCGAGCGGCAGTCGCGGTCCGGCGACCTCGGCAGCCCGGCCCTCGCGGCCTAGAAGCTCGGCGAGATCGGACAATCTTGCGGCCTGCTCGCGATAGGCGCGATAAAGCCGGATCATGCCGTTTGCCGCATTCGGCGCGGCCTCGGCGAGCTCGATCAGCTCCTGATCCCCAGGGATCTCGCCTGACAGCAGTGGATCGGCAAAGACTTCACGCAATTGCCCTGCACTGCCCGCCTCTCCGCCCTGCAGCTCGTCGAGGTCAACCTTATAGACCGCCGACAGCTTCAATAGCAGTTGCACGGTCAGCGGCCGTTGGTTGCGCTCGATGAGGTTGAGATAGGATGGCGAGATATCGAGCGCCTGCGCCATCGTCGTCTGTGTCAGACCGAGGCCCATGCGAATGCGCCGAACCTTCGGACCTGCAAAGATCTTGCGCTCAACCATGTGTCATACCTTTTACAAAGCTCTCATCAGCAAATTTTACAAGATTTACAATTTTACCGAAGACTGATGTCAACAGTAACACATCATAACCCTTTTATCTAAAGGCATTTTCGAGTTTTCCTCGCCCTTGCAGCATCGATATTGTAAAGATAGTCGTGCAGCGGAGATCGATCGAAGGATCAAGAGGAAGTATCGGGAGAATAGCATGACAGATTTTTACAAACTGGTTCCCAGCGCACCCACCGGGCGTTTCGACGGCATCGAGCGCCCCTACAAGGTCGCGGATGTGGAGCGGCTGCGCGGATCGGTCAGCATCCGTCATTCACTGGCCGAGATGGGTGCGAACCGCCTCTGGCAGCTCATCCACGAGGAGGGTTTCGTCAATGCGCTCGGTGCGCTCTCGGGCAATCAGGCCATGCAGATGGTTCGTGCCGGCCTGAAGGCGATCTATCTCTCAGGATGGCAGGTTGCCGCCGACGCCAATACGGCCTCGGCCATGTACCCCGATCAATCGCTCTACCCCGCGAATGCAGGCCCGGAGTTGGCCAAGCGCATCAACCGCACCCTGCAAAGGGCCGACCAGATCGAGACCGCGGAAGGCAAGGGCCTCTCCGTCGACACATGGTTTGCACCGATCGTCGCCGACGCCGAAGCGGGCTTCGGTGGGCCCCTCAATGCCTTCGAGATCATGAAGGCCTATATCGAGGCGGGGGCTGCGGGCGTCCACTTCGAGGATCAGCTGGCGTCGGAGAAGAAATGCGGCCATCTCGGCGGCAAGGTCCTCATTCCGACGGCGGCTCATATCCGCAATCTCAACGCGGCACGGCTTGCCGCCGACGTCATGGGCGTGCCGACCCTCGTGGTCGCGCGTACCGACGCGGAGGCCGCCAAGCTTCTGACCTCGGACATCGATGAGCGCGACCAGCCCTTCGTCGATTACGACGCCGGCCGCACGGTCGAAGGCTTCTATCAGGTCAGGAACGGCATCGAACCCTGCATCGCCCGCGCCGTCGCCTATGCGCCGCATTGCGATCTCATCTGGTGCGAGACGTCGAAGCCGGATCTGGAGCAGGCGCGTAAATTTGCCGAAGGCGTGCATAGGGTTCATCCCGGCAAGCTGCTGGCTTACAATTGCTCGCCGTCCTTCAACTGGAAGAAGAACCTGGATGACGCGACGATCGCCAGGTTCCAGCGCGAACTAGGCGCCATGGGCTACAAGTTCCAGTTCATCACGCTTGCCGGCTTCCACCAGCTGAATTTCGGCATGTTCGAGCTCGCCCGCGGCTACAAGGCTCGACAGATGGCCGCCTATTCCGAGCTACAGCAGGCGGAATTTGCAGCCGAGGCCAATGGCTATACCGCCACCAAGCATCAGCGCGAAGTGGGCACCGGCTATTTCGATGCCGTTTCTCTGGCGATCACAGGCGGCCAGTCGTCCACCACCGCCATGCATGGATCGACGGAGCATGCCCAGTTCAAACCGGCAGCAGAGTGATATCAGGATCTTAGGAGGAGAATGACATGGCATCGATAGCACGCGTTCGCGAGAGGGCCGAGGAGCAATCTCTCACCATGAATGCCGATCAGCAGGCGGTCATCCGCATGCTGGCCAATGAGCTGCATCGCCTCAACCAGGCCGTGATGAATGCGGTCGAGGCCGGCGTTTCGGTCGAGCTCGTCCGCTCGGCGCGCCACCATGGCGGCAACGGCAACTGGGGCGATCTGTTAATCCCCGTCGTCGTCGCCAAGGCTGCGCATCAGGCTTGACGAAGATAGATGCAACGATGTTCGGGCCGCGCCGTCATTAACGGCCGGCCCGACACTCAATCCAGCCAGTTTTCGACACGGAGATCGCGGACGCGCTTAAACTCGCCGATATTAGCTGTTACCAGGACCGCCTCCAGCGCATGAGCATGGGCAGCAATCAACAGGTCGTTTGGGCCGATGGGTTTGCCGGCAACTTCCAGCTCGGCCCTGATGGCTCCGTATTCGGCATCGGCAGGAACATCGAGCGCGAGTACCGGTATGCTTCCCAGGATAGCCTCGATCTGTGCCAGCAATTTCGGCGATCCCTTTTTAGCGCAGCCATAGCGCAATTCTGCGGCCGTAATAATGCTGACGCAAATTGCATCTGGCCCGACATCGGCGATACGCCTGGCAACGATACCCTGTGGGTTTCGGGCAAGCTCGGATACGATGTTGGTATCCAGCATGTAGAGCTTACTCAAAGCTCGATTTCTTTCGCTGGCAGCAGAGTATCATCTATATCGGGAAATTGATCCTCTGGTCCGAGAGGCTCCAAACTTGCCAAAACGTCAAGCAAGCTCTTGCGGCGCACCGGCTCGATAATAAGCCGGTCTCCTTCCCGGTGGATCATCACCCGATCGCCAGGAAGTTCGAAGTCAGCCGGGATGCGTACGGCCTGGCTCTTGTTGTTGCGAAACAGCTTGGCTTCTCGTGGTGGGCTAGGTTCGTTATGTCGGAGATGGCGCATGCTAACCTCCCTAGCTGCATATCCATATGTATATGCAAGATAACAGACCTGGTTTCAAGCCCGTTGAATCCAATGACACAAGATCGCTTTTCCACGGACAAGACTTGCTAGCTCGCCCGAGAACCGCATTTAGTCGTTGATCTTATTCCGCCTGAAACCCTTGCTCAGGACTTCACGTCTGCGAAGTCTGAGAATGCCAGCACGATGACCTCATGTGCGGCGCCGGAGGCAACCAGGGCTGCCAACAGGATTCTCGCCTGGCCAGGGCGCAGTGTGGATGAATGAATTGCCCCGGCCTCGGCAAGGTCATGCCCGCCACCGCCGCCGCCATAGCTTGAAATAAGCAATCCGTCCGGTACGCGGCTGGAAACCACAACCGGCACGCCGACGCCGGCACAGCGTCTGATGGCTTCAACCAGACGCGGATTGGCGTTGCCCGACCCCAGTGCCGCAAGCACGATGCCGTGTGCGTCGGCCCTGAGACTCGCATCCACATGCACCGAATCGCACCCCGGATAGATCGCCACGACATCGACGCGGATGTTGCTAAGCCTCGCCGTAAGCCGCGGGCTTGGTGGATTTTCGAGCGGCCGCGATTGACGGAACGCATCAGCGATATCCGAAGAGTGTTTATAGAGGCCCCAGGCCGGCAACAACCGGCCGCCGAAGCAGACGAGGACGCCACGCTCTGCATTGACCGGATCGGTAGCGGCAGCAACGGCAGCAGCAAGGTTGGCCGGCCCGTCGGCCTTGGGATGGTCTGCGGTAAATTGCGCGCCGGTAAATACGACGGGCTTGTTCAGGCCGTGCTGAAGATGGACGAGCAGCGCGGTCTCTTCCATAGCATCCGTGCCATGCAGAATGACGATCCCGTTGATGGCGTCATCGGCAAGCAGTTCGCCGACCTTGTCGCTGATCTCCTGCATGTCGGCGAGCGTCAAGCTCGCCGAATCCTTTGCCATCAGCTCGATGGGTCTGAGATCGACAGGCATGTCCGGGAGCAGTGCCAGCAGGCTCTCTCCCGTCAGCGACGGTATGCTGGCGCCGCTATCGGTGCGCTCGCTCGCAATGGTGCCGCCGGTGGCAATGACTGCCACCAGCGGATTGACTTGCCCTGCCGTCACGACTGGCCCCGCTCGGCTGCCAGCCGATAGATCCGATCCCGCAACAGATACCAGCCAATCACAAGAGCCGGCGCGATCAGGATCAGTGAGGCGATCGTCCATGTGCCGACCGGATAGTCGAGTGCCATCAGCACCAGCACCGCAAAGAGGAAGACGAGCGTCAGGATACCGGTATAGGGCGCGCCGAACATACGGAAATCCGGGCGGGCCATTTCGCCGCGCTTGGAGAGCTTCCAGAGCTTCAACTGGCACAATACGATTACGCCCCAAGCCGAAATGATGCCGAGCGCCGAGATATTGAGGGCAATCTCGAAAGCGGCCGACGGAACGACGGCGTTCAGCGCCACGCCGATGACGGTCACGACGGCCGTCACGGCAATGCCGACATAGGGTACGCCAGCCTTGTTCATCTTGGCGAGCGCTGCCGGCGCTGAGCCGGAGACGGCCATCGAATGCAGGATGCGGCCGGTGGAGTAGAGGCCGGCATTGAGCGAGGACAGCACGGCCGTCAGCACGACGAGGTTCATGATGATATCGGCGCCTTGGATTCCGATCGTCCCGAAGAAGGTGACGAAGGGGCTCTCGCCTGCTTTGTAGGCCGTGTAGGGCAGAAGGAGCGACAGGAGAAGGACCGAGCCGACATAGAAGATCAGCAGACGGGCGACTACCGTGCGGATCGCACCCGGCATCACTTTCCGTGGATCTTCGGTTTCGCCGGCGGTCGTGCCGATCAGCTCGATCGATGCGTAGGCGAAGACTACGCCTTGTATGATGACGAAGGCCGGCAAGATGCCGTTGGGGAAGAAACCGCCACTGTCGCTGATGATGCTGAAACCAGCCGAATGACCGGCGATCGGCGTGCCCGAAACGACGAAATAGATGCCGATGACGAGGAAGCTGACCAGCGCCAGAACCTTCACCAGACTGAACCAGAATTCAAGCTCGCCGAAGACCTTCACCGACAGAAGATTCATGGCCAGCACGACCATCAGCGCGATCAGCGCGAAGACCCATTGATCGATGCCCGCAAGCCAGGGCACGTAATGCTTGAAGAAGTTCATGTAGAGGGCGACGGCCGTGACATCGGCAACCGAGGTCATGGCCCAGTTCAGCCAGTACATCCAGCCAACGGCAAAGGCCATCTTCTCACCGTAGAACTCGCGAGCATAGGAAACGAAAGAGCCGGAGCTCGGGCGGTGCATAATCAGTTCGCCAAGCGCGCGCAGCACCAAGAAGGCAAAGAAGCCGCAGAGCGCGTAGACGAAGATGAGCGCTGGCCCGGCTGCGGCAAGGCGTCCGCCCGCACCGAGGAAGAGACCGGTGCCGATCGCGCCGCCAATGGCGATCATCTGGATCTGCCGTGGCTTCAACGCCTTGTGGTAGCCAAGATCCTCATTGACCGGCGGCCGGCGATCCGCCGGAATATTCTGAATAGGTTCGACTGACATTGCTCCTCCCTCGAGCCGTTTGTCCATGGGCGGATCCGGGGTGCTGATTTCGCACCCGACCGGATGCCGCTGCCTTAATCTGGCCGCCGATCAAGCCTTGGGATCGCCGGTCATGCTGTAATGCTGTATGACAGATTTTCTCTTAGACATAGAAAAGGCCGAAGGTCAAGCCGGGCAGCACTTATTGACGTGGCAGGAGCGAACGGATAACAGATTTCAAAATCTGTCATACAGCTTGACAGATACGGCTTGATTTCGACCATAGGAGGACAATGTGGTCAAGACGCGAAGCGAGTATGACCTGCTGGGCGAAAAGGATATTCCGGCTGAGGTTTATTGGGGGGTACACACCGCAAGAGCGGTTGAGAATTTCCAAGTCACGGGAACGCCGATCGGCCGCTATGCACATCTCATTCGAGGCCTCGCCTTCGTCAAGGAAGCAGCGGCTCTTGCCAATCACGAACTTGGCTTGCTCAGCAAGGAAAGGCTCGACGTCATCGTGCGCGCCTGCCGCGAAATCCGCGCCGGCGAGCTTCACGACCAGTTCGTCGTCGACGTAATTCAAGGCGGCGCCGGCACTTCCACCAATATGAACGCCAATGAGGTCATCGCCAACCGCGCGCTCGAACTGCTCGGCCATGCTAAAGGTGACTATGTCCACCTTCATCCGAACGACCACGTCAATCTCAGCCAATCCACCAACGACGCTTATCCGACAGCCGTCAATGTCGCGCTAATCGAAGCGATCGACAATCTGGCGGCGGCAATGGAGACGCTGCAGGAAGCTTTCGAACGCAAGGCCAAGGAATTCGACGGCATTCTGAAGATCGGCCGCACGCAGCTACAGGATGCCGTGCCGATGACGCTCGGCCAAGAATTCAGGACCTTTGCCGTCATGCTCGGGGAAGATCGATCCCGCCTCATCGAATCGGCCGCCCTCCTGCATGAGGTCAATCTCGGCGCCACCGCCATCGGCACCGGCCTCAATGCGCCTGTCGGCTATGCTGCCCTTGCCTGCTCCCATCTCGCCCGACTGACGGCCCGCCCGCTGGTTACCGCAAGCGACCTCATCGAAGCAACGCAGGACCCTGGCGCCTTCGTCCATCTTTCCGGCGTTTTGAAGCGTGTTGCGGTCAAGCTATCCAAGACCTGCAACGACCTGCGCCTGCTCTCTTCCGGGCCTCGCGCCGGCATCGGCGAGATCACGCTGCCGGCCATGCAGGCGGGTTCGAGCATCATGCCCGGCAAGGTCAATCCGGTGATCCCGGAAATGGTCAACCAGGTGGCGTTCTCCGTCATCGGCAACGACATTACCGTGACCATGGCGGCGGAAGCAGGCCAACTGCAGCTCAACGCCTTCGAGCCGATCATCGTGCGCTCGCTGTCGGAGAGCATCATGCATCTGACCGCGGCCTGCCATATCCTTGCCGAGCGCTGCGTCAATGGCATTACCGCCAATCCGGCTCTCATGGCACAACGCCTGCAGGAATCGATCGGCCTTGCGACAGCGCTCAATCCTTTGATCGGCTACCAGGCGGCGACCAAGGTTGCCCGCGAGGCGCTGGCAACAGGACGCACAGTGCCGGAAATCGTGCTGGATCATGGATATCTGACAGCGGAAGAGCTTTTCGAGGCGCTACGGCCGGAACGGCTCGCCAACCTGCCGGTCGCTCTCAATGAGACTGTTGCCCCTCGCCAATAATCGTGGTCACCACGCGCTTGACCTGACCGAGATGGGCTTCCATCGCCGCGATCGCCTCCTCCTCCGACGCCGCCGCAATCGCCTCGACGATGCGGCGGTGCTCGACGTTCGAGGCCACGCGACGCTGCGCCATCATGTTGACCAGCTCCGATTGACGCATCAGTGCGTCGCGGGCGTCGGAAACGATCTTGGAAAAGACGGCATTTCCAGAGGATTCGGCAATCATGGAATGGAATTCCGAGTCCAGAGTCACCCACTTCAACGGGTCTTCTTCTCGATCCATCTCATCACACAGTTCAAGCAGGCGCGCCAGCTGCTGCTCCGTACGCCGTAGCGCCGCCCAGCCTGCGGCCGGGACCTCGATGAACGGACGCGCCTCGATGAGGTCGCGGGCGGAATAACCGCCATAACGGAGCTCCGGACCGGGAGTGGAGGTCAGAACGTAGGTGCCGCTGCCGGTGCGCGTCTGGGTGAGGCCGAGCGTCTGAAGCGAGCGGAGCGCTTCGCGTATGATCGGACGGCTGACACCATAACGCGTCGCAAGCTGCGACTCGGCGGGCAGCCGTGTCCCGACCGCCAACCGTCCCGATGTTATTGCCGAACGAATATCCTCAAACACTGCCTCGGCAGCGTTTTTCCGACTGATCGGACTTGTATAAGATAACCAATCAGCCACCTCACTCATAACAGCCAAACTTCACAAACATTCTACGCTTGTCAAGCGATCGCGCCCCGAATTGGTGCATGTCTCTCCGGCTGAAAGCCCGCCGAAAGGACTGGGGTTATGTGGAGAATGTCACCGACGATAACTCGTGCTTGATGTATCCCCCTTGCCGATATAAAGAAATCCTTATTCCTTTATATCGGAGCTGGACGTGCCCTTACCCCTCTTCGCCTTGTTTCTGGCTGCGTTTGCTTTCGGCACGACCGAGTTTGTCATCGCCGGCATCCTTCCGGACGTAGCTCAGGGTCTGGGTGTCTCGATCCCCTTTGCCGGCTATCTGGTTTCCGGCTATGCGCTGGGGATTGCACTCGGCGGGCCGCTCCTGACCATGGCGACACGACAGATTTCGCGCCGAACCATTCTGATCGCTCTGACGATCGCCTTTTGCCTGGGCCAGATCGCTTGCGCGCTTGCACCTGACTTCGCCGCCATGCTCCTCTTCCGTGTTGCGACTGCCGTCGCCCACGGCGCCTATTTCGGCATTGCCATGGTGGTTGCCGTCGGCCTCGTGCCGCAAGCGTTTCGAGGGCGTGCAGTCTCCGTGATCCTTGCAGGCCTGACGGTCTCCAATATAGTCGGCGTTCCTCTGGGCGCGGCCATCGGTGGGCTTTGGGGATGGCGGATGACGTTTTGGGCGATGACCTTGGTCGGTGTCCTCGCATTGGTCGCAATATGGGTCTTGATCCCGCAGACGAAAACAGAATCTCAGCAATCTGGCCATTTGAGCGGCGAAGTGCGCGTTCTCGGCCGTCAGCAGGTCTGGACGTCCCTCATCATGATGCTCGCCCTGATGATCGGCCAGATGGTGCCGTTCACCTACATAACGCCGCTCCTGCGCGAAGTAACGGGCCTTGATGCCATGCTCATTCCCTGGATTCTCCTGCTCAATGGCGTCGGAGCGACATTGGGGGTTGTGATCGGCGGCAGGCTGTCGGACTGGAAGCTGATGCCCTCGCTTATCGCGATGCTTGCCATCCAGTCCGCGATACTCGTCATTCTCTACCTGGTCAGCCCCTACCCCTTGCCGATGAGCGTGGCGATCTTCGTTTGGGGCGCGCTTAATTTTGCAATCGGCACCCCTATCCAGGCCCGCATCCTGATGTGGACCGCCGATGCACCTGGCCTTGCTTCCTCGCTCATTCCTTCCGGGTTCAACATCGGCATTGCGATCGCGGCAAGCGTCGGTGCGGCGCTGCTTGAGAGCGGCTATGGCTATCGCAGCTTGCCGGTGCTTGGCGCGATCACGCTTGCCTTGGCCTGCGTGGTTGCCATCCTCTCCGCCGCGCGCGAAAGGCGCAGCGGCGCCGTTCCTCCCAATGCGGCCCTCACGTAATTTCTATTGGCGCCCTTAACGCCGGCCGCCGGCGCACCGGTCACACGATCAGCCCCTTCATCGGCAAGACATGATCGGAGCCCGGGAAGACATCGCGCGTCAATAGGGTCGGCGATGCACCAAGCAGATCAACCGCGATCCCCTTGACCACAGCGCGCAGATCCGTTGTGGCGGCAAGGTCGCGGCCGTCGCGCAATTGCGCCTGTTTAAGACCGGGCCAGTCGGCGATCACACGGCCGCCCTTGATCGCGCCGCCGGCGAGGAAGGCGGCCGTTCCGGTGCCGTGGTCGGTGCCCTGGGTGCCATTCACCTGCGCGGTGCGGCCGAATTCGGTTGCGACCAGAATGGCCGTATCTTTCCAGGCCGGACCAAGCTCCTGCTGGAAGGCGGCAAACGAATTATCGAGTCCGACGAGCAGCTTGTTCAGCCGATCGACCTCTCCGGCATGAGTATCCCATCCTTCGAAAGCCAGTGCTGCAACGCGCGGGCCATCGTCTTGAGCCAGCAGGCGCGCGGCCCCTCTCGCCATCTGTTCCATGCCGGTGGGATCGCCGGGACCTCCCTTCGCCTTGACATCGAGGCCGGCGGCGATCTTGCCGGTTGAAATGCCTTCAGCAAGGATTTTCGCAAAGAGCGGGTCGGTGTGGTTGTAGAGATCCATCAGCCGCGGCGGCAGGTCGTCGCTGACAGGCTGGAGGGTTGATGGCGACCAGCCGAGTACCGGCGCCTTGCCGCGAATGACGAGCGGTGCATTGGCGCCGACCGAGAGACCTCGAATCTCCGAAGCTCCCGGTGAAACCTTGTCACCCTTCGGCAGGCCTTCCAGCATCCGGTTGAGCCAGCCGGATGCGACGCGGCCCGGCATTTCATACCCGGACTCAAGCACGTCCTGCCCGTCGAAATGCGACCGGTCGCGATAGGGCGTCGCACTGGCATGGACGACGGCGGCCTGTCCCGCGCGATAGAGCCGATTGAAATTCGGCATCGACGGATGCAGCGCAAAGAAGCTGTCGAGCGGAAGAGCCGCCTCAGGGCCGCTCGTCGTCATGGCGATCGACTGCCGCAGGGCCTGATAATCAGGATCGCCAACGGGTGGGACAGCCGTCAGACCATCAAGCGCACCGCGCAGGATAATGGTGATAAAGCGCGGGTCCCGTCCGCCGGCAGCGAGAGCGAAGCGCGGGATGAAGGCCCAGGCAAACAGGGCGCCGGAAGCGCCAAGCACGGCACGACGGGTGGGGGTCATGAGTTCGCAGGTCATGGTCAGCGCCTTTGAAATTCGGGGGAAAGATAAGCGATCATCAGGCCCTGCTTGCGGGTTTCCGCTCGCGATACCGCCTGCAGCGTTTCATTCGAAAGAAGCGGCCCCAGGCTGTCGGACACGAAACTGCGGGGATCGACCTGAGGCGGCACCGCATTGGCGATCATATTGGCGACATCCATGCGCATGCTGAGGCTCTCGCTGGAGGCCCAGACATCGACGGTATCGGCAAAGCCGTTGGGGCCGGCCGGCGCCCAGAAGGGCTGCCCCATCGCGGTCAAGGCGCCGAGGATGACATTCGGCTTCGGCGTCTCGCCGCTTGCCCGCAAGAGCGCGGTCATGAATTCCAACGGCGAGCGAACCTTCGACAATGTCGGATTCCATGCGTCTTCGGAGCTTACGAGCGCCCGATAGACGGCGGAAAGATCGCCATCCGTCTTGCTGAAGGTCGCCGCAACGGTTTGCACAAGCCCTGGTGGCGGCGTATCGGCGACGAAATGCCGGACGAGCTTGGTGGCGATATGCTGCGCTGTTGCCGGATGGCGGGCGAGATCGCGCAGCGCTTCGCGTCCCTGCCCCACGCCATTGTCGGCATAGGTGAGACCGAGCAGCGTCTGATCGCCGGGCTCGTGGGCACCGGCATTGAAGACGAAGGTGCCGGGTGTCCCGAGCTTGCCCTCGGCGCGCGCCACCGTCCAGCCTGTGATGATCTTGGCAAGCGTCGTCACGTCGGCCTGCGTGTAGCCGCCGTTGACACCAAGCGTGTGGAGCTCCAGCGTTTCCCGGGCAAGGTTTTCATTGAGACCACGTTTCTTGTTGGCATTGGCCTTGGAGTTCGGCCCGATCGATTGCTGGTTATCGAGATAACCGAGCATAGCCGGATGGGTCTCGACAGCGAGCAGCATGTCGGCGAAGCGCCCGAAGACATGCGGCCGGATCGCCTCGCGCTCGAAAGCGCCGGCAACCATATGCACCTCCTCGCTCTTCGACACGGCGACAGCGAAATGGTTTGCCCAGAACATGGCAAGCCGCTCGCCAAAGCCAATCAGTGGCTGCCGGATGGTGCCGTTGAAGCGGGCATCCACTTCGGCCAGCAGGACCTGCTGCGGAAGGTAGGGCATTGCGGGCTTTTCCAACTTCTCGACTGCCTTGCCGATGACAGCCGCCATGGCCTGGTTACTCGGCTGGACCTGATTGTTCGGCTGCCCTGCCGTGGCGCCGGAAGGCTGTAGCGGCGGCTGCGGGCCTTGCATCTGCTTGTCCTGCGGCACGGCGGCGACAGCGGCTGCGGCCTGCTGTCTGGCCTCCTTGCGCTGTTCCTGGAATGCGTAGAGAGAAACGAGAAGATCGGCCGTCGATTGCAGCTGCGGCCCGACCGGAACCGGGACGAAGCGCTCGGTGATTTCTTCCAGCAACGCGCCGCGCGGATCCGATGCGATCGACGCGGTGCCGTTGTGGTCCGCTCCTAGCCCAAAGCGCGAAAGAGCGAGCGCGGCAGAAACATCATTGGACTGCTGGGCCATGGCCTTGCCAACTCCTGCATCAAACATGCTCCTTTAACGCAGACCTGGTTTCGATCCGTCGCTCGGCAAGTATGATCATTTTGTGGCAGCGGCTTTAGGCATGCTGCGGCGGACCAGGCTTTCCGCCAGCGCCCGACGCTCGTCGTAGGAAAGTCCTGCCGCAAAATCGACGGCACGCTGCTCCAGCTTCGCCCTCAAGGCGATATCGGCATCGCGCGCCCTCGCCAGCGCGGCCGAGAGCGCCTCTTTATCCAGCGTCGGCTGCCCAAGAATGGAGGCGGCGTCGACCTTGGCCTGTTGTGCCTCGAGAATGATCTGACGTTCGTCCTTGCGGGCTTCGTTGAGCGCGGCGCGCAGAGCCTTCTTCTGCGTCGAAGGCAATTGCTCGCCGGCGAGCGGCATCATTCCGGCCCGCGCCTGCGTCTTGCGTATCCAGGTCAGCCCACCGCCGGCCAATGCTCCGACCAGGAACGTATTCAGCACCAAAAGAAAAATGACCACTATTCGAAAGCTGCGTTCCGTCATTGGCTGTCCTGCTGTGCTGCACCCGCGTCCGGCCCTATATCGCCGAACATGGTCGCGGTTCCGTCGGAGACGACTGAGGTATCGGACGTCAAGCTCGGGGCCAGGACGGCGATGGCGATGCTGCCGGCAAGCGCGCCGGCTATGCCGACCCCCACGAGGCCGATGCCGGCCGAGCCGAAGCGGAACCAGTTTCTTATCGTCAGGCGGCGAACGAGCTTTGCGAGAATTCGCTCTTCAAGGCCGGCATGGCGAGGCTTGACGACGTAGGTGTCGAGCAACGCATCCAGATCGGCCGCGCGCGCAAGCCTTTCGGCCGCTGCGGGGCTCTTGGCAAAATCCCGAGCGGCCGCCCGCTCAGCCTGCGGCCATCGGCCGATATCGCCGCCATAGGCCGCGGTCAGCGCTTCAAAGCGATCGGCATTCATCGGACCCGCGACATTCTCAACCATCGCCCTCATCCTTCAACAAAAGCGCCTGCAAGGAGCGCCTTCCACGCGCAAGCAGGCTTTCCAGTGCGTCGACGCTGACGTCCATGATCTCAGCTGCCTCGGCATTCGACAGCGCCTGATAGTAGACCAGAATGATCGCTTCACGCTGCCTGGGCGCGATCATCTGCATGGCCCGTTCCACGCGCCTGGACGGATCGTCATCGCTCATCAAGCCCGCATCCGGCGCCGGCCCTTCATACTCGACATCGGGTGGATGCTCGGCAAGAACGTCCTTGCGACGCCGCAGGCGATCATAACAAAGGTTGGTCGCTACGCGGTGCACCCAGGTGCTGAAGCGGGCATTGCCCTGGCGCCAGCCGCCCGCATTGCGCCAGACGCGCAGGAATGTTTCCTGCGCTACATCCTCGGCCTCGGTCGCATCACCAAGCATGCGGGTTGCAACGGCAACGATGCGCGGCAACTGCCGTGTTATCATCATCCGCATCGCCGGAACATCGCCCGCAGCGATGCGACCGAGCAGGCCCTCATCAGGGTCGCCACTCTTGGGCGCGCGATCCCACTTCATCGACAATCGCTACCACTCCAATTTCCTGCGATACCGCCATGGCACGGGACCTTTGGACTCTCGGCCGGCAAATAAAACCACTTGGATCGCAGCATCTCGGTCAGTGTATCATCCTTCGACGTCAAATGCGGGTTCACGGGAGTTGAACGCGGCGCTTAAGGAAATCCGTCGCTCTTAATGCCAGGAATTTTCGACTTTTCTTTCCACGATGAAAGACCATTCATAAATGGTCGTATAGACGAGCCGACTTGCCAGACGGTGAGGGTTTCAACAATTCGCACTTGGACTACTGTCAGCTTGCAAGAAGACAGATGAGAGCTCAAGCTGGATCGGAGCGGCAGCAGATCGCTTGTTTCCGAGTCTTGCCAATGTGCGAGCACGGCTTTCCAATATGGCGGCCAGACCCGCCGCATGGCTATATCAGCGTTCGCACTTTCCTATTTTCACCTCACAACATGGGGAAACTGCTCACGGAAACTTGCGTGTGGCTTATAGCGCTTGACAGGATATATTCTGTTGCGATTTCCTTACTCAATTTTTGAGGATAGAAAATCCCTCCATCTTGTTGAGCATCGCTGGTATATGGGCTCCAGCACCGAACGGCATGATGGAAGAATATCAAGAAGAGGGGCACAGCTTGAAAATCGGTTTCTGTGGAGAGGTGAATGAGGCGAACTAAGGAGGAGGCGGCGGAAACGAGGAGTGAGATTTTGCAGTCTGCAAAGGCTTTGTTCCTCGACAAAGGCTACGAGAATGTCAGCCTGGAAGAGATCGCCGTAGCCGCCGGTGTCACGCGGGGGGCAGTGCACTGGCATTTCAAGAACAAGCAAGGGCTGATGTTTGCAATCCGCGACGAGGCCCAGCAACCGTTCAAGGATCTGGCGGAGCGGATGTCGAAGGAACTGCCGCCCAATCCACTTGATCTCGTCGCCGATACCATAGCCGCGATATTTGACGACATTCACAGCGACCCGCGCAAGCGCAGCATGCTAAAAGTTATGATGCATCTCGACATGGCGTTTTGCGACGGCACCACGAGCCGGGCGAGTTCGTTCCGGCACGACATGCACGAAAATTTCGAACGTATATTCACCCTTATGGATGAAAAGACGAAACTTCCGGCCCCCTGGACACCGGATACGGCCGCTTCCGCACTGACGGCGGTCATCGGCGGTCTGATCACCGAATGGACACTCGATCGGGGCAGTTTCGAACTGGTCCCGTGCGGGCAGATGTTCATAAAGATGGTGCTGAAGACCTGGTTCCCGCTTGCTCAGACGCCAAAGCTGGCAGTTACAGCGATGTAGAGATTCCGCAAAGCGCGCAGCGAATTTACCTTGCGAGTAGACAGGGAATGATGACGGTTCGGAGGCTCCGAGACGGGTCAAGAAGTTTTTTCACGTCCAAACGCAAAAAAGGATCCGGAGGGAAAGCCAGATCCTTTGCTTTGATCGGAGGTCAACCGATCGATGGAAGAAGCCTGACGGATTGGAACGTCAGGCTTCTCATACCCGGCGCTAAGCCGGGTAATTCAACATTAGAAGCTACGCTCGAAGCGCAGGATACCAGCCCACTGATCCTGGTTCACAGAATCGAAGTTGGTGTAGGAGACTTCCGGCTCGATGAGCAGGTTCTTGACCGGGTTCCACTTGACGTTCGTCGTGGCGGCAAAGATCTTCGAGTCGGTGTAGGCGAGCTGGAGGTTCCACTTCAGCTTTTCGTTGATCGGAACGCCAACGCCGCCCCAAACAGCCCAGTCACCCCAGCCGCACTTCGATTCATCGTTAACAGGGCAAGCCGAACGATCGAGGTTGGTGCCGGCGTACTTGTTCAGCTTGTCGCCGTCCGTGTTCCAGCCGCCCATCAAGAAGGCCGAGAAGGTACCGAAGTCGGCGTCGACACGAGCCTTGATGGCGCCTTCTTCGACGATGGAGTCATAACCGCCGACGACCTTGAAGCCCCATGCACCAGACTTGAAGCCGGCACCGGCAACGACGTCGGGAGCGTAGTGGTTGCCCTTGTCGTCAGACCACCAGCTTGAGCCGTAGGAGGCGTCGGAACCGCTGGAATTCGAGTCTTCAACCGAGACGACAGCCGTGAAGCCGTTGCCGGCATCGTAGGTGTAGGTCAACTGGTTGAGTTCGTACGGGCCGTCATAGATCACGTCGTCGTTGATGACGTCGCCGGCGTAACCGATGTAGTAGTTATACTGCGAATCGGCCTTACCGACCAGGAAGCCGCCGAGGCTGATGTTGGCGAACAGCAGCTTGGTGGAGGTCGAGTTGCCGTCGTTCCAGTCCCAACGGATGACCGTGTTGGTCTTCAGCGGGCCGTACTCGGTGTCGGTCGCAGTGTCGACGCTCAGCTCGGCGCGGGTATGCCAGAGAGTGCCGTTCTTGCTGTTCGGGTTATAGGCATCGTACCATTCGCCTTCGGTACGGACACGGCCGCCGATCTTGAGGCAGGTTTCCGTGCCCGGAATGAAGAAGTAGCCAGCACCGTATGCGTCGCAGATGCGAACGTATTCCAGCGGCTCCGGCTCAGCGGCGACGATCGCGTCTGCTGCGTGGGCACCGGATACTGCTGCCAGAGCAGCAGCGGAGCCGAGAAGAAGGCTCTTGATGTTCATTTTAAACTCCTGGTTGTATTATGCATTTCTACTTTACCGCGAGCGCAGAACTGGAACACTGCCCTGGGGATCGGTTTGGTCTAAACACGACCGGGCAGCCCGGCAAATACGCACCTGATGTTGGCTTGAGTCCCCTCGAACCTTCATGATTACCCCCGCGGTAAAAGGTTTTGAAATGCCTCTACCGATCCGGCCGATTGCTCGACCGTAAGACAACTTATGTCCTGCATTGGATTTACAAACAGCCCGTATGTTTGTCAATTATATGAAGGGCGCCGGGGCGTTAGTCTTGGCCTCTGTTGCTTAAATGCAACTCGCGACCGCAGGCCAGGGCGGTACCCGGCAGGGATCACAAGGATATCCCTGTTCACAAGAACGCCTGCCAGTCAGGGCCGTCACCGCATTTAGGGCAGCGCGATGTCGGTGGTCGATGACGACCATGCAACCCAATCTGGTCATGATATGGCCATATATGGCCATCGCGAATTCCACGGCACAATGACCGGTCGGCTTGAGCAAAAGATCATGCAATCCATTTTTTCGCTGATGCAGACGGAAGCGCAGGCGGGCGTACGGCTGACGCTGGCTCCGCTCGGCAATGACGCGCTGATTTATCTGGCTCGATACCGCGAGCAAGCTGTCCCATACCGGCCCCCATCGCTTCGTCGGCAATACGACACCACGTTACTAAGGCGCGGCAAGTCCGCACGATGATCTGCGCGATAAAATTGCAATTCGACGGGGGCGGCAATGGTCAATCTCCCGAAAATGCGACCGTCGCTGACGGGGTTGACAGAGGACGAGAGTAAGGCATAGCCTTTTGACATTCACCAGGGGGGTCCCGGCAAGGGGCTGAGATACTGCTGGACAATGAGGCTTTGCCTCCTGTGGCGCAGTGACCCGTTGAACCTGATCCAGTTCATACTGGCGTAGGGACGGTGCAAGCGCTCGATGGCTTCGGATTCCCGCCTGGATTCCATGCCGGCGTCTTTTCATCATTCCGGCTGATTGACTGGGTCTCCAACTGCAACTTGGAGCCTCACACCATGAACATTGCCGCAAAGAACCTCACTCCGACCGTCACCACCGGCCCGCTGCCGGCCTCTCGGAAAATCCATATCACCGGGGAGATCCATGCCGATATCCGCGTGCCGATGCGCGAAATCAGCGTCCATCCGACATCGGGCGAGCCGCCAGTTATCGTCTACGATTCGTCCGGCCCCTATACTGTCGAAGGCGCAGATATCCGCATCGAAGAGGGCCTTCCGCAGTTGCGCCGCGACTGGGTGCTCGCCCGCGGCGATGTCGAGGCTTATGAGGGCCGCCATGTGCGTCCCGAAGACAACGGTTTCGTCACCGGCGAACGGCTAACACCGGAATTTCCGGCCAAGCGCCAGCCGCTGCGCGCCCTGAATGGCAAGGCCGTCACCCAGCTTGCCTATGCGCGCGCCGGCATCATCACCCCGGAAATGGAATTCATCGCCATCCGCGAGAACCTCGGCCGCAAGGCCAAGGCCGAAGCGCTGATCCGTGACGGCGAGAGCTTCGGCGCGCATATTCCCGATCACGTCACGCCTGAATTCGTTCGCCGGGAAGTTGCGAGCGGCCGAGCGATCATTCCGGCCAACATCAATCATCCCGAAAGCGAGCCGATGATCATCGGCCGGAATTTCCTGGTGAAGATCAACGCCAATATCGGCAATTCCGCAGTCACCTCCTCCATGGCGGAGGAAGTCGAGAAGATGGTCTGGGCCGCGCGCTGGGGTGCCGATACCGTCATGGATCTTTCAACCGGCCGCAACATTCACAATATCCGTGAATGGATCATCCGCAATTCGCCGCTGCCGATCGGCACGGTGCCGCTCTATCAGGCGCTGGAAAAGGTCGGCGGCATAGCGGAGGAACTGACCTGGGAGATCTATCGCGACACGCTGATCGAGCAGGCCGAACAGGGCGTCGACTATTTCACCATCCATGCTGGCGTGCGGCTGCACTACATCCCACTGACCGTCAACCGCGTCACCGGCATTGTCTCCCGCGGCGGCTCGATCATGGCCAAGTGGTGTCTCCATCACCACAAGGAGAGCTTCCTCTACGAGCATTTCGAGGAAATCTGCGACATCTGCCGCGCCTATGACGTCTCCTTCTCGCTCGGCGATGGCCTGCGGCCCGGTTCGATCGCCGATGCCAACGATGCCGCGCAGTTTGCCGAGCTCGAAACGCTCGGCGAACTGACGAAGATCGCCTGGGCAAAAGACTGCCAGGTGATGATCGAAGGTCCCGGCCATGTGCCGATGCACAAGATCAAGGAGAACATGGACAAGCAGCTCGCCGTCTGCGGCGAGGCGCCCTTCTACACGCTTGGGCCGCTGACGACGGATATCGCACCGGGCTACGATCACATCACCTCGGGGATCGGCGCTGCGATGATCGGCTGGTTCGGCACGGCGATGCTCTGCTACGTCACCCCGAAGGAGCATCTCGGCCTGCCCGACCGCAACGACGTCAAGACCGGCGTCATCACCTACAAGATCGCGGCCCATGCGGCCGACCTCGCCAAGGGTCATCCGGCCGCTCAGGTCCGCGACGATGCATTGTCGCGTGCAAGATTCGAGTTCCGCTGGGAGGACCAGTTCAACCTCTCGCTCGATCCGGATACCGCCCGCAGCTTCCACGACGAAACCTTGCCGAAGGAGGCTCACAAGGTCGCGCATTTCTGCTCGATGTGCGGCCCGAAATTCTGCTCGATGCGGATTTCGCACGACATCCGCGCGGAGGCACAGAAGGAAGGGCTGGAAGCGATGGCGGCGAAATATCGGGAGGGCGGCGATCTCTATATGCCGGTCGAAGCCCCTGCTCAGCCGGCCGAGTGAGATGCGCATCCTCATCAAAGGGGCCGGCGTTGCCGGCCTCACAGTCGCTCACGAGCTGATCCGGCGCGGAGCAGAGGTCACGATCTCGGATCCAAGCCGGAATTTTCATCGCGCCGCCTCCTGGCTTGCCGGCGGCATGCTGGCGCCATGGTGCGAGCGGGAAAGTGCCGATGAGGCTGTGCTGAGGCTCGGCCGCGATTCCGCCGATCGATGGGACGCGATTCTGCCGGGCAAGGTCGTCCGCAACGGAACGCTCGTCGTCGCACCGAACCGCGATCAAAACGAGCTGAAGCGATTCGCCAGCCGCACGACCGACCATCGCTGGGTGGGCGAAGACGAAATCGCCGCCCTTGAGCCTTCGCTTATCGGCCAGTTCCGCCAGGGCCTGCTCTTTCCGCAGGAAGCGCATCTCGATCCCCGCGAGATCCTGCAATCATTGAAGGCCGATCTATCTGCAAAAGGCGTCACCTTTGTCGACAGGCACCTGGATGACGATAGCTTCTCCGACATCGTCGACTGTACGGGGGCTGCCAGCATCGGCCGCATCCGCGATTTGCGCGGCGTGCGCGGCGAAATGCTCTATCTGCAAAGCGACGAGGTCTCGCTTTCGCGCCCCGTCCGCCTGCTGCATCCGCGTTTTCCCGTCTATATCGTGCCGCGCGGCAACGGCCTGTTCATGGTCGGCGCGACGATGATCGAGACCGATTTCAAAGGGCCGATCAGCGCCCGTTCGCTGATGGAGCTCCTGAATGCAGCCTATGCGCTGCACCCGGCATTTGCCGAAGCCGCCGTGATCGAAACAGACGCCGGCATCCGACCTGCATTTCCTGACAATCTTCCCCGCGTAACGCGCGAGGGAGGGACCATCTTCATCAACGGCCTTTATCGTCACGGCTTCCTGCTGGCGCCGGCGATGGCCGAAGAAGCAGCCGATCTCGTCTTTTCCGGACACAACGAAAGGAGCCGCCAATGCGCCTGATCATCAATGGCGAAGCCCGGATTGTCGAAGCTACCACGCTCTCGCAGCTTCTCACTGCGCTCGAATATGAGGGGGAATGGCTGGCAACCGCCGTCAACGGCGAGCTCGTCCATAGCGACGAGCGCGATGACCATACCCTAACCGACGACGACAGGATCGAAATTCTCACTCCCATGCAAGGAGGCTGACCATGCTTGAACTCTACGGAACCCAAATCGCATCGCGCCTTCTTCTCGGCACCGCGCGCTACCCCTCCCCGGCCGTACTGGCGGAAGCCGTCAAACGTTCGCAAACCGAGGTCGTCACCGTGTCGCTGCGCAGGGAAACGGCAGGCGGGCGCAACGGCGGTGCATTCTTCGAGATGATTCGCGAACTCGGCGTTCGCGTTCTTCCCAATACCGCAGGCTGCCACGGTGTATCCGAAGCGGTGCTAACGGCGAAAATGGCACGCGAGGTTTTTCGGACCAACTGGATCAAGCTCGAGGTGATCGGCAACCACGATACGCTGCAGCCCGACGTCTTCGTGCTGGTGGAAGCGGCAAAAATCCTCACCGGCGAGGGATTCGAGGTCTTTCCCTATACAACGGACGATCTTGTCGTCGCCGAGCGGCTGCTGGAAGCTGGATGCAAGGTGCTGATGCCCTGGTGTGCGCCAATCGGGACGGCGGCGGGACCACTCAACCTCTCCGCCCTGCGCTCGATGCGGGCACATTTTCCCGAGGTGCCGCTGATCGTGGACGCCGGCATCGGCAGGCCGTCGCATGCGGCGACCGTCATGGAGCTGGGCTTTGATGCCGTGCTGCTGAATACAGCGGTTGCCGGGGCTGGCGATCCGGCCGTGATGGCGGAAGCCTTCGCCAAGGCAATCGATGCCGGCAGGCAGGCATTTGGCGCCGGCATGCTGGAGCCGCGCGACATGGCCGTGCCATCGACACCCGTCATCGGAAAGGCGGTTTTCTCGTGAGGCTCGATCCCTTCTACCTCATTGTCGATAGTGCCGCCTGGATAGAGAGGCTGGTGCCGCTCGGCGTCAAACTGGTGCAGTTGCGAATCAAGGACCGCACCGAGGCAGAGCTTCGCGCCGAAATTCGCCAATCGATGGCAATTTGTGCCGCGCATGGATGCCAGCTGATCATCAACGATTATTGGCGGCTCGCGATCGAGGAGCGCTGCGATTTCATCCATCTCGGCCAGGAGGATCTCGCTTCCGCCGATCTCTCCGCCATACGGAATGCCGGATTGAAGCTGGGGCTTTCGACGCATGATGAGGCGGAACTGGAGACGGCGCTTGCTGCCGAACCCGATTATATAGCGCTTGGGCCGATCTATCCGACCGTGCTCAAGGCCATGCCGTGGGCGCCACAGGGCCTTGAGCGGATCGGGGAGTGGAAGGCTCGCATCGGTAATCGGCCGCTTGTCGCGATCGGCGGCTTGACGGTCGAACGGCTTGCGGGCGTATTCGGGCACGGCGCCGATATCGCCGCGGTCGTAACAGATATCACCCGCAATCCTGACCCCGAATCGCGAACGCGCGAATGGGTGGCGGCGACGCGGTGGCTGCCTCTAAATTGACAAGTTCGCGCCTCAGGAGCCCATGCAAGGGGCTACTTTCAGCCGCTAGTGCCCGATGAACGGGCCATTCATTGAATATTCAGCTGAACATAATCATGCTGAAGGCGTTAATTAGATGACTCGCGTATTCGCTGAGCACAAAGGCTGCTTTGGAGGTGGTCATGATAAAGAAGACGGTTCTAACGGTTTTGCTGGCCGCTACGGTCGTAGGCGGCGCATTGGCGCCCGTCAGCAGCGCACAGGCGCAGTATTACGACGGCCATCGCGGCGACTGGCGCGGCCATGATGATTGGCGCCGCCATCACCACCATAGCAATGGCGGCGCGATCGCCGGCGGTGTTGCTGCCGGTCTCCTTGGTGGCCTGCTTGTCGGCGGCGCCCTTGCCAATAGAGGCCCGGTTTACGAAGTCGCCCCCCCGCCGCCGAGATGCTGGTACGAGGATCGCCGCGTCCAGAACGAGTATGACTATGGCTGGCACTACGAGCGCATTCGCGTTTGTAACTAAGCGAGAAGCAATGCATCTGCCCTGAATGGATGCATCGTTTCATGGATGATTTGGGTTTGCCGGCGGCCAAAACCGCCGGCAAAACTGTTTGAGGCTGGCGAATTATAGGCCGTGCGTCCTCGGATAGGGGTTACGCTCCGGGTATATTCGCCCAGCAAGGCTTTCAGGTTCGGGTCGCCAGATTTCGACGAGCAACGGATAGCAGGGCACCGTATCGCTCGAATGCTCGCTGCCGCAGTCACCGCCAGGACAGGCTGAGAGCGCGCCGAGCAGATCGATCTCCGCGAAGAACTCGATGAAGTCGCCCGGCCGCACGGGGCTCGCCTTCATGAAATACTGATGGGTGTCACGCGTAAAGCCCGTACACATGAACACGTTCAGCACGTCGTGAACGTGGAACTCCGCCTCCTGGGCAGAGATGTTCATTTCCCTGGCGAGCGCGCGCGACAGGTTCGAATGGCAGCAATGGTGATAATCGTCACCCTTCAGCAGCCGGTTCGTATAGGGATCGCAGCGCGTGCCGATGACATCGTGAATGCCGGCTCCATCCGCATCCCAGCCATACCAGCCAAGCGTATCATGCGTGATCGTTGCCATCGGCCGCAGATAGGGCAATGTGCTCCACAGCCGATCGCCGACACCGACATGAGTGGCGTGCAAAGCTCGCGTCTTGCCGCTGAAGAAGCGCTCGGAGAGATCGGCGGCATTCCACAGATTGAGATCGCCGACCTGCGCTCCCTCCACGCTGACGATCCGAAAGAAATGTCCCTTCGGCACGCGAAAACTGCCGCCCTCGCGGGGAGGGACGACGATTTCGGCCATCTTGGTCATGGTTTGCCTTGCCGATCGCAGCACATCCATGTCAGCGGGCGGTAGCGTGCCGTTCGGATAGACGACGACGGGTGGCTTGCCACGCCGCTCTTCGGCATCGGCGGGCGCGGGCATATCGAAAATACTGTTCATGGCGGCTTTCATTCCTCACCGATCTGACAGGAAGACATTCGTTTTGGCGTCACTCTACGAATACAAGGCGCCTGTGCAACAGCGATTATCCTTGCGCTTTGACCAAGTTTTACTTAGCCTTAACTGATGCAACATGTTCCGCTTGCCTCCCTTCGTGCCTTCGAAGCGGCCATTCGTCACGAAAGCTTCGCCAAAGCGGCCACTGAGCTCAATCTCACGGCCGCAGGTGTCAGCCAGCACGTGCGCAGCCTGGAGGAATGGCTCGGCGTCAAGCTGTTTACGCGCCATGCCCGTGGCGTCACGGCGACCATAGCCGGCCGTGATTTCGGGGCAGCCGTGGCAAGCAGCCTTGGACATATCGATATCGCCGCCCGGCAGCTGCGGCTTGCCGGAAATAACAGGCCGGTCAGCGTGGCCTGTATCGCTTCCGTTGCCACCCGTTGGCTGATACCGCGATTGCAGGTATTCAAGAAGGAATACCCTGAAATTCAGGTCAATATCGTCTACGCGCTCGATGCGAGGACGCCGGAGGCGGCAAACGCCGATCTGTTGATCCGCCATGGACCAAGGCCAGCGGTCAACGCGGTTTCCCTATTGCCCGCCGAAACGCGGCCAACCTGTTCGAGAGAGTATGAGCGCCGTCGCGGACCGATCAGAAAGCCAGCCGATCTCCTTAATCTCGACCTCCTGCACGATGAAACGACGGTCGCCTGGACACGCTGGTTCGCCCTTGAAGGCATCCACCAGCCTTCTAAACCTGGCCCGATCTTTGCCGATTTCGGCTTGATGATCGGGTCCGTCATCGGCGGCCAAGGTGTGGGCCTCTGCCCTACGGCCTTGATTGCAGAAGAATTGGACAATGGGACGCTGGTTGCCCTGTTCGATACGGCGTTGGATACCGATAAGTCGTACTGGCTGATTGAAGCCGACCGTCTTTCGAAGGATGCTGAAACATTTCGCGACTGGCTGATTGCTGCCAGCGCCGCAATCGCTTAGGCGCCAAGTTAGCAGTACGACTTCGATGCGCACCAAACCTTGCCTGGTGCCGGCAGGCAGCGTGCGGTAGCCGAGCCGCTTTGCGGCGATGAATATCTTTTCCGCCGTCTCAGGCAGCACATTGCCGCGGCCGTTGAGCGCACGCTCGAGTGGCGGCTCCCACACCCGCGTCCGCCGCCACATCCTTCAACGTAACCTTGGCGACGCTTACCTCATTTTCCAACCCGATGATCAGATCTGATCATGGATTTGTGGTGGATAAAAGAGGTGGCAATGTCAACCGAAGCGAGCGACGAGAAAATCGATAACGCTGCGCAGCATGGCCGTCGGGCGCCGGTCCGGCGCATAGACAAGGTGCATGGGTGTCGGCTGATACGACCATAGGGGCAGGACCGCCTCAAGCCGGCCTGCATCGAGATCGGCCGCCAAAAGCAGTTCCGGCTGCAGCACAATGCCGGCTCCATGCAGAGCGGCAACGCGCAGAGCACCGCCCTGATTGGTGGTGAACCTGCCCTTGATGGCGATCTCGCGCGTTTCCCCATCCGGGCCGACGAGATGCCAGCGCCCCTGTAGACGCCAGTAGGAATGGCCGAGGCACATATGATTGGCAAGGTCCTCAGGGCTTTGCGGCCTGCCGCAGCGATCCAGATAATCCGGCGATGCCGCGAGAACACGCCGATAGGGTTTTAACGGACGCGCCACGAGATTGGTGTCCGTCAGATCGCCGATATGGATGCCGAGTTCGTAGCCTTCGCGGATCAGATCATGCGGATTATTGTCGAGCGCCAGATCGACGCTGACTTCAAGATTCTCATGCAGATAGTCGACAAGCGCCGGCACGAGGCTTTGCGTCCCGAAACTGACGGGGGCGACGAGCCGCAGGCGCCCACGCGGCGCCGATTGCAGTTCGGAGGCCGATTGCTCGGCAAGCTCCACCTCCGCCAGCACCGTCTTGCAGCGCTCGTAATAGAGCCTGCCGACCTCGGTCAGCTGGTGACGGCGCGTGGTGCGGTGAAGCAGGCGTGCGCCAAGCCGCTGTTCGATCGTCCTGATATGCTTGGCGACCATGGCTGGCGACACCCGGCTTATGTCGGCGGCGGCGGCAAAGCTGCCCTGCTCGACCACTCTGACGAACATCGCCATGCCGGCCAACTTGTCCATGATTGCATACCTATAGGTTCGGAATGAAGCAAATAGGAGCGTATTTATCGCCAGCTGGTTTTGCAAGATAGTCCGCGGTGCCTGACATCAGGCAGAACCTATTCAATAATCTATCAAGGAGTTGCCATGCCAATCCTCCGCTTGGAAATGCATCCCGGCCGCACACAAGACCAGAAGCGCGCTTTCGTTCGCGAGGCGACCAAAGCCGCCGTCGAAACGCTCGCCTGCCCACCGGAATCGGTGGAAATCATCATCACCGAGATTTCGAAGGAATCCTGGGCTACGGCGGGCAAACTGAAATCGGATAGCTGAAACAATCCGATTTCACGATCGAAGCCTGGCGGTCCGTATGCGACCGTCAGGCCACATCCGGCGTGAGGCTCTGCCGCCCCCAGGCTTCGGCCCACTCCATCAGACGCGCCATTTCCTGCTTGAGAACATGCGAACGGATAATATCGGCGGCGTGGCTCAGATTGCTGCGCGGATTGTAGAATGCATCGATCTCTTCGCCGCTTTCTCGCCTTGCCGCCTCCAGGCGGAGCTTTATTTCCTCGACTTCGGCCTTCACCGCAAAGTACCGCTTCATGACCTCGACAAGGTCGCGGTCGCCTGCACTGGTCTCCATGCGTACTCCATCCTACTTATTTTAGCAGCCTCGCAATGATCCGATTCGAATGGCGAAATCTAGGTCATTGTTTAGCCGGCAAGATGAATAGAGCGGCGAACCCTCACCCGGCTGATGGAGCAGGAAGCGGAATTACGACCAGTTTTCCTTGACAGATTGCATCACCACATTGGTCGAAGTGCTTGCCACGAAAGGCAGGCTGGAAATTTTTTCGCCGAGAACGATGCGGTAACGGCGAATATCTGAGGTCCGGACCTTCAGGAGATAATCGAAGCGGCCGGCGATCATGTGGCACTCTTCGATTTCCTTGATTTTCTTGATGGCATTGTTGAAGCTGAGCAAGGCCTCCTCACGGGTGTCCGTGAGCTTCACTTCGGCAAAGGCGACGTGATCAAGGCCAAGCTTGATCGGATTGAGGATGGCCTTGAAGCCGTCGATATAGCCGGAATCGATCAGTTTCTTGAGACGTGCCTGGCAAGGAGTCTTGGAAAGGCCGACCCGCTCTGAAAGCTCCGTGATCGACATGCGGCCATCCTCGACCAATGCATCGAGGATCTTTTGGTCGAACTGGTCAATTTCACTGGATTTGGTCATTCTCGCAGGCATTCCTGTTTGAAATAAGCGCTATTGAAGTTCAATATGACTGGAAAGCCGCAGTTTCAAGGCGGAACGCTTTTTTGCAATGAAGTATGTTCTCGTCGAAGCAATGGGACAGCTGAGCGTGGCGATATCGCTGACCTCAGCTCAAACCATTAGGCCCCTTGCACCTTGAGTTTATCATGACTGTCTCTGCCAAGCTTGCAACTGAAGAACCAGCTCCAGACGCCGCCCCATTTTCCCATTTCGCACCGCCCATTCGCGAGCAGAGCCCGCTTCGCCAGGCGATCACTGCCGCCTACAGACGCTCCGAGACCGAATGCCTGCCGTACCTCGTCGAAGCGGCGACCCTGCCGGACACGACGCGCGAAGCGGCAAAGAAGACGGCCAGGAAACTGATCGAAGCGTTGCGCGCCAAGCACAAGGGCGACGGTGTCGAGGGGTTGGTGCAGGAATACTCCCTCTCCAGTCAGGAAGGCGTCGCGCTGATGTGCCTTGCCGAGGCGCTGTTGCGCATTCCCGACACGGCGACGCGCGACGCGCTGATCCGCGACAAGATCGCCGGCGGCGACTGGAAGTCGCATATCGGCGGCGGCCGCTCGATGTTCGTCAATGCCGCGACCTGGGGACTGGTCGTCACCGGTAAGCTGACATCGACAGTCAACGAAAGCGGGCTTTCCGCCGCGTTGACAAAGCTGATCGCCCGCGCCGGCGAGCCCGTCATCCGCCGCGGCGTCGACATGGCCATGCGCATGATGGGCGAACAGTTCGTCACCGGCGAGACCATCGACGAAGCGTTGAAGCGTGCACGTGCGCTCGAAGCGAAGGGCTTCCGCTATTCCTACGACATGCTCGGCGAAGCCGCGACGACGCATGCCGATGCCGAGCGCTACTATCGCGACTATGAAAACGCCATCCATGCGATCGGCAAGGCCTCGGCAGGCCGCGGCATCTATGAAGGCCCAGGCATCTCCATCAAGCTCTCCGCGCTGCATCCGCGCTATTCGCGCTCGCAGGCAGACAGAGTCATGGGCGAACTTCTGCCGAAGGTGAAGGCGCTGGCGCTGCTTGCCAAGGGCTACAACATCGGGCTCAACATCGACGCCGAAGAGGCTGACCGGCTGGAGCTATCGCTCGACCTGCTGGAAGAACTGTGCCTCGATCCGGATCTGTCCGGCTGGGATGGTATTGGCTTCGTCGTGCAGGCATACGGCAAGCGCTGCCCCTTCGTCCTCGATTTCATTATCGATCTCGCCCGCCGCTCGGGGCACCGCCTCATGGTCCGCCTCGTCAAGGGCGCCTATTGGGACGCGGAGATCAAGCGCGCGCAGCTCGACGGCCTGGAAGGCTTTCCGGTCTATACACGCAAGATCTATACAGACGTTTCCTATATCGCCTGCGCCGGGAAGCTGCTGGCAGCGACCGACGTCGTGTTCCCGCAGTTCGCCACCCATAATGCGCAGAGCCTGGCCACCATCTACCATATGGCCGGGGACGACTTTGCTGTCGGCAAATACGAGTTCCAGTGCCTGCACGGCATGGGCGAGCCGCTCTACGAAGAGGTGGTTGGCGCTGAAAATCTCAATCGCCCCTGCCGGATCTATGCGCCGGTCGGCACCCATGAAACACTGCTCGCCTATCTCGTCCGGCGCCTGCTCGAGAACGGCGCCAACTCCTCTTTCGTCAATAAGATCGCCGACCCGGCCGTGCCCGTTTCCGAGCTGATTGCCGATCCCGTCCAGATCGTGCGCGGCATGACCGTAGTCGGCGCACGGCACGACAAGATCGTTCTCCCGGCCGATCTGTTCGGCGGCGCGCGACGGAATTCCGCCGGCGTCGATCTCTCCAATGAAGCGGCGCTCACCGAGCTCTCCGCGCAGCTGCAAGCCTCGGCAGCCAGAGATTGGATCGCCGAACCGCTCCTTGCCGACTGCTCCGAGCGTGGCACGGCTCGCGCCGTCCTCAACCCCGCCGATCATGGCGATGTCGTCGGCCATGTCACCGAGCTCGAGCCGCAAGATGCACCCGACGTCATGCGGCTTGCCGCCGCCGCAGTGGAGCGTTGGGCTGCTGTGAGCCCCGCTGAGCGTGCCGCCATCCTTGAGCGCGCCGCCGATCTCATGCAGAGCGAGATGCCTGTTCTCGTCGGCCTGACCATTCGCGAGGCCGGCAAATCGGCCGCAAATGCCGTTGGCGAAATCCGGGAAGCGATCGATTTCCTCCGCTATTACGCAGCTCAGGCACGTCAAGTACTGAAGCCGGAGAGCATGCCCCTCGGCCCCGTCGTCTGCATCAGCCCATGGAACTTCCCGCTGGCGATCTTTACCGGCCAGGTCGCGGCCGCACTGGTCGCCGGCAATCCGGTCGTCGCCAAACCCGCAGGCAATACACCGCTGATCGCAGCCCAAGGTGTTCACATCCTGCATGAGGCCGGCATTCCGCGCGATGTTCTGCAATTTGTACCGGGCGGGGGACAAATGGGTGCCGCCCTCGTCGGCGCTCCAGAAACCGCCGGCGTCATGTTCACCGGCTCGACGGAAGTTGCCCGCCTGATCCAGGCTCAGCTGGCCGAACGGCTTTCCAAATTCGGCAAGCCGATCCCGCTGATCGCCGAAACCGGCGGACAGAACGGCATGATCGTCGACTCTTCGGCCCTTGCCGAACAGGTCGTCGGCGATGTCATCGCCTCGGCCTTCGACAGCGCCGGCCAGCGTTGCTCGGCCCTGCGCGTCCTCTGCCTGCAGGAGGAAGTCGCTGATCGCACGCTGACCATGCTGCGCGGCGCTCTTCGCGAACTCTCGGTCGGCAGGACCGATCGGCTCGCGGTCGATATCGGCCCCGTCATCGACGACAACGCCAAGCGCCGCATCGACGGGCATATCGAACGCATGCGCAAGCTCGGCTGCAATGTCGAACAGCTCGATCTTCCCGAAAGCGCCGAGAAGGGCACGTTCGTTGCTCCCACAATCATCGAGCTGAAGAAGCTGAGCGATCTGACGCGCGAGGTGTTCGGCCCGGTCCTTCACATCATGCGCTATCAACGCAAGAACCTGGACAAGCTGATCGCCGATATCAATGCGTCCGGCTACGGCCTGACCTTCGGCCTGCATACCCGGCTTGACGATACGATCGCCCATGTCACGGAGCGTGTTCGCGCCGGCAATCTCTACGTCAACCGCAACATCATCGGCGCCGTCGTCGGCGTCCAGCCCTTTGGCGGCCGCGGCCTCTCCGGCACGGGTCCGAAGGCGGGCGGCCCAATGTATCTGCGCCGCCTTGTCGCCTCCCCGACCGAACCGTTGCGCGATGCCTCCGTGCAGGCCGACCCGGCTGCGCAGCAGTTCATCGCCTGGCTCGAAAGCAAGGGCGCTGCGGATGCGGCCAGACAGGCGCGCGCCGTCGCCGCCCAGTCGTCGCTCGGTTTCAACACTGAACTGCAAGGCCCGGTTGGCGAGCTGAACCTCTATGCGCTGCATCCGCGAGGGAGACTCCTGCTCACTCCGCAGACAGCACTTGGCTTGCATGTCCAAATCGCCGCAGCACTTGCGACAGGCAATTCAATCGTCATCGATGCTGCATCGGGCCTGCAGGGTGAACTACATGGCTTGCCGGTACAGGTCGCAAGCCGCATCTCCTGGACGAAAGACTGGGCGGCCGATGGACCTTTCGCCGGCGCGCTCATCGAAGGTGATGCTGCGCGCGTCCAGCAGGCGATCAAGACGATCGCGGCTATCCCCGGCCCGCTGGTTCTCACACAAGCTGCATCGAGCGAGGAAATTGCCAAGAACCCCGAGGCCTATTGCCTCAACTGGCTACTCGAGGAAGTGACGACGTCGATCAACACCGCGGCGGCCGGCGGCAATGCCAGCCTGATGACAATCGGCTAAAACTAACAACAATCTAGAACTTAAACGGCGGCTGGGACCCGCAGGGTCTGAGCCGCCGCTTCGTTTTCATGGCGCACATTCTGCAGTGATCTGCAAATTCGCTAAGGCGCCGTCATCCAGCTTCCGCACCTCCTTCTCTTCCGTGCAGAAAATTTTGAGAAAAGCTTTTCTCATATTGACTTCCGTCCTGAGAAAAGCTTTTCTCATTAAAACTGACTGGGAGAAGACATCTGGAAAATCAGCGTGCGAAAAGCGGACGCGCAACGATTCACGACGTTGCGGCGGCTGCAGGCGTGAGCATTTCAACGGCATCCAAGGCCTTGAACAATACCGGCCGCATGGGCGACGAGACCCGCGAAAGGGTCAAGCGCGCTGCCGCCGACATCGGCTTCCGTCCGAATGCCTTGGCCAAGGGGTTGCTCAGCAATCGCACGTTCACGATCGGTCTTCTGACAAATGATACATACGGTCGCTTCACGCTGCCGGTCATGGCCGGCATCACGGAGGCACTCGTCGATCACGGCGTCTCGGTCTTTCTTTGTACGATCGAGGACGATCCGGCGCTTGGAAAGGTTCATGTGGACGCGATGTTGGACAAGCATGTGGATGGTATCATCGCCTCGGGAAAGCGGATCGACCGCCGCCTGCCGGTGGATCTGTCCAATCTGCCGGTTCCGGTCATCTATGCCTTCACCGAGGGAGCTCCGGGAAGCGTCACCTTCTGCGCCGATGACTATCAGGGGGCTGCCCTTGCTGTCGAATGGTTGCAGGGGCTCGGCCGACGCCGGATCGCCCATGTGACCGGTCCTGAAAGCTTCGTCTCGGTACGTGAGCGCGCCAGGGCCTATCGCGATCTCGCCGGAGACGGGCTGCCGGTCATGTACGGCACGTGGTCCGAGGCCTGGGGACACGACGCCGTCGCACAGCTCTGGAGCGCGGCCGGAGCAAAGCCGGATGCGATCTTCTGCGGCAACGACCAGATCGCGCGCGCGGTGGTCGATGCGCTTCGAGAGCGGGGCGTGCGAGTGCCGGAGGATGTCTCGGTGGTCGGTTTCGACAATTGGGAGATCGTCGCCGCCCAGACCCGGCCGCCGCTGACGACGGTCGATATGAATCTTAAAGCCCTTGGCCGTGAGGCCGGGCTGACGGTTCTCGCGCTTGCGGAAGGACGCAACGTCGAACCTGGCATCAGAACTTTGCCCTGCGAGCTTATCGTGCGGCAATCATGCGGGGCAAGCCCCGGTCGTTGATCAAAGGAAAAGGGGCTGATGGGAGTAGCCCCATGGGAGGAGAACATGATGAAGCGATTTCTGGCCGCAACCGGCCTTATATCCCTAATGCTTGCGTCCGCCGCATCCGCCGAAAATATCTCCATGTGGGTGCGAAGCGGTATCGGCGATTCCTTCAAGAAGGTCGTCGAGGCCTATAATGCCGGCCATGAGGACAAGGTCACGCTGACCGAAGTGCCTTTTGCCGAACTCGTGCAGAAATATGCGACCGCCATTGCCGGCGGCCAGGCGCCCGACGCCCTGTCGATGGACCTCATCTATACACCGGCCTTCGCTGCCGCCGGCCAGCTCGAGGATCTGACGGACTGGGCCAAGAGCCTGCCCTATTTCAATTCTCTGTCGCCATCGCATGTGAAGCTCGGCACCTATGACGGCCACGTCTATGGCCTGCCGCTCTCCGTCGAGACCTCGGTCTTTGCGTGGAACAAGGATCTCTACAAAAAGGCCGGCCTCGACCCTGAAAAGGCGCCGACCAGCTGGGACGAGATCACCAGCAATGCCGAAAAGATCCGCGCGCTCGGCGGTGATACCTACGGCTTCTACTTCTCCGGCGGCGGCTGCGGCGGGTGCATGATTTTCACCTTTACGCCGCTTGTCTGGGGTGCCGGCGCCGACATTCTCTCGGAAGACGGCAAGAAGGCGACGCTCGACACGCCGCAGATGCGCAAGGCGGTCGACATCTACCGCAATATGGTCAAGAAGGATCTGGTGCCGGCCGGTGCCGCAAGCGACACCGGCGCCAACTTCCTCAGCATAAGCAACGGCAAGATCGGCCAGCAGAGCATCGGCGCCTTTTCGATCGGTACGCTGATCACGCAATATCCCGATATCCACTTCGGCGTGACGCTGATCCCCGGCGTCGACGGCAAGCCGTCCTCTTTTGCCGGCGGCGATAATTTCGTCATCTCCAAGGGCACGAAGAAGCTCGATGCCGTGAAGAAATTTCTCGAATACACCTATTCGCTCGAGGGACAGAAGATCTTGGCGAAATACGGCAGCCTGCCGACACGCGGTGATATCGCCGACCAGGTGCTGCAGGGTCTCGATCCGCGAATGCAGGTTGGGCTGAAGGCGATCTCCGTCGCCAAGACGCCCTATACGCTGCAATTCAATGATCTGATCAACAGCGCCAACGGTCCCTGGGCGGGCTTCACCAACGCAGCCATCTTCGGAGGCGATGTGGATGGCGCATTCTCCAATGCCCAATCGGAAATGCAGTCGATCATCGACAACGCCCAGCAATAATCGACCCGTGAACGCCGGGGAGCTTCGACACTCCCCGGTCCCTCCATCGCAATATCGGGAGCATTCCATGGCTGGCCCTGGAGCTATCGCAACCGCGCGTCCGCGAAAGCGGCGAAGGCATGCCGGCTGGCACGGGTTTGCCTATATCGCCCCGGCCATGGCGCTCGTCATCGTCTTCTTCGTGCTGCCCGTGATCTTCACCGTATGGATGAGCTTTCACAACTGGCCATTGCTCGGCAATCCCCGCTGGATCGGCTTTGGCAATTACATCCGTATGTTTTCCGACATGCGCTTCATGGCAGCGCTGCGCTTCACCGCCTATTACACCGTCATCGTCACCATCGCGATCTTCGCAGTCGCTTTCCCGCTCGCCTTCTTCGTCGAAAAGCACCGGCCGTTCGTCGGCTTCTATCGGACGATCATCTTCCTTCCGGTCGTCGTGGGGCTTGCAACGGCTTCGCTGCTCTGGGTCTGGCTTGCCAATGTCGACGCCGGCTTTTTCGCGCCGGTCGCGCTGGCACTCGGTCTTGTCGACAAGAGACCGAACCTGCTTGCCGATTTCGACATGGCCTTCGCAACCATCATCGTCATGGTGGTCTGGAAAATCGCCGGCTTCACCATGATCATTCTGTTGACCGGCCTGCAGGCAATCCCCTCCGAGCTGACCGAGGCGGCCCGTATTGATGGCGCGAAGCGCTGGCAGCGCTTCCGGTATCTGACCCTGCCGCTGATGCGCCGCACGATAGCGCTCGCGCTGATCATATCCATCACCGGCTCGGTGCTTGCCTTCGACCAGTTCTACATCATGACATCAGGCGGCCCGCAGAACCGCATGATTTCTGTCGTCTACTATATCTTCAACCAGTCTTTCGTGTCCTTCAATCTCGGCTACGGCGCGGCGCTCTCGATCGCGCTTCTCGTCATCCTGGTGCTGATCAGCATCGTCCAGCTTTGGCTGCTGCGCGTCGGGGAGGACAAGCCATGACCACCGGTAAGGAACGCCGCGCAAGGCGCAAACTCTTGCATGGCATCGGCTATCACGGTATCGGCGTCGTCATTGTCATCTTCTTCTTCGCACCTTTTGCGATCGCGCTGCTGTCGTCATTCCGGCATGGAACCGAAGCCAGCCTTCCGCCCTTGCCGCCATGGCCGACGACCGGCTTCAGCTTCGACGCCTATCGCTCGCTCGATGGCTTCGGCGCCGGGGTTGTCCAGCATACGCTGAATTCGCTCTTCGTCTCGGTTGCAACGGTGCTTCTGACCGTCATCGTCAGCCTGCTCGCGGGTTACGGCTTCTCGCGCTATCATTTCCCCTTCAAGGGCGCGCTCTTCATCCTGATCATCGCGACGCTGATGATCCCTTTCCAGTCGATCCTGACGCCGCTCTTCATCATCCTGGCAAGGCTCGGCCTCAACAATTCCCTGATCGGGCTGACGCTCGTCTATGTGACGCTGCAGCTTCCCTTTTCGGTCTTCATGATGCGCAATGCCTTTGACGCCGTACCGAAGGAAATCGAGGAGGCGGCGCGCATCGATGGCGCGCGCGATCTGAAGCTTCTTTTCCGCGTTCTCTTTCCGCTGGTGCTGCCGGGTGTCGCAACCGTTGCGATCTTCGCCTTCCTTAACGCCTGGAACGAGTTCCTGGCCGCCCTGGTGCTCCTGTCGAGCAACGAGAAATTCACCCTGCCGGTGCTGATGATCGCCGTTCGGACCGGTCGCCTCGGCGCGGTCAACTGGGGCGCGGTCCAGGCCGGTATCGCCGTCATGACCATCCCCTGCGTCATCGTCTTTCTGCTTCTGCAACGCTACTACATGCGCGGGCTGATGGCCGGCGCGGTGAAATAAACCTTTCAACAACGGATCAAAGCCATGTCTGACAAAGAAAGCCGCCAGTTTCGCCCCCTCCCCGTTCCGAATGTCGAACTCGGAGGACTGTTCGGTGCTCGCCAGGATGCCATCTGCAATTCCACCGCAGCAACGCTGCTCGACCGCTGCGTCGAGGCTGGGATGATCAAGGCCATCGACGTCAGCCAGCCAAGCCCCGGTATCGTTATTCCCTTGCAGACCTGGTCGGGCTCGACGCAGATGTTCTGGGACAGCGATCTCGGCAAGTCGATCGAGACCATCGCCTATTCCCTCTATCGCCGTCCCAATGCCGAACTGGAAGCGCGCGCGGATGCCATCATCGACATGTATGAAAAGCTGCAGCAGGAGGACGGCTATCTGAACGCCTGGTTCCAGCGCGTCCAGCCGGGCCGCCGCTGGACCAATTTGCGCGATCATCACGAACTCTATTGCGCCGGCCATCTGATCGAGGCGGCCGTCGCTTATTACCAGGCGACAGGCAAGCGCAAGCTGCTCGATATCATGAGCCGCTTTGCCGATTACATGATTACCGTTTTCGGGCATGGCGAAGGCCAGCTGCGCGGCTATTGCGGCCATGAAGAGGTGGAGCTAGCGCTCGTCAAGCTCGGCCGCGTCACCGGCGAAAAGAAATATCTCGATCTCGCCAAATACTTCATCGACGAGCGTGGCCAGGAACCGCATTTCTTCACCGAGGAAGCGCTTCGCGACGGCCGCGACCCGAAGAATTTCGTGCAGAAGACCTACGAATACAGCCAGTCGCATCTGCCGGTGCGCCAACAGACGAAAGTCGTCGGCCATGCGGTGCGCGCCATGTACCTCTATTCCGGCATGGCCGATATCGCCACGGAATATAACGACGATACGCTGACCTCGGCCCTCGAGACGCTCTGGGACGACCTGACGACCAAGCAGATGTATGTGACCGGCGGCATCGGGCCTGCAGCCTCCAATGAGGGCTTCACCGACTATTACGATCTGCCGAACGAGAGCGCCTATGCCGAGACCTGCGCCTCCGTCGGTTTGGTCTTCTGGGCCAACCGCATGCTCGGCCGCGGACCGAACCGCCGCTATGCCGACATCATGGAAGTGGCGCTCTATAATGGTGCGATGGCCGGGCTATCACAGGACGGCAAGACCTTTTTCTACGAAAATCCGCTGGAGAGCGCCGGCAAGCATCACCGCTGGATCTGGCACCATTGCCCTTGCTGCCCGCCCAATATCGCGCGCCTGCTCGCCTCCGTCGGCTCCTACATGTATGCCGCCGCCGACAACGAGATCGCCGTTCATCTCTACGGCGAGAGCAGGGCCCGCGTCCCCCTCGCCGATGGCCTGACTGTGCAGCTTTCCCAGACGACGCGCTATCCATGGGACGGCGCAGTCCGCTTCGAGGTCAATCCCGATCGCAATGCCAAATTCGCACTATCGCTGCGCATCCCCGAATGGGCCGAGGGCGCGACGCTTGCTATCAATGGTGCATCGATCGATCTGGCAACGATCACCGTCGATGGCTATGCCCGTATCGAGCGCGAGTGGAAGGCGGGCGACAGCGTCGACCTCACCCTCCCGCTGATGCCGCGCACGCTGTTTGCCAATCCGAAAGTCCGCCAGGACGCCGGACGCGCGGCCCTGGTGCGGGGTCCGCTCGTCTATTGCGTCGAAACCACCGACAATGGTTACGATCTCAATGGCATCTCCTTTTCCAGCGATCCGGCCTCCGCCAAGACAACGGAAATAGCGGCACTAGAGGGCGCAGTCGCGCTCGATGTTTCGGTCATGCGCGATGAGGCAGACTGGGGCTCCGATCTCTATCGGACGACACCCCCGAAAAGGACCACCTCCACCGCGCGTTTCGTCCCCTACCATCTCTGGGATAATCGCGATCCCGGCGAGATGCTGGTCTGGATCCGCGCCGATCAGCTGCAGCGCGGAGCCTGATATGACGAAGAACGGCATGCGCCTGACTGGCGTCCGCAAGAGCTTCGGCGGGCTGGAGGTCATTCATGGCATCGATCTCGACATACCGGAAGGCGCTTTCGTCGTCTTCGTCGGCCCGTCCGGCTGTGGCAAGTCCACGCTGCTGCGCATGATTGCCGGGCTGGAGGAAGTGACCGACGGCGAGATCGCCATCAAGGGCCGGGATGTCACCGATCTCGATCCGTCCGAGCGCGGTATCGCCATGGTCTTCCAGTCCTATGCGCTCTATCCACATATGAGCGTTCGCGACAATCTCGGCTTCGGGCTGAAAATGGCGCGGACCGATGCATCCGAAATCGAAAGACGCGTGCGCTCCGCCGCCGCGATCCTCAAGATCGACCATCTATTGGACCGGCGGCCGGGACAGCTTTCCGGCGGCCAGCGCCAGCGTGTCGCCATCGGCCGGGCTATCGTTCGCGAACCGGATGTCTTTCTCTTCGACGAGCCGCTCTCCAACCTCGACGCGGAACTGCGCGTCTCCATGCGCATCGAAATTGCCCGGCTTCACCGGGAACTCGGCAACACCATGATCTATGTCACCCATGACCAGACCGAGGCCATGACGCTCGCCGACAAGATCGTCGTGCTGAGGGACGGCCGGATCGAGCAGGTGGGCAGTCCGCGCGAGGTCTATGAAGATCCGGCCAACCGTTTCGTGGCCGGCTTCATCGGCTCGCCAAGGATGAACATGATCGAAGCGACATGGTCCGATGACGGGATGGCAAAGGTCGGAAACGACAGCATCAAGGTCGATCTTTCACAGTCCAAGCCATCGGCGGGAGAAAAGATCCTTCTTGGCATGCGCCCCGAACATTTCGTCGTCGCGTCAAATGCCGACGATGCCGTGCGGGTGACGGTCGACGTCACCGAATATCTGGGCGGCACACGCTATCTCTACTGCCAGACAGAGGACGGCCAGGCGATCATCGCCGAATATCGCGACGGGCCGGAAATCGAGCGCGGCGACATGCTCCATCTGCATTGCCCGCCCGAACGCCGGCGCTATTTCGACAAGCAGGGTGGACGGCTGCGGTAGAATCTCGTCTATTTAATCCGCCAACTCATCGGGCTGCCATTGAGACAGCCGCTGATGGTTGAATGTCTGTGGGAGGTTCAAGCCGCCTTGCTGACCCGCACCGGAACGGACTTATACGACGGCGTGCCGCTTTCCTTGTCCTGGTAGTCGATCGGGATCAGGCAATTTGCCTCCGGGTAATAGGCAGCGACGGAGCCCTCGGAAATATCGTAGGAAATCGCCGTCAGCTTCAAGAGCCGTTTGCCGCCGGATGGCAATGCCGTCTCGATCTCGACGAGATCGCCGTGCTCCAGGCCATTTGCTTTCAGATCCTTGTCGTTCATGAACAGGATGTCGCGGCGCCCGAAGACGCCGCGATAGCGGTCGTCGAGACCATAGATCGTCGTATTGTACTGGTCGTGGCTGCGGATCGTAGCGAGCTTGAGGATAGTTCCATCCGAAAGCGAGATATCTTCGTTGAGACCGGAAAACAGCTTGAATTCCGCCTTGCCGGACGGCGTCTTCCAGACGCGCTCGGTTGGCCCGATCGGCAGGCGAAAGCCACCCGGCACGCGGATGCGCTCGTTATAGTCGGCGAAATCCGGATAGACGATTTCGATCTTGTCGCGGATCAGATCGTAGTCGGTGATGAGCTCCATCCAGGCGACCTTGCTGTTCGGCAGGGTCGCCTGCGCTATTCCCGCGACGATCGCAGGTTCCGAACGCAGCTGGTCGGAGGCCGGTTTCAGCCGTCCGCGCGACGCATGTACCATCGACATTGAATCTTCGATCGTCACCGATTGCGCGCCGGTTGCCTGAACGTCTTGCTCAGTGCGGCCCAGCACAGGGAACAGGAAGGATTCCTTGCCAATAAGCAGATTGGAGCAATTGAGCTTGGTATTCATATGAACGGCGAGATCGAGCTTGCGCATGGCCTGCGCGCAGAGTTCCGGATCGGGAAGCGCGATCGAGAAATTGCCGCCGAGGCAGATCAGCACCTTGGAGCGTCCCTCCGCCATAGCCTGCATGGCGGCGACGGCATCGTGACCATGATGAGCCGGCGCGGTGAAGCCAAAGGCGCGTTCGATGCCCTCGATCAATGCGGGCGTCGGCTTCTCGGTGATCCCGACGGTGCGATTGCCCTGCACGTTGGAATGGCCGCGCAGCGGGCAGATGCCGGCACCGGGCCTGCCGAAATTGCCCCGCAGCAGCAGAAGATTGGCGATCTGCTGCACATTCGCCGTCCCTTTGGCATGCTGGGTGATGCCCATGCCGTAGGCGACGATCGTGGCCTTCGACTTGGCATAGATCTCCGCCACCCGCTCCAGATCGGCGCGGGCAAGACCGGCGACCCGCTCGATATCGGTCCACTCCGTCTGGTTGATATCGGCAACAAGGGCTTCGAAGCCGGTGGTGTGTTCGGCAATGAAGGCGTGATCGAGAACGTCAGGAGAGGTTTCGGCCAGCGCCAGAACCGCTTTCATGATTCCCTTGAGCGCGGCCGCGTCGCCGCCGATCTTCACCTGGTAATAGGACGAGGCGATGCGGGTCGAGCTGAAGGTTCCCATCTCGATCGGATCCTGCGGGTCGGCAAAGCGCTCCAGCGCCCGCTCCTTCAGCGGGTTGAACACGATGATCGGCACGCCACGGCGCGAACATTCGTGCAGCGTGCCCATCATGCGCGGATGATTTGTGCCGGGATTGTGCCCCATGGAGATGATCAGATCGCATTCGTCGAAGTCATCGAGCGAGACGGTGCCCTTACCGATGCCGATCGATTGCGGCAGGCCGACGCTGGTCGCCTCATGGCACATGTTCGAGCAATCGGGGAAATTGTTGGTGCCATATTCACGGGCAAAGATCTGGAAGAGGAAGGCCGCTTCGTTGGAGGCACGGCCAGATGTGTAGAACTCGACCATATCCGGATCGGGCTGGCTTCGCATGACCTCGCCGATGCGGGCAAAGGCGTCTTCCCAGGCAATCGGCCGGTAGGTATCGGATGCGTGGTCGTAGACCATCGGATGCGTGAGACGGCCGGCATTTTCCAGCTCGTAGTCGCTCCAGGTCAGCAGCTCGCTGACCGTATGTTCGGCGAAGAATTCCGGCGTCACGCGCTTGTTCGTCGCTTCCCAGGTGACGGCCTTGGCGCCGTTTTCACAGAACTGGAAGGTGGAGGTGTGTTCCTTGTCGGGCCATGCGCAACCCGGGCAATCGAAGCCCGTAGGCTTGTTGGTGCGCAGCAGTAGGCCGGGCGCTTCCGTAACATCCATTTGGTCGCGAACCGCCTTGGCGGTTGCCTTCAGGGCTCCCCAACCGCCAGCTGGGCTATTATAGGGACGGATACCGGGGACTTCACGCTTCTGCGCCATCATACGCTCCTTTGGCTACCCAAACGGCTTCCTCCCAAATGCCGATCTCTAACGAATAAGCGGGCGGCAGGAGAGAGTAAAGCGCTACCAATAGGCACTTGACAAAACAATCGATACGCGCCGGCCGCAAATGACGCAGGTATTGACGCGCCTCAAACTCAGTTCTTAAAAACCAGGCAACTGCCGCCCTGCTGCCGGACCTGCGTGCAAACGGCATCCGCTTCCTCCCGCGTTTGCCGCGGAATGCGCGCCGCATAACGGACCCGGCGACCGAAGTCGGCATTGCGCTGCCGCACGATCAACGGCTTCTCCAAATTCAGCGGTGACGGTAGCTTCCGGATATTTGCGGTAAACAGACGGCGAGCGGCATCCAGCTGAAAATGCTCGGCCAATTGCGCACCCCAGGGCGCCCACGGCCGCTCCTGCTCCAAGGGAATGGGTTTCAGGCGCCGGCTCTGAGCAAGGGCGACGCAGGAATCGACAAACGGCTTGCTCTTATCCAGCACGGGGGCTGCTATATCGGGCGGATCATCGCGCCATTCTTCGACACTGTGGGCGGTGATCGCGCTCACATAGTTGCGCGTCTCATAGGGAAGCCCGCCCGAATTCAGGAAATTGGCAAGGCCTGCCTCGCCGGCATTATAAGCAGCCGCCGCAAGCCCGAGATTGCCGAAGCGGTCCCGCAATTCATCGAGATAGGTTGCAGCCTTGCCGAGCGCTTCGAGCGCATCGTAGCTGTCGCGCACGCCGCGCAGCTTCGCCGTTCCCGGCATGAACTGCGCGATACCGCGCGCGCCTTTGGGACTGACGGCATCCGAGCGAAACAGGCTTTCGCGCCAGACGAGCCGTGCGAGATAATCCGGCGGCAGATGGTTGGCGTGAGCGAAATACTCTATGGCCGTGCACAGATCACGATTGTAGCTGTCCTTGTGCAGGCACAGCGTTTGGCCCGTCTCCGTCGTCAGCGGGCCCGAAATGCAGTCAGGTGGTGCGACAGTCCATTCCGGTTGAGCTCTCGCGGGTCTGAAAGCAAAACCGTTAATGGAAAATGCGATCGCAAAAGCGACGATGATGCCGAAGAAGCCTGCCCGGTAATGCCTGCCTGCCATTTACGCGATATCCGTCCGAGACCAACCGATCGCAAATTCGCGGCCTCTTCATATCATCGATGGACGGAAGCGAAAACCTCTCGCGCGACAGCCAACGCGCAGGCTGTTACTCCGCAAGGCGTCCGCCGCGCATCGGCGCCGGCACGCCCGTCGTGCCGGGAAAGCTGATCGGCAGGCCACGCAGAACGCGTACGGCGAGAAAGGCAAAGCATTCGGCCTCGACAGCATCGCCGCGCCAGCCGAGATCCTCGGCAAAGATCGGCTCGACACCGGCCCGGCTTTTCAGCATCGACATGATCGTCGGATTGTGCCGGCCGCCGCCGCTGACGACGACCTTGGTGGGCCTGCGCGGCAGCAGGTCCAGCGCCTTGCCGACGGCGCTTGCCGTGAAGGCCGAAAGCGTGGCGGCGCCATCTTCCGGGCTGAGGCCATCCGCCATGGCGGCGCCGAAGTCGAAACGATCCAGCGATTTCGGATAGGGTGCAGTCATATAGGGGTGCTGCAACAGCCGCTCGAGCCGTGCCTCATCGACCTTGCCGGCAGCTCCAAGCGCGCCGTCGCGGTCCATTTCGCCGAGCCCGCGGGACTTGATGAAATCATTGAGCGGCGCATTGGCAGGACCGGTATCGAAGGCAACGAAATTGCCCTCTCCATCCCACCAGGTGACATTGGCAACGCCGCCGAGATTGAGAATAGCCGCCTCTCCCGCTGCACCCGCCCCACGCAGCAGCGCGGTATGGTAGGCAGCAGCAAGCGGCGCGCCCTGCCCGCCGGCGCGCATGTCGGCCGAGCGGAAATCATAGGCGATCTTGGTGCCGAGAATGGAGCGCATCAGCTCGCCATCACCCAGCTGGCGCGTCTGTCCCAGCCGGTCTTTCTGCGGCGCGCGATGCAAGACGGTCTGGCCATGGAAGCCGACGACGCCGATATCGGCCATCGTCATGCCGTTGCTTTCCACGAGTTCCCTCACCGCCTCCGACTGGGCTCGCGTCAAGGCTTCCTCGGCCGCCTTGAAGATCGCCGGTTCAGGTCCTTCGAAATTCCATGCGCGCGCCTGCCGCAGCGTCTCTTCCAGCAGTTCCCGAATCCAGCTGGGATAGGGAGCCAGAACATAGGGGCCGAACTCCTCGACGCGCTCACCGTCCGTCTTCAGCATGGCGACATCGATATTGCCGTCGAGGACGGTTCCGGTCATCAGGCCGACTGCCCAGATTGGTTCCATAGTGAAGCTCCTATGCTGCGTTGACGAGATCGCTGACGGCCTGACGAAGCGTCAGTATGCCGCTGTCGAAGTGGCGCGTCGGATGGATGCGGTTGGTAAGGAGGGTCCAGGCTCGACCCTTGTCGAAGTCGACCCAGAGGGCTACGCCGGTAAACCCCGTATGGCCGATCGTCCCGGGCGAGCAGAGAGCACCGCCATGCCATCCGTCATGGGGCCGTTCCCAGCCATGGGTCCGCGTTGCCGAAAGCGGTGTTCGCATCAGGGTGATCGAACGGGCCGGTGCGCCGCTGCCGTCAAGCAAGCCCCTGGCAAAATCCAGGATGGCGTCCGCCGTTCCGAACAAGCCGGCATGACCGGCGCCCTGCAATGCCGAACAATTGTCGTCATGGACCTCGCCCGACAGAACGCGGTGACGCCAGGTGCAGTCTTCCGTCGCAGCAGCCAATTCCGGCAACGCGGAGAAGGCAAATCCCGGCCCCGGATCCATGGCGCGGATCGTCTTCCCATTCAGCCGCTCCAGCGCGAGGCCAAGCAGAATGAAGTTGATGTCGGAATAGACAGGCGGCCCAGCGCGCCATTCGCGCTGCAGGATGAAGGCGCGCAGAAGCTCTGGGTCGCGGCCATAGGTGTAGATAGGCTCGACCGCCGGAAACGGCGTCTGATGGCCGAGGCATTGGCGGAACGTCACCTTTCGCTCCCAGGCCTCGGCACTATATTGGCGCAGATCGGGCAGGAGTTCGATCAAGGGAGCATCGAGGTCGATCGTGCCGGCCTCGGCCAGGGCCAGAATGCGCGGTGTAGTGAAGATGACCTTGGTGAGCGACGCAAGGTCGAACCAGGTATTTGGAAGCATCGGCCTGACATCGGGCACCTTCTGTGCCGAACCGACGGCGCGGACCTGCCTGATGCCGTCGAGATCGACCATGCCAAGCACACCGCCGGGGATGCGCGCCGCCGCAACCCACTGCTCGATCGGCGCGAAGGCCCGATCGAAACGCTCCTGAAACTGCATGCTCCCCCCTGCTGCCATCTCGCCTCTCCCCAGCCCGCTCAGGCTTCTGCCAGCGCGATGTGATCCGGCGCAAAGCGGCGCCACTCGGGAACGGCCGGTTCGAAGCCCAAGGGGCGCACCAGGGACGGAACCTGGCGGGTGTCGAGCGTGAAGTTTTCCCTGCGCCGCGCTACCGTCGGAACCGCCGCGATCAACCGCCTGGTATAGGAATGCTTGGGTTCCGACAAGACCGAGGCGGCATCGCCGATCTCGACGATTTGCCCGGCATAGATCACTGCGATGCGATGGGCGATGCGCTCCACGACAGCCATGTCGTGCGAGATGAACAGATAGGCGAGCCCGTATTCGCGCTGAAGTTCGATCAGCAATTCGAGAACCTGCGCCTGAACGGAAACGTCAAGCGCCGAAACTGCTTCGTCAAGCACCAGCACGGATGGATTGAGCATCAGGGCACGCGCGATGCAAAGCCGCTGACGCTGGCCGCCGGAAAATTCGTGCGGATAGCGCTCCAGGGCATTTTCCGGCAAGCCCACGCGCTTGAGCAGCATGACCATACGCTCGCGGGTTCCGGCAGAAACCCGCGCGCCCGCGGCGATCACCGGTTCGGCAAGAATGCTATCGATGCGCAGTCTCGGATTGAGCGAAGCGTATGGGTTCTGGAAAACCATTTGCACCGCGCTGGTGCGATCCGTCGCCTTGCCGCTATTCGTCGCAAAGGTGCCACGGGTCGATTTCACCAATCCGAGGATGGCGCGGGCTGTGGTGGATTTACCCGATCCGCTCTCGCCGACGATTGCCAGCGTCTCGCCCGGCATCAGGTCAAAACCAACGCCTTCGACGGCGTGAACGGCGCCGCTCGACCGCCGAAGGAGGCCGCCCTTGACCGGAAAACGGACGGTCAGCCCCTCTACCTCCAGTGCGGGCTTGGACGCAGCCGCGTCACGATGGAAATCGTTTCGCGCGGCCTGTCCGGAGGCGAAATGCGGGACGGAATGTAGCAGATGCCGGGTATAGGGATGTTCGGGATGATCGAGGATCTGATTAAGCTCGCCCTGCTCAACCGCCTGGCCCGCCTGCATCGCCATCACCTTGTCGGCAATGCCGGCAACGAGGCCGATATCATGCGTGATGAAGATCATAGACATGCCGGTTTCGCGCTTCAATTCGGCAAGGAGCGCCATGATCTGCGCCTGCACGGTGACATCGAGCGCCGTCGTCGGCTCATCGGCAATCAGAAGACGTGGATTGCAGGCAAGCGCTGTAGCGATCATCACGCGCTGCAGCATGCCTCCGGAAAGCTGGTTCGGGCAATAGGTCAAGCGCCGCGCGGCATCGGGAATGCGCACGCGATCCAGGGCGTCCTTGGCCGCCGCTTTCGCCTGCCTGCCGGTCAGACCGCGATGCAGCCGGAAGGATTCCTCGATCTGCGTACCTATGGTCAGGACGGGGTTGAGGGAGGTCATCGGCTCCTGGAAGATCATGCCGATTTCGGCACCACGGATCTTCGTCAGTTCCGCTTCGCTCGCCTTGGTGAGATCGAGAATGCTGTTGTCGGCACGCTTGAGCCGAATCGAGCCGCCGGTGATGCGGCCACCGCCGAAATCGACGAGACGATTGATCGAAAGTGCGGTGACCGACTTGCCGGAGCCGCTTTCGCCGACGATTGCCAGCGTCTCGCCGGCATCAAGATCGAAGCTGACGCCGCGAACGATGGGCTTGGTCTCCGGGTTGCGTCCGAAGCCGACGCTGAGATCAGAGACGGAAAGAAGCGGTGTCATACCGTCGCCCTCCGCATCTTCGGATCAAGGATATCGCGCAGGGCATCGCCAAGGAGATTGAAGCCGAGGATGGAGATCATGATGGTCACGCCGGGGAAGATCAGCAGCCAGGGTGCCGTTTCCATAAGATTGCGACCGTCGCTCAGCATCAGCCCAAGCGAGGAGGCTGGCGGCTGCGTACCCAAGCCGAGGAAACTGAGACCCGCTTCTGTCAGCAGCGACCAGGCGAGCGCCAGCGTCACCTGCACGGTCAAGGGTGCGACGAGATTGAGCAGAAGATGCCGCGTTAGGATGTAAGAACGGCTGCTGCCGAAGGTGCGGGCGGCATCGACGAAATCGCGTCCTTTCAAGGAAAGAGCCGGGCCGCGCACGACGCGGGTGAAGATCGGCGTGTAGACGATCGCGATTGCGGCAACGCTGGTCCAGGTACCGGGGCCAACGATGGCGATGATGAGCAACGCTAGCAGGATCGCAGGGAAAGCGAGAAGCACATCCATGGTACGCATGATGACGCCATCCCAGCGTTTGCCCGACCAGGCGGCGGTCAAGCCAAGCGCGGCGCCGATCAGGGTAGCAACGGCGACGGAAAAGAAGGCGACTGTGAAGGATTCGCCGACGCCGTGCATCAGGCGGCTCGCGACATCGCGGCCGAAGAGGTCCGTGCCCATCCAATAGGTGAGGCTCGGGGCGTGCAGGCGGTCGATCCTGTTCTGCGTCAGAGGATCGTGCGGTGTGACACCGAGCGTGCCGAGAATGGCAAGCAGGATATAGATGAGGACGATGATACCGCCGATCCGGCCGCTCATATGTCCGAAGACGGCTTTGACGATACGCATCAGCCCTCTCCCAACCGAACGCGCGGATCGAGCGCGACATAGGCGAGATCGACAAGCAGATTGACGATCATGAAGTTGAAGGCAATGAACAGTACGCTTCCCTGCACCAGCGCATAATCGCGCTGCAGAATGGCATCGAGTACCATGCGCCCCAGCCCGGGCAGGGCATAGATCTGCTCGACCAGGACAGCACCGCCGAGCAGATAGCCAAACTCCACGCCGCTCAGGGTCACCACCGGGATCAATGCATTCGGCAAAGCATGCCGCCAGATGACGCCGCGCGCCGGCACGCCACGGCTGCGGGCGGTGCGGACATAATCGTCGCTCAGGACATCGAGCATCGCCGAGCGCACCACGCGCGTCACCGATGCGGCGAAAGCAAATCCGAGCGTCAGCGCGGGCAGGATCATCTGGCCGAGGTTTTCGAGCGGGTTCTCCCAAAGAGGTGTGAAGGCGCCCATGGTCGGCAACACGCCAAATCCCGCCGACAAGGCATAGATCAGCAGAAGCCCGAGAACGAAGTTCGGCGTGGACTGCCCGATCATGGCGACGATGCGCACGGCAAGATCGGACAGCTTTTCATTGCGCGTGGCGGCAAAGACGCCTGCCGGCAGGCCGATGGCAAGCGCGATCACCATGGAGAGCAGCGCAAGCTCGAGCGTCAGCGGAAAGCGTTCCAGGATGATGTCGAGCACCGGCTTGCCATAGGTGACGGAAATGCCGAGATTGCCCTGGAATACACCGAGCAGCCAATGCCAGTATTGAATTGGCCAGGACTGGTCGATGCCGAAATAGGCGGCAAGAGCCTCTCGCTGCTCCGGCGTCAGCAGACCCGCATTGGTTCCGAGCATCGCCGTAATCGCATCGCCCGGTACCAGCCGGATGGCGACAAAGACGAAGATGGATACGCCCAGCATGATCAGCGGGAATGTCATCAACCGGCGCGTCAGATACGACATTATAATTCCTCTAGAACAATTTCAGCTGAACCAAGACGTGAATTTACGGCTGAAATTGCGTAAAAACAAAGAGATAGAGCACTTCCATGACGCCGTTTGAAAGGGAAACGTCCTAGCTTCCGATTGTCGTTACTTGATCGAAACCTTGCTTAGACCGAACAGCGAGCCGGTCGGCGTCGGCACGAAGCCTTCCACGTTCTTTTGCTCGGCCGTGTAGCCATAGGCCGTGTAGAGCCAAATCCACGGCGAGACTTCGGCAAGGTGCTTTTCGAATTCGGCGAAAATCTCCTTGCGCTTGGCCGGATCGGTTTCGGCGCGGCCCTTCTGCATCAGGCTGTCCAGCGTATCATCGATATAGTTGGCGACCTTCTGCAGGTTGCCGGTCTTGGTCCAGTAACGGTTATACATTGAATAGGGGTCGGCACTGCCGCCATTAAGTGCCACGGCCATGTCGAAATTGCCCTTCAGCCAGGTGTCGACGTAGACGTTGAGTTCCATCACCTTGATATCGAGCTTGATGCCGATTTCGGCGAGCTGCGACTGAATGACCTGCGCTTCGGCCGTGGCCGTCGGCGGCTCGCCGGTTGCGGCGATCACAGTCGCCGAAAAGCCGTTGGCAAAGCCGGCATCGGCCATCAGCTTCTTCGCCTTGGCAACATCGCGCGTATAGCAGAAGAGCTTGCTGGGATCGGTCGCATAAAGCGGCATCGTCAGCGGCCCGGTCACTTTACCCTCCCCGAGAGCTGCCGTATCCATCACATCCTTGCGGTCGATGGCGCAGGAGATCGCCTGGCGCACGGCCTGCTGATCCATCGGCTTGCGCGAGGGATTGAGCTGCAGAACGTTGTATGAGAGCACCGGCGTGCGGGTGAGCTGCAGCTTCGGCTCCTTCGGCACCAGCGTTGCGACGAGCGGATCGTTCAGAAGCGCGAAATCGATCTGACCGGTGCGCAGGGAAGCAAGGATCGCAGTTTCATCGGGCAGCACGCTGATATTGATGCCATCGACGCCGGTGGCGCCGCCTGCCCAATCCTTATTGGCGCTCAAGACTTCCTTGGCGTTCGGAACCCAGCTGTCGAGCTTGAAGGGCCCGGAACCGATCGCCTTGGTACCGATGGTGCCAGCGGAAATCTCGCTTGCCGGCACGATGGCAGCGTTGAGGCTCGTCATGGCCGTCAGAAGCGGAACGTCGGGCTGCGACAGGTTGAAGACGACGGTTGTGGCATCGGGCGTATCGATACTTGCGATCGACAGGAAGTTCGCGCGGGCGACGGCACCGGTCGCCTGATCGAGAATGCGCTGGAAGGAAGCCTTGACGTCGGCCGACGTGAGGGCTGCGCCGTTCTGGAATTTGGCCTTTGCGTTGAGCTTGAAGGTCAGCTGCTTGCCGTCGGGCGAGAAATGCCAGCTTTCAGCGACACCGGGCACAATCTGCAGATTGCCGTCCAGGCGAACCAGCGGCTCATAGATCAGCTCCAGGAGGCGGATGGAGGAGAAGGCGGTCTGCTTATGCGGATCGAGACCGGTTGCGTCCTGCGACCATGCCATGCGCAACGTCGCTGCCTCCACAGGCATCGCAACCGCCGCCAGACCGATCCCCACGGCCAGCGCCACGCCTGAAATCAGCTTCTTTCCAAAAATCCCTTCCACTTTCAGTCCTCCAAATTTTTTAAATGTCCCCGGCCGATTTTGGCCATTGATTGCCGTCGTGATTAGTCGCGACAGGTGTTTCAAGCAGTCCTGGCATTTATGGCCTTGCGCAGGAATCCATCAGCGTTTTGCAATGCCGTGCGGGCTTCTTCAATGCCCATCCCTGTAATTTCCATGAGAATGGCAAGCTTGACGTCATTGCCGGTCAGATCGAGCACGCGGCGCGCTTCCTGCTGCGTACAGCCGGTCGCCTGCATGACGATGCGCGAGGCGCGTGCCACCAGCTTCTTGTTGCTGGCGCTGACGTCGACCATCAGGTTCTGATAGCTCTTGCCGATGCGGATCATGCTCGCCGTCGTCAGCATGTTGAGAATGAGCTTCTGGGCCGTGCCGGATTTCAGACGGGTCGAGCCAGTCAGGATTTCCGGACCGACAACAGGCGAGATCGCCAGATCAGCGATGCCCGCGATGATGGAATTGGGATTGCAGGATAATGCGACCGTGAAAGCGCCAATGCTCTTGGCATAGTTCAGGCCGCCGATCACATATGGTGTGCGGCCGCTGACGGCGATGCCGACGACCACATCATCCTTGGTGAGTTTGATCTCTTCCAGCGCCTGACGCCCCTGTACTGGATCGTCCTCCGCGCCTTCGATCGAACGGCGCAGCGCATCCGGGCCGCCCGCAATCAACCCGATGACCATATCCGGCGGCACGCTGAAGGTCGGCGGGCATTCGGAGGCATCGAGAACGCCGAGACGGCCGCTGGTGCCGGCCCCCATATAGATCAGCCGTGCGCCCTTGTGGAAGGCGGCGACGATCTGATTGACCGCGGCGGCGATCGCCGGGATCACCTTCTCGACGGCGAGAGGCACCGTCTGATCCTCATAATTGATTTCGCGCAGGATATCGAAAGTCGGCAAGAGATCGATATGCATCGTATTCGGATTGCGCCCTTCGGAAACCAATTGTTCCAGTTCGGATATCAATGTCTGTTCTGTCATGGGCCTGCTCGCGAAATAACGCTTCGATATCAATAGCTCGCAGTGGCAAGTTCGATCACTTTAATATCGAACACACCGCAGCAAGGGTCGGCTTTCAGTCAGACGGCCGATCAAATTTCAGCCTGGGCTCGGACGGCCTTTTTCGGCTTCGCTTCCTGCCCACTCCCTGTTTACCTTGGTTAACACTATGTCCGATTATTCCTTTCGTCAATCGACAAAGGAATAAAATATTCCACTTTTGCCACGCAAATTCACCCCCCGCGATTATGCGAGGCAGCACACAGCGGCATGTGTAATTAGCCGACTGCGTCAGCTAGCGCTGCGGCTCCAGATCGGTCAGCTTAATCGTAGACGTCGCCGTCATCGCGCTGGTTGCTATTCATTATGGAGATAGCGATCATTCCGATCTGAAAACCATCGGAAGATCAGCCGATACGTCGAGCGGCTGGAAGTGCCGCAAGTTCTCGGTGATGACGGTCAGGTCATAAGCCCGCGCCGTCGCTGCAATGATAATGTCGCCGAGGCCAGGATTGTGACCCTTGCTCAGGGCGTCGTCTTCCAGAGCACCGGCGATCCGCGCAACCACCGTATCCATGGGTAGGATACGATCACTGAAACTGTCCGTGATAAAATCGAGCCAGTCAGAGAGACGCTTGGCTCGCTCAGTCCCGCCACGGCGATGAAGAGAGCGTATTCCCTTTTCGATCTCCGATACAGACATGGCCGACAGAAAGAGCGCATCGGCTTCGCCCTGACTGTGGAACCAGATCCGGATGGCATCGGAGGGCGGCACCTTATCCGGTGCAAACCTGCTGATAATATTCGTATCGAGCAGGTACCCTGTCACAGATCAACGTCCCTCATTTTTGACGAGTTTCGATCCAGATCGACACCACCGGGAAAGGTGAGCAGGAAATCCCCAAAATTCGGCTTTGGCTTTTCCAAAGCCTTCTTTGCGGCCTCTGCCGCTTCGACCGACACAAGTACGGCAGCGGCCTTCCCGTGGCGCGTAATGGTGACAAAATCACCGTTGGCGGCTTCATCGACCAGCTTGGCAAAGCCTGCCTTTGCTTCTGCTACGCTAATTGTTGACATCACGGCCCTCAATCGAAAATGACCATATATAGTCAAAATAGGACCTGCCGTCAATGGAATCAAGGGGAAAGAGAAAGGCGTTTATTGTATACCCGCAATCATTCACTACGACCGCAAACAGCTCGTCTTGCCAAAATGATCGCGCCGGATACCGCGTCACCATCGCTGGGCTTCAATCGGCGGCGTACATCGGGCGAGAGCCAGGGTTCGAGCGGGCTTGCGAGACCGCCGAGCAGGCAGACGCGCGGTGCACCTTTTTCGAACAGGGTGCGAACCAGCGTATCGATATGGCCGGCCGCGCTTTGCACGATCCGCCGCGCGGCAGCATCGCCCTGATCGGCATGTCGCAGGACCATCGGTGCAAGGGCCGCATAGTCCGTCGCCGATGCCCGGTCCATCCAGGCGACGGCCTCCATGGGATTATTCTGGAAGCGCTGCATGATTTCGGCCAGCAGCGCCGTCTTCTGTTCGCGACCGTCATGCGCACGCAGCGCAAGCTGCACGGCCTTCAGCCCGAGATAGGCACCGCTGCCTTCATCCGAGATCGGAAAACCATAGCCGCCGACCCGCAATTGCCGTCCTTCGACGAGGCCGAGACCGATCGAGCCCGTGCCGGCAATGACAATGGCACCATCGCGACCGGAATGCGCGCCAAGGCAGGCGCCCTCGCCGTCGCTGATGAAATCGATACTGGCAAAGGGATGTTCTATCGCCTTCAGGGCATCAAGTGCGCCCTTGCGGCCGATGCCCGCCAGCCCGACGCCGACGTGGATGCGCCCAAGATCGGAGGCACTCAGCCCCGCCTCCTCGATAGCGGCATTGAAGGCACGCGAAATCGATGCCCACGCTTCGTCAATCCCTAACCGGGTCGTTGCCGGCCCGGACAATCCCTGTCCTAAAACCGTGCCTTCCGCATCCTCAATACGCGCCCGGCAGCCGGTACCGCCGCCATCGATGCCGAGGAAATAGGGAGCCTCTTCCGATGCGGTAGTCATGACGTCAGCCGTTCGATATCGGCACCGCAGAGACGCAATTTGCGATCAAGCTGCTCATAGCCGCGATCAAGATGATAGACGCGATTGACGATGGTTTCACCCTTGGACACCAGGGCGGCCAAGACGAGGGACACGGAGGCTCGGAGATCCGTCGCCATCACCTGCGCACCCTTGAGCGGAGCTCCACCACGCACCAAAGCAGTCGTGCCCTGCAGGGTGATGTTGGCGCCAAGGCGCGTCAGCTCCGGTACATGCATGAAGCGGTTTTCGAATACCGTCTCGCGGATCAGCGTCGCACCTTCGGCACAGCAGGCGAGAGCCATGAATTGTGCCTGCAGGTCCGTCGGAAAGCCGGGATAGGGTTCCGTGGTGATATCGGCCCCCTTTAATGGGCCATCCCTGGAGACGACCAGACCGCGATCGCTCGGCCAGACGCTGACACCCATGGCTTCGAGTGCCTGGACGACCGAGGCCAGATTTTCCAGCCTGGCATGAATGAGCTCGAGCTGGCCGCCGGTGATCGCCGCCGCCACGGCATAGGTGCCGGCCTCTATACGGTCGGGGATGCCGTGATGCCTGGCGGGCCGCCAATCGGTGTCACCATCGATGAGGATGCGATGGGTCCCCGCCCCTTCGATCCGCGCACCCATGGCGCAAAGACAGGCCGCGAGATCAGCCACCTCCGGCTCACGGGCAGCATTCAGGATCTCGGTTTCGCCCTTGGCCGCGCAGGCAGCCATCATGGCCGTCTCCGTTGCACCGACCGATGGCGAGCTCAGCACGATCCGCGCGCCCTTCAGCCCATTCGGTGCCGAGGCGACGATCAGGCCGCTTTCGATCGCGATATCGGCGCCCAAAGTCGCCAGTGCCTTGATATGCATATCGACAGGCCGGGCGCCGATGGCGCAGCCACCGGGAAGCGAAACGCGCGCATGGCCGAAGCGGGCAAGCAGCGGCGCCAGCACAAGAACGGTCGCCCGCATGCGCCTGACCGTATCGTATGAGGTCTCTTTCGAGACGATCTCGCTCGCATCGATCGTTGTGCCGTGCGGCCCGCGTGTGATCTTGGCGCCGTGCAGCGCAATAACGCCGAGCATATTCTCGACGTCGCTGACAGCGGGCAGGTTCGTTAGTTCGAGCGGATATGCGCTCAAAAGCGCTGCGGCGATCTGCGGCAGCGCGGCATTCTTGGCGCCGGCGATGGTCACCGCACCCTGCAACCTTTTGCCGCCGGAGATGCGAAGTCTGTCCATGATGAAAATCCGTCGAGGAAAAGGCAAGGACCCCACGAGTCCTTCACGCGTTTCCCCCAAAGACTAATCGGCCATTCCAGAGTGTCAACCAGATTTGGAATTTTTTATTCCAATCCGCTGTGATAACGTCCGATCGCACGAAGCGAGATTGCCGAGCTTGAACCGGATGCTATTTTTGGTGCGCTCGTGCGGGTGGGCAAAGCGGCCTTGACGGCTCGAAGGGACAAATGTCGATCTTAAAGAAAATCAGCGCGCAGCTCGAAACCATGGCCCCCGCCGATCGTCAGATCGGCCAGTTCATCATTGACAATCCCGACCAGATGCTGCGCCTTTCTTCCGCAGCACTTGCTGTTGAAACGGGCCGCAGCCAGTCGAGCGTCGTGAAATTCAGCCAGAAGCTCGGCTATGCCGGCTATCAAGAGCTGAAGCTCGCCGTCAGCGAGGCCAAGGCGCAGGAATGGCAGGCGCCGGCCGGCATGATCCACGGCACGATCGAAGTGGGCGACGGCTATCTCACGATCCTGCAGAAGCTGCTCGGCAGCAAGATGCAGGCCATGCAGCAGACTATTTCCGTCAACAACGAAGCCGATATCGAAAAGGCGCTCGAGGCGCTTCATGATGCCCGGCGCATCCATCTGGCAGGTGTCGGCGCCTCGTCGCTGGTCGCGCGCGACTTTTCCTACAAGCTGATGAAGCTCGGCCGCAATGTGCTGCATGACAGCGACAGCCATGTGCAGATGGCCAATGCATCGACGCTTGGGCCTGACGACCTGCTCTTCGCGCTGTCCTATTCCGGCGCCAGTATCGAGACGCTGCGGATTGCGGAGCTGGCAAGCCAGCGCCGGGCGACCGTCATTGCCGTCACCGGGCTGCAAGACAACCCGCTTGCCCGCGTCGCCGATATCTGCCTGCACACCGTCGGTGACGAGGATCGCGTCCGCTCCTCGGCCATCACCGCGCGCGACGCGCAGCTGATGCTGACCGACCTGCTGTTCATTCTGCTGATGCAGCGTCAGCCTGACGCCAACGACTACGTCCATAATAGCGAGACGGCCGTTTCCGTGCTGAAGGCGAAGCGTCTTTCGTAAGATTGCGACCCGGTAAGGTAACCAAGCTGTGACGACCGCGACCCTGTACGGTGGTGATTTCGGGACGTAGCTTGGCGATCCAAGCAAATCATTCCGGAGACATTCCATGGACCTCGGCCTTAAGGATAAAGTCGTTCTGATCACGGGCGGCTCCAAGGGCATCGGCTTCGCCTGTGCTGAACTCTTCCTGCAGGAGGGCGCAAGAGTTGCGATCTGCTCACGCTCACAGTCGAATATCGATGCCGCGCTTTCCCGTCTTCCTGGTGCGCGCGGCTATACCGCCGACCTGATCTCCGACGAGCAGGCACTTGCGGTGGTGAACAAGGTCGAGTCCGACATCGGCCCGATCGATATCCTCGTCAACAGCGCGGGCGCTGCGGCGCGCACACCGGCGGATGAGTTGACGCCCGCCATCTGGCGTGCCGCGATGGATGCGAAATACTTTGCCTACATCAATGTGATCGATCCCGTTATCAAGCGCATGGGCGCGCGCGGCACGGGTGCCGTCATCAATATCATCGGCAATGGCGGCAAGATCGCCTCGCCCGTCCACTTGGCGGGCGGTTCCGCCAATGCCGCCCTGATGCTTGCAAGCGTCGGACTTGCCAACGCCTATGCGGGTAAAGGTGTGCGTGTCGTCGGCCTCAATCCCGGCCTCACCGAGACGGATCGCGTTGCCGAGGGCCTCAAAGCAGCCGCGAAGGCTTCCGGCTCGACCGAGAAGGAAGCGCTAGCCGATGCGCTGAAGCGTATTCCGATCGGCCGCATGGCAGACCCCGCCGACATTGCCAATGTCGTTGCTTTCCTGAGCTCTGCCAAAGCGAGCTATGTGACGGGCGTCGTGATCAGCATGGACGGCGCGCAGGTGCCGGTCGTGGTGTGAAAACTGAGCAGAGACTTGGCCGCATCAGAATCAAGGAGTTGATTTGGCTTATGTGTTGACCGGCCTAACTTGATCGGGACCCTTTTTCATCGAAGAAGCAATATAGACGTGCTATCTAGATCACTCATCTAGAAAGATTGCGGCCATGGCATTGAGCATCAAGACCGAAGAAGCGGATCGGCTGGCGCGGGAATTATCCCGCCTGACCGGCGAAACCATGACCGACGCCATTACCCAGGCCATGCGCGAGCGGCTTGAACGGCTGCGTGCCGAGCAGGAGGCGCAGGGCGACTATATTGCCCGCATGAAAGATTTCGTTCGCGGCCGCGCCAGTCGCTACGACCGCCGGCCCGTCACGAAACAGGAATGGGATGAAGCAGTCGGCGACACAGCTGAAGACCTCGATTTCCCCGATGATGATCGTTGATGCGTCTGCCATCATTGCGATCATGTTCGAGGAGGCGGAAGCTCCAGACTGCATGATGGCCCTTCAGAGGGACGCTCAGCGTCTCATATCGGCTGTGAATTACCTCGAGGCCGGAACAGTCATGGCGGGCAGAATCAAAGAGGGAGACCGGCATGAAGCGATTGCCGATCTGGATGAGTTTTTAACCGAATTCCGCATCGAGATTGCCTCGATAGACGAAAATCTCGCGCGAGCCGCGATGAAGGCCCGTGTGGAATACGGCAAGGGTTTCGGCACGCGAGGCGGCCTGAATTTCGGTGATTGCTTCGCCTATGCTCTTGCCAAACGACATTCAGCCCCTCTGCTCTACGTCGGAGATGATTTTGCGTTGATCGACGTGCGATCCGCATTGACGAAGTAAATGACCGACTGAAAGCTGGAGGGCCGGCAACCTCGCGTTGCCGGCCCTCCAAAATGCGGAACTCGCCCTACCTCAGGCTTGTGTCTTCCAGTCCAGCCCGATATCGAGGGTCGGCGCACTGTGAGTCAGCCAGCCGACGGAGATGAGATCGACGCCGGTGGCGGCGATTGCGGAAGCCGTCGCCGGCGTGATGAGGCCCGAGGCTTCGGTGATCGCCCGGCCGCCGACGATATCCACCGCCTCGCGCAGCTGATCCGGCGTCATGTTGTCGAGCAACACGGCGTCGACGCCCTCCTGCATCGCTTCGCGAAGCTGCTCCAGCGTATCCACTTCGACCTCGATTTTGACCATATGACCGACGCCCGCCTTAGCGCGGCGAATGGCTTCAGTGATGCCTCCGGCAATGGCGACGTGATTGTCCTTGATCAATACCGCGTCATAGAGCGCGAAGCGATGGTTCATGCCGCCGCCGGCGCGCACGGCGTATTTTTCCAGCGCCCGAAGGCCCGGCGTCGTCTTGCGCGTGCAGACGATCGACGCCTTCGTGCCGGCGATCGCCTCGACGATGCTGCCGGTCACGGAGGCAATACCCGAGAGATGGCCGAGGAAGTTGAGCGCGGTGCGTTCCGCCGTCAGCAGGCCGCGGGATGGCCCTTCGATCGTCGCGATGACCTCGCCTGCTTCCACCTTCCTACCGTCGGGCACGTGCCGGGTCATGACGATTGTGGGATCGACCAGCTGGAAGGCCAGCTCGGAGGCATCCAGGCCTGCCACAACGCCCGCCTGGCGCGTTACCATAGCGACACGAGACCGATGCTCCGCCGGGATAACGGCCGTAGATGTGACGTCGCCGGCGAGGCCAAGATCTTCGACCAATGCATTACGCACCAGCGGCTCGACGATCAGGCGTGGGAGGGGAGCAAGCGTCATGTCAGGCACTCCTTGCCATGGAATAGGGAACGACGGACCGGGCGATATCAAGGGCGTCGTTGAGATACATCGTGCGGCGCTGCGCGTGCTGCAGTTTCAGCGGAAAATCCGTGCGGGCATGGGCGCCGCGCGATTCTGTCCTGAGATTTGCGAAAACAGCGATCAGCAGGGCCACCAGCGCGGGGTCTGTCGCCGGACCTTCGCTCTCGCAAAGCGGCAGGAGTGCTGCGATGGCGCCATGAACGGCGCCCGCATTGCGCAGCACGCCGAGGTGCCGCGATACGATCGGCCGGACGAACGTCAGGTCTGGCGCAAATGTCTCGGGACGTTGCTTCTGCAATCTTGCGGGGCATGCATCCGTGCCGGCGATATCGCGCGCCGCCCGCATGCCCATAACCGCGGCCTCCAGCAGGGAATTGCTGGCAAGGCGGTTGGCGCCGTGCAGACCGGTAGAAGCCGCCTCGCCCACCACCCATAGGCCGGGAACCGAACTGCGGCCGTTCTCGTCGGTCGCAACGCCGCCCATGTGGTAGTGAACGGCCGGACGCACCGGGATGAGATCGCTCGCCGGATCAACACCTGCCTCGTGGCAAAGTGCCTCGATAACTGGAAAGCGCGCGGCAAAATGATTGCCGAGCGCGCCTCGCGCATCGAGGAAGACTCGGCCGCCGCGGGCGATTTCCGCGCTGATCGCGCGTGCGACCACATCGCGCGGCGCAAGCTCGGCACCTTCGACACCGGCCATGAAGCGCTCGCCACTCTCATTGACGAGAAGCGCGCCTTCGCCCCGAACCGCTTCGCTGACAAGCGCCAGCGGACGCCTGCGACTATCGAGCGCCGTTGGATGGAATTGCACGAACTCCATATCGGCAAGCCGTGCCCCGGCCCGTGCCGCAAGCGCAATCCCCTGCCCGAAATTGCCGACCGGATTGGTCGTGGCATCGAAGAGGCCGCCGATGCCGCCCGTGGCAAGGACGATACGAGAGGACGGCAAGGCGACGTTACCCTTGCTGGTCAGACACAAAAGGCCGGCGACGCGATCCTCGTCCAGCAGCAGCCTCTGCGCCTGATAGCCCTCAAGCACCGTAATCGACGGCGTGCGGGCGACCGCCTCGGCAAGCGCACGGACGATGGCGGCCCCCGACCCATCGCCCTTGGAATGCACGATACGCCGAAGCGAATGTGCAGCTTCGAGACCGAGGGACAATTCACCGGCATCGTTGCGGTCGAACTCGACGCCAAAGCGCTCCAGCGCCGCGATGGCCGCAGGAGCTTCGGCAACGATCCTTGCCGCCACTTTCGCGTCGCAGAGCCCGTCGCCGGCGGCAAGCGTGTCGGCGAGATGCAGGGCCGCGCTGTCGCCCTCGCCTATGCTGGCGGCGATGCCACCTTGCGCCCAGGCGCTTGAGGTCTCCGCGCCTATCAAGGCGCGGGTAATAATCACGGTTGGTTCGGGAGCCAGCGTCAGCGCCGTCATCAATCCGGCGAGGCCGCTGCCGACGATAACGATGCGGCCGCTCAAGTCTTCACGAATCTCGCTCATATCGCCAGCATCCTTTCAACCGCCCGACGGGCGTCTGCGGCGATTGCCGGGTCGACCGTCACCTCATGCCGTCCCTCTTCCAGGGCCTTGCGAATATTGCCAAGCGTGATGCGCTTCATGTGCGGGCAAAGATTGCAGGGCCGGATGAATTCGACATCCGGATGATGCACGGCGACATTGTCGCTCATCGAACATTCGGTGAGCAGCACCACACGCGACGGGCGTTTCTTGCCGACATAGTCGGACATGACGGCAGTCGAGCCGGCGAAATCGGCTGCTTCGACGACATCGGGCGGGCATTCCGGATGGGCCAGTACGGTCACGCCGGGATAATTCTCGCGAAGCTGGCGGATATCGTCCGCTGTGAAGAGTTCGTGAACCTCGCAATGCCCATGCCAGGCGATGAGCTCGACATTGGTTTCGCGCGCCACGTTACGCGCCAGATATTCGTCCGGCAGCATCAGCACCTTCGGCACGCCGAGCGATTCCACTACTTGCCTGGCATTGCCCGAAGTGCAGCAGATATCGGAAGCAGCCTTCACGGCTGCCGACGTATTGACGTAGGTTACGACCGGAACGCCGGGGTGGGCCTGACGCAGCAGCGCGATATCTTCCGGCGTGATCGATTCCGCGAGGGAGCAACCGGCCTCCATGTCGGGGATCAGAACCGTCTTTTCCGGGTTCAACAACTTCGCGGTCTCGGCCATAAAGTGCACGCCGGCAAGGACAATGATGTCGGCGTCCACCTCGACCGCCTTACGGGCAAGCGCGAGACTGTCTCCGACGATATCAGCCACTCCATGGAAGATTTCCGGGGTCTGATAATTGTGCGCGAGAATGACGGCATTGTGCCGTCGCTTCAGTTCCAGGATCGCCTCGACATCCTCCTGGAACATCAGCCATTCAGCTTTGGGAATGACGCGACTAACCCGCTCGTAGAGGGAGGATGCGGATATGGGAAGATTCATGGCCGGCTCCTAAATTATACTCATTTTGAGCATATCATGCACAAATAGATATTCTCGAAATGAGTATATGTCAATTGCGGGAGAGCGGTAATTTGGTTCCGGCAAATTCGCGTTCATCAAGGATGGCGCGGCGGAAGCGGAAGAGCTTTGCGGGACGGCCGCCGGTTTCGCTTTCCGTACCGCCGGTCTCCTCGACCAGCTCCTGCTGCTCGATCAGCCGGCGGAAATTCTGCTTGTGCAGCGTCAGGCCGGCCAGCGCCTCAACCGTCTTCTGCAATTGCAGCAGCGTAAAATTCTCGGGCATGAGTTCGAAGACGACAGGTCGATATTTGATCTTGGCCCTGAGCCGCGCCATGCCCGTCGCAAGGATGCGGCGATGATCGGCAAACATCGGCCGACCGAAATTGTGCCTGAGATCGCAGCCCGCCTCGGCGACGAGACGCGCCTCATAGAGCAGTTCATAACGCTGCAGGACAAGATCCTCGTTCCACGCCGCACCATTCAGCCCGAAGTCGAAGTCGGCCCGCCGACGGCGCTGGCTGCTGCGCGTTGAGTCCTCCTCGATCCAGGATGTAAGCCGAGCGATGATATCGTCGAGGATCGGCGGCCGGCCATCTCGATGATCCTCCCAGGGAAGATATTCGTACCAGCCGTGCCAGCCCGGCATCCCGCCGCCAGGGGCTGCCTGTTCGCGCACGAGCCCGAGATAGCTGATCGAAATCGTGCGGCCGCCGAGAATTTCGTTGTTTCGGTCGCGGTCGGCAAAGGTATAAAGCTGCTCCAGATAGCCAACGGGATGGGCCGTCTGCTCCTGAACCCATTCACGCAACCCGCTTTGCAGCGTGCGATGACCAAGCTCGAACGGACCGGATGGCAAGGCATCGCCCGACCGAACAGTCATCACCCTTGGATCGCCGCCCGTGACGGCCGTCAAAACCGCGATCAACTCGGCATGCGCAAGCCCGATGGTCAAGCAAACTCCATGAATTGTTTCCCTGCGACTTTGTCGCATGAAGCGAGGCATAAGCCAATCCGCGGGTCGGCGCGCTCCACACCTCACATCGGTCCGAAAAGCCGATAGGCTAACGGCTCACATAATCCGGATATTGCTCGCAAATGAGATCGACAATCGACAAGGTGCCTGACAGATGCCGGCGCAAAGCGGCGACGGCGGCCTCCGCATCGGCCGAGCTGATAGCATCGACCACGGCTTGATGATCGACAATGATCTGCTCGAGCTTGCCCGGCATGGGCAGGTTGAGCATGCGCAGCCGGTCGAGATGCACGCTTTGGCGCCGAACCGTGGACCAGAGGCCGAGAATGCCGGCCCGCTCGTAGAGAACGCGATGGAAATCCTTGTCGAGCATGTCGAAGAGATCATAGGTTTCCTGTGACGCCACATGTTTCTGGCGAGCCAGGATGCCTTCGAGGATTGCTGCGGTTTCCGCAGGCGAATCCGCAGCCAGCCTGCGGACAGCCTCCAGTTCGATCGACAATCGCAGAAAATGCGCCTCCGTCGCGTTGCGGATATCGATCCTCGCAACGACAGTCGCATATTGCGGATAGACCTCCACAAGCCCCTCCTCCTCAAGCCGGATCAGGGCATCGCGCACAGGAGTCTGGCTGACATTGAATTCGCTTTGCAGCGAGATGCGCGACAAGACCGTCGTTGGCGGCAGGCTCATCGAAAGAATGCGCGATCGCAGGATCTCGAGAATCTGAGGCGCGACCTGGCGGGAGCGATCGAGGGCAAATTCTTTCGGATTGAGCTTCACTGGCGGCCTTTCTGGGCAAGAGCGTCTACTCATTAAACACAATTCAGGGCTTGATGCACTGATACATTAGTGCTTTAGTGAGCCGGCGCCAACCTCATTTCTCAAAGGTTGGATAAATCGGGGAGGAGCAAATGAGAGGATTTCTTCGCTGTCTGACTGCGGTCGGCATGGTGATTGCGGGCAGCTTTTCAGCCGGAGCAGCCGAAAAGACGGATCTTTCGATCACGCGCCAGCCCGGCATTCTCTATCTCGCCAGCCATGTGATGGAGACGCAGAAGCTGATCGAGAAGCATGCGGCCGCAGACGGCCTACAGGGCGTCAAGGTGGAATGGCGGACCTTCAGCGGAGGCGGCGCGCAGACCGACGCGCTGCTGTCCGGCAATGTCGACATCGTCAACACCGGCACCGGCAATCTCCTGCTGCTTTGGGACCGCACCCGAGGCAAGGTCAAGGGCATCGTTACCAATTCGGCCCAGCCGGTCATCATGGTTTCGCGCGACCCGCGTATCCAGTCGTTGAAGGATATTCAGGCCGGCGACAAGATCGCGGTACCCACGGTCGGCGTCTCCACGCAGGCAATTCTGCTGCAGATGGCCGCCGCGCAAATGTATGGCGACGACCAGGTGCACAAGTTCGACGCCAATACGGTGCAGCTCGGTCACCCCGACGCGATGGCAGCGCTCGCCAACCAGACCCATGAGGTCAAGAACCACTTCTCCGCCCCACCCTTCCAATATCTGGAATTGAAGCAGCCGGGCGTTCACAAGGTCATCGATTCCCGCGACATTATCGGCGGCGAGCTGACCCAGGGCACATTCTTCACGACGACGCAGTTTGCAAGCGCCAACCCGACGATCATCAAGGCGGTGCGCGAGGCGACGGCTGAAGCGATCGACTTCATCAAGAAGGATCCGAAATCGGCGGTGGAAGCCTACAAGACCGTCAGCGGCGACAAGACCAGCGTCGAGGACCTGATGGCGATCCTGAACGAGCCGCACATGATGGAGTTCCGCATGGATCCGCAGGGAACGATGAAGTTCGCGGCGCACCTCCACAAAATCGGTACGCTGAAGACCATGCCCAAGGCCTGGACCGACTATTACCTGCCGGAAGCCGCCGATCTCAATGGCAACTGATGCCTACGGGCGGCGCGAATGCCGCTTTCAAGCCAGCTCACGGAGAAGGCCCATGCTTCAGGCAAAAACGCGTACTGACATGCCGATGACGGAAACAATGACCGCGACACCGCTTCTGAATGTCGACAGGGTGACGCTTCGCTACAAGACGCCGAACCTGCTGATCACCGCGACGGAAAATGTCAGCTTCTCCGTCGCCAAGTCCGATCGCTTCGTCCTCCTCGGCCCCTCGGGCTGTGGAAAATCAACGCTGCTGAAGGCGATCGGCGGCTATATGACACCGACGGCGGGCCGGATTGAAATCAAGGGGCAACCGGTCAAGAAACCAGGCGCCGACCGCATGATGGTCTTTCAGGAATTCGACCAGTTGCTCCCCTGGAAGACAGTGTTGGAAAACGTCATGTTCCCATTGACGACAGCCCGCCGCCTGCCGCGTAGCGAAGCTGAGGCGATCGCCCGCGATTATATCGACAAGGTCAAGCTCACACGCGCGGTCGATACCTATCCGCACATGCTGTCCGGCGGCATGAAACAGCGTGTCGCGATTGCCCGCGGCATGGCGATGCAGCCCGATATCCTGCTGATGGACGAGCCTTTCGCCGCGCTCGATGCCCTCACCCGTCGGCAGATGCAGGACGAGCTTCTGCAGCTCTGGGAGGATACGCGCTTTACCGTCATCTTCGTCACCCATTCGATCGCCGAGGCGATCAAGATCTCCAACCGCATCCTGCTGCTGTCGCCGCATCCCGGTCGGGTCAAGGCCGAGGTGCGCGATGTGGAGGCCGTCCGCGACGACCCCACAGCCGCCGCAAAACTGGAGCAGGAAATTCATCACATGCTGTTTGCCGAACAGGGGCACAGGGAGTAATCCATGAGCGTACCGCAGATTATCCTTGCGCCGCAGTCACCGGAAACGGCCGGCCATATCGCAGCCGTCGAACAAAAGCTCGGCACGATCGAGCTCCTCTGGCAGTCGGGTCTTTTCCGCAAGTCATTGCTGATCGTTGTCCTCGCCGTCATATGGGAGGCCTATGCCCGGCATCTAGACAATCCGCTGCTGTTTCCGACGCTGAGCGACACGCTGACCGCGCTTTACGACCGGTTTGCCGACGGTGTGCTGCCGGCCCGCATCTGGACCACGCTGAAGATACTGGTGACAGGCTACGTCTCGGGAACGGTGCTCGCCGCCGTCCTGACGGTCGTTGCGATCAACACCCGCATCGGCACCGATTTCCTGGAAACCATGACGGCGATGTTCAATCCGCTGCCGGCCATCTCGCTCTTGCCGCTCGCGCTCATCTGGTTCGGCCTCGGTCCAGCAAGCCTCGTCTTCGTGCTTATCCACTCCGTCCTATGGGCTGTCGCGCTCAACACGCATGCCGGTTTTCTCGGGGTCTCGCGCACTCTGCGCATGGTCGGTGCCAATTACGGACTGACGGGGCTATCCTATGTCTTCCGCATCCTGATCCCCGCCGCCTTTCCGTCGATCCTGACCGGCCTGAAAATCGGCTGGGCCTTTTCCTGGCGCACGCTGATCGCCGCCGAACTCGTCTTCGGCGTCTCCTCCGGCCAGGGCGGCCTCGGCTGGTTCATCTTCGAAAACCGCAATCTTCTCGACATCCCCGCGGTCTTTGCCGGCCTGCTGACTGTGATCGTCATCGGGCTTATTGTCGAAAACCTGGTCTTCCAGACCATCGAGCGGCGCACCCTGCTAAAATGGGGCATGAAGGAATGATGCAGCGCACGGATTTATCCCTTCGACCAACATTCGAATACAAGGCGTCAATACAATGAACAGCAGGAAGAAGCCCCAAGACTTGCGCAGCGCCAGATGGTTTGCGCCTGATGATCTCAGAAGCTCGGGGCATCGCTCGCGCACCATGCAGATGGGCTATGCGCCCGAAGAATGGACCGATAAGCCCGTCATCGCCATCCTCAACACCTGGTCCGATGCCAATCCGTGCCATGCCCATTTCAAGCATCGCGTCGAGGATGTGAAGCGCGGCATACTGCAGGCCGGCGGTTTTCCGCTGGAGTTGCCGGCGCTGTCGCTGTCGGAAAGTTATGTGAAGCCGACGACCATGCTCTATCGCAACATGCTGGCGATGGAAGCGGAAGAGCTTTTGCGCTCGCACCCAGTCGACGGCGCCGTGCTGATGGGCGGCTGCGACAAGACCACGCCCGGCCTCGTCATGGGCGCGCTCTCCATGGGATTGCCGATGATCTACCTCCCGGCCGGCCCGATGCTGCGCGGCAATTATCGCGGCGAGTATCTAGGATCCGGATCCGACGCCTGGAAATTCTGGGACGAGCGCCGCGCCGGCACCATCTCGGAGAAGGAATGGGTCGATGTCGAGGCCGGTATTGCCCGCTCCTACGGTCACTGCATGACCATGGGCACGGCGAGCACGATGACGGCAATCGCCGAAGCACTGGGCCTGACCCTGCCCGGCGCCAGCTCGATCCCCGCACCAGACGCCAACCATATCCGCATGTCATCAGCTGTCGGTCGACGTATCGTCGAGATGGTTTGGGAAGATCTGATCCCCTCAAAGATCGTCACGCAGGCCGCCGTCAACAATGCCGTGGCGGTGGCGATGGCGACAGGCTGTTCCACCAATGCTGTCGTGCATCTGATCGCGATGGCACGCCGCGCCGGCGTCAATCTCTCGCTCGACGATCTTGACAAAGCCGGGCGGAAGACGCCGGTGCTTGCCAATATCAGGCCCACCGGCAAGACCTATCTGATGGAGGATTTCTATTATGCCGGCGGCCTGCGCGCGCTGATGGCGAAGCTCTCCCCGAAGCTCGACCTTTCGGCGCTGACAGTCTCCGGCGTCACCCTCGGCGAAACGCTGGAGGGGGCGAAATGCTACAATGATGACGTGATCCGCTCGCTCGACAATCCTGTCTATCATGAGGGGTCGCTTGCGGTGCTGAAGGGCAACCTTGCACCGACCGGCGCCGTCATCAAGCCGGCCGCCTGCGATCCGCGCTTTCACAAGCATCAGGGTCCGGCACTCGTCTTCGACAGCTATCCGGAGATGAAGGCGGCCGTCGACAACGAGGATCTGGACATCACGCCCGATCACGTCATGGTGCTGCGCGGTGCCGGCCCGCAAGGCGGTCCCGGCATGCCCGAATGGGGCATGCTGCCGATCCCGAAGGCGCTTCTGAAGAAAGGGCACAGGGATATGCTCCGCCTCTCCGATGCCCGCATGAGTGGCACGAGCTACGGCGCCTGCATTCTGCACGTCTCGCCGGAATCGCATGTCGGTGGACCGCTGGCCCTTTTGCGCAACGGCGATATCGTCCGCCTCGATCTCGAGGCGCGGCGCATCGACATGCTTGTCGACGAGGACGAGCTGCAGCGCCGTCGCGACGCCTGGGTCAAGCCGGCGGAAAAATTCGGCCGCGGCTATGGCTGGATGTTCTCGCGCCATGTCGCTCAGGCCGATACCGGCTGTGATTTCGATTTCCTGGAAACAAGTTTTGGCCCGACGCCGGGCGAACCCGATATCTATTGATCACGAAGGATATATCGCATGAGCAGTTATGTGCTGAGCAACGAGACACGCGACAAGCTGATGGGCGTCGCAACACCGACAATCGCCACCGCGCTTTTCCGGCGCGGCCTGCGCAACCAGTTCATTCAGGATGTGCGGCCGCTTTCGCCGAAGAAGGCGAACATGGTCGGCCAGGCCTTTACGCTGCGCTATATTCCGGCGCGCGAGGACCTGAACACGCTCGAAGTCTTCCGCAACCCCGAGCATCCGCAACGGGCTGCGGTCGAGCAATGCCCGCCCGGTTTTGTGCTGATCATGGATAGCCGAAAGGATGCGCGTGCCGCTTCGGCCGGTTCCATCCTGGTCTCGCGGCTGCAGGTGCGTGGCGTGGCCGGCGTCGTCACCGATGGCGGCTTCCGCGACAGCCCGGAAATCGCCGCCCTCGATATTCCCTCCTATCACCACCGCCCGTCCGCTCCAACGAACCTGACGCTGCATCAGGCGATCGAAATCAATGGCCCGATCGGCTGCGGCGATGTCGCGGTTTTCCCCGGCGACGTTCTCGTCGGCGACAATGAGGGCGTCATTGTCATTCCGGCGCATCTCGCTGACGAAATCGCCGATGAAACCGTCGAAATGACGGCCTATGAGGATTTCGTCACGGAAGAAGTGATGAACGGCGCGACCATCATCGGCCTCTACCCGGCAACCAGCGACGCGCCAAAACTCAAATTCGCCGAATGGCGGAAGCGGAAGGGTCGATAAGACCACATAGGTCACGCAGCCGGCGGATACGTCCGGCTGCGGTGCTCTTAATTACTCTTCCTTGACCAGCTTCAGAACGAGCTGCTGGAGATTGCCGCCATCGCTGAATTCGACCCTATCGAAATCGCTGTTGCGCTGCCGTTCCCTGTTGGAAATCTCACCAAGCCGCTTCGTCAGTTCCACGCGGATTTTGCTGCATTTCGGATCGTCGGGCACGGAAAAGCCGACGCTCATGGCTTCGATCTCCTTGACCATGTCCTTGATGAAGCCGCCATGCACGCGCTCGTGGGCTTCGACCCCGGCAATGAATTTCTGCCAGCTTTTGCGGGTCGAAACAGGCAGTTTCGCCGAGGGTTTCGGCAAGGTGTAGGTGATGGTCAGCTTCGGGATGTTGACCGTGATCTTGCAGGCGCCGTCCGGCTGCAGCTCATATTTCCGCGTCCAGGTCAGCTTGAAATCGGTATGCGCAATCGCCCTGACCTTCGGTCCGAGCAATGGACCGCGCTCGCCGATGGAATCGTAGAGCTCGCGCCCCGATGTTCCGGTAATCGCATATGTCTTGGTCGTCTCCACCGCCTGCCACTCGGCATGGGCGGCCATCGGCAAAGAGGCAATGCATGTCACCGCTACCAGTAATCGAATGTCTGCTTTCACGAACGTCCCCTGCATGCCCCACTCAAGCGCGGCAAAGCTAGCGGGTGACCTCAGCTATTTCAATGAGCATCGATCTTCAGAATGCCGGGGCCGACAACAACAGTTCCTCGGCATCCTCTCGCTCCATCTCGAAGACCCTTTTGCCGACTGCGATGCTGAAACCGTTGCGGGCGAAGGCGGATAGTTCCTTTGCCTTGCGCTTCTCGTCGAGATCGCCGCGCCGGAACGGGCCGAAACCACGCTTCCTGGCAAAGATGACAGCGGAATGGATATCGTCGACCTCCTCCACCGCCGCAACGACCGTTTCGCCAGCAATGCCTTTGGACGAGAGCTTAAAGGCGATGGCTTTCTTCGATTTGCCGGAACGAACGGCCGAGCGCGTGCTGATCTCGGCGAAGGCGACGTCATCGAGCACCTTGAGTTCGTAGGCAAATTTGACCGCAAAGTCGGCAAGCGCCTTGATCTGTGCGTCGCTGATATCCTCGAACTTCTGCTTGGCTTTCTTGGTGATCACGTCGAACAGCTGCTTTTCCGTCATCATCCGGCGCTCGAGACGATAGATGGTGGAGTTGCGTGCCCAGGAAAGCATGCGGCTTGTCGGCGTTTCATCCATGAAGGGAAGCATTCGGCGAGAGAAGAATCATCACGGAGAATTTTACGCAAGCGCGGCCACTCAGGCAACGAATGCGCTTGGTAATCATGGGATGATTGGTTATGCTCATTTTGCGGCCAAGGCGGTAAAATGCCGAGCGTCGAACCCCATCGACGGTGGAGGCCGTCTCAAGCACCACATTGCTATGGATCACGGAGCCTGCGGCTTTCCCGACAGCTTTGCCGATCGGGTGCCGGCGCTCCGTTCAGAGGAGGCAGGAATGGATTATCGCAAGCTCGGTCCAAGCGGGGCCGTTGTCACGGCCTATTGCCTTGGCACCATGACTTTCGGCGCGGAAGCAGACGAGGCCGCATCACATAAACTTCTCGACGATTATTTCGCATGGGGCGGCAATTTCATCGACACCGCCGATGTCTATAGTGCAGGCAAGTCGGAAGAGATCATCGGACGCTGGCTGAAGGCTCGTCCGACGGAAGCGCGCCAGGCCGTGATTGCCACCAAGGGCCGCTTTCCGATGGGCAACGGTCCGAACGATCTCGGTCTGTCCCGCCGTCATCTGAACCAAGCGCTCGATGACTCCCTACGCCGACTGGGCATCGAGCATATCGATCTCTATCAGATGCATGCCTGGGACGCCTTGACGCCTATCGAAGAGACACTTCGCTTTCTTGATGATGCCGTACGTGCCGGCAAGATCGGCTATTATGGCTTCTCCAATTACGTAGGCTGGCATGTCGCCAAGGCTGTCGAGATCGCCAAGGCACAGGGCTATACGCGGCCGGTGACGCTGCAGCCGCAATACAATCTGCTTGTTCGCGATATCGAGCTTGAGATCGTCGATGCCTGCCTCGATGCCGGCATGGGCCTGCTTCCCTGGTCGCCGCTCGGCGGCGGCTGGCTGACTGGCAAATACAGGCGCGACGAAATGCCGACCGGCGCCACGCGGCTTGGCGAGAACCCCAACCGCGGCAGCGAATCCTTTGCCCCACGCAACGCACAGGAGCGCACCTGGGCAATCATTGCCGCTGTCGAGGAGATCGCGAAGGCGCGAGATGTGACCATGGCACAGGTAGCGCTTGCCTGGACGGCAGCACGCCCGGCGGTAACGTCAGTCATTCTCGGCGCTCGCACGCCCGAGCAGCTTGCCGACAATCTTGGCGCCGCCAAGCTGACGCTGTCGGAGGCGGAGATGGATCGACTGAACGAGGTCAGCGCGCCGCAACCCGCCGCCTATCCTTACGGCGAAAGCGGCCGGAACCAGCGCCATCGCAAGATCGAGGGTGGCCGTTAAGTGACATCCGGCGGCGAAGCATTTTCCTGCTTCGCCGCCGCTCGGGGTCGCCTGCCACGTCAAACGAGAGGCGGGTTCAGTCTGGCGAAGCCTTCCTGACGCCGATAGGGAAAATAGGGATAGGGCGCCGTCACCTCACTGACCTTATCCAGCCTTTCGATCTGCTCTTTCGACAGCGTCCAGCCGACCGCACCGAGATTCTGCCGCAGCTGCTCTTCGTTGCGCGCGCCGATGATCACGCTTGCGACCGTCGGCCGGGTCAGGAGCCAGTTGATCGCGATCTGCGGCACGCTCTTTCCGGTCTCGCCGGCGATCTCATCCAGTACATCGACGATATCGAACAGCCTCTCGTCATCAACAGGCGGGCCGAATGACGCGGTCTCATGCAAGCGGCTCTTTTCCGGCAATGGCTGGCCGCGGCGGATCTTGCCTGTCAGTCTGCCCCACGCCAACGGGCTCCAGACGAGGGCGCCGACATTCTGATCCGCAGCGAGTGGCATCAGCTCCCATTCGTAATCGCGACCGGCGAGCGAATAATAGACCTGATGGGCGACATGGCGGGCGTAGCCGTACTTGTCGGAGATCGCGAGCGATTTCATCAGTTCCCAGCCGGCGAAGTTGGACGCTCCGATGTAGCGGATCTTTCCTGCCTTCATGAGGCCATCAAGAGTGGAAAGCGTTTCCTCAAGCGGCGTCGAGGCATCGAAGGCGTGCAATTGCAAAAGATCGATGTAATCTGTCCCGAGCCGGCGCAAGGCAGCGTCGACCGATCTGATCAGGCGCGAACGCGAGCTGCCCCAATCGGCCGGTCCATCGCCCATCGGCAAAGCTGTCTTCGTCGAGATCAGCACGGCGTCCCGCCTGCCCCGGATCGCTTGACCCAGCACCTCCTCCGATGCGCCTGCCGAATAGACGTCTGCCGTATCGAAGAGATTGACGCCCGCCTCCAGGCAGATATCGACGAGCCGGCGCGCTTCCGCCGCATCCGTCGAGCCCCAGGCGCTGAAGAGTGGCCCGCTGCCTGCAAAGGTGCCGGCGCCGAAACTGAGAACCGGAACGCGTATGCCGGAAGCACCGAGATTTCTGTATTCCATGGTCTGTCTCCTATTGGTTCTTCAGACAGATAGACGCTCGGATGAAGATGATATAGATTGCCGGAAAGAAACTGATTTATGATTTTAATTCATCATGAGCCGCCAAGAGATCAATCGTTCCGGGGAAATGGAAGTCTTCGTGCGCGCCGTGGAACTCGGCGGCTTCACCGCGGCTGCCAGGGCCTGCCGCATGACGCCTTCAGCCGTCAGCAAGCTCGTCACGAGACTTGAAAAGCGCCTCGGTGCGCGTCTTATCCATCGCTCGACGCGACGGCTGCAGCTTACCCCAGAGGGATGTGCCTTCTTCGAACGTAGCGTCGCCATTCTTGCCGATATTGCCGAAGCCGAACGTCACGCATCGGCGGGAGAGCAGGTAGCCGGCCATATCCGCATCAACACCAGCGGCTCCTTCGGCAATCATGTGCTGGCTCCGCTCATTCCGGGCTTCATGGCGCTTCATCCTAATGTCTTGCTGGAGATCTTCCATACGGACCGGGTCATCGACCTGATGGAGGAGCGCGCCGACGTCGCCATCCGCGCCGGGCCGCTGAAGAGTTCCAGCCTCACGGCCCGCAAACTTGGAGCGACACGAAATATCATCGTCGCCTCGCCGGACTATCTACGCAGGCATGGAACGCCTCACTCCGCCGCGGAATTGGCAAAACATTGCCGCATCGGCTTTGCCTATTCCCGCTCGGTCGAAGGCTGGCCCTTGCTTGATAATGGCGAGGTTGCGACAATCCCCGCCGCACGTAGCCTGCAGGTGGGCGATGGAGAGGCTATGCGGCATCTGGCGCTTGCCGGTGCCGGCCTGGCGCGGCTTGCCGCCTTCACCGTCAAATCGGATATCGCGGCCGGGCGGTTAAAGCCCCTGCTGGAAGAGTTCAATTCCGGCGATATCGAGGAATTCCACGCCGTCTATATCGGCCAAGGCGGCCCCCTGCCAGCGCGCGTGCGGGCCTTGCTGGATTTTTTGCGCGAGAATGTTCACCTGTAAAAAGCGAAGCGGCCGTGAGGGCCGCATCGTATCAGCTAAAACTCTCAGTCACCACGCCGATCAGGCTGATGGCTGGCGGGTCTTGCGCAGATAGGGCAATACCGTGTCGAACGAGCCGAAGCGGGTGATGGCGTCTTCGTTGGAGACAGCGGCGGTGATGATGACATCTTCGCCCTGCTGCCAGTTTGCCGGGGTCGCCACCTGATGCTTGGATGTCAGCTGGATCGAGTCGATCGCGCGCAGGATTTCGCCGAAGTTGCGGCCTGTCGTCATCGGATAGGTGAGGATCAGCTTGATCTTCTTGTCGGGGCCGATGACGAAAACGGAACGGACCGTGGCATTGTCGGCCGGCGTGCGGCCTTCCGAGCTCTCGCCGGCACCTGCCGGCAGCATGTCATAGAGCTTGGCAACCTTCAGGTCCTTGTCGCCGATCAGCGGATAGTCGACATCGAAACCGGTCGCCGTCTTGATATCGTTCTTCCAGCGACCATGGCTCTCGACTGGATCGACCGAGATGCCGATGATCTTGACGCCGCGCTTGCGGAATTCGCCTTCCAGGCCAGCCATGGCGCCGAGTTCCGTCGTGCAGACCGGCGTGAAGTTCTTCGGATGCGAGAAGAGCACGGCCCAGCCATTACCGATCCAGTCATGGAACTTAATCTCGCCCTGCGTCGTCTCGGCCGTAAAATCCGGCGCGATGTCGTTGATGCGCAAACTCATTGTCTCACCTCCAAAACCTGCCCCGGCCCGCATTTGTGACGGCCAGGGAACGAGAAGAAAAATCCGCCGCACAATGGCGTCGAATGTCCGATATGAAAAGCCCTTCTTTTAAATGGATGCCGCGATTGCCGCTGAAAACCCGTGCAGCCTGCGATGCCTGCTACGCGCCTTCAGCATTTCAAGGAAGCCGTAACCGCTTGCCCAGCGCCCGAAACCGCTCGCTACATTGATATGCCCCGCAAGACCGATATTGCGGACGTCCGAATTCCAGAGCCGTGCGAACATGCCGAGCCGGTCGAGGCTCATATAGATGTCGTTCAGGCTCCCGACCGTCATGCTGGGAAATGGCAGCGTGTCGGTCGGCATGGTGCCGAAGGACAGATGACCGGCATGCAGGGCTTCCGTCACCGGAATATCACATGGCGCGACGAGCAGCGCGCCTTTGACCCTTCGCGCAGCTTCGCGGCCAGCCAGTCTCGCCGTCAACACGCAGCCCAGGCTGTGGGCGACGATATAGGCTTCACCGGCCTCTTCCAGCGCGGCTTCCAATTTCTCCATCCAACTGCCGAGATTGGGAAAGTCCCAGTCATCCTGCTCGACAAGCCGAACGTCGCGATGATCCTGCAGCCAATAGCGCTGCCAATGCCCCTCGCCCGAGCCGAAAAGGCCAGGCACAATCAGTACTCTGGTCATGTAAGCCTCACGAGAAAGATCGAACACAAAGCTTGCGACAGGACATCAAAAGCACATCTCCCTTCAATGCCAAGGCGCAGGGGATGTACACCAATAGTAGATCTCGTAGTCGCGCGCGGAGAGCTCTCGCTCGACGGACTCGGGCCGATCAACCGACTGGATGCGTCCATCCGCATCCCGCAACGTGCGCCCAGCGAAAATCGTCTTCAGGCGGCTAATGACATTCCATTTCATGTAACCCTCCATTTGGTTGATAGATCCGAGGCGGTCGAAGGCATTTGTCCATCAGCGGATCATTCGGCCGCAGCCAGCAACCTTACCGAATGCGGGAAGAAAGCCGAGAGCTCACCGACCACTTCATTGATCCGGTTGGCCAGCGGTTCCGAAGAGACCTTGTAGTCGGCAAAATCACGATCAGACGCATAGACAGCGGTTGGCAGGGTGTGTGCCATGAAGAAGCCGAAGAGCGGCCGCAGCTGATGTTCCACCATCAGCGCGTGCCTGTCTCCGCCGCCGGTCGCGGTGATGATGATCGGCTTGGCGCGCAGCTCGTGTGGATCGATAAGATCGATCAGATGCTTGAACAGCCCGGGATAGGATCCCTTGAACGTCGGCGAACCGATAATCAGCGCATCCGATGAGACGATATCGTCAATTACGCCTTTCGCCCGGTCGTCGAGCTCCTTGCGTAACTGAGCGGCGCCAAGGGACGCACCAACATCGTGCAGATCATAGACCTTGCTTGAGAAACCATATCGCTCGATTGCCAAATCCGCGACGGTCTGGACCAGCGCGTAGGTCTTCGACGGCCTGTTGAAGCTGCCGGCAATGCCGACGAGTTTGGGCGCACTCATTCTCATCCCTTCCGAAGATCGCATGCATTTTCGATAATGCAAATATTGTCCATTAAAATAGTAGATTAAAAGAAACAGCGATCTCGGAAGACATGGGAATTGGAAAATCTCTTTCTACGTTGGAGTCAGCTGGACAGGGCGCAAAATGCCACCCGGCTGAAGGATAGGACGACAAGCTTGCGTCTTTGAAAAGTGCCGCGTACGCCAAATGATGGCTGGAACGGGATGCGTTGTCCTGACGAAGCAGGCAGGAGGCGTTGCCGCAAAGAAGCGGTTCATTTCTTTCCCAGATTGTCGAAAAAGCCGGTTTCTCCGGTACACCGATAATGGGGCTGGGTCCGTCTTTTCAGTCGCGTGGCCAAGGCTCGTCTTGCGACGGATGTTGGTCTGCGCCGCTCTAAAGAAACTCAATCAAAAAACAGATGATCTTCTTCTATCAGATAAGGCCTCGCCTTTTCCGCATTCGGCGTCACCCCAGGCCAGGAGCATTCCAGATCGCGATGTGACCGCCTACGACCAAGGGCGCCGGCAGACATGCCGGCCCGATCGGCTCAAAAGACTTGTAGGTCAGGATGAACTCCTGATGGCCGAGGCTTTCCGACTTTGTCGGTTTGCCGCCGGCGACGTCCTGCAGAAGCGTGACGATTTCCCGGCCGACCTCATCAAGACTTGCTCGTCCCTCGAGGATACGGCCAGCATCGACATCCATGTCTTCCTCCAGCCGGCGATAGGTATCCGGATTGGCGCAGATCTTGATCACCGGCGAGATTGCCGAGCCTGAGACCGAGCCGCGGCCGGTGACAAAGAACACCATGTGACAGCCGGACGCTATCATCTCGACAATTTCGGCATTCTCGGAAATATTCGGGAAGCCGAACCGCACTTCGCCGTCAGGCACCACGTCCATCAGATAAAGACCGCCGCGCGGCGGAATATCACCGGGCTTGATCAGGCCGGAGATCGGCGATGCCCCCGACTTGGCGTAGGCGCCCATCGATTTCTCTTCGATCGTCGTCAGCCCGCCATCGGCATTGCCCGGTGCAAAGCTGCCGCAGCCGAGTGTGGCATAGTAGCGTGCCGCCTTGGCAACCGCCGCACGAAGCTCTTCGGCAAGTTCGGGCGTGACCGCGCGATCGGCCATGATCTCCTCGCAGCCAATGAGCTCACCGGTTTCCTCGAAAATGCAGGTAGCACCGGCCAGCGAGCGGGCCAAAAGAGCCCTTCCCGTCCGAGAAGACATCGGCCTCAAGCACCGGCATTGCGCGGCCGGCGATTTTCATGTCGTCGCGCAAAGGCTTGATGCCGGCGGGCAGGAACTGTCGACAATGGCCGAGCGTATCAAGAATATCGCCGACGACAGCGGTAAAGAGCTCGGCCTTCAACACGCGGAACAGATCGGCATCGGTTGAACAGGTTGCTGTGGTATCCATCGGGAACCCCTTCCTGATTGCAATTTCTAGAAGCCGATGACGGCGCCGCCGTCTACGATGATGGTCTGCCCGGTAATATAGCCGGCGGCAGGCGATGCGAGAAAAGCGCATGTCCAGCCGATTTCCTCGGCTGAGCCGAGGCGGTTCATCTGGATGCGGCCCATGATTTTGGCGCGGCGAGCCGGGTCGTTGGCCGTAGCCTTTTGAAACAGGTCCGTATCGATCCAGCCGGACGCCACGGCATTGACACGGATACCTCGGCCGGCGAATTCGGCCGAAAGCCCGCGCACGGCACCCGTCAGCGCCGTCTTCGCCGTCGTATAGCCCATCACCAACGGCTGGCCGATGAAGGATGTCATGGACGCTGTGAAGAGAACGCAGCCGCTTCCTCTCGCGATCTGACCAGGCAGAAATTGCCGGGTCAGTTCCAGCGCGCCGCGAACATGGACGTCCATGACTTCGTCAAAGTCGGCAATATCGGATTCCTCGAACGGCTTCTTCACCGTATTCCCGGCATTGTTGACGACGATATCGACCGGGCCGTGCGTCTCCTCGACACCGGTCGCGAAAGTTTTGATCGAAGCAATATCACGAAGATCGAGCTGTGCGGCTTTCGCCAGCGAGCCAATCGACGCCGCAGCATCCTCAAGGAGATCCGACCTGCGGCCAGCCAGCACCACCTCAGCGCCGGAGGCGGCGAGGCAACGCGCGATCGCAAGGCCCAGTCCGCTGCCTCCGCCGGTCACCAGCGCGCGCTGCCCGTCCAGCCGGAACGCACCATGCCAGTCGGGAAGCGCTGTTGGAGATTTCATGGATGCTTGCGTATTCATCTTTCGACAATGACCTTCAAAACGTCACGGTTCTTGTCCCAAAAGGGCAATGCACCTTCGGCCTCGGCGAAGGGTATGATCTTGGAAATGAGCGAGGCGGCGCGGTCGCCGATCGTCTCCAGATAAGCGATCACCGCATCGAAATCGGACCTCGTCGCGTTGCGCGACCCCATGATATCCAACTCCTTGAGATTGAACATTTGTGTCTGATAGGTAACGGGAGCCTTGGCGTAGCCGACATAGACGACGCGCCCGCAAAAGCCGGCAAGATCGATCGCCTGGCGAAAGGTTTCCGGAAGACCGACCGCCTCGAAGGCCACATCGACGCCCTGATCATCAGTCAATTCGACAATGCGCGCACCGACATCTTCCGTGCCGGCATCGATTGCGTGGCGCGCTCCGAAGCGTTGTGCCAGCGCGGTCTTTTCCGGACTGAGATCGACGGCAATCACCTCGGCTCCGCGCGCAACGGCTCCGATGACCACACCCATGCCAATCATGCCGCAGCCCAGCACGACGATGCGATCACTCGACGAAACGCGGCCGCGCGCCACCGCATGGAAGCCGACCGACAGCGGCTCGACCAAAGCAAGAAAGCGAGGATCGAGCGTGTCGTTCAGAATCACCTTCTCCGCGGGAAGAACGATCTCTTCGGCAAGCCCGCCATCCTGCTGGACGCCAAGCGTGCGGTTGTAGCGACAAGCATTCACGCGACCCTTGCGGCAGGAAGAGCAAGTACCGCAACTGGTATAGGGAAGAACGATGACGCGCCGCCCTGGTTGAAAGGCGGACGAAACGCCCGCCCCTGTCTCGATGATCTCGCCACCGATTTCGTGCCCTGGGATGCGCGGCAGCTCCACCAGCGGGTTGAGGCCTCGAAACGTGTTGAGATCACTCCCGCAGATGCCGACATGGCGGACGGCGATACGGACATCGCCTTCTCCGAGCTGCGGGCGGGCGACATCGGTGAAACGGCTGACACCTTCATTTTCGATCAACAGGGCTTTCATGTGACAATACCTTTCCGGTTTGGGGGTGTGAACCGGACGCTTGTGCCCGGTTCGCTGAAAACAGATCAGTTCAGGGTGGCTATATCGGCCGGCAGGTCGACGCCATAGGCGCCGGCGATTGTCTTCAGCGTCGCCGAGCCGCTGGTCCGTGCGATCGCACGGAACGTGCCCAGCACAAACCCCACGATAGTTGCCGCCACCGAAGGCGCAATCGTCAGCCAGACGCCTTCCGCAAACTGATCCCAATAGGGAAGCAGGCCCTCGAAATCAAAAGTGTAGCTCATGCGACGCCATCTTCCCGGCAGCGCCAATGAGCAACGAGATATGCTGGTCTCATTCCCGAGCTATCCTCCTTAGCTTGAGGCGGAATCTACACGGTTGAGGCGATCGATTTAAAGTGGTATTTTTTGTTTAAAAAACCAACGAAACCAAATCGGCATGCGTTCTGAAAACCTCTTCAAGCGGCAGTTCAACGAGTTCCTGCGCCACGTACAATCGGTCGGTCACGGCCACCCTCTTGGCTCGGAACGCGAGATCGGCCGAACCCTCGGCACCAGCACAACGACGGTCCGCAAGTGCCTGGCGGCCGCGATGGAGAGCGGCCTTCTATCCAGGGACAGGATAGTGCTGCGGCTGGCAGAACCATCCGAGCTCTATGCCGAAGCGGAGACCATCCCGCCGACATTGATCGTCGAGCGCGCCTTCCTGACCTGGATACTCCAATCCGATAGCGGTCCCGGCCAGGCAATCAATGCGCTTCAGCTCGCGCGGCAATTCGGCGTATCGACGACGACGATCCGCGAGTTTCTGCAGAGCTTCCGGCATTTTGGCCTGATGGAGCGCGAAGCCGGCGGCAAATGGGTCTTCCGCGGCATGACCCTGGAATTCGCCAACGAGCTTTCCGATATCCGCGAAATTTTCGAAATGCGGTCCGTCATGCGCTTTGCGGAACTCGATGACGGCGACCCGAGCTGGAATGCGCTGCGCAGACTGCGCACCGAGCATCTCAAGCTGCTGGAGACGATCGAGACCGATTATCACCGGTTCTCGCTCCTTGACGAGCAATTGCATCGCTTGATCAACAGCGCTTCCAGCAATCGCTTCGTCACCGAATTCTACCACGTCATCTCGCTGATTTTCTTCTACCATTATCAATGGAACAAGAAAGACGAGCGCATTCGCAACGAAGCGGCTCTCTATCAGCATCTGGCTTATATCGATGCGATTCTCTCAAGGGACCAAAGGAAAATTAGCCAGACCTGCACGGCACATCTAAGCGAGGCGCGGCGGACATTGCTTGCAAGCATTAGCCGGGAAACTTGACATCGGAATTCGAGCATACCGCCGGAGCGAAGGAAATGCGTGCGGTTGGCGGCACGGCCAATCGCACGGACAACCCTGCCCGAAATCCGACTTGCTACTGAAGGGTCAAGCCCGACCTGATGTGGGCTCTTGCTGCGTAGGGATCGACAATGGAGAGCGCGCGGCTGAGAGCCTCGGCAAATCCATTGAGCGAAATGACGCAGCTCACATCGCGACCCGTATCGGTCGCCGCCAGCATCACGCGGAGGCTACGCCGTCGCCGCAGGTTGGCAATCACGGGTGCATCGAGCTTCAGCTCGACCGGACAGCCGGGCGAAGAAGCCGCACCGAGCGGCTGAGCCAGACCCAAAGCAGCTTCGTCACCGCGCGGCAACCGCCCGCTCCGCAGATGCAGCCCCAGCGGCAGCGCCAGTATACCCCTCAGGCTTCCGCCGTCGGGAGTAAGTTCGATCGAAAGCACTGGCGCGTTTGTCTGCAGATCATACAGCGTATAGGAAATCGCATAATGTGGCCGCGCTTGATCGGCAGTTCCCTGATTGACGATGGTAAGCGTCCAGTCGCCGTAACGCTCCTGCAATGTGCCTGAACCGGCGGCGATGGTAGTCCGGCCAGCCATCACAATCCTCCGCTCGGTGGATTTGCCGATATGGGCAAGCGCCTATCGGCACGCCTTATGAGCGCGAACAACGCCATCCCATTCATCTCCTCTCCCCGCAACATTATGCGCCCCACCTTACCTCTCGGCCCTCAAAACCCGAGGTTATTTCGATAACAATAGCGTCAATTTTACGCCATTGCATCATAGAATTTATGTAGCGATAAGAATTACACTTCCATCACGTTCAATTTCCATAACCGGCGTCAGCATTAGTACGGTATTTTTGTAGATTAGACATAGAATTTATGATTCAAAAATATCTCTTTTAATTGTATTATTAATTGTTACTTCAATATCACTTATATTGAAAATAGAGATTACAGACAAAACAGGTTTGAACGATATTGAAAAAGCCGCTCATGAACGGAGCGAGGCTGGCCGGCGGTCATTTGAATGACGGCTCCCAGAAAGGACGCGTTGACAATCTCTCTCGCCGCCCCGGTGACGGCAGGATCATCGGCAGCGGCTTTTCCGGCGAAATGCTGGCCGCTAACGATCCCGGCGGCAACGTCAGCAGCCTCGGCTCCGGTCCGTTCTGGCAGATATTGTGAAGCTGATACCGAGCAGGTTGACGGCGTGATGCTCTCAAGGGTAGCGCGCCAGCGGTAGTTAGGCCGGAACCGGCTATTTTGCCGGCGGCAAGGAGACGTAAAGAATGAGGCCAACCATGTTACGATCAGGCCTTTTAGCGCGAAAACCTCGGCACGGACGCGCCCGGACGGCTTTGACTGTCCGGATTTGCCTCTGCGTGGCCGTTGCGCTACCGGGGCATCGCAAGAGCGAAGGAAAAGATCAACGGCTTCACCCGCGACATTCCTTCGACAACAGCAACATCAGGACCTGGAGGTCTTACATGAAGAAGCCTATAGCTGCCGCCGTCTTCGCTGCGGCACTTTATACCTTTGCCGGCACCGCGCATGCCGATTGCGGTTCGGTCTCCATCGCCGAAATGAACTGGGCGTCGGCCGGCGTTGCGGCAAATGTCGACAAGATCATCCTCCAGGAAGGCTATGGCTGCTCGGTCGAACTCCTCACGGGCGACACGTTGCCGACATTTACTTCGATGAACGAGAAGGGCCAACCGGACATTGCGCCGGAACTTTGGATCAATGCGGTTCGCACGCCGCTGGATCAGGCGGTTTCCGAGGGACGGTTGGTCATCGCTGCCGGCATTCTTTCCGATGGCGGCCAGGATGGCTGGTGGATTCCGAAATTCCTCGCCAACGCCCATCCCGATATCAAGACCGTCCAGCAGGCGCTGGAGCAACCGGAACTTTTCCCCGCGCCGGACGATCCGAAAAAGGGCGTCATCTACAATTGCCCGCCCGGCTGGCAATGCCAGGCGTCGCTCGGCAATCTCTTCCGGGCGCTCGATGGCGAGAAGAAGGGCTTTGAAATCGTCGAGACCGGCTCTGCCGCCGCTCTTGACGGCACCATCGCCAATGCCTTCGAAAAGAGGACGGGCTGGCTTGGCTATTATTGGTCGCCGACTGCTATCCTCGGTAAGTATCCAATGGTGCGCCTTTCCTTCGGCGTACCCCACGACAAGGCCGAATGGGACGCATGCACCTCGGTCATCGATTGCGCCAATCCAAAGGTCAATTCCTATCCCGTCTCGGAAGTCTACACCGTCGTCACCAAGAAGTTTGCCGATCACGCCGGCGTCGCGATGGACTATCTGAAGAAACGGAAATGGACGAACGATCTCGTCAACAGCATTCTTGCATGGCAGACGGACAATCAGGGCACCAACGAAGACACCGCCCGATACTTCCTGAAAAACCATGAAGACATCTGGACGACATGGGTAAGCCCGGATGTCGCTGCCAAGGTAAAGGCCGCGCTCTAAATTCTGGCTTCGGGGACGCGGTGAACCACTGCGTCCCGACCTCATAGCCATGAGCGCGAATGCTCCAGCCCGCACTTTTGGACAGCTTGGCGAAAAAACTTGCCGTCGGGGGTGGGCAGAAAAACAATGCACGCTATTTGATGCATATGAGCGGGGAGAAATATTAGCTCGATGGAGGAGGTCGTCCGGCACGAAGGAAGAGGATTCTCATGCCCAATTCAGTTTTGAATGCCCTTGGACAGCCACTTTACTATAGCGATACGTCGACAGGGTTCTTTTCCGCCACCGGCTCTGGCCCCGTGCTTTACGGCACTGCCGGCAACGATTCCATGTGGGGTGACGCCTCCGTCAATGTGACGATGATGGGCGGCACCGGCGACGATATCTACTATCTCTATTCCAGCATCAATCACGCCTATGAGGCATCCAACGCCGGCGTGGATACCATCAATACCTGGATGGATTATACGCTGCCCGAAAATTTCGAAAATCTCACGGTCACGGGCAATAATCGCCATGCCTACGGCAATGACGCCGACAACATCATCACCGGCGGCAGCGGCAGCCAGACCATCGATGGCGGTGCCGGCAACGACGTGCTGACGGGCGGCGGCGGCGCCGATACTTTCATCATCAGCAAGGGCAACGGCAGCGATCTCATCACCGATTTCAGCGATGACGACAAGGTCAGGCTCAATCAGTATGGCCTGACGTCGTTCGATCAGGTCGTCAGCCATTCCACGCAGGAAGGTGCCAACATCCGGCTCGATCTCGGCAATGGCGAAAGCCTGGTCTTCGCCAACAAGACCATCTCCGACCTGCATGAAGACCAGTTTCAGCTCGGGCTCGACAGATCGTCGCTCACTCAGACTTTTTCGGACGATTTCAATACGCTTTCGCTGCATGAGGGGACGCAGGGCACCTGGGATGCGAAATATTCCTGGGCGCCCGACAAAGGCAGCAGCCTGAATGATGAACTGCAGTGGTACATCAATCCTTCTTATGCACCGACCGCATCCGCCAACCCCTTTTCCGTCTCTGACGGCATTCTGACGATTACGGCGAAACAGACGCCGGACGCGCTGAAATCGATCGTCGAGAACCATGATTATACTTCAGGCATTCTGACCACTCACTCGACCTTCTCGCAGACCTACGGCTATTTCGAGATGCGGGCGGAGATGCCGCATAACCAGGGCGTCTGGCCCGCTTTCTGGCTGCTGCCGGAGGATGGTTCATGGCCACCGGAACTCGACGTGGTGGAAATGCGCGGACAAAACCCGACCACCGTCAATGTGACGGTTCATTCGAATGCCACCGGCGAGCACACGAAGACCTCTATTCCAGTGGAAGTGCCAAGCACCGATGGCTTCCACAATTACGGCGTGCTCTGGGACAAGGATCAGATCGTCTGGTATTTCGACGACGTTGCCGTTGCCCATGCCGATACGCCGGCCGATATGCACGGGCCGATGTACATGCTGGTCGATCTCGCCGTCGGCGGCGTGGCAGGTACGCCGACGGACGGTCTCCCGAATGGGTCGGAGATGAAGATCGACTATATCAAAGCCTATTCCCTGGATGATCATGCCGCCCAGCTTGCCGCTTCGACGCAATCCGCCCACACGACGGACTGGCACATCTGACCGCATCGAACGATCAGTGCGTCAAAACAGGTGCTTCGGACGGATTGATCCGGCCGAAACCAACCGTCATCGGAGCTATTCCTCGAAGCGGCTGGTACTCTCGCGATCGCGTGCGTATCGCTTCTCGAGCGGAAAAGGCGGCAACCACGATTCGCGGCGGATGGTCCATAGATCGTAAGTGGGCTTTAGCTGGTCGGGAGCATCCATGGAGCCCAGATTTATCTCGATTTCATCCCCGGTGCGCGAAAAAACGGACGAGCCGCAGCGGGGACAGAAGAAGCGCCCTGCATAATCCCGTGCTTCGCCGTCGATCTTGACCGACTGCTCGGGGAATATCGAGACAATGGCAAAGGCCGACCCGATGCCACAAATCGGACCTCGCCGCATAGGCAACCGCCCTTGTATCGATCCATGCTACCCTCCTCAAAAATCAGGCGATGAAGCTCTTGCATCGACCGCTGCGCAATTGATCGCTGCAAGCAATTGCGCTCCCGCACATCACAAGCCGATGCACCTATATGCCTAATCCTCTTTGAACGCCCGCCTGATCTGGTCGGTCATCGGCTTTGTCAGATAGGCAAGAACGCTTCGTTGGCCCGTTTGCAGAAAGGCCTCCACAGGCATGCCGGGCAGCGGCGTAAGCTGCCCCAGCCGATCCCATTCCGGCTTCGCCACCTTTGCTCGCACGACATAATAGCTTTGGCCCGAACGCTGATCCGTCGCCAGATCCGCGGAAATGGTATCGACCTGCCCGCTCAATTCCGGCGTGATCTGCTGATTGAACGCAGGAAAACGCAGGGATACCGCCTGCCCTACCGTAATCTGATCGATATCCTGGGGCGCGAGTTTCAGCTCTGCCACCAGCGCGTCCTTGTCCGGAACGATCTGCAGGATCGCCTCTGCCGGCGAAATGACGGCCCCTTCGGCATGGACGCTTAGCTGGTCGACGATCCCCGCCTGCGGCGCCTTGATATCGATCCGCTTCAGATCGTCCTCGGCGGCGATAAGGCGTTCGGCAAACTGGCCGCTATCGCTTTCCGCCTGGCGCAATTGCTCGGATACTTCCGAACTGCGGTCGGCATCGATCTGCAGGATTTGCAGCTCGGTTTCCGCAATCTTGCCTTTGGTCTGGGCGACGGACGAGACGAGGTTTCCGAGATCGCCGTTCAGCGATGCGCTTTCCCGCTGCAACGAGTAGACCTTCGTCGCCGAAATGATGCCCTGATCGAGCAGGCCTTGGAGGCTGCCGAGCTCCTTGGCGATGAGCGCGATTTCCCGCCGCTTGCCCTCTTCCTGGGCGACGAGACCGTCAATCTCCTGCCTGAGCTGCTGAATGCGCTCGTGAAGCTGCGATTTCTGCCCGTCGCGCGATATCTGGCGATCGCGAAAGAGCCGACGCTCGCCTGCCAGGATAGCTGCCACATCAGCATCTTCGGCAAACGAGAGCAGATCGGCCGGAAAGTCGATATCCTGCCGGCCGTCGCGCTCCGCTGCCAGACGCGCCGTGCGGGCAGAAAGTTCGTTGAGCCGTTTGCGGATGATCGAGAGGTTGGCTCTGGTCTGGGTGTCGTCCAGCCGGACGAGCACCTGGCCGGCGGCGACATGATCGCCATTCTTCACCAGGATCGCACGGGCGATCCCGCCCTTCAAATGCTTTACCGGCTTTACATAGCTGTCGACGACAAGCGTGCCGGAGGTGACGACCGCGCCGGAAATCTTCGTTGCGGCGGCAAGGCCGCCCATGACGCCGAACAACACCAGAATGGCGGCTATCACCAACAGCGACAGGCGGCGGATCATTCGTTCGTTCGATGACGAGGCCTTGCCGATCATCCGTGTGTCTCCCCACCGGCGATGGTCAGATGCGTCGTTCCGAGCTGCTTGGGCGACGGACCGAGGATGTCCTTCTTTGGCCCGAATGCCTGGACCTGGCCGCCGGCAACGATCATGACCGTATCGGCGGCGGCAAGAGCGCTTGGCCGGTGGGCAATGACGATCGCAATGCCACCCCTCTCCTTCACGCGTGCAAGCGCCGCCGTCAGTGCCGCTTCGCCTTCCGCATCCAGATTGGAATTCGGCTCGTCGAGAAGCACCAGAAAGGGATCGCCGTAAAGCGCCCTCGCCAGGGCGATACGCTGCCTTTGCCCGGCCGAAAGGCGCGATCCGCCTTCGCCGATCTTGGTATCGAAGCCATCCGGGAGTTTGACGATCATGTCGTAGACACCCGCCGCTTTCGCCGCCGCAATGATCGACTCGGTTCGCGTGTCCTCGGCAAAACGCGAAATATTCTCGGCGATCGTGCCGTCGAAGAGGTCCACATCCTGCGGCAGATAGCCGATATGCTGCCCAAGCTCATCGGTATCCCATTGCGAAAGAGCGGCGCGATCGAGCCGCACGGAGCCGATTGCAACCGGCCACAAGCCGGCAATTGCACGTGCCAGCGAAGACTTGCCCGATGCGCTCGGGCCGATGACGCCGAGTATGGTTCCCGCCGATATCTTGAACGAGACATTGCGCAGGATGAGATCGCGGCTGCCGGGCGACGTCACGGTGATATTCTCGACGCTGAGTTCCCGCGATGGTCCGGGCAAGGCGAAAGCCTGCTTCTCGGGCGGCGCGGCGTCGAGGAGCGCGGCAAGCCGCGTCCAGCCCTGGCGTGCAGCCACAAAACCCTTCCATTGGCCGATCGCAAGCTCGACGGGCGCCAGCGCCCGCGTCACCAGGATCGAGCTGGCAATGATGATACCTCCCGTCGCTTCCTGGCGAATGACGAGGATCGCGCCGACGGCAAGGACACCGGATTGCAGCATCATGCGTGCAATCTTGGCGGCGATGGTCAGCGCGCCGACACGGGTGCTCGCTATCGCCTGGTGACTGAGATAATCCTCATTCATGACAGCCCATTTATCGGTGAGGCGGCTGGAAAACCCCATGGCAATGGCAGCCTCCCAGTTCCGCCGCGCAGCCTGAGCAAAGCCGAGGCGTGCTGCCGAAGACTTGGCCGCCTCCAGCGCCGGGCGACGCGACAGCATTTCGGCAGCCACGGTAATGCCGACGAGCAACAAGGCGCCGCAAAAAGCCGTAAAGCCGATCCAGAAGTGGAACAGAAAGCAAAGGATCAGATAGAACGGCACCCATGGCAGATCGAAAAGCGCCGCCGAACCGCTACCGGAAAGGAAGGAGCGGATCTGCTCGAGATCACGCACCGATTGCAGCCCATCGTCCGACGTCTGTTTTTTGCTCGGCAGGAACAGAAGCGCGCCGAAGACCTTCCTGTTTAAACGCTCGTCGAGCGACATGCCGATGCGCACAAGCAGCATGGAGCGCAGTAATTCGATTACGCCCTGAAAAAGATAGAGGGTCACGACGATGATGACGAGACCGGACAGCGTCGGCAGGCTATGGCTCGGAATGACCCGATCATAGACCTGCAGCATGAAGAAGGAGCCGGTCAGCGCCAGCACATTGATGGCCGCGCTCGCCAGAGCGATGCCGATGAAGGCCTTGCGAAGCGCCGACAACATCAATGCGACGAATGTCTGCGGCGGGTCTTTCGGGACGGCAAGCACCTTGCGTCGATCCTCAACATTGGCCGTCGCGTACGGCAGGGATTTACATGACGCCCAAAGCACCGCCTCCCGCTCGGTGCATGGACCTGCAAAGCGATCGCCTATGGCTTTGCCACCATTCCCGCTTCAAGCATAACCTTCGGCGATCCCTTGCAATTTAGGAAGTCGAAATCTATCCAGAATGCAGTTTCGGTGAACCCAACCTTATCGCGGAACGCCTTGTCCACTTGCGGGACAATTGCGCCATGAAATGGGGCAGCAGCCTGTTCCGGCAAGATGCCTGACCTATCATATTAGGATGAGCGGGCGGCATCTTGCCGCCTGCGTCCCGCGTTCAATCGAATTTCTCCGTCGCGTCCGCCTTGCCCTTGACCCAATAGCCGGACGCCTTGATCCAGCTCAGCGGATAGCCGCGGTCTTCGACGAGGTAGGTGCGCAAAGCGCGCGTGACGGAGGCTTCGGCGGCGATCCAGACGAACGTGCCGGGCACCACATCGATCGACTGCAATATCTTCAGAAGCGAGGACGGATCCGCCGCGTCCGAAAGAGGCCGATATGCCCAACGCATATCCAGCTGCGCATCGGTTTGAAATGACTGATGTTCATGAGCATCGGCAACCGCGGCTATCGCCGTTATATGCGTTCCCGCACGTGCCTCCTCAATCCGGCGGCCGATGGCCGGCAGCGCCGTCTCGTCGCCGATGAGCAGCCAGTTCTCGATATCTGCGGACACAACGGCCGAGCCGCGGGGACCGCCGATCTCCAGCCTGTCGCCGACGCGAGCGTCGAGCGCCCATTGCGTGGCAGGGCCCGCCTCATGGACGGCAAAATCGAGGACGAGTGTCCGCGCGTCTGTGTCGTATTGGCGAGGCGTATAGTCACGCCGCTCCATCTCTTCGCCGGCGCCCGGAACCATCACCTTGATGTGGTCGTCGGGCGCAAGGCTTACAAAATCGGCGAGATCTTCGCCGGCCAGCCGAATGCGCAGCATGCCGGGCGTGATCCTGTCGATGGCCGTTACAGTCAGAGTGCGCCGCTTCAGTTCATGGCGCACGCGCTCGATCTTCGGAGTGGAGATGGCCGGGTTGGAATTATGGGGGGTATCCATTGGTGTCCTTTCGAGGCGCCTCGATTCTCGATCCGCAGGACACAGTCGCGCAGACCGAAGCCGCAGAGCCGTTCGATCATACGCGTTGAGTGACGTTAACGCTTACGTGGCCAAGCGATCCGGCCAGTGTGCATGTCTTCTATAAAAGAGGACGTTTCCTCGCGCAATGAAAAGATGATAATTTTAGAAAAGTTTTTGCATCAAACGCTCACGCGGACGCAAGCTCTGCCGAGCAGGTCGGCACAGCCTTTTAGAGCCGTGCCGACCGATTGATTACTGCAGTGCCTTTTCCATCAAACGCGCCAGCCGCTCGGCAAAAGCACGCGGATCGGCAGGCTTGTCGCCGTCCAGAACCCGAGCCTGATCGAGCAGCAGGAAAGCCGCATCGTCACGCAGGGACGGCGCATCCGCCTTGGCGGCAATCGCCTTGACGACCGGGTGATCCATATTGATCTCAAGGATCGGCTTGGCGCCAGACTGCAGGCGGCCGGCGCCCTGCAGGATCTTTTCAAGCTGGCGGTCATAGCCCTGCTCGGAGGCGACGAGGCAAACGGCGCTTTCGATCAGACGATCGGATGCACGGACATCGGAGACCTCATCGGCCAGCTTCTGCTTAGCATAGTCGAGGAAGGCCTGGACTTCGGCGGGCGCGCTTTCGCTTTCCGGCTTGTCTTCGTCCTGCTTCTTGAATTGGGCGAGATCAGCAGAGCCTTGCGTGATTGACTTGAAGCTCTTGCCCTCAAATTCCGGAGCATTGGTCACCCAGAAGCTGTCGACGGAATCGGTCAGCAGCAGGACTTCGATGCCGCGGGCACGGAAGCCCTCAAGCTGCGGCGACGCCTTCAGCTGCTCGAGGCTGCCGCCGACGAGATAGTAGATCGACTGCTGGCCCTCCTTGGCATCCTTGATGTAGTCGGCAAGCGAGCGATAGCCGTCGCCCGAAGTGGTGGTGCGGAAGCGCGAAAGCGCCAGAAGCTGAGAACGACGCTCGAAGTCCTCGTAGAGGCCTTCCTTGATGAGGCTGCCAAAATTCTCCCAGATCTTCAGAAAGGCGTCGTGATCGCTCTCCGCCTGCTTCTCGATCGCCGTGATGATGCGATTGGTCACGCCCTTGCGGATCGCCGTCAGGATCGGGCTTTCCTGGATCATCTCGCGCGAGACGTTGAGCGGCAGGTCCGACGTGTCGACGAGGCCGCGCACGAAGCGGAGATAGCGCGGCAGCAATTCGGCTTCATCGGTGATGAAGACGCGCTTCACATAGAGCTTCATGCGGCCCTTGCGGTCCGGATCGAAAAGATCGAAGGGCTGCGAGCCCGGCACGAAGGCAAGCGCCGAATATTCATGGCGACCCTCGGCGCGGAAATGCACCGTCAGCGCCGGCTCGTCATACTGACCGGAAACGCCGCGATAGAAATCGGTATATTCCTCGGCCGTAATGTCGTTCTTCGATTTCGTCCAGAGCGCGGTGCCGTCGGTCAGCTGCGTCGCTTCCTCGCCGGGCTTTTCGGCGATCTTGATCGGCACCGGCACATGACCGGACTGTTCCTTGACGATGCGCTCGACGCTCCAGCGCGAGGCATAGCTCTTGGCATCTTCCATCAGATGCAGCGTGATGCGGGTGCCGCGCGCCGGCGCCTCGCTGACGTCAACAGGCGCAACGCTGTAGCCGCCCTTTCCATCGGAAGACCAGAGCCAGGCATCCTCCGCACCGGCGCGGCGCGAGATGACGTCGACGCGGTCGGCCACCATGAAGCAGGAATAGAAGCCGACCCCGAACTGGCCGATGAGCTGCGCACCCTCGCCTTGCTTGTTGGCCTCGATACGCTCCATGAAGGCGCGCGTGCCCGAGCGGGCAATTGTGCCGAGCGCCTCGATCATCTCGTCGCGGCTCATGCCGATGCCGTTATCCTCGACGACGAGCTTGCCGCCATCGGCATCGAGCGTCAGCAGGATGCGGCTGTCGGGATCATTGGCAAGCAGGCCGGGATGGGCAATCGCTTCGTAGCGCAGCTTCTCGCAGGCATCGGCCGCGTTCGAGATCAGCTCGCGCAGGAAGACATCCTTGTCCGAATAAACCGAGTGAACCATCATATGCAGAAGGCGGGCAACGTCGGCCTCGAAAACGTGGCTCTCGGCGGTATTTTCTGCGGTGGTGGTCGTCATAAGCGTCTAGTCTCCTGGGAATAAAAAAGTCGCGCCGCACAGGTGGCGGAAGACGAGGGAAATTTCAAGCTTGCGTTGTCCCACAGAGCTCAAAACGAGCGAATAGGCCCGCTTTCGCGTGCAGAAGCGTTCACGCGACGCTTCTGTCACAAGCTTATCACGCAGGATTGACATCAGTGCGGCCCGACTGCGGCACGGCGCCGCAGTGGCTGCCATAAATTTGGCAGAGGCGAGACCAAGATCGAAAGGGTCGCATCGATCGGCGCTCCAAGCCATTCAAGCGGGAGCCGATCCGACATGCTCTCAACGCAAAGGAGATCATCGTGCTAACCCTCCGCAATGCATTTCTCATCAGCGCCGGCCTTATCATAGCCACAGGATTGGCGAGCCAGGCTGTCGCTCAGCAGAAGATTGAGCAATCCGCCAATACGCACCAAATGACAGTTCGCCTGCCGGACGGCTCGCTGGAATTGATCCGCTACAGCGGCGCTCAGCCACCGACGATTACCTTCCGGGACGATCCGGCGTCGATGGCGGGCTTTTCTCCATTCGACGACATCTCGCCCTTCGCCGACATAGAGCGTATCTCGGCTGCCATGGATCGCGAGGCCGCAGCCCTGATGAATGATCCCCGTCTTTTCGCGCCGTGGCCGGATGGCTCGGATAATCTCATGAAGATCGATCTGTCGAAGCTCCCCGCAGGCGTGAAAGGATATACGGTCATCTCGACGACATCGGGCAAGGGCACCTGCACGCAAACCGTGGAGTATTTCAGCTCCGGCAGCGGCAAGCCTCGGGTCGAGAAAACGAGCTCCGGAAGCTGCGGCCCGGCTCAGAGCCCGGCTACCCGGCCGGCACATGCCATTGCGCCCCAGCCATCTCCCAGCCATCAGCCGTCCAACGTGATCCAGGCTTCGTTTCAGCCCGATACAAAAACGGTGAGATTGGCAGGTCTGTTCTAGGATACAGAACCTAAGTCAGCAGTATCGATCTCAAAGGCGGGATGCTCGAAAGGGCATCCCGTTTGCATTTGGAGACGCGGGTAGAGATCTTTTTGCATGGCAACCGCCCTCGCGACCATGCGGATTGCTATCCGGGCAGTGTTGTTATAATAACTTGAGTTTAATTTGAAGGATTAATGCGCAGAAGCGACGCCGGAAGCAGCAAATGACGTTTCAGCCAAGAATGCAGAACAAGATCGGAGGCTTTTCAGTCATCGGCGGTATGCATCGCCGCCACTGGAACGGCATGGTTGCCGACATCTGGAACGTTAATTGCGCGGCGCAGGCCGGCGGGTACTATGTCGCGAGAGACCCGCGGCTTTTCATCCTGTTGGAGCAGCGCGGCTCGGGCACGACCAATGTTCGCCCGTCGCCAAGCGCACAAGGCCGGCTACAGAATTACCATAGCGGACGCATCTCCTACATTCCCGCTGGCATGGAGCTCTGGGTCGACATGGCAGGCGTCGAGTTCGTCCGCCACCTCGATATTCATTTCGACGCCGAGATCATCAGCCAGCGCCTGATGCAACATATCGACCCGGCGCGGCTCGACCGTCCGCAGCTGCATTTCAACGACCCGCGCATGATGGCGCTTGCCGAGCTGATCGCGGCCGAGTGTGAAAACCCGGAGCCGCTGCACGATCTCTATGGCGACGGCCTGACACTTTCGTTGGTGATCAATGTGCTGCAACTGCGCGGCACCCGGCCGCGCAAGCGCAGCGGTCTCGCTACCTGGCAGCTGCGGCGCGCGGTCGACTATATCGAAGAGAATTGCACGCGCGCCATCCGGCTGGAAGAACTGGCTGAACTGACCGGCCTCTCGCAGTCGCATTTCAGCCACGCCTTCAAGGCGTCGACGGGTCTGCCGCCGCATCAATGGCAAACGCAGGCCAGACTCGAAAAGGCCAAGCATCTGCTCCTGAACAGCGAGATGCCGCTGACAACCGTTGCCGTCGAAACCGGCTTTGCCGATCAGGCGCATTTCACCCGCGTCTTCCGCAAGAATGTCGGCGCTGCGCCTGCCAGCTGGAAGCGCAGCAGGCTTGCCTGAAAACCACAGCCCGCGAGCAATTGTACGTCTTGCGGAGAATTGCCCAAAAACATTCAATTTCCCCCGGGACAGACAAGCCGCGCCTGTAAATATGAGTTAACTGCTCACCTTATCGAGGGATCGGCCACCGGGCTGAGCGGGCGCAAGAATTCGGGACAATTGACGGAAATGCAGGGATTGAAGCAGGACGTATCACGAGTGCGGCTCATGGCGACGGGCGCAGCCATTATCGCGCTGCTGGCGGGCTCCAAGGTCATGGCACAGGAAACGCCGACGGAGTTGCAGCCTTTGGTTATTCAGGGTGCGCAACAGAAGAGTGAAGACAACGGTACCGCGCCGGTCAAGGGCTATGTCGCCAGGAAGACCACGGCAGGCTCCAAATCCGACACGCCAATCACCGAGGTACCGCAATCGGTCTCCGTCATCGGCCAGCAGGAAATGCAGGATCGCGGCATTACCAACAAGGTGGATGAGGTTCTGCGTTATACGCCCGGCGTCACCGCGCAGCCCTTCGGCAATGATGGCGATACCGACTGGTTCTACATTCGCGGCTTCGACGCGACGCAGAGCGGCGTCTTCATGAATGGGCTGACGCTCTATAGCTACGGCTTCGGTGGCTTCCAGATCGATCCCTATATGCTCGAGCGCGTCGAAGTGCTGAAGGGGCCTTCCTCCGTGCTTTATGGCGGCGCCAATCCGGGCGGCCTCGTCAACATGGTTCGCAAGGAGCCAACGGACACTCCTCAATATTCGACCGAGATCGGCATCAACAATCTCGGCAATGCCTTCTTCGGCTTCGACTTTTCCGACAAGCTTTCGGCCGACGGCGTCTATCGCTACCGCCTGACCGGCAAGATCGCCGGCGGCGACACCTATAGCGATGGCACCCACGACCTGCGCGGCTTCATCATGCCGCAGGTCACCATCTCACCCGATGAGTCCACAAAGCTGACCGTCTTCGGCATGCTGAGCGGCCTGGATGAAATCCATAGCGGCAACGGCTTCTTCCCCTATGTCGGCACCGTTGTCGATGCGCCCTTCGGTAAGATCAAGCGCGATGCCTTCTATGGCGAGCGAAGCATCGACAATCTCAAATATGCCCAGCAGATGCTGGGCTACGAATTCTCGCACGATTTCGACGGCGGCTGGACCGTGTCACAGAACGCGCGTTACGGCCATCTCTACAAGCGCGAGGAAGGCCCCTATCTGAACGGCTATGTCGACGGCAATCCGCTCAGCCCTGGTTATGACGACCCCAACTACATGCTGAACCGCATCGGCTTCTTCGAGCGCTCGAAGGTCGATACGTTCTCCGTCGATACGCGCGCGGAAAACAAGTTTGACACCGGCCCGATCAGTCATGATTTCCTGATCGGCACGGACTATTCGATCTACCGCCTCGACCAGATCCAGGCGTGCTGTGGCTCCAATCCGATCAGCGCCACCAACCCTGTCTATGGCACGCCGCAGGGGAGCAACTTCGTCTACCTCAATCAGGTCATGACGCAGCAGCAACTCGGTATCTACACGCAGGACCAGATACGCTTCGGCGAGGGCTGGCTGGTCACGCTCAACGGCCGTTACGACTTCGTCGACACCAATTCCGACTCGAAGGTCGGCACAAGTTACAAGTCGAACGCATCAGCGCCAAGCGGCCGTGCGGGCCTCGCCTACGAGTTTTCCAACGGCATCACGCCCTATGTCAGCGCCGGCACCTTCTTCAATCCTCTGATCGGCACCAGTGTCAGCGGCGGCGGCCTGACCCCGGAAAAGGGCGAGCAATACGAGGCCGGCATCAAGTATGAGCCCGACTTCATCGACGGCCTGTTCACGGCGTCCATCTTCCAGATTAACCGCAAGAACATGGCGCTGACCGATCCGGTCACCTTCCTGCAGCGCCAGGTCGGCGAGGTCCGCTCGCGCGGTGTGGAATTTGAAGGCAAGGTCAATCTGGATGATAATTGGAAGCTCCTCGGCTCCTATTCCTACACGGATCTGACGATCACCAAGGACCTAGACTCCTCCATCATCGGCAACTCGCCCTATCTGGTGCCGAATTCCACCGCATCCCTCTGGCTCGACTATGCCTTCACGAGCGATGCGCTCGAAGGGCTCAGCATCGGCGCCGGCGTGCGCTACCAGGGCAAGTCCTGGGCAGACCAGGCCAATACGCTGCGCGTACCCTCGGCAACGCTCGTCGATGCGGGCATTCGCTACGAGAAGAAGGGCTGGGGTGCGGCGCTCAACGTCTCGAACCTGTTCGACAAGGAATATGTCTCGGGTTGCGCCGGCGAGAATGTCTGCGGCTACGGCGAAGCGAGAACCATCACCTTCAAGCTCAGCAAGAAGTGGTAAGTTGAGAATTAAGGTATACTTTTATTTTCGATCATGGCAAGGAACCGGGGATTGCCGCAAGGCAATCCTCGAACTCGTTTCAAACCGAAGGCAACGCTTACGCATGACGACGCAGTGGCTGCGAATTTACCGCGCCGACGCAGGGATGCTTACCCAGTCACAGTGCTGCAGCCTTGTCAGCTATTTCCAATGACAGCAGGAAACACTCATAAGCTGTCTCGAAGACAGTTCATTGCGATGGCAGGCGCAAGCGCGATCACCGGCCTGACGCCGGCGCGCGCCGCGGCGAACCCGCGTGTGGCGACGCTCGATTGGGCCATTCTGGAAACCCTGCTGGCGATCGGCGCAAATGTGGTTGCCGGCACCGAATTACTGCAATTCCGCGACGTTACCGTGACCTCGGCCATTCCCGCGGGCGTTGCCGATCTCGGGCTGCGCGGCACGCCGAACTTCGAAGTCCTTTATGCATCCCGGCCAAATCTGATCTTCAATTCCAATTTCTATACCTGGGCCGACGATCGCATGCGGCTGATCGCACCGGTCGAGAGCCACGCCATTTATCAACCCGGAGCCAGCCCTTACCAGCTTTCGGAACAGGCAACCCTTGCAATCGGCGAGCGGCTTGGACTTATGACGGGTCGCACCCTCGTCGATGCGATGCGCGAAAAACTCAAAGCCTATCGCGTCAGTTTCAGCAAGGGCGATCACCGGCCGATCCTGCCGATCAATCTGGGCGACGCCAGGCACTTTCGCGTCTTCGGCTCCGATAGCATGTTCGGGGAAGTTCTCACCCGCACCGGCCTGACTAATGCCTGGCCGGATTTGACGAGTTATTCAGCAACCGCACCGGTTGGCATCGAACGGCTAGCCGCCATGCCGGATGCATGGATCGTCCTCATCCCGCCGCATCCGGCCGAAGCTCTGGCGGAACTCCAGCAAAGCGCATTCTGGAATGCGCTTCCGCCGGTACGGCAAGGTCGTGTCCTCATGCTCGGCTCGATCAATCCCTATGGTGCGCTGCCGGCGGCAGAACGCTTCGCCGATCTCCTTGCAGGAGGGCTCAACCGTGCATGGAATGGTTGATCGGCCTGCAATTGCCCAAGGCAAATCGCTGGCACGCAACGGTGCTCTGCTCGCCGCTATCTGCATCCTTGCTTTTGCAGCTCTGCTCTTGCTGCGGCCGCAGCTTGCCGCTGATGTACGCGAGGCAGCCGCACTCAACCATATCTTGCTCATCGACAGCCTGCTGCCGCGCTCGGCTATCGCAATCATAGCCGGTGCAGCTCTCGGCCTTTCGGGCGCCTTGCTGCAAAGAGTCTTGCGCAATCCGATTGCCGACGCCTCGACGCTCGGGATCGCCGCCGGGTCGCAGCTGGCGATGACGATCGCCGTCGGGCTCTTTCCCTTGCTGATTGGCCTGCCGCGGGAGATCTCTGCCTTTGTCGGCGGGTTTGCTGCGGTTCTGATCGTTCTGGCATTGAGCTGGAGGCGTGGTCTCGACCCGGTGACGGTGGCGCTATGCGGCATGATGGTGACGCTGGTTGCAACCGCACTTAGCGTCACCATCATTCTCGCGCGCGGCGAATATGCCATGTCCGTCTTCATCTGGGGCGCCGGCGCGCTGAACCAGCAAAACTGGGATGGCGTCATCACGCTTGCGCCGCGCCTGGTCGTCGGCTTTACAGCCGCATTGGTACTGGTCCGTCCTCTGACGGTGATGAGCCTGGACGACAGCAGCGCCAAGAACCTCGGCCTTGCATTGCACAGCATGCGCCTCGCCATTCTGGCGCTTGCCGTCTGGCTGGCAGCTTCGGTGACGGCACAGGTCGGCATCGTCGGCTTTCTTGGGCTTGCCGCACCTCACATCGCCAGATTCTGCGGCGCGCGGCGCACCCGGCAGCTGCTGATCGCCGCCCCTATCGCCGGCGCCGGCTTGCTGTTCCTGACGGATTGCCTGGTGCAGCTCCTCTCGCCGGGGTTCACCGACCTTGCCCCGACGGGAGCAGCGACCGCGCTCCTTGGCGGCCCCCTCCTATTGCTGCTTCTGCGGCGCCTGCATTCCGGCAAAGCGCTGCGCGCCGATGACGGTCCTCGGACGCGGCGGACTATTGCAGCACAGGGACGAGCACTCGCTTTGCTCGCGCTCGGCTTCGTTTTCCTCACCCTTTTTGTTCTATCGGTCGGGCGCAGCTTCGATGGCTGGCATGTGGCGATCGGCAGCCAGTTTCGGGAACTTCTGCCTTTCCGCCTGCCGCGCACCGTCGTTGCTGCAACTGCCGGCGCGATGCTCGCCGCAGCCGGCTTCATCATGCAGCGCCTCACCGCCAATCCGCTCGCAAGCCCCGAGATCCTGGGAGTGAGCGCCGGCGGCGGTGCGGGCCTGACGATTGCACTCTTTCTCTTTGCATTCCCCTCGCCCGTCGTCACGATCACCGCAATGACGATCGGCGCGCTGATTGCATTCCTCGCCATGATGGCATTCAGCGCGCGCGGCGGCTTCGACCCCGAGCGACTGCTGCTTTCGGGCGTCGCCATTGGCGCCCTCTGCATGGCAATCGTCACTGTCGTTCTCTCACGCGGCGATCTGCGCGCCTATCTCCTGTTGACCTGGCTGTCGGGCTCCACCAATCGGGCCGGCTCCTTCGAAGCCTGGACCGGCGCCATTTCGCTTGTGCTTCTCGTTCCGATCCTGCCGATCCTGAGGCGATGGTTGGATGTGCTGCCGCTCGGCGGCGATGTTTCGCGCTCCGTCGGCCTCTCGGTTGCGGCAAGCCGCCTCACTCTGGCGGTTCTTGCGGCCATCTTGACTGCGATCCCCTCTTTCCTCGTCGGCCCGCTCAGCCTGACGGGGCTGATCGCACCGCATCTTGGGCGCCTCGTAGGCTTTCGTAGCACCCTCAAACAGTTGGGCGCGAGCTTGCTGCTTGGCGCCATGCTGCTCGTGCTGGCCGACTGGCTGTCGCGCATTGTGATCTTTCCCTATGAGGTTCCCGTCGGTCTGTTCGCGGCGCTGATCGGCGGGCCCTATCTCATCTGGTTCCTGACCCGCAAGGAGACGAAAAAATGATGCATGCAAGGGATTTCACCGCTTCCGGCGTGGCGACCCACAAGGATGCCGGTCAATTGCTGGATCAGTTCTGCGCGCGTTTTGCCGAACATGTCACCATCACGCGAAGCGAGGCCGGAGCCCGCCTCGATACCGTCATCGGCAGCGCCGACATCGCCGTCAGCAATGATCGTCTAGACATCAAGCTACGTTGCCCGACGGCAGCCATGCTCTTCACGATCCGCAGCATGGTCGCCGAAAACCTGTTCGAACTCTCCACAAGCAACACGCTCGTCCTCGATTGGGCCGACGGCCCGCAACCATCAGCCATACCGAACTTCCGCGAAATCAGGGTCGTCGATGCCTACGACATCACTCCGCACATGCGCCGCGTCGTCGTCGCGACCGATGATGCCAGGCATTTCGTCGAGGGCGGCCTGCATGCGCGCCTGCTTATTCCGCCGAAAGGCCGCGAGCCGGTCTGGCCGCATACGGAGCCGGACGGCCGCCTCCATTGGCCGAAGGGCAATGATGCGCTGACTATCCGCGCCTATACGATCCGTAGCATCAATCTTGACCGCGGCGAGATGAATATCGATTTCGTCGTACATGAAGGCGACGATGTGCCGGGAGCGACCTGGGCGTTGACTGCTCGCCCCGGCGATCCTGCCGGCCTGATCGGCCCCGGCGGCGGCGGCGTGCCAGCAGCGCGCAAGCTCATTCTTGCTGGCGACGAAACCGCGCTGCCGGCCATCGCCCGCATTGCAGCCTCCGTGCCTGCCGATGCCGAGTTGCGGATCCTTCTTGAGGTCGCCGACAAACAAGAAGAACAGCCGCTGACATCAAGCGCATCGATGGACGTCACCTGGCTGCATCGCAACGGTGCCGCTGCCGGGACGACGGATAGTCTTGAACGCATCCTGCGCGACATCGTGCCTGCGGCCGATCCGGAAACCTTTGTCTGGGTCGCCTGCGAACAGAAGCAGGCACGTGCCGTTCGCGCTTTCGTCAAGAGCGAGATCGCCAGGGATCCCGGCACCTTCAGCATCGCGGCCTATTGGCAGCGTTGATGAGGAAATAGCCAGAACAGGCCAAAATAGCCTAATATTTAGGCTATTTTTAGAATCGCACAATATTTCAGCGAACAGCACTTGTTCGCTTTGTTGCATTGCGTCATAAAGATGCAATGAGCCGTCTCGATCTGACCATTCTTGTGATCGATGAAAACACGATCCGCGCCTCGATCATCGAAGAGGGGCTGCGGGAGGCTGGTCATGCGCGGGTGACGGTCATCCACGAAGTGCAGGGCGTCGCACGCACGATCGAGACGCTACGTCCCGACGTCATCATCATCGATCTCGAAAATCCAAACCGCGACATGATGGAGCATCTGTTTCAGCTGACGCGGACGGTAGGGCGGCCGATCGCCATGTTTGTCGATCGTTCCGACACCGCCTCGATCGAAGCGGCTGTCGAGGCCGGTGTATCAGCCTATATCGTCGACGGCCTCAAGAAGGAACGGGTCAAGCCGATCCTCGATATGGCCGTCAGCCGCTTCAATGCCTTCAGCCGGCTACAGCGGGAACTGGCGGACGCCAAGTCTGCGCTTGAAGAGCGCAAGATCGTCGAGCGGGCCAAGGGAATCTTGATGAAGATGCGCGGCCTTTCGGAAGAGGAAGCCTTCGCGCTGCTGCGACAGACGGCCATGAACGAGAAGAAGAAGATGTCCGAGATCGCGCAAAGCGTTGTGACGGCAGCGGGGTTGCTGATGTGAGCGTACCGAGCCCCATCTTGTCCGTCGCCTTGAGAGGGGAGGCATCGGAGTGAATATGAGAGCGCAAGCAACCCGTTCCGCCAAAGCCCAACAGGCAGGCGACAGCAATCCTTCGGCGCCTGCCCGGATTACCGGCGAAGGGCCGCGCACACTGCGCGCCGGCTTCATCCCGCTCGTCGATGCTTCTGTCCTGATTGCGGCGGCGGAATTCGGTTTCGCCCGCAAGGAGGGGATCGCCCTCGATCTCGTCAAGGACGTCTCCTGGGCCAATGTCCGCGACCGTCTTGCCTTTCGCCAGTTCGACATCGCCCATATGCTCTCGCCGATGCCGGTCGCGGCGATGCTTGGGCTCGGCTCGAACCCCTCGCCCACGATTACGCCATTCTCTCTCGGCTGCGGCGGCAATGCCATCACGCTATCGACGCGGCTGTTCGACCGCATGTGCGAAGAAACAGGCCTGTCCGATCAGGCAAGCGCACTGGAAAATTCGCAGGCGCTTGCGAAGGTGGTCGACACCATGAAGGCGCGCGGGGAGCAGCCGCCGACGCTTGGCATGACCTATCCCTTCTCGTCGCATAATTACGAATTCCGCTATTGGCTGGCCGCCGGCGGCATCGATCCGGACCGGGACGTGAAGCTCGTCGTCGTGCCCCCGCCCCTCACATCCGATGCGCTCGCCGCCGGCGCAATCGATGGCTTCTGCGTCGGCGCACCCTGGAACATGGTCGCATCCGAACGAGGCGTCGGCCGCATCGTCGCAGCCAAGCAGGATATCTGGCCCTCCGCACCCGAAAAGGTGATCGGCATGCGCCCGGAATGGGCCGAAAGCCATCCGGAAACCGTGTCGCGCCTTATCGTCGCGCTGGACGCAGCAGCGCGCTGGTGTGATCGGCCGGAAAATCACGATTCACTTGCCGAAGCGCTTGCCGATCAGCGCTATATTGCGGCACCTGTGCACATCATCCGCCATGTGCTGGCAGGCGAATTCAACCTTGATGCCAGAGGCCATCGCCGCGTTATAGACAGGTATTTCAGTTTCCATGGCGGCTTTGCCAACTATCCGCGCCCGAGCCAGGCGCTTTGGATCTTCAGCCAGATGATACGCTGGGGGCAAAGCGCATTTTCCGAGCAGAACATGAAGATGGCAGCCTCGGCCTACCGTTCCGATCTCTATCGGCTGGCACTCGGCAGCGAGGCGTCGCCCGATGATGCCGATATCCGTATCGAGGGCGGCAGGGATGGCGACCGCTTCATGGACGGCCATATTTTCGATCCAGCGGAAATCGCCGCCTATGTCGCCGAATTTGCCGTGAAAAAGACAAGCGCAATGCAGTCTTTGAGCGACGACATCTAGCCTCCAAGTATGCTGCGCTGCACAGAATAAGCGCAGGATCAAAAGCCGGGCGAGCGGCATTCGCTGAAAATATTTGCAGAAATCGCAACTGCCCGCACAGCGCATCTTCGAACCATATCCCTGAATAATCGAGCAATTACAATGCCGTGATCGCGCCGTGAAAAACTGGCACGCGACTTGCTTATTTAATTTCGCTTCGATCAACGGCGATCGAAGCACGCAATGCGCGGAAAACGCGCTCGCAAAGACATCGACGTCGCAAGGTTCTTGCCCCGAGGATTCCTTTCCTGTCCCGGGCTGCATCAACCGAGCGGCGTTTTTTTATGTCCAAAATCCACGCGTCACGAGCAAAACAAGGGGAAACTGCAAGTGAAGAAGATCCTTTCCGGTGGTATTACGCGCCGAAACCTTTTGAAGACATCCGCCACGGCAGCCCTGATCGGCGCTGTCAGGACCGCTTTCCCCTCCGGCGCCTTTGCAGCAACCGCCGGACCTGAAGTGTCGGATGTGAAACTTGGTTACATCGCGCTGACGGATGCCGCACCGCTGGTGATTGCCAAGGAAAAAGGCCTGTTCGAAAAGCATGGCCTTTCCAACGTCGATGTGGCCAAGCAGGCGTCCTGGGGTGCAACCCGCGACAATCTCGTGCTCGGCGGGGCGGCAAACGGCATCGACGGCGCCCACATCCTCTCGCCGCTCCCCTACCTCATGCACACGGGCAAGGTGACGCAGAACAACCAACCCGTGCCGATGGCGATCCTCGCCCGCCTCAATTACGACAGCCAGGGCATTTCGGTTGCAAAGGAATATGCGGAAACCGGTGTGCAGCTTGACGCATCCAAGCTGAAAGCCGCCTTCGACGCGAAAAGAGCCGCGGGCAAGGAGATCAAGGCGGCCATGACCTTCCCCGGCGGCACGCATGATCTTTGGATCCGCTATTGGCTGGCGGCCGGCGGCATCCATCCCGACAAGGACGTCTCGACCATCGTCGTACCGCCGCCGCAGATGGTGGCGAACATGAAGGTCGGCAATATGGACGTCTTCTGTGTCGGCGAGCCCTGGAACGAGCAGCTCGTCAATCAGGGGATCGGCTTCACCGCCTGTACGACCGGCGAGATCTGGAAAGGCCATCCGGAAAAAGCGCTCGGCATGCGCGCCGACTGGATCGAAAAGAATCCGAATGCGGCCAAGGCCCTGCTGATGGCGGTCATGGAAGCACAGCAATGGTGCGACAGCATGGACAACAAGGAGGAGATGGCGGCCATTCTCGGCAAGCGGCAATGGTTCAACGTGCCGCCCAAGGACGTGCTCGGCCGCCTCAAGGGCGACATCAACTACGGCAACGGCCGGATCGCCAAAGGTACCGATTTTTACATGAAGTTCTGGAAGGGCGGCGTTTCCTATCCCTATCAGAGCCACGACGCCTGGTTCATCGCCGAGAACATCCGCTGGGGCAAGTTCGCGCCCGATACCGATATCAAGACGCTGGTCGGTCAGGTGAACCGCCAGGACATCTGGCGCGATGCCGCCAAGGATCTCGGCGTTGCGGCATCGGACATTCCGGCATCGACCTCTCGCGGCAAGGAAACCTTCTTCGACGGCAAGGTTTTCGATCCTGAAAATCCCGCTGCCTACCTCGAAAGCCTCTCGATCAAGGTGGCGTCATGATGCTCGGCACTTTCTTCCAAAAAGGATTCGTTCAATGTCCGTAACCGCCCGTAAACAGCAAGCTGCCGTTGCGCAAGCACCTGCTCCCGCAAAGAGCGATGTCGTGACATTGGCGGCCCGCCCGGCTCGGCGCATCAATCCGGATCGTATCGCTGTCTCGGTCTTGCGTAGCGTCCTGCCGCCCCTGGTAGTCCTGGTGCTTCTGCTCGCTATCTGGCAACTGCTCTGTGAGCAGCCGGGCGCCAGCCTGCCGCCGCCTTCCCAGGTCTGGCAGGACAGTTACGACCTCATCGTCTACCCCTTTTTCTATAACGGACCGCAGGATATCGGGCTTGCGTGGCGCGTGCTCGTCTCGCTGCAGCGCGTCGCCTATGGCTTCGGCCTTGCCGCCGTTGCCGGCGTGCTGATCGGTGCGGTGATCGGACAATCGGTCTGGGCGATGCGTGGGCTCGATCCGATCTTCCAGGTGCTGCGTACCGTGCCGCCGCTGGCATGGTTGCCGCTGTCGCTCGCGGCCTTTCAGAACTCCAATCCCTCGGCGATTTTCGTGATCTTCATCACCTCCATCTGGCCTGTTATCATCAACACGGCGGTCGGCGTTCGCAACATTCCACAGGATTATCGCAACGTCGCCAAGGTGCTGCGGCTGAACCAGATCGAATTCTTCTTCCGCATCATGGTGCCGGCGGCCGCTCCCTACATCTTCACCGGACTGCGCATCGGTGCAGGGCTTTCCTGGCTTGCAATCGTTGCCGCCGAGATGCTGACCGGCGGTGTCGGCATCGGCTTCTTCATCTGGGACGCGTGGAACTCCTCGCGCCTGCCCGACATCATCGTCGCACTCGCCTACATCGGCATCACCGGCTTCGTCCTCGACCGTCTGGTCGCAGGCCTTGGCGGCGTCGTGACCCGCGGCATGACCGGCAATTGAGGAGAACAGGATGAACGCCTATCTGAAGCTCGATCATATCGACAAATATTTCGACCGCGGCGGCCAGCGCGCCGAAGTTCTGAAGGGCATCGAACTCGTCATCGACAAGGGTGAGTTCGTGTCGATCATCGGCCATTCCGGCTGCGGCAAGTCGACCCTTTTGAACCTCATTGCCGGCCTGACGCCGGTCTCCGCCGGCGCGGTGCTGCTTGAGAACCGCGAGGTGAACTCACCGGGTCCGGATCGGGCCGTGGTCTTCCAGAACCATAGCCTGCTGCCCTGGCTCAGCGTGTACGAGAACGTCAATCTCGCCGTCTCGAAGGTGTTTCGCGGCACGAAGACGAAGGCCGAGCGCCATGACTGGGTCATGCGCAACCTCGATCTTGTGCAGATGGCACATGCCAAGGACAAGCGTCCCTCGGAAATATCGGGGGGCATGAAGCAGCGTGTCGGCATTGCCCGCGCACTCGCGATGGAGCCCAAAATCCTGTTGCTCGACGAGCCCTTCGGGGCGCTGGACGCCCTCACCCGCGCCCATCTGCAGGATGCCGTCATGGAAATCCATGCCCGCCTCGGCAGCACCATGGTGATGATCACCCATGACGTCGACGAGGCGGTACTCTTGTCCGACCGCATCGTCATGATGACCAACGGCCCGGCCGCTCATATCGGCGATATCCTTGAAGTGCCGATCCCGCGGCCGCGCAACCGCATCGAGCTTGCGTCCGACAGAACCTACCTCAAATGCCGCGAGGCCGTGCTGAAGTTCCTCTACGAACGCCACCGCTTCGTTGAAGCCGCGGAGTGATACCATGACCCAGAAACTCGTCATCATCGGCAATGGCATGGCGCCGGGGCGCATGCTGGAGCACCTATTGGAAAAAGCGCCGGATCGCTATCAGGTCACGATCTTCAACGCCGAGCCGCGCGTCAATTACGACCGCATCATGCTGTCGCCGGTTCTCTCCGGCGAAAAGGACTTCGAGCAGATCATCATCCACGGCGACGGCTGGTACATCAAGCACGGCATCACCCTCTACAAGGGGCATAAGATCGTCGCCATCGACCGGGCGGCAAAGACGGTCACCTCCGATCACGGCGTGACGGAGAGCTACGACAAGCTTGTCATCGCGACAGGCTCCGTTCCCTTCATCATCCCCGTTCCAGGCAACAATCTTCGCGGTGTCATCACCTATCGTGATCTGGACGACGTGCAGGCCATGCTGCTTGCGGCTCAGTCACGCGAAAAGGCCGTTGTCATCGGCGGCGGCTTGCTCGGTCTCGAAGCCGCCGCCGGTCTCAGCCTGCGTGGTATGGATGTCACCGTTCTCCATGTGCAGCCGACGCTGATGGAACGTCAGCTCGATCCCGCCGCCGGCTATCTCCTGCAAAAGGCCGTCGAGGAGCGCGGCATCAAGGTCATCACCAAGGCCAATACCAAGGCGATCATCGGCGACGGCAAGGTCGAAGGGATCGAACTCGACGATGGACGGGTGATCCCGGCCACGCTCGTCGTCATGGCCGTCGGCATTCGTCCCAATGTCGGCCTTGCCAAAGAGGCCGGCATCGCCGTCAACCGCGGCATCGTCGTCGATGACGGCATGCAGACCTCGGATGGCTCGATCATGGCGCTCGGCGAATGCGCCGAAGTCGGCGGCACGGTCTATGGCCTCGTCGCCCCGCTCTACGAGATGGCGCGTGTGGCCGCCTCGCATCTGGCCGGCGATACGAGCGCCGCCTTCGTGCACTCGGACACGCCGACGAAGCTCAAAGTGACGGGCATCGACCTGTTCTCGCTCGGCGACTTCGCCGATGGCGACGACCGCGAAGAGATCGTTCTGCGCGACGCGGCGGCCGGGGTCTACAAGCGTCTCGTGCTGAAAGACAACAGGATCATCGGCACCGTGCTTTACGGCGAGACGACCGACGGCGCCTGGTTCAACGACCTGAAGAAGAAGGCGGTGGATATCTCTGAGATGCGCGATACCCTGATCTTCGGCCAGGCCTACCAGGGAGGATCGCCGCTGGACCCTATGGCGGCCGTTGCAGCCTTGCCGGATGATGCGGAAATCTGCGGCTGCAACGGCGTCTGCAAGGGCAAGATCACCTCGACCATCACGGCCAAGGGCCTGACATCGCTCGACGACGTGCGCGCCCACACGAAGGCTTCGGCCTCCTGCGGATCCTGCACGGGCCTTGTCGAACAATTGATGTCGATCACGCTTGGTGACAGCTACAACCCCGCCGCCGTGCAGCCAATGTGCACCTGCACCGAGCTCGGCCACGACGATGTCAGAAGGCTCATAAAAGCCAAGGGATTGAAGACCATTCCTGCCGTTATGCAGGAGCTTGAATGGAAGACCTCCTGCGGCTGCGCCAAGTGCCGCCCGGCCCTGAACTACTACCTCGTCTGCGACTGGCCGGACGAATATGCCGATGACTACCAGTCGCGCTTCATCAATGAACGCGTGCATGCCAACATCCAGAAGGACGGCACCTATTCCGTGGTGCCACGCATGTGGGGCGGCGTCACCAGCTCGAACGAGCTGCGCGCGATTGCCGACGTCGTCGACAAGTTCGAGATCCCGATGGTGAAAGTGACCGGCGGCCAGCGTATCGACCTTCTCGGCGTGCAGAAGGAGGATCTGCCCGCCGTCTGGGCCGATCTCGGCAAGGCTGGCTTCATCTCGGGGCAAGCCTATGCCAAGGGCCTGCGCACGGTGAAGACCTGCGTCGGCTCCGACTGGTGCCGCTTCGGCACGCAGGATTCGACCGGTCTCGGCATCCGCATCGAGAAATTCATGTGGGGCTCATGGACGCCGGCGAAGGTGAAGATGGCCGTCTCCGGTTGTCCGCGCAATTGCGCCGAGGCGACCTGCAAGGATGTCGGCGTCATCTGCGTCGACAGCGGCTTCGAAATCCATTTCGCCGGTGCCGCCGGCCTCGACATCAAGGGCACGGAAGTTCTGGGCCTCGTCAAGACCGAGGATGAGGCGCTGGAGCATATCGTGGCGCTGACACAGATGTATCGCGAGCAGGCCCGCTATCTCGAGCGCATCTACAAATGGGCCAAGCGCATCGGCCTCGACGAGATCCGCCGCCAGATCATGGGTGATGCCGAAAAGCGCAAGGCTTATTACGAGCGCTTTGTTTTCAGCCAGAAGTTCGCCCAGGTCGATCCCTGGTCGGAGCGCGTCTCCGGCAAGGACAAACATGAGTTCAAGCCGATGGCGACGGTCGGCTTCCCGCAGGCCGCCGAGTGAGGAGATGAATATGAACTGGATCGAAATTGGCGACATCTCCGACATCCCGCCTCGCGGCGCACGCTGCGTGAAAACCCCGCAGGGCAAGATCGCCGTGTTCCGCACGGCCGAAAACGAGGTCTTCGCCATCGAGGATCATTGCCCGCACAAAGGCGGGCCTCTCTCCCAGGGCATCGTTCACGGTAAAGCCGTGACCTGTCCGCTGCACAACTGGGTGATCTCGCTCGAAACCGGCAAGGCGCTTGGCGCCGATCAGGGCGAAGTGCGGACTATTCCGGTCCGAAACGAGGATGGGGCGCTCTTCATCGCGCTCGAAAGCCTGATGATGGCGGCGGAGTGAGGATGACGATGCGCGGGAGAATACCCCCCTCTGTCCCTTCGGGACATCTCCCCCACAAAGGGGGAGATCATATGGTGCTCCTGCAAGCGGAGCCATCATTTTCGCAGCGCGGAGGCAATCTCACGCTCCCACTGATCTCCCCCCTTGTGGGGGAGATGTCAGCAAAGCTGACAGAGGGGGGTCTTTCGCCACGTCCTTTGAGTTTCATGGACCCCATCCATGTCCATTGAAACCAAAACCACCTGCCCCTATTGCGGCGTCGGCTGCGGTGTCATTGCCAGGGTCGATGACGACGGCAAGGTCTCCGTCAAAGGCGATCCCGACCACCCCTCCAACTTCGGACGGCTATGCTCGAAGGGCTCGGCGCTCGGCGAAACTATCGATCTCGACGGCCGTCTGCTCCATCCGGAAATTGCCGGCCAGAGGGCAAGCTGGGACGAGGCGCTTGATCTGGTCGCGAGACGCCTCAGTGAGACGATTGCCGAGCATGGACCTGATTCCGTTGGCTTCTACGTCTCCGGCCAGCTGCTGACGGAGGATTATTACGTCGCCAACAAGCTGATGAAGGGCTTCATCGGCTCGGGCAATATCGACACGAATTCGCGGCTCTGCATGTCATCCTCGGTCGCCGGTCATCGCCGCGCCTTCGGTTCGGATACGGTGCCTGGCACCTACGAGGATCTCGAGCTTGCCGACCTCGTCATCCTCACCGGCTCCAATCTCGCCTGGTGCCATCCGGTCATCTACCAGCGGCTGGCGGCGGCAAAGGCGGCACGGCCGACGATGAAGATCGTCGTCATCGATCCGCGCCGGACCATGACCTGCGATATCGCCGATCTGCATCTGGCGATCCGGCCGGATGGCGACGTTGCCCTTTTCCTGGGTCTGTTCGAGCATCTGATCACAAGCAACACCATCGATCAGAATTATATTGCAGAGCATACCGGCGGCTTTGCCGAAGCCTTTGCAGCCGCCGGCGCCCTGTCGTTCAACCGTGTGCTTGAGCTGACCGGCCTGCCCGCCATGCAGCTTCGCGATTTCTACCGGCTGTTTGCGCAGACCGAGAAGGTCGTTACCTGCTACAGCCAGGGTGTCAACCAATCCTCATCCGGCACCGATAAGGTCAACGCCATCATCAACTGTCACCTCGCGACCGGCCGCATCGGCCGGCCCGGCATGGGACCCTTCTCACTGACCGGCCAGCCGAATGCCATGGGCGGCCGCGAGGTCGGCGGCCTCGCCAACATGCTTGCCGCTCACATGGCGATCGAGAGTGCCGGGGATCGCGACCGCGTTCAACGCTTCTGGCAGTCGCCGCGGATTGCCGGAAAGCCGGGATTGAAGGCGGTCGACATGTTTCGCGCCGTCGCCGACGGCCGTATCAAGGCGTTGTGGATCATGGCGACCAACCCCGTCGTCTCCATGCCGGACGCTGATGCCGTCGAGGCGGCCATCAAGGCCTGCCCCTTCGTCGTCGTCTCCGACATCCTGCGCGAGACGGATACGACGCGGCACGCGCATGTGCTGCTACCCTCGCTCGGCTGGGGCGAAAAGGACGGCACCGTCACCAATTCCGAACGGCGGATTTCGAGGCAGCGCCAGTTTCTCGCAGCGCCCGGCGAAGCCATGCCCGACTGGTGGCAAATGGCCGAAATCGGCCGCCGCATGGGATTTTCGCAAGCCTTCTCCTTTCGCACAAATGCGGAGATCTTCGCCGAACATGCAGGCCTTTCCGGTTTCGAAAACGAGGGAAGCCGTGACTTCGACATCGGCGCTTATCAAGCGATCGCCACAGAAGAATACGACGCGCTCACGCCGTTCCAATGGCCACAGCCAGCCGGGGCGGCACCACGGATCACCCGCTTCTTTGCGAATGGTGGTTTCTATCATCCCGATCGCAAGGCGCGCTTCGTCGCCATAGAGCCGCCGGCAACCGACCGAACAGACAGCCGCTTCCCCCTAACGCTCAATACCGGACGCGTTCGCGATCACTGGCATACGATGACACGGACCGGCAAGAGCGCCCGCCTGTCTGGCCACATCGCCGAGCCTTTTGTCGAGATTCATCCACGCGACGCAATCGAAATCGGCGTTGCCGAAGCGGGCCTAGTGGAGATCGAGAGCTCGCATGGCAAGGTGATCGTCCGCGCCTTGGTGACAGAGCGGCAGGCGCGCGGCAGTCTCTTCGTGCCGATGCACTGGAACGACGGCTTCGCCGCCAAAGCCCGCATCGATGCCGTGGTCGCTCCCCTTACGGACCCAATTTCCGGCCAGCCCGCGTCGAAGAATGTCGCAGTCCGCGCTCGCCGCTTCCAGGCCTCGCATTATTGCTTCGCAGTCTCCTCAGCAAAGCCGCGCGGTCTCGACAGTGCCTATTGGGCGCTCGCCAAAGCGGATGGCGGATGGCGGACGGAACTTGCGTTCGATCTGGTACCGGACGACTGGGTCGGCTGGTGTCGCGCGACATTCGATATACCTGCGGATCTCGAGCCGCTCGGCTATGCCGATCGGGCCTCCGGAGACCTGCGCCTTGCATTCTTCGATGGCGAACGGCTGCTTGCCGCTCTCTTCGTCGCGCGGCAGCCTGTAGCCGTGGCTCGAAACTGGGCGATCACCCAGCTTTCGGCATCGCACGGCAATCTCCACAAGCGGTTTGCGCTGATCGCAGGCAGGCCGGGAGCCGATACGATTGATGCCGGTGCGACGGTCTGCTCCTGCTTCAGCGTCGGCGTCAATCAAATCGTCGCGGCTATTCGCGGCGGCTGTCGCAGTGTCGAAGCCGTCGGCAAGGAGCTTAATGCCGGAACCAATTGCGGCTCCTGCCGCGCCGAAATCCGCACCATCATCGATAGCTGTCTTGCCGCGGCGGCAGAATGAACGGTCTGGCATCATAACCGATCATTCGCGTTAAACTGCAGTTTCACCTTAACGTTCCCAGTGCTAGAACTATTGAAAATAGCTGCATGATTTCGCTTTCCTTTTACACTCGGGGGAGCACGGGAGCGGATGGAGATCGAGGGCCGGAAGGTTCAACTTAGCTACGGCGCCGAGCCGGGCATACGCTTCGCCGTCCTTCTCGACGGCAATGGCAGCTGTCGCGAGATCGGTGCCGCCGACCTGCAGAGTTGGAAGCCGGCAGACGGAATTCTCTGGGTTCATCTCGAGCGTGACCATGATGCAGCGGCCGCTTGGATAACACGAAATGGCGGTTTCGATCCGCTCGTCGCCGACGCGCTGCTCGAGGATGAATCGCGTCCCCGTGTCGAGCCGGTTGACGACGGACTGCTGATCATTCTTCGCGGCGTCTGCGCTGCGCCGCCCGACGCGGCGGATATGGCGGTCGAGGATCTGGATCTCGTTCCCCTGCATGCCTGGGTGGACGAGAACCGCGTCGTGACGCTTCGCGACAGCGGCCATTACATCACCGCCCTTCGCGACATTCGCCAGGCGCTCGAAAAGGGCAAGGGGCCGAAGCGCACCGGCGAACTGCTTGCCCTCGTCAGCGACAAGCTCGTGAGGGACCTGGAGCCCGTTCTTGATCAGATGGATGAGGAAGTTGACGAGCTGGATGAGCTGATCTTCCATGGCGAGGCCGCCGAAGTCCGCGAGCGACTGAAGCTGCTTCGCAGACGCGCCGTGCAACTAAGACGCTATCTTTCGCCGCAACGCGATGCCCTCAATCGCATCGAACATGACGACGCTCCCTGGCTTGCCGAACGCGACAAGCTTCGCATGCGTGAGGTGATCGACAAGCTGATGCGCTGCATCGAGTACCTGGATGCAATCCGCGACCGGACAGGCATCCTGCACGATGACCTTTCGACTGTCATCAGCGAGCGCATCGCCCGCAACTCCAACAGGCTTGCGGCGCTTGCCGCGTTGCTGCTGCCGCCGAGCGTCGTTGCCGGCCTGTTCGGCATGAATGTCGGCGGCATTCCAGGCGTCAACGATACCTGGGCCTTCATCATTATCGTCGTATTGGTCGCCGTCACCTCCATCATCACCCTCTATATTCTGAAGCGCATCAGCTGGCTCTGACTGCCTGGGAACCGAGCATAGCCTGCGGCGTTCCTAGTTAGTGTGACGAAGGGATTGATATCATGCGTTATCAAGCGTGCCTTCTTGCCCTCCTTGCCGCTGTTTGCCTGGTGACACCTGTCGCCGCCGATGAAATCGGATTTTTGAAGCCGCTGAACGGCAGCTGGACGGGAACCGGCAAGGTGCTTCGAAAGATCGGCGACGCGCCGATCAATGTATTCTGCAGATTCACCATCAGCGCACCGGGTTCCTCGATTTCGATGAGGGGAAACTGCCGCGGCCTTCTCATCATCAGCCGCGCGATCTTGGCCCAGCTCACGGCGCGCGGAAACAGATACTCAGGTACCTACACCGGTCCTTCCGGTGCGATATCGCAGCTGTCGGGCAGCAGGCAGGGCGATATCATCAATCTGGCGGTGCGCTGGGCACGTCTCGTCAACGGCGATCGCGATGCCAGTATGACCATTCGCAGGCAGGGCGACGGCCAGCTGACGCTCCGGACCATCGACAAGGATCTGAGCTCCGGCAAATCGGTCGTAACCAGCGAAATCAATCTGCATCGCCAATGAGGCTGAAAACGAAAGCCCGTTGCTTCTTCGTCAACCAAAGCCGGTCGTCGGCCCGACATTCGTCGAGATCAGATCTGTCGGCATGACAGATGCGTGTCGAATTGGATTTTGGCGATCGGTCAGCCTCTGCTTCTGCGGGGCCGCTTACCCACTGGCTTCTCAATCAATGGCTCAGACCTTTCCTTGGCCAGCCTTTCCCTGCGAAGCCGCTCAGTCTTGCTTTCACGCGCGGCCTCTTCGTTGTGAATGATGGTCCACGCAGATTCATTCGTGACAATCGCAGCCTTCTCGGCTTTGGACAAAGGCTTGTTTTGCCGGTTGATCCTATATGCACTCATGTTGCCTCCTTGAGCAGCCGGCAACAAAAAAGGCCGGAGCGAAATCGCGCCGACCTTCCCGACATCGCCTTCACACCAATGCCAGTACATCCGTGGTCAGAAGGGGAAAGCGACTAAGACATTGCGAGCCTCCAAATTTGATTGATGCTCACCAGCAATGCCATTTCGCTTACATAGTTCATTATTTCGTAGAAATCAAGCGCTTAAAAATTTATTTCTATAGAGGCGTCGTTTTGATCGCGTGGATAAAATGAATTTTCGCGAAACGGAAGCACAGCCATTCATTCAGCTTCTCGGGACATCGGATAACTGATAGATTGAAGCCGATCGATGCGACACGGAAATCGTTCCGCCGCCATCCTTCATAGGTGGCACATGTCGAGGGTTACGCTCAGATACGCGGTTCGCCAGGAGCGTGACCGCACTTGGACTGTGTACGATATTTTCACAGGAAGAGCTGCTCAGCCTACACATTGGATCTTGAGTATTCTGACTGAGAAAGAGGCGAAGGCTTATTGCACCATTCTCAACGTCAAAGATGTCGAGCGACGAGAGCGATTGGGGCTTTAGACTATCACTGTCGGCTTCCGCAGCCGAATTTTCCGCGTATTATTCATCGCGCGGGATAAACAAAAGCAAGTTCATGCTTTACCACGCCCTATAGGCTTTTTCCGTGCTTTGACCGATTTTTCTGCCTTCGGTTCCACCATTGCTTCTCGTTGCAGGCGAAGGGCTCGTAAAGCCTCCGTTTTCTTTTCCCGTGCGGAGTTCTCTGCCGCGACAATGGTCTTTGCCGCATTGTCGGTAATCGTGGCTTTATCATTGCCGAGAGACGCGGTCTTCCTAAAGAACTGTTCCTTGGTAGCTGACATGATCGCTCCTTCCTGCGGAGTACCGAATGGGGATTGAATACCCAGACATTAACGACTTAGGCCCCTGCTGCGATGACTTTTGGGCAGCAAACCACCCCTTGCATCTTTTTTCGCAGCAACTTGCGCTGCCGCCGAATTGCTCTTGCGCCTTTTCCAGAGCACGACGCTCGGATGGCTTTATATAGGCCGAGCGCATCTTTATCTCGCGGAATACACCATCTCGGATCATCTTCTTCTTGAGCACGCGCAAAGCTTGATCAATATCGTTATCTCTTACAAAAACTTGCAAAACATACTCTTTACCGGGCGTGTTTCTGTGATGCTTTATGTCTTAACGGAATGCTTGCCTTTGCCACCTATCGCGAGAGGTTTGAGCCATGACTCCTGTTTAGAAGGAATTGATCCTTGCTGATCGGCAGCTGGATCCGTGCTCAATTTCTCGATTTCGGTCGACAAGATGCGCCGCTCGAAATTCTCGTCCAAAAAGCGCACTTGATAATGGATCTCGTCGAAATCTGAGGGCAGTGTATTCATGATCCGACATAGTCTCGGAGCCGCTTTCAGCCGGGTGAGATCAGCCTTCAGGGCCACGATGTCTCCAACTGAATATTTCATTCTGCTCATCGCATCCCCTTGCAGATGGGTCGCAGAAATATAAAAGGCCGGGCCATAACCCGACCTTCTCCGTCAATCAAATCATTGCTGCCAGTACATCCGTGGTCAGCAAGATGAGTGACAATTAGATTGCTCTCAGATTATCAGCGGAACTCTTGCCGGTCTTACGATCGCGCACCAGCTCGTAGCTGATCTTCTGACCCTCTGCGAGAGCATTCATACCCGCGCGCTCAACAGCGGAAATGTGAACGAACACATCGGTTGCGCCATCTTCAGGCTGAATGAAGCCGAAGCCCTTGGCGCTATTGAACCATTTTACTGTTCCTGAATTCATAGCGGTTTCCTTTCAATTAGACATGGGATTTCGTTCCGCCGAAAACCGTTTTCGGCAGTATTACAAACCGAAATTGAAAGAAAATTCGCGCCACGCTTCCGGGCAAACAAAGATCATCAAGCAAGATCGACAACGTGAACATAGGCATGAAATAGGGCAAAGGCAAGGCTACATTTTCTGGTTGATGAGTTTGGCCGAACATCACCCATAAATTACAAGGGAATTAGGATCGCCGGTTAGCGTTTTCATTGGAATGCCGCTGTGCCTATCGGCGGCTGCGGCCCGAACGCTGTCTTGCTTGACTTTCAGACCGCTATATGAGAACATATAGTGAACAAATGGAGATTTCCATGACCAAGGCAGAACAAGTCATCGAACGTGCAATGACCTTTGTCGCTGTTTCGAAGGCCCTTCGGGAGCGCGAACAGGAACGGCGCGCCACATGGACGCGCCGCGTTGAAATCAGCCGGCCGCTACCGCCCTTGCCCCGCGCCGTTCAGCTCTCGTTGAAACTCGACAGCTGAAATGGTGAGGGTGGTAACCAGCACCCGGCAGGCTGCGAAGCGCCCGCCTTTTTGGCGGGCGCATGACCATTTTAATGCTTAGGCCTTGAAGAAGGCGAGCAGGTCAGCATTGATCACGTCCGCATGCGTGGTGGCCATACCGTGCGGGAAGCCCTTATAGACTTTCAGCGTGCCCTTCTTCAGAAGCTTGATGGAGAGCTCAGCGGAATCGGCGATCGGCACGATCTGGTCGTCGTCGCCATGCATGACGAGGGTCGGGACTTCGATCTTCTTCAAGTCTTCGGTGAAGTCCGTTTCCGAAAAGGCCTTGATGCAATCGTAATGGGCCTTGGTGCCGCCCATCATGCCCTGGCGCCACCAATTATCGATAACGCCCTGCGAAACAGCTGCCCCGGGACGATTGAAACCGTAGAACGGCCCCGTCGGAATATCGCGGAAGAACTGAGCGCGGTTGGCAGCAAGCGCTGCACGGAAGCCATCAAAGACTTCGAGCGGCAGGCCGCCGGGATTCTTGTCGGACTTGACCATGATCGGCGGTACGGCGCCGATCAGTACGGCCTTCGAGACGCGGCCATGGCCGCCATACTGGGCGACATAGCGCGCAACTTCGCCGCCGCCTGTCGAATGGCCGACATGGATGGCACCCTTGAGATCGAGATGCTCGGCAAGAGCCGCCACATCGGCGGCGTAGGTATCCATTTCATTTCCGGTCGCCGTCTGGCTGGAGCGGCCATGGCCGCGGCGGTCGTGTGCAATGACGCGGTAGCCCTGATGAAGGAAGAATAGCATCTGGGCGTCCCAATCGTCGGAGCTCAGGGGCCATCCGTGATGGAAGACGATCGGCTGGCCCGTTCCCCAATCCTTATAGAAGATCTGGGTGCCGTCTTTGGTGGTGATCGTGCTGCTGCTCATTGTGTCCTTACCTTTCGAAGTTGATTGCTTTGTAGAGGCTTGTGCAGGTTGAGCGAAGGGGCTGGCAGCTGCAGCAGCGGCAAGGCCCAGCCCGGCTGTCATAACGCCCCGACGAGTAGCTTGAGGGATAGACTGGCTCATTTCAATCTCCGCTTAAATTTATCGTGCGATTTATTATCGCGACATCTATATGCGTAACGCTTTTCGACTGCCGTGTCCATATAAAAATTATCTGGCGATTGTTTATTGCGATAAATAATTGAAAGACCGTGATTTGACTTTGCGTAACCTGCGAAGTCACGTCGGTCTTTCAAACGAGAGTTTCGAAATCAGGGGCTGCTTAAATGCTCATGATGATTATTGCATGGGCTTATCGACAAAATGCGCAATCGCGAACTGCGCGACACGTTCGTTCGATTTCCTTGCATCATCGAGCCAGAACGGGAAAATCTGCCATTGATGGATCATCCCCGGCCAGACTTCCAAGCTCACATTGCCACCCGCCTGGCGTACTTTGTCTGCGAACCGCGAGGCGTCATCAAGTAGCACCTCGCGAGCGCCGACCTGGATCAGCAGCGGAGGAAACCCGGAGACATTGCCATAGAGCGGCGATATATCGGGATCGGCGAGAGGGCGATCACGCGCGAACGCATCGTGGATAAGGGTCAACTCGGCCTTGTTCATGAACGGATCGCTCGTGGCGTTGGCGGCCAGCGAAGCGCCCGTTGCAGCGAAATCGGTAATCGGGCTCATCGCGACCACGGCAGCGGGAAGCGGACCGCTTAGCCTAAGCTGGTTCAAGATAACTTCGATGGCCAGAGTTGCGCCAACCGACTCGCCCACGATAACGATGTTGCCGGCCTTGTATCCCGATGTCAGAAGCCAGCGATAGGCCGCAATGGCATCGTCCTTCTGCGCGGGAAAGCGATTTTCGGGCGCCAGGCGATAATCGATCAACAGCACATCAGCCGAGGCGGCTTTGGCGAGCGAACCCGCTATGTTGGCGTGCGTGCGAAGGGAGCCGCTATAGAACCCGCCGCCATGCAGATAAAGGATGGCACGTCGCCCGATCGGATGATGCAATCGTGCCGGCCAAATCAGATCGCCATCCACCCCGTTGGCGTCGACATGACGTATCTGGACACGCGCCGGGCCTGGCGTCGATGCCATGAGCTTTTCGAAACCGGAGCGGCGTTGCAACAGGTCGGCTCCGGACACCGCGCCGCTGTCACGCAAGGTGCCGATCAGCTTCTCGATCTGCTCGCTCGAAGCCTTTGTCTGCGGAGCGATCTCGGATGTCTCGGCGGCCGCAGCGTGCGATATCGACCCCAGGCCTGCACATATCAGAACGGTCACTGTCATGACGAAACGGAAAATGCAGCGCAACGGTCGGAACGCGTTCATCAAATAAGCCTTTTCCCCGCAAGGCCGTGGACGCTATTGTGATGCCACGGTCGCAGAAAAGCTATTTGTGTCAAGTATGATGGGCGACCTGAGACTGGAATTTCCATTCATCCACTGCCCGTCATTGCCTCGACACGATCAACCGCTGATCGCTCCCCTATCGGTGCTCCGTTTGATCGAGATGACAGTACTGGTGGACAAGCCGATGTTCATCCAGGCTCATGTCTGGCCGCCGTGAGGCGAGCGACGATCTCCTGCCGCGCCATTCTCGAGCCGGCAAGGCGTTGCCTGGTTCTCGCCAACACCTCAGCGCTGGCCTTCTCGGGCAATCCGGAATGAAATGGCGGCTCTGGCGCGTATTCCAGCGACAGTTGGATCGCTTCGGCGTCCTCGCGACCGCACAAGGCGGCAGCAATCGTCAGTCCGAAATCGATGCCGGCGGTCACACCGCCTGCGGTGAAGAGATTGCCATCCCGCACCACGCGCCCCGGCGTGACAACGGCTCCGAAACTCTCGAGGAAATCAAGCGCATTCCAATGCGTTGTGGCCTTTTTGCCCTTGAGCAGGCCGGCCGCTCCAAGGACGAGAGAACCGGTGCACACCGATGTTACGAAGCGCGCTCGGGTCGCCTGTTCCCGGATGAAGCTCAGGACGGCCATATCCTCGAGCAATGCATTGACGCCGATACCGCCGGGCACGCAGATCACATCGAACGGCGGGCATTCGGCAAACGTCGTCGTCGGCCGCAGCACCAGCTTCGTTGCCGATACGACGGGTGACGTGTCCTTCCACACCAGATGCACCTCCGCATCATCCATCGAGGCGAATACCTCATAAGGTGCGGTCAGATCGAGTTGCTGGACGCCGGGAAAGGCAAGCAGGCCGAAGCGAATGGTCATGACATGTCTCCGATGATTGACTTTTCCAAACCTATGCGACAACGATCTGGCATATTTGCCAAACCACCGTCATTTCTTGCCAATCATGCGCCGCATCGAAATTCTCGCGTTCGACAATGCCCAGTTGCTCGACATTACCGGTCCGCTGCAGGTTTTCACCAGCGCCAACGAGGCGGCGCATGAGCTCGATCGGCCGAAACCATACGAGGCCATCGTGGTCGCGGAAAATCCGCAGACGCAAACGAGCTCGGGTCTCGCCCTCATGACCGCCCCGCTCGGCAATATCGATACACCGCTCGACACCTTGATCATCGCCGGCGGTTGGGGCGTCAACAAAGCCTGCGAGAACCTCGACCTGATCGAATGGGTGCGCCGGCGAGCCGCGAATGCCCGACGGATAGCCTCGGTCTGCAGCGGCGCCTTTCTGCTCGCGGAAGCCGGTCTTCTGGACGGGCGGCGGGCAGCGACCCATTGGAATCGTTGCGAAGAATTTGCAAAGCGCTTCCCGCAAGTGAAGCTTGAGCCCGATCCGATCTTCGTCCAGGACGGGCAGATCTGGAGTTCCGCCGGCGTGACTGCCGGCATCGATCTCTCGCTTGCTTTGGTTGAAGCCGATCTCGGCCGCCCGCTGGCGCTTTCCGTGGCTCGCGAACTCGTCGTCTTCCTCAAGCGTCCCGGCGGCCAGGCGCAGTTCAGCGCGGCGCTGAGACTTCAGGAGGGCGGCGAACGCTTCGACCGTCTGCATGGCTGGATCATGGACAATCTGCGCGCCGATCTTTCACTGCCTACGCTTGCCGAGCAGGCCAATATGAGCGCACGCAGCTTCTCGCGCCATTATTTGAAGGCAACTGGGCGCACGCCTGCACGCGCCGTGGAGGAAATCCGCATCGAGGCAGCCCGCCGCCTTCTGGAGGAAGGCCTGAGCGTGCATCAGGTACGCATACGCTGCGGCTTCACATCGGAAGAGACCATGCGACGCAACTTCATGCGGAAATTCGGGACGACGCCGCAGGCATTTCGCGATCATTTTGCTTGAGGCCTGTCTGCGGCGGCAGGCATTTACCCGCACACCAAACGAAGTGGCCTTTATGCGTAAATATGGTCGTTGCGCTCTTTCCCAGAGGTTCGGAGTCGTCATAGGCTGACGCGACCGGATTCCACACGAGGCTTAAGCAAAATGGCAATACACCGTTTCGCCCCTACCCATTATCACAATGTCATCGGCTCGCTGCCCCCGGCCTTGCATGTTGCCGATGGCGATACGGTTGTTACCGAAACGCTCGATGCCGCCGGCTACGACAAGCATGATGTCCGCCAGATATCCGGCCCCAATCCGATGAACGGGCCGATCTTCGTCGAGGGCGCTGAGCCGGGAGATTCTCTCAAGGTTGAGATCGTCGCAATGGTGCCGACGCGCGATACGGGTTTCACCGGCAGCGTGGTCGCCGCCAATGTCGTCGATCCGCAGGATGTCCGGGCGCTACCGGCACGCGAGAAGGTCATCTGGCAGATCGACCGCCAGAATTTGACGGCGCGATTGGTCGAACCGGTGGCGGGTCTCGAAACCCTTACCCTGCCGCTGGCTCCGATGATCGGCTGCTTCGGGGTTGCGCCGTCTCTCGGTCAAGCCATATCGACCGCCACCAGCGGCGAATTCGGTGGCAACATGGATTATCGGCTGCTGGGTCCTGGCACGACCATCTGGTTTCCGGTTTCGACCCCTGGCGCGCTCTTTTTCCTCGGCGATTGCCATGCAGTACAAGGAGACGGCGAGATCGTCGGCACTGGGATCGAGACCACTTTCGAAGTTACGGTGCGCCTCAGCGTCGAAAAGAAAAGGACGATCATCTGGCCGCGCGGCGAGACGGCGGAGGATATTTTCACCATCGGCAATGCCCGGCCGCTCGATCAGGCCCTGCAGCATGCCACCAGCGAGATGCTGCGCTGGCTCGGCTCCGATTATGGTCTCGACAAGACCGCAGCCAGCCACCTGCTCGGTCAGGTCGTGCGCTATGATGTCGGCAACGTCTTCGACCCTGCCTACACCATGGCCTGCCGTGTTTCGAAAAGCTGGCTGAAACGCCGATAAAACATCAGCCTGATATCAGCTGGCATCCTGCGAAAGGTCGCGCCGCTGGCGCGACACGTTGCTTTCCTGCCGCTCCCGCGCCATGCGGCTGACGGCGGCACGCAGCTGTGGATGGCGCGACATGAACAGATTGAAGTCTCGGCGATCCAGCACGAAGAGCTGACAGAAATCGACGGCAACGACATCGGCCGTGCGGCGTGCCCCCGTCAGCAGCGCCATTTCACCGAAGAAGGCGCCCGCGCCGAGCCGGATCTCGTCATTCTCCAGCTGCACCTCGACCGCACCGGAAGCGATGAAGAACATGCTGTCGCCGCGATCGCCGGTTCTGATCACCCGGTCGCCGGGCGACGCCGATCTCGGGCGGAAGAGCAGCAGAAGTTCCTCATGCTCGTTATCATCAAGTTCGGCGAACATCGGGAAGGTTTCGATGAGCTGCTCGATCTCGAGATGATGCTGGCGATCCCGCTCCTCGCGCTGCTTGTTGATGACGGCCAGCTGGCGGCGAAGAGCCTCCTGCTTGGCCATGCCATATTTGTTCGCCAGTAACGGCCAGCGCGCAAAGGCCCAGTTTTCCAGCTTTTCCGTGGCGTAGAAAGCCAGCGGATTGAGCGTGATCGACAGGATCGCACCGGCGAGAATGAGATCCTGCCCTTCCCGCGTCAGCAATCCAAGCGAGACGCCGAGCCCCGCGAGAATGAAGGAGAATTCGCCGATCTGCGCAAGGCCGGCCGCAACAGCAAAACCGATGCTGGCGGGATAGCGCAGCAGTAGCACGACACAGAAGGCGATCAATGCCTTGCCGAGCATGATCAGGGCAAGCACGCCAATAATCATCAGCGGTTCGCGGATCAGAACGGTCGGATCGAAGAGCATCCCGACGGACACAAAGAACAGAACCGAAAAGGCGTTCTGCAATGGCAGGGAGTCGGCCGCCGCCCTGTGGCTGAGATGGGATTCACTCATCACAAGGCCGGCAAAGAAGGCGCCGAGCGCAAAGGACACACCGAAGATTTCTGCCGCACCGAAGGCGATACCGAGCGCGATCGCCAGAACCGACAGCGTGAACAGTTCACGCGAACCGGTACGCGCAACCGAAGTCAGAAGCCATGGCACCACACGCGGGCCGATGAAGATCGCAACAGCTGCAAAGGCTGCGACCTTGAGCAGTGTCATGCCGATCGTCAGCCAGATCGAGCCAGAAGCGGCATGGCCGCCGGCATCCGCATGACCGCCCAGAATACCGGCAAAGGCCGGCAAGAGCACGAGCGCAAGCACCATGGCCAGATCTTCGACGATCAGCCAGCCGACGGCGACGCGGCCATTCGTCGAACTCACGAGATTGCGCTCTTCCAGCGCCTTCAAAAGCACGACCGTACTGGCAACCGCAAGGCTGAGGCCGAAGACCACACCGGCGCCGACACTCCAGCCCCATAGCGACGTCAAGCCTACGCCGAGCAGCGTCGCGATTGCAATCTGACCGATGGCGCCGGGAATGGCGACGCCGCGCACGGCCAACAAGTCGGCGGCCGAGAAATGCAGACCGACGCCGAACATCAGAAGGATGACGCCGATCTCGGCCAACTGCGATGCCAGGGAAACGTCGGCAACAAAACCCGGCGTGGACGAGCCTATGATGACGCCGGCCACCAGATAGCCGACCAGCGGCGGCAAATGCAGCCTGTCGGCCAGATAGCCGAAAATGGCCGCGAACACGAAGCCGGCGGCAATCAATGCGATCAATGCAACGTCGTGCGGCACGGCGGTCCTTCCCGTTTCACGGCGTCAAAGCCTGTTTCCCTCTGTGAAAGGCTACCTAGCATCGCTTTTGCCAGGCCGTCTACGGGAGATATGAAACCTAAGGGAAAACATCGCCTTGCCAGTGCGTGAAGCCAGAAGAAGACTTGAGGCAAGGCGATGGGACAGCGAGCGACTATTGGTCGAGGACGATCTGCAATTTGACGTCGGTCGGACGGGCTTCGACGGCGCGATCGAAAGCCTTGATCGAGTCCTCGAAGTCGAATGTCTCGGAGATCAGGGGCTTGAGATCGACGCGCCCGGACGCGATCAGCGCGATCGAGCGCTCATACTGATGCGCATAGCGGAAGACCGTTTCGATGCGGATCTCCTTGGTCGACGCCGTGGAAACATCGAAGCCGACCGGATTGACCGGCAAGCCGACGGCTACGATGACGCCGCCAGGACGCGGCAGCGCCATGACCGTCTCCCAGGCCTTCGGCGAGCCCGAGCATTCGAAAATAACATCCGCACCCCAGCCATCGGTCAGGCGATCGACTTCCTCGACCAGGTTCTTCTCGCGGATATTGACCGGAATGACGCCTTGATACTGCGCGGCGATATCGAGCTTCGGCTGGGCGAGATCGGCGACGATCGCCCGTGCGCAACCACCGGCAAGGGCTGCAACCGCAACCATGATGCCGATCGGACCGGCACCAAGCACGACGGCGGTATCGCCGGGCGTGATGCGCGCCTTGGTGGCCGCCTGCATACCGACGGCGAAAGGCTCGACCATCGCCCCTTCCGCAAAGCTGACATTGTCAGGCAGCTTGAAGGTGTAGTTGGCCGGATGCACGACGAATGGCGTCAGCACCCCATGGATCGGGGGCGTCGCCCAGAAAGTGACCGCAGGATCGACATTGTACATGCCGAGACGGCTCGCTTTGGAATTGGCATCGGGAATGCCTGGCTCCATGCAGACCCGGTCACCGACCTTCAGATGCGTCACACCTGCGCCGACTTCGACTACCGTTCCCGCCGCTTCGTGCCCGAGCACCATCGGCTCGTTGACGATGAAGGGGCCGATCTTGCCGTGCGTGTAATAGTGCACATCCGACCCGCAGACACCGACCGTATGAATCTTGATCTTCACCTGGCCCGGCCCGACCTCCTGGGGTAGATCGATATCACGGATCGCCAGTTCATGCTGACGTTCCAAAACCAGGGCGCGCATCTTGCTCATTGCCTTTTCCTCTTTTCCAAAGCAGCCGGCGTCCCGCTGACACAGGGACGAAATCCTTGTCCGTTATATCGTGTGAGCCGGCATCATAAAACGATCTTTAGGCTCTTGCAGATGAAGTTCGACGGCTCTCTTCAGCCATCGAGGTATGTTTCGCCTTCCAAATATTAGATAACTCTTATTATTTAGCTCGCTATTGCCGATATTGACTGACGTTCTATTTCTTGTCTTTCTAATCACTAATGAGAAGGAGGGCTCATTATGACAGTATATGATTGGACCGGTCAGCACGCCCGCCGGAGGAAGATGATGCGAGCTGCAAGCGTCGCAATAGTTCTAATCATCCTGATGGCGATTCCAGCGATATTGCTGCATTATAATATCATCCAATATCCCTACTAACTTCTTCTCAAAGACATCGCTAAGCCGCCTTCCTCGTGTTCTGCTTTGGCTTGCGCGCGACGTTGTCGCCTGCCTTGCGGTCAAGCGGCAAGCAATCCAGCACGGTCAGAAGCGCGATGATGCCGAGCAGCACGAAGGCCAGACGAAACTCGATGGCAACGACACCGTCGACGCCCAATGGCACACTGATTGCCTGGCCGATGCGAATGCCGATCGCGCCGACCGCAATGCCCATGCCCATCGTAAGCTGAAAGACGGTGCTGAACAGCGTATTGGCACCGGTCATCTGTCCGGGCGGGATATCTGCGAAAGCGATTGTATTCAGTGCGGTAAAATGCATCGACCGGCACATGCCGCCAATGAACAGTACCGGCACGATGAACCAGAGTGGCGTGTCGGGCGAAAACAGCGCACAGGCAGCGATGAAGACGGCATTCAGAAGACCATTGACGATCAGCACCGGCTTGAAGCCGAAGCGGCGCAGGATGGGCGTCGTTGCCGGCTTCATCGCCAGATTGCCGGCAAAAACGGCGAGCGTCAGCATGCCGGCATGAAAGGCGCTGAGCCCGAAGCCGACCTGGAACATCAGCGGCAGCAGGAAGGGCACCGCGCCGATGGCGGTGCGGAACAGCGATCCGCCTGAGATGGTTATGGCGAACGTCGGCAGCTTCAGCCCCGAGAGATCGATGAGCGGATGCTCCGTGCGGAGAAAATGGAAAACGGCGATCGCCAGCAGGACAAAGCCGACGATCACATAGGTCCAGGCTTCCAGCCAGACGGGATCGGGGCGCCCGATCAATTCCAGCCCATACATGAGGCCGGCAAGTCCGATGCCGCTGACGACGAAGCCGATCCAGTCGAAAGGCGGGCGCGCCGCGCTTTTCGTCTCCGGAATGAGCATGAGCGCGAAGATGAAGGCCAGAATGCCAAGCGGCAGGTTAAGGAAGAAGATCCAGCGCCAGCTCGCATGGTCGGTGATAAAGCCGCCGAGCGGCGGCCCGAGGATCGGCGCCACCAGCGCCGGCCAGGTGATCGTCGCAATGGCCGAGATCAGCTTGTCCTTCGGTGTATTGTTCAAGACGACAAGCCGGCCCACCGGCACCATCATCGCCCCGCCGATGCCTTGCAGAATGCGCATGGCAACGAAGGAGCCGACCCCATTGGCAAAGCCGCAGAGAACGGAGGCGAGCGTGAAAATAACGACGGCGGTCGTGAAGACCAGACGCGCACCGAAGCGGTCGCTGATCCAGCCGCTGATCGGAATGAAGACGCCGAGGGTCAGAAGATAGGCACTCATGCCTATATTGAGGTCGACCGGGCGAGCACCGAACGAAACGGCCATCTGCGGCAAGGCGGTCGCGATGACCGTACCGTCGAGATTTTCCATGAAGAAGGCACCGGCCACCAGCAATGCAATCAACAGCGAGCGCGAGCCCGCTTCCTGCGCATCCTCCCTTTGCCCAGGCGTGGACATGTCATTCATGGATCTGCAACTCCGAATCCGCCTCGCATCCCGCCTGCATTTAACCGGTTCGGTAACGTTTACGATAGTCGAAATCGTCCCATCAATCGATTAAGCGATCACGTTTCGCTTAACGGATGGTGCGCAATTTGATCACCGCGGCCGATCCCCGATAGAGGCTCGGGGCGAAACGCATCAGCATCTTCAAATTGGTGAACAGATCGATCAACTCGGTGCCAGTAGGCATGCATGCGTAAGACATGCTAGGGTTTCCACTGGAAAATGCCGCGGGAAGAACAATGGGATCGATACAACATCAATATGGAACAGCCCAGACTGGCCGAGATACCAGCAAGAAGCCTCGCAAATCGACGTAGGCTGGTGATTGTTCTCACGAACGGTGCATCAAAAAGGAACGAGAGTCCCGCATAATGAAACATGGCCAGGACGCAATAACCTCCAGGGCTACCCCGGAGTCGAAACTGATCGTAACGCAGTCGCCCTTCGATGCCTTTGTGCGAAAATACGGTACGATCCCGCGGCGCGGCGTCTTCGGCTATTTCGTCCACGAGCTCGGCCGCCGCATCGTCGGCGGAGACTATCCAGTCGGCGCAACGCTGCCAAACGAGCCCGATTTGGTCGAACAATTCGGCATCAGCCGCACGGTCATTCGCGAAGCGATGAAGTGCCTGGCCGGCAAGGGACTGGTCGAGATCAAGACCCGCGTCGGCACGCGCGTCAAGGAACGCTCCAACTGGCATCATCTCGATACGGATGTCATGGTCTGGTACTACGAGACCGGCCCGTCGGTCGAAATCATGCGATCGATCAAAGACCTGCGATTGGCACTCGAGCCGGAGGCGACGGCACGCGCAGCACTGCGCCGCACCGAGAGCGACATTGCCGCGATCAGTTCCGCCTACGAAGAGATGGCGTCCACCATCGGCGACGTCAACAGCAATGCCGATGCCGATCTGCGCTTTCATACGGCGATCTTCGCCGCCACGCACAATATGATCTATGCGCAGCTGATCGATCTCATCGCCGTCGGAATCTACGCCAATCGCACGCTTTCCGGCCATGAGGATATCGCCGAAGGGCAAAAGCGCGCCCTGCCCCTCCACAAGGCGATCCTCGACGCCATCGTAGCGCAGGATACGGACGCCGCAATCAGGGCATCGCGAAACCTGCTGGACGCCTGGCTCGCGCGCGACTACGGCTTCTGACAGATCAAGCCCTGCCCGACCGCCCTGGCCTTGCGCTAATGAGTCATGGCTTCCTGAGCATCCGCCTTGGGTGCCGACGACCCACGGCCGGCGTCTCGGGTGACCGGGATCAGCCAGATGGTCACGCAGGTCGTCAGAGCGACGATGACGACACCCCAGAAGCTCCAGTGCAGAGCCGCATCGAAGACGCTTCTGATCGCGGGATCGGTGACAAGATCGGAAAGGCCGCTGGGCTGATTGAGGATATCGTGCAGCCTGGTTGCGAGCTCGCCGTTGCCATAATGGGCGATGCCGACATTCATGATCGCGCCGAGCGCGGTTGCGCCAAGCGTGTTGCCGAGGCTGCGCGAGAAGATGATCGAGGCGGTGGCGCTGCCACGCATCGACCACTCCACGCTTTCCTGCACCAGCACGACGCTCGTCAGGCTGATGAGACCCATGCCGAAGCCCATCAGGAACGAGCCGATGCCGGCAATCATCGGGCTGCTCTCCGGCGTCAGGAACAGCAGGAAAAGTGACCCGAAGGGAAACATGAGACTGCCGGCGCGCAGGGTGTTGCGGATGCCGAAGGCGCGGAAGAACCGGCTCGCCAGCATCACGGCCAGTGGCCAGCCGACGATCAGCATTGTCAGCGTAAAGCCTGCCTCTAGCGGCGAACGACCAAGAACACCCTGAACATAGATCGGCAGAACGGTCGTCAGGCCGATCAGCGCCATACCCGCAAGCAGCGTCGCGGCATTGCTGGTGGCAATCAGCCGCCGGCTCCAGAGAGCGATCGAAATGATCGGCTCCGGCGCTCGCCTCTCCTGCCGCAGGAACAGAATGCCGGTAACGATAAAGACGATCGCCAGGGGACAGAGAACGGCGAAGCCCGCATCGGTTTCCGTCAGGATGACGAGAAGCGACACGATCGATATCGAAAACAGAATCGTGCCGAGATAATCGATCTTCGCCTCGCGCGGCATAACCGACTCGTGCAGGAAGAGGATGAACCCGGCGATGGCGAGCACGCCAAGCGGCAGGTTGATCCAGAAAATCCAGGCCCAGGAGAGATTGTCGACGATGATGCCGCCGGCAAGCGGGCCGATGACGGCGGAGATCGCCCAGACGCTGGCGAGCGCGCCCTGCACCTTGGCGCGCTCTTCGAGCTTGTAGAGATCGCCGACGACGGTCATGGTCACAGGCTGAATGGCACCCGCGCCGAGGCCCTGCAGCAGCCTGAAGACGATAAGGGACGCCATCGACCAGGCGAAACCGGCGAGCGTCGAGCCTATGAGAAAGATGATGATGCCGCCGATCAGCATCGGCTTGCGGCCGAAAATATCGGAGAGCTTGCCATAGATGACGGTGGTGGTCGATTGCGCCAGCAGAAAGGCGGAGAAGACCCAGCTATAATAGGTGAAGCCGCCGAGCTGACCGACGATGCGCGGCATGGCGGTCGCAACGATGGTCGCTTCGATGGCGACCATGAAGGTCGCAAGCATGATCGAGACGATGACCAACGGGCGTCTTGAACGATCGACCGTGCTGGACATGGCATTCCTTTCTGACTGCTGCACCCGGGATCGAAACATGCACATGCCGCGATAACGGCCATGGTCGAGCGCTTAGCTTGTGGGATCAAAGTCTAGGGACGAGACGATTGCGGGCGAGCGCCGGCTGAATCGTTATGATAAGCTTTGCATAGTGATGCAGGTCGATGTCAACCATTTAAACGCGAACATGCTTTGTGAAACCGCCGGAAGACGGCGCCTGGACTGCCGCCTTTCACAAAGCAGGTCGAGCAATCGGTGCGTTCTTCCGATCCATTGCGCCGCGGCATGGTTAGATCCGCAACGAAACCAAATAGGGTTGCTTTGTTTATTTTCTGAACTTATTCTCGGCAAAACAAGCAAATCCGGGCGGAACGTCGAATTGCTAACATCCTCGCAGCAGCAGCTTTTACGGGTCATCAGCCAATCAGGCCCTTCCAGCCGCACGGTTCTGGCAGCCTCCATGGGGCTGAGCAAGGCTGCGATGAGCGGGATTGCGCGCGATCTGATTTCCCTCGGCGTCTTGCGGGAAACGGAAACGATCTACGGACAGGGCCGCCCCTCGATCCTGCTGGACCTGCATCCGGAAGGCGCCTTCTTCGGCGGCATCTCGCTCCTCGAAGACCCGGCGCCGCTGGTTCTCTGCGATTTCAACGGCAATATCGTCGCACGTCAGACGATGCCACTGTCGCGCGATCCTGACGTCATCGCCGCGATGATCGCCGACACGCTGCCAAAATTGCTTTCCGAACGTAGAGATGCCGGACGAAAGCTTTCAGGTCTTGGTATTGCGCTCCCCGGTTTCGTCGATGAAAAGCAGGCGAGTTGCGTCAAATCCACTTTACTCGGCTGGCAGGATGTACCGCTTGCCGGTATCATCAGGCAGAAAACCGGCATCGCCACTTTTATCGAAAACGACGCCAAGGCGGTCGCCGTCAGCGAAAAGCTGTTCGGCGGCGCCCGTGACGTGCAGAATTTCAGCGTCGTTTCCTTCGATGACGGCATCGGGTGCGCCCATTTCGTCGGCGGCAAGCTCTACCGCGGCAATCATGGCGGCGCCGGCGAAATCGCTCATTGCACGATCGAGTCCAATGGTGCGCCCTGCCGCTGCGGCAAGCGCGGCTGTCTCGATACCGTGGCCTCGCTGAAGGCGATCAAGGAAATGGCAAAGGCGGAAGGTCTCGCCTGTCAATCCCTCGACGACTTGGAGACGGAGGCATCACTCGGCAATGCCACCGCAATCCGCATCCTGCATCGCGCCGGCAGCGCACTTGGGCTTGCGATCGCGCATCTCATCCAGTTCAACGATCCCGGCCTGATCCTGATTACCCATGTCGAAGGCCGGTTTGATCGCCTCTTCGGCACCGTCATGCGGCAGGCCGTCGAGGCGAACGTATTGCCGCGCTATGCCGGCCAGACGCCGATCCGCACGCAGCGTGTCGATGGCGATGTCTGGGCGCGGGGCGCTGCCAGCATTGCCGCCCATAATTTCCTGATTGGTCCCAACCCCTATTGAGGTTCCCATGCGCATTGCCGTTGGAGGCATTCACATCGAATGCAGCACCTACAATCCCGTCCTGAACGAAGAGAAGGATTTTCGCGTTCTGCGCGGCGCGGAGCTGACTGCCTCGCCCTACTTCGCCTTCCTTGGGGATTATGACGGCGAATTCCTGCCAACCATCCATGCCAGAGCGATCGCCGGCGGCCCGGTCGCCCGTCATACATACGAAGCCTTCAAGGCGGAGTTTCTGGAAGGGCTGAAGGCCCTGCTGCCGCTGGATGGGCTCTATCTCGCCATGCACGGCGCCATGTATGTCGAAGGCATGGAAGACGCCGAGGGTGACTGGATCAGTGCGGCTCGCGCCGTCGTCGGCGAGGATTGCATGGTCTCGGCAAGCTACGACCTGCACGGCAATGTCACCCAGCGCATCATCGATGCGCTCGACATGTACTCCACCTATCGCACCGCGCCGCATATAGATGTCGAGGAGACCATGCGCCGCGCCGTCAAGATGCTGACGGAAAGCCTGAAGACCGGCGTAAAGCCGATCCTGCTCTGGGCGCCGATCCCCGTGGTCCTGCCGGGTGAACGCACCAGTACCGTCGATGAACCGGCCAAGAGCCTCTACGACATGCTGCCTGGCATCGACGCCATCGAAGGTGTCTGGGATACATCGCTCATGGTCGGCTATGTCTGGGCCGATGAGCCGCGCGCAACGGCCGCCGCCATCATGACCGGCACGGATCGCAGCGTACTCGAACGCGAGGCGAAACGACTGGCGCAGGCCTATTGGGACGTTCGCAAGGAGTTCGTTTTCGGCTCGGAGACCGGCTCGATCGAGGAATGCGTCGCGAAGGCAATCGCCAGCACGACCGCGCCCGTGGTTCTGGCGGAATCCGGCGATAACCCGACGGGCGGCGGTGTCGGCGACCGCGCCGATGTGCTGGCGGAACTGATTGCCAAGGGTGCAGAAGGCGTCATCTTCGCCGGCATCGCCGACAAGACTGCTACGGAAGCATGCTATACCGCTGGCATCGGCGCCACTCTCGATCTCTCCGTAGGCGCATCGCTCGACACCAAGGGCAGCAAACCGGTCAAGGGCAATTTTACGATCAAGTACCTGCTGGACACTGCGGAAGCCAGCGACAGACAGGCCGTCGTCTCCATCGGCGGCATCGATCTCGTGCTGTCGGCCAAGCGCCGCCCCTATCATAATATCGCCGATTTCACCCGCCTCGGCCTTGATCCGCGCAAGGCAAAGATCATCGTCGTCAAATCCGGCTATCTTTCGCCGGAACTGGCGCCGATCGCCAACCCGAACTTGATGGCTCTCTCCCCGGGAGTCGTCGACCAGTTTGTCGAACGCCTGCCGCGCCTGCGCAAGACCAAGCCGACCTATCCTTTCGACAAGGATTTCGACTTTACGCCCGAGACAGCCATTTCGGCGCGTGCCATCGGTCGCTGAAGCTCGAGTCACAAAACCGCAAGAGCGGCATCATCTTAAGAGGCGACTCGTCTTTGCGGGTCGCCTTTCTGCATTGCGCACAAACATTGTGCATTGCCGAAATTGCACAAAAAAGCGCTTGACGAGACGACCGAGTTGAACTTCTATTGGACCAATTCAAAATTGGTTCACCTTTCAATATGGCAATCAACAGCCTTCCGGAAAATTCGGTTCATGCCCTGGAAAGGCTCCGCGGGCTCTTGAATTCGGCCGATCTCCCGGCGGATGGAAAACTGCCGACGGAGCGGGCTCTATCGGAGAACCTAGGCGTTAGCAGGCGCGCGATCCGGCGGGCGCTCGAGGTGCTGGAGGCGGAAGGCCGCGTCTGGCGGCGCCAGGGGTCCGGAACCTATGTCGGGCAGCGCCCGGACGATTGGAGCCAGCATGTCAGCACGCTCGTCGCTGGCACCGATCTGATGGAAGTCATGGAAGTTCGCCTGCGTATCGAGCCGCAACTCGCCCAGCTTGCCGCCATGCGCGCCAAGCCCGACGACATCGACCGCATGTACGAACTGGCAAAGAAAATCACCGCCAGCGACGATGCCGACAGCCGCGAACTCTGGGATGGCGCGTTGCATCGGCTGATCGCGCAAAGCGCCGGCAACCAGTTCTTTTTGACCATTTTCGACGTCATCAACCATGTCCGCCAGGACGAAGCCTGGCAAACCATTCGCGAATTGGCCCGCAGCGTCAACAAGACCCGCCCGGTCTCCTACGCCCAGCACAGGACGATCATCGACGCGATTGCTGTACGCAACCCGATGAAGGCGGCCGAAGCCATGCGCGAACATCTGCTGATGCTGCAGGAAAGCCTTATCCGCATCACGTCGCTGGATGCGCAGCAAGCTGAGGAGCCACTGACCGAGGAGGTGGGCTGACCCAAAAGCCGGCCTGCCCGCCACGACCGGAGAGGAAACCGGTCGAAACTGCAAAGAACGAAAACGATAAACAGGAGAACGAAATGAAGATCGCCAAATTCGTGGCATCGCTTGCCGCCGGCGCCCTGATCGCGCTGCCGTCTTTCGCCGTCGAGCTCAAGATAGGCCTGCAGGACGATGCCGATACGCTGGACCCTGCGCAATCCCGCACCTTCGTCGGCCGCATCGTCTATACCGCGCTCTGCGATAAGCTCGTCGACGTGACACCGGACCTGAAGTTCGTGCCGCAGCTCGCCACATCCTGGAAATGGTCCGCCGATGGCAAGCAGCTCGTCATGGAGCTGCGCCAGGGCGTGAAATTCCAGGATGGCACGCCGTTCAATGCGCAAGCTGTTGTCGACAATATCCAGCGCTATCAGACCATGCCGGAATCACGCCGCAAGAGCGAGCTTTCCTCTGTCGCCAAGGTCGAAGCATCAGGCGAATACGAAGCCACCTTCACCCTGAAGGCGCCTGACGTCACGCTGCTTGCCCAGCTTTCCGATCGCTCCGGCATGATGGTTTCGCCAACGGCTGCAAAGGCGGCCGGTGCCAAATTCGGCGACCATCCCGTCTGCTCCGGCCCATTCAAATTCGTCGAGCGCGTGCAGCAGGACCGCATCGTGCTGGAGAAATTCCAGGATTACTGGAACAAGGACAACATCTTCATCGATAAGGTGACCTATCTGCCGATCCCCGACACGACGGTGCGCCTTGCAAACCTGCGCTCCGGCGATCTCGACATGATCGAGCGTGTCGCCGCCTCCGATGCCGGCACGGTCAAGAGCGATCCCAATCTCGTCTATGCCGATGCCGTCGGCACCGGCTGGCTCGGCGTCTACGCCAATGTCGGCAACGGCGCTCGCGCCGACAATCCGATGGGCAAGGACAAGCGCCTGCGCCAGGCCTTCTCGCTGGCAATCGACCGCGAAGCCGCCATGCAGATCGTCTTCGATGGGACCGGGCTTGCCGGCAATCAGCCTTTTGCACCGAACAGCCCCTGGTTCGACAAGGATATTCCGGTGCCCGCTCGCGATGTCGACAAGGCTAAGGCTCTCGTCAAGGAAGCCGGTTTCGACCGCATCCCGGTCGAGCTCGCAGTCGCCAACAATCCGGTTTCGATGCAGATGATGCAGATCATCCAGTCGATGGTTGCCGAAGCCGGCTTCGACGTGACGCTGAAGACGACCGAATTCGCGACCCTCCTCGACGCGCAGTCGAGCGGCAGCTACCAGCTCAGCCGATCCGACTGGTCCGGCCGCTCCGATCCGGACGGCAACATCCAGCAATTCGTGACGACAGGCGCCGGCCTTAACGATTCCAAATACAGCAATCCGGAGGTCGACAAGCTGCTGCTTGAAGCGCGCCAGTCCCAGGACAACGCCGTACGCAAGCAGAAATACGATGCGGCCGAGGCAATCCTCAGCCAGGATCTGCCGATCATCTTTCTCGGGCATCAGGCCTGGATCTGGGCCTACAACAAGAAGGTATCCGGCTTCGTGCCCTCCCCGGACGGCATGATCCGCCTCGTAGGCGTGAAGAAAGGCGGCTGAGCTATGAGCGCCATGCGGGCTTCTTTCCGGATGGCGCTTTCACATTCGACATCGCGGCAAGGATCTGCCCATGTATAGCTATATCGGAAAGAGGCTGCTCGTCGCCATACCGACGCTTCTGATCATTTCGATCTTCGTCTTCTCGCTGCAGAAGCTTCTGCCCGGCGATCCGGTGCTTGCCATGGCGGGCGAGGAGCGCGATCCCCAGGTGCTGGAGCTGTTGCGCGAGAAATATCGCCTGAACGACCCTGTGATCTACCAATATGGCTACTGGCTGCAGGGGGTCGCCAAGGGCGATCTCGGCGTTTCACTGCGCACCAACCAACCGGTGCTGACGCTCGTTGCCGAAAAGCTGCCGGTCACCATTCAGCTCGCCGTCATGTCGATGATCTTCGCCTTCGCCATCGGCATTCCCATGGGCATATTGGCGGCGGTGAAGAAGAATAGCTTCGTCGATTTTCTCGCCAACATCGTCGCCTTGTGCGGCTTGTCCGTGCCGAATTTCTGGCTCGGCATCATGCTGATCCTGCTGGTCTCGGTGAAGCTGCATTGGCTGCCGGCGTCGGGATACCAACCCTTCTTCGAAGATCCGTGGCGCTCGATCCAGACGATGCTGATGCCATCCTTCGTGCTCGGCAATGCGCTTGCTGCCACCTTGATGCGCCACACGCGCTCGTCGATGCTGAGCGTACTCAGCGCCGACTATATCCGCACTGCTCGCGCCAAGGGCCTGCCGGAAACGGCCGTCGTGCTGCAGCACAGCTTCCGCAACGCCATCCTGCCTGTCGTCACCGTCAGCGCTCTGCTGTTCGGGGAGCTCCTGGCCGGGGCCGTTCTGACCGAGCAAATCTTCACCATCCCCGGCTTCGGCAAGTTGATCGTCGACGCCGTCTTCAACCGGGATTACGCCGTCGTCCAGGGCGTGGTGCTTTGCACGGCCATAGGTTTCATCGCCATGAACCTTATTGCCGATATTCTCTATGTCCTTCTCAATCCGCGCATGAGGGCAGCCCTATGAGCACCATCGTTCAGGCGGCCGCGGCAACCCCTTCCGCCAAGCGCGCTCCCAATCGGGCTTGGCGGAAGCTGAGGGCCAACAAGGGGGCCTTGGTCGGGCTTGCCATCATTCTTTTCTTTACCGCACTTGCCGCGCTTGCAGCGCTCCTGCCGATCCCGGATCCGGTCGCAACCAGCTGGTCGGCAATCCGCAAGGCGCCATCGTCCGCCCATTGGCTCGGCACCGACGATCTCGGCCGGGACATTCTCTCCCGAATGATTTGGGGGGCGCGGGCATCGCTGATGGCCGGCGTCTTCTCGGTTGCCATCGCGGTCGCGATCGGCGTGCCCTTCGGTCTCATCTCGGGCTACTATGGCGGCTGGATAGACCAGATCATCTCGCGCATCACCGAGGCCTTCCTGGCGATGCCGTTCCTGATTACCGCCATTGCGCTTGCCGCCTTCCTCGGCCCGAGCCTCACCAATGCGATGATCGCGATCGGATTGTCCGCAACGCCGGTCTTCGTGCGGTTGACGCGCGGCCAGGTGCTGGCGGTCAAGACCGAGGATTATGTCGAGGGCGCCCGCTCTATCGGTCTCACCCATTTCAGCATCATCTCCCGCTATATCCTGCCCAACGTCTTCGCTCCGATCCTCGTGCAGGCAACACTCACCATCGCGACCGCCATCATCGCCGAGGCGAGCCTGTCCTTCCTAGGCCTCGGCCAGCAGCCGCCCGCCCCTAGCTGGGGCTCGATGCTCAATGTCGCCAAGAACTATCTCGAACAGGCGCCCTGGATGGCCATGTGGCCGGGCGCCGCCATTTTTCTCGTCGTGATCGGCTTCAATCTCCTCGGCGACGGCCTGCGCGATGCGCTCGACCCGCGCGAAGCATGAATAAACTCAAAAGGATGCCCCCAATGACCGCATTCACCACCCGCCCTGAAATCCTCGGCACCTTCGGCGTCGTCACGTCGACGCACTGGATCGCATCCGCCGTCGGCATTAGCATTCTCGAAAAGGGCGGCAACGCCTTCGACGCGGCCGTTGCGACAGGCTTCGTGCTGCAGATCGTCGAACCGCATCTCTGCGGGCCGGGCGGCGACATGCCAGCCATCCTCTATTCGAAGAAGAAGGACAAGGTCGAGGTCATCTGTGCCCAGGGCTCGGCACCGGCCGGCGCGACGATCGAGCATTACACGCGCGAGGGGCTGAAACTCATCCCCGGCGATGGCCTGCTCGCCACCGTCATCCCCGGCGCCTTCGACGGCTGGATGCTGATGCTGCGCGATTATGGGCAGCTGACCGTCCGCGACGTGCTGGAACCGGCGATCCATTATGCGGAGAAAGGCCATCCCGTCCTGCCGCGCGTCTCCGCCACCATCGCAGGTCTTGCCGATTTCTACCGCAAGGAATGGCCGACCTCCTACGAGACCTGGCTTCCTGGCGGTGCCGCCCCCGAACCCTGGTCCAATTTCAGGAACCCGGTTCTTGCCGAAACCTGGAAGCGGGTCGTTGCCGAGGCGGAAAGCAAGAGCGATCGCGAAGCGCAGATCGAAGCCGCACGCGATGCCTATTACCGCGGCTTCGTCGCAGAAGCCATCGACAGCTATGTCAGCAAGACGGAGGTTATGGATGCAAGCGGCGGGCGCCACAAGGGCGTGCTGACCGCCGACGACCTGGCCAACTGGCGCGCGACGGTCGAGGCGCCACTGACCTATGATTATCACGGCTGGACGGTCGCCAAAATCGGCCCCTGGGGTCAAGGCCCCGTCTTCCTCCAGACGCTGTCGCTGCTCAAGGGTTTCGATCTCGCCGGCATGGACCCCACCGGCGCCGATTTCGTCCATACGGTCACAGAAGCGATGAAGCTCGCCTTTGCCGATCGCGAGGTCTATTACGGCGACCCCAATTTCACGCGCGTACCGCTCGAAACCCTGCTGTCGGACGCCTATGCCGGCGAGCGCCGCCGGCTGATTTCGTCCGAGGCATCGCTTGCCCTGCGCCCCGGCAAGCTGTCCGGTTTTGAAAGCCAGTATGATCTCACCATGCAGATGCTCGATGCGCCGGAAGCCAAGAGCGGCGCGGTCTATGAGCCGACAATGTCGCATCTCACCGAAAAGCGCGGCGATACCGTGCATATCGATGTCATCGACCGCGAAGGCAACATGGTCTCGGTCACGCCATCGGGCGGCTGGCTGCAATCCTCGCCGATCATTCCAGGCCTCGGCTTCTGCCTCAATTCTCGCGCTCAGATGTTCTGGCTGCGGCCGGGCCTGCCCTCCTCGCTGGCACCAGGCAAGCGGCCGCGCACGACGCTGACCCCGACAATGGCACTGCATGAGGGACGCCCGACGCTGGCCTTCGGCACGCCCGGCGGCGATCAGCAGGAGCAGTGGCAGCTGTCCTTCTTCCTGCGCTATGTCCATCATGGGCTGAACTTGCAGGAAGCGATCGATAAACCGCTGTTCCACAGCACGCATTTCCCGAGCTCCTTCTATCCGCGCACCCGCGAACCGGGCGGCCTGACGGCGGAGGCGAATTTCGACGCTGACGTGCTCGATACGCTCCGCAAGAAGGGCCACCAGCTGACCGTCGCACCGGAGTGGACCGTGGGTCGGCTGACCGCCGCACGGCGCGACGCCGATGGCCTCTTGCGCGCAGCGGCAACACCTCGTTTGATGCAAGCCTACGCCGTTGGGAGATAGAGCCGGTGACCTGGTCGATCGTTGCCCGAGAACCTGAAACCGGAAATCTCGCCATCGCCGCCGCCACGCGCTTCTTTGCCGTCGGCAGCATCGTGCCGCATATTCGCGGCGGCATCGGCGCGGTTGCGACGCAGGCCTTTGCCAGCCCGCTTTACGGCATCGACGGACTTGCGATGCTGGCATCCGGTCATGCGCCCCATGAAATTCTGGAAACGCTGAGCGCCCGCGACGAAGGCCGCGAGCAGCGGCAGTTTCACCTGATCGACAACAAGGGCAACAATGCCGCCTTTACCGGCGCCAGGTGTATCGATTGGGCGGGGCATCTGGTCGACGACAATGTATCGGTGGCCGGCAACATGCTGGCTGGACCGCAGGTGATTGCGGAAACGCTTGCGACCTTCAAGAAGGCCGCAGGCAAACCGCTTGCGGAGCGGTTGCTCGAAGCCATGCGAGCGGGCGAAGATGCAGGCGGGGATAAGCGTGGCAAGCAATCGGCAGCACTCGTCATTCACCGTGACCAGGATTACGCTTGGTTGAACATCCGAGTCGACGACAGCGCCGATCCGCTGACCGAACTCGAGCGGCTCTACGCGGTTGCGCAGGAACGCTATTTGCATGTCGCAGAAACCATGCCGACGCGGCAGAACCCCAGCGGGATGACCGACCGCCGCGAGATCGACGAAAAGATTGCCGCGCTCGAGGCCAAGAGGATTGCCGAAGGTCGCCCTTCAGCCTCCCGTGCCACGATAGCAGTCCCATCGTGAGTAAACTCAGTTGAAGCCTGACCAATGGTAAAATCATAAAAGGGAACTTCATGCCGACCGTTGCAGCGCAGATGACCAATCCAGCCACCCAGCCTGTTCTTTCCATCTCCAATCTCACCACGTCGTTTCTCGTCGATGGCGAGTGGCGCAAGGTCGTGAAGGACATTTCCTTCGATGTCATGCCGGGAGAGACGGTCGCCATCGTCGGCGAAAGCGGTTCCGGCAAGAGCGTGACGTCGCTTTCGATCATGCGGCTGCTCGCCAGGGCCAGCAGTCGCATCGAGGGCGAAGTCAGGCTCAACGGCCGCGATCTCCTGGCATTGCCGGAGGCCGAGATGCGCAAGGTGCGCGGCAAGGACGTCGCAATGATCTTCCAGGAGCCGATGACTTCACTCAATCCGATCTTCACCATCGGCCGGCAGATTTCCGAGGCGCTGACCTGCCATGGCAATATTTCCAAGGCTGAAGCGAAGGCGGAAACGATCCGCCTTCTGGAAAAAGTGCGCATCCCCAACGCGTCCTCGCGCTTCGACGAATATCCGCACCAGTTTTCCGGCGGCATGCGCCAGCGCGTGATGATCGCGATGGCGCTTGCCAGTCGCCCGAAACTCCTGATCGCCGACGAACCGACGACGGCGCTCGACGTGACAATCCAGGGCCAGATCCTCGATCTCATCAAGGTGCTGCAGGAAGAGGAAGGCATGTCCGTCCTCTTCATCACCCACGACATGGGCGTCGTCGCCGAAATCTCCGACCGCACCATCGTCATGTATCGCGGCGAAGCGGTGGAGACCGGCAAGACCGACGATATCTTTCATCGCGGCCAGCATCCTTACACCCGCGCCCTGCTGTCAGCCGTGCCGCGCCTCGGTTCCATGAAAGATCAGCCGCAGCCATTGCGCTTCCCGGTCGTCGACGCAAGCACCGGCGAGCGCAGCGAACCGAAGGCGCTCGCGGATACCGTCGATCACGGCAAGACACCGGTGCTCGAGGTGAAGAACCTCGTCACGCGCTTCGATCTTCGCGGCGGCCTGCTGGCCCGCCCGACGGGCTCGATCCATGCGGTCGAGAACGTCTCCTTCGATCTTGCACAAGGGGAAACGCTGTCGCTGGTCGGCGAATCCGGCTGCGGTAAGTCGACGACGGGGCGCTCCATCATGCGCCTCATCAATCCCAAATCCGGCGAGGTTCGCCTCGACGGCTATGACGTGATGAAGCTCAATACGCTCGATCTGCGCCGGATGCGCCGCAGCATCCAGATGATCTTCCAGGACCCGTTCGCGAGCCTCAATCCGCGCATGACGGTCGGCGCTGCGGTTGCCGAACCCTTCATCGAGCATCGCTTGGGCACACGCTCCGAAGCCCGGGAAAAGGCCGCCGATCTTCTGGAGCGGGTCGGGCTGAAAGCCGACATGATGAGCCGTTATCCGCATGAATTCTCGGGCGGACAGCGCCAGCGCATCTGTATTGCCCGCGCGCTCGCCCTTGATCCGAAAGTGATTGTCGCGGACGAAAGCGTGTCGGCGCTCGACGTGTCGATCAAGGCGCAGGTTTGCAATCTGCTGATGGATCTGCAGCAGAGCCTCAAACTCTCCTATCTCTTCATCTCACACGACATGGCCGTGGTCGAGCGCGTCAGCCATCGCGTCGCGGTCATGTATCTCGGCGAGATCGTCGAGATCGGCCCGCGCGCGTCGGTTTTCGAGAATCCACAGCATCCCTACACGAGGAAGCTGATGGCGGCCGTCCCGGTGCCGGATCCATCACGGCGCGACATCCGGCGCAACCTCGCCGTCGACGAATTGAAGAGCCCGGTGCGCCCCGTCGGCTATCAGCCACCCGCGCGGCACTACCGCGAAGTCTCGCAGGGCCATCTGGTTCGAATGGAAGAGGCTGCCTGAGGCGCATTCTGACCTTGACGCCACCGAATTCCGGGCAAATATCGGCATCCTGTTTTCCATCTCATCTGGAGTGAATGATATGACCGATAGCGTGCTCGATATTCCGGTAAAGAGGATCGACGGCAGCGATACGACGCTTGCCGACTATCGCGGCAAGGTCATCATGGTCGTCAATGTCGCGTCCAAATGCGGCCTGACGGTACAGTACGAAGGGCTGGAAAAGCTCTATGAGGAAAAGCGCGGCGAAGGTCTTGTTATCGCCGGCTTCCCGGCCAATGATTTCAAGGGCCAGGAGCCAGGCACCGACAAAGAGATTTTGGACTTCTGCACGCTGACCTACGACGTGCAATTCCCGATGTTCTCCAAGATCGCGGTGACTGGCGACGAGCGTCATCCGCTATACGACAACCTGATCGCATCCGGCGTCGAGACGATCGGCGACGGTCCGATGCGTGCCCGCCTCGCCGATCGTGGCCTGCACACCGGCGACAATGGCGGCATCGTCTGGAACTTCGAGAAATTCCTGATTGGCCGCGACGGCAAGGTTGCCGCCCGCTTTGCGCCCGACGTAACCGCCGACGATCCGCGCCTGCTCTCGGTTCTGGAAAAGGAGCTGGCGCGCGCCAGCTGAGGCGTGAGCTCTCTTTTGGACTTCCAAAATAACACATTACATCAATAGGTTGCGCTACTTTTCAGAGCGAGGGCCTGGCGTGTTCAGCCGGATGGCGTAATTGCCTGCCCTCCAGCCTGGGAGTATCTTTCCCTATCCGAATACATCGTGACGGAACGCTGCATCAATTCTGATGGGAGGATGTCATGCGCGAACCTGATATGCAGAAACTCGATACCCTTGTCGGGCGCTTGGTCGGCGATCTCGGCGCGGCGGTCTCAGGTGTCTTGGTAACGCTCGGAGACCATTTGGGCCTGTTCAAGGCCATGGCTGACGGAACGCCAAGGACTTCGTCGGATTTGGCCGACAAAGTCGGTGTGAAAGAACGCTATGTGCGCGAATGGCTGTCAGCTCAGGCAGCAGCCGACTATGTCAGTTATGATGATAAGACCGAGCGTTTCTACCTGACGCCGGAACAGGCAATGGTATTTGCGGAGGAAAACAGCCCTGCCTTCTTCGCGGGCGCTTTCGATGTCGTTCAATCCATGTGGATCGACGAGCCGAAGGTCGTCAACGCCTTCAAGACCGGCAGCGGCCTTGGTTGGCATGAACACAGCGCCTGCCTGTTTCGCGGCACGGAACGTTTCTTCCGAACGGGCTACAACAGCCATCTCGTTTCGGAATGGATACCGGCGCTCGACGGCGTGCAGGAAAAGCTCGAGGCCGGCGCGATCGTCGCCGATGTCGGCTGCGGCCACGGCGCCTCGACCATCCTGATGGCAGAAGCCTATCCGAACTCGACTTTCTTCGGCTTCGACTACCATCTCCCGTCCATCGAACGGGCGAAAGCTGCGGCGCAGGAAGCGGGCGTTGCGGGCCGTATCACGTTCGAACAGGCGACCGCCAAGGACTTCCCGGCTGCCGACTACGACCTTGTGGCGATGTTCGATTGCCTGCATGACATGGGCGATCCCGTCGGTGCCGGCAAACATATTAAGGAAACCCTCGCCGATGACGGCACCTGGATGATCGTCGAGCCCTTCGCCCATGATTGCCTGAAGGACAATCTCAACCCGGTCGGCCGCGTCTACTACGGGGCTTCAACGATGATCTGCACGCCAGCCTCGCTGTCGCAGGAGGTCGGGCTGGGTCTGGGCGCGCAGGCTGGCGAGCTGAAACTGCGCAAGGTTGCCATGGATGCGGGTTATTCGCATTTCCGCAAGGCGACTGAAACGCCGTTCAACATGATCTTCGAAGTCAGGGCATGAAGATTATGCCGCACGCTTCGTCCAACGCGCGGCATCGCATCTTATAGACGCTGCCCGTCTTCCCCGAACAGCGACGCGAGCGCCGGCTGGAAATAAACCGGTTGCTCGGTGTCGAGTGCGACATCCTCATCGGCATCGATACGCACCGACAGCGTCTCGCTGCCGACCTGACCCCAGATCAGATTGTCCGAGCCCATGGGCTCGACGATGGTGAAGGTTGCCGGCAGGCTGGCAGCCCGCCCGCTCGCGGGCTGGAACTGCATTTGCTCGGGCCGAACGCCAAGCGTCGCCTTGCGGCCCTCGCCGGGCGTGCCGGAAAACTCGTAGCCGTTGAGGTCGATCGCGCGGCCATCCGGCAATATGAACGCCGGCATGCCGCCATTGCTCGCCACCTGCCCCGACAGGAAGTTCATCGATGGCGAGCCGACGAAGCCTGCCACGAAGCGATTGACCGGACGGCGATAGATCTCCTTCGGCGTGGCGAATTGCTGGATGACGCCGCCGCTCATGACGGCGATGCGATCGGCGAGCGTCAGCGCCTCGATCTGGTCATGCGTCACGTAGATCATGGTGGAGCCGAGGCCGCTATGCAGGCGCTTCAGCTCGACACGCAGCTCGGTTCTGAGCTTGGCGTCAAGGTTGGAGAGCGGCTCGTCGAACAGGAAGACGTCGACGTCACGCACCAGCGCACGGCCGATGGCGACACGCTGGCGCTGGCCGCCGGAAAGCTCCCCCGGTCGCCGTTTGCGCAAGGGGTCGATCTGCAGGATCTGCACGGCGCGGTCGACACGCTGGGCAATCTCCTCCTTCGCCATGCCGGCAATGCGCAGCCCGAAGGAGAGATTTCCTTCGACGGTCATCGTCGGATAAAGCGCATAGGACTGGAACACCATGCCGATGCCGCGGTCCTTCGGTTCCTCCCAGGTGACGTTCCTGTCGCCGATCCAGATCTGGCCGTCGGTGATATCGGTCAGCCCAGCAATGGCGTTGAGTAAGGTCGACTTGCCGCAGCCGGAGGGGCCGAGGAGTACGATGAACTCGCCGGATTGTATCTCGAGGTTGAGCGATTTCAGGACGCTGACGCTGCCGAAATCGATTGCAAGTTCGCGAATGGAAACATTGGCCATGGACTATCCCTTGACTGCGCCGGCGGTGATACCGCGCACGAACCAGCGGCCCGAGCCGAAATAGACGATCAACGGAACCAGCGCGGTGAGGATGGTCGCCGCCATGTTGACGTTGTAGAGCTTCTCACCCTGGGTCGAGTTGACGATGTTGTTGAGCTGCACGGTCATGGGGAAGTTTTCCCGGCCGGCGAAGACGACACCGAAGAGGAAGTCGTTCCAGATGCCGGTCACCTGCAGGATCGCCGCGACCACCAGGATCGGGATCGACATCGGGATCATCAGCCGGAAGAATATCTGCCACAGCCCGGCGCCGTCGATGCGAGCTGCCTTGAAGAGCTCCATCGGCAGGCTCGAATAATAGTTGCGGAAAAGCAGCGTCAGCACCGGCAGACCGAAGACCGTGTGGGTGATGATGATGCAGGGCAGCGTCGAATAGATGCCCACGTCGCGATAGATCAGAACCAGCGGATAGATGAACACCTGGTATGGTATGAAGGCGCCGAGCAGCAGGATGGCAAAGAGCACGTTTGCCCCTTTGACCCGCCAGAAGGATAGCGCATAGCCGGTCAGCGACGAGATCAGGATCGACAAAATCATGCTCGGGATCAGGATCTTCACCGAATTCCAGAAGCCGACGCTGATGCCGCCGCATTCAAGTCCGGTGCAGGCCGTGCTCCACGCCTGTATCCAGGCATCCGCCGTCCACATTTGCGGAAAGGCGAAGATATTGCCCTGACGGATCTCCGGCATGGATTTGAATGAGGTGACAAGCATCACATAAAGCGGCAGCAGGAAGAACAGGGCCGCGATGACAAGAAAGAGATAAAGGCCGATGCGTCCTGGGGTCAGATGCTGCGGCTTGCGGCCGGTCGGACCCTGCATGGCACCAGTGACGGAAGATGGCGTCGTCATCAGTTCCCCCTCGGCTTTTCACGGAAATATTCATAATAGAGCCAGGGCGTCACCAGGATGACCACCGTGATGAACATCACGGTCGATGCTCCGGTTGCGAGGCCGATATTGCCGCGCCCGAAGAGATAATCCATGATGAATTTCCCAGGCACCTCGGTCGCGATACCCGGACCGCCGCCGGTCGTCGCCAGAACCAGTTCGTAAACCCTCACAACCGCAATCGCCAGAAGAACGCTGGCGGTGATGATGGTCGGTCTCAGAATCGGGATGACGATATGCAGATAAACGCGCCAGCTCGGTATGCCGTCGATGCGCGTCGCCTTCCATAATTCCCGGTCGACGCCGCGCAGGCCCGCGAGCATGATCGCCATGACGAGGCCGGAAGATTGCCAGACACCGGCAAGCACGATGACGTAGAGCGCGAGATCGCTCTGGACAATCCAGTCGAAGCGGAACCAGGTGAAGCCGACACTGTCGGCAACCTTCTGCAGGCCGAGTGTCGGATTCATGATCCACTGCCAGACCAGCCCGGTCACGATGAAGGACATGGCAAAGGGATAGAGGAATATCGTTCGGAACGTATTTTCGAAACGAACCTTCTGATCAAGCGCGACGGCGAGAAGAAAACCGAGGATCAGACAGCCGGCAATGAAGAGAATGCCGAAGACGAGGACGTTCTGCAGCGACAGCAGCCAGCGCGCCGTCGAAAACAACCGCTCATACTGCTTGGTACCGACGAAAATGTTGACCGGCAGCACCTTGCTGTCCGTGAACGATATCCAGATGTTCCAGACGACCGTGACGACATAGGCGAGAAGCACGATGGCGAAGGCCGGAAACAGGGCCACGTAGGGCGAAAAATGTATCCTCCTGCGGCTTACGCTCGCAGGTGCGACAGCCGCCTTTGCGGCAGTGGCGGTCGTATTTGGACTGCTCATGGGCGCGCTCCTCCTCAGCATTCATGGAAACCGGCGGCAGGCTCACCTGCCGCCGCATGGATGTCGATCGAAGCTTACTTGGCCTGTTCGATGACCTGCGCAAACTGCGTGGCGAACTGGTCCGCCGTCATGCTGGGCGTGGTCCAGTATTGAGCAATGAGATCGCCTTCGGTCTGGACGATATCCTGAGGAGTCAGCACATCGGGCGCCAGGATCTGGCGGCTCGGATCCTTGAGTGCGTTCAGGCCTTTCTGGGCGCAAGCGTCGAGCTTCGACGTATCGACGTCGAGACGCACAGGTACCGAACCCTTCTTGGAGTTGAAGGCAAGCTGGCCTTCCTTCGACATGATGACGGTAGCGAGCAGGGTCTGGGCGTCGGTCGCCGTCTTATCCTTGAGAACGGGGAAGACGAAGATGTCGCCGCCCATCATGAAGTTGGATTCGCCAGGTCCTAGGATGCAGCCGAAATCCTTGTCGGCGACGAGGCCGGCATGGATGAATTCACCCTTGGCCCAGTCGCCCATGAACTGGATGCCGGCCTTGCCGTCGATCAGCATGCCGGTCGCGACGTTCCAGTCGCGGTTCGGGCTGCCAGGGTCCTGATAGTTGCGGAGCTTGGCGAAGACTTCCGCCACATGCTTGAACTTGTCGGACTTGACGGCATCCGTGTCGAGATCCTTCCAGACCTTGGCATAGAGATCCTTCCCGCCCTCGCCGAGCAGGATGGCGTTGAACATCGACTGCAGCTGCCAGGGTTGACCGCCGACGGCAACCGGGATCAGGCCGGCAGCCTTGATCTTGTCGAGCGCGGCAAACATTTCATCCCAGGTCTTCGGCTCTTCCGTCACGCCGGCCTTGGTGAAGACGGCCTTGGAATAGAAGACCCAGTTCTGGCCGTGGTCGTTGATGGGAGCGCCATAGATATGATCCTGGAACTGGATGGCCTGATAGAAAGACGGTGTCAGAACCGATTTCCAATCCTGCTCCTTGGCGAGATCGTCGAGCGGCCGCAGCAGGCCCTGCTGAGCCAGTTCGTTCATCTGCGTGCCGGTGTTGAACTGCATGGCCGTCGGCGGATTGCCGCCGATGATGCGGTTGATGCCGATCGGACGAGCAGTCGAGCCGGAGCCGGCAATTGCGGTATCCACCCATTCGCCGCCCGCAGCGTTGAAGGCCTTGGCCAGCTCCTTCACGGCTGCGGCTTCACCGCCCGAAGTCCACCAATGCAGAACTTCGGCCTTCTTGCCTTCGGCCAGAGCGCCGGTCACGCTCGCCGCGACCAGCGCCGTGGCGCCGACCAATGCCATCATCAATTTGCGCATGCGTTCCTCCTCCTTTGAGGGCGTTCTTCAAACGCCTTTCCTCAGCCGCCGCCGTCTCCAGACACCGGATGCCGAATCTCCTGATCCTCCAAAACTGTGCGGCAGGGCCTCCGTTCCCCGCAGCAAGTGAGCAATGCTTCACTCAGGCATTGCCCCTTCGTCAAGCCCGCAGTCCAAAAGGACCGCATTTTCCCAACTCTATAGCGCACTCAATGAGAAACGTCCCTCATTTATTGCGCGCGGTATTGGATCGGGCCGACCGCAACCACTGTGGATTGCAACCACAGAACGCGATTGCGCCGAACGCTCGAATGCCGTCATCACCTCAAGGGCGTGGAAAGCCAGTTCCGACGATACCCGATGCTGGCGTCCCGAGCGAAGGGAATCCACCATCTCCGCCGCGCCCAATCCGCGCAGACCGAGATGACCTGGCACACCTTCCGTATAGGGGTGATCGACGGGGATCTCCCTCCACGCATCATCGCCATCGCGAAATATCTCGACCTTGCCGCTGAAATTGTTCGGATCCGGCGTCACCATAGTACCTTCCGAGCCGTAAAGCTCGATCTGATTGTGCTTGTGCTTGATGACATCGAAGCTGGTGGCAATGGTGACGGTCGCACCGCTATGGAACTCCATAACGCCCGTCAGATGGGTCGGCACCAGTACCTTGATCGTCTCGCCGCGACGCGGATCGGTCTTCACCGTGCGTTCGATGCGGGTAATCTTCGCAGTGCCAAAGACCTCACGCACGGGGCCGAGCAAGGCGATGAGGTTCGTCACGTAGTACGGACCGACATCGAGCATCGGCCCGCCGCCGCGGCCGTAGAAGAAGGCTGGGTTGGGATGCCAATGCTCATGACCCGGCAACAGCAGCATGGCGGTGGCCGAATTCGTCTTGCCGATGCGCCCTTCATCGAGCAAGCGGCGCGTCAACTGGTGACCGCCGCCGAGAAATGTGTCGGGAGCGCAACCGAGCCGCAGGTCTCCTGCCCGCGCGATGGCCATCAACTCCTCCGCCTCGGCCATAGAAACGCCAAGCGGCTTCTCCGAATAGACATGCTTGCCAGCAAGCAGCGCTTTCTTGCTGATGGCATAATGCGAGACCGGCGTCGTCAGGTTGATGATGAGACCGATTTCCGGATCGGAAAGCATCGCATCGAGCGCAACGGCCTCGATGCCGAACTGCTCGGCGAGCTTGCGGGCAGGCTCGTGATAAAGATCGTAGACAGACTTCACGCGAATGAAATCAAACATATGCAGGGTCGCAACATAGGTGGCGCTGATATTGCCGGCGCCGACAATGCCGACTTTCATGGGTTCGTTGCTCATTGGCTTGCCTCTAGGAAATGGTGATATCGAGTTCGGCGGCGGCGGCGCGCAGATAGCTCATCCCACGGCGCATCTCGTCATCGAATTCCGTCGTCGCTTCGCGGAAATGGGTCCAATGCGATGCACCCGGCGCGTCTTCCAGCTCCAGCGTGATCGGGCCGGAATAGCCGATGGTCTTGAGTGCCGCGAAAATCGCCTTCCAATCGATCTTGCCGCGTCCCGGGCGCCAATGGGCGTTGGTGTGCCCTTCATTATCGGAAAAATGCGTGTTGAAGATCCGATCGCCGAGCGCCAGCACGACGTAATGCGGCATGTCGCCGGCCGGAAAGAGATGGCTCGGGTCGAAGTTCAGGCCGAGATTGGCGGCACCGGTGCGCTCGATCAGCCGCAGCATGCCCTGACCGGAGCTGACCCAGCGATACGGATGCGGCTCGATCGCGACCTTGAGACCCGCGCCGGCGGCAACCTCGCACGCCCGGATGAAACCCTCGACCACGGCTTCATATTCACCCGTCCAATCCCATTGCGGTTCGACCGCCGCGCCCCACTCTTGCGAGATCGGGCGCTGCAGGATCGGCCTGACCTCGGACTGAAACGGATAGGGTGTCATGCTGGTGACGATCGGCGTGCCGATCGCGGCCGCGACTTCCATGCCGCGCTGGTAGCCATCCAGGTCGACTGTCGAAACGGCAGCATTTGCGGCGCGGCTGAAGGGTAGATTGAAGAAGAAGTTGGTGAGCACCAGCCCCTCTCCATCAGCAATCTGCTTCAACTCGCGGATGGTTTCGGGCGTGTAGTAGCTCAACATGTCCACCGACCAGGCGGTGAGCTCAAATCCCTTGCAGCCTGTCGCAGCGAGCCGCCGCAACGGCGCCTGATACGGCGGGTTCCAATTGAAGGTCCAAATAGGTGATCCGAAAAAAAGCGATCCGTCGCTCACGTCATCCTCCCTTGCAATGCGTGAAGCCGCTCGCGACAAGGCCTCCACGCCTGAACAATGTGCCTTGCCGATGAGCCTCCTCGCTCGGAAATCGACAATTCGTAACGTTACGATTAGGCAAAAGAGAAAGACTGTCAATCAGCAATTTTCCGGCCGATTATCATTTCAATATTGTTCAATCTGCAAATTCGTAACGTTACGAATGTCTTCTCGCCGCCTGCTCATCCTGCAAGCAGCAATATTTTTCAAGCGTGACGTGACTGGCTTTGATGATCGACAAAGGCGGCTCGGACGATTTCGCGCAGATCGGCCGGATTTTCGCCGGCGATTGCCCGATGCAGGAAGGCCGCCAATCGCTCGCCTATGGCATGGTTCGAATAGTGAAAGGTACTCAAAGGCGGGTTGAAGAAATCTGGCAGGGCGGTGCCGCCATAGGTAATCAGCGCGAAATCCCTGCCGGCCTGCCGCCCGGCATCGCGCAGGCCAGCGAGGAAACCGAGAGCTGCCTCCTCGCTGGCAACGAAAGCGGCGGTCGCTGCGGGATTCTGCGCTGCTATGTGCTTTGCCATCTCCCGACCATTGTCGGGTGTCGCCGTAGTGAAATGGATGCCATCATCAGGCACATCGAGATGATACTCGGCAAAAGTCCTGCGCCACCCTCTTACGAATTGCAGGCTGTAGGTGAATTGCTGGTTGGGCGCGATCAGCAGCGGCATATGATGGCCGGCATCAAGCAGAAGACGCGCAGCCTCTGCGCCGATCACTTCATGATCGAGATCGATGCTCGGATGAACGCTCAAGAGCTCCGTCCGCCCGAAGGTGACAAAAGGCATGCCGGCTTCAAGCAGGTATTTAACGCGATCGTCCTGTGGTGTCGTATGCGTGATGATGATGCCGTCGACCGATCCCTCCTCGACGATATCGCGCACCGTCGCGAGCGGATCATCTGCCTGGAGCTGCGGGACGATTGTCGTTCGGTACCCTCGCGACTTCATATAGCGCGAAGCGCCTTCGATCAGCGAGGCAACGACAATGTTCATCTCGCCCTCACGCCCGAAAGGCAGCACGATGCCGATGGCGTGGGTTTTGCCGGTGCGCAGATTGATGCCGCCGAGGTTGGGACGATAGCCAAGCTCGCCCGCAACGCGCTTGACCAATTCGATGGTCTCGCGATTGACCTCTGGGCCTTCCTTGAGGGCACGGCTGACCGTCGTGACCGAAAGACCGAGAGCCGTAGCAACGGTCCGCAAGGTCACGCGCTGACCTACTTCGCGACGCAAGCCGCGCCCCGCCGCCAATCCCTGCACCTTCGACAAATCATTCCGCTCCGCCATGTCAGGGCGAGAATGCCCGCAGGCGGGTGACGATGCAAGCGCAGGCTGCGATCAAAGTCGACAAGCGGGAAGGTCGTGTTTGGCTGTTATCCGATAGTATCACCCGACATCGGGGCACAACCTTGAGCATCTGTATTCAGCCGGCATTCAGAAAGGCAATTTTAAGATGCATATCGTTAATCATTCTATTATTAGGGGAAACTCATGGACAAATATACCAAAACTGTTTTGACAATCATCGCCGTCGCGCTCGCGGCAATCGCCATCCAAAACACAATCACGCCGGCACAAGCCGTCGGAGGCGGCTGCGGTACGGAAACCTATCGGCCCTGCTATGTAAAGCTGGTGAACTAGCGCAACCACCGCTGCCCGTGGGATACCTCGGGCAGCTTTTATCCCAGTCGATTATGAATCAGCGCCTTTTCGCGCAGCCTGAATGGCCGTGCGGGCGCCGGCGCGCAGCTGCGCCGTTTCCGTGCCGGCGATAACCAGATCGAGGCCAAGCTTCAGGTATTCCCCGGCGCGGGCGCCATCGCCGCCAAAAGCGCAGATCACCTTGCCATGGGCGCGGCAGCGTGCCAGCACGGTTGCAAGCGCCTGATCGATCGCGGCGCTATCGGGCGCAAGCCGGGCGCCGTTCGAAAGGGCGATCGAAAGATCGGACGGGCCGACAAAGATGCCGTCAATGCCGTCGACTGCGAGAATCTCGTCGATCGCATCGAGTGCCATGCGGGTTTCCACCATGGCGATGGTAGCGGTCAGGCTATTGGCGCTCTGCAGATAATCTTCAGCTGGCAGGCCGAAATGATTGAGTGCCAGCGATGGCCCCCAGCTCCGCTCACCGAGCGGCGGATATTTCGTCGCTTGCACCAAGGCGCGCGCATCATCGGCAGAATTGATCATCGGCGCGATGATGGCGGAGGCGCCCGCATCGAGAAGGCGCGAGGCAGAGGCAAAATCTCCGACCGGAATGCGGGCAATCGCCGGCTTGCCGGCCAGGCGCACATAGGCGATCCCGTTGGCGGCAGACTCCATGTTCCACATGCCATGCTGCATATCGAGCACGATCGTGTCGAAGTCTTCCTGCGCCAGATGATTGACGAGCATCGGATCGGGTATGCCGACCCAGCCGGAGATCATGCCGCCATTCTCGCGGCGTTTAAGCCGTCCGGCAAAACCGTTCATATCAGTCGTCATCGTCTTTCCTCACCTATCAACAGCAGCACTCTGTCTTTTACCCGTCTCGACGCCAAATCACGGCGAGCCGTTGCAAGCGACAATACCCAATTCTCATTGTCGGACCACTCGAAAGTGCACATGCGACTGATGCAAATGGACAGAGCTCGCTTCGACCTTGGTCGGTTACCGTGCAGGAAGATGATTTCAATCTGCCAGAGGACCATGACAAATTTGCAGCTATCCGGATCGGTTAGCGCTCACCAGGCGATCAAGGCGTAACTTAGGGCGAGCGATACCGCCAGGCAGACGGCATCGCCCGATCACAAGACTTCGGCGGTACCGCTCAACGCCCGGCAAAACGCTGCTTCGCAAAGTCCGTAACAGGCGTGTAGAGGCTGATGAGCGTACCCTCGGGATCGCGGATTTGCCCTGCCCGGTTGCCCCATGGCATCAGCTTCGGTTCGTGCACGACGTCCACCATGTCCTTCAACCTCGCGAATTCGGCATCGACATCGTCAACCTGGAATTCGATGATGATAGAGCGATTGGCGCAAGGCTCGGCGCTGCCCTCCTTGAATAGGGCGACGGTCTCGACGCTTCCGATCGCAAGCGTTGCCGCGGGAGTGACGATCTCGGCAAAGACCGGCGCTAGCCACTCCGCTGCCTGACCCGTGACCATTTCATAAAAAACGACCATTTTGCTGATGTCTGAAGCGATCAGACGCGTGGATGCCAGTTTCATCACATACTCCTTCAAACCGCCGACCAAACATATCGTTGGCGGCTCGAAGGCTCTTGTTGCATAAGGCTGTTGCCACCATACTGGCAGCAGGAGTCAGCAGGAATGCGTCGCGCCGACCGTTTGTTTCAGATCATACAGATATTGCGCCGGTCGAGCCGGCCGGTGACCGCTGCCGCGCTGGCGGATGAGCTCGAAGTCTCCAAGCGCACGATCTATCGCGACGTCGCCGATCTGATGAGCCAGCGCGTTCCGATCGAGGGTGAGGCCGGCTTCGGATATCTTCTCTCGCCCGGCTACGAAATGCCGCCGTTGATGCTGACACCGGAGGAGATCGAGGCTGTCGTCCTCGGAGCGCAATGGGTTGCAAGCCGTGCCGACAAAACCCTTGCCAATGCCGCACGCGATGTGGTTGCCAAGATCACTGCCATCGTGCCCGAGCACCTGCGCCCCTTCATCCTCGAGCCGAGCGTCGGCGCCAAACCGCTTCTTCAGGAATCCGAAGAGGAAAACATCGACCTGCCAATGCTGCGGGCGGCAATCCGCGAAGGACGAAAACTTCGCCTGCGTTATCGGTCCGATGCGAGCGCGGAAAGCACAAGGATCGTCTGGCCCGTCATCCTTGGTTATTCCGACACGAGCCGCATTCTGGTGGCGTGGTGCGAGCTACGTGGAGGCTTCCGCCATTTCCGCACGGAGCGAATTCTCGCGGTCGAGGTGCTCGACGAAAACTATGGCCTGCGACCAGGCGAATTGCGGCGTCGCTGGTCCGCCTGGCGAGAGGCCGAACTCCAGCAATCAGGGCAAGCGCGATAGGCATCTGGTGCCGGCGCCATTTTGTGCCGGCACCAGATAATCTCAGATGATCCCGCCGCCGCCGGCGACAGAGACTGGCCGCTCGGCGGCAACCTTGCGGCGATAACCGCTCGTCCTATAGGTCGCGACCGGGTCGATCGCGCCGCCTGCACGACGGCGAGCTTCGGCCAGGATCGGCTCGACGTCAGCACGATAGGCACGCTTCAGCGTTTCCGATGCCATCAGCGCGTCGTTCGCGTCCTGATATTCGCTAAGTGCGTCGCGATCGACGATCAGCGCCTGCGCGTAGGCGCGGCGGATCTCGTTGGCGCTGGAAATCAGGCTTTCGATCGGGTCGGTCACGTTATGCGACTGATCGATCATATGCGCCGGATTGAAGTCGTTGACCCCACGCCGTTCCGCATCGACCAGTTCGTTAAAGACGAGGAACAGGCGGTAGGGCTCGATGGCACCGGCATCGAGATCGTCGTCGCCGTATTTCGAATCGTTGAAGTGGAAACCGCCGAGCTTGCCGAACTGGATCAGGCGCGCGACGATCATTTCAATGTTCGTATTCGGCGCGTGATGGCCAAGATCGACAAGGCAATGCGCCTTGGGGCCGAGCGTCTGCGCGATCAGGTAGTTGGTGCCCCAGTCCTGCACGACAGTCGAATAGAAGGCCGGCTCATACATCTTGTGCTCGGAAAACAGCCGCCAGTCGTCCGGGAGTGCCTTGTAGATATCGGCCATGGCAGCGAGATAGCGCTCGAAAGCCTTGGTGAAATTGGTCTGGCCAGGGAAGTTCGAGCCGTCGCCGATCCATACCGTCAGCGCCTTCGAGCCGATCGCCTTGCCGATCTCGATGCACTCGATGTTGTGCTCGACGGCCTGGGCGCGTGTTGCCGCATCGACATGGCTGAGCGAACCGAACTTGTAGGAATGAGCCTGGCCGGGTGCATCGGAGAAAGTGTTGGAATTCATGGCGTCGAAGCCGAGGCCGAGTGCATCGCCTTTCGCCTTCAATTCCTTCGCATCCGCCTTGTCCCAGGGAATATGCAGCGAAACCCTTGGTGTTGCCCGCGTCAGCTGCTGAATGACAGCGCAATCGTCGAGCTTGTCGAAGATGCCGCGTGGCTCGCCAGTTCCGGGGAAACGGGCGAAGCGCGTGCCGCCGGTTCCGACGCCCCAGGATGGGACCGCGACGAAGAATTCCGAAACTTTTTTTGTAACGGCTTCGATATCGACGCCGCGGCGGGCGAGCGTGGCGCCCAGCGCCTCATAATCGGATTTCAATGCGGCGGCGCGCTTGTCGTTTTCTGCGGCGACCAGATCGGGCGCGATCCTGTATTCGGCCATTCTTTCCTCCCATGTACGTCATTCGAAATATCGGCGTCTCGATCAGCTTATTCCCTCTTCTCCCCCGCGGGGAGAAGATACCCAACGGGCAGATGAGGGGGCAAGAAGCGGAGCGACGACCATCTTGAGCGTGAGCGAAAGATAGAACTGCGTCTGCCGCGCCCCCTCATCCGGCCCTTTGGGCCACCTCTCCCCGCTGGGGAGAAGGAAGTGCGGCCAACTACCGAGTAAAGCTCTGCGCGTTACCGGCGTCGACGTTGATGATATTGCCCGTCGACTTGGCGGAAAGGTCCGATGCCAGGAAGTAGATCGCCTCGGCAATGTCCTCTGGGAAGACGTTGAGCTTCAGCATCGAGCGCTTGCGGTAGTGTTCCTCCAGCTCGTCCACCTCGATCTTCGAGGAAGCAGCGCGCTGCTCGCGCCACTCGCCGTTCCAGATCTTCGAGCCGCGCAGCACGGCGTCGGGATTGACCGTGTTCACACGAATGCCAGCTTCCGCACCTTCCAGAGCCAGGCAGCGGGCGAGATGAATCTCGGCAGCCTTTGCCGTGCAGTAGGCGGCGGCATTCGGCGAGGATGCAAGGCCGTTCTTCGACGCGACGAAGACGACGTTGCCGCCGAGGTTCTGGCGGCGGAACAGCCGGAAGGCTTCGCGCGAGACGAGGAAATAACCGGTCGCAAGGATATCGATATTGCGGTTCCACATTGAAAGTTCGGTGCTCTCGATCGGCGCGGACGAAGCAATGCCGGCATTCGAGACCAGAATGTCGATACCGCCGAATTCGACGCAAGCCTCAGCGAAGGAGGATATAACGGCATCCTCCTTCGTCACGTCGAGCTTGACGCTGCGCACCGCATCCGCACCGTATCTCTTGGCAAAATCGGCTTGTGTGCTCTCCAGCGCCGCCTGGTCGATATCAGCCAAAACGACGCAGGCGCCCTCGCCGACCAGGCGCGCCGCCGTGGCGCGACCGATGCCACCGGCACCGCCGGTCACGAAGGCAACGCGGCCGGCGAGGCTTTTCGGCTTCGGCATACGCTGCAGTTTTGCCTCTTCCAGCAGCCAATATTCGATATCGAAGGCTTCCTGCTCAGGCAGGCCCTGATATTCGGAAACCGTGGAGGCGCCACGCATGACGTTGATGGCGTTGACGTAGAACTCGCCAGCAATACGGGCAGTCGCCTTGTCGCGGGCAAAGGACAGCATGCCGACACCGGGCACGAGAAAGATCACCGGGTTCGGATCGCGCATGGCAGGCGAATTGTCATGCTTGCAATCATTGTAATAGCGCGCGTAATCGGCGCGGTAATCTTCCAATGTTTTGTCGAGACCGGCGATGACGGCATCGACATCGGGCTTGGCCGGATCGAGATCGACGATCAACGGGCGGATCTTGGTGCGCAGGAAGTGATCCGGGCAGCTCGTGCCGAGCGCGCCGAGCGGGCGAAGGTTCTTCGAATTGACGAATTCGAGCACGGCATCCTGGTCGTCGAAATGGCCGAGCTTACGCTCCGCCTTGCCGATGCGGCCGCGGATTTCCGGCATCAGCCGGGCGGCGATCGCACGGCGCTGCGCCTGCGGCAGGCTCTCAGTGACCGCACCGCCGAAAATCGTCTTGCCTTCGGTCTTGGCGGCGAACCATTCGATCGCCTTGTTGATGATCGCGAGCGTCAGCTCGTAGCATTCCTTGGCGTCGTTGGCCCAGGTGAAGAGGCCATGGCTTTCGAGAACAACGCCCTTGGCATTCGGATGCGCCTTGACGAAGGCTTCGAGATCGAGGCCGAGTTGGAAGCCGGGACGGCGCCAGGGCAGCCAGCCGATCTCGTCGCCGAAGATTTCGCGTGTCAGTTCGCGCGAATTCTTTGAGGCAGCGATGGCGATGATGGCATCCGGATGCATGTGGTCGACATGGGTGAACGGCACGAAGCCATGCAGCGGCGTATCGATCGAAGCGGCGCGGGCGTTGAGGTTGAAAGTGCAATGCGGCAGGAAGCCGACCATGCGGTCCTCGTCGGCAACGCCCTGATAGATGTTCTTCAGGCTGTCCAGCTTGTCCTGATAAAGCGTGGCGAAACCATCGAGCCTGATGGTGCCGACATCGCCGCCAGAGCCTTTGACCCAGAGCACCTTAACCTTCTCGCCGGAGAGCGGATCGGTTTCCATGACCTTGGCCGACGTGTTGCCGCCGCCATAGTTGGTGATACGCTTATCGGCACCGAGCAGATTCGACCGATAAAGCAGCTTGCCGGGCTCATCGAGCCCATCAGCATATGCATCATCCCAACGGTTTTCCAGAAGCTGAACGCCAGCCGCCATGTAATCCTCCCTTGAAATCAAGTCTTTCGGGCAGATCGGATCATGATGGAACCGCCCTTTGTGAGCAGGGTATCGCTCACGTATAGTCGCCTTGTCAATCGAAAACGATCAAATTCGATAATGTTGCGATGCACTATGAAAGTTTATGATCGTTTATGATTGACACATTGTCATATTTGCGAAATAACCGCCGACAAGGAGGAGCCAATGCACGAACGCGAACGCCATCGCATTATTCTGAGCGCCGTACAGGAAAAGTCCGTCGTGACGATTCAGGATATTTCCGAGCTGACCGAGGCTTCGGAAGCGACGATACGCCGTGATATCGCTGCCCTGCACGTACAGGGAAAGATCAGGCGTGTGCGTGGCGGCGCGGAATCCATCCACCCGCCTCAACTCGGCAATCTGGCCGCGCGGCCGTTTCGTGTATCCGAAGCCGTCAACATCGATAGGAAACGCGCAATTGCGCGCAAGGCCGCCGAACTCTGCAATCCCGGCGACGCCATCATCATCAATGGCGGCACGACCACATTCCAACTGGTTCACTATATCTCGGCCTTCCGGCTGCAGGTGATGACCAATTCCTTCGCGATCGCCGAACACCTGGTCAAGCATTCGAAGAACACGGTGACGGTGCCGGGCGGCGCGATCTATCGCGAACAAAGCCTGATCCTCTCGCCCTTCGACAACGATACAATCCGCAATTTCTATGCGCAGCGCATGTTCATCGGCGCGCAGGGCGTCGGTCCGCTCGGCGTCATGGAAGCCGACGCGCTGGTCATCCAGAGCGAGCAGAAGCTCATGCGCCAGGCTGACGAACTCGTCGTCATGGTGGATTCAAGCAAATTCCGCCAGCGCTCCAGCCTGATCCTTTGCCCGCTCGAGCAGGTCTCGACCATCATTACCGATGACGGTGTTACCGCCGAAACCGTGCGCATGATCGAGGATGCGGGCATTTCGCTCATTATTGCAAATGTTTCGGCTGAGGCCGAGGAGGAAGATTCCCCGTCGGTCGCATGAGACGCGCGGCTCAGGTGGGGTGAGCATGCCTATTAACTTTGGGAGGAAGTGACATGAATATTGCAAAGAAACTGGCGATCGGCGTCGCGCTCGCCGCAACGCTTTTCGCCAGCGCGGCCAGTGCAAAAGACATCAAGATCGGTCTCGTGGTGAAGTCGCTGGGCAACGGCTTCTTTGAAGCCGCCAACAAGGGCGCACAGGAAGCCGCAAAGGATCTCGGCGGCGTGCAGGTGATCTACACCGGCCCGACCTCGACCACGGCCGAAGGCCAGATCGAAGTGATCAACTCGCTGATCGCGCAGGGCGTCGATGCCATCGCAATTTCAGCGAACGATCCCGATGCCGTCGTGCCTGCCCTGAAGAAGGCCACACAGCGCGGCATCAAGGTGATCTCCTGGGATTCCGGCGTCGCAAAGGCCGGTCGCATCCTGCAGCTGAACCCCTCGTCCAACGAACTGATCGGCAAAATGTGCCTGACGCTCGCCAAGGATCACCTCGACGGCGGCAAGGGCAACTTCGCCATTCTTTCGGCAACGACCACCTCGACCAACCAGAACATCTGGATCGGCGAGATGAAGAAGCAGCTGAAGGATTTCCCAGGCCTCAATCTCGTGACAACAGTCTATGGCGACGACCTCTCGGACAAGAGCTATCGTGAAGCCCAGGGCCTCCTGACCTCGCATCCGGAAGTCAAGGTCATCGTCGCTCCGACGACGGTCGGCGTGCTCGCTGCTTCGCAGGCCGTCAAGGATGCCGGCAAGATCGGCCAGGTCTACGTGACAGGTCTCGGCCTGCCGTCCGAAATGGCCGGCGCCATCAAGTCCGGCGCGACTAAGGAATTTGCGATCTGGAATCCGATCGATCTCGGCTATTCCGCAACGCAGATCGCCTATCGCCTGGTCAAGGGTGAGACCGACGGCAAGCCCGGCAGCGAGATCAATGCTGGCCGCATGGGCAAGATCAAGGTTGGCGAAAACGGCGAAGCCGCCATGGCCGATCCCTTCGTCTACAACGCTTCGAACATCGATCAGTTCTCCAAGGTTTTCTGATCGAAAATCGAACTCGCAACTCTCCGGCGGCGTCAGCCGCCGGACCTGGTTTCATTGATCCGGTACATTGCTGATGACCACAGTCCTTCAACGCTCCATCGCGGACGCACCAGCCGCGAACAATCAGGCCATTCTGGAAATGCGCGGCATTTCCCAGATCTTTCCCGGCGTCAAGGCGCTGGATGGCGTCAGCATTTCGCTCTATCCCGGCAAGGTGACCGCCCTGATCGGTGAGAACGGCGCGGGCAAATCGACACTCGTCAAGATTCTTACGGGAATCTACCGCCCGAATGAGGGCGAGATCCTCGTCGATGGCAAGCCGACGGCCTTTGCGAATGCGCAGGCGGCCATCGATGCCGGCGTCACCGCCATTCATCAGGAAACCGTACTCTTCGACGAGCTGACTGTTGCCGAAAACATCTTCCTCGGCCATGCGCCGCGCACATCCTGGCGCACCATTGACTGGAAGAGGATGAACAGCCGATCGAAAGAGCTTCTGCAATCTCTGGAAAGTGCGATCGATCCCACGACCCGATTGAAGGACCTCTCCATCGCGCAGCGCCATCTTGTGGCAATCGCGCGCGCCTTGTCGATCGAGGCCCGCATCGTCATCATGGACGAGCCCACCGCCGCCCTTTCCCGCAAGGAGATCGACGATCTCTTCCGCATCGTCGAAGGCTTGAAAGCCAAGGGCAAGGCCATCCTCTTCATCAGCCACAAGTTCGACGAACTCTACGAGATCGCCGACAATTTCGTCGTCTTCCGTGACGGCCGCGCCGTGGGCCACGGCGAATTGAAGTCGACGCCCCAGGACGAGATCGTTCGCATGATGGTCGGCCGCGACGTCAAGGACGCCTTCCCGAAAATGCCCGTGACAATCGGCGACACCGTTCTCGAAGTCGACAAATACTGTCACCGCACCGAGTTCCGCGATATTTCCTTCAAGCTACGGCGCGGCGAAATTCTTGGCGTCTACGGCCTGATCGGTGCCGGGCGATCCGAGCTTTGCCAATCGCTCTTCGGCATCACCAAACCGCTTTCCGGGCGTTTGACGCTTGATGGTCGAGAAATCCAGGTGCGTTCGCCGCAGGACGCGATAGCAGCCGGCATCGTCTATGTGCCGGAGGAGCGTGGCCGCCACGGCCTGGCGCTGCCGATGCCAATCTATCAGAACATGTCGCTGCCTTCCCTCGGGCGCACGTCGCGCAAGGGCTTCCTGAAGGCAGCCAACGAATTCGCTCTCGCGCGCAAATATGCCGAACGGCTCGATCTGCGCGCAGCCGCTCTTTCGGTGCCGGTTGGAACGCTCTCCGGCGGCAACCAGCAGAAGGTGGTTATCGGCAAGTGGCTTGCGACGCAGCCGAAGATCATCATTCTCGACGAGCCCACCAAAGGGATCGATATCGGCTCGAAGGCCGCCGTCCACGGCTTCATCAGCGAGCTGGCGGCCGAAGGTCTCAGCATCATCATGATCTCCTCCGAACTGCCCGAGATCCTCGGCATGTCGGATCGCGTGCTGGTCATGAAGGAGGGCCTGTCCGCTGGCCTTTTCGAGCGCGAGGGGCTGACGCCGGAAATCTTGGTGCGCGCCGCCACTGGAAATGCATAGGGAGGACGGGATGCCACGCATCCTCAAAAAGCGCGAAACTCTGCTCGCCATTATCATCGTCGTGATGATCGCCGGCTTCGCGACACGCGCGGCCGGCTTTGCCGAGCCCGCCAATCTCGCCAATATCTTCAACGACACCTCGATCCTCATCATCCTGGCGCTTGCCCAGATGACCGTCATCCTGACGAAATCGATCGATCTCTCCGTCGCCGCCAATCTGGCGCTGACGGGCATGGCGGTCGCGATGCTGAACGCCGCCTATCCCGATATTCCGCTGATCGCCCTCGTCATCACGGCGATCCTGATGGGTGCGGTTCTCGGCGCCATCAACGGCTATCTCGTCTGGGCTTTGGAAATCCCGCCGATCGTCGTCACGCTCGGCACTCTGACGATCTATCGCGGCATGGCCTTCGTGCTGTCGGGCGGCGCCTGGGTCAATGCGCACCAGTTCACGCCGATTTTCCTGAACGTGCCGCGCACGCCGCTTCTCGGCCTGCCTGTGCTTGCCTGGATCGGCATCGCCATCGTTCTGATGATGTATCTGGTGCTGCGCTATACGCAGTTCGGCCGCTCGGCCTATGCGAGCGGCGGGAATCCGGTGGCAGCGGTTTACGCCGGTATCGATGTCGGCTGGACGCGCTTCCTCGCCTTCGTCCTCTCCGGCGCGCTCGCGGGGCTGAGCGGCTACCTTTGGGTTTCGCGCTATGCCGTCGCCTATGTCGATATCGCCAACGGCTTCGAACTTGATAGCGTGGCCGCCTGCGTCATCGGCGGCATATCGATCGCCGGTGGTGTTGGTTCTGTCGCCGGCGCGGTCTTGGGCGCCCTCTTCCTCGGCGTCATCAAGAACGCGCTTCCGGTCATCGGCATCTCGCCGTTCACGCAAATGGCGATCTCGGGAACCGTCATCATCCTTGCAGTCGTCTTCAACGCCCGGCGCGAACGCAACCGCGGCCGCATCATCCTGCGCGACCAGGCCGCGAGGGACACCGTCAGCCAGGGAGCACACGCATGAGCAACGGTTCGCAAGCGGCAACCGCGGAAAAGCGCGCCATTCCTGATCGCCTCGGCACGCCCTTCAAGCGCGTCATGGCAAGCTGGGAAACGCTGCTCTTCGGCGTCGCGGTCGCGATCTTCATCTTCAATTCGCTGGCCTCGCCCTATTTTCTCGATCCCTTCAATCTCTCGGACGCGACCTTCAACTTTACCGAAAAGGCGATGATCGCCTTTGCCATGGCGCTGCTGGTGATTGCTGGCGAAATCGACCTCTCGGTCGCGGCCATCATCGCGCTGGCGTCGACGGCGATGGGCGCTGCCGCGCAACTGGGCGTCGACACGCCCGGCCTCGTCGCGATCGGTATCGGCGTCGGCCTCGTCTGCGGCATCTTCAACGGCTTCCTCGTTTCCGTGCTGAAGCTGCCGTCGATCGTCGTCACCATTGGCACGATGAGCCTGTTTCGCGGCATCTCCTATATTGTGCTGGGCGACCAGGCCTATGGCAACTATCCGGATAGTTTCGCCTATTTCGGCCAAGGCTATGTCGTCTGGGTCTTCTCGTTCGAATTCGTGCTCTTCATCGCGCTGGCGATCGCCTTTGCCATCCTGCTGCATGCGACGAATTTCGGCCGGCAGGTCTATACCATCGGCAACAATGATTTCGCCGCGCGCTTCTCGGGCATTCCAGTCGAGCGGATCAAATTCATCCTGTTTCTCCTGACCGGCATCATGAGCGGTATCGCCGCCGTCTGCCTCACCTCGCGCCTCGGCTCGACGCGCCCCTCGATCGCGCTGGGATGGGAGCTGGAGGTGGTCACCATGGTCGTGCTCGGCGGCGTATCGATCCTCGGCGGCTCGGGGACGATCGGCGGCGTCGTCATCGCCGCTTTCGTCATGGGCTTGGTCACCTTCGGCCTTGGCCTGCTGAATGTTCCCGGCATTGTCATGTCGATTTTCATCGGCCTCCTCCTCATCATCACCATCGCGCTGCCGATCGTGGCAAAGCGCATCAGGACCATGAGCTCCAAATGACCGCTGCTCTCGAACGCCACGCCTTCAAGATGACGCTCAATCCAGGCATGGAAGCGGAATACCGCAAGAGGCATGATGAAATCTGGCCCGAGCTGGTGGATCTGCTGCATCAGACCGGTGTCAGCGACTATTCCATCCATCTCGATCGCGAGACGAATACGCTTTTCGGGGTGCTGACCCGGCCGAAAGATCACACCATGGCGAGCCTGCCCGAACATCCCGTCATGAAGAAATGGTGGGCGCATATGGCCGACATCATGGCGACCAATCCCGATAACTCGCCCATCCAAAGCGATCTCGTCACGGTCTTCCATCTGCCATGAACAGCGAGACAGCCTACCGCCACATCGCCGTGATCGACATCGGCAAGACCAACGCCAAGGTTGTTGTGCTGGACGCCGGGACCGGTGCCGAGATCGCCGCCGTCAGAACTGCAAACAGCGTTCTGAAGTCGGGGCCTTATCCGCATTACGATATCGAAAGCCTATGGCGCTTCATCATCGACGCGCTGAAGGGCTTTGCAGCCACGCCCGGCTTCGATGCCATATCAATCACGACGCACGGTGCTTCGGCGGTTTTGTTGGACGCCGGAGGCGATCTTGCCTTGCCGGTTCTCGATTACGAACACATCTATCCCCAAGCCGTTCAGGATGACTATGCGCAAGTGCGCCCGGCTTTTGCCGAAACCTTTTCGCCGCGGCTATCCGGTGGCCTGAATGTCGGCGCGCAGATCCACTATCAGCAAAGCGCCTTCCCGGCTGATTTCGCTCGCGTCGCGACGATTCTGACCTATCCGCAATATTGGGCGTTTCGCCTGACCGGCGTTGCCGCCAACGAGGTGACGTCTCTTGGCTGCCATACCGATCTCTGGAACCCGACGGCTGGAACCTATTCGTCGCTCGTCGACAGGCTCGGCATCCGCACGCTGATGGCGCCCGTGCGCTCGGCATTCGACGCCCTCGGCCCGGTGTTGCCGACACTCAGCGAAGAGATCGGACTGACAAAGTCGGTGCCCGTCTATTGCGGCATTCATGATTCCAACGCCTCGCTGCTACCGCATCTGGTCGAGAATGAAGCGCCTTTTGCCGTCGTCTCGACGGGAACCTGGGTGATTAGTTTCGGCGTCGGCGGCGATCTCGGCCATCTCGATCCCGCCCGCGATACCCTTGCCAATATCGATGCCTATGGCCGCGCCGTGCCGTCTTCCCGCTTCATGGGTGGCCGCGAGTTCGAGATTCTGGCAGCGGAAATCGGCGCTGTGTCCAGTGAAGCAATCGAGGCCGCATTGGAACCGGCAATCGTCAAGGGCCTCATGCTTTTACCCAACGTCGTTGACGGATCGGGACCCTTTCCCGGGCGGACGCGACGCTGGATCGGGGATACCTCCGTGAGCAAGGCCGAACGGCTTGCAGCCGTCAGCCTCTATCTCGCGCTGATGACGGAAGCCTGCCTCGGTCTGATCGGCGCTAAAGGACCGATCTTCGTCGAAGGTCCCTTTGCGTTCAATCGCGCCTACCTCATCGCCCTCTCCGCCATGACGAGCACGGATGTCATCGCACTAGCAGGCTCGACGGGCACCAGCCAGGGTGCCGCCTTGCTGGCGGGGATCAGAACCATCGGTGCGACAGGCAACCCGCCTATTCGCACCGAACTGCCCGGGTTGGCGCGCTATCGGCAGTCCTGGCGCGAGGCCCTGATCTCCTAGCCTTCGGTTCTGGCGAGCTCCGCCGCCGCGATTTCGGCGACGCGCAGCGTTGGTTCGACATGTTCATCCTCGCCATCTTCGATCAACCAGCTTGCCGAAAGGCCGGCCCAGGCAATGATCCATCGCAACAGGCGTCCGCGCTCCATTCCCGCCGCCTCGGCAGCGATCGTCACTTGCCGGGCAAGACGGCCGGGAGATGTGGCGACTGCATTATCGGGATTGCAGAAGAGATTGGCGTAATCAAAGCCGCGCTCGCCCACCAGGCCCTTAGGATCGATCGCGAGCCAGCCGCGCTCCGCGAAATCGAGGATATTGCCGTGATGAATGTCGCCATGCAGCGCTACGACATCGCGGGGCTTCGACAACAGCGCGCGGGCGACAACTGCGGACTGGACGAAGACACCGCCTTCACAGTGAGCCATGGTTTCCAGCGAACGAAACCGGTGGACAAGCGGTATCAATTGCGGCAAGGCGCCGGCGCGCGAGGCGTGGAGCCCGGCGACGGCCTTGCAGATGATCCGGCTTGCCTCGTCGTCCTCGCCATTCCTTGCCATCTCGGAAAGTGAGCGGGTGCCCGTCGCCCGTTCGAGCAGGATAGCATCGTCCTGATGTTCAAGAACGCGCGCAGCACCAATGCCATTCCACCGGACCATAAGCTCAGCCCCTGATTTCTCCTCCGGCGCGTCGGCGATCTTCAGCATCGCCGGCTCGCCATCACGACGCACGGGAAAAAGCCGGCTGGAATGCGTCACGATCGGCGTACCGTCGGGAATCAGCCGCCAGAGGTCAAAATAGACTTTGAAATCGTTACTCTCATTCACGCGAGATCAGTCTCCTTGGCATGCGTTGCGACCGGCGCTGCGGCTTATGTGGATCAGCGGTCTGTAGATTTCCACCTCCCGTCTCACCTAACCTTCCTGCCATATGACCTCGATCCTCGCGGCAAGCAGGCAACAACCATCCCTCGTCAAAATTTTCGAAAAAACGCTAAAATTGTCTTCGCGACGGTTATTTTCTTGCGGAATCGTCGCAATATTCCTACACAAAATACCCTCATGAGCGCTTTCGAGATCAAAAAATGTCCGAAGGCGATCATCGGCTTCGATATCAGCTTTGTCTCTTTAAAAAGAACGCCTCACGGCAGTTTGCGCGTCGAGACAGGCGATTGCGGGCGGGTTCAAAGGGTGCTGCCGCGCCCATCCAAGGAGAGCTAACATGAGTCTGAAGACATTGACGGCCGCGACCTTCGTCGCTTCGCTGGCCTTCGCACCTCTCGCACATGCGGACATCACCATCGGCCTCATCGCGCCGCTGACCGGCCCGGTCGCAGCTTACGGCGAGCAGGTCAAGAATGGCGCGCAGACCGCTATCGACGAAATCAACAAGAGCGGCGGCGTTCTCGGCCAGAAGCTCGTCCTGAAGCTCGGCGACGATGCCGGCGATCCGAAGCAGGGCGTATCCGTCGCCAACGGCTTTGTCGGCGACAGCATCCGCTTCGTCGTCGGCCCGGTCACTTCGGGTGTTGCCATTCCGGTTTCGGACGCGCTGGCCGAAAACGGCATCCTGATGGTCACGCCGACCGCAACCGCTCCGGACCTGACCAATCGCGGTCTCACGAACATCTTCCGCACCTGCGGCCGAGATGACCAGCAGGCCGTCGTCGCCGGCGAATATGTCGTGAAGAACTTCAAGGACAAGAAGATCGCCATCCTCAACGACAAGGGCGCCTACGGCAAGGGCCTGGCGGACGCCTTCAAGGCAGCGATCAACAAGGGCGGTATCACCGAAGTCGTCAACGACTCGCTGACCCCGGGCGAAAAGGATTACAGCGCGCTGACGACGAAGTTGAAGCAGGCTGGCGTCGAAGTGATCTATTTCGGCGGCTATCATCCGGAAGCAGGTCTGCTGGCCCGCCAGCTGCACGACATCTCCGTCAAGGCGCAGATCATCGGCGGCGACGGCCTTTCCAATACCGAATATTGGGCGATCGCCAACGATTCGGCTGCCGGCACGCTCTTCACCAACGCGTCTGACGCGCTGAAGAACCCGGATTCGCAGAGCGCCGTTACCGCCCTCAAGGCACGCAACATCCCGGCCGAAGCCTTCACGCTGAACGCCTATGCTGCCGTGCAGGTGTTGAAGGCCGGCATCGAGAAGGCCGGCAAGGCAGATGATGCCGAAGCAGTCGGTACCGCTCTGAAGAAGGGCGAACCGATCGACACCGCCATCGGCAAGGTCACCTACGGCGAAACCGGCGACCTGACCTCGCAGAGCTTCTCGCTCTACAAGTGGGAAGGCGGCAAGATCGTTTCGGCCGAGTAAGCCGTTACGTCGATGGTTTGAAATAGGAGCCGGGCCAATTGGTGGTCCGGCTTTTTTATTGGCGATGCTGCCTCAGCCGCCGCAAATCAGCAGACGCTACGGAAACGCTCGATGCAGGTGGAGAGAACCTCCTCGCCCGGTCGCTTCCACCAATTGTTCTGAGAGAAGATTTCGACTTCCTGCAGGCCGAAAAAGCCGGCCTTTTCAATCTCGGCGCGGATGCGCTTCAAGTCGATGACGCCGTCGCCCATCATGCCGCGATCGAGCAGCAGGTCCGTGGTCGGCACCAGCCAATCGCAGATATGATGCGCCAGGATGCGGCCATCGGCGCCAGCACGCGCGATCTGCTGATAAAGCTTCGGGTCCCACCAGACGTGGTAGACATCGATCGCGACGCCGATGCCTTCGCCCAGGAAATCGCAGATGTCGAGCGCCTGCTCCAGCGTGTTCACGCAGGCGCGGTCAGCCGCGTACATAGGATGCAGCGGCTCAATCGCGATCGGAACGCCGGCGCTGCGCGCATGCGGCAGGATCGCCGCGATACCGTCCGCCACCATCTCGCGGGCCTGAGTGATATCCCTCGATCCCTCCGGCAAGCCGCCGACGACGAGAACGAGGCAATCGGCATTCAGCGCCGCCGCTTCGTCGATCGCCCGCTTGTTGTCGTCGATTGCAGCCGCCCTACCCTCGGCGCTTGCCGCGGGAAACATGCCGCCGCGGCAAAGCCCGGTCACCTTGAGCTTGTTGTCGGCGACGATGCGAGCAGCCTCCGAAAGCCCGATCTTGTGCACCTGATCGCGCCAGGGCGCAATCGCGACGATATCCTGCTTCAGGCAGGCTTCGACCGCCTGGCGCATGTCATATTGCTGGCGCACCGTCGCCAGGTTGATGGACAGACCCTCTACGGCCATCGTGATCCTCCCCCATTCCTATCCGCTAGTCGATGCCGATGGTGGCAAGGATTGCTTTCATGCGATAGACTGCGAGATCCGGATCACGCAGTACGCGCGCCGTGTCCGCCAGACGGAACAGCTCCGAAAGATGCTGGATCGAGCGGGCGCTCTGCTGGCCGCCGAGCATCTGGAAATGGTCCTGGAAGCCGTTGAGATAGGCGAGGAACACGACGCCAGTCTTGTAGAAGCGCGTCGGCGCCTTGAAGATATGGCGCGATAGCGGGACGGTCGGCGCCAGGATCGCGTGGAAGGCGTCGAGATCGTTCCGGGCAAGCTTCGCAAGGGCCGCACTCGCGGCCGGCGCGATGGCATCGAAGATGCCGAGCAGGGCATGCGAGTAACCCTGCTCGTCACCGGCGATCAGTTCTGCGTAGTTGAAATCGTCGCCGGTATACATCTTGACCGACGGATCGAGCCGGCGGCGCATGACGATTTCTTTCTCCGCCGAAAGCAGCGAAATCTTCACGCCATCGACCTTGGCCGCATTCTGATTGATGATCGCGGTCGCGGTCTCCATGGCCTGCATATCATCGGCAGAGCCCCAATAGCCCGCCAGGGCCGGATCGAACATTGAGCCAAGCCAGTGAATGATGACAGGCTCTTTGACCTGTCCAAGAATGCGGTCATAGACCCGAACGTAATCGTCCGGACTCTTTGCGGCGGCGGCAAGTGCCCGGCTGGCCATCAAAATGACGCGACCACCCTGCCCTTCCACATAGGCGATCTGTTCCTCATAGGCGCGGATGACATCATCGATCGTGACATCGGGACGGGGCTGCAGATGATCGGTGCCGGCGCCATAGGCGATCACGGCATCCGGCCGACCGCGAGCCGCCGACTGCGCATGCGCGATCAGTTCTTTCGCTCCGGCCCAGTCGAGCCCCATGCCGCGCTGCGCGGTATCCATCGCTTCCGCGACGCCGAGACCGAGGCCCCAGAGATATTCGCGGAAGGCGATGGTGCGCTCCCAGTCGATGTTGCGGTCAAGCCAGGGATCGTTGTCGGCAAGCGCATCTACGACAACATGCGCGGCGGCATAGGCGACACGATTGAAATGATGACCGCCCGCCGGCTTCACAGGCGCGATCAGCGGATCGTTGGCGGGGGTAAAGACGGCGATCGTGCCGTCTGCCCTTGGCAGGTGAAGGCTTCTCTCCATGAGGCCAGCCTCCTAGCGGGCCGAAAGGGAGGGAACGTCGACCCAGCGACGTTCCGCCCAGCTCTTCTGTGCCAGCTCCGCCAGCTGCACGCCCTTGGCGCCCTCGCGAAGTGTGAACTTCCACGGCGCGTCCTCGGCCACATGGCACAGGAACTGCTCCCATTGCGCCTTGAAGCCATTGTCGAAGGCCTGTGTGTCCGGCACCTCTTCCCAGGTGTCGAAGAAATTGATCGGCTGCGGCTGATCCGGGTTCCACACCGGCTTCGGCGTGTTGACGCGATGCTGTGTCCAGCAACGCATCAGCCCGCAGACGGCCGAGCCATGAGTGCCGTCGACCTGGAAGGTGACGAGATCGTCGCGGCGAACCCTGACTGCCCAGGAGGAGTTGATATGCGCGATAACGCCGCCTTCGAGCTCGAAGGTTGCATAGGCGGCATCGTCGGCATCGGCGACATAGGTGTTGCCGTTCTCGTCGACGCGGCTTGGAATATGCGTGGCGCCAAGGCAGCTGACCGATTTCACCTCGCCGAAGAGATTGTCGAGCACATAACGCCAATGCGGCAGCATATCGAGGATCATGCCGCCGCCGTCTTTTTTGCGGTAGTTCCAGGAGGGGCGCTGTGCCTTCACGCCCCAATCGCCTTCGAAGACCCAGTAACCGAACTCACCGCGCACGGAGAGGATCTTGCCGAAGAAGCCGCTATCGCGCAGCATGGCGATCTTGCGCAGCCCAGGCAGGAAGAGCTTGTCCTGGACGACACCGTTCTTGACGCCGCGACGCTCTGCCGAAGCCGCAACCGAGAGCGCCTCCTCCAGCGTCTCCGAGATCGGCTTCTCGCAATAGACATGCTTGCCGGCCGCAATCGCCTTCTCAAGAAGCTCGACGCGCATCTGCGTCGAACCGGCATCGAAGAAGATCGTATTGCTGGGATCGGCAAGAGCGGCCTCGAGATCGGTCGTCGTCTTGGACAGACCGTGCTTGCGGGCAATCGCCTCGATCTTTTCGGCATTGCGTCCGACAAGCAGCGGCTCCGGCATCAGCCTATCGCCGTTCGATAGAAGAACGCCGCCCTGTTCGCGGATCGCCAGGATCGAACGCACGAGATGCTGGTTATAGCCCATGCGGCCGGTAATGCCGTGCATGATGATGCCGATCGGCTTCGTTGCCATGAGTTTCTTCCTCCCGTAAATAACTATATAGTTACATAACTGACATGGCAAAGCCATACTGTCAACGGCCATCGTCAATGGCCGCAGCGGCAATCGTCTATCGTTGCCGGGCCTGTTGCGCGGGAGATTTCAGGGACGCAGATAGGCGAAAATCACGTCGACGATATGCTCCCCCCAGGCGTCGATTTCGCTCTTGTCCGAGAGATTGCGACGGAAGATCGTCGAGAGCGTCCAACGGTTCGTCAGGAAGAACGAGCCGAGGGCCGCAATGCTCATATAGATTTTCACCGGATCGCAGCCGCCGCGGAATACGCCCGCGGCCGCGCCACGATCGAGCAGGCCGGAGATTTCGGAGACCAGCGGCGAGTGCAGCTCGAAAATGCGCGCCGAACGCTTCAGGAAGCGGGCCTTATGCATGTTTTCCGTGCTGAGGATTCCCAGGAATTCAGGGTGATCCAGAAAATATTGCCAGGTGAAGACGACGAGCTCCCGCAAGCCGTCCGCAGGGGAGCGATGTGAGAGGTCGAGCCGAGCTTCCGCCGAACGGATGGCGATATAACTGCCTTCGAGAACGGCGACGTAGAGCGCATCCTTGCCGCCGAAATAGTGATAGAGCATCCGCTTATTGATTTTCGCCCGTTCGGCGATGGCATCGACGCGGGCGCCGCCATAGCCGCGCTCGGCAAATTCCTTGGTCGCGGCAGCCAGAATAGCCTTGCTGGTGCGTTCCGCATCCCTGAGACGGGGCCGTTCCGAAGCTGCGCGCGAGGGGGCTTTCTCTGCATTCGCAAGGCCTGCATTCCTTGCGCTGCGCTTCACGGTCTTGGCTTCTGACATCATGGCTCCCGGCGGCATTTCGTGGGGGCTTATGCGGCCCACCCTCACGCCGATAAGTAACCGATCATCGCATAAGTTGACAGCCCCCGGTGAATCAGAAGCAATAGTAACCATATGGTTATATCGATTTAAACGTGGATATGGCAAAGGATACGAGAGGAAACGTGGGATTTCCGGCGCTGCCGTAACCCGTCTGAACGACAGTGAGATTGGACTGGGCTGGCGACGATCTTGCGTTCGGTTCCTATCCGGCCTTAGAGAACAATAGCAAGCGGCACCGGGTGAGCATGACAAAAACACAAATCGCAATCATTGGCGGCGGCCCTGCCGGGTTGATGGCGGCAGAGACCTTATCGCGGCTTGGCCATCGCGTCGTGATCTACGACGCCATGCCGACGGTCGCGCGCAAGTTTCTGCTGGCCGGAAAATCCGGTCTCAACATCACGCATTCGGAAGATTACGATGTCTTTGCCACCCGCTTCGGCGCGGCTTCGTCCCGATTGCGCGCAGCGCTTGACGATTTCCAACCTGACGAGATCAGAGCCTGGGCAAAAGGCCTGGGAACGGAAACCTTCATCGGCTCGTCCGGCCGCGTCTTCCCGAAAGTCATGAAGGCCTCGCCGCTGCTGCGTGCCTGGCTGGCCAGGCTGCAGGCGGGTAATGTCAGCATCATGACGCGGCATCGCTGGTGCGGCTTCGAGGACGACAGTCTAGTCTTCGAAACACCGAACGGGCGCGAGCTCGTGCGTCATGACGTCGTTTTGCTGGCACTCGGCGGGGCAAGCTATGCCCGGCTCGGATCGGATGCGGCATGGGTCAGCTGGCTTCGCGATAAAGGGATCGATACCGCCGCCTTGCAGCCGGCCAATTGCGGTTTCGATGTCACCTGGAGTGCGACCTTCAGCGAGCGCTTTGCCGGCGAACCCCTCAAAGCCGTGACGGCAACATCGGAAGCCGGGACTTTTCCCGGCGAATTCGTCATCTCGAAAACAGGGATCGAGGGCAGTCTGGTCTACGCGCATGCCGCTTCGCTGCGCGACCGGTTGGCAAAAAAGGGTGAGGCCTCGCTCGTCGTCGATCTGGCCCCGGGACGCGATGAGGTGCGCTTGGCGCGCGATCTGACGCGGCAAGACCCAAAGGCCAGCTTCTCCAATCGCCTGCGCAAGGGCGCCGGCATCGAGGGCGTCAAGGCAGGCCTTTTGCGCGAGCTTGCCGAGCCCGCAGTTCTCTCGCATCCGGAAGCGCTTGCCCGCCGGATCAAAGCTCTGCCGATTCCGTTGCTGAGACCAAGGCCCATTGCCGAAGCCATCTCGTCTGCCGGCGGCATTCGCTGGGATGAGCTCGACGAGAGATACATGCTGAAGAAACTTCCCGGCCTGTTCGCGGCCGGAGAGATGATCGATTGGGAAGCGCCGACCGGCGGCTATCTTCTGACGGCCTGCTTTGCAACTGGTCATGCGGCAGCAAAAGGCATGGATGCCTGGCTCAAAACCACTGACCAGGCTTAAAAACTGGCCTTTCAACCGATCCGACCATTCTCCATCAGCCAGGCAACCGCCTCCTGAACGGCCTGCAGCGACGTATAGCGCGGCCGGTATCCAAGCAGCCTCTCGGCCTTCGCAATCGAGCAATTCGGGCTTCTGGCAATGTGCTCCCAGGTCGCCTGCGCATCTTCCGCCGGCTGGCCTTCGGCCCATGCCTCATAGGGCAGAAATTCCAGCTTAGGTTCATGTCCGAACCAGCGCGACATCGCTTCGGCATAGCCTCTGAGCGTTAGCGCACCGGCTGAAACCGCATGGAAAGCCTCGCCTGTCGAGGCCTGCCAATTGGCGATAGCGCCCATGAACATTTGCGCGACATCGTCAGCATGAACGTGGTGGACCGTCTCCAAGCCGAAATTCGGCAGGACGAGGGTTTCACCGCGCGCCAATGTCGAAAATGCCGACAGGTTGAAATGCCCGGCCGGGTTGAGAGGCTCCCAGCCTGGACCGACAATATGGCCGGGATGGATCAGGGTAGCGGGAAATCCCCTGCGCCGCGCCTCCTCGAGCAGATGCGCTTCAATCGCCGCCTTCTGGGTGCCATAGTCGCCGAAGGGCCGCTTCGGCGCCTCTTCCGGCGTCGGAACCACGGTCGAAAATCCATGCGTCCAGATCGTACCCGTATGCAGGAAATGGCCGACATGATCGGTGAGCGCCTCGGTCAGATGCCTTGCGCTATCGAGCGTGAAGCAGATCATGTCGATGACGATATCCGGTTTCAAGGCGCGAATGGCTGGACCGAAGCTGCCCTCCTTCTCCATGGCGGAGCGATCCATCGCCTGCATCTCCACATCATTCCACGCTTTGTTCGGCGAATAGGGTTTGGCGTGGCCGCGGCTGATCGCCACGACCTCATGCCCTGCTTCCACAAGCCGCGGCACGAGATAGGTGCCGATATGGCCCGTTGCACCGATAATCACCGTGCGCGTCATGATGTTCTCCCAAGGTCAAGATCGAAATCGGCGGCTGCCGATATGAAAGAAATGATCTGCTCCGTGAGAATAGGAGAGCGGACGGCTTTGTCATCCCTCTCGTGGCTGAAAAGTCATTCACCACCGTCTTCATTGCAGGAGGCGGTGACGGAGGCATCCCGAGCATCACTTTAGCGTGGACAATGGTGTAATGCGCTGCGATCGAGATTGCGGATAGCACCCGCAGACAGCCCAGCGCGTCATTCAATGGCAGCGGCGTCTTCCAGACCGCATCGGGACTGAACCGCCACTTTTTCCATCACCCATACACGAACATGCGAATTCCTGGGCACTCGCTGAGGCAGGAACGCAAGATCGGCCCTTGGCATCTTTGCAGCCTTGGCAACAAGGAACTGATTTATTCTGAATAGATACAATGGCTTGAATCATGATCGTCCAGCTGGGGCGCCTTATGGCATCGGGATTGCATGTCTGGCTTTCCAGACCATGCCGCCAGGATTTACCAATGCCGAACAAGACATCATCGCCATCCGTGCGACCGCTGATTTCATGACCCCCTCCGCCAGACAGACCGCTCAAACCAATTCGCCATCGTCCCATGCCATGATTGCGACACCGCATTGGCAGGCCAGCGAAGCAGGCGCAAAAGTGCTCAGACGCGGCGGCAATGCGATTGAGGCATTGGTCGCGGCCGGAGCTGCTCTATCGGTAACCTACCCCCATTTCTGCGGGCTGGGCGGGGACGCTGTCTGGCTGGTGGCGGACGAAACAGGCAATGCACAGACTTTCCTCGGCATCGGGCAGGCGGCTGCGGCCATTCCGCGTGGAGACATACCTTTGCGGGGCGCGGCCTCTACACTGACGACGGCCTGCCTCGTGGATAGTTGGGGGAAAGTGCTTGCCTATTCCGCCGACACATGGGGCGGCACGGAGCGATTGCCGGCCCTCCTCGACGACGCCATCGCACTGGCGGAGGCCGGCTTCGAAGTCAGCAGGTCGCAAGCCTTCTGGTACGAATTCCGACGCGATGAGCTGGAGGGCTGGCCGGGCTTCACGGGGCTCTTCCGGTCCGGCAGCATCCAGCACCAGCCCGCTTTGGCGCAGACGCTCAAAGCCATAGCGCGTCACGGTACCCGCGAATTCTATGAGGGGGCTCTCGCCCGTCGAATTGCGAACGGGCTTGCAGAGGCCGGCTCTCCTCTTTCGGCCGCAGATCTTGCTGCCACGCGGACTGATGTCGCGGCTCCTCTCCAGCAGGCGTATCGCGACACCATACTTCTTGCTCCACCCCCACCGACGCAAGGAATAACCACCCTCGGCATCATGGGTGTGCTCGACCATTTGCCGATGGCGAATTTCCGGCCCGACGGTCCAGCCTATTATCATGCGCTGGTCGAAGCCGTGAAACAGGCGTTCCTCGATCGGCATGCGATCGCCGACCCTCGTTTCGCCGAGGACGTGTCGAAATACCTCCTCGATCCGACGCGCCTTGCCGCCAAGGCTGCGGCGATCGATCCGGCACGAGCCCTGCCTTGGCCACAAGATTATCGACACGGCGACACGGCGCTGCTTGCCGCCGTGGATGCAGACGGAAGATGTGCGTCGCTGCTGCAAAGCCTCTATTTCGACTGGGGCAGCGGCGTAGTGGTCGGCGACACTGGCCTCCTCTGGCAAAACAGAGGGGCGGCCTTCAGCACCGATCCGGTAAATCCCAACTATATCCAGCCTGGAAAGCGTCCTTTCTATACGCTCAATCCAGGTCTTGCGCTGAAGAACGGACGTCCGCATCTGGTCTACGGCACACAGGGCGCGGACGGTCAGCCGCAGACGCTGTCGCTGCTGCTCAGCCTGCTGATCGATCACGGCCTTGATCCCGCTGCGGCACTCGCACGCCCGCGCTTCTTGCTCGGCCGCACATTTTCCGACAGTCGGGATAGCCTGAAGATCGAGGAAAATATTGGCGCCGAAACGGTTTCCGTCCTCGCCGCCATGGGACATGAGATCTCAACCATCGACGCCTTCAGTCCACTTGGGGGCCAAGCCGGCGTGATCCGCATCGGTGAAGACGGGGCGATCGACGGCGCGCACGATCCGCGGAGCGACGGAGGCGCGATCCTGCTGTGAGCGCCAACGGCCAACCGTTCGATCTCATCATTCGAAATGTCCGTGTCGTAGAAGATGGCGATTTCGTCGACATCGGCGTGCGGGGTGACCGGATTTCAACCATCGAAGCCCGCATTCGATGTGACGCAATATCGGACGTAGACGGCGGGGGAAGCTTCGCCTTTGGCGGATTTGTCGATACCCACATTCATCTCGACAAGGCCTGCATTCTCGACCGCTGCGCGGTTTGCGAGGGAACGCTTGCCGAGGCCGTGCGGGAAGTCGCCAAAGCGAAGGCAGGCTTCGAAGAAGCCGATGTTTATTCGCGCGCCGCACGCGTCGTGGAGAAAGCGATATCCCATGGCACGACGCGGATGCGCACCTTCGTTGAAATCGATCCGCGCGCGGGCTTCCGCTCCTTTGAAGCGATCAAGCGCATCCGGGGGGATTATGCCTTCGCGATCGATATTGAAATCTGTGCCTTTGCCCAGGACGGGCTCACGAATGAACCCGAAACATACGACATGCTCGACGCAGCACTTGCCGATGGTGCGGATCTGGTGGGTGGCTGCCCCTATACAGATCCTTCCCCCGGCCGGCACGTGGACATGATTTTTGCCCTTGCCGTAAAGCACAATGTCGCGGTGGACTTTCATCTCGATTTCAGTCTCGATCCGGATCGAACCGATCTGCCCGACGTGATTGACGCGACGCTCCGTCATGGCTGGCAGGGTCGCGTATCGATCGGCCACGTCACTAATCTGTCGGCCATGCGGCAGGCGCAGATTCTTGCTATTGCCGATGACCTGGCAAAAGCAGGGATCGCTTTATCGGTGCTTCCGGCAACCGATCTGTTTCTCATGGGCCGAGGTCAAGACCGCTTGGTTCCGCGTGGCGTAGCGCCGGCCCATCTGCTTGCAGAAAGAGGAGTCGTCACCTCAATCGCGACCAACAATATTCTCAATCCCTTCACGCCCTATGGCGATGCCTCGCTCATTCGCATGGCCAATCTTTACGCCAATATCGCCCAGCTTTCGCGTGACGAAGATATGAGCCTGGTTTTCGACATGGTGACCGGAATGACAGCGGGCCAACGCGACGGCAGCACATATCTGCAAGCCGGCGACGAAGCGACGATCGTGCTCCTCGACAGTGCCGGCCCCGGTGCGGCCGTGCGCGAGATTGCCCGAGTGATTGCCGGCTGGAAAAAGGGGCGCAAGAGCTTCGATAACGGCCGCCCCATGCTCCACAAACCGATCTAGAACACTGCGCTATTCCATTAGCGAGCAGAGTTGATCCACGCCGGAAGAAGCGAGGCGGGCATCGCAACTCGACACGCCGTTAAGGCCGAAAGATCAGTCATGTCGCTCCAGGAAACTTGAAACCGTCTTCAGGCAAAGATCCTTTTCTTCGACATGTGGCATATGGCTGGAATTTTCAAAGAGCACCCACTCGCAACCTTTGACGCCATCGACATAAGGCCTGACCACAAGCGGCGTCGCCTCGTCATATTTGCCCGAGATCAGCAAGGTCGGCGCCTCGATCAGGGGAAGTCTGTCTTCGATCGTCCAATCCTTCATCGTGCCGATGACGTGAAACTCGGTCGGACCGTTCATGTTGCGGTAGACGGTATTGTCCTCGTCCATGGTGGCGAAGGTGCGGGCAACCTCCTCCGGCCAGGGCACGACGCGGCAGACATGGCGATCGTAGAAGACGCGGGAAGCTGCGATATATTCCGGATCGGTGATCGTGCCGGCCCGTTCGTGCTTCAGCAGCGTGTCCTGCACCTCCTGCGGCAGCTCCTCGCGAAGGCGGTTCGCTTCCGCCACCCAGGTGTGCATGTTGGCCGGCGAATTGGCGATCACCAGTGCCTTCAGACCCTTCGGTCGACGCACCGCATGTTCGGCGCCCAGCATGCCGCCCCAGGACTGCCCGAGAAAAGCGTAGCGCTCCTGAATGCCGAGATGCCTTAATAACGTATCCAGCTCATCGAGAAACAGCGCCGGCGTCCAGAAATCAGGACCCTTATCAGGCAGGCGCGTGGACTTGCCATTGCCGAGTTGATCGTAGTGGATGACGGCGCGGCCATCGATTTCGGCAATGCCCTTGAAACTGTCGACGTAGTCATGAGTGCAACCCGGCCCGCCATGGGCGATGACGAGCGGCAGCTTGCCGGAATCGAGCGATCCGGTGATGCGGTACCACGTCCGATATTCACGAAAGGGCAGAAAGGCTTCCTGCGTCGGGATTGCGGCCACGTGTCTCTCCATCTCCAGGCTTCGATGGACCAGACCATAACGCGGCCGAAACGGGTACGGCAGCTATCACAAGTTATAGGGTGGCTGCGCGTCCAGCAGCCGATAATGCGTGGCCCGGACGACCGCCTGGGTGCGGTTCTTGGCGCCGAGCTTCTTTGCCGCGGCATTCAAGTGCATGACGACGGTCGGCACCGAGCGATCGATGATGCGCGAGATCTCCTTGGCGGAATAACCCTCGGCGGAATAGCGCAGGCATTCCCTCTCGCGCTCCGTCAGCCGGATCTTGCCGACACTCAGCGCTGCGGTATCGAAGAGCGAATAGGCCGTCTCATGAAAAACATGCGCAAGCAGATTGAAATCGGCGATATAGCGCAGAGCGTCACGCTCGAACTCCTTGTTGGCACCAAATCGAATTCCGGTGACCGTCGCATAATCGCCGCGCGGCATGTGCACCGGCACTGTGACACCCGTCGACATGTCACGCTCGCTCAAATATCGCGCAACGGGAACCGTATCCTCGCTCATGAAACGCTTGATCAGCGTATCGGCATTGGGATCGTAATTCCAGAAGAACGGCGCCGAAGTCCGTAGCGCCACCTGTTGCACGGGATCGATGCGGAAATAACCGCGATCGAACCAGTATTCATACATGTCGTCGGAGATGTTCCTTAGCTTCAAAAGCGAAGGGATCATGATCTTGCCGTCTAGGTCGTAAGGCACCGGCGAATAATCATAGATCAAAGCCTCGAAACCGATTGCCTTCATGCTCTCGAAGATATGATCGATGCGGCCGTCCAGCGTCTGATGCGCCGTGAATTGGCGCCTGATGGTTCCGATTTGATCGAACATGCAGCGGTTCCCGTCTGTGCCTGCGACCTCGCAACCTATCACTTCTTATAGCTGGTGCCGAGCGCGGTTTAAGGTAAAAATTTAGCCATGCTCAAATATTGAGCAAGCAGAATCTTTCGTCGGAGTGGTCAATGTGGCGTGAAATTGAGCCGGAGGCGCGGCATGTCGTCGGGGTCGATGGCTACAAGGTGGTCGCCTACAGCTTTGGCAGCGGGCCCGAGACGGTTTTCTGCCTGAATGGCGGTCCGGGTCTGCCCTGCGACTATCTGCGCGAGGCACACTCTTGCCTGGTCGACAAGGGGTATAGAGTCGTCGCCTTCGACCAGCTCGGCACCGGCGCCTCAGACCGCCCGACCGACAAGGGTTTATGGACCATTGGCCGTTATGTGGAGGAGACCGAGACCGTCCGCAAGGCGCTCGGCCTCGGCAAGGTCCACATGCTCGGCCACTCCTGGGGCGGCTGGCTGGCAATCGACTATGCCCTGACCTATCCCGAGAACCTCAAGACGCTGATCCTCGAAGATACCGTCGCCGACATGCCGCATCTGATTTCCGAGCTGGAACGGCTGCGCGCGGCACTCGGCCCGGAAACGGTCGCCATGATGCAGAAGCACGAGGCGCAGGGCACCTATAATCACCCCGAATATCTCGCCGCCGTCACCATCCTCAATTATCGCCATGTCTGCCGTCTGCCGGAATGGCCGGCACCTGTCCGCCGCTCGCTCGACGATTGGAACATGGGTCCCTACGAGACGATGCAGGGACCAAACGAATTTCTCTATATCGGCAATCTCAAGGACTGGAACCGCATTCCGGACCTTCCGCAACTTGCCATGCCGGTGCTGATCACGGCGGGCGAACATGACGAGTTGACGCCGGCCTGTGCGCTCCGGATGAAGCTTGCCTTGAAGGATGCCGAACTCAAGGTCTTCGCCAATGCCAGCCACATGCCTTTCTATGAGAACCCGTGGGATTACTATCCAGCACTCCTCGACTTCCTATCGCGGCATAGGGCAAGCTGATGCAAGCTAAGGTGATCCAATCCCACCGACGACAAGGGGGCGATCGCCGCCATGCATCGCTATAGATTCGTATTGACGCGACCGCTGCAGTTCCTGCCTGTCCTCTTCGGCATCAGCGTCATCACCTTCGTTCTGGTCCGCCTCATTCCCGGCGATCCCGCGCGCAATATTCTCGGCACGCGCGCCACCCCGGCAGCGCTTGCCAGCATTCGCGCCCAATACGGCCTCGATCAGCCGATGTGGCTGCAATATTTCTATTTCATCAAGAATCTCGGCAATGGCGAAATGGGCAAATCGATCCTCTACAAGATCGACGTGCTGCCGCTGATTTCGACGCGGATCGAGCCGACCGTCGCGCTGGTCGTCTCGAGCGTCATACTGTCGATCCTGATTGCGGTGCCGATGTCGGCGATTGCCGCACGCAATGTCGGCCGCGCACCGGACCATATCGTGCGCGTCGTCTCGACCTTCGGCATCGGCTTTCCGCCCTTCTGGCTGGGACTGATGCTGATCATCCTGTTCAGCGTCCAACTTGGCGTCCTGCCGGTCTCGGGCTACGGCTCGACGATCGGCGAGAAGATCGCCCATCTCATCCTGCCGGCCTTGACGGTCGCGCTGTCGCTTTCGACCGTGCTGACGCGCAGCCTGCGGGCAGCGATGATCGAATCCTTGAAGTCGGACGTGGCGACTGCGGCCCGTGCCCGCGGCATGCCGGAAGGCATCGTCTTCTGGCGGCATGTCGTGCCGAACTCGCTGGTGCCGACGATCAACCTGCTTGCGGTCAACATCGGCTGGCTGATCGGCGGCACGGTGGTCGTCGAGAGCGTCTTTGCCCTGCCCGGCATGGGCCAGTTGTTGGTGCGCGCCATCTTCTCGCGCGACTACATGGTCGTCCAGGGCGTGGCGATGGTGTTTGCCTGCGCCACAGTGTTGGTCAATTTCCTCGCCGATATCGTCACGGTCGCCGTCGATCCTCGGGTGAAGCTATGACCATCGACACAACAGCAACCGCCTCCCTCGGCTGGAACAGGTTTTTGGGGAAGCACCTGACGCTGACGCTCGGCGGCGGCATCCTTCTATTCTTCCTCCTTCTGGCAATCTTGGCGCCAATCGTCGCGCCGTATGACCCGATCTTCCAGAATGCCGACATGCGCCTGCAGGCGCCGTCGTTCCTGCATCCGTTCGGCACGGACAATTTCGGACGAGACATTCTTTCGCGCGTCGTCTGGGGCGCGCGCATCGACCTGCAGATCGCCGTCATCGGCGTGCTCTTCCCATTTCTGATCGGCACGACGGTCGGCACCATTGCCGGCTTCTTCGGTGGCATTGTCGATGCGCTCTTCATGCGCATCGTCGATATCATCCTCGCCTTCCCCTTCCTGGTGCTGATGCTGTCGATCATCGCCATTCTGGGACCGGGGCTCAGCAGCTTCTATATCGCCATGGCCCTGGTCGGCTGGGTCTCCTATGCACGTCTCATCCGCGCGCAGATGCTGGTACTGAAGAGCAGCGACTATGCCGTTGCCGCCGTCAGTCTCGGCTTCAGCCGACCCAGGATCATGTTCCGCCACCTCCTGCCGAACGCCATTGCCGGCTCGATCGTCTTTTCCATGTCGGATGCCGTGCTCGTGCTCCTAAGCGGTGCGGCCGTCAGCTATCTCGGCCTCGGCGTTCAGCCGCCGCTTGCCGAATGGGGCGTCATGGTGGCGGAAGGCCAAAGCTTCATCACGACGGCCTGGTGGATCACGCTGTTTCCCGGCCTTTCCATCGTCTGCCTCGCCTTCGGCTTCAGCATGCTGGGCGATGCGCTCGGCGAACTGCTGGGGGTGCATGAATGAGCGCGCCCGTCCTTTCCGTCCGCGACCTCGTGGTCAAGGCCCGCCTCGACGGTGGTGCACGCACGCTGATCGACGGCGTTTCGCTCGATCTCGGCAAGGGTGAGATCCTTGGCCTCGTCGGCGAGAGCGGCTCGGGCAAGAGCCTCCTGTGCCGTTCGCTGGTGCGGCTCTTGCCGTCGTCACTTCTAAAGATCGACAGTGGCTCGATCCGTCTTGAAGGACGGGAACTCACGAAAATCAGCGATGCCGAGATGCTTGATGTACGCGGCGGCGAAATCGGCATGATCTTCCAGAATCCGACAAGCCATCTCGATCCCGTCATGCGCATCGGCGACCAGATTGCCGAAGGCATCCGCTACCATCAGGGTCTCAAGGCGCGCGAGGCCCGTGCAGCGGCGACCGAAATCCTTGAGCAGGTCGGCTTTCCCGATCCCAAAAGACAGTATGACAGCTATCCGCACGAGTTTTCCGGCGGGATGCGGCAGCGCGCCATGATCGGCGTCGCACTCTCCTGCAATCCAAAGCTCCTTGTCGCCGATGAGCCAACGACAGCGCTCGACGTCACCATTCAGGCTCAGATCCTGCGGCTGCTGATCGACATTCGCGACAAGCGCGGGCTTTCGATCATCCTCATAACCCATGATCTCGGCATCGTCGCCCAGACCTGCGACAGGATCGCCGTCATGCGCAATGGCCGGCTGCTCGAACAGGGTCCCAAAAGGACGATCCTCAGCCGGCCTGAAAATCCGTATACGATCGATCTGATCAACAGCCACCCTTCCCTGCCCGACGAAGCTGCAACGGCGCAGCCGGAACCAACCCGGCCGAGAACGTCAGCCAAGCCGCTGCTCGAAATCGATGACCTGCGTGTCGACTTCAGGGTCGGCGGCGGTTTCTATAGGGGCAGCGACGCAAAGACGGTCAGCGCCGTTTCCGGCGTCAGCCTGCAGGTCATGCCGGGCGAAACCATCGGCATCGTCGGAGAATCCGGCAGCGGCAAGAGCACGCTTGCGCGCGCCGTTCTCGGCCTTACCCCGATTTCCTCCGGTCACGTCACGTTCGATGGTGTCGATCTGACCCAGCAGAAGAGCGCCGGCCTCGCAAGGCTCCGGCGCGAAACCGCCATGGTCTTCCAGGACCCGTTCAACGCGCTTAACCCGCGCCTGACGATCGGCCAGACGCTTGCCGAGGTACTGAAAGTCCAGGGCAAGGTCGCAAAGGCCGATATACACGCTCGCATCGGCGAATTGCTCGATCTCGTCGGCCTGGAACGCGAATTCGCCGACCGCAAGCCGCGCAGCATGAGCGGCGGCCAATGCCAGCGCGCCGGCATTGCAAGGGCACTTGCAGTCAATCCGAAGCTCATCATTGCCGACGAATGCGTGGCAGCGCTCGATGTCACCATCCAGGCGCAGATCATCGATCTCTTCCGTGAACTGACGCGCCGGATGAACCTGACGCTGATATTCATCGCCCACGATCTCGCCATTGTGCGCAATCTCTGTGAGCGGACTGTCGTGATGTATCGCGGCGGGATCGTCGAGGAAGGCCGCTCGCAGGAGATCTTCTCTCGCCCGAAGCATGCCTATACCGCAGCGCTCATCGCAGCCATTCCCGATATCGATCCGGACAAGCCCTTGCATGGCGAGCGCGACGCGGCACCCGCCGGGCAGACCCCATCAGCCAAACGCATGCGATAACAACGAAGGGAACGAATTCATGACCAACAAATGGAAGACAATCGGGCTTGCCGCCATCCTCGCCGGCCTGACGCTGAGCGCGAGCTATGCGGAAGCCGCCGGCGTGCTGACTATCGGCCGCCGTGAGGACTCGACGACGTTCGATCCGATCAAGACGGCGCAGAATATCGACAACTGGGTGTTCTCCAACGTTTACGACGTGCTGGTGCGCGTCGACAAGACGGGCACGAAGCTGGAGCCGGGTCTCGCGGAAAGCTGGACGACCTCGGATGACGGCTTGACCTATGTCTTCAAGATTCGCGATGCGAAATTTTCCGATGGCTCGCCGCTGACGGCTGATGACGCAGCCTTCAGTCTGCTGCGCATACGCGACGACAAGGCTTCGCTTTGGAGCGATTCCTATAAGGTGATCGATACGGCGGTCGCGACCGATCCGCACACGCTGACGATCAAGCTCAAGCACGCCTCAGCGCCTTTCCTTTCGACGCTCGCCTTGCCGAACGCATCGGTCATCTCGAAGGCCGGGATGGAATCGATGGGACCGGATGCCTATGCGGAAAAGCCGATCGCCTCAGGCGCCTTCTCCGTCGAGGAATGGCGCCGCGGCGATCGCATCATCCTGAAGAAGAACCCGAATTTCTGGCAGGCCGACCGCGTGAAACTCGACGGCGTCGAATGGATCTCGGTACCGGACGACAACACCCGGATGCTGAACGTGCAGGCCGGCCAGCTCGATACCGCCATTTTCGTTCCGTTCTCGCGTGTCGAAGAGCTGAAAAAGGACCCAAACCTCAACGTGCTGATCGATCCTTCCACACGTGAGGATCACCTGCTGATCAACCACGCCCATGGCGACCTCGGCAGGAAGGAGGTCCGCCAGGCTCTCGACATGGCGATCGACAAGAAGGCGATCGTCGACGCCGTTACCTTCCATCAGGGCACCGTCGCCAATTCCTACATTCCCAAGGGCGCCTTGTATTACTATGCGGATAATCCGCAACGCCCCTACGATCCGGAAAAGGCCAAGCAGATGCTTTCGGCGGCCGGCGTCTCCAATCTCACGTTAAAATACCTCATTCGCGCCGGCGATGAAGTGGATGAACAGACGGCCGTGCTGGTCCAGCAGCAACTCGCCAAGGCCGGCATTACTGCCGACCTGCAAAAGGTCGACCCCAGCCAGGAGTGGGACATGACCATCGCTGGCGACTACGACATTTCCGTCAACTACTGGACCAACGATATTCTCGACCCGGATCAGAAGACGACATTCGTTCTGGGCCACGATTCCAACAACAACTACATGACCAACTACAAGAATGATGCGGTAAAGGATCTCGTCGCCAAGGCGCGGCTGGAGCTGGATCCGAAGAAGCGCGAGCAGATGTATATCGATCTGCAGAAGATGGCGAAGGACGACGTCAACTGGATCGACCTCTATTACAGCCCGTATATCAACGTTGCGCGCAAGAATATCGATAATTTCCATCAAAACCCGCTTGGCCGCTTCTTCCTGGAAGACACCGTCAAGAATTGACACAGGCTCAAGCTCCGCTGCCCACGGGGACGGCGGAGCATTGTTTTGGGAGATGACCCCTTTCACAAACCCATGAAGCGGCTATTCTGTCATCTTGATGCAAGGCAGGGATCATTGGCGAATGCACGTGCCGCAAGGTGAATTTCGGGAGCGCATGACAATACTGGGCGACCTTAACACAGCCTCATTCGTCCCGTGGATCCGGCGTCACGCCAACAAGCTCGGACTTTCGCAGACATTCTTCCATTCCGGTGCGGACCGGATCGAACTGGAGGTCACCGGACCTGTGGAACTGATCGACATGCTGGAAATGGGCTGCTCACTCGGCCCGATCGACGTTTGGGTCGAGGAGATTCAACGCAGGGTCATGACTGGACCGGAAACATCGCATCTTAGGAATTCCTGATCTATTGCCTTTTATTTAATCATTGTTGCCAATGCGAATTATTTATGCAAAGTCTTTGAGCGCTACGGGGATGCAGGCATCAGTGCCTGCCTATGACCAGCGGCGTTAAGCCATTGGTGAAATTAGAGAGTTGAGACCATGCCATTTGATGGGGCCGGATCCTGGGCGCCAGTCGCCCTTTCCTCCGATCTGCCACCAGGAACCGTCATGCCGGCCTGGACATCGGTTGGCCCGATCGCCCTATGGCGCAGTCAGTCGGGTCGCGCAACCGCATCATCCGATCGCTGCCCGCATCGCGGAATGAGCTTGTCGCACGGCTTCGTTCGCGGCGAGGCACTGTCCTGTATTTATCATGGATGGAGCTATTCGCCATCGGGCGCATGCATTCGCATTCCCGCCCATCCCGATCTCGTTCCGCCAGAAACCATCCGGGTCGCCGTCCAGCAAGTGGAAGAAGCGGATGGTGTTCTATGGGTGGCAGTCGGACAACCGGCAGCACCGCCTCCTCAGCTCGACAAGTTCATTCCGCTGCGATCGATGATCGTGGAAACGGGTTTTGCGGAGATCGAGGCTGCGGCAGGGGCAAAGACTGATGCAAGGGGGCTGGTTCGCCTACCTCGATTTCCCTGGATCGGGCTGCTGCTGGCACCCCAGGGAAAACACACGCTCCTTCTTCTCTTGATCGATAGGGACCGCAGCCCGGCAGACCGCGTTGCGGCGTCCAGGATTGTCGAATCCATCCGCCGCGCCGCGGAAGAGCGCCAAAGGGAGAATGCATGATGAATGGCGGCGCAATGATCGATGAATGGTATCCGGTCGGCCTTTTCAGCCAGCTCAGCGAGAAGGGAAGCAAGTCTTGGCTGATGGGCGAGGCGATCGAGGTCGCGCGCGATCAGGATGGCAATGCGCGGGTAACGACCGCCGAGGGTAGAGCCCTTCCCATACGTATCCGGTATGGCCATGTCTGGTCCTCCGTCGGAAACCCGAAGAAAGAACTTTTTGCCATTCCTGAGGCCGATCAGCCGGGCCGGCGCTTCGTCGATGTCGGCGTCGTCCGCGTGCGCTGCTCGCCGCTTCGCGCCGTGGAGAACTTTCTCGACATCGCGCATTTTCCCTTCGTTCACACCGACATCCTCGGTGCGGAACCGCATACGGAGGTCGAAAATTACAAGGTCGAGATCCGCGAGGGTGTGGATGAAGTCTGGGCAACGCAGGTGAAGTTCTACCAGCCGCAGGCTGCAAAATCCGCGACTGGCGGCATTACGACAGAGTATATGTACCGCGTGCCGGCCCCGACCTGTTCCGTGCTCTACAAGACGTGCCCTCCGCGCCCCAGCGAATGGGACGTCATCACCTTGTTCGTCCAGCCTCTTGCCGAAGACTTATGCGACGTATGGCCCTGGATGGCGCTCTTCGATGATGAAACGCCCATGACGGACCTCATCCACTTTCAACAGACGATCTTCCTGCAGGATCGTTCGATCCTCGAAAACCAGATACCCGCGCTTCTTCCGCTCGATCCCGGCATGGAAATTCCGACAAGGGCGGACCTCACCTCGGTCGCCTACCGGCGATGGCTCAAGCGCCATAACTATACCTACGGCGCACAGTTGGTCGCACAATGAAGCTCTACGATTATGTTCTATCGCCGAGTTGCTACAAGATCCGGCTGATGGCCGCGATCCTCGGCATCAAACTCGAAATCCGGCCGGTCGACTTCCATCCCGGCGCGGAGCATCGCGGGCCGGAACTTCTGGCACTCAATCCGGCAGGCTCAATCCCGATCCTCGAAGATGGCGATCTCGTGCTCACCGAATCCTCGGCGATGCTTGCCTACCTCGCTGCCAGTGCTGCGCCGGAATGGCTGGGGCGGGGCTCGCCGCAGGAGGCGGCACGCGTGCAGCAATGGCTTTCCTTCTCGCATCGTCTGACCGCCAATCTTGGCGGCGCGCGGCTCCACGAAATGCTTCTGCGCCCGGGCAATATCAAGCTTCTACAGGCTCAAGGGATTGCTGCCCTGCGCGAGCTCGAAGCGGGCATCTTCGAACAACGCGAGCGCGGCATGCGGTTTCTTGCGGCAAGTGAGCCGACGATCGCCGATATCGCCTGCTTTCCCTATGTCGCGCTTGCGCCCGACGGCGGCATCCCGCTTGATCCCTATCCCTTGATCCGCCTCTGGATGCGCGCCATCCGCAGCCTGCCCGGTTTCATCGAGATGCCCGGCATTCACCGCCTGCATGAGTTGAAACCCGATCCGCATCCGGCAGCAGAGGCATGATGGAATGACCGGTTATCTCCTGAAGAATTGCGCTGCAGTTATCGTCGATGAGGGCAATGGGCCGAGCGTGCGCCGGAACGTCGACCTGCTCACCAAGGGCTCGGCGATCCAGGCGATTGGCGAAAATCTGTCGTTGAACGGCCTACCCGAAGGAACGGCAGTCCAGGACGCATCCGGCTGGTTCGTCTATCCGGGGCTCGTCAACACCCATCACCACTTCTTTCAGTGCTTTGTGCGCAATCGTGCCGACCTCGACTGGACCAAGCTTTCGGTCATCGAATGGCTCGACCGGATCTATCCGATCTTCTCACGGCTGACGGAAGACTGCTTCTATCATTCTTCGGTCACCGCCATGGCCGAGATGATCAAGCACGGATGCACGACCGCCTTCGACCATCAATATTGCTTTCCCCGCCATGCCGGAAAGCGCCTGATCGATCGCCAGTTCGAGGCAGCCGAACTTTTAGGCATGCGCTTTCACGCAGGCCGTGGCGGCAACACCCTGCCGAAGTCCGAGGGGTCGACGATCCCGGATGCCATGCTCGAAACCACCGACGAATTCATTGCCGACTGCGCGCGGCTGATCGATAGCTATCACGATGCCAGCCCCTTCAGCATGCGCCAGGTGGTTGTCGCGCCTTGCCAGCCGGTCAATTGCTATCGCGAAACCTTCGTCGAATCGGTCGCGCTGGCGCGCGATCGCGGTGTGCAGATGCACACCCATGTCGGCGAAGGCGAAAGCCCAGTCATCGAGGCGCGGCATGGCATGCGCACGGTCGACTACTGCGCCGAATTGGGCTTTGCCGGCCCCGACACCTTCTACGCCCATTGCTGGGAACTGACGCATGACGAATTGCGCAAGATTGCGGCAAGCGGCACCGGCGTTTCCCATTGCCCCGAGCCGGTTTACCTAGTCGGCGCCGAAGTGACCGATATCCCGGCTATGCACGCTTTCGGCCTGCGCATCGGTCTCGGCTGCGACGGAGCCGCATCGAACGACAACTCGAATCTCATGCACTGCATCCATTCCGCATACATGCTGCAGTGTCTGATGGCGTCGACGCGCGCGCATGCCGTTCCAGCCCCGCTCGACTTCCTGCGATATGCGACAAGCGGAGGCGCAAGCCTGTTGGGGCGCACGGATATCGGGCGTCTCGCGCCGGGTATGGCGGCCGATCTCTTCGCCATCGATACGCGGCGGATGGACTATGTCGGCACACGGCATGACCCGCTGAGCCTGATTGCCAAGGTCGGGATCGGCATGCCCACCGATCTGACCATGATCAACGGACGCATCGTCTGGCAAAAGGGTGAATTCACCGGACTGGATGAGGCCGCGCTGTTTGCGGCGGCCGAAGCTGCTCTTGCAACAGTAGAATTCTGAAAAGCCAAAAAGGGGAACTGGGATGCAGAAGAATCTGACCCGCAGAACATTGATGAAGAGCGCGACCGTCGCAGGCCTCGCAACGGCCTTTACCGGCCGCTCCGCCTTTGCAGCCGGGGAACCGCTCGGCATCACGCTCGTCGTGCCCTCGCCGATCGGCGATGTCGGCTGGGGCCATGCGCTGGCTGCCGGCCTCGATCCGATCAAGACCGCCTATGGCGACAAGGTCAAGGTCACCGTGATTGAGAACATCGCCGAAGGCCCGGATGCCGACCGTATCATGAACAAGACGGTCGCCGATGGGAACCATTTCCTCATCGCCGGCTCGTTCGGCTATCAGAACGGCGCGCTTCAGATTGCCCGCCGCAATCCCAAGGTGACCGTCCTGCATGCCTCCGGCTTCCAGGTTGCCCCGAACTTCTCGCCCTTCGCCGCCAAGTATTTCCAGGGGACGTATCTGCTCGGCATGGCGGCGGCCGCCGTTTCCAAGACGGGCAAGCTCGGCTCCGTCTCCGCCTTCGCCATTCCCGAATTGATCACGTCGATCAACGCCTTCACGTTAGGTGCACAGGCGGTTAAGCCGGATATCGAAGTATCGGTCGTCTGGGTCAATTCCTGGTTCGATCCGGCCAAGGAGCAGGAGGCCGCCAAGGCATTGATTTCGCAGGGCTGCGACGTGATCTTCTCGAACGCCCAGGATACGCCCTCGGTCATCTCAGCCTGCGAGGAAGCCGGCGTCTACGCCTTCAACTTGAATTCCTCAATGAAGAAATATGCGCCGAAAACCTATCTCGGCTGCGTGTCCACCGACTGGTCGCCCTTCTTCAAGGCATCGGTCGATGCCCATCTCGCGGGCACCTTCAAGGGTGCCAATGCTTTCCTCGGCGTCGCGGACAAGGTTGTCGAAGTCGTCGACTGGAGCCCTGCAATTCCGGCCGACACCATGGCGAAGATCAAGGAAATCGAATCGAAGATCGCCAGCGGCGGCTTTTCGCCGTTCACCGGTCCGATCACCAAGGCCGATGGCAGCGAAGGCGCGGCTTCGGGCGCGACACTCACGGATGCGCAGATCGTCGCGATGGACTGGCATGTCAAAGGTGTGAAGACGCCTTTGCCGAAGTAAATCCAAATGACCATTCCGCTGCTGTCGCTGCGCGGCATCTCCAAAAGCTACGGCCAGGTCCATGCCAACAAGCATATCGATCTGGACGTAGCGCCGGGCTCCATCCATGCCATCCTCGGAGAGAATGGCGCCGGCAAATCGACGCTGATGAAGCTGATCTACGGCGTCGAACAGCCGGACGAAGGCACCATTGCCTGGCATGGAAAGCCCTTGAACCTTGCCTCTCCCGCGGAGGCGAGGCGCACCGGCGTCGGGATGGTCTTTCAGCATTTCTCGCTGTTCGAGAGCCTGACGGTAGTCGAGAATATTCGCCTGATCGTCTCCGGCGGCAGGGCCGAGCTTGCGCAGCGCATCCGCGCTCTGGGAGATGAATTCGGTCTCGAAGTCGATCCGCTCGCCCATGTGCACGAACTCTCCGTCGGCGAGCGGCAGCGGGTGGAAATCATTCGGTGCCTGATGACCGATCCGAAGCTGCTGATCCTCGACGAGCCGACATCGGTCCTGCCGCCGCAAGCCGTCGAGAAGCTGTTCAACACGCTGCGCCGGCTGCGCGATCGCGGCGTGTCGATCCTCTTCATCTCGCATAAGCTGGAAGAAATCCAATCCCTGTGCAACCGGGCTACGATCCTGCGCGGCGGACGCGTGACCGGACATGTGGATCCGCGCGAACACGACGCCCATGATCTCGCCCGCATGATGATCGGCCGCGACATGCCCGAAGCGATGCCAGCCTTGGCTTTGGCCGAGGGTGAAAAGCGCCTGGAAATCATCGGCCTCGATTACCGGCCGGACGATCCCTTTGGCATGCCGCTCTCCACCATCAGCCTGACGGTGCGCAGCGGCGAGATTCTGGGCATCGCCGGCATTTCCGGGAATGGGCAAAGGGAGCTTGCCGCCCTGATTTCGGGGGAAACGCCCCTGCCCCGGGACAAACGCGATCAGATCTTTATGATGGGACAGGATGTCGGCAGCCTCGACGCCGCCAGCCGTCGGAAGCTTGGCTTTGCCTTTGTCCCGGAGGATCGACTCGGGCATGGCGCTGTTCCCGAAATGTCCTTAACGCTCAATAGTCTGCTGACGGCCCATCCCTTGAAGCTCGTCAAGCATGGTCTCATCGACAAAGCGAAGGCAACGGATTTCGCAAGCGAGTGCATCCGGGATTATGACGTGCGCACGCGCGGTCCGGAGGCTGAAGCCGGGTCGCTTTCTGGGGGGAACCTGCAGAAGTTCATCGTCGGCCGCGAAATCATGCTCGCCCCGAAACTGCTGTTTCTTGCGCAACCAACTTGGGGCGTCGATGTCGGCGCGGCTTCCGCCATTCGCAAGCGGCTGATCGAGCTGCGCAATCAAGGCATGGCAATTCTCGTCATATCGGAAGAGCTCGAGGAATTGTTCGAGCTTAGCGACGTCATTCAGGTCCTTTACCACGGCACGCTGAGCCCGCCACTCGTGACCCGCGATACAAAAGCTGAAGATATCGGTCGATACATGATCGGCGCACAGCCCCAAGGCGAAAAGGCATTCGCATGAGCCGTTCCTTTTCTGCAATCCTTCCCAGCTTGATCCGTCGCGATCGAGCCTCCTTCGCCGCAAAGCTGCTCGCGCCGCCGATCGCCCTCATCGTCACCATCGCACTCAATCTCGGCCTCTATGTCGCGATGGGCCGTGATCCGATGGCGGTGATCTATGCCATGCTGATCGAACCATTCGTCTCCTGGGCCTCCTTCTCGGAAGTATTGCTCAAGACTGGGCCCCTGCTTCTGATTGCGCAGGGTCTCGCAATCGGCTTTCGCGCGAAGGTCTTCAATATCGGCGCTGAGGGCCAATTCATTCTTGGCGCAATCTTCGCCTCCGCGATACCCGTCTGGATGCCGCAGGCAACGGGCCAATGGATATGGCCCGCAATGCTGCTGCTCGGCACTCTCGGCGGTGCTCTATGGGCGTCTCTCACCGCCTTCTGGCGCGTCAGGCTCAACGCCAACGAAATCCTCGTCTCATTGATGCTGAGCTTCGTTGCCGCGCAATTGCTCAACTATCTTCTTCTCGGCCCATGGAAAGATCCCGGCGGCTTCAATTTCCCGCAGTCGGTCATGTTCCAGTACGACGCAATGGTGCCGATCCTGTTCGAGGGAACCCGCGTCAATGTCTCGCTTATCTTTGCTGCCGGTCTGTCGATCGCAGCGTGGATCTTCATGCAGAAGAGCTTCGCCGGGTATAAATTGCAGGTCGGCGGACTGGCTCCCCGGGCGGCAAGCTATTCCGGTTTCAAGGAGAGCTGGGCAATCTGGCTGTCGCTGATCATTGGCGGAGCGGCCGCCGGACTTGCGGGCGCCGCTGAAGTTGCCGGACCGCTTGGCCAGCTGCAGCGTTCGATCTCGACCGGATATGGATACGCGGCAATTATCGTTGCCTATCTTGGCGGCCTCAATCCAATCGGCATCGTCATCTCCGCGATCATCATGGCAGCGCTCTATATCGGTGGCGATAACGCCATGGTCTCCGCCAATCTGCCGATTGCAGCCGTCCGCGTATTCCAGGGCAGTCTGCTCCTCATCTATCTCATCGCGGTGGCTTTCGTGCGTTATCGCATCGTCTGGCGCCCCGTGCCCATCCGGAGCGCATCATGAGCGCCGTCGAGTTCATTCTAGCCGGCATGCTGGCAGCCGCAACTCCGTTTCTGCTGGCAGCCCTGGGCGAGCTTGTTGCCGAGCGCTCCGGCGTCTTGAACCTCGGCGTAGAGGGCTTGATGGCCGTGGGCGCCGTCATCGCGTTCATTGTCGTTTATCATGGCGGCGGTCATCTTCTTGCCTTCCTTGCGGCCGGTCTCGGAAGTGCGCTCCTCTCCATGATTTTTGCCGCTATCACACTGGGCTTCAACGCAAACCAGGTTGCTGCCGGTCTTGCCCTCGGCATTCTCGGTCAGGGTCTCTCGGCACTGTTCGGCAAGAGTTACGAGAGCCTGACCGTCACCACCTTGCCAAAGATCGCAATTCCCGGGCTTTCACAAATTCCAGTCGTCGGGGGCCTATTCAGTCAGGATATCGTCGTCTGGATCTCGCTTGTCGTGACGGTCGGCATATGGGCGATGTTTGCCTATGGCAAGGTCGGTCTTATCCTTCGCGCCGTCGGTGAAAATCCGAAAGCTGCTCATGCTATCGGCTATCCCATTGTCTCGATCCGCTTCGCGGCAGTTACGTTTGGCGGCATGATGGCAGGCTTTGCCGGCGCTTACGCCTCCACGATCTATACGCCGCTCTGGGCGGACGGCATGATCGCCGGGCGGGGCTGGATTGCCATTGCCCTTGTTGTCTTTGGAACCTGGCTGACATCCAGGATTTTCCTGGGCGCCTGCCTGTTCGGTGCGGTGTCGCTGATGGGTCTTGCGGCGCAGGCCAGCGGGCTCGCAATTTCCTCGCAATTGCTCGCATGCCTGCCCTATCTCGTGACGATCATCGTCCTTGGCATCATCTCCGTAGACCGCCGGCTCCTGAAGCTCAACGGTGTCGCCTCACTTGGCGAACCGTTTGAACGATAGCAAATGTGCATAGGCGGAGATTTCCATATCCGCAGGTTGCAGCGATTGATCGCTTGAAGCGCGGGGGGACGACAAAAATCCGCCGATTAATTTCCTTCGCTTGCCTTACTGACAGCAATACCGGCATTCTTCTTGCTTCAGGCAATTCGTGAGCTCTCCCTGAGAGGGCGTGTTCGCTGGTTCAGAGCAAGGAGGCCTTCCATGATCCCATCCGATACTCAAGATAGAGTCCTGCCGAACGAGCCGGTACTTTCCGTGCGCGGTCTGACGGTCAGCCTCCCTAAGAACATGGAACGCGTGCATGCGGTGCAGGATATCACCTTCGATCTAATGCAAGGCGAGATCCTTTGCATCATCGGTGAATCCGGTTCAGGGAAATCGGTGACCGCGAATGCGATCATGGGCCTGCTGCCATCCATCATAAGGGTAACGGCGGGTACGATCCGCTTCAAGGGCGCGGACCTCGTAAGCGCCGACGCTGCCACCCTTCGAAGCCTGAGGGGACGAGCCGTTTCGATCATTTTCCAGGACCCGCTCTCGGCACTCAATCCACTGATGACGATCGGCGATCAGATCATCGAGGTTCTCGATGCTCACAAGATCGGCACGCCGGAAAACCGGCGGCAGAAGGTGAAGGAACTGCTCGGCGAAGTCGGCCTGCCAGATCCGGATCTTCTCCAGCATCAATATCCCTTCCGGCTGTCCGGCGGGCAGCGGCAGCGCGTGATGATCGCCATGGCGCTGGCGCTCGATCCGGATGTGCTGATCGCCGACGAGCCGACCACTGCATTGGACGTGACGACGCAGGCCCAGATCCTCGAATTGATCCGCAAGATACAGGCGCGCAAGAAGATGAGCGTCATGTTCATCACCCATGATTTCGGGGTGGTCGCCGAGATTGCCGACAGGGTGATCGTCATGGAGAAGGGCCATCTTGTCGAACAGGGACCGGCGGCGCAGGTGCTGAATGCGCCTGTTCATCCCTATACGCAGCGTCTTATCGCGGCCGTTCCCCGCATGACGACCGCCGGCCGCGAAGCCACTGCCGAAGCGCCCGTGGTGCTGGAAGTCGATAAGCTCAACAAGACCTATCGAGCGGGAAGCGGCTTCCTGTCGAAATCGCGGACGGTGCAGGCGGTCAACGACGTCAGCTTCTCGATCCGCAAGGGACGCACATTGGGAGTGGTCGGTGAATCCGGCTCCGGAAAATCCTCGCTCGGCCGCGTCCTGTTGAAGCTTTTGAGCTCGGACAGCGGTCGGATTCTCTTCGATGGCCGCGATATCGCTCCGTTGTCAGACGACGAGTTCCGGCCATTGCGTCCTTATATACAGATGATCTTTCAAGACCCATTCGCCTCGCTGAACCCGCGCCATACGGTCGGCCGCATTCTCACCGTTGGACCGATAGCGCACGGCCTGTCGATGCCTGAGGCCAAGGCGAAGGCACTGCGTCTTCTCAAGCGCGTCGGCCTCGACGAAGGTGCCTTTGACCGTTTTCCCCATGAATTCTCCGGTGGCCAACGCCAGCGCATCGGCATCGCTCGCGCCTTGATGTTCGACCCCGTGCTGTTGGTGGCCGACGAGGCAGTTTCCGCTCTCGACGTCTCGATCCAGGCGCAAATTCTCAAGCTTCTTGCCGAAATCCAGCAGGATACCAAGGTCGCAATGATCTTCATTACCCACGATCTGCGCGTCGCCAGCCAGATCTGTGACGAAGTCGCCGTCATGTACAAGGGTGAGATCGTCGAATGTGGGCCGCCTTCGCGGATCTTCCGCGCGCCGTCGCATGCCTATACCCAAAGCCTGCTGGCTGCCATCCCCGGCAGCGACTGGGAAGCCGTCGGCTAAAACGTCCATCGAACGAGGCATGGCAGCAGCGCCGAATGCGGCGCGCTTCTGCTTAATTGCCACCATTCGTGCACGCGCGGGCGGCGATCGATGCCTGAGAAACGGGCAGTCTTCCGCACCGATTATTTTTATCTGATTGGGCGAAAAAATAGTTGCATTTATCCACTATCTATCCTTTCATGAGCATGAAATTTCCAGCGACGATCCGCCGCAGACGATCATGAACCTGCCACGCATTGATGGTGGCGGGAACGGTGTTTCGTTGCCTTTCAAAGGTTCCGAGCCATGCCGCCGACCAAGGCCCCGCCAACTTCCGTGAAGGACATCGATATCGACGTCCTGGAGGATACGCTGAGCTTTTATATCCGCAGCATCAATCTTGCCGTCTCGCGCGATCTGGACGAGAAGCTGGAGGGTCTGGACGTCGCCCGCGGAACGGGAAAGATCACTACCCTGTTCCTGGTCGACGGCAATCCGGGAATCCGGCCTTCCACCATCGCGCAAATCATCCTGAAAGACCGCTCGGCGACCGGCAGGCTGATCGAACAGATGGAGGCACATGATCTCCTCACGCACGAGACGTCGGCGGACGACAGCCGCGCGCAGGAACTCTACATCACGGAAAAAGGTCACGAACTGGCAAAACGCGTGCGTGCCATCGTCACCAAGCAATCACGCGAATTCTTTTCCGACATCACCGACGAAGAACACAGGCTCCTGATCGACATACTGCGCCGGACCTACCGGCGCATCGTCGCGCAATCGTGAGCCGGCAAACCATGGGAGAGCAGACATGGGCATGAGTGAGGAGCGGGTCGCAATGATATCCGGTGCCAGCCGGGGGATCGGCGCCGCACTCGCCGAGGAACTTGCCGCCAAGGGATGGCGGCTCTCGCTCGGCATGCGCCGCCCTGAAATGCCTGCCTGGGCGGACCCTGCGCGCGTCGGCGCCTTTGCCTATGATGCCACCGATGCGGACGCATCCGATCGCTGGGTGGAAGAGACGTTTCGCACCTTCGGGCGTATCGATGCGGTCGTCGCCAATGCCGGCATTGGCATCGCGAAGACCGTGATCGAAGCCGATGATGCCGACCTCGACGGTCTGCTCGAGGTGAACGTCAAGGCACCGCGAAGACTTGCGAAATCCGCATGGAGCGCCCTTGCATCAAGCGGTCGCGGCCGGGTCATCGTCGTCGCTTCGCTTTCGGGAAAGCGGGTGAAATCCGCGAATTCCGGCCTTTATGCCGTCTCGAAATTCGCGGCGGTCGCGCTGGCCCATGCCATACGCCACACCGGCTTTGAGCTTGGCATCCGCGCTACCGCCGTCTGCCCCGGCTTCGTCGCGACCGACATGGCGCGCGGGCTTACGAGCAAGCCCGATAGCGAGATGACCGATCCGCGCGATCTCGCCCGCATCATTTCCATGCTGATGGAGCTGCCGAACGAGGCAAGCGTTGCCGAATTTACCGTCAATTGCCAGTTAGAGGAGTCCTTCTGACCATGCCCGGCCCCTATGTTATTCCCGTTCACGGGGATGCGGAACTGCCCAAGGAAGTCGACGTCGTCGTCATCGGCGGTGGCATCATCGGCACCTCGACGACGCTGGAACTTGCCGAACGGGGTCTGCGGGTCGCGCTTTGCGAGAAGGGTGGCATCGGCCAGGAGCAATCGAGCCGCAACTGGGGTTGGGTGCGCATTTCCAGGCGCGATCCGCGCGAAGTGCCGCTCATGGCCGAGGCCCTGCGCATCTGGAGCACGCTCGACAAACGTACCGGCCGCGACACGGGCTACAAGCGCGCGGGCATCATCTTCACCTGTGCGGATGACAAGCAGTATGCCGATCATGAGCGCTGGAACCGCAATCTGGAAGGCTACCAGCTGGAAAGCCGCATGATCAGCGGCGCCGAATTCAAGAACCTCTTTCCCGGCACGCAGATGGAGCTCAAGGGGGCGCTCTTTACCGCCGCCGACGGCCGTGCCGAGCCGCAGCGAGCCGCCCCCGCCATTGCCGAGGCCGCCCGCAACAAGGGAGCTTCCATTCTGACCGAATGCGCCGTGCGCGGCATCGAGACAGCCGGTGGCCGCGTCTCCGGCGTCATCACCGAACGCGGCCCCATCGCCTGCAAGGCCGTCGTGCTTGCCGGCGGCGCCTGGTCAAGTCTGTTTGCCGGCATGTTCGGGCTCGATCTGCCGCAGTTGAAGGTGATGAATTCCGTCTTGCGCACCAAGCCGCTGGAAGGCGGTCCCGAGCAAGCCATCTGGGCGAGCGGCTTTGCGCTGCGCAAGCGTCAGGATGGCGGCTACACCATCGCATCGGGCCATGAGAACATCGTGGACATCGTGCCGAGCTCCTTCCGCTACGCCGGCAAGTTCCTGCCGGCGCTGAAAAAGGAGTGGCGCTCGCTGAACTTCCGCGTTTCCGGCCGGTTCTTCGACGAAGCGCGCATTCCCAATCGGTGGGCGATGGACGAGGCAAGCCCCTTCGAATATTGCCGCGTCCTCGACCCCAAACCCTCCACCAAGCTTTCGAATGCGGCGCTCGCCAACCTCAAGAAAGCCTTTCCGGTTTTCGAGAAGGCCGAGATCGCTCAGCGCTGGGCGGGTTATATCGACGTGACGCCGGATGCCGTGCCGGTGATCGATGCGATCGACAGCATTCCGGGCTTTCATATCGCCACCGGCTTTTCCGGCCATGGCTTCGGCATCGGGCCCGCGGCCGGACGATTGATGGCCGACATCGTCACCGGCAAGCCGCCAGTGGTGGATCGCAAGAACTTCCGCTTTTCCCGCTTCCACGACGGTTCGAAGATCGAACTGATCAGTGGTTTCTGACCTCTCCAAACCAAGCAGACAGTACAAAGACGAAAGAGCCGAAAGAGAAAAGCAGCCGAAATCCTACCAACAAAAAAGGGGAACGATCATGACCGATGCAAACGACACCATCCTCCTGAAACCAACCCGCCGCCAGGCGTTGACCATGATGGCGCTCGGCGCCTCCGGGCTGATCATGCCCAATATCCTCGGTCGCGGCGAAGCTTTCGCGGCACCGCCCGCCAAGCCGACCGGCCAGCTTGTCATCGGCTTCTCGCAGGAACCGACCGTCTTCAATCCGCATCTGATCCACATCGAAGTCGATGAGGGCATCCATTTCAGTGTTTTCGATCCGCTCTTTACTGTCACGCCAGAGGGCAAATTTTCCCCTTCGCTTGCAACCGAAGTCCCGACGGTCGAAAACGGCGGCATCTCGGCTGACGGCCTTCATTGGAAGATCAAGCTGCGCGATGGCGTGAAGTGGCATGACGGCACGCCGTTTACCGCCGAAGACGTCAAGTTCACCCTCGAACTCATGGTCGATCCGAACTTCCGCAGCTGGCGCAAGACCGGCCATGAACTGGTACGCGACCTGACGGTCGTCTCGCCGACGGAAATCACCTGGCGGATGGAAAAGCCATTTGCGCCCTACCCGTCGATCCTCGCCATGACCTTCATCGTGCCAAAGCATATCCTTGGTGCGGAGAAGGACAAGAACACCGCCCCCTTCAACAATGCCCCCATCGGCACCGGCCCGTTCAAATGGGTCGAGCGCGTCCCCGGCGATCACATCACGCTCGCGGCCAATACCGACTATTTCGGTACCGGCCCTTATCTCGAAACCCTGGTCTACAAATATGTTCCCGACCTGACGGTGCTGTATACGCAGTTCAAGACCGGCGATATCGACGTCGTCGGCCTGCAATGGATCACCCCGGATCACTATGACGAGGCCAAGGGGCTAGATGGCAAGGCTGTTGCCGTCGTTCCGGCCGCCACGGTCGAATCCGTCGGCTTCAACATGGAGAAGCCGCAATTCAAGGACCCGGCGGTGCGCGAGGCGCTCTACTACGCGATCGACAAGCAGACGATCATCGATGCGCTCTACTACGGCCTGCCGACACCGACCGAGAGCTACATCCCGCAGCAGTCCTTCTATTACAATCCGGACCTGCCGAAGCAGGAATTCAGCACCGACAAGGCCAAGAAGATCCTTGATGACGCCGGCTGGAAGCCCGGTCCCGACGGCATTCGCGTGAAAGACGGCGTCAAGCTTTCCTTCACCAACTCCACCACCGCCGGCAATCATATCCGCGAACAGGTGCAGCAGTTCATGCAGCAGACGTTCAAGGATATCGGCGTGGAACTCACCATCTCCAACCTGCCGCCGGCGGTCATGTGGGGCGATTATTGGACAATGTCGAAGTTCGATTCCGTCATCGTCGGCATCAACTTCCAGACCGGCTCCGATCCCGACACCTCCGATTATTTCCGCTCCTCGGCGATTACCGCCAAGGGCGGAGCCGGCCAGAACTCCTGGCAATATGCCAATCCGGAGGTCGACAAGCTCCTGGCGGAAGGCGGTCAGATCTTCGTGCCGGAGGAACGCAAGAAGGTCTACCAAAAGATCCAGGCGATCATGCGCCACGACCTGCCCTTCCTGCCGCTATTCCAGTATGCGACCGTGCGCGGCCATAAAGTGGGGGTCGAAAACGTCACTCCCAACATCAACGTGCGCATCGACAGCTGGAATGTAGGCACCTGGTATTGGGCCAAGGCATAGGCTGCTCGTTCCAGCCCTTCGGCCGAGGCGCCGAAGGGCTGATCGCTTCACATTCCGCAACCATCGGAGACGAATGCCATGTTGCGCTATCTCCTGAGCCGCCTGTGGCAGAGCCTGGTGCTGCTGCTCCTCGTGTCGATGATCGGCTTTGCCGTCCTTACCCTCGCTCCCGGCGGTCCGCTGTCGCAATATACGCTGACGCCAGGCATGACCAAGGAAGCGCTCGACAGGATCGCTGCCCAGATGGGTCTCGACCGGCCGCTGCCGATCCAATATCTCGACTGGCTGAGGCATCTGCTGATGGGCGACTGGGGCCGCTCCTACCGCGACAACCAGCCGGTACTGTCGATCATTTTCGGCCATCTCTTCGCCACGCTGCTGCTGATGGGCACATCGATGGTGATCTCGATCGCGATCGGCACCTGGATCGGCATCAAGGGGGCAACCCGCCGCTATTCGATCTTCGATTACAGCGCCACCGTCGGCGCCATGGTGGCGCTGTCGATACCGACCTTCTGGTTCGGTCTCGTCGCCATCTATATCTTCTCGCTAAAGCTGAAATGGCTGCCGGCCGGCAACATGTACACAGTCGGCAACGGCTCGCTCGGTGACTATGCGATTCACTTGATCATGCCGAGCCTCGTGCTTGCGCTTGTCAACATCGCGGTCTGGAGCCGTTACATGCGCACAGCCACGCTCGAGGTCATCAACCAGGATTTCGTACGCACCGCCAGGGCCAAGGGCCTCTCGCCCCGGCGCGTCCTGATGCGCCATGTCGTCGGCAACGCGCTATTGCCGATGATCACGCTCGCCGGCCTGCAATTGCCGACCATTCTCGGCGGTGCTCTAGTGGCGGAGACCGTCTTCACGTGGCCGGGAATGGGCCGGCTTTTTCTCGATAGCCTTGGCTACAGCGACTATCCGGTCGTCATGGGCCTCCTGATGTTCTCGGCAATCTTCGTGCTGATCGGCAATCTGCTCGCGGATCTGCTCGTCGCCTTCGTCGATCCGCGCGTCCGGCTTGGTTAGGAGAAACGCCATGTCTTCCTCCTCCCCCGCAACCCTTTCGCAATCATTATTCGCCCATTGGCGCTGGTGGCAAAATCGGACCTTGCGCCGTTTCGTTCGCCACAGGCTCGCGCTCCTCGGCGTGGCCATGATCACGCTCATAGTCCTTGCCTGCCTGCTCGGGCCGTCACTGCTTCCCTATGACGAGCTTTATATCGACCTGCGTGCTCGTTTCGCACCGCCCTTTACGGCCGGCTACCATATTTTCGGCACTGACCCGCTTGGGCGCGACGTTGCCGCACGCCTGTTCATGGCGGGCCGGATTTCGCTCCTCGTCGGCTTCTTCGCGATGGTGCTCAGCACACTGATCGGCACGGTGATCGGCGTGGTGGCGGGCTATTACGGTGGGCGCATCGGGATATTGCTCATGCGCTTCGTTGATGCCTTTCTGTCCTTTCCCAGCATCTTCCTGCTGCTGGCGCTGGCCGCCTTCATCAAGCCGAGCCCCTTCATGATCACCGTCATCATCGCGGTGACGAGCTGGATGGAGACCGCGCGCATCGTCGAGGCGGAAGTACGATCGCTGCGCGAACGCGATTTTGTGCTCGCGGCGCGCATGCTCGGCCTCTCCAACAGATGGATCATGTTTCGCGAACTGCTGCCGAACGCGATCGGCCCGATCATCGTCGCCGCTACGCTGACGGTCGCCCGCGCCATCCTGCTCGAAGCCTATGTCAGCTTCCTCGGCTATGGTATCCAGCCGCCGCTCCCGAGCTGGGGCAATATGCTGAACGGCGCCCAGCAATATCTCGCCAGCGCACCATGGCTGGCCATCGTCCCGGGCGTCGCTATCACGCTCGCCGTCACCAGCTTCAACTTCATCGGCGACGGCCTGCGCGATGCGCTCGATGCCCGCAGCGATCTGCACTGAGGATGCAGGATGACGAAATTTTCGCCGTTCAAAACAACCCTGTGGTATGCCACTGCGGCCCCCGCACCCGATACAGCGGAGCTGGAAGGCACGATCAAGGTCGATGTCTGCATTGTCGGTGGCGGCTATACGGGCCTGACCACCGCTCTTGAGCTTGCGAAGAGCGGCACAAGCGTCGTGCTTCTCGAAAAGGAGGAAATCGGCTTCGGCGGCTCCGGCCGTAACGCCGGGCACTGCACGCCGACTTTCACCCATTACAGCCTGCCGGAACTGCGCTCCATGCTGGGCGAGCCCTGGGCCGAGCGATTGATCGCCCGGCAGACGCGCGCCAACGACCGTGTCTCCAGCATGATCCGGCAGTACCAGATCCAATGCGAATGGCAGCGGAATGGCTATGTCATGGGCGCGCTTTACCCCGGCTTGATGAAGACAATCGAGGAGAAGGTTCGCACCTACAATGCTGTCGGCGCGAAAACGCGGGCCATCGGCAGGGACGAAGTTGCAGCGATCACCGGCAGCCCGCGCTTTCACGGCGGCTGGCTGCATGAAGAGGCCGGCCATCTTAATCCCCTCGGCTATTCTCGTGGTCTCGCACGTGCTGTCATCCAGGAAGGCGGCGTCATTCACACCGATTCGCCGGTGACCGGCTGCGAGCGCGTGGCGGGCGGCTGGGCGGTCAGCACGCCGAAGGGGAAGGTCATTGCCGACAAGGTGATCTTCGCGACGGGCGCCTATACCGTCGGCGGCTGGCCGAAACTCGATCGGACCTTCAAGATCCAGAGGGTCTTCGTCGCCGCTACCCAGCCGCTTTCCGACGACGAGCGGCTGTCGGTGCTGCCGCGCAACACCACCATCCATGATGGACGTGGCGATATCTATGTCTACAAATACAATGCCGAAGGCCGGATCGTCGCCTCCATGTTCCCGATGGGACGGCGCGGCCGCGACATGGACTATACGCGGCAGGTCATGAGCGACCGGCTGAAATGGCTGCATCCGCAGATCAAACAGGAGATCCGCTGGGAATATTTCTGGTTTGGCGAGCTGGACATGCAATACCGCACCATCCCCCGCCTTTACGATCTGGCGCCAGGCGTCGTGGCGCTGACGGGCCTGTCCGGCCGAGGCGTGCCAACAGGCAGCATGCTCGGCGGCATCCTCTCGGAATGGGCCAGAGGTGTGCCGGAAAAAGACCTGTCGCTGAAGCTGGAGCCGCTTTCGGCGGCTCCCTTCTATATGAATTACGGTCCGAAGCTGACGCTGCGCTATTATCGTGTTTCGGATTGGATCAAGGCCAAACTGGCGGGCGTTCCCTTGCCGCCGCATGCCTGATCGCCGCCAACATCCTCAATATCAGGAGAAGGCCGAAATGCCGGCAGGCGCGACAGGTTTGACCGTGAAGACCGCTTGCGTGCGCTCACGGACACTCTTGAACCTGTCTGCTGCTGTTCCGATCAAGCTATCTGGCGAAGCGTTCCGGCCGGAAAGAGGCCAGAAGCGGATGACGCTTGCCGGTGGCGATCTCGTCGGCAAGCAGTTCGCCGGCGATCAGGCCGAGAGTGGCACCGCTATGGCTGAAGGCGACGAAATAGCCCGGTATGGCCTGCAATTCGCCGAAAACCGGCTCGCCATCCCCCGGAATGGGTTTGGGGCCAACGCCGTAGTCGCCGATTTCGAGCTTCGGGTTCCCTTCCAACACTTTTGAGGCTTCCTGCAGGAGCCCTTCAAGGGTCGAAGGCTTGATTGCGTAGCTGCCATCGTCCTTTACGATAACCTCTTCTTCCGACCAGGCTGAATCGAGCGCAAAGGCGCCGTCAGGAGTGGGCCTGATGGCAACCCTTGGCGTATTCAGCACGGCCTTCAGGGGATGCCTGACCGGCTTCGTCCGAACGAGGAGAGCGATCGGCGTATCGTCGCCAATATGCTGACCGGCTTCCGCAACGATCGCCGGCACCTCGCCGCCGGCCGCCAACAATACGGCATCGGCGGCCCAACGGGCGCCATTCGCAGTCGTGACGCCACGGGCGCAGCCATCCTCCACCTTGATAGTCGCCCGGCCGGCATCGGTGACGATTTCGCCGCCCAATGCCCGGAACTCTTCGGCAAGAACGCCGATCAGGGACGGCAGATCGACCCACCCCTCGCCCGGATTGAAGATTGCGCCCTGCTGCGTGACGGCGCTTGCATTGACGCCCGGCGTCACTTTCGCAATCTGGCCCGGCGTCAGCAATTGGGCATGGTAGCCAAGGTCACGCTCGTAATCGAAGACGGCGGCAATGTCGTTATCGGCTTCGTCGGCATCCCAGGTCAGGCCGCCGTCGAAACGTAGCCATGCCGCGTCCGGATATCGTGCGGAAAGCGTGCGATAGCGGTCGATGCCGGCGAGACGCAGCCGATGATAGGCATCGGAGCGGCGCCTTGCGGAATTGAGCCAGGCGAGCGAGCGGCCCGATGCGCCATTCGCCAGCGGGCCGTCGTTGATCAGCGTTGTCTGAATGCCTAGTCGCGCCAGATGAACGGCCGTGGAAACCCCGAAAATACCGCCGCCGACAACGACGACTTTTGAAGAACGAGTGGGAGCATGCATGTTGGAAAACCTTGTCAGTAGGGAATGTTACGATCGAAGGGCCGTCTGATTTCTCGCCGGCCCCTTTGTCAGAGGACCTCGGCGAGGAAGCGTTTCAGCCGTTCGCTTTGCGGATTGTCGAAGATCTGTTGCGGCGGGCCGGCTTCAACGATGCGGCCTTCATCCATGAAGACGACCTGATCGGCGACCCTGCGGGCAAATCCCATTTCGTGAGTAACAACTGCCATGGTCATGCCCTGGCGCCCGAGATTGGCCATCAGGTCGAGCACCCCCTTCACCAATTCCGGATCGAGCGCGCTCGTGACCTCGTCGAAAAGGATGACTTCCGGATCCATGGCGAGCGCCCGGGCAATGGCGACGCGCTGCTGCTGGCCGCCGGAAAGACCGGCTGGGCGATGGTCCTTGCGGCCACCAAGCCCCACTTCCGCCAGGCGGGTCTCGGCAATCCGCCGCGCCTCAGCTTTCGGCATCCTCTTGATCTTCGTCAGCGACAGCATGACGTTTTCAAGCGCGGTGTGATCGGGAAAGAGATTGAAGTGCTGGAATACCATGCCGACGCGGCGGCGCAGGCTTTCCGGCTTCATGGACAGGATGCTTTCGCCATCGAGCGCGATGTCGCCGCGCTTCGGCTCAACGAGCCTGTTCAAGCACCGGAGCAGCGTCGACTTGCCCGATCCCGACGGCCCGATGATGCAGGTCACCGTGCCTCTGGCTATGTCGAGATCGATGCCTTTCAGCACTTCGAGATCGCCATAGGACATGCTGAGATCGCGGATTTGAACGGCCCCACCTTTGAAGCGCGGAGTAGCGGCGTCTGTAGGCATCCCGGTACCCGAGGCAGCCTCCAGTTCGCCGACCTCAACAAGGCCGCTCGTGCCACCGGAGCCGCGCCCCTGCCGTCCAAGGCGCAAACGCGCGTCGATGTAGTTGACGAGATGCGTCAGCGGCACGGTGATGACCAGATAGAAGATGCCGGCCAGCAGCAGAGGCGAGAGATTGCCCGTCACCACGGCCTGATCCTGGCCGACGCGAAAGATTTCGCGCTCAGAGGCCAGCAGCCCCAGGAAGTAGACGAGGCTCGAATCCTTGACGTTGCCTATGAACTGGTTGACGAGGGCGGGCAGGACACGCCGGACCCCTTGCGGAATGACGATCAGCCGCATGCCCTGTCCGTAGCTCATGCTCAGCGCGCGGCAGGCTTCCATCTGCCCCCGCTCGACGCTCTGAATGCCGGATCGAAAGATTTCGCCGATATAGGCGCCGGCGATCAGGCTGAGCGCGATGATGCCAAGCGGAAAAGGCGACGGCCCGAAGATCTCGCGGCCGATGCGGGCAAAGCCCTGGCCAATGATGAGGATCGTCACGATCGCCGGCAGGCCGCGAAAAATATCGGTATAGATGCGCGCCGGCAGGCGCAGCCAACGTGACTGCGAAATGCCCATAACGGCGAGCACCATGCCGATGATGACGCCGAGCACGGTGGAGGCTGCCGCCAAGATGAGTGTGTTCTTCAGTCCGACCGTGATCATGCTCGGCAGGACTTCTGCCATCGCATCCCAATCGAGGAAGCTGCGACGGAGATTTTCAAGCCAATCCATTCAATTCCCCATGAAGTTCGTGAGGCAGGTTAATGCCGCCGCCCGGCAGGCCGGGCGGCGGCGCGGCCTTACTTCTTGGGAAGATATTGATCGGGCATCGGCGAGCCGGGGAACCACTTCTCATAGAGCGTCTTCCAGGTGCCATCCTGCATCGCTTCGTGCAGCGCCTTGTTGAGCGCCAGCCGGAAGGCGTCGTTGCCCTTGTGGACGACGAAGCCCGCCGGTGCGTCGAAGGATGGTATATTCACGGCAATCTTCAGTGCCGGATAGCGCTCGCCATATTGTTTGGCTGCTTCATAATCGAGGAAATGCGCGTCGATGGTGCCGTTGTTCAGCGCCGCCACGGCAGAATTGTTGTCCGGAAATTTGACGAGATCCGTGCCGGTGAAATTCTTCGTGGCATAGACCTCCTGCAGCGTGCCCTGCACGACGCCGAGGCGCTTGCCCTTGAGCCCGGCTGCATCCTTCATCGAGGCATCCGATGTCAGAACCGAGAGATAGCCGGCGAGATAGCCATCGGAGAAATCGACCGTCTTCTTGCGTGCTTCGGTCGTTCCGATTGCGGCAACGGCGACGTCGAAACGCTGGTTGGCAACGGAGGGCAGTAAGGCCGAGAACTCCTGGCCGGTAAACGTCACCTTGTCCTTGGGAAAGCCCATGCGGGAAACGACGTTCAGAAAGAGCTCGATATCGAAGCCGGTGAATTGCCCATCGGCCGTCGTGAAGGTGTAGGGCTTGGAATCTCCCATCGTGCCGACGCTGATGACGTTCGGATCGATCAGGTTATAGGGGTTGTCGGCGGCGACCGCCGGGCCGACGCTTGCCGCGACGATATAGGCGAGCACGCCAGCGCGCAGAGGCGCGGCGATGGCCGAGAAAATGCTGGATAATTTCATTGTTCGTTCTCCGCTCTGAAGGATGCTCTTATCGGCATTCATGCATGCGCGTCCGCATCTCCACTCCTTGCGGCAGCAAGAGATTTTCTGGACAAGAGACCGGTATCATATAGAAAGAGACCGGTCTCAGCGCTATTTGTTAACTTCAGATTGACCGCCCGTCAACAACTCTTGTAATCGTCATCCCATGGAAGAGCCCCTCACCTCGAAACGCTCCGTAACCGTCGCCGATGTTGCCAGGGTCGCTAAAGTCTCGAAGGCGACCGCTGCCCGTGTGCTCGGCGGCTATGGCGTCGTCAGCGACAAGGTTCGCGAGCAGGTGCTTGCCGCTGCCGCCGCACTCGAATACCGGCCGAACGAACTTGCCCGCAGCATGACGACGGGTAAATCCGGCATCATCGGGGTCGTGGTCGGCGATATCGAAAATGCCTTCTTCAGCCTTGCCGTCCGGGGCATCAGCGATGCCGCGCGCATGGCCGGCTTCAATGTGATCATTGCCAATTCCGGCGAAGAACTCGATGCGGAAAAGTCGGCGGTCGACTTGCTCATCGGCAAGCGCGTCGATGGATTGATCGTGACGCCGGCACGCTGCGATCGGATGGAGCATCTTCACGACATACGGCGCGTCGGCGTGCCTCTTGTCCTCTTTGACCGAAACATTCCGGAGCTCGGCGTCGACGCCGTGACGGGCGATGATTTCGATGCCGCCGTGATCGCCACCCGTCATCTTCTCGACGTGGGGCATAGACGGATCGCCTATATATCGGCGATGGATGCCGGAAGCGAACCCCTTGGCGATATCAGCAGCATTTCCAATTCCGCCGTGCGCGAACGGGTGGATGGCATGTTGAAGGAGCAGGCCGATGCGGGCATCGAGAACGCGCTATATTACGTGCGGCTCGGCGCGACCGACCAGCCGAGGACGGATGAGGTCGTCAAGAGCCTGCTGCACGATGCGGCGCCTCCCACCGCCATCATAGCGTCGGACAGTCTCGTCGGGCTCAGGGTCTTCAAGACCTTGCAAAAACTGGGATTGTCCATGCCGCGCGATATATCGATGATCTCCTTCCTTGATGCGGACTGGACGACCGTCACGGCACCGCCGATTACCGTCGTCGACCAGCCCGTCTACGAAATGGGAAAGAAGGCGGCCGAGCGCCTGATCTCGCGGCTGAACGGCAAGGATCTGCCCGTCGGTAGAACCGCCATCAAAACACGCCTGATCGAGCGTGGATCGGTCGCCTCACCACCTCAGGGCGGCAATCGATAACGCCTCGCTTGGTAAGTCACAGCGCGGATATGATCGCGATGCGCTTGGTGCACGCCAGCCCCATGCAATCTCAAGGACAGAGCCGGCAGATTGCCGGCGACTGCCGCTTCAAGCCGCCGGTTTGCCGGTCCCCGGCAAACCTCTGCTTCATTATCCTGATCAGCACAGCGAGATACAGGAGAGACGAATGCGCGGTGCTGACATTCTGGTAGACATGCTCATCGGATACGGGGTTGATACGATCTTTGGTGTCCCCGGAGATACCAATGTGCCGCTCTATGAAGCACTCCAGCACCGCGAAGGCGAAATACGGCATGTGATGGCCCGCGACGAGCGCTCTGCCGGCTTCATGGCGGATGCTTACGGGCGGTTCACCAACAAGCCCGGCGTGTTTGAATGCCCATCGGGCGCCGGCGCGATGTATTCCTTGCCGCCGGTTGCTGAATCGAACGGATCGTCGGTGCCGGTAATCCTGCTGACCATCGACATTCCACTGCCCGGCGAAGGACGCGGCGTCCTGACGGAATTGGATTGCGCGAAACTGTTCGAACCGGTCACAAAGCTGTCCGTGCAGGTAAAGACGCCGGAAAAGCTGCCTGAAATCATCCGCCGCGCCTTTCGCGTCGCCTGCTCAGGCAAACCTGGCGCCGTGCATCTGCAGATTCCCGAGGATATGCTGCTGGCCGAGATAGACCTGACGCAAATATCTCTGCATGTCGAGGAGGAATGCCGTACCTTCCCTGCTTATCCCACGCTGCCGCCGCGCTCGAAGCTCGAAGAGCTGCTGGAGCTTCTTTCCAGGGCCGAGCGACCGCTGATCGTGGCTGGAGGTGGGGTGAACCGCGCCCGTGCAGGCAACGAGATCACCCGGCTTGCCGAAAAATTCAATGTGCCGATGTGCACGACGATGACTGGCCAGGGTGCAATCGATGACGACCATCGCCTCGCAATCGGCGTCATCGGCGACAACGGATATCATCCGCATGCGAACTGGGCGCTTGAACATTCCGATTTCACGCTGTTCGTAGGCTCGCGCATCGGTTCGGTCGTCACCATCGGCTGGACCTTTCCGCGGATCACGCTCAATAAACGCCTGGCGCAGATCGATATCTCGCCCGAGATCATGGCGAACAACTACGAGAATCTGCTGTCCATCCAGGGAGATGCCTTGCTTGTCCTCACGGAGTTGCTGGAGCTGAAAGCAAGTATCGAGTCCGCATTGCACGAAGCCTGGGTCGGCGAGCTCAACCGGCGTCGGCAAGTCTTTTGGGAGCATGCGGAGGAGGCGCTTTCCGACGAGCGGGTTCCGTTGCGGCCCGAGCGCGCGGTGCGTGCTTTCAATCAAGCTTTGCAATCTTCCGGCAAGCCCGCGCTCATCTACTCCGATGCAGGAACGCCGACCCCATACATGACGCGCTTCCTCAAAATCAATGACCGCGAGACCCGCTTTGCCATACCACGTGCCTTTGGTGGCCTCGGTTCAGCGCTTCCCGCAACAGTCGGCGCCTGGCGGGCCGATCCATCGAAGAGGCCAATCGGCCTCTTCGGTGACGGATCGTTCGGCATGACGGTCGGCGAACTGGAAACGCTGGTGCGCCTGCAGGTGCCGGCGATCCTTATCCTCTTCAACAACGGGACATTCGGCTGGATCAAGGGCCTCCACCGGCTCAAAGGCCATAATCATTGCTTCGGCGTGGATTTTCTGGCGCCGCGCGGTCAGGCAATCGCGGAGGCCTATGGTCTCAAGGCATGGACGGCCAAAACGGCTTCGGAACTCGATACCGCGTTGGCGTCCGCCTTTGCTCACGACGATGGGCCGTGCTTCATCGACGTTCATGTCGAATCCATCGCAGACCGGGTACCGCCGGTCTATTCATGGCTATTGAAGCGGGGAGAGGATCCGCTCGAGCTAAAGCCGGTGGAGAAGGCCTATTTTTGATCCAAGGGATACGCCAGAGGCAGGAATTGCCGCCGGCGCGTGAATTCGGTGGCGAACCAATCGCGGAAGATCCGCACATTGGCCGAGTTCATCCGCGCCTGGGGGAAACAGAGATAAAAGCCTTCCCCCGACGTCTGGAGCCTGCTTAAGGCGGGCTTCAGAATTCCTGCGGCAAGTTCGGTGCGCACATGGAGCTCGGGAACGACGGCCAGCCCCATGCCGCTGATGGCACATTCGAGGATCATATCGAAGTTCGGCAAACGCGGACCGTAGATGCGGCTCTTGTAGTGCACGCCTGCTCCCCGCAGCCAATGCAGCCACAGGCTCGGCCGGCTGGAATTCTGGATCAGCGGGTATTCCAGCAGCGCCTCGTCATTTGGCAGGCCTTGCAATGGCACCAGATTCGGCGCTCCCACAACGATCAACTCCTCATCGAAGAGCAACTGACTGCGCGCCCCGCTCCAATTGCCCGTACCGCGAACGAACGCAAGATCCAGCTCGGATGCCGCGAAATCGAGATCGTGACGACAGGGATAGACCTCGAACCATGTTTGAGGATGCGCGGCTGCAAAGGCAGTCAGCATCGCAGCACCCCAGCGCCGCATCAATGTCGGCGGAAAGCCGATCTTCAGCATGCTCTGCGCCTTTCGACCGCGGACAGCATCGATGGAGACATCTTCCAACTTGTCGAGCAGGCGCGAAATCTCATCGTAATAGCGCGCGCCCTCCTCCGTCAGCACCAGCTTCGGGCCGGCGCGCTCGAACAGGGTAAGTCCAAGAAAATCCTCAAGGTTTTTTATCTGCCGGCTGATGCCGCTCTGCGTGATCCCCATGTCCTCGGCTGCCTTGGTAAAGCTCAAGTGACGCACGGATGCATCGAAGGCATGCAGGGCGCTCAAGGATGGCAGAAAACGGCGCATGACGAAGCTCCTGTTGAATATCATGAATAAAAGTCATGAAGAACCCATTTTTCAATGCTTTTCTTTGGGAAAATTTGGCCCCAGTCTTCCTACAAAAGAAAGTGGGAACGACATGGACTACGGCGACAGCATTGACCGCAATCTGCTTAGCATCCTGGAGGAAAACGCACGCGTAACGGCCAGTGAACTGGCGCGACGTGTCGGCCTCGCGCGCTCAAGTGTCCAGGAGCGTATCGAGCGGCTGGAACGTCGCGGCGTCATCCTTGGCTATCGTGCGATCGTGGGCCGTCGCGAGATTGATCAAAGCGTTTCAGCCTATATCTTCATCACCACCGCCCTGCGCGCGACGCAAAGGCTGTTTGCGGTATTGCGCGGCTATCCCGAGATCCTGACCGCCGACGCGATCAGCGGCCCGGCCAACATTCTCTGCCGCGTGAACGTCAATTTTTTAGAAGATCTGGAAGCGCTCATCGACGAGCTTGCGCGGATCGAAGAAATCGAAAGCGTGACCTATTCGGTCGTCCTTTCCAACAAAATCAATCGCGAAAACGCATTGATCGCCCGCAAGGCGCAATAGGGAACGAGCAATCAACTGGGATATGACCATGAACAGACGTGATTTCGGAAGGGCAGTGCTGCTCGCAGGCGCTGCTGCGCTACTTCCATCCTCCGCACTTCTTGCAGCGACCGAAGGTCCGACGCTCGAAGCGATCCGGGCGCGGGGGGCGCTGCGGATCGGCGTGTTTGCAGGCACCGAGCCTTACTATCACAAGAATCTCGCAACCGGAGAATGGGAAGGTTTCTGCGTCGCGATGGGACACGACCTCGCGCAATATATCGGCGTCAATCTGGAACTGGTCGAGACGACCTGGGGCAACTCCGTGATCGATCTCCAAAGCAACAAGATCGATATCATGTTCGGGCTCAGCAACAATCCGGAGCGCGCCAAAGTTGTCGATTTCACTAAGGCACTGATGGACAATACCTTCACACTCGTTGCTCGCAAGGATCTGGAGGTGACGAAGTGGGAGGAAATGAACAGACCGGAGATGCGGGTGGCCGTCGACCTCGGCTCGACGCAGGACAACTTTGCTCGCAAGAACCTGCCAAACTGCACGCTGGTTGCGCTCAAATCTGCCGATGAGACCATTCTGGCGCTTCAGTCGGGTCGCGCCGACGCCATCATCCAGGTCGCGCTCCTTGCCGTCGTGACGACGAAACACCTCGCTCCAAACGTCAAACTCATCATTCCCGACCCTCACGGAAGCCAGCCGACCACGATCGGCGTGCGCCGCGATCCGAATGGCGAATTCCGCGACTATGTCGATGCCTGGCTGGCGGAACGCCGCGGACAAGGCAAGGTCTCGGGCTGGATTGTCGATAGCCTCGCGCTCGTGGGTGTCGACAAGGCTACACTGCCTGCAAGCCTGACCTTCTGACAGGCACGACCATGCCCATCTCTTCGGGTGCCTTGGGCATCATCATGCTGGATACGACGTTCGAACGCCCGCCCGGCGATGTCGGCCATGCTGGATCATGGCGCTTTCCGGTCCGGTTCCGTCGGGTGCGCGGTGCATCCGTTTCCCTCGTCGTCCGTGCGGGCGGCGAGGGTCTCGTCGACGATTTCGTCGCCGCCGGACGGGAGCTGATCTCGGAGGGCTGCAGCGCGATTATCACGTCCTGCGGCTTCATGGCGCGACACCAACGGAAGCTGGCCGAGGCGCTGGGCGTGCCGGTGGCTGCCTCCAGTCTCATGCAGCTGCCCATGGTCGAGATGGCGCTCGGCGCAGGCCTGCGCCCCGGCGTGATAACCTATGACGCAGCCAGCCTCGTTCCCGAGGTGTTCGAAGCCTGCGGAGCAGATCCATCCGTGCCCGTGCGCGGCGTGCCCGCCAACGGGGCATTTCACGCGCTCATCGAAGGCTCTGCCACATACGATCACGCGGCGCTGGAGGCCGAAGTGGTCGATGCTGCACGCAAGCTCGTCGCCGAACATCCGTCAGTCGGCGCCATCGTGCTGGAATGCACCAACATGCCACCCTTTGCGCAGGCGATCGCGACGGCTCTCCGCCTTCCCGTCTTCGACATCCTGACATTGGGCGACTGGCTTTTTACATCAACCTCTCCCCGGACTTTCAGCCGGGCCGAACAAAGCGCGCTGTGATGCAATATCAATGGGACTTTTCCAGCCTTTGGCAGTACCGCGGCCTTTTTCTTCAGGGCTTGAGCTACACGGTCGGCTTTACCGTTCTGACCATCGTCTCCGGAATTCTTGTCGGCACGCTCTTCGCTCTTGCCCGGCTTTCGGGTGTGAAAATCGTCACCGTTCCAATCATGACGATTGTGGAGCTCTTTCGCTGTACGCCCGTGCTCGTACAATTGGTCTGGTGTTACTATGCCTTGCCCATGCTGGTCGGAATTCAGATCTCCCCTGCGATGGCAGCCTTCATCACGCTGACCATGTACGGCGCCGCGTTCTATGCGGAGATCATTCGGGGCGGCATCGTCTCGATCGATGCCGGGCAATGGGATGCCGGCCGCGCGATCGGCATGCGTCGAGGCCAGTTGATGGCCAAGATCATTCTGCCGCAGGCGTTGCGCCGCATGGTGCCGCCGCTGGTCAACCAGTCTGTCCTGCAGCTCAAGAACACCTCGCTTCTCTCCGTGCTCGCCGTGCCCGACCTGCTGTATCAAGGTCAGCTCGTAACCTCGGCCACCTACCGGCCGCTTGAAACCTACACTTTGATTGCATTCGTCTATCTGGCGGTCCTCTTCCCCATGACACGCCTGGCGCACTGGCTGGAGGGTCGTAAGGCATGAATGGCAAGGTAGAGAGAATGGGCGCAGAAGAGCCGATGATCGAGGTCGTGGGCCTGAAGAAATCCTTCGGTCCTCTGGACGTCTTGAAGGACATCAACCTTTCGGTGCCGCGCGGTCATGTGGTGGCGATGATCGGGCCAAGCGGCTCGGGAAAGTCGACCCTATTGCGCAGCCTCAATCTGCTGTCATTGCCGGATGCGGGCTGCATTACCATCGGCGGTAGGCGAATGGATTTTTCCGCGGGCCGGGTTGCCATGCGCGACCGGGACCTTGCGGCCTTCCGTGCCAATACCGGGATGGTGTTTCAGAACTTCAATCTGTTCCCGCATATGAGCGTCATCGACAACGTGATGGTCGGGCCGGTGAGCGTGCTGAAGCAGGACAGGAATTCCGCGCGAACCGTCGCGATGGAGCTTCTCGCCAAGGTCGGCCTGGTCGCGAAAGCCGACGCGCGCCCGGAGCAGCTTTCGGGCGGGCAGAAGCAGCGCGTGGCGATCGCGCGCGCGCTCGCCATGAAACCGGAAGTCATGCTGTTTGATGAGGCCACCTCGGCACTCGACCCTGCACTGGTCGGCGAAGTTCTGGCGGTCATTCGTCAGCTAGCCGAGCAGGGCATGACGATGATCCTCGTCACTCATGAGATGGCCTTTGCCCGCGATGTCGCAGATACGGTCATCTTCATGCAGGACGGCTTCGTCGTCGAGTCGGGTGATGCGCGCCAGGTCATCAACGAGCCTCGCGAGACGAGAACGCGAGAATTCCTCAGCCATTTCCATGGCGGACTTTCCTGAGAGCAGGACGAAAAGGCAATGACAGGCAAGGTAATCGTTGTTGGCGCTGGCATCATCGGTGCCACCGCGGCATTGAGATTGGCAGAAGCAGGCTGGGATGTCGCGCTTTGCGACGGCAACGCCCCGGGCAGCGAAGCCGGAGCAAGCTACGGCAATGGCGGCTGGATCAGCCCGGCGTCGATCATACCGATGAGCATGCCCGGTCTGTGGCGGAAGGTCCCCGGTTTCCTTCTCGATCGAAACGGGCCGCTGACGATCGATTGGAGGTCGCTGCCGCAGCTGACGCCTTGGCTCCTGCGGTTCTTGTGGGCTGGTGCCAGTAAGACCCGCGTACGCCGGACGGCGAAATTGCTGAACTTCCTGCTGCATGACGGCCCTGAGCGACATCTGGAACTCGCGCGAAAGACCGGACAGGAACAGCTCGTTCTTCAGAAAGGGCTGCTCTACGCCTATCCCGACCGGGCCTCCTTCGAGGCGGAAGCGCTGAGCTGGGAACTGCGCCGGGAAAACGGCGTAGCATATGTGGAGTGGGACGAGACCGAAATCCGGAGAAGGCTTCCGGCTCTCGGCCCCCCCTATCGCTTCGCCATCCATGTGGTGAACGGCGCCCATTGCCGCGACACCGGCAGCTATGTAGCCGGCATCGTGGAAGCCGCTCGACGCAAGGGCGTACAATTCCACCCGTCCGCCGTGACAGCTATCCTCGACGGTGTGATGCCGCAGGCGGTGCTGGAGGGTGGCGAGACGCTATCTGCCGACCGCATCGTCGTGGCCGCGGGCATACATTCCGGCCGCCTGCTTCGCCCGCTCGGCGTGCGCATTCCGATGCAGAGCGAACGGGGCTATCATGTGACTGTGACATCAGGGCAGGCACCCTTCGAAATTCCCGTAATGCCGAGTACCGGCCGGATGGCCAATACGCCGACCAATATGGGCCTGCGCCTTTCCGGCCAGGTCGAGCTTGCAACCGTGAACAAGCCTCCGAATTGGAAGCGCGCGCAGGTGCTGCAACGTCATGCTCTGGCGAGTTACCCCTATCTGGCTGCCGACAAGACACCCCACCTTCGCCTCTGGATGGGACATCGGCCATCCACGCCCGACGGGCTTCCTGTGATCGGCCCACTGTCACGCCATCCCAGCCTGATCGCCGCATTCGGCCACGGGCATGTCGGCATCGCGGCGGCTCCCAAAACGGCGGATCTGGTACTCGACGCATTGGAAAGTCGCATCAGCGACAACGCATGCCCTTTCCTACCCAGTCGCTTTGGGCAATGACCAATCGCCCTGCTGCTGCAGGAAATTGGCGTCGGCTGGCTTGGTGGTCTCCAGCTTGAGTGTGAGATGCATGCGTTCGTGGCGGCCGTTCTGCTGCGGATTGCCTGGCTTGATGCGCTCGATGTCGATGCCGAGCCTCAGCCACCAGACCGCCAACCGCGACAGATTGAACAAGCCGTTAGGGCTGGCGAAGGGCACGCCATTATCGGTTCCGATCGCCTTGGGCAGACCGAACTCCTTGAAGACGCTCTCGAAAACGGTGAAGGCGTAGGCCTCCTTCGTCGTGTGCAGCGCCTCGCAAGCCAGGAGATAGCGGCTAGCGAAATCGGTGATCGTCAATGGATAGCAGTAGCGCTTGTCGGCGAGCATGAACTCGCCCTTGTAATCGGCGCACCACAGGTCGTTGGGCTGGCGAGGTTGGGAGAGAGGTGTTCCCTGTGCCCTGTTGCGGCGTCGCTTGCGGTGCTGGACCAGCCCGTTACCGTCGAGCATCGCGTGCACAATTCTCTGCCGTTGTTCGTACCTTTGTTGGACGCCTGTGAATATCGTGCTGATCAGGATAGTCTGGGTGAGGTTAACCACTTTATTCGCACATTCGAACGCGATTCTGGCTGTCAACAAATCCGAGTCTGCATAAGGGCCAATCTCGCGTGCTGGCGGAAATGATCAGCCATGAAGAAAAGCGCTGGCATCTTAATGTATAAAGAGGCGGAAAGCGGTTTTTTGATCCTGCTTGTCCACCCAGGCGGCCCCTTCTGGCACAAGCGAGATGAGGGCGCGTGGTCCATTCCCAAGGGCGAGTATAGGGAGGATGAGGAAGCTGAGGCCGCGGCCCGGCGGGAATTTGCCGAAGAAACGGGGCACGTGCCTGAAGGCAAGCTGCAGCCGCTTGGCCAATTACGCCAGAAGAGCGGTAAGCATGTCATTGCTTTTGCGCTGGAGGGGGAATTCGACACCTCCAGCCTGCGCAGCAATATGTTCGAAATAGAGTGGCCGCCGCGAAGCGGACGCATGCAAGCATTCCCCGAAGTCGATCGTGCCGAGTGGTTCGCCCTGGCCGAGGCGCGCCAGAAGATCGTCAGCGGTCAGGCCCCCTTCCTGGAACGTCTGGAGGAGCTCCATATGGCAGCCGCGCAACGCGTCGTCGACCAGACGGGCAAAAAGTAATGCTGTATCATAGCTGTGGCGAACTCCGAGATCGCCGGCTGACATTCTAACGACAGGGCGTCGACATCCGCGAAAAATGACAATTTACTTGACCAGGATCAAGGTTTATCGCCGCCACCCAGTGTCCAGTGTCTCCCATGGATATTTTCGATCCTTGGGAGAAGATCATGACTTCGATCGGCATAAAACTTGTCACCTCGACCGAGCCGGTCGCGGTTAATGGGAAATTGCGACTGGGTTCATTAACGGCGTTGGTCATCGGTTCGATGATCGGCTCCGGTGTCTTCAGCTTGCCACAGAACATGGCGGCAGGCGCCGGCCCGTTGGCCATCGCAATCGGCTGGGGGATTACGGCGATTGGCATGCTGGCCCTGGTCTTCGTATATCAGTCGCTCGCCACTCGCAAACCAAACCTCAACGCTGGTCCCTATGCTTATGCAAAAGCCGGCTTCGGACCATTTATTGGCTTCAACAGTGCCTGGGGCTACTGGCTGAGCGCATGGATCGGCAATGTATCCTATGCGGTTATCGTTTTCAGCGCCCTATCCTATTTCTTCCCGTCCTTCGGCGATGGAAACACTTGGCAGGCGGTGCTCGGTGCGTCCATCCTGCTGTGGTTGATCCACACGCTTGTCCTTGCGGGCATCCGCCAGGCGGCGGTCGTGAATCTTATCGTCACCATCGCAAAGATCGCGCCGATTGCATTGTTCGTCGGGGTCAGCGTCGTCGCCTTCAAGCTGAATGTCTTCTCGCTCGATTTCACCGGTCTGGGCAATGCTAGCCTCGGCTCGATCACCACCCAGGTCAAGAGCACCATGTTGGTCACCCTCTGGGTGTTCATCGGCATAGAAGGTGCCAGCGTCTTCTCGGCCAGGGCAGAGCGACGGAGCGATATTGCGACAGCAACGGTGCTCGGTTTTTTCACCTGCCTCGCATTCTACGCACTCGTATCCCTTCTTTCGCTCGGCATCCTCAACCAACCTGCGCTTGCTGCGCTGAAAAATCCGAGCATGGCCGGGGTACTTGAGGCGGTGGTCGGCCCCTGGGGCGCGGCTCTCATCAATATCGCGCTTATCATCTCGGTGATCGGTGCCTTTCTGAGCTGGACGCTTCTCGCAGCCGAGATTCCCTTCGCGGCGGCCAAGGACGGGACCATGCCGAAATTCCTCGCCTCGGAAAGTGACCGCGGCGTCCCATGGGCTTCACTGCTGATCACCAATCTTCTTGTCCAGGCGTTCCTGGTCGTTACGCTCTTTGCTCACAGCACCTATCAGGCGTTGTTTCCATCGCATCAACCGCGATCCTCGTGCCCTACATCTTCTCGGGCGCCTATGCTGCGAAACTTGCCATATCAGGCGAAGGCTACGCACCCGGTGAACAGCGTACCGCTCCGATGCTCGTCGGCCTTCTGGCAACGTTTTACGGGTTATGGCTCGTCTATGCGGCCGGCCCGGCCTACCTGTTCATGTGTGCGATCCTCTATGCGCCGGGCATTCTCTTCTATGTTCTTGCCTGCCGAGAGTCAGGTCAAAGGCCCTTCCGTCTATTCGAAGCCGTGCTTGCCGTCGCGCTTGTGGCGGTGGCCCTCCTTGCTGCCTACGAAATGTGGGCCGGCCTCGTCAGCCCGTTTTGACAAGGAGCAGCGTCATGAATGTTCCCGGGGTTCATTCGGAAGTCGGTCGTCTCCGCGAAGTCATGGTTCACCGCCCTGATCTGAGCCTTCGGCGCCTGACACCTGACAATTGCAAGGCCCTGCTTTTCGACGACGTGCTTTGGGTCAAGCGTGCACGCCAGGAGCATGACGTCTTCGTCGATGCTTTGCGCGAACGCGGCGTGATTGTGCAGTCATTGGGCGAATTGCTCACGGAAACGATGGCTTTGCCAAAGGCGCGCCGCTGGCTGCTCGATCGCCGGGTCGAGTCCGCGGTTGTCGGACGTGACATGGTCGACGAACTGCGCGGCTGGCTCAATGAGATGCCAGCGGATCAGCTGGCGACCTGCCTCGTCGGCGGCATCGCGCGTGCCGAATTGCCATTTGAACCGCTTGGGCTGACTGGACGGACACTGGCGCCGCAGGATTTCGTGCTACCACCGCTGCCGAACCAGCTCTTTACCCGTGACAGTTCCTGCTGGATCTATGGTGGCGTCTCGGTCAATGCCATGTATTGGCAGGCGCGGCGGCCAGAGGCTGCAAATGTCGAGGCGATCTATCGTTTTCATCCCCGGTTCAACGCAGCCGACTTCACATTCATCTCACCCGAGAGCCCGGTTACCGGAACCAGTCTTGAAGGTGGTGACGTGATGCCGATTGGTGATGGTGTCGTCCTGGTCGGCATGGGTGAGCGCAGCACTCCGCAGGCGGTCGGCACGCTTGCTCGAAGTCTCTTTGCAAGCGGTATCGCAAAACGCGTCATTGCGGCCCTTATGCCGCGCGATCGCAGCTTCATGCATCTCGATACCGTCTTCACCTTCTGCGACCGGGATCTGGCGACCATGTATCCTCCCGTCGTCGATCGCTTGCGGAGTTTCTCGCTGCGGCCGGGCGATGCCGAAGGTTCGGTGGATACCCGGGAGGAGACATCTCCGTTTACCGACGTGGTTGCGCAAGCGCTTGGATTGAAGAGCTTGCGTGTCGTTGCGACCGGCGGCGACCGCTATGAAGCCGAGCGCGAGCAGTGGGATGACGGCAACAATGTGATCGCCATCGAGCCCGGCGTTGTCATCGCCTACGACCGCAACGTCTATACCAATACGCTGCTGCGTCGTGCAGGTGTCGAGGTTATCACCATCGAAGGGGCGGAACTCAGCCGTGGCCGCGGCGGCGGTCATTGCATGACGTGCCCGATTGCTCGCGCCCCACTTTAGTTGCGAAGGAACTTGTCATGCCTATCAATCTTCATGGTCGCAGCGTTCTGTCCCTCGATGATCTGGATGCCGAGGAGATTCGGTAGCTGCTGCGCCTTGCCGCCGATCTCAAGGCCGCAAAACTGGGCGGTTACGAAGTGCCGCGCCTGACGCGAAAGAACATCGCACTTATCTTCGAAAAGGACTCGACACGCACCCGAACCGGGTTCGAGGTGGCAGCTTATGACCAGGGCGCCCACGTCACCTACATGGGTCCTACCGGCAGCCATATCGGCCACAAGGAATCGATGAAGGATACTGCGCGCGTTCTCGGCCGCATTTATGACGCCATCGAATATCGCGGGTTCGCGCAGAGTGCAGTCGAGACGCTGAAAACCTATTCCGGCGTGCCGGTCTATAATGGGCTGACCGACGTTTCTCATCCGACGCAAGTTCTCGCCGATCTCATGACCATGCGCGAATTCACCCACAAGCATCTGTCTGACATGGTCGTGGCCTTCCTCGGCGACGGGCGCGACAATGTGGCGATGTCGCTGGCGCTAGGCGCCGCCAAGGTCGGGATCGATTTTCGCCTCGTCTCGCCGACGGCCCTGTGGCCGGACCAAGCGTTTGTCGATCATGTGAAATCGGAGGCATGGAAGAGCGGCGGCAAGTTTGCTTTGATGGAACATGTCGGTTCAGGGGTACTGGGGGTCGATTTTGTCTATACGGACGTCTGGCTTTCAATGGGCGAGAGTGAATCGGCTTGGAAAGAGCGCATCGGGCTTCTTTCCCCATTCCGGGTTACCGCCCAGGTGATCGAGGCGACCGAAAACCCCTATGCGAAATTCATGCATTGTCTTCCAGCGTTTCACGACACCGAGACGGAAGTCGGCGCCCGCATCGCTAAGGAATATGGCATTGATTGCATGGAGGTGACGAACGAGGTTTTCGAGTCTCATGCCTCCATTGTTTTCGATCAGGCCGAAAATCGCATGCATACGATCAAGGCCTTACTCGTCGCGACGATTGGAGGCTGACATGCTGATCGTCGCTGCGCTCGGCGGGAACGCACTTCTGCGCCGCGGCGAGCCGATGACCGCTGAACATCAGCGCGCCAATATCCGGGTCGCTGTTGCCGCCTTGGCTGATCTCATTCATGCCGGTCACTCTTTGGTCATCACCCATGGCAACGGTCCCCAGGTCGGGCTCCTTGCTCTGCAGGCGGAAGCCTCCAACGGCAATGGTTTCCCCTTGGATATTCTGGGCGCCGAAACAGAGGGGATGATCGGCTACATGATCGAACAGGAGCTAGGAAATCTCCTGGAGAACAATCCAATCGCAACCTTGCTGACCATGGCGCGGGTGAAGGCGGCCGACCCCGCCTTTTCACATCCGACGAAGTTCATCGGGCCGGTTTACGATGCAGCAACCGCGCGACGGCTCGCCAGAGAGCGCGGTTGGAGAGTTGCGCCAGACGGTGAAAACTGGCGGCGCGTCGTCGCCTCGCCAAAACCCTTGGCAATCGTCGAGGCAAAAACCATCGCCTTGCTGGTCAATCACGGCGTGACCGTCATTTGCACCGGCGGCGGAGGCATCCCCGTGATTGAGCAGGCTGATGGCAGACTTACCGGGATAGAAGCCGTGATCGACAAGGATGCCGCCAGTGCGCTGCTGGCAAGGCAGCTGAATGCCGACATGTTGCTCCTTCTGACAGATGTCGATGCGGTCTATCTGGACTACGGGACACCAAAGGCTCAAAGCTTGGGTCGCATTGATCCGGAGATGTTATCTGACGTGAGGTTCCCACCAGGCTCGATGGCGCCAAAGGTCGCCGCCGCGATCCAGTTCGCAAAGGAAATGGATAGACCGGCCGGCATCGGCAGGCTGGAGGACGCGGGCGCCATCGCCCGCGGCGAGAAAGGAACCTTTCTTGACCCGCGTCTGTCGGCAAAAGGTTGCTATAGGCAGCAGGCGTAAGCCGATTCATTCCGTATGCGAGATTCGATCTCCCTCGTAGCAACGTTCAATATCGCGTGCGTCGACACTCCGATTTCAAAAACTTCCTGTTTCCGCAGGCATGTCTGGAGGCTTCCTCCGGACAGTGATGAACGTTTCCATTCTGGCACACAGATGCCGTCGGGAGCGTCCATCAGAGGCCGATCGTGATTAAATGATCCTCGATATCCGAGCTAAGCCAGCATCCGACCGATTTCGCGCAGTGAGCTGTGCCATTTGAGTGCCTCTTCGATGACGTGCGGCGTTTGTCCGCCCCGCGCAAGGCCTCTTTTGTGGTAGTCGGACAAGGCTTCGCGATAGGCCGGATGGACGCAATTGGCGATGATGGTGGTAGCGCGTTCCCGCGGCGCAAGACCGCGAAGGTCAGCCAGCCCGGTTTCGGTCACCAATATATCGACGTCGTGTTCGGTATGGTCCACATGGCTGACCATGGGCACGACCCTTGAAATCGCACCGTTCTTTGCCGTCGATTTCGTAACGAAGATGGACATGTAGGCGTTACGGGCAAAATCGCCCGAGCCGCCAATACCATTCATCATATGTGTTCCACCGACATGGGTCGAATTGACATTGCCGTAGATGTCGAACTCCAACGCGGTGTTGATTCCGATGATCCCAAGGCGACGAATGACTTCCGGATGATTGCTGATTTCCTGCGGGCGCAGGATCAGCCGCGATTTATATGCTGCGATATTTGGAATGACCTTGCGAGACATGTCGGCGGACAAGGTCATTGAGGAACCGGATGCAAATGTGAGCTTTCCGGCGTCGATCAGATCGAAGGTCGAATCCTGAAGGACCTCGGAATACATGGTCAGATCGTGAAACGGCGTATCGATGAAACCGTGGAGTACGGCGTTTGCGATCGTGCCGATGCCGGCCTGAAGCGGCAGCAGGCTTTGGCTCAAGCGTCCGAGTTTGACCTCATGCATCAGGAATTCAGCCAGATGCCCGGCAATCGCCCGCGTTTCGGCATCCGGCGGCTGAATGGTAGAAGAACTATCGCTGTTTTGCGTGACGACAACAGCGGCGATCTTCTCCGGGAGAACCGGAATGAAAGGAACGCCAATCCGGCTGTCTGGTGACATGACGGGAATTGCCTCGCGGCTTGGCCGGCGCGTCGGGATATAGATATCGTGCAGCCCCTCCAACTCCTGTGGCTGCGACTGGTTGATTTCGACGATGACCTTATCGGCTAGGATCGCGAAGCTTGCCGAATTGCCGACCGATGTTGTCGGAATGATCCCGCCGTCTTCGGTGATGGCCGTCGCCTCGATCACGGCAATATCGACCGGCGAGATCTGGCGGCTGCGAAGAAGTTCCACCGTCTCGGACAGATGCTGATCGATGAACATGACTTCGCCGGCATTGATCGCGTTTCGCAGAACCGGATCGGACTGAAAAGGCATACGACGGGCAAGCACGTGCGCCTCGACCAGGGCCTTATCGAGATTGTTGCCCAGTGACGCACCGGTCATCAGCGTGATCTTCAGCGGATCGTCCTTGGCGCGCTTGGCAAGCGCCATGGGCACGGCTTTTGCCTCGCCCGCGCGCGTAAAACCGCTCATGCCGATGGTCATTCCGTCCTTGATCAGCCGGGCGGCATCGTCCGCGCTTACAATGCGTTCGAGCAGCTCCCTGTTTCTTATGCGCCCGCGAAACATGGCGATCCTTCCTCAGATCATGGATATCAGGAACAAGAGCCGAGATTGCGACATGCGCTGCATCTCGGTCTTTCGGGGTAAATGCGACGAGAAGTCGGGACATCTTCTAAGCCGAGTGCGCAATGCTGCATTGATTTCCGTCAATCGAGCTGGGTGCCGGCCATGATTTCATGGGGGATCGCTATGTCCTGGCCCCCGGCCGCGGTCACGCCAAGGTGCTAAACCCGAAATAAGCAGCAACGGCGACGACGAGCGCCATCAACGTTGTCGCACTCAATGCTGTGGCGTAGGCGCGACTTCCGAACATGATGGCCAGCACCATCTTCACTATCAGATTGGCGGCCGCGGCCAGAGAGATCGCTATCGTCGCAACCTCCGTCGTCAGCACCGAGCCCGCCATGCGTGCCGTCGACAGGGTGATGGCATCAAGATCGGCAAGTCCCGAAAGCAGCGCAACGACAAAGATCATCGATGACCCGATCTGGTCGACCGTGAGTTTCGATAGGAAGCTTATGACGCCGAGAAATGCTCCAAAACGGAGAACCGTGAGCAATTCGAACGGATTATCTGGATTGATGCCGGTTGCCTTATCGTCGGCCTTCGCTCCCCTGAGCATCAGGAAGCTCGCCGAAAGAAAGACAAGAATGACGGGAACGAACGCGACAGCCAGCTTGGGAACGAGTACAGGCGCCAATATGCCACTGATGACCAGTGCCCGTCCGATGGACATTGCTCCGGCGATCGACGCGCCGGCAGCGAGGCTGTGGGTCGCCTGAGTGCTGCGGGACGATAGACGCGCAAAGGACAAGGTGACAGCAGTTGACGAAATGAACCCGCCTGCAGCGCCACTAAAAAGGATTCCATGTTTTGGTCCGGCGATGCGGACCGCCAGATAGCCGACATAGGAGATGGCGGCAATCATGATTGTCAGCAGCCATAGCTGGAATGGATTGATGGCATTCCAGGGATCGATTGTTCTGTCGGGAAGGAGGGGCAGCGCAACGAGTGTCATGGCAAGCAGCACGAGTGCAGCTCTAAATTCCAGCCAGGTCAGGTTTCGCAGGAATCCATGCAGACTATGGCGAGCAGCCAGCAACGCAGTCACCGCGACGCCTCCGGCCGCAGCGACGGTCATGTCGGAAACGGTCGCTATGACCCCGAGGACGAAGACGGCGAGAGCCGCTATGACGCTGGTGACGCTGTAGTCTTCTTCCTGCTCGGCCTCATATCTGCTGAAGACGACGAATGCGATGCCGAAAACAACGAAAACGGCGGCCGGCAGGATCGGTCCGAGCTTGACCTGCAGGAAACCTGCCAAGCCGCCCAGAAAGCCGGACAGGCCGAAGGTGCGAATACCGGCCGTTCTTTTACCGGGCTCCGTCTCGCGCTCCTGCCAGCCGCGCTCAACCCCGACCAGAATACCGATGGCAAGAGCGAGGCTGAGACGCTGAAACGCTTCGATCATATCCATTTCATGACAATAGTGACGAGCGAATGCACAAGCAATCTGGACTACCAAATTCCACCGGGAGGCACCTCACTGACCGCTGAGAAGCGACTTGCGAAAACGCAGCGTAGCCGTGGCAAAGAATGCCGCTCCGATGCCGAAGAGCGCCAGCATTTGCGGCCATATGATCGCAAATCCGGCTCCCCGATAAAGCACGGCCTGGGATAAGGCGACAAAATGTGTCGATGGCGAAAGCTGCATCACATTCTGCAACCAGCCGGGCATGCTCTCCATGGGTGTCGTGCTTCCGGACAAGAGGTTCATGATGATAAGAACCGGCATCACAATCAGTCCGAACTGCGCCATCGAAGTGGAAACGGTGGCAATCAAGATGCCGAGTGACGTCACCGAAAACTGATAGAGGACGGCCGCGGCTACAAAGAGGCTCACAGATCCAGCGACGGGCACACCGAGCAGGCGCTCGACGACGACGATAAGCGAGAAGATCGCAGCAACGACGATGACGAGGCCATTCGCCCATATTTTCGCGAGCATGATTTCGATCGGGGTGACCGGCATGACGAGCAGGTGCTCGATCGTTCCATGTTCGCGCTCGCGGATCAGTGCCGCGCCCGTCAAGATAACCGAGAGCATGGTGATATTGTTGATCACCTGCATCACGGCCGTGAACCATTCGGATTTGAGGTTGGGGTTGAATTTCGCCCGTACGACCAGATTGATCGGTTGTTTCCGATCAGCTCCAGGCATTGCCGTCAGCACCTCCTGCAGGATGATATTCTGGATATAGGAGGCCCCATTGCCGGCCTGCGACATCGCGGTCGCGTCGATATCAATCTGGACCGATGGATGGCGCCGGGCGATCACGTCCTGCTCGAATTTTGGTGGAATCTCGACGACAAAAACGAAGCGGCCGGCGTTCATCACGGCATCGATCTCGTCGGCGTCGATCAGTTCCGGAGGCTTGAAAAATGGCTGTAGCAGGGCATCGCGCAATCGTGCGGACAGCATCGAACGATCTTCATCGACGATCGCCACCGCAGCATTCTCAACCTCGAATTTCGCGCCCGTCGCCACGGCATAGATGGCGAAGGTAAAAGTATAGACGATCAGCACGACCAGGACAGGATCGGCCTGGAGGCTGTAGAGCTCCTTAATGCCGAGGCGAAGGATCCGGAAAAGGCGGGCAACCATGTCACGCCCCCCTCTTTCGCAGTGAAATGATCGCGGCCGCGATGAACCCGAGTCCAAAGAGGCCGATCACCAACATATCGGGCCAGAGATCGGCAAAACCCAGCCCCTTTGCTACGACACCGACGCTGACCGGCTGATACCATGCCGATGGGAAGGCAAGTCCCATGAGCCGTCCGCCCCCTGAAAGGGACGAGACCGGGACGAGCAGTCCGGAAAAATTCACCGCCGGGATAATGGCGATGATGGCTGTCGCGAAAATGGCGGCGACCTGACTGCGGACAAAGCTCGATATGAACAGCCCGAAGCCGGTCGTCGCGAAAACATAAAGCAGCGATCCGGCAGCAAAAGTCAGGAGGGAGCCTTTGACCGGCACTGCGAAGACAAAACGAGTCATCAGCACAAGAAGAATGAAACTCAGGAACGCGATTGCGACGTAGGGCAACTGCTTGCCAAGAAGGAATTCGATCTTCGTGACGGGCGTCGACTGGAAGTTGGCGATGGATCCGGTCTCTTTCTCCTTGACGACGCCAAGCGCGGTCATGATGGCGGGAATGAGCACCAGCATCAGCACGATGACACTTGGCACAATGGCATTGGCGCTTTTGAAAGCCTGATTGTAACGAAAACGACTTTCAATTTCAATGGGATAGGCGGATGTGGCGCGACCGCTTTGACGGGCGGAGTTATCCGTCATGTAGCTCGTGGCAAGCCCTGAGACATAGCCGCGCGCCGTCTCCGCCCGGAAAGGCATGGCGCCATCCAGCCAGACCGAGACTTCCGGATGGGTCTGACGCAGCAGATCCCTGCCGAAATCGGTCGGAATCTCGATCGCCAGCTTCAGCTCGCCGCTTTTAAGACGGGTCTCCAGGTCATCGATGGAGGACACCGCCGGTTGCTCATCAAAGTAGCGCGAACCCTGAAAGCTCTCCAGAAGTTGCCTGCTCTGAACCGATTGGTCCTGATCGAAGACAGCAAAGGGCAGCCGCTCCACGTCGAAGGAGATGCCGTAGCCGAAGGCCAGGAGGAGGATTACCGGACCTAGAAATGCGAAGATCAACCGCGTGGGGTCGCGGCGTATTTCCAGGTTCTCGCGCCATGCGTAGGCCCATAAGCGGCGAAGGTCGAAGATGCCCGGCTTCGAGACGTCGGCAGCCTTCGCCCCAGTTGCGATTGGCGGCGTGTCGTCCCGTCCCATCCCCGCCTCGGTGAGCACGTCGATGAAGACATCCTCCAGCGCCTCGCGACCACGCTGCTTTTTCAACTCCGCTGGACTGCCGACGGCGAGCACCTTGCCCTCGTGCATCATGGAAATACGATCGCAACGTTCGGCTTCGTTCATGAAATGCGTGGAGAGAAAGATCGTCACCCCATCTTTGCGTGACAAGCTCACGAGCGAACGCCAGAAACTGTCGCGGGCGACCGGATCGACCCCGGATGTCGGCTCGTCCAGGATCAGTACCTCCGGGCGATGGATAACCGCCGCCGCCAGTTGCAGGCGCTGTCGCATGCCGAGCGGCAGGCTCTCCGGGCGACGATCAGCAACGGGTGTCAGCTCGAAATCGGCAAGCATTTCCTTGATGCGAACCGTCAGCTGCTCGGCCTGAAGGCCGAACAACTGTGCATGCAACACCAGGTTCTGGCGGACCGAGAGTTCGCTATAAAGAGAAAATGCCTGAGACATGTAGCCGACGCGGCGACGCGTTTCCAAATCCCAGGCCTTGAGCGGTTGACCGAAGAGGCGCGCCTCGCCTTCGCTTGCGGGAAGCAAACCCGTCAGCATCTTCATCGTCGTACTTTTGCCGCTGCCATTCGAGCCGAGAAAGCCAAAAATCTCGCCCCTTTCGATGCGAAAGCTTACGTGATCGACGGCCGTGAAGTCACCAAAACGTCTGGTAAGTCCCTCAGCTTCTATGGCGGGGATACCATCTCCCGCCGGGCGCGGGGCCCCGAGAAGCGGCGCATGGGCTCTACGCAGTTCCTCCGGCAAGAGTGCAACAAAGGCGCCCTCCAGGGAGGATTGTCCCGTGCTTCGCTTGATCTCAGCAGGGCTCCCCGTCGCGATGACCCGGCCGCCATACATGGCGACAAGCCAATCAAAACGTTCGGCTTCCTCCATGTAAGCAGTGGCAACGATGACGCTCATTCCCGGCCGTCTCGCCCGCATGCGTGCGATCAATTCCCAAAATTGCCGACGCGACAGCGGGTCGATGCCCGTCGTCGGTTCGTCGAGAATAAGAATGTCCGGATCATGGCTCAGAGCGGCACAGATGCCGAGTTTCTGTTTCATGCCACCTGACAGCTCACCGGCGGGGCGATCCCGAAACGGAGCGAGCCCAGTGATTTTGAGCAGTTCGTCCATGTGTTCCCGGCGCTCGTTGCGATCCATCGCGAAGAGGCGACCGAAGAAATCGAGATTTTCCGCAACGCTCAGCGTCGGATAGAGATTGCGGCCAAGACCCTGGGGCATATAGGCAATGCGGGCACTGGCGAGACGGCGCTGATGCGCGTCGGACATATTGCCGTCGAGGACGTGGATGTTCCCCTGTTGCTGCCTTGTCACCCCGGCAGCGAGCGCGAGCAGCGTCGACTTTCCAACGCCGTCCGGGCCAATCACGCCTGCCATGCAGCCCGCCGGAACAACGAGATCGACCCCGTCGAGTGCCACTTTCTTCCCATAGCGATGCGTAACGCCGGCGAGGCTGATAACTTCGCCCGTCATTGGGGTAACTTCACGGCGAGTTGCGGCGGCCATGCAGCGGCAGGATCGGTGCGCACGTAACCCACGCCGCGAACCCCCGTCTTCACCCGCGTTTCGTACTGCTTGAGCAAACCGGAGGCGATACGAAGCTTTACGCGGAACATCAGCTTCTCGCGCTCGTCCTCTGTCTCGACCGTTTTCGGCGTGAACTGCGCCTCCGCGGCAACGAAGGAGATGGTCGCAGGTACGACATAACCGGGCGCTGGATCGAGAATGATTCGCGCCTCATCACCAAAAGCGAGGCGCCCAGCGGCCCTCGCTGGCAGAAAAACGGTCATATAGACGTCAGTCAAATCCAGGAGTGTCGCGATCGGCGCACCGGCTGCCACCACTTCGCCCGACTGCACCAACTTATATTCCACGCGCCCTCGTCTAGGCGCCTTTAGGATCGCATCGTCGAGCTGCGAGCGAACGCGCGCAACCTCGGCGCGGGCGGCGTCCAGCCCAGCCTGAGCCTCATCGCGGCTTGCGAGCGCGGAACGAGAGACCGCCTCGGCAACGGCGAGCTGGCTGCGACGCAGGTCGAGTTGTTGCCGCGTACCGCTGCCGGTGGCACTGAGATCGGAGGCTCGTTCAAGTTCCAGGCGCGCAAGTGTGAGTTCGCTACCACGCTGCGCGATGGTCGCCTCGGCAGTTGCCACGCCGGTTTCGGAACGCCGAACTTCCGCCTCCGCGCCCGAAAGCTGCGCATCAAGCTCGGACGTGTCCATCCGCGCAATGACAGCGCCGGCATCGACTATCTGTCCCTCCTCGACAAGAACGTCGGCGACACGGCCAGCGAATTTCGCGGAAACCAGAACCTGTTGCGCCTCGATGCGGCCGTTGGACGTCGCTATGCCGGGCAGCGGCTCGCTGCCGCGCAGCTTGTTCCAGAGCTCTTGCACCTGGTCGCTCAACGTTGCTGCATCACGCGCCACGGCGTCGTGGCTTCCTGCATTCAGGCTCAGGATCGCAACAACGGCAAAAAGAAAAGGGACATGGGATTTGTGCAAGAAACGGCTCCCGAAGAACGAACTGAATGGGTGCTGCCGGCGTGGCGAACCACTCAGGCGCTGCGTTCATTATTCGCGGGTGGGATTCCTCGTCATTGATGTAGATCATCTGCTCAGTGCAAGCGTCGCGGTCACTCATTGTTCGATCCGATCCGTGAAGGGAGATCTTCCGTCCTTTGAGAAGAGACTTCGGCTGGCCAGACGCAGCAAAAGGCCACGGGATCTCACATCCCTCTGCCATTCTTTCGGCCTGATAGACATGTCCCGCTTCGTCCCTACTGGTCGATCACGGCGTGACCGCCACCTGCACGGGCGGCGGAGGCATCCCTGTGATCGAACAGACGGACGGTGGACTTACCGAGATTGAGGTCGTCATCCACGAGTATCCCGCTGATCCGTGGCGGGACTATCACGCCGAAGGTCGCTCTTCATAAGTAATCCATGGAGACCGTTCAACTCGGGGGAGATAGTTCTGTGATCGTCAAAGCCCGGCAAGACGTCGCCTCAACATCCCATGCAAATAGAACCGCGATGTTGATCCAGGACAACGCGCATCATCGGGAATTCGGTGACGATAGTCTCGATCAAGGAGGCTTATTATGAACTTTATCCCTTCCCAGACCTTCTCGGATTCTGCGCACCAAGCCGAAACATGGGTCGTAGAATTGTCCGAATATCTCCATTGTGAACGGAATGAGGCCTATGAGTGCCTGCGCTCCGTCCTGCACGCGCTTCGAGATTCAATGAGCCAGAAGGCGATGGCTGACTTCTCAGCGCATCTGCCGCCATTGATCCGCGGATTATTCTACGAAAACTGGCGGCCTGAGCACACCCAACCGTGCTCAAATAGAATGGCTTTCCTTGCGAGCGTAGGCACGCGATCAGTGAGGCTGAATGACATAGGCGTCGAGCAGGCAACACAGAATGTCTTCAAGTTGCTGGATCATCGCTTGAGCCCACCTGCGATCAAGAAAGTCAAGCTCGCGATGAATCCGTCCCTTGGGTCGCTCTGGCCCGAGCGCCCACGGCAATCAAATAGCGCCGCGTAGCTTAACAAGGCGAACACCGGCAAACCGCGATGTGAGAAACGCGTGGGCTTGCCGCGCTGCCTTTATTCCGGCCGGTTGCTGCCGTGCGCTGTCATTTCATGCTCGCTATGCGCCGCAATCGGCGGACGGTCTCGCAACCACCGGACTTCGCGGTGGTACCAGCCTGGTTGCCCGCGACTTCGGCTGCCGCATCAAGTAGCTCCAAGGCATATACTACCGCCGCATCGGTGTCCTCGGGACAAAGGCTTGCGTTTGTGCAGCGCGCATCAAGGGCTTGTCTGATCCTATTTCTGATGGAGAGCATTCCCTTGCTGCCGGAATAGGCCGAAAGCTCATGCAGGCAAATTGAGGCGACAATCTCCGACGCGATGAGCTTGCCCTCGACCTCTCCGAGTCTCGGAATGGCAAATCGCTGCCCTCCCCTTCTGCAATCGCGATCCGTCATCAGCATGGTCTTACTCCGTTGTGGCTAGCTTGAACGCCCGTCATCCTCAATAGCTCTTTTGACGCGCCGAAGAATAACGGCGCGCGCTTTCCGGTCGGCGGTTTGACGCAACCGCTCCTCGAGATCGAGGACGATCGATTGATAATCATTATGCCAATCCGAATGGCCGACATCCTGGGGTGCTAGGCGCGGAGGCGGCGTACCGCGTGCGAGCGGTACGGCTGCTGTTTTCGTCAGACTGTAGCTGTCGTCAAGCGATGGCACGATAATGGTCGCTTCCGGCTTCTCGACCAACAGACGAGATTTCAGACTGTCGCGCGCGGCAGGCTCGCCATGAACCAGAAACAGCCCCGAGCGAATTGGCTCCCTGGCTCCTATCCAAGCTCTCAATTCGCTGGCGTCGGCGTGACCGCTATAGGCATCCAGTGATCGCACAGTCGCGCGGACAATGATCTCCTCACCCTGGATTTTTACGGTGCGCGCGCCGTCTTCAAGAATTCTCCCGAGGGTGCCGGCTGCCTGGAATCCGACGAGCAACACCGTGCCTTCATCGCGCCAAAGCCAGTTCTTGAGACGGTGACGAATGCGGCCGGCCTCACACATGCCGCTGGCAGCGATGATGATATGGAAGCCGCGAATGAGGTCGATTGCTTTTGATTGCTCGGCCGTTTCCGTAAAGCGTACATTTTTGGCATTCAGTGCTTTGATCAGTAGGCCGCCGTTAGGGATGGAATGCGCATGCTGCTTGAAGATTGCGGTCGCGCGCGAAGCCAATGGAGAGTCGATGATGATGGGACAGCGGGATATCTCACCAGCATCCATCAGCGCATTGATATCAGCAACCAATTCCTGTGTGCGTTCGACCGCAAATGATGGAATCAGCAGAGCGCCGTTGGGATGATAGGCCTTGAGAAGGATCTCGCGAAGTTGCCCGCGGCGAGCAACGTCGGAAACTTCGTCTCGTTCACGATCCCCATACGTGCTTTCGCAGATGACGTAATCGAAATCCTTGGGAGCATCCGGCCGGGCCTCCAAAAGCTTGTGTTGCGGACCAACGTCACCGGAAAACAGTATGCGGATGGGGCCATTTTCGGTCGCGAGCTCGATTTCGACCGAAGCCGAACCGAGCAGATGTCCGGCGTCCCAAAGCCGAAATCCAAGTCCGCCCTCCAATCTCTGCCATTCTTTATAGTCGACCGCTCGAAACTGCATCATCGCGGCGCGCGCGTCTTCTGCGGTGTAAATGGGTTGCAACATGTCGCGCGATCTATGCCGGTAGCGGCGATTCAGCTGCTCGACTTCTGATTCCTGAATATGTCCGGAGTCTTGCAGCATGATCGAGCACAGATCCAAGGTGGCCGGCGTACAGTGGATCGGCCCTTCGAAACCGGCTTTCACCAGCTTCGGGATAAGTCCCGAATGATCGATATGCGCATGGGTCAGAATGACGGCGTCAATCAGAGACGCATCGAATGGGAACGGCCTGTAATTTAGTTCCTTCTCGGTCTTGGAGCCCTGGAACATGCCACAATCGACCATTGTGCGGGTGCCGCGGTGCTCAAGGACAAAGCACGAGCCGGTTACCGATCCGGCCGCACCGTGGAAATGTAAAACTGAATCCGTCATCTGGTTCCCTCGCATGCATTCAACCTTATGCGCGGCGGATCAGGTTCGCTTTGCGGAAGATCAAGGAAATGAGGTTGAAAGTGAGGTTTGCTGTCCTTTCCTTCAAACAGGAAAGGCGATCCGACCATGTCCATCAAAACCGTCTTGAGTATCCTCGACGTCAATCAATTCAAGGATGACCTGAAGGGCGCCGTCGACTTTTGCCAAACGCACGGTGCCCATCTTACCGTATTGGTGGTTTCGATGTGCGCCACGCCTCCGCTCACCGGATATGATGCTCTCTCCACGATCAGGCTCGGTGAGCAGCAACGTGAAATAGATAGATTGGCCGAAAAAGCGGCCGATATCACAACGCTGCTCAGCGGGAGCGCGTCCTCCTATGACGTGCAGGAGATCTACACGGAATTTGCCTGGGCAGACGATGATATAGCCGAGCGAGCTCTTTATGCCGATCTCGTCCTCATCGGTCCGGAGGCCGCCCGCAACGAGGAACTTCGGCGAAGAGTGATCGACGGGGCGTTATTTCAGTCGCCCACACCAGTCCTTGTCACCCCGAGCGACAAGATGGTTCGGCTCCCGCCGAAAACAATTTTGCTGGCCTGGGACTCTGGCGAGGAGGCCGCGCGCGCCGCGCGCCAGTCGATCGACTTCTTGCAAGCCGCCGGAACGGTTCATGTCACGCTTGTCGATCCCCTTGCTGCGCGCTCCGTCAATGGCGAAGAGCCTGGCGCAGATATCGCTGCTTTCCTCACGCGACATGGAGTCAAGGTCGATGTCGATTGCGTTGCGAGCGGCGGTCGATTGGTCGATGAAACGTTGCGACAACACGCAGCAGACATCGCAGCCGACATGATCGTCATGGGAGCCTATAGTCATCCACGCTTGCAGGAACGCCTGTTCGGTGGAGTGACACGATCGATGCTGAAAGACTCGGCCATACCGTTGTTTCTTGCCCACTGACAGCAAGCGCCAATGCTGTTTTCCTGGCATGCCTCCTTGATGCTTGCCGGCATTGTAGACGTCGCATGATCAACAGGTAGCCCGATAAGAGAGCAAGCGCGGCCAGTCAGCCATCGACTGAAGACGAAACTTGATAGCCCCTGAATCCGCGCACCAGGGGACCCAGTTCCAGACGACCCCGGGTCTACCCACCGGTCCCGACCGACCCGACGGAGCTCGCCAAGACACGGTTTCGTCTTTGACCCAACGCAATGACACTGGACGCCGGATTGACGAGATTTGATTTGAGGCGCGAGCCTCGATCAATTGTCTTCAAGGAGGACATCATGAGTGATCTGAAGATACGTCGGGATATTCTCGACGAACTGGAATTTGATCCTAGCATTGACGCCGCCGCGATCGGCGTTTCGGTGCAGAATGGCGTCGCGACACTATCTGGCCATGTGAAGAGCTGTGCCGAGAAAATGGCGGCGGAGGCAGTTACTCGGCGGGTGAAAGGCGTCCGGGCGATTGCCGATGAGATCGATGTGCGTTGGCCCGAGCAGAAAAGGCATGCCGACGATGAAATCGCAGCTCGCGCACTTGATATCATTACCTGGGACACTGCGTTGCCGGATGGCGCCATTGGCGTCAAGGTCCAGCGCGGGTGGGTAACACTCTCTGGCGAAGTACGCTGGCACTTCCAGCGCATGGCGGCGGAAAATGCCGTCAAAAAGCTTGGCGGCGTTGTTGGCGTGACGAATATCCTAACCATCCGCCAACTTGTCGGCGCATCGGATATCAAGGAACGGATCGAGCAGGCGCTACGGCGGAACGCTGAGATCGAGGCGGACGGAATCAGAGTTCGCGTCGCCGACAGCAAAGTCGTTCTTGAAGGCGACGTTCATGCCTGGAGCGAGCGTCATGCGGCAGAGCAAGCCGCATGGTCCGTCCCCGGCGTCGCCATTGTTGAAAATCATCTCCATGTCGGCTGACGCCAAAGGGAGGGGTGAGCCCCTCCCTTCTTCTGCCGCCGGCCCCCTTGGCAACCTACAGCTGAGCCGCGACGGACAAGTGTAGAGCGTTTGTGGGCTAGCCTGCCTTGATTGCAATTTTCCGGTCGTTCTTGTGAGCATTGGCTGTCTTCGGTAAAACGACCTTCAATACGCCATTTTCGAAGGACGCGTTGATACTGTCTGCATCGACACCGTTGGGAAGTTGGAGACTGCGCTGGAACGACCCATAGCGTCGTTCGCTGAGATAGTATTCCTTCTCCTTTTCCTCCTTGCGTTCGTGCTTTTCGCCTTTGACCGTCAGGATACCGTTCGCGAGCGTCAGATCCAGCTCCTTCGCGTCGATCCCCGGAAGCTCAACTGTGAGCTCATAGGTCTTGTCGGACTCGATGAAGTCAGCAGCCGGCACGCCGCGCGTGAAGGCATTCGGGAAACGAGCAAACGTCCGGTCGAAGAAACCCGGAGTAAAGTCATTGAAGACGCGATCAATTTCCGATCGCAGGCTCTCGAATGGCGCCCAGCGCTCCATAGCGGGCGCCGTCTTCTTCTCCGTGCTCACAGGAAGCTTTCTTGCCATATCGGCCATATCTTTTCTCCTCTTCGTTACGGGGACCATTGGAGGACGACTTTGCCTCGGCCCCTTTCCAAACCGTCTTTATAAGACGTGGTGTCATCAAAGACGGTGTCGCGAGACTGTTCATTGATCAGCATCAAAATGACGTGCAATCGCGCGTCCGAGGCGATTGGAATCGTCATTTTGACGATCATGAAATCGATCGGCGCCATCTGCGGGCCGGACACCTTGATCTTCATCAAGGCGAAGGCGGGGCGCCGACGCGATCATTACGGCCGCCCCTTGGAGGAGACTGACATGAAACCGCAATTTCATCTGCCGTTGATCACCTATCCCACAGCCAGTTCGCTTTCCGTCGTTCAAAACGCGATCGACTTGGCGCGACATCAAAAAGCGGATCTCATCGCCAGCCTCCCGCAGATCAAGATGCCGCTCGTCGGTCAATCGTCCCCATGGGTCGACGACATCGAAAGATTGGGCTCGGAGGCAAAACGCTTCAGCCGCGACAGCGGTGTCACATTGAGCGAAGCATTCTGCGACTACGCCCACGGCGCGGGCATACGCGCCGTTATTCAGGCATTCGAAGCATCAGAGCCGCAAATCCGTGAGACTCTGGTAGAAATCTCGCGTGCTTATGACCTGTCAATTATCGAGGCGTCCGAGACCATGATGCCATTGCTTGAGAAGCTTCTGTTCGAAAGCGGCCGACCTCTGGTCCTGTTCCCTGCGAACCACGTGTGCGGGCGGATCGACACGGTGGCAATCGCATGGGATGGAAGCGCGCCGCTGTCGACAGCATTGACAGGCGCCAGATTATTCCTGGAAGGCGCGTCGAAGATCATTTTGATATCGATCACCGATGATGGCTCAATGAATGAGAGGAGCCGGGCCCGATACGCGGAGGTGCTACGCAACAGCGGCTTGGATGTGGAGATTATCGTGGCCGGCGCAAATGGCGAAGAGGTAGCCGTCGCTATCCAATCGACGGCGAGAGCCTTGCACGCAGATCTGATTGTCGCCGGAGCCTACGGGCACTCCCGAATTCGCGAATTTGCCCTTGGAGGGGTCACTCGATCACTGCTGGTCGATCTTGAAATGCCCGTTCTTGTTGCTCACTGATCAAGCAGCGGAAGATTGATATCAACGTTTACTCCCCGCCCCCGAACTTCGGATGCCGGATATCTATCGTTCCGGCTCAGGCCAATCTTTACATTTCGATCAGCGCGTTTCTCATACCGTCGCAGCGGTGGCGCATCTCAGTAGATAATCACGGCATGACGGCTTCAGCGGGCGGATTGCCGGCCGATGATCGCCTGTTGACAAAGGTCAAGGCGCGCGCCGTATGCAATGACTATTAAGCCATCAGAGGTGACCGCCGATGGCTATTGAAATTGACGAAACCACCAAGAACGCTCCGCCTAAAAGACCGGCTTCCTCAAACCGAGATACGACGGTGTCGCCGTCGCCTTTTTGGTCGAAGAGCGGGGACGTTCTGCTGCATGATCTCGGCTCGCGGACAAAAGGCCTTTCGCCTCAAGAGGCAATTTCGCGGTTAAAAAGCTACGGTCCGAACACGGTCGTGGCGATGACGCACACGAATGCACTTCATATTTTGGTGCGGCAATTTCTGAATCCCCTCGTTCTCATTCTTATCTTTGCCGCGACGGTATCTTCGCTGGTCGGGGAGATGCATGATGCCATCATCATAAGCCTCATTGTCCTCGCGAGTTGCTTGCTTGGCTTTTCTCAGGAATACGGGGCAACCAAGGCGCTGGAGGCGCTGAAGAAAAGCATTTCATTATCGGCGACGGTCGTAAGGGGCGGGATGGAATCCCTTGTCCCCGCAAGCACCGTCGTCCCAGGGGATATCGTCAAGCTTGCTGCCGGCAGTCTTGTGCCGGCCGATGGCATGATCCTTTCGTCACGTGACTTGAACGTCAGTGAGGCCGCTCTGACGGGCGAGACCTTCCCGGTTGGCAAGATGGCGGGCGTCTGTCCTCCCGACGCCCCGATCGCCGCCAGGACCAATTGCGTCTTCACGGGCACATCCGTTCGCAGCGGCACGGCAACTGTTATCGCCGTCGATACGGGTGCACGCACCGAATATGCGACCATCGCCGGCGCAGTCGCGAGACAGATACCCGAAACGGATTTTTCGCGAGGCATACGGCGCTTCGGTTATCTGATGACACGGATCATGTTGATGATCGTCATTACGGTCTTTGTTGCCAACTTGCTGCTGCATCGGCCGTTGATCGACTCGTTGCTATTTTCTCTGGCGCTGGCGGTCGGGCTCACTCCAGAGCTCTTGCCGGCGATTATCAGTATGACGCTCGCCCGCGGCGCCCACGCCATGGCCGCTGGCGGCGTCATAATTCGCCGGCTGGACGCGATTGAAAATCTCGGCAGCATGAATCTTCTATGTACCGACAAGACCGGCACACTGACGGAAGGCATTATAAAACTCGACGATTGCGTCGATCCGGGCGGCATGCACTCGCAACGGGTCCGCTTGCTCGCCGTTTTGAATGCTTCGTTGCAGGCCGGACTCAAAAACCCGCTCGACGATGCCATACTGGCATCCGGCGAGACTGACGCGGATCTGAAAGGCTTCGTGAAGAAAGACGAGATTCCATACGATTTCATGCGCAAGCGGTTGTCGGTCATCGTTGGTGAGGTCGGTCAAGGTACGATGATGGTCTGCAAGGGCGCGGTCGCCAACATCCTTTCCGTCTGTACCTCTGTCAGGACGGGCAATGCTATCGCGCCCCTTGATGACCGGTGGCGTGCGGACATCGACGCGCGTTATCGCAAATGGGGCGAGGACGGCATTCGAGCAATCGCAATCGCCACCAGGCGTTTCACCCAGGACGAGAGATCTTATGACACGGACGACGAGTGCGAGCTATGCCTCGAGGGCTTTCTATTGTTTCTTGATCCGCCGAAGGCAGGCATCAAGAACGCACTGGCGGGGCTGAGACATCGCGGCATCGGCATCAAGATCATATCCGGCGACAACCGCTACGTCGTCAAACATCTGGCTGACACGATCGGGCTGAAAACGAAACAAATTTTGACCGGCGCGGAGCTGGCGTCGATGAGCAGTGATGCCCTGTTTGCCCGTGCGCCAAAGACAGATCTGTTTGTCGAGATCGATCCCAACCAAAAAGAGCTCATTATCAAAGCGCTGCGGCGTTCCGGCCATGTCGTCGGCTATATGGGTGACGGCATCAATGACGCTCCAGCCCTTCATGAGGCCGATGTCGGCATTTCTGTCGAGGGTGCGGTCGATGTCGCCCGGGAGGCTGCGGATCTCGTCCTGTTGCAGCAGGACCTCAATGTGCTGAATCGCGGTGTAGACGACGGTCGGCGAACCTTCGCCAACACCATGAAATACATATCGATCGCAACCAGCGCGAACTTCGGCAATATGATCAGCATGGCGATCGCCTCTCTGTTCCTCCCCTTCCTACCGCTGCTCGCCAAGCAAATTCTGCTTAACAACCTCCTTGCCGACATTCCAGCCATGGCCATTGCCACGGATCGGGTTGATCGACAGCAAGTGCAGCACCCAAGGCGCTGGGACATCCGCAGCATCCAACGCTTTATGATCTTCTTCGGTCCGATCAGTTCGCTTTTCGATTTCGCGACATTCGGATTTCTGCTTTTCGTCGTGCATGTATCAACGAACCAGTTCCGCACGGCTTGGTTTGTGGAGTCGCTCATTACACAGCTTGCGACCATGCTGATCGTTCGTACGACCATGACGGCATGGAAAGACAAGCCGGGTCCTTTGCTCCTATGCTCGACCGTAGTCATTATACTCATTGCGCTTGTCCTGCCTTACATTCCAATGGCTGCGAGCATATTCGATTTCACGCCGCTCCCCGCGCCGTTGATGGGAGGTCTGATCGTAATCTCGGCGATTTACGCGGCTGCGCTCGAGCTGGTGAAACGCTTCTATTTTCGTCCGCGATGACTGCGCCGGCAATATTGGCAAGGGCAGCTTATATCGAGCTAACTTGCCTCGGGCACCAATACCGCTGCGCCGACGAGACGCCCGGCGCGCAGGTCGGCGAGCGCCTCATTGGCCCTCGCGAGCGGATAGACGGTGGTGTGGGTTCGCACGCCGGCGATCCGGGCAATCGGGAAAAACTCAGCTGCGTCCGCACGTGTCAAATTGGCCACTGAGACAAGCTCGCGTTCCCCCCATAGAACGGCGTAAGGCATCGCCGGTATGTCGCTCATGTGAATTCCGCCGCACACAACCAATCCGCCCTTGCGAACCGCCTTGAGCGCAATCGGCACAAGATCGCCAGACGGTGCAAAGATGATGGCTGCGTCGAGCGGAACCGGTGCGCTTTCTTCCGACGAACCGGCCCATACCGCGCCAAGCTCCAGCGCAAACTTCTGCGCCGCACGGTCGCCGCTGCGCGTGAACGCATAAACGTCGCGCCCTTGCCAGATGCAGATCTGGGTCAGGATGTGCGCGGCGGCTCCGAAGCCGAAAAGACCGATGCGCTGGCCGTCGCCGGCCTTCCCGAGCGAACGCCAGCCAATCAATCCGGCACACAAAAGAGGCGCGAGGGATATTGGATCGGCGTCCGCATCGAGATCGAATGCAAAGGCTGCGTCGGCCACAACATGCGTCGCGAAACCGCCGTCACGCGTGTAGCCGGTGAATTGCGGCCTGTCACATAGGTTTTCAGCCTTCATTTGACAGAAAGAACATGTTCCGCATGCATGACCGAGCCAGGGGACGCCGACGCGGCGACCGAGCCTGGCGATTTCGATCCCGGGGCCTACGGCATCGACAATACCCACGATCTCATGACCCGGCACGAGCGGGAGCTTTGGATTGTCGAGATCACCGTCCACGACGTGAAGATCAGTTCGACAGACGGCACAGGCCTCGACCTTGATCCTCAGCTCGCCTGGGCCGGGCTTTGGATCATCACGTTCGACAAATATGAGCGGTTTCCCGATTTGTTGAAGAACCATAGCTTTCATGGCTGAAACCCATCCAAATTGGGGCTCGTTTCGAAGCTAAATGTCGGAAGAAAAAGCCGGGAAACGGCACGTCCATCTGCGTTTCAAGCAACCTTTTCCGCCAACTGAACCACTTCGGCGAGCGGTGTTATTTACCACCCTTCTCCTTCCACACAAATGGTGGTTCGGCCTTGACCCGAATCAACGCGCGCGCAGCAAAAACGTGAAAACGTCCAAGGGCGTGGCGACTTGTGTGACACGTCAGGAGGGCATCGGTGCAAAAGCTATTGCTGATCATATTGATCGTCATGATCGCCACGATCATCGGCATTTTATGGGTGAAGCCGATTACCGGCACCGGGCGACAGACGCCGCTTGAGAAGTCGGCAACGCGATGACCATCCTGAAAACATTTCGCCATCCGAAGGCTGCTCTATCGCGCCCGGTCCCAAAGGAAATCATGCTTCCTCGAACGCTATATGGTTTCGTTTTTCGGGCATCGGGATGGCATCAGCTGGCCACCGCGATCCTATCCATCGTGCTCTTTACAGCGGGAACCATTCCGCTGGAGGTACAGCGACGGATCGTGAATGCGGCAACGGAGAACGGCTCCTATCGAACGATCGCCTTTCTGGTGTTGATATACGTCCTTTTGGCCGTGACCGAGGGAGCCGTGAAACTCGTACTGAAAATCTACAGCAGTTGGATCGGAGAAGCGGCCGTCCGATGGCTGCGTTTGCAAGTATTCGAGGCATCGCGAACATCGGAGACAGGCGACTCCATGATGACCAGCGAAGGTGTCCAGCTCTCGATCATCCTGGCCGAAGCCGAACCCGTCGGTGGCTTCGTCGGCACGAGTATCTCGGAACCTCTGTTGCAGATCGGCATATTGACGGCTGTTTGTGGCTATCTGGTCTATCTGCAGCCACTTATCACGATCGTCGTCGTCACGATCTTCCTTCCGCAAAGTGGTTTCGTCCCGATCATGCAGGCAGCGATCAACCGTCGCGTCGGAAAAAAGATCAGCATCATGCGCAATGTTAGCGAGGACATCGTCCAAAAGGGCCACGCAATCGACACAGACGGCCATCAGGCATCGCGTATCGGAGATGTCTTCCGGATCAACATGAGCATTTACAAAATCAAGTTCACGATGAATTTCATGATGAATCTGATGACACAAATGGGTTACGCAGGCATCTTCGCGCTGGGCGGCTATTTCGTGGTCACCGGGAAGACCGAAATCGGAACAGTCGTCGCCTTCGTGTCTGGTCTCTCAAAAATAAACGACCCTTGGGGCGATCTCGTCAACTGGTACCGCGATCTGCGCGTGACACAGGTTAAGTACGGCCTCATATACAACTCCGCCCAGATTGGTACCGCGTCAGCGGGTGAATTGCCAGGCCCTCCCCATTGCCTGGAGACCCGCTCCTGAAATGTGAAGATGTGTAAAGCTCCGCTGACGATCTCGGCCACCGGCGTCGGGATATTGCGGAAAGCGGCAAACTTTATCTTTCGATTTGTCGCGTCGAATGGCAATCGTGCCGCCGACGGCATTCGCGCCGGTGGTGATCCTGGATCGTCCATCCGGCCAGCTTTGCTGAGACGTATGAGACAACCGCGCAGGAGCATCTTTGCATAGGTATTGAGAGAAAACTCAATGATGAGCAGCGACAGCATGCCTGATCGCGGATGTCAGAACCACCGGCATTTTTCATCCGTGCACATTGGACGAAGCCGCAGGCAGATGCAGTACGCGGCGAGTTGGCGGATTTTGCATATCCGAAGGAGAACCGACTGCTGCAAGAGAGCCCGAAGTCTTCGATGGGCTGGAGGCCAATAGCGGTGCACGCGGGCGCCGACGTTTGACCACGACGGTCGGGTTACATCTCGACATTATTTCATCCTCTGATTGTCGCCATAACTCAAAAGCCGTTGCCCTTTGTCGGGGGAATATAGGGATCTGGATAACCGAGCTTAGGTTTGGCGGTTGTGCTATCCGTATTCGTCGACGACTGCTGCCTTGGTTCTTTTGACTTGTCGGAGCCGCTGGATTGGTAAGCATAGGCACCGAAGATAACGCCGGCTATTGCGACGGCCAGCAAAGCTACACGCATGTTCTTCTCCTTGTCACGGATCTGCGGTTCCGAAGTCAAAGGGAACAACAAAAATGTCCGCTTTGCATTCGTGATCAATTGGTAGGCTCTCTGGCGATTTTGGACCTTGATCTACATCAATAGCCGAGGTGGGAGCGCATGCCCGTGCGAACCCAACATCATCCGATGACTGAAATATACAGGATACGCTCTTCCGCAGCGGCACGGATAAGGGCCTCTCTGGCTGCTTCCGCGGGGATGACGTCGTTCAGAGCATCAAGGCATGCCCTGATCGCCATGACATATTCCTCGCCGTCGTCGCTCGGCCAATCCGAGATCAATGTTACTGCCGCATCCCGGACGGTCTTGATGACCCGATACCTCTCGCCGGAGCGCACGACGAGCCACAGGGCAGGAAACTGATGCGATGTATGCCATTTCATAGCGCATGATCCCCCGGGCGCGAGAATATCGGCAACCCGCACAGGCAAACTTCGCTGAAAAGGTTGCGAATACTACGTTTATCAAGGCACTTGGAGGGCTACTTTGACATGCCTCAATTGAGGTTACGGGCCAGTAACGGCATCACGGCATGACAACTTTCATGGGTATCCGCCTGCTTATTCGCAACGCGGGCCGGGTCACTCCCAAGCAATTGATCGAAAGCAAGCTCTCCGAATTTGGCGACGATATCTCGACCAACGCCGTGGAATTGGCGATCTCACGCCTGCGCCGCCGCCTCGCCCCGTTTGATTTGCCCATCAGCATCGAAACAATACGCGGCATTGGCTATCTGCTGCGGGAAAAGCGGCAAAATGGTTGATCGATCTGTTCGTCCGCCAACGCTGATCCGCATCATCACGCTGCGCATCGCGCTCTTTGCAGCGCTGGCCATGACTGTGCAGGCCGCACTCGTCTTTGCCGATTATTATTTCGACAACGAGCAGTTGGCGACGTTGATGATCGAACGTGAAACCGGAAAGCTGTCGAAGGGTTTCGAACGCCGCCATGACGAAGCGCCCTACAAGTTACCGCACGACCTCGTCCGTTACGGCATCCAGGGTGGCTTCTACATCACCCGCATCCCGACTTCATTGATTGGACGACCTGACACCAAATTGCATGGCTTGATATCGAGCGCCGTGACCAGCCGCCACACCCATTCTCAGTTCCATGCCTGTACAATCAGGCGGTCACCGCGGACGACTGAGCCGAGTGCTGGATAGATCGGATTTACGATTTCGGCCCAGTTGGAATCCGGTCAATGTGAACGGAGCACTTTGCATGGTGGACAATGTGATCGACGGTGGATCCGAAAACCCTATCGAATATATCGGTCGCATGGGCCGCCACGATGATGAGATCGGCCTTTGTTTCGGCGGCAATGGCCAGGATCGTATCGGCGGCGCGGCCGGTACGGACATGAACAAGCGCCGGCGTTGAAAGCTCCCTGCAAAGCAACGACAGCTTTTCCTCCGCCTCGTCGATTACGGAGACCGCCCACTCATCCGGCCCCTGGCGGACAAGGGAGGGAAAGCGCTCGACGGTATGAGCGACATGCAGGGTTCCATCGGCATCGAGAAGCTGCGAAGCTATGTGTACCAGATGCTCGGCTTTCTCCTTTGAGCCGAGGCCAACCGCACAGACAATCGACTTATACATAGCTCCACCCCTTCAAAAGAGATCCCTGCCGCCCGCGCCGATGAATTCGGTTCGAAAGCCAAGGACGTGCACCTGCTTCAGGAACTGATCGGCGCTAAGCACATCCACCTTGAATCTGTCACTCAGACACTGGGCGAGAGGATTGCAGAACTCTTCATGAACCCATGCCTGAGCACGGGAAGACACAACCGTAATTTCCCATTCATCGCTGTCAGTTCGGTCGAGGCGAAAGTCGCAGTCCTGATGGTGCGGGAGTGGATATCCGGCACCGGCAAGCAGCGCCTCTTCCGTTCGTGTGCAATCCGTGCTCATGATTTTGCATCCTCTCTTATGTCATCGGCAGAGATGACAGATCAGGTTATGGCCAGCTGATCGTCGAGCGCGCAGACGCCCGGTGCCGACCATGCGGCACGTTCCGCCGCGCGCCGCTCGGACCATGTTCTGACCTTGCCCTTCAGGGTGACCTTGCCGCCGGAGACATCGACCTGAATCGCCTGCGCCTCCAGTTCCGCATCCCGTTCCAGTGCATTTTCGATGCGCTTCTTGACGTCATCGGCGCTGATGCCGGGAACGACCTCTATGAGATTGGAGACGCCAACGACACCGGCGAGATCCCTGACAGCGGCGGCGGCGGCATTCTTTTGGTACTGCCATTCCACCTCGCCGGTCAGCGTAACGACGCCCTTGCATACGCGGATCTGCACCATCTGCTTTGGAATGGAGATATTCCAGTCCAATATCTTGACTGCCCGTCGGGCGATGTCGTCGTCGTCTGTCCGCCGCGGGCCAAGGATTCGAACGTCTATTTCCTGGGCTATGGCGCGGACGCCTTTAACGCGTCTCGCGGCTTTCTCGGCAGCGTCCTTCTCCGCATATGTGCCAACATGTCCGGTGAGAGTGATGACGCCGTCGCGTGCGGTCACACCAATTTCGGCCGCATCCACTTTCGGCTCAAATTCCAGTTCATCCAGAATATTCTGTCTGAGAGTAATGTCGTCCATGACCGTCTCCTTGAAATTCCGTTAGCGGGAAAAGGATAGGACTAGCCAAAGGTGGCAGCATTGATCGAGGTCAAGGAACTGGTGGCCATTCCAAAGAAGGCCAACTGCTCAAGTGACAGAAAACCCGCCTGCAAGCGATCAAGCGCCTCGTTGACCGCGCTCACCAATGCCAGCACATCCTCCGGCATCCCGGTTTCCGTCAGTCGCGCGGCTATGCTGGAAGGCCCGATTTGCCGTGCCTCCTCCGCCGCCTGGCTCAATGGCTTCAGCGCGATTCAGCACGAGGATGTTGACCAGGAGAAGAAGACAAGCGAATGGGATCCATATCCACGCGATGTCAGTGACGAACTCCTCCAATACGGTATCGAAAATGACGTGCTCCCGCGGGAAGGCGATTTGCACGAAATGCACCGGATTAGTGCCATCAAGCTGCATTGAAATGCCACGCATGTTCTACGTGCGCTCGACTATTCGCGACGGATTAAATATGCGCTCGAGATTTGACGAACACACCATGAATCGCATTGCGGAGCGGAAGAAGCGATCCATTCGCGACGTTTCTTAAAATTCGCATCTCTCGTACGGGTCGCATTGAGGCGGATCAATGTGTGTTCGATGGAAACGGTTCTAATCGGCCGATCGAGTGCAACGTCATATCGGATACAAACTCAGCCACCGGAGCCAAGCATGACATTCTCCAGGGTGACCAGCACGGTAGTTTTCCTGAGAAAAACCAGTGGATCATGGTTGGTGCTGATTGCGGCATCTGGGCTTTTGGCAGGCCTTACCTTCGTATTGATCGGTAACGTCGCGCTTGCCTCCCTTGTCTGGGCAGTCGCCACCTTGCCGATCCTGGGCGCGTTGTTGCTGCAGACCTTCCGCTCCTTGCATCACGGCGATTTCGGGTTGGATATCGTCGCCGCCCTGTCAATGGCGTTCGCCCTCTCCTTTGGCGAAAGCCTCGCAGCCAACGTCGTCGCGCTGATGTATGCAGGTGGACAGATGCTGGAGGGATATGCGTCCGGCCGCGCTGCCCGTGAGATGACGTTACTGATGGGACGAGTGGCACGAACTGCATTTCGTTATGTTGGCGATCGGCTGGAACCAACTCCTATCGAGAAGATAGTAGCTGGCGATCACATCATGATCCGCCAAGGCGAGGTGCTGCCCGTCGATGGTATTCTTCTGTCTCCCCGCGCCATTCTTGACGAGTCTGCGTTAACGGGAGAGCCACTCCCTGTGGATCATCGGGCTGGTGAAGAGGTTCTAAGCGGCAGCGCATCGGTAGGTCCTGTCTTTACCCTCAGGGCACTCCGCCCCGCCTCTGAAAGCACATATGCCGCGGTTGTGCGCCTCGTCGAGACGGCACAGAAAAGCAAGGCGCCGATGGCGCGCCTTGCGGACCGTTATGGCTTGGCATTTTTGCTCATGACGGTAGCGATAGCGTTGACGGCCTGGCTGCTGTCCGACGATCCGCGACGTGGTCTTGCCGTTCTCGTCATCGCCACGCCCTGCCCGCTTATCCTGGCCGTACCGGTCGCGCTCATGGCGGGTATATCGCGCTGTGCCACGACAGGCTGCCTGGTAAAAGACGGTGGCGCCCTTGAAGCCTTAAGCCGCGTAAGGGTTGCTGTCCTCGACAAGACCGGCACACTCACGCACGGCAAGGCGCAAATCGTGGCGGTCGGCTGCAACGCTTGGATCGATAAGGACGAGTTGTTGCGTCTTGCCGCCTCCTTGGATCAAGCATCGAGCCACGTCATGGCTGCCGCTTTGATCACGGGAGCGCAGGAGCGCAATCTGCGGCTCTCGCCGCCGACCAATGTCGAGGAAGTCGGTGGAATGGGACTTGAAGGGATGGTCGACGGACGCCGCGTCGTGATCGGTGGTAGCCGCTTTGTGAAAAGCCGAAGTTTTCGGGGCACTTCCCAAGACCTTGAAGATCATCATCGATCCGGTGAAGCGGCGGTGACAGTCGCAATCGACGGCGTTGTCGCGGGAAATATCATCATGGCCGATCCGGTGCGCGCCGAGGCTATCAGCGTTCTGCAGCGATTGCGCAGCGCCGGAATCGCGAAAATCGTTCTTGCTTCCGGCGATCGCCTGGATGTTGCCTCGCATGTCGGCAACACCCTCGGCATCGAACAGGTGCTCGGCGAACAGACGCCGGCTTCAAAAGTGGAGGCCGTTATCGCGGCTAAAAGCTTTGGTCCGGTGATGATGGTGGGTGACGGCGTCAACGATGCGCCGGCACTTGCGGCAGCCGACGTAGGTGTTGCATTAGGCGCGCGCGGGGCGGCGGCCTCTTCGGAGGCGGCAAGCATCGTACTGCTCGTGGACCGGCTCGACCCTTTGGCAGCCGCCCTGGTTGTCGCCCGCCGGACCGTTGCGATCGCCCGCCAGAGCGTGGTTGCGGGACTTGGTCTTTCAGTTGCCGGCATGATCGCCGCAGCATTCGGCTACTTACCGCCGCTGCACGGCGCTTTGCTTCAGGAAGTCATCGATGTCGGAGTTATCCTGAATGCATTGCGTGCCCTTGGCCCGTTCAAATCGGAGGACGGCCCATACAGCCAGTTCGCGAATATAGCGACCAGACCTGCCTCCAAGACGCAACTATCCTGAAGCACAGATCGCCGGATCACATCACCACGCCGCTCTGCGTCTCGTCGGGAAGATCCTTCCCCTCATTGATTCTGATCAATGCCGCGGCGGCGAATATCCGCAGACTGCTTTCTGCAACCAAACCCATGAAGGAACAAACCAATGCTGAGAGCCAAACGCGACAGCCTGGGCGGTGCAGCCTCTAAAGCCATTCCCTCCCTCGGCGAGGTGGAAGGCCGCATGATGGTTCTTGAACTCATCGCGCAGACGGCGCTCACCCGTCTGATACGTCTTCACGATATGGGCGAGAGAGCGGATCTCATCAAAGCAATGCGGCACGCCATCGATCGCAAATGCCATGACGCCAGACTGTGCGGAACCGACACGAAATCCGCTGAGGAATATGCGGAAGAATTGCTGGCCTCGGCCCAAGAGCAGGCGATCGTTCTGGAATCAATCCGAAACGATACCTGAGGATGGCATCGAGCGGCTTCTGGCGTGCCTGCGATTCCGTGGGCGTCACTATAGCGGGAATCCCTAACGTAAGTGAAGATGGAGAGTCGTCGTGCAAGCCAAAGACATCATGACACGGAATGTCATCACAACCACTCCAACGATGAGCGTCCGAAACGCGGCGCTGCTCTTGCGCGCCAATGACATCAGCGGTCTTCCCGTGATTGACGACAATGGCGAGGTCTGCGGCATCCTGACCGAAGGGGATCTCATGAGACGCGTCGGCGACAATTGGGCGTCGTCGGCCAAAGACGTACCACAGCAAGACGATCGGCATGGTTTGAACAGTTACATTCAAATCTACGGCTGGTCGGTTGGCGAGGCGATGAACCGTGAGGTTATCAGCGTAACCCCCGAGACGGATGTCGGGCGGATCGGCAACCTGATGCTGTCCCACAAAATCAAGCGGGTTCCGGTCATTAGCAATCATCGTCTTGTTGGTATCGTCAGTCGATGCGATTTGATCAATCTAATCATCGACGCGCCTGGTCGACACATCGCTAAGGGCGATGACGCCATAAAGCTCGCCATCAAGACCAGGCTGGCCGCGGATCTTGGTATTGATGGCAACAAGATCGACGTCGCCGTCAAAGACGGCCAGGTACAAGTACAGGGAATCCTCGAATCCAATATCCAACAAAAGGCGATCCGAACGCTTATTGAGGGAATTCGAGGAATCAATGGATATGTCGATCGCACAACGCTCCTGCCTTCGGACGCCGTCAGCGTTTCAACGACGCGAGATAGCGGCCAATGAGTCAGGAACTCGTCACCATTGGACGATCCTCGTGGCGATCGCGATTATCGGGTCGCCTTGCTCGCCTGCGAGAGCACCCACTCGCGAGTGTGGGTCCAGGCCTGATCACCGGCGTCGCCGACGATGATCCGAGCGGCATCGCCACGTACTCCCAAGCGGGAGCGCAATTCGGTCTGAACATGCTGTGGACCATGCCGGTGTCATTTCCGATGATGGCGGTCGTCCAGGCGACGTGCGCAAGGATCGGTCGTGTGACCGGGCAGGGCCTGGCGGCGAACATAAAGACCGCATTTCCACCGATGGTCCTCTATGCTGTCGTTTTCTCGCTTCTGATTGCCAATATTCTGAATATCGCCGCCGATGTTGCCGCCATGGGCGAGGTCGCGGAGCTGGTGACAGGCTTCAACCGGCACCTGATGACAGTGTTCTTCGTTTTCGGAACGCTCGCGCTTCAGGTCTTCATCCCATATCACCGCTATGTCGCGTTCTTGAAGTGGCTGACAATTTCGCTCCTGGCCTATGCGGCGGTCCTTTTCACCGTCCACATCGACTGGCAGCAAGTCGCCTTGAGCACGATTTGGCCAAGGATCACTCCGACGTCGACCTATGCCGCGGTCGTCATCGGCGTCTTCGGTACGACGATCAGTCCTTACCTCTTCTTCTGGCAGGCATCGGAAGAGGTGGAGGAGATGAATGCCGCTCCCGGTTCAGTGCCTTTGTCCAGAGACAGTGCGGCAGCCCCCAAGGAACTTCGTCGTATTGGCTGGGATACATGGAGTGGCATGCTCTACTCCAATCTCACGGCTTTCTTCATCATATTGGCGACCGCCGTGACGCTCAATGTCGCCGGCATCACGCAGATCGACACGGCCGCGCAAGCAGCAAGCGCGCTGCGGCCGCTGGCCGGACCCTTTGCCGCGCTTATCTTCGCGCTCGGAATTCTAGGCGTCGGTCTCATCGGCGTGCCCGTTCTCGCGGGCTCCGCCGGCTATGCACTTGCCGAGGCCATGGGATGGAAATTCGGTCTGGAACGCAGTCCCAATGACGCTCGGGGCTTTTACGGCGTGATCGCCATAAGTGTGCTGCTGGCGCTGATCATTCAGTATTCGCCGATCACCCCGATGAACGCGTTGTTCTGGAGCGCTGTGATCAATGGTCTGCTCGCCGTCCCGCTGATTGCCGTCATTCTGCTGTTGGCGGCAAACCGCAAGATCATGGGCCCATACACTATCGGGAAAGGGGCCGTATGCATCGGCTGGGCCACGGTCGCCTTGATGGCGGTCGCAGCCGTGATGATGCTCGTTCCACAGTAGGCTTCTAGTGGACTCTCCAGCCTTGGCCAATCGAAGTTGTCGGGTATCTCTCAAACAGGCGCTTCAATGTCGCACAAGACGTCTTGCCCATGATCGCTATTAGCGTCGCTTGTTTGATGTCGATCAAAGCGTGGCAATCGTGCGCTCTGTAACCTTGTCGGCATGGAACAATCCAACCCCTATCGGCACCGCAAACCAAATCCATCGCCGGAGAAGACCATGCTCATTCAAGAAATCATGAACGCACCAGCTATCACCGTAAGCCCCAAAACATCCGTTGTGGATGCGGCGACGATTATGCTCGACCGTCACATCAGCGGTCTTCCAGTCGTTGATGCCGGCGGAAATATTGTCGGCATTGTCAGCGAGGGCGATTTCCTTCGCCGCTCGGAATTGCAGACGGAGCGCAAGCGATCCTGGCTGCTCGAGTTTCTGACCAGCCCCGGCAAGCTTGCTGATGAATATGTTCTTTCGCATGGCCGCAGCGTTGAAGAAGTGATGACGTCAGAGGTTGTCACTATTGCTCCCAATGCCACGCTCGCCGTTGCCGTCGACCTGATGGAAAAGCATGGGGTCAAGCGCTTGCCCGTCGTCGTACAAGGCAAAGTGATCGGAATGGCCTGCCGATCAGACCTCTTGCGCGCGCTGGCCAACATGCTGCCAAAGGAGAAGGTCCGAGCCAGCGATGATCAGATCGCCGAGGCCGTCATTGCCGAGCTGTCCCATCAGAACTGGAGCCAGAATGGCTTCATAAAAGTCAGTGTTCAGAACGGCGTCGTCGAATTGTCCGGCACCATCTTCGACGAAAGAGAGCGACTGGCCGCCAAGGTGGCAGCGGAGAACGTGCCAGGCGTCCAGTCCGTTACCGACCAGATCACATGGATCGATCCCTATCTCGGCGTTGCCATGCCGGCGGTCTGAACAACGTAATCTCTACAGGCGCAAGAAAGACGACATGGAGGGGCGGCGAACGAATGGCTCGACGCCTCGCCTTGGCCGCCATCTGGATTCCTCAGTCAGCCAAAACCGGCTGTTGGTGACGACCAAACGTTTCCCCGCACTGGCGGAGACCCTGCCTGGCAACACCCGTCTCTCAAAGTTTCCCAAAGTTGACCTAGGTCAAAGCTGAAGCGTCACGGGCAGGTTACTAAACGTCGAGTTCACCGTGCAGACGGTCCGGATCAACCCAAAAATCTCGCACCGAATGAAGTGCATTTAGAATTGTCTAAAGGTACTGAAGCGACGGAAATCACCATGAGCCTTACGCCTCTCGTCCAATCCATTCATCTCGGGCTTGTCGAGGCGGCGAAGACGCGCGCCGTTTGCTCGACGGCAAGCGCATGAGCGCCAACCCCATCGACAAGAGGCAGGCACGATGACCACGGCATTCTTCGATACGGGATCGGAAGTCAGACGGGAGGCGGAGACCGACGGCACCGACAGCTCAATCCCACCGTCTTCCACAAAAGACGGGTCGCCAAGAACAATGCGCGCCAAATTGTCGCTGGCCGCTCTCGTGCAAACGCTGGCGTCACTCCTCTGGATTCCTCAAGCAGCCTTGCTTGCCAGTGGAATAGGCGTGATCGCTGACACACATAGCATGATGGCAACGGCGGTACTGGCGCTGCTCGTCTTTCTTCTTGGCGCCTTGCGTGCCGGACTGGATGCCTTGGGCGGATGTTTGGCTTTTCGAGCCGCGCGCGCGGAACTGAGCCGGCGGCGCGAGATTGCCGTTGCGGCGCTCGCCGCCCGATCGCCACTGGACAGCGATCGTCCAGCGTCCGGTTTTGCAGCCAGCCTGATCGCCGAGCAGGCTGAAGCCATCGTGCCCTATCTTGCTCGTTTCCACCCGGCGCGGCTGAAAGCGAGTGTCATCCCACCGGCCATCCTCATCTGTGTTGCGTCGGTCTCCTGGATAGCGGCCCTCGTTCTGCTCCTTACGGCACCACTGATTCCCGTGTTCATGGCCTTGATCGGGTGGCGAGCCAAGGCCGCAAGCGAAAAGCAACTGGCCGAGACCGGCGGGCTCAATGCTTTTCTCCTCGACAGGCTGCGCGGCCTTGCCACTATTCGCGCGCTCGACGCCGTCGACCGCACCGCCTTGCGACTGCGAGCCGATGTAGAACAGCTCAAGATGCGTACCATGGCGGTGCTGAGGATCGCCTTCCTATCCTCCGCGGTGCTCGAGTTGTTCGCCGCGCTGGGCGTTGCCGCAATGGCCGTCTATGTCGGCTTCAATATGCTCGGCGCGCTCGATGTCGGCACGTGGTCCGGCAGATTGAGCCTGACGCAGGGCCTGTTCATTCTCCTGCTGGCTCCGAGCTTCTTCGAGCCTCTGAGAGAGCTGTCGGCGGTCTGGCACGACCGGGCGGCCGGAGAGGCAGCCCTGGAAGCTCTAGACGCCCTATCCAGCGCTGGCACGACGTTGCCGGGCCGGCGCGATGAAAGGGTGGCGGAAACCAGCCGTGATCATACGTTGGCATCAATCAATGTCGGTCGGCTCCGTTTCAGGCACCGGCCCGAACAAATGCCTGTTTTCCATGATTTCAGCCTAGCGATCGCAGCCGGTGAGCATGTGGCTCTCGTGGGAGAAAGCGGTGCGGGCAAGACGACCATGTTGTCGTTGATTGCCGGCCTTGTTCGTTCAGAGCGCGGCACGATCCATGTCGGCGGACGGCGGCTTGATGATATTTCCGCGTCCGCACTCCGACAGCGAATGGCCTGGATCGGGCAGCGGCCGCATATTTTTGCCGGCACGATGACCGGCAACATCACGCTCGGCCGCCCCGAAGTCAGCCCGCACGCGGTACAACAAGCGATTGACCTTGCCCACCTACGGCGAATTGTAACCCAGCGCGGCGCCACATCCATCGGCGAAGGCGGGGCGGGTCTGTCCGGCGGCGAGGCCCTCCGACTAGCGATTGCCCGTGCCGCCGCGGCCCCGCATGTTGACATCATCCTCGCGGACGAGCCGACCGCGCATCTCGACACCGAAACCGCACGTGAAGTCACCGATGCGTTGTTGGCAATTGCTCGCGGACGGACACTCGTTGTCGCCACACATGACCCCGTTCTGGCCGCAAGAATGGGTCGGGTAATCCATATCGACGCATCGGTCCGGGAGGAAGCCGCATGACGTCGACATTCTCCACTCTTTATCCCATCTGTCGGCTTTTCCTGGCGGCGCGGGGACGCGTATTGTTGCTCGGTGCGCTGCTGTCGGCCCTCACCGTGCTTGCCGGCATCGCTCTGCTCGGGCTCTCGGGTTGGTTCATTACAGCGACTTCGCTTGCCGGCCTGACGGCGACGGCCATTACCTTCGATGTCTTTGCCCCGTCTGCCGGCATCAGGCTGTTGGCGATCCTTCGCACTGGCGCGCGCTACGGCGAGCGGCTGACGACCCATGATGCGACCCTCGGCGTTCTTGCCGCCTTGCGCGAGAGGTTGTTTCGCGGTTGGGCCGCACCCGGCGCGGCAACGATTTTGATGCACAGGCCTGCCAAGCTGCTTTTCCGGCTGACGAATGATGTCGATGCGCTCGATTCCCTCTATCTGCGCGTTCTGGTGCCGGCCGTTGTCGCCATCATCTCGGCCCTGGCGGTCAGCACCGCGCTGATGCTGCTTTCGGTCCCGTTCGGCCTGCTTGTTGGCCTATGGCTTGTCGCTGCCGGTCTTGGCATTCCGTCTCTTGCGGGACGCCTGGCGCTGAAACCGGCGCGGCGGCGGGCGCACGCGATGGAAGCACTGCGCTCGCGTGCCATCGATCTCGTCGCCGGACAGACCGAACTCCTCATGGCCGGGAGATTGCAGGCACAACGCGCGGCGCTCGCTGTCGCCGATTATCGTTTGCGAGAGGCAGATAATACGCTGAACCGGATCGAAAGCGGTGTTGTCGCCGGCTTCGGCTTCGTCTCGGCCGCGTTGCTGTCCGGCACTTTGCTGGCGGTCACCGCCCTGGCAGAACGCGGCCTTATCGGTGCGCCGGTTGCCGCTCTCGGCCTGCTGGTGGCCCTTGCAGCGCTCGAACCCTTTGCAGCGCTGCGCCGTGGGGCGCTCGAACTCGGCCGCACCATGCTTGCTGCCCGTCGCATTTCACCGCGTCTGGAACAAGTTGCCCAGGCCCCCGCACATCAGATGCCGCCGGCGGGCTTGGCCGTTCGGCTCTCCGGCATATCCGCACGGTATGACGCAGCGGTGGTGGCTTCGCTTGAAGACCTCGCGCTTTCCCTGACACTGGGCAAGCATCTCGCGGTGATAGGCCCAAGCGGAGCCGGAAAGTCGACCCTGCTTGCCATCCTAGCCGGCGAACTCGCCATCGAACGCGGCGTGGTCGAAACCGTTCCGGCGACAAGGCTCACCCAACGCACGGAGCTGTTCCAAGACAGTCTGCGGGATAATTTGCGCCTTGCTGCCCCGGATGCGGACGATGAGATGCTCTACGCGGCGCTTGCGGATGCCGGCCTCCTGCCAGACGTACAGGCCCTGCCCAAAGGCCTTTCCACGCGCCTCGGCGAAGGCGGCAGCGGCCTCTCCGGCGGCCAGCTTCGCCGGCTGGCGCTCGCAAGGCTCCTGTTGCGCGATACGCCGCTCTGGCTTCTCGATGAGCCGACGGAAGGCCTGGACCGCGACACCGGACGTGATGTCATGCACCGCATCGCCGACCGCAGCCGCGGCCGTTCACTGATGATCGCCACGCATATTCGCCGTGAAGCCGAGATCGCCGACCGGATCGTCGCTCTGGACGACGGCCGCATCGTCGCCATGGCTGTGGCCGGCACACCGGAATTCGAAATGCTTCTCGATCGGCTGCGGCCGGATTGAGGGGCAATCAACATGCCCGCGACGCGTCGAATGGCGTCGCATTCCTGTCAGACACACCGTAGGGGGTGGGAGAAAGACTATGGAACTCGATATCGTGGCGCTGTCGCGCCTGCAGTTTGCCATGACGGCGCTGTATCACTTTCTGTTCGTGCCGCTGACGCTCGGCCTTTCCGTGCTGCTTGCCATCATGGAGACGACCTATGTCATGACCGGCCGCCAGATCTGGCGGCAAATGACGAAGTTCTGGGGGACGCTCTTCGGCATCAACTTCGTGCTCGGCGTTGCAACCGGCATCGTGATGGAATTCCAGTTCGGCATGAACTGGAGCTACTACAGCTATTATGTCGGCGATATTTTCGGCGCGCCGCTGGCGATCGAAGGGTTGATGGCCTTCTTCCTGGAGGCGACTTTCGTCGGTCTGTTCTTTTTTGGCTGGGACAAGCTGTCGAAGGTTGGCCACCTGGTCGCCACCTGGGCGGTGGCGCTGGGATCGAACTTCTCGGCGCTGTGGATCCTGATTGCCAATGGCTGGATGCAGAACCCGGCAGGCTCGGCGCTCAACCCGCAGACCATGCGCATGGAGATCGTCAGTTTCTTCGATGTCGTCTTCAATCCGGTGGCGCAGGCGAAGTTCGTTCACACCGTCTCGGCCGGCTATGTCTGCGCCTCGGTCTTCGTGCTTGGTGTCTCGGCCTGGTATCTCCTGAAGGGCCGCAGCGTCGAGCTTGCGAAGCGTTCGATGACGGTTGCCGCATCCTTCGGCCTGGCTTCGGCGCTTTCGGTCGTCGTGCTTGGCGATGAAAGCGGCTATCTGACGACCGAACATCAGAAGATGAAGCTCGCGGCAATCGAAGCCATGTGGGAGACCGAACCGGCGCCGGCCGCCTTCACCGCCTTCGGCTTCCCGGATCAGGAGGCCCGCGAGACCCATTATGCCATTCACATTCCCTGGGCCATGGGCCTGATCGGGACGCGGTCGCTGACGACGGAAATCCCTGGCATCGACAAGCTCGAGGAACAGGCCAAGGACCATATTCGCGAGGGTATCAAGGCTTATGACGCGCTGATGAAGATCCGCGCAGCCAAGCCGGCAACGCCCGGCGAAGTCCCGCAGGATGTTGCCACTGCGCGCACCTCCTTCGAGGATATCGGCCACGAGCTCGGTTATGCACTGCTGCTCAAGCGCTATGTCGACGATCCCCGCCAGGCGACGGAAGAGCAGATCGCGCAAGCTGCCCGCGACACCATTCCGAATGTGCCGACGCTCTTCTGGTCATTCCGCATCATGGTCGGCCTTGGGATGTTCTTCATCCTGCTGACGACGGTCTTCTTCTGGCTCTCGGCTCGGCGGAAACTGGATCGCTATCCGCTGTTGCTGAGGATCGCGGTCTTCGCCATTCCGCTGCCCTGGGTCGCCATCGAACTTGGCTGGGTCGTTGCGGAATTCGGCCGTCAGCCATGGATCATCGAAGGCGTGCTGCCAACGGCTGCGGCCGTCTCCAATCTTGGCGCCGGCACGGTGCTTCTCACCATCCTCGGCTTTGCCGCGCTCTACACCGTCCTCATCGTCATCGAGATGACGCTGATGATCAAGGCGATCCGCAATGGCCCCGAAGCGGACGACGAGCCGGAGGCCAAGCTGATTTCCGAAAACCTCGTTACCGCTGCGGAGTGACCTGCCATGATCCTGCATGAATTGATCGATTATGAGACCCTGCGCATCATCTGGTGGCTGCTTCTCGGCGTGCTTTTGATCGGTTTTGCCGTCACCGACGGCTTCGACCTCGGCGTCGGCACGCTCCTTCCCTTCGTCGCAAAGACGGATACGGAGCGGCGCATCGCCATCAATTCGATCGGCGCGACCTGGGAGGGAAATCAGGTCTGGCTGATCCTCGGCGGCGGCGCCATCTTCGCCGCCTGGCCGCCGCTTTACGCCGTGTCCTTCTCCGGCTTCTATCTCGCCATGTTCGCCATCCTGTTGGCGCTGATCCTGCGGCCGGTTGCGTTCAAATACCGCTCGAAGCGCAATGGCGCCGGCTGGAAGGCGGGTTGGGACTGGGCCTTGTTCGTTGGCGGTTTCGTTCCATCGCTGATCTTCGGCGTGGCGGTCGGTAACGTGCTCCAGGGCGTGCCGTTCCGGTTCGACGGCGATATGCGCATCTTCTACGAAGGCTCCTTCTTCGCGCTTCTGAATCCATATGCACTCCTCTGTGGTCTGCTGTCGGTTGCCATGCTTGTCATGCACGGAGCCGCCTGGCTTCTCGTGAAGACAGATGGAGTTGTCGCCGAACGCGCGCGTCGCTTCGGCATGGTGGCGGCTCTGGTCGTGATCGTGCTCTTCGCGCTCGGCGGCCTGTTCCTTTGGATCGGCATAGACGGCTATCGCATCGCCAGCGCAATCGATGTCGAAGGCCCGTCCAATCCGCTTCTGAAGACGGTCGAACACAGCGCGGGCGCATGGTTTGCCAATTATGGCAGCCATCCATGGATGACGATCGCGCCGGTTCTCGGATTCCTGGGCGCGGCGGCTGCCTTGCTTGCCATGCTCGGGCGGCGTGAAGTGACCGTGCTGCTGTTCAGCAAGCTTGCCATCTTCGGCATCATCTCGACGGTCGGACTGTCGATGTTTCCCTTCATCTTGCCGTCCTCGCTTGATCCGCGCTCCAGCCTCACGGTCTGGGACGCTTCGTCCAGTCATCTGACGCTCTTCATCATGCTCGTCGTCGCCGTCATCTTTCTGCCGATCGTGCTTGCCTACACCGCATGGGTCTATCGCGTGCTGTGGGGCAAGGTTGACGAGGCGACGGTCAACGACAAGGGCGGCCACGCCTACTGATCTGAAAGGAGATTTCGCATGTGGTACTTTGCCTGGCTTCTCGGCTTCCCTCTCGCCGCAGCATTCGCTGTCCTCAACGCCATGTGGTACGAAATCGTGGATGACAATACCGAGACGAACAATCGTGGATAGCGCCCCGGCGGCCGGGCACGTCGCCCGGCCCATGCCCGCCGACCGATCCCTCTGCCCAATCTATTGAAAGACCCCTCCCGTGTTCACCAGCTCGCTTGCCCGCTACGCTCAACCCGTGCCGCGTTACACCAGCTATCCCACGGCGCCGCATTTTCACGAAGGCATTGACGGCGCGTGCTATGCCAGATGGCTTGGCGAGACGGATCCGCATAAACCCGTTTCGCTCTACTTGCATGTGCCCTTTTGCGATCAGCTCTGCTGGTTTTGCGGCTGTCATACCAAGCAGGTACGACGCTACGATCCCGTTGCCGATTATCTCGAGGCGCTTGGGGACGAGATCGTGCTTACCGCGTCCGCCCTTTCCGATCGGCGACGGATTAGTGCCATTCATTTCGGTGGCGGCTCACCGACCGTGATCGAGCCTGACGGCATCGACAATCTTCGTGCGAAACTCGACGGTGCTTTCGACCTTGACGCGGATTGTGAGATCAGCGTCGAGATCGACCCGCGCAATGCGGACCATGACAAACTCGAAGCTTGGCACCGCTTTGGCATCACGCGTGCGAGCCTCGGCGTCCAGGATTTCGATCCCGACGTTCAAAGGGCAATCAATCGGCCACAAAGTTTCGAGCAGACACAAGCCGTCGTGGGAGCCTTGCGCAACGTCGGCATCGGCTCGATTAATCTCGATATTCTCTACGGTCTGCCGCTGCAGACGACGGAGACGCTGCGACGGACGATCGATCTTGCGGTGTCCATGCGGCCAAATCGTATCGCGCTCTTCGGCTATGCGCATGTTCCCTGGGTGAAAAAACACCAAAGCCTTATCGATCAAGATACCCTTCCCGGTCCGGCCGAGCGGTTCGACATGGCAAGCAATGGTGCCACTCAATTGGCGGAAGCCGGCTATATCGCACTCGGTCTCGATCATTTCGCCGACCGGCACGACAATCTTGCCGCCGCGGCCAGCGATGGAAGGATGAGACGCAATTTCCAGGGATACACGACGGACGATGCCGAGACGCTGATCGGATTCGGAGCATCTTCGATCGGTAGGCTGCCACAAGGCTATGTCCAGAACACAGTTTCTGCAGCGGATTATATCCGCAAGGTCAGAGCCGGCGAGCTTCCTACCATGCGCGGCTTCGCACTTTCGCCTACCGACCGCATCATCGGCAGGTTGATCGAGAGCCTCATGTGCAATTTCTCCTTCTCCATCTCCGATCTGAAGCGAGCTTTCGGAGCCGAGATCGACTCGCTGCTCGTCGAGGCGGCGGGAATTGCCGCTTTGGAAGGCGCTATGGTTTCCTTCGACGGAGATACGTTCTCGGTGAAGCCGGAAGGAAAACCTTTCATTCGCACGATCGCCTCCCGCTTCGATCGCTACCTGACACGTGACATGGCGCGCCACAGCGCCGCCGTGTGAGGCAGACAGTCAATCAAGGAGCTCGCGCAGACGGACGGCGAGCTGGCGGGCGGTGTAGGGTTTTTTCAACCAACTGCCAGCCTCCGCCAATTCGCGACCGGCGATCGTGGGCTCTGCATATCCTGATGTGAACAGCACCTTGATTTCAGGGCGCATGGCCCGGATTTTATGTGCGAGTTCATCCCCAGCCATGCCGCCGGGCATCACCACATCGGTAAACAGCAGTGCAATATCATGATTTTCCTGGAAAAGAGCGAGAGCCTCGGTTCCATTGCTTGCCTCGATGACACTGTATCCGGCGTCGAGAAGACGGGAGACTGTGACGCGACGAACACGAGCATCGTCCTCCACGACGAGGATACGCTCGAAGCCTTTTGGAATAAGGTCAGGCTTCCTGTCGTCTGCATGAACTGGCTCCATTTCCGTTCGTGCCTTTTGGGCAGGCAGGAAGATACGGACGCTCGTCCCTTGGCCGATCTCGCTATAGAGCTGGACAAGGCCACCTGACTGCTTGGCAAAGCCATAGACCATGCTGAGGCCAAGCCCAGTGCCAGCTCCCATCCCTTTCGTCGTAAAGAACGGCTCGAAGGCACGCTCCTTTGTCTCGCTTGACATGCCAACACCGGTGTCGGTCACCGCGATCAACACGTATTCACCGGTCCGGACCTCCGGATACATGCGTGCGTAGTCGGCATCGAGCCGCAGGCGGGAAATCTCGATCGATAAAAGCCCGCCGCGGGGCATCGCGTCCCGTGCATTGATTGCAAGGTTGAGGAGAGCATTTTGCAATTGCGAGCCATCAACGAGTGCTTCGTTCGCGGAACCGGTAATGACGGTTCGCAATTCGATCGCCTCGCCCAATGTGCGGCGCAAGAGATCGGAAAAGCCGGATACGAACCTACCGATGTCCATAAGCTTGGGATTGAGGGGCTGGCGACGGCCAAAGGCAAGAAGTTGAGCGGTCAGCCTGGCTCCGTCCTCGGCCGCTGCCTGTGCCTCGGAAACCAGCGACAGCAGCTTCGTATCCTGCAGTCGCGCCTCGATCATTTCCAGATTGCCGCTGATGACGGTCAGCAGATTGTTGAAGTCATGGGCGAGGCCGCCAGTCAGTTGGCCTATGGCTTCCATCTTCTGTGATTGTCGAAGTTCCTCTTCGATCTTGTGGCGGCTCGTAAGATCCCGGATGAAGCCGGTAAATATCCGCTTGCCGTTGGTGACCGCCTCGCCAACCGACAATTCCATCGGAAAGACCGTGCCGTCTTTGCGCTGCCCGCTGACGACGCGACCATAACCAATGATGCGGCGCTCGCCGGTTGTCAGATAGTGCGAGAGATATCCATCATGGGCCTCGCGGTCCGGCGAAGGCATCAGCATCGAAACGTTTTTTCCATGGACGTCCTCTGCCGAATATCCAAACAGCTTTTCCGCGGCGGTGCTGAAGGACGCGATCACTCCTAACTCGTCGATCACAATCATCGATTCGGGGACGGTCGCGAGAATTGACCGCAAATGAGCCTCACGCTCGGCCAAATCCGCCTGAATCTGTTTTAAGTGACTGATGTCATTATTGGTTTGAACAATGACGTGTTCGTCTGGATCGGCAGAGGATGCCGCGACCCAACGGCTCGTCACGACGATGGGCCTGCCATCCTTGTGCAGATGCACAAGCTCCCCCTGCCAGGCAATCTGCCGTGCGACCTTGCTGCGGATTTCCTCGATAGGCTCCGGGAAAATAGTCGACAGCAACTCATGAACCACCTGGCCAATAGCCTCCTGTTGGGTCCAGCCGTAGAGCCGCTCGCATCCCGACGTCCACCTCCGGATGATTCCGTCGAAGGTGTGCACGACAATATTCGCGCTATCGAGGATCTGGGCGATTTCGTCCAACCTCGTTTCCGTGGCTTGCTGTCCTGACGACCGGTCGTTCATCGAATTTCCATTTGCATTCGGTTAGTGGCGCCGCCGGGCATTATCCAAGGAAATGACGGGCGAATAGCGATCGTCGCATTCATCACCCTCTCCCGCCAGATGTGCAAGCATCCTGGCTTTTAAAACGCGGATGGAATGGCGACCCACAGGGCTGACGATACCCTTGTTTGTCAACCTCGTCATGGTTCGGGAAACCGTTTCGATCGTTAGGCCCAGATAGTCGGCGATATCGAGACGAGTCATCGGAAGATCAACGACACCGCACGAGCGATCCTGTTCTCGTTTCCGCTGTAGCTGCCGCAGCAAGAAGCTGCAAAGCCGCTCTTCGGCATTCTTGCAGGACAGCAACACCATTTGATCCTGGGCCGCCGCCATTTCGTCGCAAAGACGGGCAAGGAGCTGCGGCCTCAGTTCCGGCGAACTGCCAACCGTATCCTCGAAGGCTCTCCGGGAGAAACGGCGCAATCTGACAGGGGTTACGGCTTCGGCGCTATAGAGATAGTGATTTCTGAGCGAAACGCCGACAAGATCGCCAGGATAGAGGAAGCCTGTGATGACGCGCCTGCCATCCGCCATGATCTTGAAAATGCGTAAAACCCCCTCCACCAGCTCAAAGAGATGTTTTGACTGGTCGCCTTCGAAGAACAACGTTGCGCCGGCATCCAATTGCTCCAGTGGTTGCTTCGAGAATAATGATTGAAGACAGACCGGTTCGGCATCGAAGGCAGCAACAACCTCATTGTAACTCTGAGCCCGCTCAGCGCTATTTGCCGACAACATGACAATCCCTCTCAAATGTTGTTCCGATGCCGGGTAGATTGATGCCTTCCGAGTGACAGCCGAATGCCACGCGTGTTAGAGATCGTGCAATTTTGTAACGGATTGTCACAGGTCGCAGCCCGTCTTTACTGGAAACCTTGCAATGGCCATCGATCAGCAACGGCGTGAACATCTTCTGGTCGTGGATGACGACCCCAGAATCCGTCAGATGCTGACACGCTACTTCGAGGACGAAGGGTATGTTGTTAGCGCGGCATCGAACGGCCCTGAGATGCGGGCGTCTCTGCAGCAAGCGAATTTTGATATCATTCTATTGGATTGGGTCCTGCCCGGCGGTGAGGACGGATTGGACCTTGCCCGCGAAATCCGCGCACAGTCGGACATTCCGATCATCATGCTGACCGGTCGCGACGATGTGGTCGACAGAATCGTCGGAATTGAAGTCGGCGCCGACGACTATATCGCCAAGCCCTTTCATCTCAGGGAAGTGCATGCTCGACTGAAGTCCATTCTTCGCCGCCGCCAGCCTATGACGAAAGCTCGAGAAAACGAGCCAACGGACATAATTGGTTTTGAAGGCTGGCAGCTCGATATCGGCAAACGGCAGCTTCTATCACCGGACAAAAAGGAAATCGAATTGACCACCGGTGAATTCGACATGCTGGTTGTATTCGCACGCCACGCCGGACGGGTCCTCAGTCGCGAGTTCCTGATGGAACTGACGCGCGGCCGTAATCTGGAAGTCTATGATCGAACGATCGATGCCCAGATTGCGCGACTGCGCAAGAAGATCGAGACCAACCCCACGCATCCACAGTTGATCAAATCGATACGCGGTGTAGGCTATGTCTTCACCGCCAAGCGATGACAGTCTGTCGCGGCAAACGAATCCTCACGGATCCCTTTCGTTGCAGAACATCATAAGCCCGTGATCCAATGGGTAGACTCGCTCTTCGTTGTGCATCTGCTCCCAATTGCCCGGATTTTGATTCCAGAATCTAATTTGGTTGCACTTGAGCTCCCTGGCCCGCGATCGAATGCTCGCAAACAGGGTTTGCGCAATGCCACGTTCATCGGCCGTGCTCGCCACAATCAGAAAGGTGACGTCAAGCAGTCGCCCGACGGCGGGATGATCGCAGAGCCTGTAGATGCTTAGGCCCTGTATGTAACCTCGAGGGTTGACCGCGGCGAGGATTTCGTCGTGGCGGTTGGCGTCGGATGCCATCCGGCGCCATGCCGCCATACCAAGGTTTGGAACTGCTGCCTGGACAAGAGGATAGGCTTGCACGATCTGATCCGGCCGTAGCGCGGCAATAACATAAGTGCCAGCCATGCTTCTTCCTTTCCAAGAATAGAACAATCGGCCCCGCCTGTCGGCGGGGCCATGCGCCAATTGGCGTCAGCGTGTCATCATCAATGGAACAGGCGTGTGCTCGAGCATGGAGCGCGTCGTCCCTCCGAAGATCCACTCACGCACCCGCGAATGCCCGTAAGCACCCATGACAATCAGCTCGGCGCCGATGTCGATCGCATGCTGACGTAGAACGTCCGCAACAGCGCGACCACCGCTGGGCAAGACATCCACCGAGACCCGGATCCCATGTCTTGCGAGGAAGGTCGCTACGTCGGCTCCAGGCTCTTCGCCGTTGCTGCCGATGGTCGCGGATGGATCGACCATGGCGACACACACGCTATCGGCCGCGATCAGCTGCTCCATCGTGGCTCGCACGGCCATGCTTGCTTCGTTGCGGGAGTCCCAGGCAACCAGAACCGTTTTCGGCCGAAGAGAAGCGGCATGCCCTTTGGGCACAAGAAGGATCGGCGCCGGCGACCGAAACAGGGCTCCGTTCAGAATTTCCTGCCGCATATCGTCCTGGGCCAGAAATCCGCCGCCGATCAGCGTCAGGTCGACATAACGCGCCCGTTGTCCGATTTCATTCTCCGCCCATCCGTATTCCGTGAAGAGGCTGGTCACGTCGAACGAAACATCATCAGCCTTGAGAATGGCATTGGCGGCAGCGACCTTCCGGCGCAGACCTTCCGTCTGGCGCTCACGCTCCTCGAGCCATACTGTGGACATCACTTCACCATGTCCGCCAATCGGCGGAGCAGCAAGTGCCGTCACCAGCACTGACAGGTGGGCCTTGGATGCCCGGCACAATTCGATTGCGGAATGCAGGTCATCGTCGTTTTGATCAACTCCGATGACGCTCAGGATAGTCTTGGCTTGCATGGTCACACCTCCTGTTGGAACGTTGGTCGATTGAGGCGAGCTTAAGCAACCAAAGGAAGTCCGCCTTGATCTTCGTCAAGATGAGGGAGCGGACAGAAATCGCGGGCATTCGTCGGCTTGACATGGGTCAAAGCCAACCCTGCCAACTTGTGTCAAAAGAAACGATAATCGCTGGACGATATGCGCAGCGGACATCTCTGATAGAGCGTCCACCGTAGACAACTGCTTTCGGCAAGCTCTTGAAAAGGCGGACTTTTGAACAGATTGAAAAGTCATGGCGGACACGACCCTGCTTCTCACATTCAACATGGGCTCTTCGACATTGAAGATCGGTCTGTTTCAGTGCGACGTCCACGGTGCGCGTCGCGTTGGCAAAGGACTGGTGGATTTCGGCAGAAGACCCCTCACCTTTCATCTGACCGAAGGACCCGCATCCTTTGATGTCCAGCTACACGCGGAGGGAGGAGAGGATCTGCGGGATGTCGTCGCGGAGGTATTCGAGGCGCTGGCTGCGCATTTTGACATGTCGGCTGTTCGCTTTGCGGGCCATCGCGTGGTTCATGGGGGTGATCGATTCGCAGGCCCCGTCATCCTCGACGAGACCACCATCGGCGAATTGGACAAGTTGGTGGCGCTCGCGCCTTTACATCAGCCGCAGGCGCTCCGCGTGATCCGCGCGGTGAAACATTTGCGACCGATGCTCAAGCAAACCGCTTCCTTCGACACGGCTTTCCATGCAACCCAAAGCGACCTGGTTCGCCGATTTGCCCTACCAAGGGCTTTGCACGATCGTGGCATTAAGCGCTACGGCTTTCACGGGCTCTCCTACAAATTCATCATCGGCGAATTGCGCAGTCGCGCTCCCGAGATTGCTGCTGGCAAGATCATAGTTGCCCATCTCGGTAACGGTGCCAGCCTATGTGCCCTCGACAATGGGGAAAGCCGTGATTGCAGCATGGGATTTTCAACGCTCGACGGTATTCCGATGGCGACACGCTGCGGTACCCTCGACCCAGGTGCTCTGCTGTACCTTCTCGGAACGAGTGGCAGGACACTTCGAAACCTTGAAGAGATGCTCTATTATCGGTCTGGCTTGCTCGGCATATCGGGGATCAGCGGCGACACCCGCGATCTCCTGAAAGAGATGCGCGGGGAGGCACGCGAGGCGATAGACCTTTTTACCTTGCGCATAGCCGGGGAAATCGGTCGCATGACGGCAACTCTCGGCGGCCTCGATGGCCTCATTTTCACCGCCGGGATCGGAGAGCATCAGCCAGAGATCCGAGCCGCAGTCTGTGATCGCCTACGATGGCTGGGAGTGGATCGCGACCTTGATAAAAACATCGCCAACGGCCCAATCATCAGCACCTTTTCGAGCAAGATTAGAACCTTCGTCATTCCGACCGACGAGGAACAGATCATTGCCGACGAGGCCTTTTCGCTCCTGACAAGCAAATGATCGAGATCGATGGCTCACCGCTTCAATCGAATAGCCTGCATTTGACTATTTCGAATTGGAGTAGCGATATGGAAAACCAGCCAAGTGCCCTTCTTGCGCATTCGCTCGACACCAATGAGCTCCGTCTCATCGACCGCTATCGGCGCGCTGCCGATGATCTTTCGGTCGGGCAATCTATCTCCTCGACAATCCGCTGCTACGCGAACCGTTGAGAGCGGACGCTCGCTAACTTGATCGCTATCATCTTGCTATCGAGGCGATCGAGATGCTGCGAGGCGCCTGAAAATGTTCCCTCATTATTCTTGACAGAACCTTCGCGGATTTGATCCCCGTCAATGCGGACTTCCTTCGCAGATCTAAGATCAACGTCAATTACCAACCAGTCCAAGCAAGCGAAATATCGCACGAATGGAGAAGCGGTCATGCCGGAACAGCAGTGGAATATAGTGACCCGTGATGGTTTGCGGGTCTCGGTCAGACCGGCCACAAATGGCGACGAAGGACTCCTCACCGAGCTTTTCGATCACGTCAGCCCGCAGGATCTTCGTTTCCGTTTTTTCTCGGCGATCAAGCATGTTTCCCGCAAGCAGATCGCGGAATTGATCGGCGTCGATCATAGCGCCGTGGAAAGCTATATTGCTTTCGCGAGGGATACCGCGACACCGATCGCAACCGCGGTGCTCGCCTGCGACCGGGACAAGAAGCGAGCCGAAGTCGCCATTTCCGTGCGGAGCGACCTCAAGGGTCATGGTCTCGGCTGGGAGCTTCTGAGCCTGATGGTTCGGGAAGCCAAGAACCGGGGTCTGCAAACCATCGAATCCATCGAAGACAGAAACAATTATGACGCTGTTGAGATCGAACAGAACATGGGCTTCAGGGTCAAACCCTATCCCGATGATCCAAGGCTTGTGCTGCTATCGAAGTCATTGGTCGCCTAGGGAGGCCGTGGCGATGATGCCTCGGATCACCGTCTGCCCCCGCGCATAGGCCACCTTAATCACCACACGAGTGCCGATATCAACAGGAGGTCCAAATGGACAAGATGATGCGGGCTGCCATTGTCACGGAATTTGGCAAGCCCTTGTCGATCGAATACAGGCCGGTCCCACGGCCCGAACCAGGCAAGATCCTGGTGAGGGTCAAGGCCTGCGGTGTCTGCCATACCGATCTGCATGCAGCCGACGGCGATTGGCCCGTCCGCCCCTCGCTTCCATTTACGCCGGGACACGAGGTAGCAGGCATAGTCGCGGCTGTCGGCGCTGGCGTCACCGATCTCAAGGAGGGGGATCGCGTCGGTATTGCCTGGCTGCATGACACCTGTCTGAAATGCGAATATTGCGAGACGGGATGGGAAACCCTGTGCGACCATCAGCACAATACCGGCTATAGCTGCGACGGCGGCTTTGCCGACTATGTCATCGCCGATGCCCGCTTCGCGGCCCGCCTGCCTGAGCATGTTGATTTCGCCGAAATCGCGCCCATCCTTTGCGCCGGCGTGACGACGTACAAGGGCCTCAAGGAGACCGAGGCCCGTCCCGGCGAATGGGTTGTGATCTCAGGTGTCGGAGGGCTCGGGCATATCGCCATCCAATACGCCAAGGCAATGGGATTAAAGGTGATCGCCCTCGATATCGCGCCATCGAAACTGAACCTCGCGCGCATGGCCGGAGCTGACTTCGCCATCAACGCCGCGGTCCCGGATACGGTATCAGAGGTAATGAAAGTAACTCAAGGCGGCGCTCACGGCGTTCTTGTAACGGCGGTATCGCCATCCGCCTTCTCACAGGCCTTATCGCTGGTCCGCAAGAGGGGAACGATCAGCCTGGTTGGCCTTCCGCCGGGCCAATTTGCGACGCCGATCTTCGCCGTCGTCCTGAAACGCATCACCATCCGTGGTTCGATCGTTGGAACGCGTCGCGATCTCGATGAGGCGATCGCTTTCGCCGCGGATCACAAGGTCAAGGCAGCTATTCAACGCGCGCCGCTGAAGGACATCAATAAGGTGCTGTCCGATTTGAAGCAGGGCCGCGTAGACGGGCGGATCGTCCTCGACATGGCTATGGACACCGCTGAAGAGCAATCCGCAAGGAAAGCACTTCAAGTTTGAGCTTGGCGCACGAGACACCTCAGCATCTCACATTGTCCAGTTTCATCGACCTCCGACAACGAGTCGAAATGGAACAAAACTGCAGAAAGGTCGATGTAAGTCACTGATTTCATCGATGAAAAATACAAGAATAATCCGTCACCATGGAGGATTTTACCATGCGGGAACCACGCTGGCAAAACTGGTTCGGCCTTCTTCTCGGAACCTTAATCTTCCTAATGCCGTGGTTCGCGCCTGATCTTCTTCCGGTGGCTACCGCATCGACGATGGTATATGCAACCGGAACAGCCATCGGTCTGACGATTGTGAACGTCTCCATACTCGGGATTTTCAATCCTGAAGCCTGGATCGACTGGTTGAAATTTTGGCTAGGCCTGGCCCTGCTTGCAGCCCCATGGTTTCTTGGCTTTAGTGGGCTTATCTTCTTCACCTCAAGTTTCGTTTGTGCGGCGATGCTGCTGATCATCGTGAGCGGACTGGCCTTCGCGTCAAGAACTCCAAGGATAGGACGCAAGTAGTGAGCATTCGCGATCCCGCAGCACATGAAAGGACGACCGTGGAGCGATCGCCACTGGCGGAGGGCAAGTTGCCCTAGGAAGATCTGCCCAATATTTGCTCTTGAAGGGATGTGAATGCGTGACGCTTCAGAGGTACAACCGTACACCCGGCCTTATAGAATGGAAATAACAGCTTAAGCCGTCTAAGATGGAATTGACGCTATGGAATTAAGTTATTGATATAGTGATATTTTTGCTCTTGGGAAAATTTGCCGGCCAGTACAAACAGCAACGTCGAGAACGCATCTCCTCGGCAATCGAAGTTCCGATCGTACAGTTCCCATTGATATAGTAGTGGTATTTAGTGGGATTGGATATAATGGAGTTACCCGTCTTTATCCTCCGAGCGAATATAAACCTGCAGCGTGTACCCGATATGCTCGGTCATCAGCGCTCCGGCACGTTCCATATCCCGGTCGAGGGCCGCTTCCATCAATGCCGTATGATGCTCGATCGCCATGGCATCCTGCAAAGCGGCAACGGCTTTTTCATAGCCGATCGAAAGGCCGGCAGCCGCGCGCTGCGTCGGCGCAAGGCCGAGAAAACGATGGTGGCGACGAAGCTGATCCGAGATGGTTGACTGGAAACGCTGGAGCCAGTTCGACGTTGCCGCGCTGACAAGCGCGGCGTGAAAGGCGCTGTGCTTCTCATCCCATTCGTCCGCCATCTCCTCCGAGGCGGAGTCGGGCACGATCTTGCAGCGTGAGAGGCGATAATGTGCGGTGACGACAGCCGATTCCCAATCCGGGCCACCCTTCTCGATCGACTCCATGAGAAGCGGCAGCTCCACGACCATGCGCGCCCGCGTCAGGTCCTCCAGTTCGGCCCGCGATACTGGAGCGACAGCGAAGCCGCGATTGCTGATCGCAGTCACAAGCTTTTCGGCCTCCAGCCGCGACAGCGCCTCGCGAAGCGGCGTCCAGCCGAGGCCATAGATATCCCGAAGGGCGCTCAACCGAAGAGACGCACCAGGCCTTAGCTTGGTATTGAGGATGTCGCGCCGCAACAGCCAGTAAGCCGCATCCGTCTTGCTCAGCGCATCCTTGTCCCGCATGGCCCTCGTCCCGATCCTCCCAGGCGCAGATTATATATAAAAGCTACTTATCCGGAAATTATATATTATATATACCCATCATGAATATCATATATCACAAATTGACAGGCCTGCGGCACTCGCTATGATCCCTGCCCGAGAGAGCCGAAGGAAAACGGCTCCTTGTCACATCCGGGAGGAAAATATGCTGAGATCTACGTCCAAGTGGCTGACCGGCCTCGCCGTCGTCGGCGCCTTCGCAGCAAGCGTTGCAACGGCGTCGGCCGAGCCCATCAAGATCGCCATCGCCAATTTCGGCGAGCATCCGCAGCTCAACGCATCGATTGCCGGTTTCAAGAAGGCTCTTGCCGACAATGGCTTCGTCGAAGGCAAGGATGTCGTCTATTCCGAAAGCAACACGAGCTTCGACGCCTCGCTCGTTCCGCAGATGATCGCCAAGCTGCAATCCGAACATCCGAAGCTGATGTATACGGTGACCACCCCCGTATCGCAGATTGCCAAGAAGGCGCTGGCCGGCTCCGGCATTCCGATCGTCTTTACCGCCGTCACCGATCCCGTCGCCGCCAAGCTCGTCCCGTCGTGGGACGCCGGTGACACAGGCATCACCGGCTCGAGCGACCTGCAGGACATCTCGGCCATCCTCACCTTCACCAAGAAGCTGCTTCCGAATGCCAAGCGCATCGGCGTGCCCTACAATCCGGGCGAGGCCAACGACGTTGCGCTGATCGACAAGGTCAAGGCCGCCGCTCCGGCCGCCGGCTTCGAAGTCGTGCCCGTCGGCGTCGACAACGTCAACGACATTCAGCAGCGGATTGCCTCGCTCGCCGGCAAGGCAGACGTGATCTACACACCCGCTTCCAACCTCTTGCAGCCGGCAATCCCGGCCGTTGCCGCCGCCGCCCGCCAAGCACAGATCCCGATCGTCAATTCCGACGACGCGGCTGTCCGCAATGGCGTCGTGCCGGCAAGCTTTGCCGTCAACTACGAGCAGGTCGGTGAAAATGCCGGCAAGATCGCCGCGCAGATCCTGAAGGGTGCCGATCCGAAGACGATCAAGCCCTCCGTTCCGGCTTACAAGGACCATGCGCCGCTGATCAACAAGACCGTGTTGAAAGCATTCGGCGCCGAGGTTCCTGCTTCGCTTGCCGATTGCAATTGCTTCACGAAGTGATAGGCGGCATTTTCTACTGCATAATTCCTTAAATCGATGTCGATCTAAGGATAAAATTATGCAGCAGCTTTAAAGTGCTACAGCGATCTTTGCGCGTCATATGTGACGCGCGGCGCTGTAGGATCAATCCGATCCATGGCGGCGTCAGGAACGCCGCCATTTCATAACCCTACACCGCAGGGGAGGCACGGATGCTTGAGATCAAATCCGCGCGCAAGGTTTTCTACAGAGGCCAGCCCGACGAAAAGGTCGCGCTTAATGGCCTGACGTTCTCCCTCAAGACAGGCGAATTCGGCGTCGTCATCGGTTCCAACGGCGCCGGCAAGAGCAGCATGCTGAATGCGATTTCCGGCGCTCTCAGCCTCGATTCCGGTCAGATCCTCATTAACGGTGATGACGTGACGAACATGCCGGTCCACAAACGCGCCGCGCGTCTGGCTCGCGTATTTCAGGATCCGATGAAGGGAACCGCCGCCAGCATGACGGTCGGCGAAAACATGCTTCTGGCGGAACTGCGCGGCAAAGCCAGAGGATTTCGGCCGGGCCTGAATGCGGCGCGGCTCGCCGCCTACAAGGAACGGCTCGCCGTTCTCGGCCTCGGCCTCGAAAATCGGCTGGACACAAAGGTAGAGCTTCTTTCGGGCGGCCAGCGCCAGTCGCTGTCGCTCATCATGGCGGTCGGTGGCTCGCCAGATGTGCTGCTGCTCGATGAACATACCGCAGCGCTCGACCCACGCACGGCCGATATCGTCATGCAGGCAACAGTTCGAACGGTCGAGGCGCTGAAGCTGACGACATTGATGGTGACGCACAACATGCAGCACGCCGTCGATTTCGGCGACAGCATCATCATGCTCGATGCCGGCCGCGTCCATCTCGAAATCACCGGAGATGGCAAGCGGCGCATCACCGTGCCCGAACTGATCGGCCATTTCGCCGTCAAGACCGACCGCATGCTGCTGGTGAGCTGACATCATGATGGATTTCATTCAATCAACCGTTTCGAGCTTCGTCTCGCTCATCCCGGTCACGCTGGCGCAGAGCTTCATCCTGAGCTTCGTCGTCCTAGGCATCATGATCCCCTTCCGTATGCTGAGCTTTCCGGATCTGACCAGTGAAGGTGCGTTTCCGCTCGGCGGCTGCGTCTGCGGCATCCTGCTTGCCGCCGGTGTCGCGCCGCCGCTTGCCATTGCGGTCGCCTTCGCCGTCGGCCTTGCCGCCGGCTGCTGCACGGCTTTCATTCACCTGCGCTTCCGCATCCATACGCTGCTTGCCGGCATCCTGATGTCGACCATGCTCTATAGTGTCAATCTCGGCATCATGGGCAAATCGAACCTCTCCGTTTTCGGCTCTCCGACCGTGTTCGATGTCGTGCCATTCACCGAGCCCGGCTTTCCCGCGAGCAAGATCGTCATCGCCGGCCTGCTTGCCATCATCGTGTTGATCGCCCTTAACCTTTACTTCAAGACGGAGAAAGGAACGGCCATGCGCGCGGTCGGCTCCAATCCCGACATGGCCGAGGCGCAGGGCATCAATGTCTGGGCTGCCACCATCGGCGGCGTCGGCATCGCCAGCGCCTTTTCAGCCGCAAGCGGTGCACTGATGGTGCAATCGCAGGGCTTTGCCGATGTCAACATGGGTATCGGCATCCTCATCAACGGCCTTGCAGCGCTGATGATCGGCGAAGCTTTCACCGGCAAGCAGACCGTCCTGCGTCAGTTGCTGGCGCCGTTCGTCGGCTCCATCATCTATTATCAGCTCGTATCGCTCTGCCTTGCCGCCGGCATGCCTCCGCCCAACCTGAAGCTCGCTACCGGCCTGTTCGTGCTTATCATGCTGGCGCTGCCGAGCATCCGCCGCAGCCGCGGCGGAGCCGTCACCCGAGAAACCATTCGCGAATAAGTTTACGAGGCAACGACATATGGATAGCCTTCCCGATCTCGCGGCCGTCGAGGCCATGGACGAGTCCGACCCGTTGCGCGTCTTTCGCAGCCGCTTCGCCCTGCCCGCCGGCGTCATCTATCTCGACGGCAATTCGCTCGGCGCGGCCTCGCATGAGGTCTTTGCCGAAGTGCGCCAGGCCGCCATGGAGGAGTGGGGCAATGGCCTGATCCGCAGCTGGAACAGCGCCGGGTGGTTTCATCTGCCACTGGAACTCGGCGATCGCATCGGCCGGCTGATCGGCGCTGCCGAAGGGCAGACTGTCGTGACCGACTCCACCTCGATCAACATCTACAAGACACTTCATGCGGCGCTCGCGATGCGACCGGATCGCAACGTCATCGTGGCGGAGGGCGACAGTTTCCCGACCGATCTCTACATGGCGGAAGGCGTCGTTTCGACGCGCCCAGGTGTCACGCTGCGTCTCGAAGGCCGCGATGCCGACACCATCGAGGAATTGATCGATGAGACCGTCGCCGTAGTCCTCGTCAATCATGTCAACTACAAGAGCGGCGAACTGCGCGACATGGTGGCACTGACGAAGCGCATCCAGGCAGCGGGCGCACTCGTCATCTGGGATCTGTGTCACAGCGCCGGCGCCCTGCCCGTCGATCTCGACGGTGCGGACGCCGATTTCGCCGTCGGCTGCACGTACAAATATCTGAATGGCGGCCCGGGCGCGCCGGCCTTCATCTATGCGGCGAAGCGTCATCACGCATCGATCGTTCAGCCGCTCAGCGGCTGGTGGAGCCACGCCCGTCCCTTCGCCTTCGAACAAAGCTTCGACGGCGATGCCGGCATCAAGCGTTTTCTGTGCGGCACGCAGCCGATCCTCTCCCTGCGGGCGCTGAAAGGGGCGCTCTCTATCTGGGATGAGGTGGACATGAACGCGCTGCGCCGGAAAAGCATAGCGCTGACTGATCTCTTCATCCGTTTGGTCGAAGCCAAATGCGGCCAATATGGTGTGGAGCTCGAGACGACGCGCGCCAGCGAAAAGCGCGGCAGCCAGGTCTCCTTCATCCACAGCAATGCTTATGAGGTCATGCAGGCCCTCATCGAGCGCGGCGTCATCGGCGACTTCCGCGCTCCGTCGACACTACGCTTCGGTTTCACGCCGCTCTATGTCGGTTATCATGATGTCTGGCGCGCCGTGACGGTGCTTGAGGAAATCCTGAGCAGCGGATCATGGAAGGAAGCACGCTTTGCCGTGCGCGCGGCCGTGACCTGATCTACAGGCGCCGCCAGCTGGAGAGAGGAAGCTGAACATGAGCTATTTCAGGGTCACCGATTGGGACGCCGCCTATACCAACGGCGCCTATATTGTCGACGGCGATCAATGGCCGGCCGCCTGGGTCGAACCCGCAAAATCCTTCCGGGACAGGCTGACGACCGCGGGACGCGCGAAACTCGATCTGGCCTATGGTTCTGCGGAGCGCAATCGCTTCGATCTCTTTCTGCCCGAAGGCCAGCCGCAGGGATTGATGGTTTTCGTCCATGGCGGTTACTGGCTGCAACTGGACAAAAGCTACTGGTCGCACTTTGCAGCAGGCTCGATTGCTAGGGGATACGCTGTCGCGATCCCGTCCTACACGCTCTGCCCGGAAAATCGCATCGGCGGGATCGGCAAGGAAATCGCCGCCGCGATCACGAAAGCGGCCGATCTGGTCGATGGTCCGATCGTATTGACCGGCCATTCGGCCGGCGGTCAGCTTGTCGCCCGCATGATGACGACGACATCGCCGCTTGGCGAGACAATCCGCAAACGCATCCGGCATGTTCTCGCCATTTCCGGCGTGCACGACTTGCGCCCGATCATGAAGCGCAGCATGAACGAGCAGCTTCGCATCGATGACGCCGAAGCAAGGACTGAAAGCCCGGCTCTTCTCGAGCCGGTCGACAACATTCGCCTCACCTGTTGGGTTGGCGGCGCCGAGCGCGCCGAATTCATCCGCCAGAACGCGCTGCTCGCCAATATCTGGACCGGACTCGGCGCGGCGACCGAAGTCGTGGTGGAGCCCGACAAGCATCACTATTCGGTTCTGGACGGCCTTACGGACGCTAAGCATCCTCTCCCGCGGACCCTGCTTGCGGAATAGCGCTTCGCAGCCGGATGAAAAGAAATACCCTCGGCGCCACAAACACCGAGGGCATTATATCGTCAGCCGTTGACCGGCGCATTCATCGCCCAGGCCACGCCGAATGGATCGCGCAGCTGGCCCCAGCGATCGCCCCAGAACATCACCTGCGGCTCGACGACCACTTCCGCTCCCGCATCGACGGCACGCTTCCACCAGAAATCGAGGTCATCGACGACAAGCTGCATCGTGAAGGACTGCGGCTTTTCCAGCGCATGACCGTATTCCGGAAAAGCGTCGCCGAGCATGACCGAGCTGCCGTTGATGTAGAGATGAATATGCATGGTCCGGCCTTTTTCATCGACCGGATACATGAAGGCCTGCTCGGCGCCGAAGGCGCGCTTGTAGAATTCCGCTGCCTTCACAGCGCCATCTACCGTCAGATAGGCTACGACGCCGCCGCGAACCGGCACGCGCGGCTGCTGGGACTGTTCTGTTGCATCACTCATGTTGGTCTCCTTGGAACGGTTCTTGGTGTCACGCCCTTGTCGGGGCTGATCCAAGGACGTTGGTCAACCACCCTTCCCGACAACAAGGTACCAAATTTTTTTGGTTATTATTTGCGACGGCCGCCCGAACGTTTCGGCGATCATACATGCGCTGTTTTTCGGGCACGTAACGTCGGGGCGGGATAGGCCTCACGGAGAATTCGCGCCAGGGCATCCTCGCGTGGCATTGGCCGCCCAAGCAGGAAACCCTGCACCTCGTGATAGCCCTCGGCCCGCAATTTTGCCAATTGCGCCTCCGTCTCGATGCCTTCGGCCAATGTCGTGGCATTGAAGCCCGATGCTATACCGACAACGGCCCGCACGATGGCAAGATTGCCGGGATCGGCATCCATGCCGGCGACGAAGCTCCGGTCGAGCTTGATCTTGTCGAAAGAGAAGGAGCGCAGATAGCTGAGCGAGGAATAGCCCGTACCGAAATCATCGATCGCGATGCGAATACCGAGCTCCTTGAGCGCACGCAGCAGCGACAGGCTTTGCTCGACCTCGGAAAGCAGGATGGATTCCGTCACCTCGATTTCCAGGCGTCCGGGACAAAGACCTGTCTCGCTCAGCGCTGAAACGACGGTGGCCAGCAGGCTCGAATGACGGAATTGATAGACCGAGAGATTGATTGCCACTTTCAGGTTGCCGGGCCACTCCATGGCGGTCCGGCAAGCCTCCCGCAGCACCCAGTCGCCGATCGGAACGATCATCCCCGTTTCTTCGGCGATGGGGATGAATTCTGCCGGCGAGATGAGTCCGCGCTTCGGATGGCGCCAGCGGATCAGAGCTTCGAAGCCGGAGAGAGTATCTTGGTCCAGGCGAATGATCGGCTGGTAATGAAGTTCGAATTCGTCGTTCTGCAACGCCTCACGAAGCTCCAGCGTGAGCTGGTGGCGGCGCTCGGCTTCGAGCCGCATCTCCGTCTGGTAGAACCGATAGGTCGAACGGCCGCTCGTCTTGGCGGCATAGAGCGCCAGATCCGCGTCCCGCATCAGCACGTCAGCATCGTTGCCGTGCTCGGGCGCAATGGCAATGCCGATGCTGCAGGTTACATGTTCGCGAACGCCGTCGAGATCGAAGGGTGCCGAGAGAGATTGCAACAACAGGTCGGCGAAGCGCCGGGCTCGCCCGGCATCCGTCATCCGCAAAACCAGCGCGAACTCGTCGCCCCCCAGGCGCGCAACCAGATCGCTCCTCTCGGCAAGCTGCTGGAGGCGTTCGGCAACCTGGCGCAGGAGCATGTCGCCGGCGGCATGGCCCTTGCTGTCGTTGATATGCTTGAAATGATCGACATCGATATAGAGCAGCGCGATTGGCTTTTCCGGCCTCGCGGCAGCCACCTGCCGCACGATGTTCTCGGAAAAGAAAGCTCTGTTCGGAAGCCCGGTCAAGGAATCATGCATGGCAAGATGCGCAAGCCTTGCCTCGACGCTGCGCTCCTCGGTCACATCCTGGGAAATGCCGAGAACATAGCGCGGCGCTTGCCCTGACGGGGCGGGAAGCGCCCGCTTCGCGGTTTTCAGGATACGCAACACGCCATCCACCGTGTGAATGGTTTCCTCGAAGTAGACGGTTTCGGCGGTTTCGAAGGCAAGCTTGTCCTGCTCCCGGAAAAGCGCCGTCTGCTCATCGGAAAATATCGCGCGATCCGACTTGCCGATCACATCTGGTGCTGCCTGCCCGACGATGGCGCCGCACGCCTCATTGAACAGGATATAACGACCATCCCGCTCCATATCCTTGACGAAAACGCCGACGGGGAGATTGTCGACGATGCTGTCCAGCAGCGACTGGGTGGCATCAACCTGCCGCCGTGCCGCATTGACCTCGGTGCGATCCTGCACGATCGCCAGAATCGCCATCTTGCCGTCGAAGCGGATTTCCCGCCCATAGGTCAGAACCTCGAATGTCTCGCCATCCGCCTTCAGATGCGTCCAGCGTTGCGCCGTCTCGATGTCGGTGCGGTGGTGCACCGCATCGAGCATGCGTTCGCGCTCTTCCGGAGGCCGGATATCAAGGACGGTCATGACCGCAAAAGCAGCGAGGCTATAGCCATAGAGATCGCGGGCAGCATCGTTGACGATCAGGAATTTCAGCGTCTCGGGATCATAGACCCACATCGGAGACGGATGCGTCTTGAAAAGTGACCGAAAATCGTCGTTCGGGGCGTCGGGCCAAACGGAATTCATAGGAAGGTCGACCTTGCCAATTCGAGTTTGAAGATTAGCGAATTGGGCATTGATAGACGAAAAAACTAAATAAAATCAAAATAGTAACAAGGTTAAACTTTAGGCAAAAGCCTATCGAATATGCAACGGCAGGCTTTATTCCTCCGCCCGTTTCACCGACATGGGACGGCAAATGCCGTGAGGTTCAAAGCCCTGCTTTGCCGATTGCATGGATAACGCCGTGAAGTTCGCCAAGACCTTTCAAGCGACCGATGAGGGAATAGCCGGGATTGGTCGGCTTATCGATATCGTCGCCGATCAGATGTCCATGGTCCGGCCGCATCGGGATCATATGGTCTTCCCGGCCTTCCTCGCGACGCCGTGCCTCCTCCGTGAGCAATGTGCGCAGGATGGCATACATATCGCTGCGCCCCTCCAAATGGGAGGCCTCCACGAATGAACCATCGGCTTCGAGCGCAACGTCGCGCAGATGCGCGAAATTGATGCGCGAGGCGAATTCACTTGCGATAGCAAACACATCATTGTCGGCGCGAGAGCCAAGAGATCCGACACAGAGCGTCAAACCGTTGGCCGGATCGTCGACATTGCCGAGGATGCGGCGCAGATCCGACGCCGTCGAGACGACGCGCGGCAGGCCAAAAAGCGAGATGGGCGGATCGTCGGGATGAATCGCAAGCCTCGCGCCAAGCTCTGCGGCAACCGGCACGATCTCGTGCAGAAAGGCTTCGAGATTGGCCTGGAGATCCCCAGCCGTCATGCCGTCGAAGAGTGCGATGGCCGAGCGGATGGCGTCACGACCATAGCTGTCTTCGCCGCCGGGAAGACCGGCGATGATGTTATTCTCCAGCCGTTGCACGGCCTCCGGCGAGAGCCCTTTCAGCCGCTCCTCGGCACGCCGCAGCAGGTCCGGCGCATAATTTTCTTCCGCACCCTTCCTGCGCAGGACGAAGACGTCATAGGCAACGAACTCCGCCATGTCGAAACGTAATGCGAGCGCGGTGGTGGGCATTTCGAAGCGCAGATCCGTGCGCGTCCAGTCGACAACAGGCATGAAATTGTAGCAGACGGTTTTGATGCCAGCGCGGGCGAGATGGGCGAGACTGTCCTTCCAGACACCAATCGCGGCCTTTGCCCCTGCCCCGCCGAGCTTGATCGCGCTTGGCACCGGGATCGATTCACAGACGCTCCAGCGCAGCCCGGCCGCTTCCACCAGCGCCTTTCGCGCCTCGATTTCGGCCGGCGTCCAGACGCGCGAATGCGAGACTTCATGCAATGCCGTGACGATGCCTGTCGCGCCGGCCTGGCGCGCATGCAAGAGCGGAACGAGATCCTTCGGACCGAACCAACGCCAGCAGCTTTCCATATGATATCCTCACTATTTGTCGGTCAAAATACCGCTGAAAAGCGAAATGTCCATCATCTCTGGTCGCTTGACGCCACTATTGACCAACAATATGCTTGCAACAACGGAGGAGAGACGGTGGTGGATACCGCTGATATCGAGGATAGAGGTTCCGCGGTCGATCAGGTGGTCGACGCGCTGCGGCGACTGATGCGCGAGCGCAATCTCGGTCTCGGAGACGCACTGCCCTCGGAAGCCGAGCTCGCTTCCATGTTCAATGCAAGCCGCAATACGGTGCGCGAAGCGATCCGCATCCTGAAGGCCTATGGCATTGTCGAAAGCCGCCAGAAGGTCGGCGCGGTAATTACGGACCGCCGCCAGCAGGCACTGATGGATCTCTTCTCCTTCGCTATCGACATCTCGGCGGAGAGCTTTGTCGATATCCAGGGATTTCGTCGCCTCATCGAGGTCAATCTCAGCGATCTTCTGTTCGAAACGCTTGATGAGGTCGCCATCGACAGGCTTCGCTCCATCAACGACGCGATGAAGACCGCATCGACATTGGCCGAGGCTGCGGAACTTGATTTCAGGTTTCATGCCGCCCTTGTCGGCTTCGCCGGCAATCGGACCCTGTCACAAGTCTATGGCATTCTGCAGCCATTGTTGCAGCGGCTGATGGAGGCGGGCAAGCGCTCCCGCGAGGCTGTCGACAGCGCCTATCATGACCATCGCGCCATCATCGAAGCGTTGGAACAACGGGATCGAATCGCTTACGCCTATCACATGAACCGCCACCTGCAGGCGGGCCTGCAATTCATCGCGCCGAAGGCTGTTTGAGACATCCCTTCCATCACGGATACATGACATGAAAAGACAGACGCTCGACACCGGCTGGACCATCTCACGCCTTCGCGCGCCCTCCAGCGCACCGGCCCTGCCCAATTCGATCCCCGCGACCGTCCCGGGCAACGTTCATCTCGACCTAATGGCGGCGCAGCTGATCACCGATCCCTATCTCGACGTCAACGAGATCTCGCAGGACTGGATTGGGCGTTCCGCCTGGCGCTATCGTCTGGCCTTCGACTGGGATGGTGAGGACGCCGAGCGAATCGATCTCTCCTGCCTGGGCCTCGACACGGCGGCACGCCTGGAACTGAACGGCAGTTTGCTTGGCGAAACCCGCAACATGCATCGCAGCTACCGCTTCGACATCGGCGACCACCTGAAAAGCGGCCGCAACGAGCTGATCGTCGATTTCCAATCCGCCTATGAACATGGCGAGGAAGTGCGCAAGCAGCTGGGCAGCGCCGCCGATATTCCCCAGAATTATCCCGGCCCAAGCAATCTCATCCGCAAGATGGCCTGCAACTTCGGCTGGGACTGGGGTCCGACCGTCGTCACTTCGGGCATCTGGAAACCGATCCTGATCGAGAGCTGGTCGAAGGCCCGTCTCGGCAGCGTCCGGCCGGAAATCACCCTGCAAGGCAGCCAAGGCGTCGCGCGCCTTCATGTCGAAATGGAATGGGCCGACAAGGGCACGGATAGCGTGGCGCTCGTGCTCTCCATCGGCGGCAAGCGCGCGGAAGTACGCGTTGCGCAGGGGGAGACCCACGCGCTGATCGAATGCCGCATCGATAATCCGCAGGTCTGGTGGCCACACGGCATGGGCGGTCAGCCGCTTTACGATCTCGACCTGCAGCTGCTCGGCTCGGATGGTGCGGCGCTCGACGGCTGGAAGCGGCGCGTCGGCTTCCGCTCCGTGCGGTTGGATACGACGCCCGATGAGGTCGGCTCCGCCTTCACCCTCGTCGTCAACGATGTGCCGGTCTTTGCCCGCGGCGCCAACTGGATTCCCGACGATTGCTTCCTGCCGCGCGTGACGCGAGAACGCTATCGCGAGCGGATCGCCCAGGCGCGGGATGCCAATATGAACATGCTGCGCGTCTGGGGCGGCGGCATCTATGAGACCGATACGTTCTACGAGGAATGCGATGCCGCCGGCATCATGGTCTGGCAGGATTTCCTGTTTGCCTGCGCCACCTATCCCGAAGAAGAGCCGGTCTACAGCGAGATCGAGGCTGAGGCGCGCGAGGCGATCACAAGGCTCATGCCCTATGCCTCGCTGGTGATCTGGAACGGCAACAACGAGAATATCTGGGGCTATTTCGATTGGGGCTGGCAGGACGTGCTGGGCAATCGCCCCTGGGGCGCCGGTTACTACCTCGACCTCCTGCCGAAGCTGGTCGCCGAGATCGATCCGACCCGGCCCTACTGGCCGGGCAGCCCCTATTCCGGCTCGATGGAGATCGCGCCGAATGCCGATGAGCACGGCTGCAGGCATATCTGGGATGTCTGGAACGAGGTGGGCTACGAGACTTACCGCAACTATATCCCGCGCTTCTGCTCTGAATTCGGCTGGCAGGCGCCGCCGACCTTCGCAACACTTGCCCAATCCGTTCGCGAGAAGGATCGCGCCCCGGCCTCTCCCGCGGTCCTGCATCACCAGAAGGCAACCGGCGGCAACGACAAGCTGCTGCAAGGATTGGAAGGCTGGTTTCCCCACCCGCAGAATTTCGACGACTGGCTCTTCGTCACCCAGCTGAACCAGGCGCGCGCAATCAGCTACGGCATCGACCACATGCGCTCGCATCGGCCGACCTGCATGGGCACCATCGTCTGGCAGCTCAACGATTGCTGGCCTGTCACCTCCTGGGCGGCGGTCGATGGCGCTGGCAGGAAGAAGCCGCTCTGGTATGCCTTGAAGCATAGCTATGCGCCGCATCTCCTCACCATTCAGCCGCGCGGCGATGGGCTGGCCGCCGTTGCCGTCAATGACGCGACCCTGTTCTGGCGGGTGCCCTTCACGGTCGAGCGTTTCGATTTCACCGGCAAGCTGCTTGCCCGCCACCACGTCTGGCGCATCCTCTGCGACCGCTTCGAAAATACCGATATCGACATTCCGTCCGAGGTCGCGACCCCGGGCGACCCGCGCCGCGAATATCTGCGCGCTCGCCTCGGCGATGCGGAAGCCTGGTGGTTCTTCGAGAAGGACATGCAGCTGCAATATCCGCAGCCGCGTTTCGACATCGAGAGCGTGCAGACGCCGGACGGCATTGCTGTCACCATCACCGCGCAGTCCTTCCTGCGCGATGTCTGCCTGTTCGTCGATCGCATCAGCCCGAATGCCGAAGTCGACGACATGCTGGTCAATCTCGCGCCCGGCGAAAGCAGGACGTTCAAGGTCAAAGGCATTTCCAAGGAAGCCTTCGACGATGCCGATCTTTCGGCTGTTATCCGCACGGCAAACCAGGTTGCGGAGCACCCGCACCACTGACACCGGGCGCTCTCTCACAGAAAAGATCCGGCGCATTTCGCCGGATCGAGGCCTATATTTTCCGTAAGCCGTCACAAAAGATTGCGCTGGTGAATGGCGAATTGCCTCCTATGATCGGGCGCCGCCTTGTGATCTAGTGCCCATCATCCGATCCATGAATCAGCGAGATCACGCTTATGTCCTCGGACACCAATCGCAGCTTTCAAACGCCCCGCCGCGAAGAACTTGGCCTTATCACGCTCGGCAATACCGCCGGTCTTTCGGCTTCGGCGCTGCCGAACGGCACACTGTTTTCGATCGACTTTGCCGACCAGCAAGGCGGCGTCATGATCAATCAGGTGCTCGGATCGGCTGTCTATGGCGGCATTGGCCGGCTCTATCTGCGCATCGGCGGGCCTAAACCGGAGACGGCCGAAATCGTCGGCCCGAAAGCTACGGTAGAGTTCGGCCATGGCAAGGGCGGCTTTTCCTGGAGCGGCGAAACGGAAGGCGTACGACACACCGTCAGCCTCCGGCTGCATCCGAGCCAGACCGCATGGTTCTGGCAAATTTCGCTGGAAAACAGCACCAACGCGACGCTTTCGGCCGATCTCATTCTCGTTCAGGATATCGGCCTCGGTGATCGCGGCTTCCTGATGAACAGCGAGGCCTATGCCTCACAATATATCGACCATCACATCGCCACCCATTCCGCCTTCGGTCCTGTCATCATGAATCGACAAAACCTTAAGCAGGGCGGCGGGCGAAATCCGTGGCTTGCGCAAGGCTGCCTTGAGGGTGCCGCGGCTTACGCGACAGATGCAATCCAGCTGCTCGTGCCCTCCAAGAGCAATGATGGCGTCATGGTGCCGGATTTCGGCGCCAGCCTGCCGAGCACGCGCCGCCAGCATGAGGTCGCCTGCCCGACAATTCAGTCGAAGCCGCTTTCGCTCCCGGCAGGTGGCGCCGCCGCGACGACCTTCTTCGGCCTCTTCATCGCCGATCATCCGGCCGCTTCCAGCGATGCCGACCTTGCCCATCTCGATAGCCTGCCGAAACTTCAGGGGGAATTGGCGATCGATACGATTGCTGCCGCTCAATCGGCACGCAGTCTCGTGCAGGATGCCCCTCTTGTCGAAAGCGACAACCTGGATCAGGCCGCTGTTGAGGCGCTTTATCCAAAGCGGATGCTGGAGGAGCACGCCGATGGAAAGCTGATCTCCTTCTTCGTATCGGATGGGGCGCACAACAGGCACATCGTGCTCCAGGAAAAAGAACGCCTGGTGGCTCGCCGCCAGGGCGCCATCGTTCGCAGCGGCCAGAATATGCTGCTCGACGACCAGACGCTGGCCGCCACCTGCTGGATGCAGGGCATCTTCGCCGCACAGCTGACCATAGGGAACACCTCCTTCCACAAGCTGTTCTCGGTCTCGCGCGATCCCTACAATCTGACGCGGTCGAGCGGCCTGCGCATTCTCGTCGACCTTGGCGACGGCTGGCGCCTGCTCGGCGTGCCCGCTGCCTTCGAAATGGGGCTCAGCGATACCAAGTGGATCTACAAGCTCCCCGATCGCACCATCATCGTTTCGGCAATCGCCTCCGGCGACGATCCGGCCATGCAATGGAGCGTCTCCGTCGAGGGTGAAGCCTGCCGTTTCCTCGTCTTCGGCCATATCGTTCTTGGCGAGCGCGACTATGAAGCCGTGGCAAACATCGCAGTCGACGCGGCCGCCAAGCGCATCTCCTTCCGGCCGCAGCCATCCTGGCTCTGGGATCGGTATCCGAAGGCCGGCTATCACCTCGTCACGTCGACGCCGGATGCCTTCGAAACCGTTGGCGGCGATGAGCTGCTTTATACCGATGGCACCACCCGCAACGGCCCGTTCATCGCCCTGAAATCGCGCGCGACGAAGGCACTACGCTTTGCCGTCACGGGCTCGATGACCGACCCGGATGCGGCGGAAGCCCTTGCCGCGCGCTACAGCGCAGGTGTCGAAAGCGAAGAGATGCTCGCACCCGCGCAACGCTTCTGGAGTCATGTGACGCGGGGCGCCCTCATCGAGGGCGACGGCCGCGATGTGGCGGCACAGGCGATCATGCTGCCCTGGATCGCGCATGACGCCATCGTGCATTTGAGCGTGCCGCACGGGCTCGAACAATATACGGGGGCAGCCTGGGGAACGCGCGACGTCTGCCAAGGGCCGATCGAGTTTCTGCTCGCCTACGAGCATGACGAAGAAGTCCGGCAGATCCTTTTGACGCTCTTTTCCGAGCAGTATCGCGATCGCGGCGACTGGCCGCAATGGTTCATGCTCGAGCCTTATGCCAATATCCGCGCCGGCGAGGCTCACGGCGATATCGTCGTCTGGCCGCTGAAGGCGCTCTGCGATTATATCGAAGCGACCGGCGACATCGCTTTCCTTGCAGAAACCGTGCCGTGGCGTGCCGACGACACCATACAGCTGACGTCGGAACGCGCGACGATCTCCGATCACATCGAAAAACTGCTGGACACCGTACGCAGCCGCTTCGTGCCGGGCACGAGCCTCATCCGCTATGGCGAGGGCGACTGGAACGACAGCCTGCAGCCGGCCGATCCGCATCTGCGCGACTGGATGGTCAGCAGCTGGACCGTTTCACTTCTGTATGAACAGCTGGTGCGCTATGCCAATATCCTGACACTCGCCAGCCGCAACGAGGAAGCGCAGTCGCTGCAAGCGACTGCGGTCGCCATGCGCGCCGATTTCAACCGGCTCCTGATGCGTGACGGCATCGTTGCCGGCTACGGGGTCTTCGATCCGAGCCATGACGGCGTCGAATTGCTTCTGCATCCAGAGGATACGCGCACGGGCCTGCATTATTCGCTGATCGCGATGACGCAGCCGATGATCGGCGGCCTGTTCACGCCCGATCAGCGCCATGCCCATATGAAGATCATCCGCGAGAACCTGCTGTTCCCGGACGGCGTGCGGCTGATGGAAAAACCGGCAACCTATTCCGGCGGCCCAGAGAAGCTCTTCCGGCGTGCCGAATCCTCCTCCTTCTTCGGCCGCGAGATCGGGCTCATGTATGTGCATGCGCATCTGCGCTACTGCGAAGCCTTGGCGCTCGACGACGATGCGGAGGCCGTGTGGGCGGCACTCGCGCTCGCCAATCCGATCGCGGTCAGTGGGCGCGTGGAACATGCGTCGCTGCGCCAGCGCAATACCTATTTCAGCAGCAGCGATGCGGCCTTCGACGACCGCTATCAGGCTTCCGCGGAATGGACGCGCGTCAAGGCCGGCGATATCGCCGTCGATGGCGGCTGGCGCATCTATTCGAGCGGCCCCGGCCTCTATACCAAGAGCCTCATCGGCAATATCTTCGGTTTCAAGCGGCAATTCGGGCAGCGCATCCGCAAGCCGTTGTTGCCGGCTTCGATCGGCGCCTGCGACGTCAAGCTGGATTTCAAGGCGTAAGCTACACGTGAGAGGGGCCTGGTCATCGGCCCTTTCACACGCCTGCAATATTCGCCTTTACAGCAAGAGCCGCTTCGCACCTTTATCGACCGTCTGGTTAACCGAATCGGCTAACCTTGTCCGGACATGCAAAGCCCGGAGGCGGATTTGGAAACGGCGCTCTATCTCCCCATCAAGTCATTTCTCGAAGCCGCCGGCTATGCGGTGAAAGGCGAAATCGGCGGCTGCGACCTTGTTGGACTGACTGATGACGAGCCGCCGGTCGTGGTCATCTGCGAACTGAAGATGACCTTCAATCTCGAACTCATCCTGCAGGCGGTGGATCGCGCAGCTGCCAGCGATGAAGTTTGGATCGCCGCCCGCGTCTCGAAGAAGGGCAAGGGCCGGGAAGGCGATCGCCGGTTCCGCGACTTGTGCCGCAGGCTGGGCTTCGGCATGCTCGCCGTATCGGACAGCGACGTCGTGGATATCGTCATCAGCCCCATCGCGCCGATGCCGCGCAAGAACGCACGGCGCAGATCACGCCTTGTCGACGAACATCGCCGGCGCAAGGGTGACCCGGCACTCGGCGGCAGCACCCGCAAGCCGATCATGACCGCCTACCGCCAACAGGCCCTTGCCTGCGCCGCCGCTATCGAAAACGGCGTGCAGCGCCCGAAGGATATGCGCGAGGCGGCGCCGAAGGCCCCACAAATTCTAAGGGATAATGTCTATGGCTGGTTCGAGCGCATCGACCGCGGCATCTACGCACTGACGGAGCTTGGAACAGAGGCCCTCAAGCGTTGGCCGGCAGCGCAGCTTTAAATATGGAAAATTTCCGGCCGTCCAACATTAAATTCATGTAATATCTTAAAATTTTGCAATAAAAACATGATCAATATTTAATTTGTAAAAGTTAATTGGCGGATCATATTAACACCAAGCGCCAATTCAAATCTATACTTTGCTTCCCGTAGTAAAAACGGGAAACAAAGTCGCTCGCAAAATTGACGCGGACCAATCGCAGCCCATCCCCGATATGGACGGGCCGCCAAACCGTCAACGATCTCGCAAGGGACTTTTGCCATGCCTTCTCTTCTCCGCAAACATCGCACAGCCGCCATCGTCGGTGCCGCTATCATCGTCGGCGCAGGCGCATTGCCTTTTGCCTTCAGCACATCCGCAACCCTCGCCTCGGCGGCAGAGCCGGCCGGCATCATCGCGCCCGGCGGCTCCTTCGCTCCGATCGTCGACGCCGACAAACCGGCCGTCGTCACCGTCACCACCACCATGAAGGCGACCGACACCAGCGCCGAAAGCAATTCGCCGATGGACGAGCAGTTTCGGCAATTCTTCGAAAATCAGGGCGTCCCGTTCCCGAAGCAGATGCCGCGCCAGCAACAGAACCAGCGCGCCATGGCGCTCGGCTCCGGCTTTATCATCAGCCCGGACGGCGTCATCGTCACCAACAACCACGTCATTCAGAACGCCGTCGACATCAAGGTGACGCTCGATGACGGCACCGAGCTGCCTGCCAAGCTTTTGGGAGCCGATGCCAAATCCGATCTTGCCGTCCTGAAGATCAACGCGCCGAAGCCGCTCGCCACCATCGCCTGGGGTGATTCCGACAAGCTGAAGCTTGGCGACCAGATTCTGGCGATCGGCAACCCCTTCGGTATCGGCACGACCGTTACCGCCGGCATCGTCTCGGCCCGCGGCCGCGACCTGCACAGCGGCCCCTATGACGATTTCATCCAGATCGATGCCCCCATCAACCACGGCAATTCCGGCGGGCCGCTGGTCGACCGCGAAGGCAATGTCGTCGGCATCAACACCGCTATTTACTCGCCGAATGGCGGCAGCGTCGGCGTCGGCTTTGCCATTCCCTCCGACGAGGCCAAGGCGATCGTCGCAAAGCTCGAGAAGAACGGCTCGATCGATCACGGCTATCTCGGCGTCGCCATACAGCCGGTGACCTCGGATATCGCCAATGCCATGGGCCTCTCGCAGACCCAGGGTGCGCTCGTTGCCAGCGTCAACGACGATACGCCAGCCTCACGCGCCGGCATCAAGAGCGGCGACATCGTTACCGCCGTCGGCAACGAGGCCGTCAAGACGCCGAAGGATCTGTCGCGGCTGGTCGCCGATCTCTCCCCCGGCGACAAGCGTTCAGTCACACTGTGGCGCGACGGCAAGAGCATGGACGTCAATGTCACCATCGGCGGCAATGACGACGGCAAGCAGGCTGCCAACGACGCGGGCGACGGCAAGGTGCAGCCGTCCAACCAGCCAAGCATCGGCGTCGGCCTTGCCAACCTCACACCCGATGTACGTGAGCAGCTGAATCTGCCGCATGGTGTCGAAGGCGCCGTTGTTGCCAGTGTCAATCCGGACAAGCCCGCCGCTGCGGCCGGCATCCAGACCGGTGACATCATCGTTTCGGTCAACGACCAGCCGGTGCATAACGCCCATGAGGTGCAGACGGCCGTCGCCAAGGCCGGCAAGGATGGCCGCAAATCCGTGCTGCTTCTGATCGAGCGCGACGGCAACAAGACCTTCGTCGCCGTGCCTTTTTCGGCGGCTTAAAAAGCTGAGGCGGTGAATGATCGGCCCGCTTCCGTCAACGAAGCGGGCCGATTGCCGTTACGTCACCCAAAGACCCTGACGTCCCGCAAGACTGACCATTGTCAACTCTGCCGGCTCAAGCAGTCACGCTCGACCGAACGATTTGAGATGTTGAATTTCCACAGAAGAGGCTGCTCGCCTTTGACATAGGACTCTTTTTGCCCAAACTCTGCCTTTGTGATGGTACAAATAGCGCCGGAGCCGATTGAAACGGCCGGGCGGGACGTTTAAACCGCGCGGGCGATATCAGCGGCCAGGCCTTAAAACAGGAATAAGCGGCGGCAGGAGTTGGAGTGACTGATCCATACGATATTCTCGGCGTTGCGCGCGATGCGGGCGAAGAGCAAATCAAGGCGGCTTATCGCAAGCGCGCGAAGGCAGCCCATCCGGATTCCGGCGGCGATACCGACGCTTTCGCGCAGCTGCAGAAGGCCTACGAGCTTCTTCTCGATCCCGTTCGCCGCAAGGTGTTCGACGATACCGGCTATGACGTCGAACTGACCGATGCCGTCGACTTGCAGGCGCTGGTCGCCATCGAAAAGCTGATTACCGAGATAGTGCTGGACGAGCGGGAACCCGGCACATTCGATCCGGTCGCCAAGATGCGGGCGAGCCTTCTGGAAGAAATTCGCAAGGCGAATTTCAGCAAGAGCGAGCTCGAGCGACACTCCAATCGCATCGGCCTTCATCTCGATCGGCTCGGCAAGCGCCCCGGCAAGGACGTGGTCGGACACATGCTGCGCGCCCGCATCAAGGCGATCGCCACCGCGATCAGCGAAACGGAAGCCAAGATCGGCGCCAGCGAACGCGCCTGCGACATGCTCGAAGGCTATCTTTACGAGATGAACGAGCCTCAGGATGAAGCCGATGCTGCTCCCGAAATCGAATGGGACGAGCCAAGGGTCCGCTCGGTCGCGCAGTGAATGCGGCGCTTTTCGCCGCTCTGAAGAGATAAAATTCGCGTTTGCCTTGATCGCGAAATCACTTTCAGCAACGCAATGTTGCAATGCAACAATTCTCCCTAGACAAATCGAGGGGCTGGCCTAGATCAAGCATCCAACACGCCGTCCTGCTCCATCGAATGATGGCGAAGCGGCAATGGCGGGCGCCGGATCTCCGGCATCCGCTGCAGATCTAAAACGGCGAGGTATGCGATTGCTGGCGTCCGAAGCGGATGAAGTCGTCTTTGAACACTTAAGCGAAAACCGGTCACGGGCCGCATTGAGGGGCGCCTTCTGGTCGGCGCTGGATACGCTTATCCCGACGGCACTCAACAGCCTTGTCTTCGTCGTCACCTCCCGTTTCCTTCTGCCGCAGGATTTCGGCCTGGTAGCGCTCGCCTTCGCCATCGTCAGTTTCGCCTCCGGCTTCGGCCCGACGGCCTTCGGCGAGGCACTGATCCAGCAGAAATCCATTCGGCGCAGCCATCTCGATACGGTCTTTTGGCTATCCTTCGTCTCCGCGGCGATCCTCTATGCCGCGCTGTTTCTGCTTTCGCCGTTTCTCGCCCATTGGGTAGGACATGACGATATCGTCAAACTGCTGCTGATTATCGGCCTGAAAATCTTCTTCGATATGATGATCATCGTGCCCAATGCCTTGATCGGCCGCACGATGTCCTTTCATCTTGCTGCGGCCCGCACCGCGATCGCCACCTCTGTTTCGGCGATCATCTGTCTCTCGCTGGTTTTCGCCGGTTTCGGCCTGTGGGCGCTTGCGATTGCCCAGATCGCAGCACCAGCGGCCGCCTGCATCGCCGCGTTCTGGGGCGCGAAATGGCTGCCTGGCTTCAGGGTAAAGCTCTCGAGCCTGCGCGAACTGCTGCATTACGGCATCTTCGCCTCGGGCAACCGCTTCCTCCAGACCATGAATCTCGACCAGCTGATTATCGGAACGCTGGTAAACCCGGCCGCTCTCGGTATCTATAATTTCGCGCGGCGGCTCTACGAGATGCTCAACAATGTCGTGGCGGGCGGGCTGAATTCGGTCAGCCACGTGCTGCTCTCCTCACTGCAGCATGATCGGGAGAAGGTGCGCGAAGCCTTCCTCATGGCGACCTTCGGCTGCTCGCTGGTGTCTTTCCCGGCGTTCATGGGGCTTGCCGCGGTCGCCGACGATGCCATTCCGCTGATCTTCGGGCCGCACTGGGCGGCCGCCGTCTGGCCGGTTCGCTTCTTCTGCGTCATCGGCCTGATGGCCGGCATCGGCATCATCCAGGCCTCCTTGATCACCAGTCAGGGCAGATCCGACTGGTGGTTCTACTATCAGCTGGTGCGCAACATCGTCTCGATCCTCACTGTACTCGTTCTTCACCAATATGGGGTGACGACCGTCGTCTTCGGGCTCATGGTCGGCGTGCTGCTGCTTTGGCCGGTGACGCTGTGGATGGTGTCGCGATTGATCGGCCTCAGCATTCTGGAATATTTCGGCCAGTTCCTGAGACCCATCGCTGCTTATCTCGGCATGCTTGTCGCCGTCTTGGCAATCTCGTCGGCGTTGATCGACCGGCCTCTCGCGGAACGCCTTGTCTGCGAAGTCCTGGTCGGTGGCCTCGCCTATTCGGCCCTCATCCTTCTCTTATGCAGGGAAAGGGTTCTCTTCCTCGTGCGGACGACGCTGCAAGGCCGTCGCGCGAAGGCATAGTAGCCGTCATCGCGAATAAGGACGGAAACAAGGCTCATTCGATCCCGCGATAGAATACCAAGTCGGAAAGGCGCCTCATGACACTGGTCACGTTCATCATTCCCGTTCGCCATCAGGCCAATTCCAATGATTGGCCGGCGCTCAAGCGACGCCTGTCGCAAACGATCGCATCGATCGCCGGGCAGTCCAACAAAAACTGGCGAGGCGTAGTCGTCGCCAATGAAGGCGCCGATCTGCCGGATCTGCCGCCGAATTTTACGGCGGAACGTGTGACCTTCCCGCCGAACCAGCTGCATGACATCGACGGTGCCGATCGCGAAAAGGTTTACGATGCGTTCCGGCTGGACAAGGGCCGCCGCGTCTTGAGCGGCATGCTTTCAGCGCGCGATACCCGCTTCTTCATGATCGTCGACGACGATGATTTCGTCAGTGCCAATATCGTCGATTTCGCCGCCAGAAATCCCGATGCCAACGGCTGGAAGATCGACCGCGGCTATCTCTGGAACGAAGGCGGCAGGCTGCTTATGCATCATAACGACTTCGCCAATTTTTGCGGGACATCGCTGATCATCCGCTCCGATCTCTATCGCCTGCCGGCGACTTTCGAGGATGCCGAGATCGATTACATCAAATCCATGCTCGGCAGCCATGTGCGCATCGGCAAGCTGCTTGCAGACGCCGGCGCGCCGCTCGGCTCGCTGCCTTTCCGCGGCGCGATCTATCGGGTCGGCCATGCCGGCGCCCACAGCAAGTCCTCCAATCTCATCAGGACTCATTTCCTGAACCGGTCGGTGCTGACAAGTCCCCGCCAGTTCCTGGGCAATCTTTCGCGGGTGCGTCCGCTTGATAAAAATTTGAGAAATGAATTTTTCGGCGTGCGCGCCGCCGGATAGCTTAGGCGTAACCTTTTCCCCCAATGAGGTTCCGATCAATGCCGGCTAATGCAACGAGACACAGATATGCCGCCCTGGATGCGATGCGCGGCCTGGCGGCCTTCGCCGTTGTCGTCTATCACCTCGACAGGCCCTATGCGCCTTCGGCCTATATCGCCGTCGATTTCTTCTTCGTGCTCAGCGGCTTCGTCATCGCCAGGGCCTATGGTGAAAAGCTCGCCGGCGGCATGACGGTGCTGGCCTTCATGAAGGCACGATACGCGCGTCTCTATCCGCTCTTCCTGATCGGCAGCGTCTACGGCCTCGTGCAATTGCTGCTGCATTGGCAGGCGGCAGGCGTCGGGCGGGCCGATCTTGCTGCAAGCATCCTGACCACCGTCTTCATGCTGCCTTCTCCAAGCTTTCTGACGCGGTCGGCCGGAGACATCTTGGCGCTTTATCCGCTGAATGGCCCGGCATGGTCGCTTTTTTGGGAACTACTCGCGAACCTCGTATTTGCGCTCATACTGTTCAGGCTAAGGACGCGGAGTCTGATCCTTATCGCGGCCGCATCTCTCGCCCTGCTGATCGGTTCGGTCCTCTTCCACAAATCGCTCGACCTCGGTTGGGAATGGCACTCCGTGGACGGCGGCTTTGCCCGCGTCTTCTTTTCCTTCACGCTCGGAATGATCATCTATCGGCTTCGAAGCAACACTGCGCTTGGCTGGACCATGAACAGCTATGCCGCCCTGCTGCCCATCGCCACGATCTTGATCTTGCTGTTTTTGCCCAGCTATTCGCTGAAATATGCGCTTGTCTTCTGCATTCTGATCTCGCCGCTCATCGTCCTTGCCGGCACCATGCTCGAACTGCCGGAGAGGCTGCAGCGGCTTGGAATCTTTCTCGGCTATCTCTCCTACCCGATCTACATGTGCCATCGCGGCTTTACCGAGATCTACGGGCATCTGATGCGCAATATCCACTTGCCGCAGCCCGTCTACATTGCGATCTATCTCGTGGCAATTTCGGTCATTTCGCTCATCTCAGCCAAGCTAGCGACTATCCTTGTCAGGTACACTTCCTCTTGGAGGGACACGCCTAAAAGCCTGGGCGCAACTTCAAGCCAATAGCTCCACCCTTCACGTATGAACGGCGGCAAGTGCGATGGCATCCGCAACATATTCGCGCCGCTCCAAGAGTTTGGCGGTCGCGACCCGCAAGTGGCTGCTGGGCAGGATCGAGAACTTGGCACCGGGATGCACTGCAATGCCCCGGGCGGCAAGCGTCACCATTGCGAAGGGCTCCGACGAGACCGGCACCCAGGCACATAATCCTTCTCCATGCCACGCATCGACGCCGCGCTCGCGAAGCGCATCGATGAGGCCTGCGCGACGTTCCCGATAGGTCCTGCGGGCATGATCGAGGCATGATGCCGTTGCCGGATCGCGCAGCAGCCAGGCAGCCGCCGCCTGCAGAATGCGGCTGGTCCAGCCGGAGCTGAAGCTGCGATAGGATTGGATCTGATCGATAATAGCGCGCGAGCTCGACAAGACGGCAAGGCGCAGATCCGGCCCATGCGTTTTCGAAAATGACAGAATATGGATGACCCGATCGGGAAAGAGATGCCCCATGGAATGGCGAGGCGAGATCGAGATGTCGGCGACACCATCGTCTTCGACGATCAACGTATCCTTGTCGCGAAGGATCTCCGCGATCCCTATCATACGTGCAGGGCTCACGCTCTGGCCCGTGACCGAATGGATGCGCGGCTGAAAGATGAAGGCGACCGGGCGATATTTCAGCGCTTCCTCCAGTGAAGACGGCAGCGGACCCTCTTCATCACATTTCACCGGAATGATGCGGGCGCCCCGATCCTCAAGAATATCGAGAAGCCGCATTCCCGTCGGGTCCTCGATCGCAACGGCGGCACCCGGCATGACAAGAGCGTTGATCAGGGTGTAGACGGCATTATAGCCGCCATTGGTTGCCAGGAACGCCTCCGGCTCATAGGGCCATGTCTTCCTGACTTCGCGCTCAAGCTCCGGCAGGATGCGGCTGCGCTCGTAGCTGTTGAGATTTTCAGCCGAGGCGCCATAGGCCATCGCGGCCTCCAGCTTCGGCAGCAGTTGCACATCGGGAACGGCGGCAGTCAGATTGAGGGCGCCGGAGCCATAATCACCAACGCTTGCCAGCCGTGCCGGCTGGGCGACAAAGCGGTCGCCGCTGACCCAGGTGCCATTCCGGCCGCGCCCGCTGATGATCTTCTGGCGTCTGAGTTCGCTCCAGGCTTCCGATAGGGTTGCCGGGCTCACACCAAGGGCAAAGGCCAGGTCGCGGAGCGGCGGCAGCTTGGTGCCAACAGGCAGGGCACCGGCTCGGATGAGTGCGCTCGTCTCGAGCGCAATGCCGCGAATGGTCCGATCGCTCAATTTCGAGGCAAACCAATTCGCATCCCGAGCTTCGCTCATTTTCGCACCATTTTTAATGTTCAATAACGTAATAACATTTGATCGACCTATATTGAACATTTACTCGTTGAGAAAACAAGTTTTCCCGCGAGTGAATTTCATGCCGCTTACTCTCCGCCTTGCCCTGCGTGACTGGGACTATATGACCCCTCTGGTCCTGGGCGATGTCTCTTCCCCAAAACTCGCCATTAGGGTGGACCGGGTCGGCACGCTGATCTCGCATGTCGGCAAGAGCGACGCCTATGACGCGGCGGAAACGTCCTTCAGCCGCTACACGCAGATGCGCATCGACGGCGATGAGAGCGTGGTCGGCATCCCGAATTTCATCATGCGCGGCTTCCGCCATCGCTGCGTCATCACCACCAAGGAAAGCCCGATCACAAGCTTTGCCGAGCTCGCCGGCAAGCGCATCGGCGTCACCGGCTGGCGCGACTCCGGCAATACCTGGACTCGGGCAGCACTACGGCGCGAAGGCGTCGGCGTCGAAGATGCCATGTGGTATGCCGGCCGGCTGACCGAAGCCCATCCGATCACCGATCGCCTCGACGGCTTCGGCCGCCCCGGCCGCATCGAAGCAGCACCCGGCGAAAGGCCGATGGTGGAGCTCCTGAGGGACGGCGAGCTAGACGCGATCTTCACGCCCTTCATGCCGGACGGCTATTTCGCCGGCAATTCCGGCTTCCGCCAGCTGCTGCCGGATTTCCGCGCTGCCGAGCATCGCTATTTTGCCGATGTGGGCTATGTACCCGGCATGCACCTGATCGGCTTGAAGGCCGAGCTCGTCGCCGAGCATCCCTGGGTTATGGGCGAACTGAGCGCTCTTATCGATGAATCGCAACGCATGTGGCTCAGCAAGCGGCGCAAATATGCGGACACCACGCCCTTCATGCTCGACGAGCTCTTAAAATCGGCAACCGAGCTGCCCGAAGGGTGGGATGCGAGCGGCTTTGCCGCCAACCGCAAGATGATCGCCGATTTCGCCGGGGAGCTGCATGTGCAAGGCATTCTGCCGCGGCTGATGACGCCGGAGGAACTCTTCCCGTTCGACGTCGACGGCAGCCGGACGAGCGCTGCCTGACCACCGACTGAAAAATCAGAGACGCAAAGTAAAAAGGGGAATGAACATGTCGCTGAAGAAAATGACCTACGTCGCCCTGGCAAGCCTGATGATGCCGGGTGCTGCCTTTGCCGAGGATGCGAGCTTGCCGAAACTTTCGGTCAACAAGGACCTGCAGGCCAAGCTGCCAGAGGCGATCCGCACCTCCGGCAAAATGATTTCCGTCAACAACGGCTCTTTCCCTCCCTATGAAATCGTCACCGGCACCAAGCTGACCGGCGCCAGTGCCGATCTGACCGATGCGATCGGCCAGGTGCTCGGCGTGAAGATCGAGCATGAAAGCGTCAGCGGGCTGCCTGCGATCCTCGCCGGCATCAACTCCGGCCGCTATCAATTCGCCTTCGGCCCGATCGGCGATTTCAAGAGCCGCGAGGAAGCAAACGACTTCGTCGACTGGGTACAGGAATTCGTCATCTTTGCAGTGCAAAAAGGCAATCCAAAGGGCATCACCTCGCTCGACAGCGCCTGCGGCCAGCGCATCGCCGTCATGGCCGGAGGATCGGCAGAAAAGGTGATCCAGGTTCAGGCCGAGAAATGCAAGACGGATGGTAAGGGCGCGATCGAAGTCCAGTCCTTCACCGATCAGCCGAGCTCGATCCTCGCCGTCCGCTCAAAGCGCTCCGATGCCTTCTTCTCCTCGCAGGCCCCGCTCACCTATTTCGTCTCGCAGGCGAACGGCCAGCTGGAACTGACAGGCGTCGGCCAGAAGAACGGCTTCGAGGATCTCTATCAGGGTGCCGTCGTGCCGAAGGGCTCGCCTCTCGGACCTATTCTAAAGGATACCGTCAAACTTCTCATGGACAACGGCACCTATGCCGCCATCATGAAGAAATGGGGCCTTGAGAACAATATGATCAAGGAACCCGGTATCAATCTTGGCGGGACATTGCCGAAATGAGTACGAAATCCAGAAACAACGCATCGCCTTCCGGCGATGCGTCGGCACGGGATGTGGCGAATGCCCACACACCGTTCGCGAAGGGTCGTGTGGCGGCCTGGGTCGTCACGCTTGCGATCGCAGCCTATTGGGCGTGGTCGGTCGCCCACAATGAAAACTTCGGCTGGCATGTCGTCGCCCAGTACTTCTTCGATCCCGTCGTCATCAGCGGCCTCTATGTCTCGCTCGGCCTGACCGTCGTCGCCATGGCGCTCGGCATCGCCTTTGGCCTGCTTTTGGCGATCGCCCGCATGTCCAAGGACAGGCTGGCAAGCACGCTCGCCTCGCTGTTCATCTGGTTCTTCCGCGGCACGCCGCTGCTCGTGCAGCTGATCTTCTGGTACAATCTTTCGACGCTCTTCCCGACGCTGTCGATCGGCATTCCCTTCGGACCTACCTTCGTCAGCTGGGACACGAATTCAGTCATCAGCCCGATGACGGCGGCGATCGCCGGCCTCGCTCTCAACGAAGCCGCCTATATGGCCGAGATCATCCGCGGCGGCCTGCTTTCGGTCGACAGAGGCCAGTTCGAGACCGCCGAAGCATTCGGCATGACGAAAAGTCGGGCTCTGCGCCGCATCATCATCCCGCAGGCCATGCGCTCCATCGTACCGCCGACGGGCAATCAGCTCATCAGCATGATCAAGGCGACCTCGCTCGTCAGCGTCATCGCCATGGCCGACCTGCTCTACTCCGTGCAGTCGATCTACAACCGCACCTTCGAAGTCATTCCGATGCTGCTCGTCGCCGTCATCTGGTATCTGCTGATTACCTCGGTGCTCAATATCGGCCAGAGCTATATCGAGCGCTATTACAGCCGCGCCGACCGCCGCACCGGCGGGACGAAGGCGGCAACGGAGAGCGCGCCAGCGCTCGTGCCGGCGCAGGAGGCGGGCCAATGAACGCTCCGATGAACACACCAAACAGCACCGTTGCCGACCTGCCGCCGCTGGTGCGGGCGCGCAACGTCCACAAGTCCTTCGAACATCTCGAAGTTCTGAAAGGCATCGACCTCGATGTGGCGCCAGGCGAAGTGGTCGTCATCCTTGGCCCTTCCGGTTCCGGCAAGTCAACCTTCCTGCGCTGCATCAACCATCTGGAAGCGATCAATCGCGGCTCTATCGAAGTCGATGGCGAGCAGATCGGCTACCAGCTGAACAAGGGGCGGCTGCTCAAACTATCCAACCATGCGATCGCGCTGCAGAGGCGCAAGATCGGCATGGTGTTCCAGCAGTTCAATCTCTATCCGCATATGACGGCACTGCAGAATGTCATCGAAGCGCCGATCGGCATCCATGGCGAGAACCGGAAGCAGGCGACGGAGAATGCGTTGGCACTGCTTGACCGCGTTGGCTTGTCAGCCAAGGCTCACAATTATCCGCGCCAGCTTTCTGGCGGCCAGCAGCAGCGCGTCGCAATCGCCCGAGCGCTGGCGATCAAGCCGAAGCTGATGCTGTTCGACGAGCCGACTTCGGCGCTCGATCCGGAGCTCGTCGGCGAAGTGCTCGCCACAATGCGCGACCTTGCCAAACAGGGCTTAACAATGATCGTCGTCACCCATGAGATCGGCTTTGCCCGCGAGGCTGCCGACCGTGTCGTCTTCATGGATGGCGGCAAGATCGTCGAGCAGGGCAGACCGGAGGATGTAATCGGCAATCCGCAGCATCCGCGCACCAGAAGCTTCCTGTCGCGCTTCATCTAGCGCGACACACATATCATCAGTGAAGCCCGCACGCTCTATGGCGGATGGCGGCTCAAGCGAACTATTGGAATAGCCATGACCCTCGACAACGATTTCGCCCGCCTTTCCGACTTCGAGCCGATGAAAGCCGAACTGACAGACATTCGCCAGCATCTGCACGCCCATCCCGAGCTGTCTTTCGAGGAGGCGGAGACCGCGCGCTTCGTCGCCGAGAAGCTGGAAGCCTGGGGCTATGAAGTCACCCGCAATGTCGGCGGCCATGGCGTCGTTGCGCGCATGACGGTAGGAGCCGGCAAGAAGAGCATCGCGATCCGCGCCGATATGGACGCGCTGCCGATCACCGAGCAGACCGGCAAGCCCTATGCCAGCAAGGTGCCCGGCAAGATGCATGCCTGCGGCCATGACGGCCACACCACGATTTTGCTAGGGGCTGCCGAATATCTCGCTCGTACCCGCCACTTCAACGGCACTGTAAACCTGATCTTCCAGCCGGCCGAAGAGGCGGGAGCGGTCAGCGGCGCTCCCGCGATGATCAAGGATGGCCTCTTCGAACGCTTTCCCTTCGACGTCATTTATGGGCTGCACAATCATCCGGGCGCGCCGGAAGGCACCTGGCTGTTGCGCTCCGGCCCGCTGATGGCCGCCGCCGATACGGTCGAAATTACAATCACAGGCAAGGGCGGCCATGCTTCACGCCCGCATCTGACAATTGACCCGGTGGTTGTCGCCTGCAATCTCGTCGTCAGTCTGCAGACGATCGTTGCCCGCAGTGTCGACCCGACGCAGACGGCGGTCGTGACCGTCGGCGCCATCCACGCCGGCGAGGCTTCGAACGTCATTCCGGAGAGCGCGAGGATGCTGCTCACGGTCCGCTCCTTCGATCCGAAGGTGCGCGAGCTGCTTGAAGCCCGTATTCGCAAGCTGACGGCTTCTATCGCGGATGGCTATGGTGCAAGTGCAGAGATCGACTATGTCCACGGTCATCCGGTCGTCGTCAACTCAGAGAAGGAAACGGAATTCGCGCGCATGGTGGCCGAAGAACTTGTCGGCGCTGATAAAGTCACCACCTGTGGCCTGATTCCCGGCAGCGAAGATTTCTCGCATTACCTGGAGCATAAGCCCGGCAGCTTTCTGCGCCTTGGCAATGGCTTGAATTCAGCCATCCTCCACAGCGCCAAATATGATTTCGCCGATGAAAGCCTCACCGTCGGTGCGGCGATGTGGGCACGCCTGACCGAGCGTTATCTCGACGCCTGAACCTATTCTTATCTCTATCGCACGAGGAACCGACGACGCGACAATAAACGATAGCCCTGGCAATAAGCCGGGGCTGGTCCGTTTTCTGGAATGTCATGGAAAAAGCGGAATGCGATGCTTTCAATAGCGCCGCCAGACCTGCGAGCGCAGTGCGATTCCTGCCTTTATAAATATTACTTATCGAGTGATCCGCGACTATCGCCCGTTGCAGGCGCTGTATTTGCAGGCGTTTCAGTGCGCAGCCCGGTTTCCAGCTGCACATTCCGAGTCTGCATTACCCGCCATTCGTTTTCGAGGCGATCAATCACATACGTAGGAATTTCATTTCTTACGCTTTCAAGCTCTTGCATCACGACCTCCATTGTCATGCGTTACTGGCATGACATGGAGGAGTTTCTTTGTAAATCAAGCTATTAAAATATTTAAACGATTAAAATATTTTCAATCGTTTGAAATATCACCTTCTGTGGAAAAGATTCCAACAGCGTTAATGCACGATGCGGAGCCTACCGGCGCGGAGCCGGGCCATCGACGGTGCCAAAGCCGGGGCGGCGGGCAGCCGCCGGTTGCAACCGGGCTTCGAGCTCCAGGTCTTGCGCGCGCCAGATCGAATCGTGCTGCTCGCGCATGGCATCGGCCGCCTCGCGGACCACTTCGGAAATCTGCAGAAGCTGCTTGGCGAGCGGGCTCGTCCTGCGCCAGATCATGCCGATAGTGCGTGAGGGCTGCGGGCTTTGAAAGCGCACCGTCGACACCGAGGCCGAGCGGGTTTCCACCGCTACCGCCATCTCCGGTATCAGAGTGACGCCGATGCCGGCGCTGACCATCTGCACCAGCGTCGACAGCGAACTACCGTCCATCAGCTCCCGCGGCAAGGCTGAATGGATATTGCAGAAGGAGAGCGCCTGATCGCGAAAGCAGTGCCCTTCCTCCAGGAGCAGCAGCCGCATTTCGCGAAGCGCCTCGCGGTTGGGCACCGGCTTGCCCTCGTCCTCGCTCGGCCGCACCAGTACGAAGTTTTCCGCAAACAACGGCACTTCCGTGAGCGATGTTTCGGAGATCGGTAGGGCGACGATCGCGGTATCCAGCCTCCCCTCCTCCAGCTCCTCGACCAGTTTCGAGGTCAGGGTCTCACGCACATGGATATCAAGCCCGTCATAGATACGGGTGAGGCTGCCGATGATGCTCGGCAACAGATAGGGCGCGACCGTAGGGATGATGCCGATCCGCAACCGTCCCACGGGCTGATTATGCGATGCGCGGGCAAGATCTCCCAGCTCGTCGACGGAGCGCAGGATGTCGCGGACGCGAATCGCGAAAGCTTCTCCGAAATTGGTCAGCCGGACCTGGCGCGCGCCTCTTTCGAAGAGGTCCGTGCCGAGCTGCTCCTCCAGCTCCTTGATCTGCATCGACAAGGCGGGCTGAGAGATCGCGCATAGATCTGCCGCGCGTCCGAAGTGGCCGAGCCGGGCCAGCGCTTCGAAATAACGAAGCTGTTTGAGCGTGAAGTTTGCCATAAGCTCATCTTATCGTGCCAATCAGGAAATCCAACTTAAATTAATGAAAAGGCTTGGCTATAGTGCCGCGGCAGAGATGAGATGCGGCCGCCTGTCATACGAAGCTCATATTGAGACCATTGACTGCGTTCAGTTCATCGATGCACGGGCCGGTCGGAAGGCAGGGGACCCCAAGCTTTGCCTGCTTCCACGTCTCCGTTTCACGCGAGGCCAGAACAACGAGAGATTCATGCGTCTGACATGTCGCTGCCATACCCGTTTTAGAACCGGGGCATTTCCCGGCGGGCGGGCAAAGCTCCTTCTCCGGTCGTCACACATCAAATCATCGTAAGGGAGAGTATCATGGACACAAAAGTCGAAACTGCCGGAAAATGTCCGTTTCCGCATGGAAACACGAGTGTTTCCGCGCGTTCGAACCGGGACTGGTGGCCGAATCAACTGAACCTTCGGATTCTTCACCAGAATTCGGCCCTTTCCAGCCCGATGGGCAAGGCGTTCAACTATGCCGAGGAATTCAAGAAGCTCGATCTGGAGGCCCTGAAGAAGGATCTCACCGCCCTTATGACGGATTCGCAGGATTGGTGGCCGGCCGACTTCGGTCACTACGGTCCGCTCTTCATCCGCATGGCCTGGCATAGCGCCGGCACCTATCGCACGGGCGACGGCCGCGGTGGCGCCTCCTCCGGCACGCAGCGTTTCGCGCCGCTCAACAGCTGGCCGGACAACGTCAACCTCGACAAAGCTCGCCGCCTGCTCTGGCCGATCAAGCAGAAATACGGCAACAGCATCTCCTGGGCCGACCTCATGATCCTCACCGGCAACGTTGCGCTGGAATCAATGGGCTTCAAGACCTTCGGCTTCGGCGGCGGTCGCGAAGACGTCTGGGAACCGGAAGAAGACATCTATTGGGGCGCGGAAGAGACCTGGCTCGGCGACAAGCGCTACACCGGCGACCGCAATCTGGAAAACCCGCTCGCTGCCGTGCAGATGGGCCTCATCTATGTCAATCCTGAGGGACCGAACGGCAATCCGGATCCGCTTGCAGCCGCACGCGACATCCGCGAGACCTTCGCCCGCATGGCCATGAATGACGAAGAAACCGTCGCCCTCATCGCCGGCGGCCATACCTTCGGCAAGACCCATGGCGCAGGCGATGCAGCCCATGTCGGACCTGAGCCGGAAGCAGCCGGCATCGAGGAGCAGGGCCTCGGCTGGAAGAACAGCTTCGGCACTGGCAAGGGCGGCGACACGATCGGCAGCGGTCTCGAAGTCACCTGGACCTCGACACCGACGAAGTGGAGCAACAACTTCTTCTGGAACCTGTTCGGCTACGAATGGGAACTGACGAAGAGCCCGGCCGGCGCGCACCAGTGGGTGCCGAAGCACGGCGCAGGCGCCGGCTCGATTCCCGACGCGCACGACAAGTCCAAGCGCCACGCACCGTCCATGCTGACGACCGACCTCGCCCTGCGCTTCGACCCGGCCTATGAGAAGATTTCCCGCCGCTTCTTCGAAAATCCGGACGAATTCGCCGACGCCTTCGCCCGCGCATGGTTCAAGCTGACCCATCGCGACATGGGGCCTCGCGCCCGTTATCTCGGTCCGGAAGTGCCGAGCGAAGAGCTCATCTGGCAGGACCCGATCCCCTCGGCCGATTATGCATCGATCGATGCCAATGATGTCGCTGCCCTCAAGGCCGAGATCGCCGCATCGGGTCTCACCGTCCCGCAGCTGGTTTCGACCGCCTGGGCTTCGGCTTCGACGTTCCGCGGTTCGGACAAGCGCGGCGGCGCAAACGGCGCTCGCATCCGCCTTGCTCCGCAGAAGGACTGGGAGGCTAACCAGCCAGCCCAGCTCGCTTCCGTGCTGCAGACGCTCGAAGGCATCCAGAAGAAGTTCAACGATGCCCAGACCGGCAGCAAGAAGGTATCGCTCGCCGATCTCATCGTTCTCGGCGGCTCGGTTGCTATCGAACAGGCTGCGAAGAAGGCTGGCCATGACGTGGTCGTACCCTTCGCTCCCGGCCGCACCGATGCGACGCAGGAACAGACCGATGTGGACGCCTTTGCCGTTCTCGAACCGATCGTCGACGGCTTCCGCAACTACCAGCGGCAGGCCTACACCGTCTCTTCCGAGGAGCTGCTGATCGACAAGGCACAGCTGCTGACGCTGACGGCGCCGGAAATGACCGCCCTCATTGGCGGCCTGCGTGTGCTGAACGCCAATGTCGGTCAGAGCCAGCATGGCGTCTTCACCAAGCGTCCGGAAACGCTGACCAACGACTTCTTCGTGAACCTCCTCGACATGGGCACGGAGTGGAAAGCCGTTTCGGATGCCAAGGACGTCTTCGAGGGTCGCGATCGCGCAACCGGCGACGTGAAGTGGACCGCGACGCGCGTCGATCTCGTTTTCGGCTCCAATTCGCAGCTCCGCGCGATCGCCGAAGTCTACGGCCAGTCCGATGCCGAGAAGAAGTTCGTCCAGGACTTCGTTGCGGCATGGACCAAGGTCATGAATGCCGACCGCTTCGACATCGCTTGATGTGAGCTGAATTATGATCCGGGCGCGGCTTGCTTCAGGCCGCGCCCGGATCATGTATTTTTACAACGCTTCCGCAGCGGAGCGGCTTTCTCCCCTCTAATACTCGTCGCGATTGGCGGCAGCGGCCCAGATGGCACCGACCCACGCGGCCGCGATTGCGAGCACAAGAGCAAAGCAGGCGACGAAAGCTCCGGCCGAGACAAGCTTCGCGGCAACCGCGCCTGCCTGAACAGCTTGAGCCTTGGCTTTATCGATGGCCTGCTGGTACTGCTGCTCGTATTGAGCCACCTCGTTCTTCGCCTGATCGACCGGAATATTCTGCGCGCGAGCCAAAGCGTCCGCGGCACGGGCACGTGCCTCATCGGCCTTGGCAGGATCGCCGGTCAACACGGCTTGAACGGAGACGGCCGCCGCCTGGCGCAATGCCTGCGGGTCATTGCCGCTGTTGCGGATCTGCTCCTCGATCGTATCAATGGGATTGGGCATGCTGCCCATAGCCGGCGCAGCGCCGACTGCTACTGTCTGAACTGTCTTACCAGCACCGGACAGGAGTTCGGTCACTCCACTGAAAGCACCGCCAACCACGGTTCCGATCGATGTGGTCAGCAGATAGATGACAATCAGGGTCGAGACTGCCCAGGAGGCAATCCCATGCATGCTCCCGATCGTTGTGGAGATCGATCGCGAAAGCCGGCTTGCGATATAGCCGCCGACGAAGGACGCAATCAGGCCTGAACCGATGAACCAGGCGGCGCCGGAAAGCGAGGCCGCGAGCCCGGGCGCATTCTGGCCACCGCCGGGATTGACGATGGCTGCGCCGATGCCGATGCCCAAAAGGTTAAGCACAATCTGCACGGCAAGCGCCACCGCGCTCGCCGCAAGGATCGCACCCCAGGATGTTCGGCGCATGATCGGCATATCTTCGGATGTCGTGAAAGGGGGATTGTAGCTGACGGATTCACTCACGGAACTGACCTCGCGACAAGTTTATAGGAGCGGATCGCAATTTGCTAACCCGCTGACTTTTTGAATTACTAATGGCCATGGAGGTGGCAACGGCGCGTTTGTGGATGGCGTCGCCGTTGCCGGCTCCCGTCAGCTGGCAGGGCTCAGCTGCAGGCGCGAGACCCCCGCCGCCACGTTGAGGCCAGTACCGGCCTCCGCGCTCAGCGGCTGGAGGGCAAAATTCTTGGCATTGCCGCCGATCAGGACATTGGCGCCGAGACCCAAGCCGACGGAAGCGCCTGCCGAGGCTCCAACATAGGTGCCGGCCAGAGCGCCGTCCCCGATACGGGTCGGAGCGGTATTCAACACGACCCAGCTCAAATAGCTCTTGCCGGTGATTCCAACGTCGATCCCGAGCTTGCCGATCGTGCCGGCATAGCGCTCGACCTTGCCGGTGCGCTGCTTGAAGGTACAGCTGACCTTCCTGCTGGAGCCAAGAATCATCCCGACCCCGCCTGCGACTTCGCAGGAGAGCGTGCCGAGACGCTCCTTCGGTTCAGAGGCGACCTCTGGCGATCTCTTCTTCGGATGATGATGGATGCCAGCAGCGGCGGCAACCGAGGCAAAGGCAACGGAAATGGTCGCGGCCACAATGATCAATCTTTTCATGATTTATCCTTCAGGAGCTTGAGCGCAGTCGTCTATCCGGCCTGCACTCGTGTGGCTAAGCGCCGGTCTCGAATGGATCCGGCGATCCCCGATCGGCGCGGATGACTATGTTGTTGATGATGCGAATTCCGGCATATTCGCCGGCAATATCGAGTGCCTGCGCGCGAGCTTCGTCGGACGACGCGATGCCTGACAGGACAATTGCACCCTCCGTCGCGGCAACCTCGATATGCGAGTCTTCGAGCCCTTCGGCGTAAGCGATCAGGCAGCGGATAGCCGTGCAGGTTGCGCAGCTATCAGACGATGTCGTCAGCGATGACAGGTTGGCTAGAAAAAGCATCGGAAGCCTCGGCAAATCGCGGGAGCATGTTCGCGAGCGGAAAAGCTTTAGCGAAGCGCGTTCTTGATAATGTCCTTGGCCTTGCCGACCTTGGCCTGGATCTTTCCTTCGACCTTTTCGGCTGCGCCTTCCGCCTGGAGCCTGTCGTTGCCGGTCAGCTTGCCCGCAGCCTTCTTGATAGAGCCGCTTGCTTCCTTGACTGCGCCTTTGATGCGATTCTCGTCCATTTCTGATCTCCTTGAGCTTTGTTTCAATAGAGGAGGCATCGGCATCGGCCGAAGCCATGAACAATGAATTAGGGCGGCAATGGGCGCGCTTGCAGAGCAGAATCTACTATTCGCGTTAGTAGAAAATAGCCTTTTTTGGGCTGCGATATGCCTTTCTGCACCGGCGGCGCCGGCTGAAAGCAGAAAGCGCCAGTCTATTTCGACTTCTTCCCCTTCGAGGCCGTCGGCAAGCCGGTGAAGCCGCGCTCTCTGGCCCAGATCACAGCCGCCGAGCGTCGGTTGACGCCGATCTTAGCATAGAGCGATGCAACATGGTTGCGGATGGTATTCCTGGAGAGGTGCAGCGTCTCGCTCATTTCCGCATCGCTTTGGCCTCGGCAAATCAAGGCCAGGATCTCCCTTTCGCGGTCGCTGAGATCGAGAAGCTGCGCCGAGGGCACCTTTCCATTCGACACCTGCCGCAGGGTCGCGAGCCGATCGACGACCGAGCGGCTGAACCAAGAGGTGTCGGCCATCACGCTTTCGATGGCTTCGATCAGTTCGGCTTCGCTGCGCCTGCGCTCGGTAACATCCTGCAATGACCAGATGACACATTGTTGGTCGTTGATCTCGACACGCTCGGCGGAGACCAGGCAATCCGCAACGCTGCCGTCTTTTTGAGTCATCCGCATCAGCTCGTCGCGAAGCGGGATATTGTCGACCAGTTTGCGCTCCATCGCCCGCCGGGCGGCGACCTCGCCCCAGAGGCGCAGCTCGCCCGCCGCCTTGCCGATGACCTCCTCCAAGCTGTAGCCGCAAAGCTGCAGGAAGGCGTCGTTGACCTCGGTGAAGACGAAATCCTCGAGGCGCGAAATGGCCGCCGGCGCCGGTGAAAGCCGGAACGATTTCGAAAAGCGCTCCTCACTCTGACGCAGTGCATTCTGCGCCTTTCTTCGTGCGTCCAGATCGGCGAAGGTGAACAACATGCAGGCCTCCTCGCCGACCGCGATGGGCTCACCGGCGACGACGACGAGCCGGTCGCCACTATCGGGCAAAGGGATCAACGCCTCGCGCTGGCGGATCAATCGGCCTTCCAGAAGCTTCGCCAACGCATCCTCGCCCGTATCGCAGTTGGCAAACAGACCCATTTCATCCACGGACTTCCCGATGACATCTTCCTTCGCATAGTTCGTCATTTCGACGAAACCCTGGTTGACCCGGATAAAGCGAAGGTCGTCGAGGCGGCAGATCAAACCGGGCGCCGGATTGGCATTGAACGCTCTCTCGAAGCGCTCCTCCGCCTCGAATAGCGACGTCTCGTCGCGAATGATAAGGGCAAGCACATCCGGACGGGCGCCGGCATCGGCAATAACCAGGCTGCGAACCGTGTGAACCCAGACGAGATCCAGATTGGCAACGGGCGATATTTCGACAGTCACCTCCTCGACCGTTTCGCCCTTCAATAGGCGCTCGATCGGGTATTGCCCCTCTTCCAGCAGATGGTTGTTGCGGTAGCGCAGCGTGAAAGCCTGCCTGTAGCCCGCTGCATCGCCGCCCAGCTCCTCGATGGTCGAGATTCTGTGCATCTGCAATGCAGCACTGTTTGCCCAGGAGATTTCTCCCTCGGGATCGAGCAGGATGATGCCGTCGCTCAACCCGGCAACGAGCTCGCGCAAGACGTTTCGGTTTACGTTCAGCTGCTGTATTCCATCGCTCATGCAATGCCTCATATGGACGACTGGCGACTTTAGATAGGAAGACCAGCCGACAAGAGAAGCGATTGCGACGACAGCACATGCCGCTGCCAGCCGGAAAACGGCCTCAGACCATTCCTCAATCTACACAGCTCAGGGGCGCGGCGTTCTGCAACGTCAGCGGTAGGGCAATGACGGGATTCGGGATCGTAAGCGCATCCAGCGTCGCCGTCTGTTCGGGAGAAAGCCGGACATCGAGCGCGCCGATATCCTCGTCGAGTTGTTCCAGCGTATGGATGCCGATAATCGTCGAAGTTACGCCACGGCGTCCCATTGCCCAGGCAAGGGCGACGCGTGCGGTTGTCGTACCGAGTTCATCGGCAACGCGGAACAGGGCGTCCACGATTTCAAGGTCCTGCTCGTCGGGCCGTTGCATCAATTGCGCTGCATGCCCTGTTCTTGCGCCCGCATTGTTGGCGCGCGTATATCGACCGCTGATGAGGCCACCGCTCAATGGCGAATGAGAGACGACGCCAAGCCCCAGCCCGCGCGCCAAGGGAATGAGCTCGATTTCAAATAGCCGTGCGGCAAGCGAATATTCGATCTGCAAACCGATGAATGGAGCCCAGCCGTTGGACTGCGACAGGAGATGGGCATGCGCCACCTTCCAGGCCGGCGTATCTGAAATGCCGAAATAACGCAGCTTTCCCGATTGAACGAGATCGTGGAGCGCCTCCAGCATTTCTTCCAAAGGCGCCTGTATGTCCCAATTGTTCAGCCAATAGAGGTCGAGATAGTCGGTGCGCAGCCGACGAAGGGTCTCCTCGAAGCCGTCGACCACGGCTTTGCGGCCAAGCCTTTCGCCATGTCGCGCGACATCGAATTTGGCGGCGATGACAAGACGATCGCGCTGGATCGAGTTTTGTGCGACATAGCTGCCGACGACCGTCTGGCCGCCCGCTTTCATCGCTCCGTTGCCGGTATCGAGATAGTTGCCACCGAGTTCGAGATAGCGCGTCAGGATCGCCGCAGGCTGATTTTCATGCGAATGCCGGATGAACCCCTTATCGAAAGTCATGGTTCCGAGCGCAAGCGGACTGACGCGCAACTCCGAGCGGCCGAGTGCGGCATAGTCTTCAAGATGCATGCATAATCCCCTAGCCGGCCTGCAACCGTTACATACCCGTACAGGTTATGTAAAAGCATCCAGCGAAGGAGATAAGCACCAATTTCCAATTTTACAATTCGGGAATCCGGATAATCGGCCCGATACCGTTCAATTTTGCAATTGCGAAGAGGGAGGAACAGTTCTAGCGCTTGCGTATGAACTCGGTGCGAAGAACCAAACCCTTGATCCCGTCGTAACGGCAATCCACTTCTTCAGGATTGTCGGTCAGTCGAATCGACTTGATAACGGTACCCTGCTTCAAAGTCTGATTGGCGCCCTTCACTTTCAAATCCTTGATGAGGGTGACGGAGTCGCCATCGGCGAGGACGTTGCCGCTTGCATCGTGGACGACAGGCCCCGTAGCGGCGGCAGCGGCTGCCATCTCCGCAGCAGGTCGCCACTCGCCTGTCACTTCGTCATAGACATATTCGTCATTTTGGCTGGTCATGCCAAACTCCATCCTACGGGTTTCTAGAGCATTCCAAGGCCGGCAAATGCCTGGCTTTCATCTCATTCACGATCTGTGAATGGCATCTACCCGAGACGATCATCCCATGCAACAAGCGCGGAGCGAGGAGCCGATGCGGACACTTGGCTTTACTATTTCAGCTCGGCTGCCGGCCAGGGATTACGGCCCTCCCGAAGCCACGAAAGCGTATCGACCCAGAAACCGGCAGCATGGCTATCGTGAAAGAGGCCGAAATGGCCGATTGCATCCCGACCGAAATCAGCCGGACGGAGCAGCACCGGCTGGCGTTGCGCGCCGGTATAGTAATTCAGTGTGCGGCGAATTGCCGGTACGGTGCCAAGTTCGTCGTCCGAAACCGCAACGGCCAGGATCGATGCTTTGACGGCGCTCATTCGCCGTAGCACCTCCCGCCTCTCGCCCACAGGATGGCTGCGCTCGAACCTGGGGCCACGAAAACTCCACTCGTTTGCCACGCCTTTCGGCAGATCCTCCAGCCAGCCAAGCCGCCGGCCCGGGAAATAGCCGCAGAGCGCGGTCATCGCAGGCATAGCCACATGCCATTTGAGGAACAGAGCGGCCCGCCTGCTCGGCATGTAATCGCCCCACCAGGCATATTGAGCTCCGACCGTCAGCATCCTGTTGATCTTCGGGGCGTTCTCAGCCAATCCCGGCAGGAATCCGCCGACGCTATGACCCACCACCAAAAGCGGACCGTTGCGGCGGTGATCGGACATCAGCCGAAGCGCGGCATCGAAATCCTGCTCGCCCCAATCCCGCCAGCGATAACGGGATCCACGCAGCCGTTGCGGGCGCGACTGGCCGATGCCCCGATAATCGAAGGTCAGGACATCGAACCCATGCCGCGCCAGGAATTGCGCATAGCGGTGATAATAGCGTGCGAGAACTCCGGTGGCCGGGTTGATGATGACGCTGCCTTCCGGCCTTTTCGTCTCCGCCAGCCAAAGGCGGCCACCGAGAACGACGTCATCCCGACAGGGGATGGAAATCGAAAGACTGTCTTCATTCAAGGATGGTCGAGGTTGCTGGCTCATGGGCGCCAAGATGGGACGATCGCCGCGTTGTGTATATTCACTACCCGGTATACATTGAGCCATGAGAGACAGTTCCCTGCCGACACGCGAGCGTATTCTTCAGGCCGCCGCAAAACTCTTCCACAGCGACGGCATTCGCGCGATCAGTGTCGACGCCATCGCCGAGAAGGCAGGCGTTACCAAGCGCACCCTCTATTATCATTTCCGCAGCAAGGACGACCTGATCGCCGCCCATCTGCAGGCACGCAGCGAGCCGAACCTTGCCGTCTTCAAACGCTGGTTCGAAGAAACCGAAGGCAATATTTCAGAAAAGGTTGCCGGCATTTTCCGCCAGCTGGCGCAATCGGCGCGCAGCGCCAAATGGAAAGGCTGTGGTTTCTTGCGGACTTCGGTGGAACTCATCAACCTTCCCGGCCATCCCGCGCTGGTTGCGGCGCGCGCTCACAAGAAGAGTGTTGAGGAATGGCTGGGATCGGTCTTCCTGGAGGCGGGCGCGGGCAGCAATGCCCTGCCGCTCGCGCGCCAGATCATGCTGCTCCTCGACGGCTCATTTGCGGTGGTCCTGCTCCATCGCGATCCGAGCTACATGGAAACCGCGGCTGATGCGGCGGCACGGCTGATTGCCGAACGATTGTCGGATGCAACGGCGCCCGAGAACCGGCTCTCGGGCGCCGCATAGCAATACGCTCAATGATACTTCAGGCGCTCGCGACCGAGAATGGCGGGCGCGTCCACGCCAGCGATCGGCTGGGAAAGATCGCTGGAAATGTCGCCGGCCAGCTGCAGATCGAGATAGCGGGCGCAGCAAACGCGAAGGAACGAGGTGAAATTGCCGAGATCGTGGCCGGCGTCGATGGATTCGTGGTGCAGTTTGGTGATCAGCTGCACCACGTTCATGCCGTCACGTCGCGCGATTTCCTCCAGCTTCGACCAGAAGAAATTTTCCAGCCGGACACTGGTCACCATGCCATCGATGCGGAGGGAGCGCGTCGTGCTTTCCCAGAGCCTGGCATCGGCCTTGATGAACAATTCGCACATGCGCGTCTCCCCTCAAGTTCAGGCAGCGTTCGCTGACGACAAGGCATTGGCATCCAGCACGGCCATGAATTGGCGCAGCCATGACGGATGCGCCGGCCACGCCGGAGCGGTCACGAGATTGCCGTCGGCAACTGCATCATTGATGGCGATGTCGGCATAAATGCCGCCGGCAAGTTCCACCTCGGGCCTGCAGGCGGGATAGGCCGAGCAGGTGCGTCCCTTGAGCACACCGGCCGCGGCCAACAACTGCGCGCCGTGGCAGATGGCGGCAACCGGCTTGCCCGCCTCGAAGAAGTGCTGAACGGTCTCGATGACCTCTGGATTCAGGCGGAGATATTCCGGCGCACGGCCGCCCGGAATGACGAGCGCATCATAGTCTTCGGCGCGAATACTGGCGAATGTCGCATTCAATGCAAAATTATGGCCGCGCTTCTCGGAATAGGTCTGATCGCCTTCGAAATCATGAATGGCCGTTGCCACCGTCTCGCCGGCATTCTTGCCAGGGCAGACGGCATGCACCGTGTAGCCGCAGGCAAGCAGCGTCTGGAACGGCACCATGGTCTCGTAGTCTTCGGTGAAATCACCCGTAATCATCAGGATCTTTGCTGCTGGCATCGTCTTCCTCCCTAAAAACAACGGACGGCACTTTAGCAAAGTACCTGCGGTCGCAGGTATTAGGCGAATACTACACGCCGCTTATGGCCCTGCCTATCATGCCCGCGAACGGCTGATGTCCGGGATTGCGCAGGCTTCGCCACCGCCGAAGAGGCGCGAGCGTGTGAGAAATCGCTTCTCCCGCCCATTGTCGAGCGAGAACATGCCGCCGCGTCCCGGTACGACATCGATGATGAGCTGCGTATGCTTCCACGCCTCGAACTGACTGCCGCTGATATAGACGGGCACGCCACCGATCTCACCGAGCTTGACGTCGTTGTCGCCAATCATGAATTCGTCAGCCGGATAGCACATCGGCGAAGAGCCGTCGCAGCACCCACCCGACTGATGAAACAGGATATCGGGATGGTCCTTCTGTATCTCTCGGATAAACTCAAGTGCCTTGTCGGTCGCCAGCACCCGCGGCTCCGATCCATTATCATCCATGACCACCCTCCATTGCCTATGTGCGAATGCTCGAAGGCCCCCAAGCTGCAGCTGGGAGCCTTGCTGGCTTTGTTGGGAGGTCTCAGAAGAAGCCCAGAGCCTTCGGGCTGTAGCTCACCAGCATATTCTTGGTCTGCTGATAGTGATCGAGCATCATCTTGTGCGTCTCACGTCCGATGCCCGATTGCTTGTAGCCGCCGAAAGCGGCGTGGGCTGGATAGGCGTGATAGCAATTCGTCCAGACGCGGCCGGCCTGGATCTCGCGGCCAAAGCGATAGGCGCGATTGCCGTCGCGGGTCCATACGCCGGCGCCGAGGCCGTAGAGCGTGTCGTTCGCGATCTCAAGCGCTTCCTTCTCGTCCTTGAAGGTGGTGACCGATACGACCGGGCCGAAGATTTCTTCCTGGAACACACGCATCTTGTTGTGGCCTTTGAAGATGGTCGGCTTGATGTAGTAGCCGCTCGACAGCTCGCCTCCGAGATCGGCGCGCGCGCCGCCCGCCAGCACCTCGGCACCTTCCTGCCGGCCGATATCGAGATAAGAGAGAATCTTCTCCATCTGCTCGCTCGATGCCTGCGCGCCGATCATGGTTGCGGGATCGAGCGGATTGCCCTGCTTGATGGCTTCCACGCGCTTGACGGCACGCTCCATGAAGCGGTCGTAGACCGATTCCTGGATCAGCGCACGGCTGGGGCAGGTGCAGACCTCGCCTTGGTTAAGCGCGAACATCGCAAAGCCCTCGAGCGCCTTGTCGAAGAAATCGTCGTCCTCGGCGGCAACATCGGCAAAGAAGATGTTCGGCGACTTGCCGCCGAGTTCGAGCGTGACGGGGATCAGGTTCTGGCTGGCATATTGCATGATCAGCCGACCGGTGGTCGTCTCGCCGGTAAAGGCGATCTTGGCGATGCGCGGGCTGGTGGCGAGCGGCTTGCCCGCTTCGAGGCCGAAACCGTTGACGATGTTGAGCACGCCAGGCGGCAGGAGATCGCCGACTAATTCAGCCCAGACCAACAGCGAGGCAGGCGTCTGTTCCGCCGGCTTGATGACGACGCAATTGCCGGCGGCAAGCGCCGGCGCAAGCTTCCAGGCGGCCATCAGGATCGGGAAGTTCCAGGGAATGATCTGGCCGACGACGCCGAGCGGCTCGTGAAAGTGGTACGCGACCGTATCGTGGTCGATCTCGCCGATCGAGCCCTCCTGGGCGCGAATGCAGGAAGCGAAGTAGCGGAAATGATCAATGGCGAGCGGGATATCGGCCGCCATGGTTTCGCGGATCGGCTTGCCGTTGTCCCAGCTTTCAGCCTGCGCCAGCACTTCCAGCTTGTCTTCCATGCGCTGGGCGATCTTCATCAGTATATTGGAGCGCTCGGTGGTCGACGTCCTAGCCCATTTGTCCTTGGCCGCATGGGCGGCATCGAGTGCGGCGTTGATGTCCTTTTCGTCGGAGCGCGGTATCTCGCAGATCTTGCCGCCGGTGATCGGTGTGAGGTTGTCGAAATACTTGCCCGCGATCGGCTCGCGCCACTCGCCGCCAATATAGTTGCCATATTTGAGTTTGAACGGAGATTCCACGATCTTCTGATGCAGCATGCCATCCTCCCTTGGTCGGCAGGTTCGATGAGCGAACCGATGGGAGAAGTCTGAGGGCATATCGCGGCGGGCGATAGAGGCCGCCTGCCGTGCTGCAGCGCACAGTGTCGCAACTCTGCGACAGCTGCCAGATCGAATGCGCGTTGATGGCGCTTCAGTGGAGATTGAGCCGGTTCATCTTCCGATGCAGGGTCGAGCGGCTCATGCCGAGCGCCGCGGCTGCCTGAGAGACATTGCCGTTGGCGCGCGAAAGCGCTCTCAGCAAGGCAGCGCGCTCGGCCTCCAGGAGATCCTCACTCCCGGCCCCCTGCTCGCTAAGAATGTCAGAAGCAGGAATGCCTACGGCAATGCGATGATCGTCGAGCTTCAATGCCACCCGGGCTGCGCGGGTCGCACCAAGCACGAGGTCGTTGCGGTCGACAGCCAATAGCGCCGAGGTGGAAGCCGTATCCGTCGGCACCATGACGAAGCGGGCGCCTGCAAAGGCGCTGCGGAAAAGATTGAGTTCGATGCGCACAGCCGCATCGCGCACCGTCTGCGACAGGATCGCCAGTGTCGCGTCGTTCACGTCATCGCGGCAGGTGGAAATGTCGAGGGCGCCGGCAAGCTGGCCGCGATGATCGCGGATCGGCGCTGTGGTGCAGCTGAGATTGATGTTTGAGCAGAAGAAATGCTGGTCGCGGAAGATCGCAACGGCCCGCTCGTCGGCAAGCGCCGTACCGATGCCGTTGGTGCCGATGCTCGCCTCCGTCCAGACGGAACCGGTCCATAGGCCGAGATCGTGGAAGTCCTTGTCGTCGCCGGCAGCGCCCCGGCGTTCGAGTGCGATGCCATCCCGGTCGGTCAGAAGCAGGCAGCAACCGGCTTTACCGACCGCAAGAAAAAGACGATCCAGTTCACCGGCCGCTTCGGCAACCAGCCGTTCCGACCGCTCCAACGCTGTTTGAAATTCCTGGCTGGTCAAGCGCATCGGCAGACGCTTCTCTTCCGGCGCCAGACGATGCATGACCATGCACCGTCGCCAGGAGGCAACGACCGAAGAACTCGCCGCCGCCGATTGCGCCGACGCGTAAACCTGATCCGCATGTGCGGAATAGTGCTGCATTTGGCTCCTCCCACCGAACGCTAGCCCAATTGTCGCTAAAAAAGGCCATCGAAGCAATCCTCCCGGCGACTTTCGCCCGGGGTCACGAAATTCGGTCGCCATCTTATTGATGGAACATTCTTTTTGAGCACCGAGGAGCTTTTCGGTCACGACTCCACATCTCGAGAACCAAAACCGACTGGTCGACGCCCGGCCTTTGTTTTGTCGTCCCAATAACCGGCATCTAACCTGCCCATCGCAACCTTTCAGGCGGCTGTCAGCGTGTTGTTGTAGCAGCTTTCCGAGGGAAACGGAGCGAAAGGCGATTGGTGTGCCCGGCTCCACAAGAGGCTGTTTCGACAGCGGCGGAAAGTCGGCTTTATGCAGGCATGGCAACGAGGCCGCGAGGCTGTGAAAGAAGCATTGGCGCGTTCCGCCGAGACTGGTCGCAGGCGCGCGATCGGCGGCCTTCGTAGCTTCTTCAGCGCACCGGCCACCAAGCCTCCTGCCAATCGCGCATTTCTCGAACGGCCGATCGTTATCATCGTCATTTTCCTGGTGCTGTCATTGCTCGTCATGTGGACGGCTGATTATTCCCTGGCTATCTGGATGAAGTCGTTTCCCGCGCAGTTGCGCGGGATAGCGAAATGGATCAGCAGCCTCGGCACCGGGCTTCTGGTGCTGTCATTCAGCGGAGCGCTGCTGATATTTGCAATCCTCGCGCCCGCGCACAAACTGCGGAAATCCATGCGAACAGGGGCAGATCTCATCGCAACTGCGGCGGCCTTCGTCTTCCTGGCGGTCGCCGGCGGCGGCATTGTCGATTCGCTCGCAAAGAACATCATCGGTCGCGCCAGGCCGGAACTCCTGGACACGAACGGCGCCTTCTCTTTCCGGCCCCTTGCCTTCCATGCCGACTTCGCCTCCTTTCCTTCCGGACATTCGGCAACGGCCGGCGCCATGGCGATGTCGCTGGCGCTGGTCTTTCCCCGGCTTCGCCCCCTCTTCATACCTGTCGGCGTCCTGATCTGCCTGTCGCGCCAATGGGTCGGCGCGCATTGGGCAAGCGATACCCTGATGGGCTGGGGCGTCGGCGTTGCTTTTTCCCTGTGGCTGGCACACGCATTTGCGCGACGCCGTCTCCTGTTTGCCTATGATTCCAATGGACGCTTGTGTCCGGGGGAGCGATACAAGGCAATCCAGGCGGTGCTGCGCGCGCTGATCCGCCGTGCGCCCATCATTGGCAAGAAAATGGTGCCGGCAGCGAGATCGTGCCAAGAGCAGGCTCGCCTCGCATCTCAGCGCCTTGAAATTCGATCCTGATTCCACAGCATACGCAGTGGTTCCGCACCGTTGCCGGCTTGTGCACGGCAAGTGCTCCGTGCCTTTTCGCCCGAACGCAAAATTATCGAGACACAGCGACGGATTTGCCGCTCGCCTCCGTTTAAGCGCTGAAGGGATAACAGCCTGAAGCTCTTCAAGGACGAATGAGGACATCATGAAAAAGATCATTTTGCTGACTTTCGCCGCAATCGCCTGCCTTGCAGCCATTTCTCCGGCCGAGGCTCGCGACGGATGCGGCATCGGTTGGCATCGCAACCCCTATGGCTACTGCCGCCCAAATGGACGGCCTGTGGTCGTCGTGCCGGCAGTTCCGGCCTATGGCATTTACTATCCCGGCCGTGGCTACTGGGACGGTCATCGCTATTGGGTGCATCGCGAGTGGTGGCATGGTGGCTGGCGTTATCGCTAAGCTACTCTTCCGCGATGCGCGCGGCCCGATCTCCTGGATCGGGCCGCGCGCCAATCGACAGATCGATCTTGCTTCTCTCCATCCCTCCGCTGCCCAGCCTTGCGATGCAAAGCTCGCGGTCGTTTGCCGGTTTGACATGGCAGCCCATAAAAACGTGCAATTGACGGCGGCAATGCAGCCGGTCAAAGCTGTGACCAGACGTCCCGCGGCGGGAAAGCACGCACTGCATGTGTCCTTCGAGGAAACCAACGGCATAGAAGAATGGACGCGGGATTTTTCCGCCAGCGCTTCTACAGCCGTTTGAGCGAAGAGAATGGCCACCTCGTCGAACGCCTCGGCCCCTTCCGCTTTGCACTCGATCTTCCCATTGGGGGGCAACGGGCTCAGCATAGAGATGCGACACTGGTCGTTCCTGTGCATTCCGCTGCCGCGCCTTCTGCCGCCCAAAGCATCGCTCGTGGATGGGCGGAGGACGATAGCTTCCACTTCGACGCACCGATTGCCCTCCCTCTCATCGGCCCCGTCGTTCATTATCGGGGCTGGCTGCAGCCAATCAAATGATCCAATCCAGCGTCTCAGCGGCCCGGCTATCGGCCGATTTGCAGCCGATAGCGCGAGTGGAACAGACGATCGTCAACCGGCCGCACAAGCGGCGCTGAGGACCGCTTTGACGGTTGCGGTCGCAACATCGGCATCGATACCGACGCCGAAGACCTGCGATCCGTCCGCACGGACGCATTGCAGATAGGCGGCCGCTTGCGCATCGCTGCCGCGGCGCAGGGCATGCTCCTGATAATCCATGACGCTCAGCTCCACTGCGAAAGCCTCGGCAATCGCGGCAAGTACCGCCGAAACGAGGCCGTTACCGCGACCGCTGACGACGACATCCTGGTTGCCGTGGCGAATCCGGCCAGTGAAGATGCGCTCGGCGCCGGCTCCCCTGCGAAAACCACCTTCATAATCGACGAGTTCGAAGCGCTCGGCATCGTCAACATGATAGGCGTCGACGAAGGCCTTCCAGATATCTTCGGCCGTCAGTTCGCGCTTCGTCTCATCGGCGAGGAGCTGCACCCGCCTGCTGAAATCGACCTGCATGGCGCGCGGCAACTTCAAGCCCTTGTCCTGCTCGATCACCCAGGCGACCCCGCCCTTGCCCGACTGGCTGTTGACGCGGATGACGGCCTCGTAACTCTCGCCGATATCGGCGGGATCGACCGGCAGGTAGGGCATTTCCCAGACGCCGTCATTGCGCCGCTCATGCGCGGCAAATCCCTTGCGGATCGCATCCTGATGCGAGCCGGAGAAGGCCGTGTGCACGAGTTCGCCCGCATAGGGGTGACGCGGATGAATGGGCAGACCGTTGCAATATTCCACCGTCTTCACTACCTCACGGATCGACGGAAAGGTCAGGCCGGGATCAATGCCCTGCGTGTAGAGGTTTAACGCTAGCGTCACCAGATCGACATTGCCGGTACGCTCGCCATTGCCGAATAGGCAACCTTCGACCCGATCGGCGCCTGCCAGCAGCGCCTGCTCGGCCGAGGCCACCGCCGTACCGCGATCATTATGCGGATGAACGCTGATGATGACGGCGTCGCGGCGCGAAATATGGCGGCAGAACCATTCGATCTGGTCGGCATAGACATTCGGCATCGCCACTTCCACCGTTGCCGGCAGGTTGAGAATGGCTGGGCGTTCCGCAGTCGGCTGCCAGACATCGAGCACGCGCTCGCAGATTTCGAGCGCGAAATCCGGCTCGGTGAAGCAGAAGGTTTCCGGCGAATATTCGAAGGTCCAGTCGGTCTCCGGCTGCTTCAGGCTTTCCTCCAGCATTGCTGTAACACCGCTGACAGCGAGGTCGACAATCTCGTGTCGCTCCATGCCAAAGACGACGCGGCGGAAGAGCGGTGCGGTCGCATTGTAGAGATGGACGATGGCTTTGCGGGCGCCGATGAGGGATTCAAACGTGCGCGCGATGAGATCGGCGCGCGATTGGGTCAACACCTGGATCGTCACATCCTCCGGGATGCGGTCTTCCTCGATGAGCGCACGGACGAAATCGAACTCGATCTGCGAGGCCGATGGAAAGGCGACCTCGATCTCCTTGAAGCCGGAGGCGAGCAGCATGTCGTAGAAGCGCAGCTTGCGCTCGACATCCATGGGGTTGGCGAGCGCCTGATTTCCGTCGCGCAGATCCGTTGAGAGCCAGCGGGGCGCCTTGGCGAGGCGCCTGTTCGGCCATTGCCGATCCGGCAATTCGATGGGCGAGATGAAAGGACGATATTTGGTTTCAGGATTCTTCAGCATGATCCGTTCCGTTGCATGTCGGTCAATTTGGGAGAAAGCGGACAGCAGAATACAGCCGCCGGGATGCCGTCAGGCCCGACGACCGCGGCTAAGTCGCAATGCAACGGAAAACTGAAGGGAAACTGGTATGCAGGACGAGGGGCCGGCATCCATCCGCACGCGCAGCGATGCGACGGCAGCGCTATGCGGTCGGTCCGATCGATGCAGATTGCGGGATGCGGCAGACACGAAAGTAGATATCCTGCTGGAAAGGAACTCTAGGTTACTGTCGACATCTTTGATATTCTCGCGCGTATGGATCATTCATCGTCGCAAAAGGATCAATACTATCTTCACCACGGCACCGATGTCGCTGAAGGTGTCGCCGTCATCGCACATGACGATCACCGCTTCACCAGTTCTCGCCACAGCCATAAGCAGGCGCAACTGCTCTACGCCGTCAGCGGCGTGATCTCCTTGACCACGGATAGCGGCACCTGGGTCGTACCGCCGAGCCGAGCGGTCTGGCTGCCGCCGCAGCTCGAGCACGTGACGGCAAGCCATACCAGCGTGCAGTTTCGCTCATTATTGATCGATCCCAATGGCAGAGATGCATTGCCGAATGAGTGCACGGTGGTGGAAGTCACCCCGCTGCTGCGCGAACTCATCCTGCGGCTCGCCGGTCTTGTCGACAAACCCGATCAGAAAGAGGTTGTGGAGGCAGTCATTCACCTGCTGCTTCTCGAACTTACCTTCTTGCCGGCTCAACCGCTGAAGTTACCGCTACCGAAACATCCGGCGCTTGCGGCGTTCTGTGAAACCTTGCTCGGCGATCTTGCGAGCACAATCTCGATCGAAGAGGCGGCCAATGGGCTGCATATGAGCCGGGCAACCCTCATGCGGCTGTTTCAGCGCGAAACGGGGCTGAGCTTCGGCCGGTGGCGGCAGCAGGCACGCATGTTGAAGGCTCTTACCTTGCTCGCAGAAGGTCGAAGTGTTCTCGATGTCGCGCTGGACTGCGGCTATGAGAGCCCGAGCGCCTTCTCGGCCATGTTCCGGCGGGCGCTCGGGCGCTCGCCCCGAGACTATTTTCAATCCGCAGCACTGGCCGGCGAAGCCAGCAGGGACCCGACTAGAGGCTAGCTCTGTCGGTCGCTGGCCAGGCAACCAAACATGCGGAAATCATGGAAGGCCTCTTTGAACCGCGCCTTCTGTCGCAGTGTGCCCTCATATTGGAAGCCCGCTTTTTCCAGAACCCGATCGGAAGCTGTGTTTCCCGGCAACGTCCAGGCTTCGATGCGATTGACCGAAAAATCGTCGAAGCCGCACCGGACAACGGCGCGTGCCGCTTCGCTCATCAACCCTTTGCCCCAGGCCGAGGGATGCAGCTCATAGCCCAGTTCGGCGCATCTGGCACGCCGATCGATGCTATTGAAGCGGATCGCGCCGAGCAAGTGGCCTGAAAGCCGATCCTCAATGATCCATGAACAACCTGCTCCCTTGGGGAAGATTTTGATCATCCATCGCAGGGAACGTTCAATCTGCGCCATTTTGGGCGCATCAACCCAATTCGAGAACCGCGTGACCTCCGGAATCGAAATCAGCGCATGGAAGTCGTCGCGATCATCCATACTCGCTTCGCGAAGCCGCAGCCGCTCGGTGACAAGGGTGGGGAACTCGGCTTTTGAAGGCGCCATCGTCACGCTTTCAGCAGATTGGCAAGGATGATTTCGCGCCAGACGCGGGTGGGCGTGATCCAAGCGTCCCAGGAATTATACTTGCCGGAGTAGATGACAGCGGCGATATCCGCATCGGGCATCAGCCAGAGCCTCTGCCCACCATTGCCGAAGCCAGCATACCATGGACGCAGCCCATCAAACGCCGGCACCGGCGCGTCGCCTGAGAACCACAGTCTGCCATAGCTCAGACCGTCCCCGGTCGAAATCGCCGGCGCGAGGGATTGCGCGATCCAGTCTTCCGAGACGACCCTTTGGCCATTCCACACACCCTTCTGAAGGAAAAGCATCCCGATCTTCAGCAAATCGGGGGCCGTGAGACGCAACCCAGATGCCGACGACGCCACGCCGTCACGCCCGGCATTCCAGTGGAATTTTGCAATCTCCAAAGGTTCAAAGAGAACCTCTCGCGCGAAGTCGGGCAAGCGCTTGCCCGTGCCGCGCTCGATGATCGCCCCCACCAGCGCGACGCTGCCGCCGGAATAAATCCAGCGCGTTCCCGGCTCGGCGATCACCGGACGCTCCAGAACAAAACGATATCGGTCCTCCGCGTTCTCCATCGCAATTTCGCTGTTCAGCGGGTCGGTATAGGGACGATCCTCGTCCCACTCCATCCCCAGCGTCATCGTCAGCGCGTGGGCAATGGTGATCTTGGCGCGTGCAGGATCTCGGGCGAGATCGCCGTATTCCGGAAACTGCTCATAGAGCGATGCATCCGGTGGCGGCACCAATCCCCTGTCGAGCGCGATGCCATAAAGAAGGCCAGCAATGCTCTTGGTGACAGAGCGAAGATCGTGCAGCGTATCGGCGTCGAAGGCGACATCCCCGAGCGGATCTCCCCAATTTTCGTCGGGACCAACGGCATAATATTCCAGGCATACACGCCCGGAACGGGCGGCAAGCACGACATGCAGATCGCGCAGCAGGCCGGATTCGATGCCGGCTTCAAATTTGCGGCCGAGCCCGGGATCAAAGCCCATGACCTGCAAGGTTTCGCGATCAGGTGACGAGGATGAATTGCTCTGCGTGATGACCATGCAATCTTCACCCTTCGCTCAGCGACTTTCTGAGAAAAGCTACAATCAAAGCGCGCATGCGGCAAGGCGATTGTGGAGTAACCTGGCATCCATATTCCCCGGTCTCTAGAGCAGCCCTGCCCTGTCTTCAGGCGCGATTTGCAGTCTCATCGCGAATGTGGAGGCTTCCTTTTCTGACGAGAACCCCGGTCGCAGCTGAAAGCCGCTTCCGAGATTCCCGGCTGTCGTCAGGGGTGAGTACGACAGCCGCGTCAACAAATAGATTTTCACACCGGCAATCCATAGGCGGACTGGAAGCTGGGAAATACAGGATTAAATTCCACAAGTGACTACCCCATTTTGAGACAGCTTTCATGCAGCGCTAGAATCCCTCTCACCCGGTTTGGCTTTGCCAGCGGCAATTCTTGTTCAGATCTCATACAAGCGCGATGATTTGGACGTTCCGACTTGGTCAATTTTCCTGAAGAGCTCCCCAGCTTCTGCACAAATTCTGCAAAGGCGCATGGCATCGTCGCGCCATGAACAACACGCCCGAAACAACCACAGCTCCACCAATCCGCCTGCCACGCAGTCTTCTCAAGGAAGGCTGGTGGCTGGACGATCCTCAGTCACAGGCCGATCCGCCCGTTCAGGACGCCAGGATCATAGCCTTCACGGCAAGGCATCCTCTACGGAGCCGATACCGATGAGCCTATCCGATGCAGCGACCCTTCCCTTAAACTCCACAAATAAATCCCATCGCAAACTCCTCATATTCATTGCCCTTGTCGCCCTGGCAGACCTTCTCCTTTTCGACAGACAGCCCGGCCTCAATCTTTTTATCTTCACCAATGCCGTTGCCGCCGGTCTGCTCAGCTCGTCGCGAAAAAGACCATCCGTTCAAAAAATCGCGGCGTTTGTCGCCCTCGGCCTTGTCGCGTCCATTCCGCTTGCCGAAGCCACCTCCTGGATGGGCATCGCAATCAGCCTTCTCAGCCTTTGCTTGATCTCGCTCGGCATCGGCGGATTGATCCCCTCGCAATGGACTCGCCTGCCGCTCGTGCTGCTGCGTTTCCTTCTGGACGTGCCGGCGCGGCCTTTTCGCCGCGCGAGCTATCGCTGGCTGCAGCACCTGCAAAAACCGTCACCGCGCGGTGTGCGGCATCATCTTCGCAACTGGATCATGCCGCTGGTTTTTGCCGCGGGTTTTCTTGCCCTCTTCGCAGCCGCCAATCCGCTAATCGACAAGACGCTTCGCAGCCTCGACCTTACCTTCCTGCTGCAACTGTTGAGCATATGGCGGATCGGCTTCTGGCTTGCCGTTGCAGCCTTTCTTCGCCCGCTGCTTCGCCCACGCCTCATGCGGCGGCGCCCTCGCCGACGGGATGTTCCCGATATCGCAACCGGAGCTGAAGATGCGCTGTTCAGCCATGGTGCCCTGCTGCGTTCGCTGCTGGTCTTCAATGTGCTGTTTGCCGTGCAGACGCTGCTCGATCTCACCTATCTCTGGGGTGGCGCCAGCCTGCCAGATGGCATGAGCCATGCCGAATACGCCCATCGCGGCGCCTATCCGCTGATGCTCACCGCAATCCTCGCTGCTATCTTCGTGCTTGCTGCCATGCGGCGCGGCGGGGCCAGGCGACAGAAGTCCCATGCTTCGCGGCCTGGTGCACCTCTGGATCGTGCAGAACATCCTGCTTTGCCTTTCCTCCATTCTGCGGCTCGACCTCTATGTCGAAGTCTATTCGCTGACGGAGCTGCGCGTTGCTGCCGGCATCTGGATGGGGCTGGTCGCGGTCGGTCTCTGCCTCATCCTTCTGCGCATCCTGCTGGATCGCTCCAACGAGTGGCTGATCGCGTTAAGCTCCGCAATGCTGGTTCTTACGCTCTATGCCGCCGCGCTCGCGGATATTCCTGCCTTCATCGCCCGCTTCAACGTTGCACATAGCCGCGAGATATCGGGTGAAGGCATCGTGCTCGACCTTGATTATCTCTTGACACTCGGCCCGGCGGCCATTCCGGCGCTCGACACCTATCTGGCATCTCTGCCCGCCGATGCGGATGCTCGCAGGGTGCGCGAAACACTACTATGGCAGCATCTCGGACGCTCGCACGATTGGCGAAGCTGGACATATCGTGGCGCCCGCCTCGACGGCTACCTCAAGCGGACGCAACTCTTGCAAGATCAGGCGGAAACGAAGAAAACGAATGGGTGAACCAGGACCCTTACAGCATGGCCCAGCGTATCCTCGTCGCCGACGACGAACCGAATATTCGCGACGTGATCTGCTTCGCGCTCGACCGCGCCGGCATGAAGACGACGACCGCGCGCAATGGCACTGAGGCCATGATGGCCTTTCACAAAGGCGGTCTCGACCTCATCGTCCTTGATGTCGGCATGCCCGATATGGATGGACTGGAAGTCTGCCGCCGCATTCGCAAGACATCGAACCTTCCGATCCTCTTCCTGTCGGCGCGCGACGAAGAAATCGACAGGATCCTCGGCCTGGAAATCGGCGGCGACGATTATGTCACCAAACCTTTCAGCCCGCGCGAACTGGTTGCCAGGGTGAAGACTATCCTGAAGCGAACCGGCCATGGCTCTGAGCCGGATGCGGCCATTGGCTCCGTGTCCGTGGGATCTCTGCGGCTCAATCGCGGTGGCCGCACCGCCAGTTTCGCCGATGTACCTCTCACCTTGACCGCACTTGAATTCTCGATCCTCGATACGCTGCTGTCGCGCCCCGAGATCGTCTTCAGCCGCGATCAGCTGATGGAAGCGGCCTATGGCGCTGACATGCAGGTCGCAGACCGCACCATAGACAGCCATATACGCAATCTTCGCGCCAAGCTTTCGGCCGCTGGCGGCAAGGGCATCATCGCCACGGTGCACGGCGTCGGCTTCAAGCTGACATCACCAGCAGAAGGAAGCGTCTGATGCATGCGCCAAGGGTAAAGCCGAAATGGCGGCCGCCGCTTGCCCTCATCGTCTATGCCGTGCTTCTGACCGTGATGATGCTGCCGCTGCTGACTGTCATCTGGTTTCGCGCCGTACGCGCCGCCTCGGGAGCCATGGCACCGGCGGAGATCGCCACCCTCGCTGCCGTTCTGATCCTCACCCTCATCGTCGCCTATGTACTCACGCGCACGCTGACTACGCCGATCAATGCCCTGATTGCCCGCACCGAAGAGATCGCCCGCGGCGGACGCTCCGCAATCCGGCCGCTCGACATCTACGGCACGCGCGAGGTCGCGACCCTTTCGCAGAGCTTTCTCGATCTAGCCGGCAAACTGGTCGATCATTCCGATTATGTCAGCTCCTTTGCCACCCATGTTTCGCACGAACTGAAATCGCCCCTCACCTCGATCAAGGGAGCGGCGGAGTTGCTGCGCGACGATGACGACCGCAATCCGATGAGCCAGGAGCAGCGCAACCGCTTTCTCGCAAACATCATCGCCGACACCGAACGGCTGGACAAGCTGTTGTCGCGCCTTCGGGAACTCGCGAAAGCCGAGCTTCCATCCGAACAGGGCTTTAGCAACCTTCGCGCCATCGTTGCCCAATTGGAGATGCAATTTCGCCAATTGACGATCATCGACGAAGGCAGCGTCATCAAGATGCTGCCGCTGCCAGTCGAGGCCGCCGGTATTGTCTTCGCCAATCTGGCGGAAAATGCCTCTCAGAACGCCGCTACAAGCCTTACAATCAAGGCAAGCGACGAAGGGCGGAGAATGACGATCCAGGTGCGCGATAATGGTCGTGGCATTGCCGATGGCAATCGGGATCGCGTCTTCGAGCCCTTCTTCTCGACGCGGCGGGACGATGGCGGCACGGGTATGGGCCTCGGCATCGTCAGAGCGATGCTCGCCTCGCATGGCGGTAGCATCGAGTTGTTGGATAGCGGCAAGGATGGCACGACGTTTCAGATCATCCTGCCAATTGCCGCCTGAAACGAAAGTGATGCACTCCGCCATGAACTGGCAGCAAAAAGCGGCCGATGGCAGAAACCATCGACCGCTCCACTGCTTCAGGATCCGGAGCTTACGCCGCCTGTGACTGCGCTTGAGCTTCCAAAGCCATGGCGCGCGCCGTCACGAAATCGACCTTGCCGGAGCCGAGAACCGGCACCTTGCCAACGGTCACTTCGGCCGGGACCATCATTTCCGTAGCACCCTTCGATTTGGCGAATGCCAGGAAATCGCTTCGCGTCGCATCCGGCGCATCGGTCAGCAGCACAAGACGCTCGCCTTTCTTGGCGTCAGGCACCGCCGAGACGACGCTGAGAGCACCCGGCCAGAGCTGTGCGGCAAGCGTTTCCACCGCGGCAAGCGAGATCATCTCGCCGCCGATCTTGGCGAAGCGCTTGGCGCGGCCGCGGATCTTGACGAAACCGTCCTCGTCGATGGTGACGATGTCGCCGGTATCGTGCCAACCCTCTGGCAGCGGCTCGAGGACGCCGGGATTGTCGGCGCGCAGGTAGCCGGCCATGACGTTGGCGCCGCGGATCAGGAGGCGGCCGCCCTCATCGATGCCGGGAACTGGCTCGAGCTTCCATTCCATGCCCGGCATGATCTTGCCGACCGTTCCGGTGCGGTTGTACATCGGCGTGTTCAGTGAGATGACCGGCGCGGCTTCGGTCACGCCGTAGCCCTCCAGGATACGCAAGCCGAATTTCTCCATATAGACCTCGCGGGTCGATGCCTTCACCGGCTCGGCGCCCGAGAAGATGTAGCGGATCGACCGCAAGTCATAAGGATGGGCTGTGCGGGCATAGCCGTTCAGGAACGTATCCGTGCCGAAGACGATCGTGGCGTTCGACACATAGATCAGTTCCGGCACGATGCGGTAGTGCAGCGGCGACGGATAGAAGAACACCGGGACGCCCGAGACCAGCGGCAGGATCGTGCCTGCCGTCAGGCCGAAGGAGTGGAACATCGGCAGGACATTGAACACCTTGTCGCCAGGGTGGAAGTCGATACGCGAGGCGGCCTGGGCGGCATTCGAGAGGACATTGCGGTGCGTCAGCACGACGCCCTTCGGTGCCCCTTCCGAGCCGGAGGTAAAGAGAATGACCGCCGGATCATCGGCATTGCGTTTTGCCAGCGGCCGATATTTACGCATGAGGCCGACGATCTTGTCGAAAGAGGTGATCTGCGTGCGCAGTTCGTCCAGCCAGACGAAGGTCACATGCTTTTCGAGCTCCTCGACCACAGGACCGAGCTTTGCCTGCGTGATGAAGGCACGCGAGCAGAGCACATGCTTGACCTCGGCCGTCCGGCAGGCGGATAGGATGTTGGCCGCACCGGCCGTAAAGTTCAGCATGGCCGGAACCTTGCCCGCCGACATCACGCCGAGCACGGTCGCGGCCGTGCCATTGGCATTCGGCAGCATCACGCCGAACGTCTTCTCGTTCGGGAACATCTTCCTGAACTTCGCACCCAATACCGCAGCGCCTGTCAGCAGCTTGGCATAGGAGAGCTTGCCGGCGATCGGGTCCTCTACGGCGAGTTTCTTGCCGCCATATTCATGGGCGCTGTCGATGACGCGTCCAAGGACGGTATTATTGGTGTCGGCGGTGCGGAACATCAGCGTCGACATGATCTGGTAGAGAGCGGCACCCGCGGCGATACGGCGCTTCCTGCCCTTGAGTTCCGCGGAAACATCGAGCTTGACGGGCTCGAGGATCGTCACCTTGACTTTGGGGAAGAGGCGACGGCGAACATGGCTCGAGGTCAGATAGGAGGCATAGCTCTTCTCCAGCCCATCGATGCGAACGGGCACGATCATCGTGCCGGTCTTGTCGGCAACCATGGCGGCACCGTCATAGACCTTCATCAGCGTGCCCGTCACTGTCAGGCGGCCCTCGGGGAAGATGCCGATTGGACTGCCGTCCTGGATGACCTTGATCAGCGAGCGCGTTGCCATCGGCTTGGTCGGATCGAGCGGCAGGAACTTGCACATTTTCAAAAGCGGCCGCACCCACCATTTCCTCGCGAAGGCATAGTCGATGGCGAAGACGGGTTCTTCCTCGGTGATGGCGAGCGCGAGTGCACCGTCGAGCAGGCTTACATGGTTGAGCGCGATGATCGGCGCGGGGCCGGCCTTGCGGATGTTCTCAAGGCCCTCGACCTCCAGCCGCATGAAGGCGCGGAAGATGATGGAGATGAGATCACGGAAGGCATTGGTTGGCAGCATTTTCAGCATGAGCCAGGCGATCGCCACGTTGAGCACGGAAATGCTGAGAATGATCATCGGGATCGACAGGCCTACAGCCTGAAGCACCGCCACAAGCGCCAGGCCGACGGCAATGAAGAGAGCGGAAAGCACATTCGACGCGCCGATGACACGGGCGCGGCGATCCTCATGTGCCCAGCTCTGCATGGCCGAGAAGGTCGGGACGGCCAGGAAGGCGCCGCCGATCGCCATTCCGGCGAGATCTATGGCGACGCGAATGGTCTTCGGTCCGGCGAAGAAGGCAAGTATGGTTTCGGCATGGCTGGTCGACTGCAGACCCCACAGGTTCCAGCCGAGATCGAGGCCGAAGAGCGCGACGATCAGCATGCCGATCGGCGCCGGCAGAAGCACGATGCGGCCGGCAGCCATCCATCCGGCAATGGCCGAGCCGATGGCAACCGATATGGCGAAGATTGCCAGATAGGCGGGAACGACGATTTCCGAACCGCCGAGAATATCGGTTACCATGACCGGCAGCATCGACATGATGAAGGCGCCGACGAACCAGAACCAGCAGTTCATGAGCGACGCCCGCCAGATGCGGTTATCGGCGCGAAGCTCGTTGACCAGCCTGTAGCTCGAGCGCACGACATTGGTGTCGACGATGAGATCGGGTGCCTTGGAGCCGGTCGCAGGAATCAGACGGGCGGCGAACCAGCAGAGGATGGAGAGCCCCATCATCATCGGCCCGAAGATCCAGATATTTTCGCCCTCGCGGAAGGCGACCGCCGCAACCATCGTGCCGGTCAAGATGGCAATGAAAGTACCGCCCTCGATCCAGGCATTCGCCTTTGGAAGATCCCGGCTTTGCAGATGATCCGGCAGGATGCCGTATTTGATCGGCCCGAAGAGCGAGGAGATGACGCCGAAGCCGAAGAGGGCAAGCATCAGGATCCAGATGGAGGAGAAGGCAATGCCGACGACGGAGATCGCCGCGACACCGAGTTCGCAGCGCTTCAAAAGCTCTGCCATCTTGGCCTTGTCGTATTTGTCGGCAAGCTCGCCCGCTATCGCCGACAGGAGCAGGAACGGCACGATGAAGATGCCGCCGGCAAGGGTGACCAGCGCCGCACCCTCGGTCGCCATCTGCGCGAGAATGACGAAAACCAGAGTCTGCTTTAAGAAATTATCATTGAAGGCGGTCAGAAATTGCGTCCAGAACAGCGGCGCGAACTTCCTCGATCTCATCAGGTGCGTTTGCATGGCGTATCCCTCATTCGGCCAACAGAACGCCATAGAGTTGTTACGCAAAGATTGAGCGCGGATACAACTCTACGGCGTCGTTAATAAAGACTAGTCCTGGCCGTCACGATTGAACTTGACCAGAAGCTTTTCCGTACGGGCATCTTCTACCTTGCGGATCAGCTTGTCGGCCTCGCTATTGTCTCGGATCGTCTTGGTGACGTTGACCGCCGTCTGCACCAGCATCAGGATACCCATGGCGAGATAGCCTTTGCCCCAGAGATCGATCGGCATCATGTAAAGGCCAATGAGGAGCATAAATGCGGCAGCGGCAAAAGAGATGTAGGAGAAGCTGACCCAAGCCTGGGAATGTTTCTGAAAGCTGTCGTTCATGATCGTATCCTCTCAATTATCTGATGGGTTTGTTTTCAGGCTGCCGAATTCATGCGCTCACGCAGGCGGGTAAGCACGTCGTCGGCCGAAGGGCCTAACGGTGCGCCGCAACCGGCATTGGCGAGTTTTTCGATGATATGTGCCTGCCGGCTCGCGGCATCCATTTCCTTCATGGCCGAGGCTGCTATCTCGCAGCGGCTCTGGTACGCCTGAAGACGGGCAAGCGTTTCCTCGGCGTCATCAAGCGTCGCCAGGCCGGAATTGTCGTCGCAGGCGACATTGAGCTTCTGTGTCTGCTCGGCGGCGCGCGCCAGGCGCTCGCCCCGCTGCAGTTCCTGCAGCCGCGCTTCCGATGTGCGAACGGTTGCCTTGAGCTTGCCGATCGTCTGGGTGAATTGCGCCTGGGCTTTTTCAGAAGCCTCCCGCTCGGCTTCGAGCTGGGCGATCGCCTCAGCCGCTTCCCGCGCAAGTTCGTCGCTTCCCTTCTCCAGGGCGACGACGGCGCGCATTTCCAGGTCCGCAATGCGGCCGTTGATCGCTGCGTGTCGGTTCTTTTCCTGCTCATTCTGCGCGATGGCAATCGCCACGGCCCGCCGCGCCGACTGAATCGCGCTGGCAGACTCGCGGATCTGCTGGGCCAGCAGCGGCACCGCGTTGCGATCGATGAATGCCTGTTCGGCATCGTAGGCCCGAACGCGAATGAGCGTCAGAATCGAATTGAACATTTGCCGTCTCCCGATTATGAACGATGTTCACGAAACCACTTATGCCAAAACCGTGAACATCGTTCAAGAAAAATTTTGAACGATGTTCAAAAAATTGAATTGGAATTGTCAATGGCGAGAAAAACGCTGGAAAAGCGCGAGGACCTGAAGCTCAGGTTGATCGAGGCGGCGCGCAATCGCATCGCAGCCGATGGGCTTTCCAACCTCAGGGCGCGCGACGTCACACAGGATGTCGGCTGCGCTCTCGGAGGTCTTTACACTGTCTTTGCTGATCTCGACGATCTGGTCATTCACGTCAATTCGGCAACGTTGAAGGCGCTGGAAGCGTCGCTGACGCTGGCCGAAGTCAAGAATCACACCCCAACCGACCGGCTGCGCAATCTCGCACGGGGCTATCTGCGCTTTGCGGTCACCCATCGCAATCTATGGAAAGCGCTGTTCGACCATCGGCCTCCGGATGATCGCCCCAGCCCCGAATGGCATCTGGAAGAGCATATGTTCCTGATGGGAGTCATTGCCGAGCCGCTCGCGGAGTTGCAGCCGAACATGCCGGAAACGGCACGTGCAATCCGGGCGAGAACGCTCTTCGGCGCCGTGCATGGCGTCGTCAGCATCAGCCTCGAAGGGCGTTTCGTCGGCTTGCCGATCGAAAGCCTGGAACAGGAGCTCGACGATTTCATCCTGACGGTCGCAGCAGGAGCTGCGGCGAGGCAAGGCTAACAGCCGTTGTAAGGGAAACGCGCTCCGTCGTATGGTGCCGTTCAGACCGCCGCGTCAACGGACGGTTTCCTGACTGCCTCGATATCCCCGTCTACCCCTTGTATCAGCTTGAAACTTCATTAAGGGAGCACTCAGCCCCCGTCGCTCATAGCAACTCTACCCAAGACACGATCGCCGAGTTCACATCGTCCTTGCGGTCCTGCATGATCCAGTGCCCGGCGTTCTTCCAGACATCGACCTTGGACTTCTCGTTCGAGAACCATCTGCGCATCCGTACGGCCTGGCTTTCGTCGCGGCAGAGATGATAGAAAGGAACTGTGATCGTCTTGCAGAAGGTTTCGCTATTGCTGCCAAGGCCGACCTGATCAGATCCGAAGAATAGCGGTCCGAAGGATTCTCGAACAGGATGCTCCGGCATTCCCTGAAGTCGTCTTGCATGCCAGCGCTTGAGTGCCGGATCGGTCGAAGGGTCATAGACGCTCTCGAACAGGGCCGGACCGACCACGCCGGGACTCTGCGTCTGGAGGCCGTCGACGGTTTTCTTGAAGATCGGCCCAAGGCTGTCCGCAAAGCCGAGGGAGCCATCGACGGACACGACCGCGTCGACAAGATCCGGCCGCTTGGTCGCAAGGCGCGCGGCGACCTGCCCACCCATGGAATGTCCTATCAATACAAATTTCTCACCCTCGAATTTCCTTTCGATCAGAGCTTCGATGTCACGAACATAGTCGCCAGGCATGTAGCTGCCGGACGGCATGATCTCGGACCGGCCATGGCCACGCAGATCGACGGCAACGACCCGGTAGTGGCTTTCGAGGGCGGGCAATTGCCAACTCCAGTCATGGGAATCACACGTCCAGCCGTGCAGCAGCATTACGTTTCGACCCTTTCCAGAGACCGTGTGGAAAAGGTTAGCGATGGGCGCCGGCGCAGCGAGGGCAGGATTGGGGCCGGCGGCAACCGCCGCCACCGTCATTCCCAGGATGGTCATCAGACCGCGCCGCGATAGGTCGAAATTGCTCTCTGCCACTGGTAGTCTCCTTTGAAATCTCTGGCATGCCCGCGAGCTACCCGCTCGGCGGCCCGGCGTTGATTGCTCGGTGACTTCTAGATATACGTTGTCAATCTACGATCAATTACGCACCCTAAAGTGCGTAGATATACCGGAGGATATCCAGATGCCCGGAAAGGTGGACAACGTCTTCTTCGCGGACTGTGCGGCGCGCTCGTTCTTCGATCAGGTCGCGAACAAATGGTCCGTCATGATACTGACCGTGCTTGAGGAAAAACCCACCCGCTTCAATGAGTTCATGCGCAGGTTGGAAGGAATTACTCACAAGGCGCTGACCCAGGCACTGCGACGGCTTGAAAGAAACGGGCTGATTTCGCGCAGAGTGCTGGCAACCTCACCGGTCGCGGTGGAATATTCGATCACCGATCTTGGCCGGACGCTTCAGGTGCCGTTCGGCGCGGTCTACGAATGGGCGATCAACCATCTGCGGCACATCGAAGAGGCACAGGAAAACTATGACGCCCGCGCGAATACATAAGGCGAGCATATTCGAAAACGACGATCGCTTCTTCCCCGAGCCTTCGCCCTGCCGCGCAAACATGCGCGGTGATTTCGCGCTATGTCCGAGAGATCACAGACCTGAACCTGAAGATACAGAAGTATTCACGGTTTCGAGGGTGCATAATTCCTGATGTCGCCGAAAGCGTAGCCGCGCTCTTTGAGCTTGCGGATCAGCGACTGCAGGTTTTCGCGGCCATTGAACTGGTCCTGAAACATCTCGTCATGCATCAGCAGGATCATCTTTCCACGCTGCGTGAAACGACCGTATTGGAAAAGGTGGTCTATCTCATTGACGAGATGGTCCACCGATTGGACCGGCTTGCCGTCGTCGCTATGCACCCACTCGAAATCCCAGCCATAGAGATAGAAGCCTGCTTCTGCAACGAGCTCATAATCCAGCCACTCGCGTTCCCATTGGGCGACATTGATGGATAGATCCTCCCTCGATACGGTCGGAAGCCGGAAGACGTCCCTGCCCGGCAGTCGCGCATTGACGATCGGCGTCAGACCCAGCACCTCATTGGCGTGCAGCATGTCGGCAACCACGGCCTGGGTGTTGGAATAGTATCGTCTATAGCGATTATTGGCGTGGCTGTAGCTGTGATTGCCGACGGTCACCAGCGGCATCGCCTTGGCCTCTGCCAGGAGGTCGCGCCCGGCTGGAATGGTTTCGACATGCTGGCCGACCATGAACATGGCGGCGGGGACATTTTCCTGACTTAGCACGGAAAGAATGTTCTGCGTTCCAGGCAAAGGGCCGTCATCGAAAGTCAGAAAGATCGTCCTGTCGGCCGCGCGAGCGGAGACGGCGTAGGCCGCAACCAGGAGGCTGGCGAGCAGCCATCTGAAGATCGCATTCCATCGATAATTCAACCCGCTCAAGCCAGCCGCCTCCCGCCTCATCGCTGCAAACTGGCATATCGCATGGAACAAGAAAAGCATCAGGAATGCGACAAAAGCAAAGGGCGCTCTACCCATTTCTGGGGAGCGCCCTTGCTTATTGACCCGGACAGCGAACACCGGCTCGACACAGAAATGTCAGCGCGGCAGGCCATCGATACAGGTGATGGGCTGCAAATAATCGCGAATCGCACCCTTTGCAAGAGGCGGCTGCGAAAATTTTAGCAATTCTGTCACACGAGAATTCCATGTGACAGAATTCGCACATTTTACAAGCGCTGATCTTTCGTCAGGCGGCCTGCAAGGCCGCGTCGCGCGGGATCTCGACATCGATCTCCAGCATGGAGACATCCTTGTCGCGGTCCATCTTCACTTGCACCTTGTCGCGATCGACCTGCACATGCTTGGCGATGACGGCGAGGATTTCCTCCCTCAGCACGGATACGAGATCCGAGCCTATCGAGGCGCGCTCATGGGCAAGGAGGATCTGCAGACGCTCGCGCGCCATCGGTGCAGATCTCTGCTTGCGGAACAGTCCGAAAATGCTCATGCGGCCCTCCTTGCGAAGATCTTGCCGAAGATACCCCGCTTCTCGCCGGGGATAGTGATCGGCACCTGCTCGCCGGCAAGACGGCGTGCGGCGTCGAAATAGGCAAGCGACGGCGCGCAGCGCGCATCGGCAAGCGTCACCGGAGAGCCTAGGTTGGACGCGCGCAGGACATCAGTGCTTTCCGGGATGATGCCGAGCAACGGGATGGAGAGGATCTCCAGCACATCGTCGACCTTCAGCATGTCGCCGCGTTCGGCGCGGCTAGCATCGAAGCGGGTCAGCAGAAGGTGTTTCTCCATGCGCTCGCCGCGCTCCGCCTTCAGCGTCTTGGAGTCCAGCAGGCCGATGATCCGGTCGGAATCGCGCACCGAGGAGACTTCCGGGTTGGTGACGACGACGGCGACGTCGGCATGGCGCATGGCAAGCGTTGCACCGCGCTCGATGCCGGCCGGGCTGTCGCAGATGACCCAATCGAAATAATTCTTGAGCTCGTTGATGACGCGCTCGACACCCTCGGGCGTCAGATTATCCTTGTCGCGGGTCTGCGAAGCCGGCAGGAGGAAGAGCGTCTCCAACCGCTTGTCGCGGATCAGGGCCTGCGGCAGCTTGGCATCGCCGTGGATGACGTTGACGAGATCATAGACGACGCGGCGTTCCGCGCCCATGACCAGATCGAGGTTGCGCAGGCCGACGTCAAAATCGACGACGACAACCTTTTCATTTCTCTGCGCCAAAGCCGCCCCCAATGCGGCCGTCGAAGTCGTCTTTCCAACTCCGCCCTTGCCTGATGTGACGACGATTACCTTGCCCATCTTGCTCTCCTGTTTTGGCCGGCTTCGGCTCAGATTAGTTTTTCGGCCATGATCGTTTCACCATCCAGCCAGAGCTGGACGGCTTGCCCCTTGAGGCCGGGTGATATGTCTTCCGCCATTTTGTAGATGCCATCGATCGCCAGCAGCTCGGCCTCGAGCTTGCGGCAGAAGATTCGCGCCGAGGCATTGCCGATCGAGCCCGCCATGGCGCGGCCGCGCAGGGCGCCGTAAATATGGACCGATCCACCCGCGATGACTTCCGCGCCCGATGCCACCGAACCGATGACGGTAACGTCACCTTCCGGAAAGATCACTGATTGGCCGGATCGTACCGGCTCGCGAATGATCAGCGACTGCGTAACCGCACGAACTTCCGGCGGCGGCGCCTTGGGCTCGCTGTTGCGGCGCTCCACGACCGGTTCGGCCTCGGAGACTTCGAAATCGGCAGCCGGACGCCCGCCCTTCAGGATCGGCGGCATACCGGGCCCCGATATCGACGGGCGACCGCCCTCGATGCCCATGATGCTGACATTGCGGGCCGAAAGCTCGGCAATCAGCTCCTTGAGCTGTGCCTTGTCGATCGGCAGATCGGTGATATCGAGCACGACCGGCCGCCCCAGAAAGAAGCCGGCCGAACGGGCTGCGAGGTCGTCAAGCCTGGTCAACCACTGGTCCAGCGGAAGATCCGGCGAAAGCATGACCGCAAGAAAGGAGCGGCCCTTGATACGGATCGAACGAGCGTCTGTTAGCACTTTGGTCATCTATGTGAATAAATCGTTGATCCTGTGTACCGTTGATATGGTTAACAAATGGTTAATTCGGGGCTCGATTGAGGCCCGAACCGCCCCATAAAACGGCGAGGCTCGCAAGCGCCGAAGGCTCGTTGGAGCTGGGGTCGTAGACGCATGGAACGGCGAAAATCGCAGCCCCCGCAAGGAGAAGAATGATTGGTCGCATGAGATCCTCCAGAGGGAAAAGCAGGCGCCGCCTTGCTTGATAGTCGATGCGGAAAATTAACGATTCGGCGCGCCGCACCTTCCGGAACGACGCGCAATATCGACGCTTGAGCGATTCTCAGGCGAGCTTCAGCTCGACATTGATGTTGCCGCGAGTCGCCTTCGAATAGGGGCAGGTCTGGTGAGCTTCCTCGACCAGCGTGCGGGCAAGCTCAGGCTCGATGCCGGGCATGCTGATGGTGAGGCGGGCCTGCAGGAAGTAAGCACCATCCGTGGTACCCAGATCCACTTCGGCATCGACGGCGAGATCGGCCGGAAGCTTGACCTTGCGCTTGGCCGCAGCAAGGCCCATTGCGCCGATGAAGCAGGCCGACCAGCCGGCGGCAAAGAGCTGCTCGGGATTGGTGCCGGCATGGGCGCTGCCGGGAGGCGAAAGCTTGACATCCAGCTGGTTGTCATCGCTGCGCGCGAAGCCGTCGCGGCCACCGATGGTGTGGGTCTTGCCGGTGTAGAGAACCTTGTCGATCTTGGTCATGGAACACTCCTTTGTTGCGCTGCCCGCTCTGCCGTGTCGTGGGAGCAACGTCTGTTGACGGAGTTGTTTTTGATGGATCGACGTATCCGGCATGTTTCCGGAATCGCGGGAAATGTTACAAAACGTAGGCCTTAACACGCCGGATACAAATGCTTACAAAGATCCTGAAGATCTTTGAGGCGCGATCAGGAAATAACAACTTCGGCGGCGAGCCCCCCGCCTTCGCGGTTATAGAGTCTGACGGAGCCGCCGAGTGTCTGGGCGAGCTGCTGGGCAATCGCCAAACCAAGCCCGGTGCCGCCGGTATTACGGTTGCGTGACTGCTCCAACCGGAAGAAGGGCTGCATCGCCGCTTCTATCTGGTCCTGCGGAATACCGGGACCGCGATCCAGAACGGTGATCGCAATCTGGCCCATATCCCGCCGCTCCACGGCGATTTCCGCCGCACCGGCAAATTTCAGGGCATTATCGATGAAGTTGGTGAGGATGCGACGGAGCGCATGCGGCTTCGTCGTCGCCGTGCCCTGGATGAGGCCGAGAATCTCAACGGATTTGCCGGTGTCCTGATAGTCGTAGCAGATGCTTTCGATGAAGGAGGCAAGATCGATGCGTGCGCTCTTCTCGCCGTTGCCGTGCGCGCTGCGTGCATAGGCGATCCCATCCTGCACCAGCCGCTCGATCTCGCCGAGATCCTGCAGCAGCTTGGTTTTCTCCGGCGAATCATCGGCAATGTCGGCGCGCAGGCGCATGCGCGTAATCGGCGTCTGCAGATCGTGCGAAATCGCCGCAAGGATCTGCACGCGCTCCTCAAGATAATGCGCGATTCGATCCCGCATGGCGTTGAAGGCCCTGGCGGCATGCGCCACTTCGCTCGGCCCCCGGTCGCTCAAGGCCGGACTCTTGTTGTTGGGATCGAGCGCATCGGCCGCAGCAGCAAGCTCGGCGAGCGGACGTGTGGCCTGGCGGACGGCAAACCAGGTACAAAACACGATCAACAGCATCTGGACGACGAAGACATAGGGCAGCCAGGCCGCGATCGGCATGACGCCCTTGGGCGTAACATCAATCGTCAGCGGGCTGCCATCGCTCAAATTGAGATGTGCCTGCAGCCGAGAGATCGGGCCTGGTATCGATTCCATGCGAATGGGAAAGCGATGGCCGACCGCGTCCTCTATCTTGGCGGCAATCTCCGCGCCATGCGCGGAAGTATCGGGCACACCAGGCAGGCCCGTCCCCAGCTCGAAATTGTAATTGCCGCGGCTGAGCCAATCGACGAAATTCGCCCTCTCATCGGCCGGCAGGCGATCGAGAACGGCGATCGAGGTCGCAACGTCGTTTTCCAGCGTGCCGAGCATGACCGCCTTTGCCGACATGTAGCGCTCGATGTAGAGCACGCTGAAAGACAGGCCGTAAGCGATCGCGAGCCCGGCCAGCAGGATCAGCGAAATGCGTGCACGCAGGGTGCTCGGCCACCATGGCCGGTGACCCGGAAGGTCGACCACCGTCATGGGCGAAGCTCCGCAATTTCCACTGGCACGGAGAAGACATAGCCTTCGCTGCGCACCGTCTTGATATACATCGGCTCCCGGGCGTCATCCCCCAGCCGCTGGCGAAGACGGCTGACGAGGAGGTCTATGGACCGATCGAAGAGATCGGCGTCTCGACCCTGAGTGAGGTTCAGAAGCTGGTCGCGATTGAGCACCCGCTGCGGATGGTCGATGAAGACGCGCAGCAGGCGGTATTCGGCACCGCTGAGCGTGATCTCAGTGCCGTCCTTGTCCAGCAGATGACGGCCGACCGTATCCAGCCGCCAATCGCCGAACACCAGCATCTGACCGACTTCGCTGATCTGCAGGTTGGGCGGCAGCATGCGGGTGCGCCTCAGAACCGCCTTGATGCGGGCGAGGAGCTCGCGGGCGGCGAAAGGCTTTGCGAGATAATCGTCCGCGCCCATTTCCAGGCCGAGAATGCGGTCCATTTCGTCGCTGCGCGCTGTCAGCATCAGAATGGGTGTCGCCTTGTGCTTTCCCGCACGAAGCTCGCGACACAGCACGAGGCCGTCGTCGCCCGGCATCATCACGTCGAGCACGATCAGATCGACCGAATTGGCCTCGAGGAAACTGCGCATCTGCCGGCCATCGGCAGCCGTCGTCGCCCGCAGACCGTTCTTTTTCAGATAGCTCGATACCAGTTCGCGGATTTCCCGATCGTCATCCACGATCAGGATATGGTCGATATGATCCATTTCGATTTCCCACTCATCATCTAAGCATCGAGCTACGAATACTCCCTCATAGCACCGACGACAGGAGGCGCCAGCTTACGCCGGCACCCTCCCGCACGCTACCGCCGAACTAGAAACGATCAACATCTATTACCGCCTGGGCGAAAGCCTGCGGCGCTTCCTGCGGCAGATTGTGGCCGATGCCGCCGGTGATCGTGCGATGCTCGTACTTGCCCGAGAACTTGCCGCGATAGGCCGCAGGCTCCGGATGAGGCGCCCCGTTGGCGTCGCCTTCCATGGTGATGGTCGGGATCGAAATCACCGGGCCGGCGGCGAGCCTCTTTTCATAGGCATCGAACTTCGCCTCGCCTTCGACCAGACCGAGGCGCCAGCGGTAGTTATTGATGACGATATCAACATGATCGGGGTTGTCGAATGCTGCAGCCGAGCGATCGAAAGTGGCATCGTCGAAAGCCCATTGCGGCGAGGCGGTGTGCCAGATCAGCTTTGCGAAATCATGGCGATTTTCCTGATAGCCAAGGCGACCGCGCTCGGTTGCGAAATAGAACTGATACCACCAGGCAAGCTCGGCCTTCGGCGGCAAGGGCTTGCGGTTTACTTCCTGGCTGCCGATGAGATAGCCGCTGACCGATACCAGCGCCTTGCAGCGCTCAGGCCAGAGAGCCGCCATGATGTCGGCGGTGCGGCCACCCCAGTCGTAGCCGGCAACGATGACCTTATCGATTTTCAGCGCATCGAGAAGGTCGATCATATCAGCGGCAAGTGCGGCCTGCTGGCCATTGCGCGGCGTGTCCTTCGAAAGGAAGGTGGTGGTACCATAGCCGCGAAGATAGGGGATGATGACCCGATAGCCGGCGCCGGCCAGAAGCGGCGCGACATCGACGAAACTGTAGATGTCATAGGGCCAGCCATGCAGCAGCAGGACGACGGGGCCATTGGCCGGACCGGCTTCCGCGTAACCGACATTGAGCACACCGGCTTTGATCTGCTTCAGCGCGCCGAAGGAAGTATGGCTGCCGGCTTTGATCGCGGGCAGGGTGGATGCGGAAGCCTTTGTTTCTTGCGCGCCGGCGATTGCAGGCAGACCGAATTCGGCGGCTGCGACAGCGATGGCGGCCATACCGAAAAAGCGGCGGCGAGTGTGGTTGATTTCCTCGGACATCTGTCTCTCCTGTGGATTGGATCGTGAGCATAAGAAAGCCAGCCGCATGTATCGCCGATGTGTCGCAGCCAGTGGCGTTTTGAATGCCTTTGTAGCTTCAGGCGGCACAGATACAGTGTGATACAATCCACTATGCCTGCCCGCAAACATTCGATACGCGCCGAGACCCCTGTCCAAATCGGCCCGCAGCAATCAATTTGTATCGGAGTGTATCCAAGCCGGGGAGCTCGACGTTTCGGTACATTCGGCCGCCCAATCAGACACATTTGAGATACGTCGCCAACGGCAGATGGCGTCATTGCTGAGTACGGTTCATCGCCGTCCGCAGCCGGTCAATCGCTTCTAAAGGAGCAAGACGATGGCGCTTCTTATCATAGCTTATCTCGGAGGAGCGCTGACGATTCTCAGTCCGTGCATCCTGCCCATCCTGCCCTTCGTCTTTGCCCGTGCAGGACAGCCCTTCGTCCGGAGCACGCTACCCATGCTCGCGGGCATGGCACTCACCTTTGCTATTGTCGCGACGCTGGCCGCGGTCGGCGGCGCCTGGGCGATCCGCGCCAATGAATATGGCCGCCTCGTGGCGATCGCTCTGCTCGGCCTCTTTGGACTGAGCTTGATTTCACCGCGCATCGCCAGCGCCCTCTCCAGACCGGCCGTCGATCTCGGCAACAACCTGCTGAACGCCGCCGGGGCTAATCGGGCAACAGCGAGCGTCAGAAGCTCCTTCGTACTCGGCATTGCGACCGGCCTGCTCTGGGCGCCCTGCGCCGGCCCGATTCTTGGACTTGTGCTGACAGGCGCTGCATTGAAAGGCGCCAATCTGCAGACGACCTTCCTGCTGCTTGCCTATGGCGCCGGCGCTGCGACCTCGCTTGCCGTTGCACTCTTTGCCGGTGGCAAGATCTTTGCCCGCATGAAGCAGTCTCTCGGCGTCAGCGAACGCATCCGCCAATTCGCAGGCGCCGCCGTACTCGCCGGCGTTGCGGCTATCGCCCTTGGCCTTGATACCGGTCTGCTCGCCCGCCTCTCCTACGCAAGCACCGGCTCCTTCGAACAAGCTGTGCTGGAGAGACTCCACCCCAAGACCTCAGATCCCGAGACCGAAGTTGCCAGCAATAGCGCACTGAAGACTGCCGGTGACGCGACCCGTCCCTTCCATAGCGATCTTCCGATCGAAGGTGCTGCCCCTTCCCTCAATGGCGCCGTTACCTGGTTAAACTCGGAGCCGCTGACGACAGCTCAGCTTCGCGGCAAGGTCGTCCTCGTCGATTTCTGGACCTATTCCTGCATCAACTGCATCCGCACCATTCCCTATGTTCGTGCCTGGGCGGAAAAATACAAGGATCAGGGCCTCGTCGTCATCGGCGTCCATGCCCCGGAATTCGCCTTCGAGAAGAATGTCGACAACGTCAGGAAGGCGGTCGCCGACTTCAAGATCGGCTACCCCGTCGCGATCGACAACGACTATCGCATCTGGCGCGCCTTCGAGAATAACTACTGGCCGGCCCATTACTTGATCGATGCCAAGGGGCAGATCCGCTACCAGCATTTCGGCGAAGGCAACTACCGCCAGACCGAACAGGCAATCCAGGATCTCCTGCGCGAAGCAGGCAGCGACATGGCTCAGAGTGCCCCTGTGGTTCCGGATGCAAAGGGTGCGGAAGCAAGCCCCGATCTCAGCCATATCCGCTCCGGCGAAACCTATGTCGGCTATAGCCAGGCAACAGGCTTCGTCTCCCCCGAAGGGCTGAAGGCAGATACGGCCGCCGACTATTCCACTACCAATCCCGGCCTCAATCAATGGGGTCTGACGGGCACCTGGACAGTCGGCCCGGAACAGGCATCGCTCGACAAGGCAGGCGGCGGCATCACTTACCGCTTCAGCGCCCGCGACCTGCACCTCGTCCTTGGCCCCTCGGCAGATGGAAAGCCGATCCGCTTCCAGGTGACCGTGGACGGAAAAGCACCGGGTATGGACCATGGCTCCGATATCGACCCCGACGGCAACGGCACCGTGACGGCCACCAAGCTCTATCAGCTCGTCCGCCAGTCCGGTGATGTCACCGCCCGCAAATTCGAGATCCGTTTCCTCGATCCCGGGGTGCAGGCCTACGCTTTCACTTTCGGCTGAAATTCCCCTTCACCCCCAAGCATGAACCCCAACTGACAGGAGTTATACCCATGAAGACCCGTTTTCTCTCCATCATCGCTCTCGGCCTTGCCGCAAGCACCTTTGCCTTTGCTGCGCAGGCAGCCGAGATCAAGAATATCGTCATCGTCCACGGCGCTCTGGCCGACGGTTCGGGATGGCGCAAGACCGCCGAGATCCTTGAAAAGGACGGCTTCAAGGTCACGGTCGTGCAGGAACCCATCACCTCGCTTGCCGACGATGTCGCCGCCACCAATCGCGTGCTCGACCTTCAGAACGGACCGAGCCTGCTCGTCGGCCACAGCTACGGCGGCATGGTCATCACCGAGGCGGGCAATCGCCCGGATGTCGCAGGTCTCGTCTATGTCGCCGCGTTCCAGCCGGACAAGGGCGAAAGCCTGATTAGCCTCGCAAGCTCCAAGCCGGCGGGCGGCATGAACATTCGGGAAACCAAGGACGGCCAATATCTTTATCTCGATCCAGCGGCCTTTGCGGCGGACTTTGCAGCGGATCTGCCGAAGGACGAGGCCGATTTCATGGCGAAATCTCAGGTCTTCGCCTCGAAGGCCGCCTTCACCGCCAAGGTCGGCGATCCCGCCTGGAGGGCGAAGAAGAGCTGGACGGTCGTCGCAACCAACGACCGCTCCATCAACCCCGAGCTGGAGCGCGACATGGCCAAGCGCGCCGGCAGCGACGTGACCGAAGTCAAGGCAAGCCACGCCGTCTTCGCCTCGCAGCCGGAAAAGGTTGCCGCCGTGATCGAGAAGGCAGCCAAGGACGCCGGCAAGTAACGACAAACCGGCAGCGGCTTCATCAATGGAGCCGCTGCTTGCCTTTATCCGAGGTCGGCGATCAGCAGGACGCATTCTACTCGCGGATCAGTTCGATCAAGGCCCGTAGCCGCGCCGGCATCTGGCGGCGCTGGGCGAAATACAGGCTGAGCCCCGGATAGGGTGGGCTCCAATCCTCCAGCACCGCGATCAGATTGCCCGCCGCTCTATGGTCGGCGACGGATGCTTCGTTGATATAGGCAAGCCCCGCCCCAGCGAGGGCAGCGCTCAGCGTCAGATCGGAAGCATCGAGAGTGAGGCTTCCCGGCGCGTCGATCAGAATGGATTGGCCGTGGCGCTCGAACTCCCAGCGATAAAGCTTGCCGCTCGCCATGCGGGCACGGATACAGCGATGTCGCAGGAGATCGCCCGGAACAAGCGGGTATGGCCTGTTGCTGAAATAGGCAGGTGAACCGACCACCAGCGAGCGCAGCGTCGGAATAATCGGGATTGCGACCATATCGGTCGGAACTGCCTCGGCAATCCGAATGCCGGCGTCAAAACCCTTGCCAATGACATCGACCAAGGCGTTGTCGGTGACGATCTCGATTTCGACATCGGGATAGCGCCGGCCATATTCGAGAATAAGCGGCGTCAGTAGTATGCGCGCTGCGCCGGGCGCCATATTGAGACGAAGCGTGCCTGATATCGTACCGGAAGACAGGCCTGCATTTTCGATCGCCCTGTCGATTGCCACAAGCGCCGGCGCCACTTCCGCCACGAAGCGCTCACCGGCGTCCGATAGCGTGACACTGCGCGTCGTCCTGTTGAATATCCGTACGGACAGGCGCTCCTCCAGTGTTGCGACCGCGTGACTGAGCGCCGAGGAGGACATGCCGAGTTCGCGGGCGGCCGCGCGAAAGCCGCCATGGCGGGCAACCGCAGCGATCGCTTCAAGCTCCGTCAGACTTGCCTTCATTGCGCGATTTTCCTTATCAGCTTGTACCATTTTGTCCTACTACAACGAACAAATAACGCGTCTTACCTCTGTCGTGAATATGAAGGAGACGCTCATGCGCGCGATAGATACGATTTACATCAATGGCAGCTTCGTTCGGCCCCATGGCGAAGAGGAAGCACCTCTTTTCAATCCGGCCACGGAAGAGCGGATCGGCACCGTATGCCTTGGCGACGAGCAGGATGTCGACAACGCTGTCAGCGCCGCCAAGGCAGCATTTGCAAGCCAGTCGCAAAGCTCGAAGGCCGAGCGCGTCGCCATGCTGCATAGCCTGCACGATGCGGTTGCAGCGAGAGCCTCGGACCTCACCGACGCCATGCGCGAAGAATATGGCGCGCCGGCATCATTCATCGGTTTTTCGGTGCCACATGCCGCCACGGCATTCCTCAACATGGCCAAGACACTCGAAACCTATGAATTTCGCCGCCGCATCGGCCATGCGGAAATCGAGATGCGCCCGGCCGGCGTTGCAGCCGCGATCACGCCCTGGAACAGCAATTACGGCTTCATCTGCAACAAGCTGGCCACAGCCATCGCGGCAGGTGCGACCATGGTCATCAAGCCTTCCGAGATGAGCGCGATCCAGACGCAGCTCCTCACCGAGTGCCTGCATGCGGCCGGCCTGCCGAATGGGATTTTCAACATCGTCAACGGCTACGGCCATGTGGTAGGCGCCGCTCTCAGCAGCCACCACGATGTCGCAAAGATCAGCTTCACCGGCTCGACGGTGACGGGACGGGCGATCCTTCAGGCGGCGTCGGCGACCTTTAAGCGCGTGACGCTTGAGCTTGGCGGCAAGAGCCCAAACATCATTCTCGACGATGCCGATCTCGATCTTGTTATCCCGCAGGTCTTGGCAGCCGGATTTGCCAATAGCGGCCAGGCCTGCATCGCCGGCACGCGCATTCTCGCCCCTGAAAGCCGGCTGGCGGAAATCCACGATCGTCTTGCTCAAGCGGTTGCGACACTCAAGGTGGGCGATGCAAGCGATCCCGCCGTGAGGATCGGCCCCATGGTCAGCCGGAAACAATGGGATCGCGTGCAGTCCTATATCCGTCTCGGCCAGGAAGAAGGCACGTGGCTGCTCGCGGGTGGTGAAGGGCGGCCGGAAGGGGTCGATCGCGGATGGTTCGTTCGTCCAACCATCTTCTCCCGCGTCAATAACGACATGAGGATCGCTCGCGAAGAGATTTTCGGCCCGGTACTCTGCGTCATCCCTTATCGCGATGAGACACATGCACTCGAGATCGCCAACGATACCGTCTATGGCTTGCAGGCCTACATCTTCTCCGCCGATGTCGACAAGGCAAAGCGGATGGCGGATCGCATCGAAGCGGGCCGTGTTGTCATCAATGGCGCACCGCATGAACCGACTGCACCCTTCGGCGGCTTCAAGCAATCGGGCATAGGCCGGGAATTCGGCGCCTTCGGCCTGGAATCATTTCTGGAACCGCGCGCGGTGCTCAGCTGATGTGAGGATGCCGAACGAAGTACGCTGGAAGGCTCGCATTCAGGTTCTCGTTAGAATCATGTTCTACCTTTAGAACAATTCCAATTTAAGGGGACCCAATGCCCGCCAGATCGACCTACTCTGCTCCGCAACGCATTCTTCATTGGCTCATGGCCATTCTCATCTTTTTCAATCTCCTGTTCCCCGATGGCATGAACGCATGGCGGCGTCTTGTGCGGCATGGCCAGGTGCCAACACCGGCCGATGTCGCCAGTGCCAATATCCATGCCTATGCCGGTATCGCGATCCTGCTGCTGGCTATCGTGCGCCTTTGCCTGAGATTGGTGTCCGATGTCCCAGCATTGCCCGACAATCAGCCCGCATTTCTGCATTACATCGCAAACATCACGCATTTCCTGCTCTATGCACTGATCTTCGCAATGCCCCTATCGGGAATGGCAGCCTACTATTTCGGTATCGATACAGCCGCCTTCGTCCATGGCGGCCCGATCAAGACGCTGCTTTGGATCGCCGTCGTACTGCACATATTCGGAGCGTTTGTTCAGCACTTCTATTTCAAATCGGATGTCCTGCGACGCATGACGATCGGCTAGATCATCTGAAATTGGCCGCTAAGCGGGTTGGCCGCCAAAGTGCTTTTCGAAGGAGAACAGAGCAGTCGGCAGCGCGCTGCCGCCTTGGAGCGCCAGATCGGCGAGAATCTCGCCGATCACGCTCGTAAACTTGAAGCCGTGGCCGGAACAGGCTGACGAGACCACCACATTCGGCTGTCCAGGCACTTTATCGATGAGAAAATCCTCGCTTGGCAGCATCGTATAGCGGCAGGTCGTCGCCCGCACGCGATATGACGCAGCATTCGGCAAGCGCTTGCGGGCGAAGCTGTCGAGCAGATCGGTGTCGGCGTCATTGACCGGCGGGTTGGGCTTGGCCGGGTCGATCGGTTCCCGGAAATGCGCATGGCGACCGATTTTCACGCCATCGATGCCAATGGCCGGGAAGCCGAAATAGGAGCCTTCCGCTCCCTCATCGCGCAGAAAGCATGGCATGCGCTGCGGCTCGGCAACAAAGCCGTCCCTCGGCTGATACCAGGCCACCACCTGCCGAATCGGTTGTTCGCGCGCCTTCAGCTGCGGCACGAGTTCGGCAATCCATGCACCGGTTGCAACGATCACCTTGCGGGCGCGATATCGTCCCGTCGAGGAAATGACGGTCACGCCCGTATCGTCGGGATCGATCGCGATAACGCGCTCGCCGAAATGCAAAACGGCACCATCTTCCGCCGCAAGCTTCAAATAGCCCATGATCGCCGCTTCAGGCCTGACATAGCCGCCCTGCGGGTCGAGTACACCGACCTCCCCTACTTCCAGCGCAAAAGCCGGGAAACGACGGTTCATGGCGTCACGGTCGAGTACTTCGTACTGCAACCCATGCATATCACAAGAGGCGCGCGTGCCGCTGACGATCTTGCTGTCAGGCGTACCGATCTGCAGGACCCCCGTGACGGTCAGGATTTCGGCCCGCAGCCGCGCTTCCAGCGAGCGCCAGTTTTGATAGGCACGCTTCAGCAGCGGAACATAGGACGGATCTTCGAAGTAACCGAGGCGGATCAGGCGGCTGTCGCCATGCGAGGAGCTGAGCGCATGTGCGGGGAAATGCGCCTCTATCCCGATCGCCTTTGCGCCGCGCGCCGCGGCGAAAGACAAGGCTGCACTTCCCATTGCGCCGAGGCCAATGACGGCAAGGTCGAATTCCGCAGTCATTTCATGCTCCAGTTTCATCTTCCGCAGGCGGCGCGATCTTGGCGATCATGCCCCGCAAGGCTTCCATATCCGCATTCAGCGGACGGTCATCGCCATAGATGGGCACGCAGGAACGGGCGGCCGCGTAGATACGCTCGGTTCCTGGCGCCCGCGTCCCGTGCGAGGTAAGAAAATCATGCGCCTGGGCCGCCGCCATCAGTTCGATCGCCAGGATATATTCAGCATTGTCGAGGATCGCGAGCAGCTTGTTGGCCGCCGCTGTCGGATGGGCCAGAAAATCCTCCTGCAGACCAGAGGTCAGGCCACCATCGAGCGATGCGGGAGCGGCAAGCCGTCGATTATCGTTGCTCAGCGCTGCAGCCGTATATTGCGCGATCATGAAACCGGAATGGCTGCCGGCGTCGCTGGCAAGGAAAGGCGGCAGGCCGCTGACCAGCGGATTGACGAGACGATCCGTCCTCCGTTCGCTCATCGCGGCAATTTGGGAGATCGCGATTGCCAGGCTATCGGCCGCCTGGGCGAGGGCGGGGGCAACGGCATGAGCTTCGGAGGAGACGACGGGCTTTTCAGGCGTGCCCGAAACGGCCGGGTTATCGGTGACCGAAGCCAATTCCTGATCGACGATATCAGCCGTCTGCTCGAAGACGTCCCAGGCCGCGCCATGGGCATGAGGCACCGATCTCAGGCTCAAGGCATCCTGCGTGCGCCGTCCGACTGCGGCAGCAATGAGGCCGCTGCCATGCAGGCGGCCACGAAGCCTGCGCCCGACCTTGGCGATGCCAGCCGATGGACGCAGCGCCAGCACATTCTCATCGAAAGCCGCCATCTGGCAGCCTACGGCTTCCAGGGTCAGCGCGGCGATGGCATCGGCCCAATCGAGCAGGCGCTCGGCGCGGGAAACGGCTAGCGCCGACAATCCCGTGGCGCATGCCGTGCCGTTGACGAGGCTCAGGCCTTCCTTGGCGCCGAGCACCAGGGGACTCAGGCCGATTGCGACGAGCGCCTCGGCGCCGCTCATCGACTTGCCCTTGACGGCAGCCCTGCCCTCGCCGATCAGAACGAGAGCGATGTGGGCATTGTGTGTGAGATAGCCGGCAGAGCCTTTGGAGGGCACTTCCGGAATGCAGTCATATTCGAGAAACGCAGCCAGATGCCTGACGATCTCGGGCCGCACACCGGAATAGCCATGGGCGAAATTGGCGATCTGCGCCGATATGATCGAACGCACCTCACGCGCCGGCAAAAGCGGGCCGACACCGCAGGCATGGCTCAAGATGATGTTTCGCGACAGCCGGCTCTGGGAATCGCGGTCGACCACCGTGTCAGACAAGGCGCCGACGCCAGTATTCACGCCATAGGCGCGCACGCCGGTTTCGACGATGCGCTGGACGATGCGGCTCGCCTTGGCAACCCGCTCCCAGGCGGCATCGGACAGGGTCAGCGGCTCGCCGCCGCCGACACGAGCGACGTCGCGCCAGGATAGCGACTTATCGATGATGACTGTCATTGCCCATTTCCGAAATGGCCAATGAATTGACGGAAGGCCGGTGAGGCGCCGCCGCCGAACATCTCGTCCGGCGTACCGGTACTTTCGACGAGGCCTTCCTTCATGAAGACGACCCGGTTGGAGACATTGCGGGCAAAGCTCATCTCATGGGTGACGACCAGCATGGTCATGCCTTCTTCGGCAAGGGCGCGCATGACGCGCAGCACTTCGCCGACAAGCTCGGGATCGAGCGCCGAAGTCGGCTCGTCGAACAGCATGACCTTCGGCTTCATGGCAAGCGCACGGGCAATCGCGGCGCGCTGCTGCTGGCCACCGGAGAGATGCGCGGGATAGGCATGGCGCTTGTCGGCAATGCCGACCTTTTCCAGCAGCGCTTCGGCCTCGGCAATACACTCAGCGCGGGGACGCTTCAGGACATGAACCGGACCTTCGATCACATTCTGCAGGATCGTCATATGGGACCAGAGATTGAAGCTCTGGAAGACCATGCCGAGTTCGGAGCGGATATGATCCACTTGCTTATGGCTCGCCGGATAGCTTTTGCCATTCTTGTGGACCATGCGGATCTGCTCGCCATCCACCCAGATCTCGCCATCCGTGGCGATTTCGAGGAGGTTGATGCAGCGAAGGAAGGTCGATTTGCCCGAGCCGGAAGCACCAAGCAGCGAAATCACATCGCCATCCTGCGCATCGAGGGAAATGCCGCGCAAGACCTCGTGAGTACCGAAGCTCTTGCGGATGTTGCGGACGGAAAGTCGGGTGACACCTGGCATGATTTGCCTGCTCCAGTAAGCTTTAGACCTTCAGCGCCGGCGGGATGGCGCGGCGATGGCGGGACAGAGAATATTCCAGCAGGGCCATGGCCTGCAGAATGATGAAATTCAGCACGAGATAGATGATCGCGGCACAGATGAAGACCTCCATCGTGCGGTAGGTTTGCGAGATCAGCCGCTGGGCGACGCCCGTGACCTCCCAGACCGTGACGAGGCTCGCGAGCGCGGTCGACTTCATCATCAGCACGATCTCGGTCGAATAGGCCGGGAGCGCATGCCGGAAGGCGATCGGCGCGATGATGCGACGCACCAGCAGGAAGCCGGACATGCCGATCGAACGCGCCGCTTCGATCTCCTTCGGCGAAACGGCACGGATGCCGCCGCGGAAGATCTCGGCCGAATAGCCGGCGGTGCAAAGCGCCAGCGACAGGATGGCGCAGACGACCGGCTCGCGCAGGAACGGCCAGAGGAACGAATAGCGGATGATGGAGAACTGCGCCAAACCGTAGAAGACCAGGAACATCTGGATCAGCAGCGGCGAGCCGCGAAACACGAAAATATAGCCCTTGGCAAAACCGGAGAGAATCGGATTGCCGCTAACGCGCATGGCGACGATGACAAGCGCCAGAATGCCGCCAAAGAAGATCGACAGGAAGAACAGCAGCAGCGTCATTGGCACTGCCTTCAGCAGTGTGACCATCGTGCTCGAAAGGAAATCGAAATCCATACCGTCCTCCTCAAGCCTGGCCGATCGTCGCAGCCGGCATGCTGCGATTGGCGCGACGTTCAGCCTTGTTGAAGATGCGGTCCGACAGGCTGGTCAGGACCAGATAGAGAATGCCGCCGGCGATGAAGAACAGGAAATACTGGCGGGTGGAACCGGCAGCCACCTGGCTGGTGCGCATCAATTCCGCAAGGCCCGTGACCGAGATCAAAGCGGAATCCTTGAGGCTGAGCTGCCAGACATTGCCGAGCCCCGGAATGGCGAAGCGGAAGACCTGCGGAATAATGATGCGGCGCAAGCGCAGGCCGCGATGCATGCCGATTGCGGACGCTGCCTCGAGCTCGCCCTTGGAAATGGCGAGATAGGCTCCACGGAAAACCTCTGCCTGATAAGCGCCGGAAATGATGCCGACAGCGAGAGCACCGGCGGCAAAGGATGGCAGGCCGAGAAAGCCTTCATAGCCGAGCCATTTGCCGATGGAGGTTACCGCCGACGACCCGCCGAAATAGATCAGATAGATAATCAGAAGTTCGGGCACACCGCGGAAAACGGTAGTGTAGATATTGCCGAGCGTCTTCAGCACCAGACTTCCGGAGAGCTTCGCGAAAGCGACGATCGCACCCAATACGGCCCCGATGGCCAAGGCCGTTGCCGTGACGGCAAGCGTCATCAAGGCGGCCACGAGCAGCAGCGCGCCCCACCCGTTCGAGCCGAAGCCCAGCAATTGCAAGCTTGCCATAGATCCAATCCCTGTCCGTGGCAGTTTCAGGCGTCAGGATATCATAGGGTCTCCGGCCGCAAAGCCGGAGACCGATGATAACGGCCCAAAGGCGTTCTCATCAATTCGGGCTGACGTCGACCTTGAACCACTTCATCGACAGGGTCTTGATGGTGCCGTCGGCAAGCGCGGACTTGATCGCCTCATTGAACTTGTCGCGCAGGTCGGTATCCGCCTTGCGGATGCCAAGGCCTTCGCCTTCGCCCCAGATGGAACCGGCGATTTCGGGGCCGGTGAAGGCGAGCGAATCATTCGCGCTGGCAAAAGCGTTCGCGAAGTAGACGGCATCGTCGAAGCCGAGATCGATGCGGCCGTTCTGCAGGTCGAGATCGCGGTCGGCGCCGGTCTTGTATTCGCGGATCGTGGCGATCGAGCCGAAATTGTCATAGACGAACTTGGCATAGACGGTCGCAGCCTGGATGCCGATGGTCCTGCCCTTGAAGGCTTCCTTCAGCACGTCGATTTCCTTAACGCCGGTCTGGCCGGGGGTCATCTTGATCGTGGTGCCGGTGCCGGCAGCATTGGCAAGCGGGCTGTCCTTGGCGGTCGCAAAAGCGGCGGGCGTTGCAGCATAAGGAATGGTGAAGCCGATGACCTGCTTGCGCTCGTCGGTGATCGACAGAGCATCCATGATGACGTCGAACTTGCCGGCGTTCAGCGCCGGGATCATACCATCCCAGTCGGAAGCGACAAGCTTGCAATCGATCTTGGCGCGTTCGCACAGAACCTTGGCAAGCTCCGGCTCGAAGCCGCCGAGCGTACCGTCGGCGTTCGTCATGTTCCACGGCGCGTAGGCACCCTCCAAGGTAATCGTTGCCGTCTTCCAGTCCTTGGCGAAGGCCGGCGCGGCAAAAGCGGCGGCAGCCACGACGCCTGACAAGAGAATTGCACTGAATTTCATCGTGTAGAGCTCCTCTGAGGTTGAAATTAAGCCTTGCAGCATTTCCTACCGATCTTCGCCGGCTTGCCCGCTTTCCCAATTAATTTTTAGGATTGATTGCGAGGTTGTATAGGGTACCATATGTGATAATTTATGATATGCAAGTGGGAAAGTTGTTTTCGAGGCAGATTCACTCTGTGCAAAGGGAATAGGCAATGAAACGTTCCGGCGAGATGAAACGCGAACTGGCGGAAAATGACGCCGCGCCCCTCTATGCCGGCGTCAAGCAGATGATACTCGACCGCATTCATAGTGGTGAGTGGCCGCCCAAATATCGCGTTCCCTCCGAAAACGAATTGGTGGTCGAACTTGGCGTCAGCAAAATGACGGCCAATCGTGCGCTGCGGGAACTGGCCAATGAAGGCGAACTCGTTCGCATCCAGGGCGTCGGCTCCTTCGTCGCCGAGCGCAAGGGCGCCTCCGCCCTGTTCGAGGTCCGCAATATCGCCGAGGAGATCGCCGAACGCGGCCATTCCCATCAGGCAAGCGTAGTCGTTCTCGCCCGGGAAGCCGCATCGCCCGACATTGCCGACGCATTGGAACTCGACATCGGATCGCCGGTTTTCCATTCGCTGATCGTGCATAGCGAGAACGGCGTGCCCGTGCAGATCGAAGACCGACATGTCCATCCGGACGCCGCACCCGACTATCTGCAGCAGGATTTTACCGACATGACGCCGAACGCCTATCTCTCGGCCGTTGCTCCGCTCAGCGGATCGGAACATGTCGTCGAAGCCGTCATGCCGCAAGCCTGGGAATGCAAGCTGCTGACGATCCTGAAGACCGAACCCTGCCTGACGATCTGGAGGCGCACCTGGTCGGCGCGCGGCATCGTCTCCACGGCGCGGCTGGTTTATCCGGGACATCGCTATCGGTTGGAGAGCCAAAGCGGCAAACCGTCTGATCGTTAGTTGTATATGGAAGATATGAGCATTCATTCGCTTTGAGAAAGCGCAAAGGATGCAGAAGGGATCGAATGGGCTGGGTGCTGTCGGCTAATTACGATGCCTGCAGCATGCACTCCATAAATAATGCGCCCAAAAGCAGGCCCGAAACCGTAGCAAGCACCTTCAAGATCGCGCGCTCGATCCTGAGGCACTTCTGCGGCAGGATGAGCGCGAGCGACTCGCTTGCAGCTGCAATCAATATGCACACAAGAGCAATGATGCGGCGGTCTTCCGGGTAAGCCATGACAAACAGAAATCCCAGAAGGCCGAACGGGATGACGCTGTCGATGCTCGCCATTGCCATGAACGGATACTTCGTCCCGACCGGAACGACCGTCGTCACGGCGATCAGACCGAGCACGATCCAGGCAAGAGCATGAGCGAGCAGCGCAAGTTCCATGCGAAAATCATAACAACAAGCCGTGAGTTTTCAAGCTGCGGGGCACGGCCTGTCTGCGCTTCCGTTCGGCAGCGCGAGAATCCATGATGGCTGGCTGTATGCGGCTTCGCATCGGCCACATCCGCCAACGATGCCTCTCACAGGCTGCTCAGCAAAAGGCTTGTCTCGCTGTTCGCAACGCCATCGATCATCCGCACCTCGCGCAAGACCCGATCGAAATCCGACAGGCTGGTCGCGCGGATATTGGCGACCAGATCCCAATTGCCATTCGTCGTATGCAGCGAATATATTTCGGGAAGGCCGCGCAGTTTACGGATGACCTGCGTCGTCGATTTCCCGACGACTTCGATCATCATGACGGCATGCACGGTCTGCTCCTCATAATCTTCCCGAACCCTTACGGTGAAGCCAAGCAGCGTGCCGGTCTCTATCAGTCGATCCAGCCTGTTCTGCACCGTGCCACGCGCGACGCCCAAAACATCGGAGAGTTTCGAGAGCGAAGCCCGCCCGTCGGCACGCAGATGAGCGATGATACGCCGGTCGAGATCATCGGGAATATATTTGGCGAGCGTCATCGCACGATCCTGATCTTGTTCAATCCGTCAAAAATTATAGGCAATTTGTGCAAACCCATACCAGAACTGGCACAGTTTTGCGATTTCAGTCAATCGACCCGCTTGATACCCTATGGGAAATGATTTCCATCGAGGATACGAGAATGTCCGCACCGCTCCCATCGGAAAGAGCTTTCATTCCCTTCGTCAGCGTCGAAAACATGATGCGGCTTGTCCATCACATCGGCATCGAAACCGTGCTCATCGAACTCACGGACACTATCGAAGCGGATTTCCGCCGCTGGGACCTCTTCGACAAGACGCCCCGCGTCGCGTCGCATTCGCATGATGGCGTCATCGAATTGATGCCCACCTCGGATGGCGCCGTCTACAGCTTCAAATATGTCAACGGCCATCCGAAAAACATGGCGCAGGGCCTGCAGACGGTAACCGCCTTCGGCCTGCTCGCGGAGGTCTCGACCGGCTACCCCGTGCTGCTAACGGAAATGACGCTGCTGACGGCGCTCCGCACCGCAGCGACCTCGGCGATGGCGGCGAAACATCTCGCACCTGCCAATTCGCGCTGCCTCACCCTGATCGGCAATGGCGCACAGGCCGAATTCCAGGCGCTGGCGATGAAGGCGGTGCTCGGCATCGAGGAAGTCCGCCTCTACGACATTGATCCGAGAGCCACGGAAAAGACGGTTCGCAATCTCGCCAGAACAGGCCTGCGCCTGGTGCCCTGCATCTCCGCCCAGGCCGCCATCGAAGGTGCCGACATCATCACGACCTGTACGGCCGACAAGCAATTCGCGACCATTCTGACGGACAATATGGTCGGCGCCGGCGTGCACATCAACGCGATCGGCGGCGATTGCCCGGGCAAGACCGAGCTTCACCGCGATATCCTGCTGCGCTCCGACACTTTCGTCGAATATCCGCCGCAGACGCGCATCGAAGGCGAAATCCAGCAGATGGATCCGGATTATCCGGTCACCGAACTCTGGCAGGTCGTGAGCGGGCGCGCCAAGGGCCGCAGTAGCGAAAGGCAAATCACACTATTCGACAGCGTCGGCTTCGCGATCGAGGATTTCTCCGCCCTGCGCTACGTTCGCGAGAAGCTGGCGGGCACGAACTATTTCCAGAAGCTCGACATCATCGCCGATCCGGACGATCCGCGCGATCTCTTCGGCATGCTGCTGCGCGCAGCCTGACGAAAGATAATGGCGGCCATTTCCACGGCCGCCATCAAACCCACCCATCCTTCACGCCAGGCGAATTCAGCCTTTGCTGCCGTAAGCAACCAGTTCCGGCTCGCGGACCCGCCCATTCAACGAGAAGGCCAGCAGGGCCGACAACAGCATCAGTGCGCCGACGATGAACATCGGCAGCTCATAAAGGCCGGTCGCATCCTTGACGAGGCCGGTCACATAGGGTGCGGCAAAGCCCGCAATATTGCCGATCGTATTGATCAGAGCAATGCCCGCCGCAGCCGCCGGCCCGGTCAGGAAGCGCGACGGAATGGCCCAGAAGTTCGGCAGGGCGGAAAAGATCGCGCAAGCCGTCAGTGTGATCATGACGATCGTCGCTTCAGGCGAGCCCATATAAAGCGCGGCCGGAATGCTGAAGGCGCCCACCAGGGCCGGAATGCCGATGTGCCAGGGCCGCACACCACGTCTGGACGCATCGCGGCTCCAGAAGAAGAGGGCAACGGCTGCCGGCAGATAGGGAACGGCCGTGATCAAGCCTTTGTCGAAGACATCGAACTTGGTGCCAAATTTCGTTTCGAAGCCGGCAATGATCGTCGGCAGGAAGAAGGCCAGCGCATAGAGACCGTAGATCAGGCCGAAATAGATGACCGACAGCAGCCAGACGCGGCCGTCCGTCAAGGCGAGGCCGGTCATCTTGCCATGAGCGGCGGCCTTTGCCTTTTCCTCGCCGGCAAGCGCCCGGTTCAGCCAATCCTTCTCGGCCCGGGTCAGCCATTTCGCATCATCGGGCCGATCAGCGAGATAGAACCATGTGATGATGCCGACGATGACAGCCGGAATGGCAACGCCGAAGAACATGACGCGCCAGCCTTCGAGGCCGAAGAGGCCATGCATCTGGATCAGCGTGGCCGCGAAAGGCGCGCCGACAACTGTTGTCAGCGGCTGGGCAAGGTAGAACAGTGCCAGGATTTTACTGCGATGCTTGGCCGGCACCCACATGCTCAAGAACAGGATCGCCCCCGGGAAGAAGCCGGCTTCGGCAACGCCGAGCAGGAAGCGCAGCACATAGAGTTCCGTCGCGCTCGATACCCAGGTGAACAAGAGCGCCACGATGCCCCAGCTCACCATGATGCGGGCAAGCCAGCGGCGCGCGCCGCATTTGTGAAGCGCGAGATTGCTCGGGATCTCGAGAACGATGTAACCGAAAAAGAAGATGCCGGCGGCAAAGCCGAACTGGGCTGCCGTCAGCGCCAGATCCGTCGTCATGCCGTTCGGCCCGGCGAAGGAAATCGCCGTGCGGTCAAGGAAGTTGATGAAGAACATCAAGGCGATGAACGGCACCAGCCGCTTCGAAACCTTTGATATGGCCGAACGCTCGACCTGTGACATTTCCTGATTTGCGGGCTGCAATGAAAATCCCTCCCCCCGTGCTGAAATCTTGACGACGCAGCGATCCGCTTGCGTCGCTGACAGAACGGAAACTCCGACTTCCCTTCCAGTCCCAGCTTTCAGCCGCATGCGCCTTCGAATGACCTTGATCTCTAGCGGTATGGACAAGCCGCAAGCAAACGATTTAATCTCTCCATCATGTGAGGAAAAATCACATCATGAGGTAGCGGAATCGAAAAATGAGCGGCCCTCTTCCATCCTTGAATGCGCTGAAGGCATTCGAAGCAACCGCGCGGCACAGGTCGATGACGCTTGCCGCCGACGAGCTCTGCGTTACGCATGGCGCGATCAGCCGACACATTCGTGGGCTGGAGGAGACGCTCGGCGTCATCCTCGTGACCCGCCGCGCCCATTCGACAGAGCCGACGCCCGAGGGATCGCGGCTTGCTGAAGGGCTGGCAAGTGCTTTCGGCCTGATGCAGGCAAGCGTCGAGCGCGTCCGTCCAAGCCCGCTGACGCTCTCCTGCTCTTCCTCGATCATGATGGGCTGGATCATTCCGCGCATCGGTCAGTTTCACGAGCGCCACCCGCATATCGCCCTTCAGTTCAACATGAATTACGATCAGGTCGACTTCGTCCGAGACAAGATCAGCCTCGCCATCCGCTCCAGTGTCATCGATCCGCCGAAGGATGCGATCATCCGGGAGCTCGGCGGCGAGGCTATTGGTCCTGTCTGTTCGCCGGAATATCTGAACCGCTCCGGCATTTCGCGTCCCGATGATATGGAACATGCAGCGATCCTCTCCACGCAGACACGACCGCAAGCCTGGAGCGACTGGCAGGCCATAGCCGGACAGGCGGATCTGCGTCTGACATCACAGGCGGCCTTCGATCATTTCTATCTGCTGATCCAGGCCGCCGCATGCGGCCTCGGCATGGCGGTCGTGCCGCAAATGCTCGTGCTCGATCAGCTTGCTTCCGGGCGGCTGGTGGCACCTTTCGGTTTTCTGCCCGGCCCGCGCCGCATGGTGCTCTGGATCGCGCCGCATATTGCCGGAAGGCCGGATGCGCTGGCGCTCGAAAGATGGCTGACGGCCGAAATGCATGCAAGGCCGGACACCTGAGCTCCATCAAACTGGCGTCAAACGGAAGCTCGCCAAGGAGAAAGGCCTGTCGCCCGGGTCGGTTTTGAGCAGCCCGAAACATTCGGCGCGAAAATTCGCTTATGTCACTTAAGATACATTGAAATCAGCGGATTTTCTCTCTGCACTTCGCGACGAAGAATATGCTATGAATTTTCGCAAGCATGAGCGGAACGGAGCAATCCTTGCCGGTTGCGATCGCTCAAGAGAGGATGCATCCTGAATATCGTGCCCGAACAGGCAAGTCACACCAACAAGATGGCAGCGCTTATCTCTGGCTTCGACTGGGCGGCGACCAGTCTTGGCCCGAAATCGGCATGGCCCCCATGCCTTACCGCCGCCATCGATATCATGCTCTCCGCGCAAGCCCAGATCGTCATGTTCTGGGGCGACGACTTTATTGCGCTTTATAATGACGCTTATGCGCCGACGATAGGCGACAAGCACCCCCAGGCCCTTGGCCGTCCCGCGCGCGAAAACTGGGCCGAGCTCTGGAATGATCTCGAACCGCTTCTGCAATCCGTTCTTCACGATGGCAAGACGATCGCCGCCAAGGACCGACCGTTCTACATCGAGCGCTACGGCTATCCCGAAACGGTTTACTTCGATATTTCCTATTCGCCTGTTCACGATGCGGACGGCAAGACGCTGGGCGTCTTCTGCATCGTCAGCGAGACGACGGAACGTGTCCGGTCCGAGCGGGCGTTGCGCGAAAGCGAGGAGCGATTTCGCGCCGTCATCTCGCAATCGGCAACGGGTATCGCCCAATGCGAGCTCGATGGCCGTTTCGTTTCGGCGAACGAGCGCTTCTGCGAGATCGTCGGCTATGCCGAGAGCGAGCTTCTCGGCATGCGGACGCATGACATTACCTATCCGGACGATCTGCGGGAGAACACCCGCATGTTCGAAACGATGATGGCGACCGGCGAGAGCTTCGAGATCGAAAACCGCTATATCCGCAAGGATGGCAGCCTCGTCTGGGTCGCAAACTCGGTTTCCGGCTTGCGGGACGAGTCAGGGCGCATCCGGCGGGTCGCCAGCGTCGTCACGGATATCACCGAACGCAAGCAAGCCCAACAGGTGGAACAGCGTCTTGCGGCCATCATCGCCTCGTCGGATGAAGCCATCCTCAGCACCGATCTCAACATGGTGATCACCAGCTGGAACACCGGTGCAGAAAGGCTTTATGGCCATTCGGCGGAAGAGGCCATCGGGCGCTCGGTCATGATGCTCGTTCCGGATGACCGAAGCGAAGAGGAGCCGGCGATCCTTGCGCAGATCCGCGCTGGCCAGAAGGTCGAACCCTACGAAACCAAGCGGCGCTGCAAGAATGGCGAACTTGTCGATGTGCTGCTCAGTGTTTCGCCGATCTATGACGCCTATGGCCGTATCATAGGTGCATCGAAGATCGCCCATGACATCAGCGCCAAGAAGGAGGCCGAGCGCCTGCAGACCGTGCTGGTGGGCGAGCTCAATCATCGCGTCAAGAATGTGCTCGCAACCGTGATGGCCATTGCGCGCCAAACGCTCGGGCGGGACGATGTGGACAAGGCATCCGTCGAGACATTCGAGGCGCGGCTCTCCTCGATGGCGCGCGCCCACGATCTGCTGATCCACGGCCATTGGGAGCAGGCGGAATTGACCGCCGTCATTGCCCAGGCGCTATCCCCCTATCCCAAGGACAGGTTCGAAATTTCCGGACCGGCAATCAAACTCGCGCCGCGAGCTGTCGTTTCCATATCGCTTGCGCTGCATGAGCTTGCGACAAATGCCGCCAAATACGGTGCGCTTTCGGTGGCGGATGGCCGTGTTGCGATCCTGTGGTCACTGGAAACGGGCAGGACGGATCACCTCAAACTGCGCTGGCAGGAATCGGGAGGGCCAATCGTAAAGCCTCCGACCCGCAAGGGCTTCGGCTCTCGCTTGATCGAAAGCCTGCTGGCGGCGGAATTGAGCGGCAAGGTCCAAGTCCGTTACGAGCCGAGCGGCTTGATCTGCGAAGTGGATGCCGCCGCAGGAATCGGTTGGGATCAAGCCCGCGACAGGGCAGAGTAACGCCGCACCCGGTGCTCAATCCCGGTCGATTCAACGCAGCCCCTTCGGCCGCGTCGCAAGCACATTGCGGATCGAGAAGCTCGAATGGATTCGCAGCACTCCCGGCATGGTCGACAGAATATCCTTATGGATGCGTTCGAAGTCGCCGGGATTGGCGACCTCGACGCGCAGCAGATAGTCGGAGCCGCCCGTCATCAAAAAGCATTCCTTGATCTCGGGATGTTTGCGTACCGCCGCCTCGAAACGATCGAGATGCTCTTCCGTTTGCCGCTCGAGCGTGATGTTGATGATGACGGCGATCGATGCTTCTGCCTGGGACGTGTCCACCAGGGCCGTATAGCCCCTGATCACGCCCGCCTGTTCCATCAATTTAATGCGCCGCAGGCAGGCCGATGGCGACAGCCCCACTTCGCTTGCCAGCTTGGCGTTGCTCACTCGAGCATCGAGGCGAAGCAAGCGGAGAATATTGCGGTCGATGGCGTCGAGAGCGGGCATGTGGATTCTTTCAAAAATTCGCAGATCCTTTCAATATCAATGCATTTAGACAATAATCAATCACTGTTTAGCGAGCAATTTCGCGATCCTTTCAATAATATTATTTTGAAAGCGAGGGCGGATATGGACGGTGGTATTGTGGATTCCCGGGCGCCAAAATTGGCGATCGCTAGTGGAGCGTGTGGCTATCTGACGATCGATCTGGCGGCGCTGTGCCGGAACTATGACAAGCTATCCACTATCGTCGCACCGGCGCGAGCCGCCGCCGTCGTCAAGGCGGATTCCTACGGACTTGGCGCCAATCAGGTATCGAAAGCACTCTACGAGCGCGGTTGCCGTCACTTTTTCGTCGCCCACTTCATTGAGGCGCTGCGGCTGCGTTCGCAGCTCCCTGGCGATGCGACGATTTTCGTCCTGAACGGCCTGCTGCCCGACAACGAGGTAGCTTGCGCCGATGGCGGCATCGTGCCTGTCATCAATTCTCTCGAGCAGCTGCAGCAATGGTCAGACGTCGCGCGCTTCCTGCAGCGGCGACTGCCTGCGGTTCTCCAATTCGATACCGGCATGTCGCGGCTCGGCATACCGCCGGAAGAAAGAAGCGCCGTCGCAGCTCGTCTGCAGACATCCGACGACATCGATATCCTGTTCATCATGAGCCACCTCGCCTCCGCAGATGAGACAGACAGCAGGCAAAACGGCGATCAGCTTGCCGAAATGTGCCGCGTCGCAACGGAGTTTCCGCAATACGATGTTTCGTTCGCCAATTCCGGCGGCATCTTTCTTGGCGGAGATTTCCATGGCGTACTGGCGCGGCCAGGCATCGCTCTTTATGGCGGTGCTCCCACCGGTGGCGTTGCCAACCCCATGGAAGCGGTTGTCCGGCTCGAAGTTGCCGTGGTGCAGACACGGACCGTTTTGGAAGGCGCCCGGGTCGGCTATGGCGGCGTGCATGTGACGAAAGGCAGGACCCGGCTCGCGACGATCGCCGCTGGCTACGCCGACGGCTTGCCACGCAGCCTCAGCGATCGCGGCGCCGTCTATTACAACGGCGTGCGTCTGCCGATTGTCGGCCGCGTTTCGATGGACAGCACGACAATCGATATCAGCGCCTTGCCCGAAGGCGCGCTCTCTTTCGGCAGCATGGTGGAAGTTCTGGGAGATCATCAGACCGTGGATGATCTTGCGCGCGACGCCGGCTTGATTTCCTATGAAATCCTAACCAGTCTCGGCCATCGCTTCCACCGTCAATATCGCTGACCTTCCCATCTCTCAAGTCTCTGAGGACATCATGAAAGTCGTCGTTCTGGGTGCCGGCATCATCGGCGTGACGTCAGCCTATCAGCTTGCGAAGGCGGGCCACGAGGTTACGGTCATCGACCGGCAGCAGGGGCCGGCGCTGGAAACGAGCTTCGCCAATGCCGGCGAGGTTTCCTTCGGCTATTGCTCGCCCTGGGCGGCCCCCGGCATTCCGATGAAGGCGATCAAGTGGCTGTTCATGCACCACGCGCCGCTCATCCTGCGCCCGAAGGTCGATGGCGCCATGCTCTCATGGCTCGTCAAGATGCTGTCGAACTGCACGTCGGAGCGTTACGCGATCAACAAGAGCCGCATGCTGCGCCTTGCCGATTACAGCCGCATTTCTCTCGCCCAGGTTCGCGAAGAGACAGGTATTGCCTATGACGAGCGAATGCAGGGCACGCTGCAGCTCTTCCGCACGCAAGCGCAGCTCGATGCATCGGCCAAGGACGTCAAGGCTCTTGCGGCCGATGGCATTCCGTATGAGGTGCTCGATCCCGACGGCTGCATCCGCGTCGAACCGGCCCTCCGGCATGTCCGCGGCAAGATCGCCGGCGGTCTGCTGACGCCGAAGGACGAGACCGGCGACTGCTTCAAATTCACCAATGCGCTTGCTGCAAAAGCGATTGAGCTTGGCGTCCGGTTCCAGTACGGCACGACGATCAAGGGGCTCGACATCGAGGGCAGCCAAGTACGTGGCGCGGTGACCGATCGTGGAGGCATGGATGCCGATGCGATCGTTGTTGCGCTTGGCAGCTATTCGCCGCTGCTGCTGAAACCGCTCGGCATCAGCCTGTCCGTCTATCCGGTTAAAGGCTATTCGCTGACGATCCCGATCACCGATGCCTCGCGCGCCCCGGAATCGACCGTCATGGACGAAACCTACAAGATCGCCATCACTCGCCTCGGCGACCGCATCCGCGTCGGCGGCATGGCGGAAATTTCCGGCTATACCAATGATCTCGGGCTTGCCCGGCGCCGGACGCTAGAGCATTCCGTCACCGATCTCTTCCCCGGCGGCGACGTCGCCAAGGCCTCGTTCTGGTCGGGCCTGCGGCCGATGACGCCGGATGGCACGCCGATCATCGGACCGACGAAGATCAAGGGGCTTTATCTCAACACAGGTCATGGCACGCTTGGATGGACCATGAGTTCCGGTTCGGCACGCGTCATCAGCGATCTCGTCAGTGGCCGCAAGCCTGATATCGACGCGACCGACCTCGCGATCAGCCGCTACGCCTGACAAAGGGGTCTCAAAGCGGGCGCTCAAAACAGCGGCGGGCTGATCGCCCGCCGGTTTCGATCAATGCCGCGGAATTCGTGGCAGGAAGATCGTGAATAATCCCAACAACGGCAGATACGAGCAGAGCGTATAGACGAAGGGGATGCCACGCGCATCGGCGAAATCGCCGAGCCAAGCCGCACCCAATCCACCCGCCCCGAAGGCGAAACCGAAGAAGATGCCGCCGATCAGTCCCACGCGGCCGGGGATCAGCTCCTGCGCAAAAACCACGATCGCCGGGAAGGCCGAGGCAAGCACGAGGCCGATGACGACGGTCAGGACGCAGGTCCAGAACAGGTTCGCATAGGGCATCAGCAGCGCAAAGGGGATGACGCCGAGGATCGAGAACCAGATCACGAAACGCGCACCCAGACGGTCGCCCACCGGCCCGCCCATGATGGTGCCAATAGCAACGGAGCCGAGGAAGAGGAACAGCATCAGCTGCGCATCCCGGACATCGAGATGGAACTTGTCGATGACGTAGAAGGTGAAATAGCTCGAAATGCTCGCCATGTAGACGTTCTTCGTCGCCGTCAGCAGGATGAGGATGGCAAGCGCCCACATCGCCTTGTTGCGCGCGATCGGCAAGGCGCGGCTCGGGGCGGGACGCGCCGACTGCTGGCGACGATGGTTGATGAACCAGTTGCCGACCCAGCTCAGAACGATGAAGCCGATGACGGCCAGCACCGAAAGCCAGGCGACGCTCTTCTGGCCATGCTGGAGGACGAAGAACGCGGCAATGAGCGGCCCGATCGCCGAGCCGGCGTTACCGCCGAGCTGGAACAGCGACTGCGCCAGCCCGTGACGTCCGCCCGAAGCGAGACGTGCGACGCGCGACGCCTCCGGATGGAAGACTGCCGAACCGAAGCCGATCAGGCTTGCAGCAATCAGGAGCACGCCGAAACTGCCGGCATAGCCAAGCAGCACCAGGCCTGCAAAGGTGCTCACCATGCCCACGGGCAACGAATAGGGCATCGGCCATTTGTCGGTCACGATACCGACCACCGGCTGCAGCAGCGAGGCGGTGATCTGGAACATCATCGTCAACAGGCCGATCTGCACGAAATCGAGCGCATAATTCTCTCTGAACATCGGATAGAGCGACGTCAGCAGCGATTGCATCGTATCGTTCAGCAGATGACAGGCGCTGACCGCCATAACGATCGACATCGTCGTCTTTTGATATCGGGCCTGCGTACCCGCAACTTCCGCAACCATGTGGGGAATCCTCCTGCGCCGGCGAGACTTGCCGACGATATGACTTAGTCCGCCTTTAGCACGGCTTGCGAATGTCCTTCTTTCGTGTTTTGGTCCAATAGTTTCTCGATCGGGCCAAAATGGAAAAGCTATCGAAACAGTTGCTGGCAACCCTCGACGATGACCATGTGCGAAACATGCGCTGGATGGAGGAATCGCCAGCCGACGTACTCGTCCATAGCGCCGAGCCGCCGCAGGGCTACACGGTTCCCTGGCATCACCACCGCCGCACGCAGCTGCTTTGCATCTTCGCCGGCGTCGCCCTGATCATGACGGCGCGCGGCCGCTGGATGGTGCCGCCCGGCCATGCCCTATTCATCCCCGTCGGGCTGGAGCATTCGATTGAGATCTTGAGCGACGTCAGCATGAAATCCGTCTACGTGACGCCGCGCGGCCAGCCGCCGAAGGATGAAGCGCCGCGTGTCGTCGAAGTGACCGACCTTGCCCGCAGCCTGCTGCTCGAAGCCATTCGGCTGCGGGAGGCGCCGGTCAGCCATCGCAAGGCCAAGCTCGTTCTGTCGCTACTGGTCGAGGAAATCGCAACGTTGCCCGAGCGTCCGCTCGGCCTGCCCTTCCCGTACGACCGCCGATTGACTGCGCTCTGCCGCGACTATCTCTCCAACCCATCGCCTAATGCCAGGCTGGATGATTGGGCCGAAAAGCTTTCGGTAAGCCGGCGAACGTTCACCAGGCAATTCCGCAAGGAAACCGGCATCAGCTTCACCACCTGGCGCCAGCAGGCAAGCGTCTTTGCCTGCCTGCCGCAACTGGCGGAGGGCCAGCCCGTCACCAACGTCGCGCTCGAAGCAGGGTATGAGAGCGTGGCGGCGTTTACCACCATGTTCCGCCGCATGCTCGGCACCTCGCCGCGCAGCTATATGGCCAGCCGCTGGACCTTTGAGCGGCAATCGGCCTGAAGCTCCTCTTGAAATGATCGTATGCTTCCGGCAAACAGCGCTGAAGAGCGAGGGCAAGCATATGCGGCATATTCACATCGTCGGGATCGGCACGGGAAACCCCGAACATCTGACCGTGCAGGCCATCAATGCGCTGAACGCGGCCGACGTCATCCTTATCCCCAGCAAGGGTGCATCCAAGAGCGAGCTTGCCGATGTCAGGCGTGAAATCTGCCAACGTTATGTCACCAATCCAGCCACGCGCTACGTGGATTACGACGTGCCGTCACGCCAGACGGCTGATCGCAGCTATGTGCGGAGCGTCGATGAATGGCATGACGCGATTTCCGCGACCTACGAGCGGCTGTTTCTGGAACATCTGACGGAAAGCCAGAGCGCTGCCTTCCTCGTCTGGGGCGATCCGGGCCTTTATGACAGCACGCTTCGCATCCTCGAGCGTGTCGTCGGCCGCGGCAAAGTCGCTTTCGATTACAGCGTTGTTCCCGGCGTCACCAGCATCCAGGCGCTGACGGCAAGCCATCGCATCCCCCTCAACCTCGTCGGCAAGCCGGTGCAGATCACCACCGGTCGGCGATTGGCCGAGAGCTTTCCCGGAATCGCCGAAACGGCCGTCGTCATGCTTGATGGCGAGCAGGCCTTCAGCAAGATCGACGATCCCGATGCCTATATCTATTGGGGAGCCTATCTCGGCACCAAGGATGAAATCATCATCGCCGGCAGGCTGGCGGACGTTTCCGAGCGGATTCTTGCGACCCGCGCCGAAGCCCGCGCCCGGCATGGATGGATCATGGATATCTATCTTATGCGTAAGGGGCGGGACTTCGACGATCTTGAATAAGCGCCAAGTACCAAATCGTTTGCCCGTCGATCCGGTTTGTGCAAGGAAACGTCCCTTATGAAGGACAGTCTTATGGTTGCGGTCGACGCGCAGACAGTGGAGGAACAAGCGTGCTTCTCTCAGGGGGGGGCTGCCGAGGAGGGCGCTGCATCGCCCCTCCCGTCCATGGTTCGCGGTGCCTGCCCCTCGGTGAGTGCACCGATGCAGACCGGCGACGGCCTTCTTGTTCGCTTGCGGCCATCGACCCCGGGGCTGACTATCGCGCAATTACGCCTCTTGGCGGAAGCGGCCGAGAGACACGGCAATGGCCTGATCGAGATCACTGCGCGCGGCAATTTTCAGCTACGTGGCATGACGCTGCAAAGCATGCCTGGACTGGCCGCCGATATCGATCGGGCCGGCATCGTGCCAGAGAGCGGCATCGCGATCGAAGTCCCGCCGCTCAGCGGTGTCGATCCGTCCGAGATTGCTGATGCGCGTGGGCTTTCTGAGCGTCTGCGAAGCGCCATCAGTGCACTTCGTCCCAAGCCATTGCTCGCTGCAAAGCTCGCCATTATCGTTGACGGCGGCGGACGGCTCGTGCTTGACGAACTCTCGGCGGATATCAGGCTGAAGGCTGTCACTGCCGCCGATGGCCGAGAGCTTTGGACTCTTGCCGTTGCGGGGACCGAGGCGACGGCCACACGGCTTGTCGTCTTGCCTGGCGAAGAAGCGATAGCCTGTGTCATGGCATTGCTCAAAACCTTGGCTGGAATCGGACCCCGCGCCCGTGGCCGCGACTTGGAGATTGCCCCCCTGCAAGCTCAGTTTCCTGCCCCTTCCAGCTTCCCTCGACGAGAAACTAACTCATCCGTCCTTGCTATCGGCGTCATTCCGTTCGACAACGAACAGCCCGCTCTCGGATTGCGGCCCGCCTTCGGTCAAATCCACGCTCAAGACCTCATCCGATTTCTCGACCTTGCAGAGATGGCTGGGGCGCATGAATTACGGACAGGCCCCGAACACAGCCTGTTGCTGCTCGGCCTTCCGCGCGAGCGGATCAAAGGCATTCTCGCCGCGGCAGCTGATTGCGGCTTTCAGACACGCGCCGATGATCCCGCAAATTATGCCGTTCCCTGTTCCGGTGCCGGCGCATGCGCCTCTGCCCACTACGCCACGAAACAGGCGGCCGCCGATCTGGTCGAAATCGGGCGTGAGCTGCTGGATGGTTCGTTCAAGGTGCATCTATCCGGCTGCGCAAAAGGCTGTGCCCATCCCTCCCCGGCGATGCTGACCATCGTCGGTGCTGCAACGGGCTATGCTATTGTCGTAAATGGGTCAGCATCATCAGAGCCCGTGGCTTACATCCATAAGGAAGATCTGAAATCGGCGCTGGCTGCGCTCGGGGAACTGGTGCGAAACAACAAAGCTGCTGGCGAATCGGCACAGCAGTGTCTTAAACGGCTCGGCCGGGACGCAATCGCGACGGCCTTACGACAGGGATAGAAATGCCTGACTATGACTATATCCGCGAAGGGGATGCGATCTACGAGCGCTCCTTTGCGATCATCCGCAGCGAAGCCGATCTCCAGCGTTTCCCTGAAGCCGAGGCCGATGTCGCCGTCCGCATGATTCATGCCTGCGGGCTGGTTGAAGCGGCAGAACATTTTCTCTTCTCTCCCGATTTCGTCGCATCCGCCCGCAAGGCGCTGACTGACGGTGCGCCGATTTTCTGCGACGCGGAGATGGTCGCCCGCGGCGTCACCCGCGCCCGTCTGCCTGCCGCCAACGAAGTGATCTGCACCTTGCAGGATCCGCGCACGGCCGAGATTGCCAAGTCCATCGGCAACACGCGCTCGGCTGCGGCCATGCATCTTTGGACAGACCGCCTCGCCGGCTCGATCGTCGCCATCGGCAACGCCCCGACCGCCCTCTTCCACCTTCTGGAAATGCTGCGCGATGGTGCGCCGAAACCAGCCGCGATCATTGGCATGCCCGTCGGCTTCGTCGGCGCGGCGGAATCGAAGGATGCCCTTGCCGAGAACTCCTACGGCGTTCCCTTTGCCATCGTGCGCGGCCGGCTAGGCGGCAGTGCCATGACGGCAGCCGCCCTCAACGCGCTTGCGAGGCCTGGTCTATGAGTGCGCCGTCCAACGGAAATCTGATCGGCGTCGGCACCGGGCCTGGCGATCCCGAACTGCTGACAGTCAAGGCCGTCAAGGCTTTGGAGCGCGCCGATGTCGTCGCTTACTTCGCCAAGCAGGGTAGAGGCGGCAATGGGAAAGCCATCGTCGGCGATCTGCTGAAGGCGGACGTAACGCTGCTGCCGCTCTACTATCCCGTCACGACCGAGATCGACAAGGACGCGCCGGAATATCTCCGTCAGATCACCGCCTTCTACGACGCCTCGGCCGAGATGGTGGCGGCGCATCTTCGCGAAGGAAAGACGGTTGCCGTACTCAGCGAGGGCGATCCGCTCTTCTATGGCTCCTACATGCATCTGCATGTGCGCCTTGCCGATAGGTTCCCCACTGAAGTCATCCCGGGCGTGACAGCCATGTCCGGCTGCTGGTCTCTCGCCGGCTTGCCAATGGTGCAGGGAGACGACATTCTCTCCGTGCTGCCGGGAACGATGGCGGAGGCCGAGCTAACCCGCCGCCTCGGCGATACGCAGGCTGCCGTGATCATGAAGGTTGGCCGCAATCTGCCAAAAATCCGCCGCGCGCTCGATGCCGCCGGCCGGCTGGAGGAAGCGATCTATGTCGAGCGCGGCACGATGGCGAACGGCGCAATGACGCCGCTTGCCAGCCGCGACGATGCCGAAGCGCCCTATTTCTCCCTTGTGCTGGTTCCTGGCTGGGAAAACAGGCCATGAGCGGACGTCTCTATGTCATCGGCACCGGCCCCGGTAATCCCCAGCAGACGACGCCGGAGGCACTTGCTGCCGTGGCGGATGCTCATGAATTTTACGGTTACGGCCCCTATCTCGACCGCCTGACATTGCGCAGCGATCAAATGCGCCAGGCATCCGACAATCGAGAGGAGCTGGATCGCGCCAAGGTGGCGCTGCAGCGGGCGGCAGCCGGCGTCAATGTCTGCGTCGTCTCCGGCGGCGATCCTGGTGTTTTTGCCATGGCGGCCGCCGTTTGCGAGGCGATCGATCATGGTCCGGTTGAATGGCGGACGGTAGACCTTATCGTCGTGCCGGGTATCACGGCCATGCTTGCCGTTGCGGCCCGCATCGGCGCTCCCCTTGGGCACGATTTCTGCGCGATCTCGCTTTCGGACAATCTCAAGCCCTGGCCGCTGATCGAGAGTCGCCTCCGCGCCGTCGCCGAAGCGGGCTTTGTGATCGCGTTCTACAATCCGATCAGCAAGGCGCGGCCCTGGCAGCTTGGCAAAGCCTTCGAAATCCTGAGCGCCGTGCTGCCCGGTGAAACACCTGTCATCTTCGGTCGGGCCGCCGGTCGTCCCGACGAGCGCATGACAGTGGCTCGGCTCGCCGATGCCGAGGCCTCGCAGGCGGATATGGCGACCTGCGTCATCATCGGCTCGGCCGAGACGCGCGTCATTGCCCGCGAGGGACGACCGGATCTGGTCTATACGCCACGCTTCATCAGGGAAGAGACGAAATGATCGATCCGATCGAGCGCAGCGTCTACCGTTTCGACCACCGGCAAGCCGGCGGTCTCCGCGCGCTCGACCATGATCACCTTGATGCCGAGCCGCCTCGCTGCCTCGATCTTCCCATAGGTCGCGTCACCGCCGCTGTTCTTGGCGACGACCACCTCGATTCCATGCCGTTGCAGCATCTCCAGCTCATCCTCCAGGCGGAACGGACCCCGGCTGTGGATGTAGCTGACGTCAGGCACGGTCAGCGGCGGTTCGACGGGATCGACGCTGCGGACCCAGTAATGATGCTGCGGCGCCGCGTTCGCATAATGCGCCTCCTGCCGCCCCGTTGCCAGGAAAACGCGCAAAGGCACATCGCCGAGTGCAGCGATGGCTTGCGAAACGCTATGTACGGAAAGCCAGTCATCGCCTTCGACCGGCACCCACGCCGGACGGCGCAACGCAAAGGCCGTAACAGCGCATTGAGCAGCCGCCTGCGCGGCATTGGCGGAGATGCGGGCCGCGAAGGGATGGGTGGCATCGATCACCAGATCGATCTTTTCATCGCTGACATAGCGGGCAAGTCCCTCTGCGCCCCCGAAACCGCCGCTGCGCACCGGAACGGGCTGCGGCGCCGGATCGGCGGTTCGTCCGGCAAGCGACAAAACAATATCGAGATCAGTGCGCGGGGCAAGCGCCGCCGCCAGCGCTCGGGCCTCGGTCGTGCCGCCGAGGATCAGAATGCGGACCTTGCCCATGGCTGAGACACCTTCAGTTCAACGCTGGCTTACTCTTATCGGCATCGGCGAAGACGGTCCAGCCGGCATCGGCGACGACGCCAAGCGACTGATCGCCGAAGCGCGCATCGTCTTCGGCGGAGCGCGCCATCTCGACTTGATGGGTCCTGTCATCACCGGAGAGACCCAGACATGGCTTTCGCCATTCGAAAAATCCATCGAGGTGGTGCTTGCCCGGCGCGGCAAGCCGACCGTGGTTCTCGCCTCTGGCGACCCCTTTTTCTACGGAGTCGGCGCGACACTTTCGCGGCACATTCCGGCCGCTGAAATGACCGTTATCCCAGCATCCTCCTCCTTCAGCCTTGCCGCGTCGCGCCTCGGCTGGCCCCTGCAGGAGACGACGGTTCTGTCGCTCCATGGCCGGTCCATCGACTTGATCCGGCCGCACCTGCATTCGGGCCGCAAGATCCTAGTGCTGACATCCAATGGCAAAGGCCCCGCCGAATTGGCCGCCCTACTGCGCAGCTCTGGTTTCGGTCCGTCAGAACTGGCGGTTCTGGAAGCGCTTGGCGGTCCATACGAAAAAGTCTCCCGGGAAACTGCGGCTAGTTTTAGCCTCTCCGGCATCAACGATCTGAACATCTGCGGCGTCGACGTGAAGGCGGAAGCCGGCGCGCGGATTTTGCCGCTAAGCGCAGGCCTCCCCGACGAACTTTTCGAGCATGACGGCCAGATCACCAAGCGGGAGATCCGCGCGATGACGCTATCCGCTCTGGCGCCGCGTTATGGTGAGCTGCTCTGGGATATAGGTGCCGGCTCCGGCTCGATCGGCATCGAATGGATGCTGGCTGATACCTCGCTACGCGCCATTGCCATTGAGGCTTCCGTCGAACGCGCCGCTCGAATCCGCCGAAACGCAGCGAATTTCGGTGTACCGGGCCTGACAGTTGTCGAAGGCGGGGCGCCGGCTGCTCTTACCGGCCTGCCGGCACCGGATGCGATCTTCATCGGCGGCGGCGGCAGCAATGCCGGCGTGCTGGAGACCGCCATCGGCCAATTGAAAAGCGGTGGCAGGCTGGTCGCCAATGCCGTTACGACCGAGATGGAAGCGTTGCTGCTGGCCGAACAGGCACGCCGGGGCGGCTCCCTGATCCGCATCGATATAGCACGCGCCGCACCTGTCGGCCGAATGACCGGCTGGCGGCCAGCCATGCCGGTGATGCAATGGTCTTGGATCAAGCCATAATTGAGAATGAGGTAGAGTGATGACAGTGCATTTCATTGGCGCAGGCCCAGGCGCCGCCGACCTGATCACGGTGCGCGGCCGCGACCTGATCGGCAAATGCCCGGTCTGCCTCTATGCCGGCTCGATCGTCTCGCCGGAACTGCTGCAATATTGCCCACCCGGCGCCCGCATCATCGATACCGCGCCGATGTCGCTTGACGAGATAGAGGCCGAATACCTGAAAGCCAATGCAGCGGGCGAGGATGTCGCGCGCCTGCATTCGGGCGATCTCTCGGTCTGGAGCGCGGTTGCCGAACAGATCCGCCGGCTGGAGCAGCATGGCATCGACTATACACTGACCCCAGGCGTTCCCGCTTTCGCGGCTGCCGCCTCGGCGCTCGGCCGCGAACTGACCATACCAGCCGTCGCCCAAAGCCTAGTTCTGACCCGCGTTTCCGGTCGTGCCTCGCCGATGCCAAACAATGAGACGCTAGCGAAATTCGGCGCGACCGGCGCGACCCTCGCGATCCATCTGGCCATCCATGCACTCAAGGAAGTCGTCGAGGATCTGACGCCGCTTTATGGCGCGGACTGTCCGGTTGCGATTGTCGTCAAGGCCTCCTGGCCCGATGAGCGGATTATCCGGGGCACGCTAGCCACGATTGAGGCAAAGGTAGCGGCGCAGCCGATCGAGCGCACCGCATTGATCTTCGTCGGCCCGTCGCTCGCCGCCAGCGATTTCCGCGAAAGCTCGCTCTACGATCCCACCTATCAGCGTCGTTTCCGTGGCCGCCAATAACGCCGGACACCGTTGCAAATCCCCTCGAAATTTCCTCTAGTCGATCGCGGCAAGCCGTTGGGGAAAAGAGGATCAGGAAATGCAGCGCATCACCATCACCATTGATGACGATCTTCTGGAGACGATCGACAAGATCAGCGCGCAGCGCGGCTATGCAAGCCGCTCGGAAACCTTGCGCGATCTCGTGCGCGATGCCGTGACCCGCGCGCAGCCGACCATAGATGGCGAAGCGCGATGCTACGCGGCCCTTGCCTATGTCTATGAACACGAGACCCGCGACCTGTCGCGCCGGCTGACGACGGCGCAACACGATCACCACGATCTTTCGGTCTCGACGCTTCATGTTCATATCGATGGGCAAGATTGCCTCGAAGTCTCCGTGCTGAAGGGTAAGGTGGACGAGATAAAGACCTTTGCCGACAGCGTCGTGACGCAGCGCGGCGTACGCTTCGGGAACTTGCACATCATTCCATCCGACGACGGCGCAGACCACCCCGTACCCCATTTGCATGACTGAGCGGACGGCAAGTTGCCCGCGGACTACCCCGTCAGAGCTGATGATATAGGCGACACTCCTTGAGAGCGGCAACCAAAACCAAGCGGCTTCAACAGGGCCAGCGATGCCGGCGGCGGCCAGCATCGGCTTCAGCGCCGATCCGGGTCATGCCTCCCCGACGGCAAGTATGGTCAAACGAAGTTCTTGCTCACCACATAAGATTCCGTCAGGCCTTGACGAAGTACGACGAAGCGTAAATGTCTTCCCATCACGGCAAATGGGGGAAGCGATGAAGATACTCGGCATACCGGGCAGCCTGCGTAAAGGCTCCTTCAACACGGCCCTGCTGCACGCGGCCGTCGAATTGGCACCAAACGGCGTCGAGCTGATCGCCCGCACCATCCACGGCGTGCCGCTTTACGACGCCGATCTCGAGGCTGCGGATGGCATTCCGGAAAAAGTACGGGAACTCAAAGACCTCGCCATTTCAGCCGATGGCCTCATCCTGTTTACGCCGGAATACAACAATTCACTTCCTGGCGTTTTCAAGAACGCAATCGACTGGATGAGCCGGCCCTCTACAGACATCGCTCAGGTTTTCGGCGGAAAGCCGATCGCCGTCCTCGGCGCTTCGCCGGGCAATTTCGGTACCATCCTCAGCCAGAACGCCTGGTTGACGGTGTTGCGCACGCTCGGCGCCGAAGCCTGGTTCGGCGGTCGGCTCATGGTGTCACGTGCCGGCAGTGTTTTTGATGCCGATGGCGCAATCGTCGACGAGAAAGTGAAGCACAATCTTGCGGCTTTCATCGATGGCTTCACGACCTTCGTCGCGGATCGCAAAAAGGACTGATGCGTGGCTCTGCGGGTGGACCGGACCGCAAACATGGAGCCTATGATTGAACCGATGAATGACCTAATGTGAATGTGGTGCCGAGTCCCGGCGCCTCCCTGGCCCCGCGCATCGTCTTCCTTCGAAAGCCATGAAATCCAATAGTACCGGTTACGTCTTCACGCTGTTGGCAATCAGCATATTCGCCATACAGGACGGCATCTCCAAGCACCTTGTCAGCGCCTACCCGCCGCTTCTGGTGGCGATGATCCGCTATTGGGCTTTCATGCTTTTCGCCATCGCAATGGCTTCGCGCGCACCGGGCGGCTTGCGGCGCAACGTCGGAACCAAGCGTCCTGTCCTACAGATTGCCCGGGGCTTGCTGCTCGCCGCGCAGATCGTCGTCGCCATCTCGTCCTTCGTCGTCGTCGGCCTTGCCCATTCGCAGGCGATCTTTTCATCCGGTCCGCTGATGGTGGCCTTGCTGTCGATCCCCATCCTCGGCGAGAAGGTCGGCTGGCGGCGATGGCTGGCGATCTGTTTCGGTTTCTTCGGCGTGCTGTTGATCCTGAAGCCGGAAAGCGGCGTCTTCGATGCGCGCTTCCTGGTGCCGCTCTTCGGCGCATTGCTATTTTCGCTCTACGTCGTCCTGACACGCTATGTCAGCCGCGAAGACGGCGCCATGACCAGCTTTTTCTATACGGGCGTGGTGGGCGCGATCGCCATGACCTGCATCGGGCCGTTCTTCTGGACACCGCTTGCGCCCCATGACTGGATCTTCATGGGCATTCTTTGCCTGACCGGTGTTTCAAGCCATTATTTCCTCATCCGAGCCTACGACATGCTGGACGCGGTGGTGATCCAGCCGCTGACCTATCTGCAGCTCGTCTTTTCCGCCATTATCGGTGTCATGATATTCGGAGAAAAGCTGAGCGCGCCCATGATCTTAGGCGCGCTCATCGTTGTTGCGGCGGGCATATTCACCATCTGGCGCGAACATGCGCTGGCGAGAACCCGGCTCAAGACCTGCAAGAGACCGGCGGGCTAAGCATCCACCTGGGCGCGTGGCTGCACCTCGGTATAGTAGCTCACATATTTCTGCCGGTAGCGCTCCGTTCCACCGAAATCGCTGTAGCGCGGCAGTTCCGACATGTCGGTCTTGTTGAGGATCACACCGAGGATGCGCGAGTTGATCTGCGGCTCCTGCTCGAGAACATCACGCACCAGATTGGTCGGCGTTGCGCCCCATTCGGTCACCAGCAGGAAGGCATCGACCTGCGGCGCGAAGGCCTTTGCGTCGATGACGGGACCAAGCGGCGCAAGATCGACGATGATGTAGTCGAACATCTTGCGGGCATTTTCCATCAGATGCTGCATGCCCTGCGAGGATAGAAGCTCGCTGGTGTGCAGCAGATGATCACGCACGGCGACCGGAAGAATGGCAAGCTTGGTGCGCGGGTCGACCTTCACGGCATTCGTCCAGGGCACCTCGCCAAGCACAGCCTCGATCAGGCCCGCCTGCGGCGGCGTCTTCAGCGTCCGGCTAAGACCTGGATTGCGCAAGTCGGCGTCGATGAGAAGCGTGCGCTTGCCGCTGCTCGCAAGCAGAGCGGCAAAATTGGCAGCCGTCGTTGACTTGCCTTCGCCCGGCAGTGCCGAGACGACGCCGATAACACGGTCGGCACGCCCCTGCAGCATCACGTCGCTGGCGAGTTTCGCATTCCTCAAGGTCTCGGCGAAGATCGAGCGCGGCGCTTCGACGGAGATGCGCATTATGCGCTCGAAGGCGACGCCGTTTTCTCCCTCTTCCGCCGTTATCGGCTCCGCTCCGGCATCGGCCCTGCGCGACTTCTTCTTGCTCTTGCTCTGCTGACCGAGCAGCGGCAGATAGCCCAGGAATTTCAAACCGAGAGCAGCCCGCACGTCGGCCTCGACGCGGAAATAACGGTCGCGGAACTCCTGGAATGCAGCTACACCGCAGCCGACCATCAGACCGAGGATGACTGAGAGCGCCATGACGAGCGTCTTCTTCGGGCTGGACGGCGCAGTGGGCACGCCGGCCACCGAAATGACGCGGGCCTTGGCGATGGGGAACGAGCGCTGCTGGGTCGCCTGTTCGAAGCGGCCGAGATAGGATTCGTAAAGCGTCTTCAGCGCCGATGCCTTCTGGTTCAGCTCATTCAGGTGAACCAGCGACTTGTTGGCCTCGGAATTCTTGCCGACCACCTTGTCGATGCTTTCGCGCAGCGATTCCGCCCGCGACTGAGCGACATCATACTCGTTCTTGTAGCTGGCGGTGAGCTGCTGAAGGACCTGATAGATCTGCCGGGTGATGTCCTGCCGCTCGGCTTTGAGCGCCACTGCCTGCGGATGATCGGCGCCGAAATTCTGCGTGACATCCTGTTCGCGCTTTTCGACGGCGAGATAGCGCGTTTTCAAATCCTGCAGCACCGAATTGTCGGTCGAGCTCGATGAGATGGTCGCGTTCTTGACGGCGTTATCAGGGCCCTGGTCGATGATCGACTTATACTGATTGTAGCGGGCGGCGGCGCTGGCTGTGTCGGCCTGGGCGATGATCAGCTGCTTGTTGAGGTCGGAAATCTGCTGTTCCGACATCAGTTCGCCGCCGGTTGACGTCAGGCCATTGTCCGCCTTGTATTTCTCGACTTCCAGCGAAGCCTCCTGAGCGCGCTGGCGCAGGTCGTTCAAGCGTTCCTGCAACCAGACGGAAGCGCGTTCGGTTGCGTCGAAATTGGCGTTCAGCTGGTCGGTCAGATAAGCGTCGGCATAAGCGCTCGTAACCTTGGCGGCGAGACGCTTGTCTGTCGAACTGAAGGAGACGGCTACGACCGAGCTTCGCGTGACGCGCTCGACCTTCAGATTGTCCTGCAGAACAGCAGCAACCTTCTGGCGCTGGGCTTCCCGCTGTTCCTCGGGCGTCATGGGCGGGCGGCCAGGCGTGAAGACGCTGACGATCAGGCTAACGCCGGATTTGAGCAACGCCGCCGGAGATACGGGCGGATTGAGCAAGGTATTGTTGTCCGCGAGGCCCGCCGTGTCGACGACACGCAACGCCATCTCGTTCGATTTGAGGATTTCGACCGCGCTGGCGATCTCCATGTCCGCCTGCTGGCTGCTTGCCGCCGGCGGCTGATCCTCGGCATATTTCGTCATGGTTTCGTCGAGCAATATCTGCGTCATCGACGTATAGCTCGAGGTGGCCGTCAACAGATAGACGACGGCCAGGATGACAAAGGCGGCCACGGCGAAAATGATGGTGCGGATGCGCCGGACCACGACGGCCATCAGCCGGTCGAGATCGATAAAGCTATCCTGCGACTCCGCTTGCGGAAGAGCGCTGTGGAAAGTGAAGTTCTTCTGATGCATGGCGACCACCTTGTCGGAGAAGCCCGAATGAACAATAGCCACGGCCCGCGGCCTTACCGGCCGCAGGCCACAATGTGAACAGGCTTAAGCGGCGGTCATCTGCGCTTCGTGCGAGACGACCATGTTGCGGATCGAGTCATAGACCAAGCTGCCGATATCGGAGCGAGCGAGCGCGAAGGCGACGTTCGCTTCGATGAAGCCATGCTTGGACCCGCAGTCGAACGTGCGTCCGTTATAGACCTGGGCATGGAAGGTCTGCGTCTCGGAAAGACGCAGCATGCCGTCGGTCAGCTGGATCTCATTGCCGGCGCCGCGCTCCTGACGGGCCAGAATGTCGAAAATCTCGGGCTGCAGAATATAACGGCCATTGAGGTAAAAGTTTGAAGGCGCCTCGGACGGATGCGGCTTCTCGACCATTTTGGTCACGGCGAAGCCATGGCGCACGGACTCGCCCTTGCCGATAATGCCGTATTTCGAGGTTTCTTCCGGAGCGCATTCCTCGACGGCGACGATGTTGCCGCCGGTCTCGTTATAGAGGTCCATCAAGCCGGCCATGCAGCCGCGAATGCCGTAGCAGAGCATGTCAGGCAGAAGCAGCGCGAATGGCTCGTTGCCGATCAGATCGCGGGCACACCAGACAGCGTGGCCGAGGCCGAGCGGAGCCTGCTGGCGGGTGAAGCTGACAGCGCCCGGCCGCGGCAGGAGGCGTTCCAGCTCGCTGACCTGGTGGCTCTTGCCTGCCCTTTGCAGCGAAGAAATCAGCTCCGGCGTGTCGTCGAAATGGTCTTCGATCGCCGACTTGTTGCGGCTGGTGACGAAGACGATGTGCTCGATGCCGGCTTCGATGGCTTCATCGACGGCATATTGCACGACCGGACGATCGACGATCGTCAGCATCTCCTTTGGCATCGCCTTGGTGGCGGGCAGGAAGCGCGTTCCATTGCCGGCAACCGGGATGACTGCTTTTCTCACACGACGTTTGGGGTCCATGGCTCTATCCTTTGTTAGAGTGAGGGCCTGCGCCCATGTTGGGCAGGGGGGAGGAAAGTTGGGAGGTAGGCGACGGCTGGCGACCGCTCCGCAGAGATGCGGCCAACCGACGAAAACGCGCAAAGATCGGCATGCTGAGATGGCGCACCGCCCGCGGGTTGAGGCATGCGATCTTGAGCACCGCCTGCAATTCACGTTCCTTGATGCTGTCGACCAGCTTCAGGAACGCGATGACGTCCTTCAGATTGCGCGTGCGTCGCCGCTGTGCGGCAAGGGCAGCGGCCCCGAAGGGATGTTCGGCGAAGAATCTGGTGTCTGCGGCAAGCATGGCTTCGACATGGTCTTGCCTGAGAACACGCGAGATCGATCCATCGCGAATGTAATACAAGTAGCCTACGGTCGGCTCGACGACGCAGAGGCCACCACGGGCGAGCGCGGAAGCCAGGAAAATGTAATCCTCGCCGATCCGCAGGGTCTCATCGAAGCGCAGGCGATGCTTCTCGATGAAGGCTCGCTCGAAGACCGGCTTCATATAACCGAAATTGTGCTCGGACTGGAAAATCATGTTGGAGGCTATGAACTTTGCCAGCGTCAGCGTCGGCATGCGTGCCAGCATCGCCTCGGGGAACATCGGCAGCATCGTGCCCACGTCCTCGCGGATGACGTCGAGATTGTCGACCGCGATCTGCGCCTCGGCCTTTTCCGCCCTGGCGATCAGGCGGGACATGCGGTCCGGACGCAGGGCATCATCGGAATCGAGCACGGCCACCCAGCGGCCCCGAGCCGCATCGAGCCCGGCATTGCGGGCAGCGCCCGGGCCGCCATTGCGGGCCATGGCGACGAGTCGTACGCGCGGATCGGGATGGTTGCCGGCGATCTCGCGCGTGCCGTCCGTCGAGCAATCGTCGACGACGATGACTTCCATGCTGACGGCACCTTGCGCCAGCGCGCTGTCAATGGCGCGCTCGAGCGTTTCCTCGGCATTATAGGCAGCAATGACGAAGCTGACATCGGGGATGAAATCCGTCATTGCGGTGCCTTCTCCAGATTTCCGTATTGTTCTATTTCGCGAACTCCGAAGAGGCCGCTGACGACGCCGGCATGCATGATCCCGCGCAGGCCATAGCGATGGCGCTTGATGGGCGACGCCGAGAGCAACGCCGCAACAACGAAGCAATAGGCAGATTTCGTGCCTGCAAGCGCGATCGCGCGCCAGCGCCCGAAGCCACCCCTGGCTTCCAGCAGCATGCGACCATGCGTCTGCCCCATGCGATACCGGCGCTTCGAGAGCCAGGAGACGGTTGCCCGACTGTTGGGAACGGGTTCGTAGACCAGCGCATCCGCGGCATAGGCGATCCTGCCGCCCGCCTTGTGCATATGGGTGAAGAACTCGGTATCCTCGCCGCCGCTGCGCCCGAGCGCGATATTGAAACGCCGCCCGGCAAGCGAAGGCGCGCCGCGGCGCAGCAATACATTGCAGGTGTAGCCGGTCAGGATTTCTCCCGCGACCCAGACCGGCAGAGTCGAATGGAAATCGCCCTGCTGCATCCATGCCGGAGCGACATTCGCGTAAACCGCCTGCACGGGGCCGAGAACGGCGTCGGCGCCGGTCGTGTCGGCCATGATGAGCATTTCCGTCAGCCAGTCTTCCGAAGCGGTCTCGTCATCATCGATGAAGGCAAGGAAATCGCCGCTTGCATGATCGAGGCAGGCATTGCGGGCAATCGAGATGTTCGATGCCGGGCAATGGACATAGACGATCTCGAAGGGTACGGCCGAACGCATGGCATCGACACGGCCCCGCGCGCTCGGCGTCACATCATTGTCGGCGACGATGATCCGGATGACCGCACCTGTGGGGACGTTGAGCACGGCAAGCGACAGCAGCGTCTGATCGAGCTCTGCCCGCCGATAGGTGCAGACCGCTATGTCGATCTTAATGGGGCGTCGATGGACTTGTGTCATGACGCGACCCTGCGATTGCGGAAGCTGAAAACTTCCATCCAGAAGCCCATGGACCAGGCGAAATGCATGACCATGGCGGAAATTGCGGCCAGGGGGCCGTAGGGGTTCTTCTGGCCAAGAGCGATCCAGAAACCGTAGGCGATACAGGCCACAGCCCACAGACCAACCGGAATAACCGCAATCCAGTTAAGCACCGCCAGGAAGGCACCGATGAAAATCGGCACGACCGCAAGCGGCAGCATCTGGCGCAGGCTCGGCATGCTGCGATGCTTGAGAATATTGCGCGCGCGGCCGCGGCCATAACCGAGATATTGCTTGAAGAGCGTCGGGACGCTGGAGCGCGGATAGTAGGTCATGGCGGTCTTGTCCGTCAGCCAGATCCGATACCCCGCCTTGTTCAGCCGATAATCCAGCTCGGCATCCTCGTTATGGCTGAAGGTTTCGTCGTAGCCGCCGACGGCACGGAAGGCGGCAACGCGCATCAGCGCATGATGCCCATGCTCCGCCCAATGGCCCTTGGCTCCCTCGCGATGTTTGGAGCCGCCATTGCCGAGCTTGGAGTTCTGCGCGACGGCCGTTGCCTTCTGGAAGGCGCTGAAACCCATGGTGCGCATGGCAACGACGACCGAATCCGCGCCCGTCGCACCGGCCTCTTGCACCAGCGTCTGGCAGTAATCGTCGGGATAATCGCCATGGGCGTCTATGCGGATGAAATACTCATGATCGTCGCCGAACGTCTCGATGGCGAGATTGATCGCTGCGCTCTGCAGCCGCTTCGGATTGTCGAGCAACAGAACGCGGGGATCTCTTACGGCCATATCCCGGACGATCTCGCGCGTACGATCGGTGCTGCCGCCATCAGCCACCACGATCCTGGCGTCGAGTTCGTCCAGAGCCTGCCCGAGTTTGGCGATCAGCGGCTCGATATGCTTTTCCTCGTTGAGGCAAGGAATAACGATTATGCAGCGCATGTCCCCAGAGCTTTCGGTCGTCATTGCAATCCACCTCTATTGCGATGCAGTTGTGGGAGGGCCTGTACTTCGGCAATCTGCTCATTGGCGTGCGTCAGCGACGCCAGTCGCTGCACCAGCCCCTGACAGTCGGCGCGATCCATCATCCATTGCTTGCGATCCTGGGAAGCCACTGCCTCGAAGGCGTCGAGATAACGCTTCGTGTCCATCTCATCCAAAAGCGCCGTCAGATGTTCGGCATCGGCCTGGTCGAGCGTAAGCCCGATCTTTCGGCTGGCAAGAAACCTTGCCGTCTCCGTATCCTTGATCGCAATCGGCACAGCGCCATAAAGACCGCCTTCATAGAGGCGGTTCGGCAGCAGCCAGTTGGAGTTCAAGCCTTCTTCGAAAAAATCGATCGCCCAGGAGAACTGGACTTCGCCATAGATCGCCGAGAGATCCTCGGGGTTCTTGTAGGCGCCGACAAAATGCATGAAGGGTGCATCGCGGACGGTGCGATCGAAGTCGTCGAACTCGGAATAGGCCGGGCGGCCCCGCAGGATGATCTCGAAACGGCCCTCCATCCGCCGCGAGAATTGATCGAGTATGGCCAAGGACTTGCGGCAGCGAAGAGCGCCGAACCAGCCTATCTTCCAGGGCTTGCCCGCAGCCGGCGGTCTTGCTGTCGATGCGATGGCGCGCGCCGCGGGCTCAAGCGCCAGCACCTTGTTTTCGAGCAGCATGACCGGCACATGTAGCCCGGAGCGCGGGCGGAAATAACGCTCGATGAAGGCCGGCGAACTGGTCACCAGCAATGCCGCCTGCGAACCGAAATGGCGTTCCGCACTGCGAAGCGCGCTGCCCACGACATCGTCGCGCAGCAATAGCCGATGGATATCGAGGCATTCATAGACAACAGGCATATCGCCGCCAAAAATGGACTTGGCGCGATGGGCCAGCGCCAGCATTTCGAGATTGCGGCCGATGATGAGGTCCGGCCTTGCGACCGAGCGCAGCGCACCACGCAGTTTCGCCGCCGATTTAGCCACCGCCGTGATGCGCTGCGCAAACTGGGCATCCCGCGTCTTGCCGAGCTCGATCGGCTCGACACCATGGATGGCAGCCAGCGCATTGTCATCGCGCCGGAACCCAGCGAGCGTCACGAGTGCCCCGCCGGCCTGCAGCATCAGCACCCGCCTGCGCACAGCCGGGTCGGCGAGATCATGGACGAAATACAGTATATGCAGCATCAAAATTTCCGCTTTTGCGCCCGGCATGACCGAGCGCCTGGTGTGGTTGGTGTTGCATGGTGGCATTGCAACCGGCCGCGCGAGATGCCGCGCGGCCGGCCATGTTCAATCGAGCTTGCAGGTGATCGATTCCGGGAACAGGCACTTCTCTCCCGGCGCGGTGAAGGCGACGCGCTTGATCTCCATGGTTGCCGGCTCGCCGCTATAGGCGAACTTGCCCATCCAGCCGCTGAGCGTATCGGTGCCCCAGAGGCTGAAGAAGATCTTCTGCGCGTTCGTCGGTATCTTCGAAGGATCGGTGACTTCCTGAACGAGCTTGCCGTTCACGTAGTAGCGCAGACGATCCTTTTCCCAGACGAATGCATAATCGTTGAAGTCCTGGTCGGCGCCACCTGCAACCGGCACCAGCTTTTCATTGCCGCCCTTGGCGGAAATATATTGGTTGACCTGAACTTGGCCGGGATTCTTGCCGAGCACTTCGAAATCGATCTCGTCATGCGGCTTCTTGTCGGTCGGGCCGATATAGGTGAAGAAGGCAGAGTTGAGACCAGACCCCTTGGCTGTGCGATAACGCGCCTCGTAGGTGCCGTAGCCATAGCGTTTCATCGTCTGGATTTCGCCGCAAGCATAATTGCGATCGCCGGTCTTGGACTGGGTAAACTGCAGTTGCAGCGTTCCGTCCTTGACGCTCACCTGTTTCCGCGACCAGGTGCAATTCTGATACGCTCCGTTGTTCCAGCCATCGGAAATATACCAGCGGCCGGTATCCAGACGTTCGAAATTGTCGACGAATGACTGGCCGGTTGCCTGATCATCCTGGGCGGACACGGCCTGCGGCAGGAGGCACGCGCTCATGAGAGCGATTGAGACAAGACCAAGTCTTTGCATGTAACTTCTTTTCGATGTCGTCATGGCATCACCTTTGCTTCGAACGCACTTGCCGACCTTCGGCGGCGCCGTTCTGGACAGCACGGATTTCAGCTTGAGGGCGTACCCGGCTGCCAGTCAGCAGGTTATGGAAGCTTGGCAGGGCGTAGCGCGCCATGCCGTTGGTCAAGGGCAGCAGCAGTAAGGCAAGCGCTGCCGCCAAAAGATAGAAAATCGGATAGAGTTCGCTGCCGCCGCGGTTCCAAAGAACCCAGAGACAGAAGAGCAACGGATAATGGGCGCAAAAAATCCAGAAGCTGAGGCTGCCCGTTCCCGCCAGGCTCCTCCCGATCCGGCTGCGGATGAAGATTGCCGATACTGCCCAGAACCCGGGAATGCCTACCAACACCATCAGATTGCGACAAACCTCGAGCCACAACGGCAATCCAGGCCCTGTCATGTAAGCAGCCGTGGCCAGAAGCGCGGCAAGCGCAATGAAGGCGGGCGCGATCAGGGCGGCATAGCGATCTATGAGCGTCAGGTCGATACGATGGAGGCTCAGGTAGATTCCGAAGCTGAAACTGAAGAGAATCGAGTTTCGCAACACTATCCCGATAGATATTGGCCATGCCGCCAGCAAAAGCAAAAAGATCAATGTCGGTAACGGAGCACGACGAATAAGAAAATCCAGCACCGGCGACAGCAAAATGCAAACAAAAAGATCGCGCAGGAAATAGAGCGGCAGATTTATCGGCTCGCCATCGATGGCTAGCAGGAGATTCGATATCGTGTGCGGATTAGCCTCCGACAGATCCGGCAGATACCCATCACCGATACCGTAATACTGAAGAAGAAGTACGAAGAGGAAGAATGCGCTATTCCACAACAGGAACGGCAGAATAACTGTCTTTGTCTTCCGGCTAATGGTGCCTGTATAGCTCTGCGGTGCCTTTCCATTTCGAAAGAGCAAATACCCGGAGATTACGCTAAGGCAGGGAACACCTACACGGAACAAGCTGTCACGCAGGAACACCCGCAGCCAATCGAAAAAGCCATATGCGCCGTTGAATGGGCTGCTATGCGGATCGAAGGGTATATGGACAAAGATGATGCCCGAGATGAGCACGATACGCATGAGGTTTATCCGCGAAGACACGTTGGCAGTCACATTCACGATGTCTGTCACCCCTTCTTCGTGCTGCATCCCCCCTTGCAGCCATTTCAAACAGAGCACAGCAGAGCTCGCAGACTTAACCTAGGGCGCTCTTTGGAAAGGGAATATGGCACCGCAGCAAAAATGAGTAAAAAATCATATGCGGACCAGTGCTGAAAACACCGGTTTGCACGCTTTTAAGCATGGAATAATCGATTTGAATTGGAGAAAAGCTCTGCTGCGAAAGGCACTTAGACGCCCGCGCGAACTTTCGATACCGGTTTCCGAGGAAGAGTTCGACCCGTCTTGTTTTTTTACTGGAAGGTGAAGATTTTTTGCAGCGCAGCAGAGTTTGGTAGGCGAACCATGACCAAAATGCGACAGCATTTCAATCCATATGAGAAATGCGGCTTACATCGCTCCTCTCATGGGTGCATAAATGTAAGATCATGGCGTGCAATGTGTCACAATGATCCCTCGCGGGATGGTCTCGTATCCTCGGCGGGATGGTCTGGATGCTGTCGTGCTGGGGATAAAGTTTCAGAAAATCTCGTTTCTCAACATTGCTCGACACCGATTGGACGCTACCTGTTGGCGTCACAACGACCTCCGTTATGGGTCAATCGGCCGGAAAATTGCCGCGGATGCCGTTGGAAAGCCAATGATCATGCCCTCGGGGATGAGACCGCAAGCCCCTGAATCAAAACCGTAAAGGCGGGAAAATGGCGTCTATCACAATTGTTATTCCGTTCTATCAGAAGCAAACCGGCGTTCTGCTGCGCGCGTTGAAATCAATATCCCGGCAGACATTTCAGGATTTCGATATCCTGATCGTCGACGACGCATCGCCGCTTCCGGCGGAAGACGAACTGCAGTCGCTGAGCAACGAAGAAAGAAAACGCATCCGCGTGATCCGTCAGACCAACGCGGGTCCCGGGGGGGCCCGCAATACCGGCCTTAACAGCGTGCCGGCCGAGAGCCGGTTCGTGGCCTTCCTGGATTCCGATGACGAATGGGCACCGGAACATCTCAGCAACGCTTTCGGAACGCTGACCCATTACAATGCAGATTGCTACTGGGACTCCATCGATGGCGGCAAGGAGTTCTATTATCATTTCAGCATCGCCGAACTCGGAAAGTCGGCCGGTACGATACGATTGTCGGACAGACCCGCCGTCGTCGAAATTCCGAACATAGCCAGCGTCATGCTGCAGGATTGGAGCTTCTTGCATATGTCCTGCATGGTGATCGGGCGGCCGCTCTTCGAAAAGATCCGTTTCGAGCCGTCATTGCGGCTGGCGGCAGAGGACGTCCTGTTCTTCTGCGACTGCGTTCTCGCAGCCAAGCGGGTATTGCTATGTGAAAATGCCGGTGCACTGCGTGGCGAAGGCGTGAACATCTTCCACAGCATCGATAACGATTCCCCGGAATTCCTGCGTCAGCAATTCAACACGTGGACGGCGCTCAACACGCTGGAACAGAGATTTTCGCGGCGGCCTCAGGATGTCGAGTCCATCCGCCTCTATAAAAATCGCGCCCGGCGGCAGGCGCTCTGGAGCCAGGCGCGGCAGGTGCGGCAGCGGCGTCTGCCGCAATTTGGACTGCTGGCAAAATGGGCCTTGCGCGACCCGGCGATTTTACAAAGCGTCATGCAGCTTGCCGTCGGCAAACTCGCGCCCTAGATTTTGCAGCGCAGCATGAGCTGCGCATGCCGCATCGAAGAGCCACGGCGTGCCCCGCTATCGTTTGGATCAGCAAGGAGTCCTGTATGAAGCCGTTCCACTGGGAATCCACCCATGGCAATTTCGGTGATGATCTCAATCTCTGGCTCTGGGATTTCCTACTTCCCGGCCTTCGCGATGTTCACCAGGAAACACTGCTGGTCGGCGTCGGAACCGTCCTCAACACGGAGATCCTGCCCCATGAGGGACGCAAGCTCGTCATCGGCAGCGGCTTCGGCTATGGCTCCCTTCCTGACATGCGCGACACATCGCAATGGGACATTCGCAGCGTACGCGGCCCGCTGACGGCGGAAAAGGCTGGCCTGCCTGCCACAATGGGCATTGTCGACCCCGCCGTCCTGGTGACGGAAATGCCCGAATTCCAGAACATTTCGAAAAACGGCAAGCGCACCTTCATTCCGCATTGGGAATCGGCTGCAGCTGGTCTCTGGCCTGAAATCTGCAAGACCGTGGGCCTTTCCTATCTCGACCCCCGCGGCGAGGCAAAGGCCGTGATCCGCGAAATTGCCGCCTCAGAAATGATCGTTGCGGAGTCCATGCACGGTGCTATCCTTGCCGATGCTTTCCGCGTTCCATGGATTGCAGTCAGCTCCTCGCGCTCCATCAACAGCTTCAAATGGAACGACTGGGCGCGCTCGCTTGGCGTCACCTACCAGCCAAAGCACATCCCGGTTTCGACCCGCGCCGAGGCGATCGCCAAGGGCGCGAAGTTCTGGGGAGTCGGCTTCGAACGCAGCAAGCTGGCAGCAGACGAGCTCGGAAAACAGCGCTACGGGGAAAACGTGATGCTTGCCGATCCCGAGCAGACCACGCTGCGCATCATGGCAAAGCAGGCACTTGCCATGCCTTCCGCCCTGGCTCTGTGGCAGGCAAGCAAGGCGAGGCCGCAGCTGAGCAAGGATAGCGCGCTTGCCGCCTGCAAGGAGCGCCTCCTCAATGTGGTCGAAGGCGTTCGCCGCGATTATCTGTAAGCAGCGATACCGCTATTTCGGAGCGGCCTGCAGAAGATAGCGCAGGCCGTTCGCACCGGCATGGGCGATAGGCGCACCGCTCCGCTTGCGGAAGCGCTCGGTCTTATCAGCTAGAATGCCGCCGGCAATCGCCGGGACGGCGAAGGGATTCCAAAGCGCATAGATCGCGGCAGACAAGAGCCCCGATTGCGACTTGATGTCGAGGAAATGCCTGAGCTCGTAGCGATCGCGGATATGCTGCTCATGACGGCGGATTACCGCAGCATCTTCCGAAGAAAGCCCGCCCTTCGCAAGAATGGTCCGGTCAGCCTCATAGAGACGGCGCAAATCCTCCGTCCTGTGCCGGCCGCTCAGGGAATCGCTGCGCACCACGGCGCCGTAACCGCAGCTATGAATGACCTTGTAACGTGCGCGCTTCGCCAGCGCGCGGACGTAAAGGTCATAGTCCTCACCGAGGCGCAGCGCCTCATTGTAGCGCAGGCCATGCGCATCCAGAAAGGAACGCCGCATCAAGGGCTTCAGGAAGCCGATCTCACCGCGGCGCACGCCTCGCTTGGAAATATTGCCCTCGACGAAAGCAGCAAGATCAAGAAACCGTGGCTTCGCATCGAAATGATCGAGCCGCGCATGTGCGTCAGGAACGGTGTCGGCACTGACGAAGGCGATGTTGTCGGCGACGAAATCCCAATCGTCAGCGGCAAGCAGCGCAGCAAAACGCCCTGGAAAGAAGAAATCGTCGGCATCGAGAATGCCGATCAGCGGAGCCTTGGATATGTCGATCGCGTGATTTCGTGCTGCGGCGGGACCACGGTTCTTCTCGAATTCCTGGATCGTCAGTCTGCCGCTGCCGTCATCCGCCTTGGCCGCCGCGGCGGCGGTCCCATCCGTCGAACCGTCGTCGATGACGACGACTTCCGCCACTTCGGGCTCGCGAAGGGCCGAGGCAACGGCCAGCCCGATGGTGTCGCTGGCATTCTTCGCGGCAATGATTACGCAGACACTTTTTTCTGCACTGTCGATCACGTCAGCCTCCAATGGTTCAGGCGGAGACTTAGGACATGGCGCCGATCCGGCAACTGCCGGATCATCAAAAGATCTAATCGTCTAGCCGCTTCAGGGGTTGAATGGTTCCGAACGCTTTAAGCTGGAGGCGGACAGACCGGCGACCTTGCTGTCCTCCTGGGCCGATGCCGGCACCTTATCTTCGCTCGACAGGGCCTCATGCGCCTTGCGCTCTTTCCAGACAAGGTAGAGGACGCCCAGGAAATAACCGACCTGCAGAAGGACGGCACAGATGACCGTTTCGATCAGGGTGGTCGAAAGCGAGTTCGTCAGGAAATATGTTGCGATGGCAAATACGATCAGCGTGCCCAGCATGCTGATGAAAACGCGGGGCGCATACATAATCTTACCCCGCCCGCTCGACCATCAAATGAAAAACGATCAAGGTCTTTCCTCCCTTATCAGACCTAAGTCTTAAATATATTTTATGATTCATTGAGATTCAACCAAGTTACCCAGATCCGTTGCGATTTGAGACGACGCTAACGCCGGGCCTGTTAAAACTACACCTCGATTATAATTACAATTGAATTTGTTCATCTTTCTCTTTGCAATTATATGGAGATATAATGAAATAATGCAATTTTTGCGAAACATGAGGTCAGCCGCGCCTCCATCGGTTCATCGCCAATCCAATCAACTTTTATTACAAAGTCCTGAGAAATCCGATCTCAGTATGTGCGCTGCAAAATATTGCTGCAGCGCAATATATCCCATGAACAAATCGGGATGGCATATAGCTGAAGGGAAACCGAACCCAGGCTATCGAAGCCAATGATAATGAACAACTTACCGTTCGATGCCTATAACATCCTTAGAAATCGTCGACTATGACGCGGCAGAGCTGTCAACCGCGACATTATACGCAACACGATACAGTACAACCCACCTATAGTTGATCACTGAATTAAACCAATTCACCACCGATGCGGTAATTATATACCGCCATACCATATCGCTACAAAAGTTTGGCTTAAAAAGTCCAAATCGGAACCTACACTCCGATCATCCCGGCTCTAATTACGCGTCCGAGAATTTCCGACCAATCGTCAACATGAATGGAGTTTTCTCTATGAAGTCTGCGACGAGATCGGCCACATCGGCTTTTTTCAGCGCCGCGGAAAGCGACGTCTTTCCGCCCACTGGTGGAGTACTGAAGCGCGTTTTCGACGTCTCTGCCGCTATGCTCGCTTTGGTTCTCATCAGCCCGCTCTTTCTGATGCTGATGCTGCTGGTAAAGCTTACAGACCGCGGCCCCGCTTTCTACGGTCATCGCCGTATCGGCCATAACGGCAAGACCTTCCGTTGCCTGAAGTTCCGCACCATGGTCGTCGATGGCGACAAGGTGCTGCACGCCTACCTGCAGGCCAATCCGAAGGCAATGGAAGAGTGGCGCGCAACGCGCAAACTGCAGAACGACCCCCGTGTCACCACCGTCGGGGCCGTCCTGCGCAAGCTCAGCCTCGACGAGCTGCCGCAGCTCATCAACATCATCCGCGGCGAAATGAGCGTCGTCGGACCACGCCCGGTCGTGGAAGACGAGCTCGAACGCTACGAGACCGCGGCAATCTACTATTTGCAGTCCCGTCCGGGCCTGACCGGTCTGTGGCAGGTCAGCGGCCGCAACGACGTCTCCTATGAAAGCCGTGTCGCCTTCGACACGCATTATGTGAAGAACTGGTCGCTCAGCAGCGACATGGTGATCATCGCCAAAACCATTCCTGCAGTCTGCCTCTCGCGCGGCAGCTATTGATGATGACTGACAGATACCGCGGGAGGTTTCCTGCGGTTCTCCCGCGTCTTGCGGGTTGCCTACCAATAACAGGGAAGATCCTGCATGATTGAATTTCGGCCTTCCAAGAGGCTTGTACGCGTCAATACATCGCTACGCTGCGCAACTATCGTTGCTCTCAGCCTTTGCGTAGCTTCCGTCTCGGCCTCGGCCGAAAACCTTCCCGGATATCATCTGGGCGTCATGGACAAGCTGCATGTGCGCGTCGCCGAATGGCAGACCGCCGAAGGCACGGTTCGCGACTGGTCCACCATTTCGGGCGATTATACGGTCGGCCCTTCCGGCTCGATATCCATTCCTTTCATCGGAGATATGCCCGCGGTCGGCAAGACCACGGATCAGATCGCCGAAGCCATCGGCCTCGGGCTGCAGAAGCAGTTCGGCTTGCGTGATCGCCCATCGGCGTCAGTCGAAATGTCGCAGTTCCGACCGATCTACCTCTCAGGGGAAGTGCAGAATCCGGGTGAATATCCGTTCGTACCCAACCTGACCGTGCTGAAAGCCGTAAGCCTCGGCGGCGGCATGCGCCGCGCCGATGCCGGACAGCGCTTTGCGCGCGATTTCATCAATGCCAAGGGCGACGCCGTCGTCTACATGGCGGAGCGCAGTCGCCTGCTGATGCGCAAGGCGCGGCTGATGGCCGAATTGGCTGGCAAGGATGACATCGATGTGCCGCCAGAGCTCAAGCAATTGCCCCAAACGGCAAGTCTGCTCGCAAGCGAGAAAGCGCTGATGGACACGCGCGCCAAGCGCATGACGACGCAGCTAAAATCACTGGAAGATCTGAAGGCGCTCCTGCAGAACGAAGTCGAGGCGCTTTCGAAAAAGAACGACACGCAGAGCCGTCAGCTCGATCTGGCCAAGGCCGATCGCGACAAAGTCGAAAGCCTGACGGAACGCGGCCTGGAGCTTGCCTCCCGCAGGATCTCCGCTGAACAGCGCGCCTCCGACCTGGAAGCGACGCTTCTCGATACGGAAACCGCGTCTCTGAAAGCCAAACAGGATATCAACAAGGCCAACCAGGACGAGATCACTCTGCACAACGACTGGCAGAGCTCGTTGGCCCAGGACATGCAAGATACGGACACGCAGCTGGAAACGCTGCAGCTGAAGCTGTCGACCAGCCAATCGCTAATGCAGGAAGCCGTGGCTCAATCCGCCGACGCCAGCAACCTCGATCCAAGCGGGCCGGGTGTCAGCATCTCCTACACCATCATTCGTGACGAAAACGGCCAGTCGAAGGAAATCCAGGCTCAGGAAAACACGCAGGTACTGCCGGGCGACCTGATCAAGGTCACTACCGGCCTTGCCATCCGATAGGAAAGTCGATGCGGATAGCCAAATCGATCTTTGTGCGTCCAGGCAGCAACGCCACCTACGGAGCGGTGGCGATTGCTCTTTCCTTCTTCGTATTTGCCTATTCCTCCCGCTTCGGCCAGCCCTCGATTCTGCTGTACTATGCCCTCTGGTTTCCGCTCGTCATGATCGATTACCGGAACGTGCTCGGCAGTTATAATAGGCAGCTCTGGCTCTTCGCATTCGGCGTTTTCACCTGCCTTTCGATTTTCTGGTCGGTCGTGCCCTCCGTGACGGCGCGCGCGGCGATCCAGTACATGACGCATATCTTCTGCGCCTTGATCGCCATGCGCACGCTCGATATCCGCACGCTGACGCGCGGCGCGATCGCGGGCACCGCCATCGTGCTCATCTATTCGATATTGTTCGGCTATTACGCCTATGATCCGATCGACGGAAGCTACAGCTTCGTCGGCGCCTTCGATTCCAAGAACCAGCTCGGCTTTTATGCCTCGCTCGGCATCTATTTCGCCTTCGCAGCCGTCTTCGTCCTTGGCGAACGTCGGATCTGGATGCTGGGTGCAGGATTTGCCGGCCTGCTGTCCGCCTATTGCCTCCATGCTTCGGCATCGGCAACATCGGTGCTGACGACGGGACTGGTCGTAGTGTTATGCGCAAGCCTGCGCGTCATCCTGTATCTGTCGCCCAAGCAGCGTAAAAGGCTGTTTGTAACAGCGGCCGTCTCCAGCGTCATCCTTGCGGTTGCCGGCGTCTATCTCGGTGCGGTCGATCTTGTTCTCGGTGCCTTTGGCAAGGATTCCACGCTTACCGGGCGTACCTATCTTTGGCAGCAGGGCATCGCGGCCGCACAGCAGAATCCTTTCTTCGGCGTCGGCTATCAAGCTTATTGGGTCCAAGGTTTCTCCGAGCCCGAGCGACTGTGGGATGAGTTCTTTATCGCCTCCCGCGCTGGCTTCCATTTCCATAATACCTATATCGAAACTACGGTCGAAACCGGACTCATCGGCGTCTTCCTGCTCGCCTCGATCCTGCTGACGGCTTTCATCGGCCATATCAGCCGCTTTCTGAGCGACATCAGAAACGATGAATCCTACATCCTTCTGGGTGTCGCGACCCTGTTGCTGATCCGCTCTTTCGTCGAGATCGATATTCTCAATCCGTACCATGTCGGGTCCTTCCTGTTTTACTTCACAGCAGGAAAGCTTTCCATGCGAGCGCGTATGCCGGCGAACATGCCATTGCGAACGGATGAGCAGATACCATTCGCGCCGCCTGTCAACTGGGAGCCGCGAACGGGCCAATGAAGACACTCTACGGCATTCAATATCTCCGTGCCTTCGCCGCGCTCGCCGTCGTGTTCTTTCACGCAGCCGAGCGCAGCGGCGGCCATTTCCGCATCGGCGCCGCTGGCGTCGACGTCTTCTTCGTCATCAGCGGATTCATCATGTGGACCATGAGCGAGCGTCGGCCGGTGACGCCGCTGCGCTTTGCGCTCGACCGGCTGCAGCGCATCGCGCCATCCTACTGGATCGTGACCGCCATCATGATCGCCGGCGCCGCCATCGGCCTGTTTCCGAACATGAAGCTGACGGCAAGTCATATCCTCGGTTCGCTGCTGTTCATTCCCGTCCGCTCGCCAAGCGCGGGCGGTGGCGAGATCTGGCCGGTTCTGGTGCAGGGATGGACGCTGAATTTCGAGATGTTCTTCTACGTCATCTTCGCGGCCTGCCTGTTCCTGCCGCAACGGCTGCGGCTTGCCAGCATGACGGCGATCTTCCTCGCCTTCGTCATCGTCGGCGGCATCATCGCCCCCCAGTCCCCGCTGCTTTTGACCTATACGCGGCCGATCATCCTGGAATTCGTCGCCGGCGCAATCCTCGGACGCCTCTGGCTATCCGGACACGTGCCGGGGGCAGGCCTCGGTCTCGCCCTGATCGCCGCCGCATTGTCGGGCTTTGCCGCCATCCAGATTCTCGGCCTGGACTTCAACGAGGTCACCTGCGGCCCCCTGGCTGTTACCCTCGTACTCGGCATGGTGTCGGTGGAACGCAGCGGCAAGTTGCCTTCCATCCCGCTCCTTACCTATCTCGGCAACAGCTCCTATTCGATCTACCTCTGGCACACATTGGCCATTTCGGTGGTCGTCAAGCTGATGTCGCGGATGCAGATACCCTCCGACGCCATTACCTTCGTCGCCGTCATCAGCGGCACCGTTCTCGGCATCTGCGCCTACGAAGCTGTCGAAAAGCCGCTGCGCAATCTGCTGAGAAGCCTGAGCTGGCGAAGATCACGCCCTTCGCCGGCCTGAGCCCGCGCTGCACACACCCGTTGCGCAAATACCGCGCGCATACGCTTGAGGACGCCTCGGTGGACCTCTCCTAAAGGACATTTCGTCGGTTCCGGCGCAGCTTGTGCGGCAGACTGATGCCTGCTTCTGCCTACAAGCGTCCAAACCGGAGCCTGCCCGGATAAGTCTGGTGCCCACGGCGCTCCAAAGTGACCTTCCCTGACGACAAGCATGCGACAATCGAACGGATGGCGTCCCGCTCGATTGTCGCCCCATGCCTCGCCCTGTCCCTGCCCTAAAGCGCGTCGCGCAAAAGTGTGTGGCGGTTTTGCGAGACCGACATGCGCAAAATCAAGGACCTAAAGCACACGAAGCGAATCTGAAAGATCGCGATGTGCTTTAGGCCCGGCGGCGCCGCAGCTGGTCGAAATAAACGATGACGATGATCAGGACGCCGGTGATGATGCGCTGCCAGAAGGAATTCAGGTTCAGCAGGTTGGCGCCGTTGTTGATGGTCGCCAGGATGAAGGCGCCGATCAGCGGGCCATAGACCGTTCCGACGGCGCCGAACAGGCTGGTTCCACCGATCACCGAAGAGGCGATCGCCTGCAACTCCCAGCCATCGGCCTGCGTGGCATTGCCGATGGCGATACGCGAGGCAAGAAGAATGCCGACGAACGCCGCACACGTCCCTGAAAGGATATAGGCGAGATAGATCATCCAGTTGACGTTGACGCCGGACAGACGCGCAGCCTCGCGGTTTGAGCCGACGGCGAAGAGATAGCGCCCCCACCGGCTCAGATGCAGGAAGATCACGGCCGGGATCGCCACCAGGATCACCATCCAGAACAGGCTCGGTATCCCCAAGAAATCCGAGACGGCGAAATTGGTGAAATCATCATTGACGATGTTGATCGTCGAACCGTTGGTAATCAGCAGGCCGATACCGCGAAGCGATGTCAAAGTCGCGAGCGTGATGATGAAGGGTGGCAGGCCCATGCGCACGATGCCGAAACCATGGAACGCCCCGATCAGAACCCCGAACAGCAATGTGATCAGGATGGCCGCCCAGACCGGAAACCCGGCCTGCAGCAGCCAGGCGATGATGACGGTGCAGAAGCCGACGATCGCGCCGACGGAAAGGTCGATGCCCGCAGTGATGATGACGAAGGTTTGCCCAAGCGCAAGAATGGCCGTCATCGAGCCCTGACGCATCAGATTGGTGATGTTGAGCGGCGTCCAGAACTTGTCGGTCCAGAGTCCGAGCACGACCCACAGTGCCAGCAACAGCAGGATCAGCGTCAGGCTGAAGAGGATGTTCATCTTGCGTCGCGGCGCAACGGTCGGGCCTTCTGTCGTATTCGCGGCCATTTTTGTTCTCCCTCTTTAGACTTGTTTATTGTTCAGACGCCGATCGCCTCGCCGAGGACTTCCTCATGCGTCGCGGCATGGAAATCATGGCTGGCGACCAGCTGGCCGTGGCGGAAGACGTGCAGACGATCCGCAAGCTCGTAAACCTCGGGCAGATAGGACGAAATGACGATGATGCCGGCGCCGTCACGAAGCAGCTTGGCAAATAGCCGATAGATCTCCGCCTTCGTCCCGACATCGACGCCGACGGTCGGCTCATCGAAGATGAAGAGCTTGGCGCCGTGGCTCAACCATTTGCCGATGACCACTTTCTGCTGATTGCCGCCGGACATGGCTGAAACCAGAACCCGCCGGCTCGGTGTCTTGATGCTGAGATCGCGGATCTGCTTGTCGGCATTGGCCGCCTCGCTCTTGTTATTGATGATCGGGCCGCTGCTCAGCCGCCGGAACACGGGCAGATTGATGTTGAGCCCGATCGGCAGGTTGAGGCAGAGCCCTTGATCGCGCCGGCTCTCCGGTGCCAGCGCAATACCGAGTTCCATCGCGTCACGCTCGTTGCGGATGTCGACCTTGCGCCCCTGCCAGTAGATTTCCCCCGCGGAAAGCGGCTGGCGGCCATAAAGACCCAGCGCGAATTCGCTGCGGCCGGCACCGATCAGCCCGTAAAGACCGACGATCTCGCCGGCGCGGACGCTGAGCGAAACATTCTCGAAGCCGGGGCCGGAAAGGCCGCGGGCATCGAGGATGGTATCGCCGATCGGGATCTCCTCCTTGTGGTAGATCTGCTCGATGGAACGATTGATCATCAGCTTGATCAGCTCGTCCTCGTTGGTTTCGGCGATCGTGCGGGTGCCGACATGCGTGCCGTCGCGCAAGACCGAGACGCGATCGGCCAGCTCGAAGACCTCTTCCATGCGATGGCTGATATAGACGATCGTTACGCCTTCGCCCTGCAGACGACGGATCAGCTTGAACAATTGCGCCGATTCCTGGCGGGTGAGATAGGCGGTCGGCTCGTCGAAAATCAGGAATTGGGTGCCGCGCATCGCGGCTCTTGCCGTTGCCACGAGCTGCTGCTGTCCGATGGTGAGCGAGCTCAGGAGTTCGCCGGCCGGCAATCCGAAGCCGAGATCATCGAGCACGGTTTGCGCCATCGCGACCATCTGCTTTTTGCGCATCAGGCCGAAACGATTGACTTCATCGCCAAGGAAAAGATTGGCAGCGACCGTCAGATGCGGGCAGAGCACCACCTCCTGATGCACCGCATTGATACCGCGGGCGATCGCCTCATTCGGCGTTGCGAGCGCCACAGGATGCCCGCACCAGAAAATTTCGCCCGCCGTCCTGGTGATGACGCCGGTCAGGAGCTTGATGAGGGTCGACTTGCCGGCGCCATTTTCCCCGACGATCGCATGAATCTCTCCAGCCAGAAACGTGACGGTCGCCGGCTTCAGCGCCTCGACGAAGCCATAGCGTTTCTGCAAGCCCTTGAGTTCCAGAATGGGCGAGCCTGGCGGAATGCGGTTCGCTTCCGTCTTGACGATGTCGTCGTGCCGATGGCTGATTTCTTCAAGGCTCGTCATGAGGTCTCCTCCCTCTCGCACCGCCGCGCGACCGCCTCGGAGAAGCGGCCAGACAAAAAGGCCGCGCCCGCTTTGTGCAGGCGCGGCTTCAAGCCTTACTTGACCTTCGGGTTCAACAGCGCGTCGATCTTCGGATCGCTCATGTTCGCCTTGGTGACGAGGTTGGCGCCGGTGTCGACATTGGCCTCGACCTTTTCCTTCTTGGAAGCAGCGAGCGCCGTTTTGATGCCGTCATAACCCATGCGGTAGGGGTCCTGCACCACGAGGCCGGCAAGAACGCCCGACTTCAGGAAGCCGACCGTCTTGTCGTCATTGTCGAAGCCGATGACCTTGATCTTGTCGCCGAGCTTGTTTTCCGCAATCGCTTGGCCCACACCCTGCGCCATGATCAGGTTGGAGGCGAAGACGCCGACCAGCTTCGGATTGGCCGTGATCAGGTCGGTCATGATGTTGAGACCGGTCGTGGCCTGACCGTCCGCATATTTGTCGGCAACGACCTTCAGGCCCGGATACTTGTTCTTGACCTCTTCCAGGAAGCCTTGACGGCGCTGGTCGAGAGAACCGACGCCCGGCAGGCTGGTGATGATGGCAATCTCACCCTCTTCCTTGCCGGTCATGCCCTTGATTGCGGCCGCAAGACCGTCTGCAGCGATACGGCCGCCCTGGACGTTGTCAGTCGTCAGGAACGAGACGAAGGACTTGGAATCGGCAGCGGAGTCGATACCGACGACCGGCACGGACTTGGCTGCTTCATCCACGGGCTTGCCGAGCGCCTTGAACTCGGTCGGCGAAATGACGACAGCGGCCGGCTTACCGGCAACGGCGTTTTCGAGAATGCTGATCTGGCCGTTGATGTCGGATTCCGACTGTGCGCCGAGTTCCGGCACCTTCACACCGAGATCCTTGCCCGCCTGACGAGCGCCGGCAAGAACGATCTGCCAGTAGAAGGATGTCGTATCCTTGACAATGATCGGAATGGTCACGTCGGCCGCGAAGGACTGCACGGGCATCGCCATCGCTATGATGGCAGCGCCGGCAAGGCCGGTAAAGCTGCGGCGGGATAGAAGTGACTTGGCAATTTTCATCTGCTTCTCCTCTCAACGCGCTCTGTTCTCCTGCACACCCGCCGCTGAACGCTTACGGCTCGGTATCGCAACGCCTTGCGGCATCACGCATCGCGCGGCGGAAAGGCCACCGACGCCAAAACAGGCTTTCCTCCTCTTCGAGGCCGTCTCTCCCGACGGCTCGATAGCTCCCAATCTGCTAGACTCTGACCGCCTCGTCTCCCAATGGAGGCGCGACCACAGTCAAATCTTCGAACTCCGCATAGAGACTATCGGGAAGCCTTGGCTCCACGAGCTGCATGTTGCGGACAAGACTTTCCGGCCTCGCCGTACCGATCAGTACCGACGCGACGCAAGGGCTGCGCAGCGGGAACTGAAGCGCCGGTTGGGCAAGCGGTACACCGTGCTTGCGGGCGATCTCCTCCATCGCCCCCACCTTGGCCAGAATATCCGGCGTCGCCGGCAGGTAGTCGAAATGCGCGCCAGGCACGGGGCCAGTCGCCAGAATACCGGAGTTAAAGACCCCGCCCACGATGAGCGACGTTCCCTTCTTCTCGCAAAGCGGCAGCAGCTCGGCAACCGCGGAGCGATCCAGCAGGGTATAGCGGCCTGCAAGCAGAATGCAGTCAATATCAGCCGCGTTCATCACATCCAGGCAGACCGGAACTTCGTTGACGCCGAGACCATAGGCCTTGATCGCACCGGACGACTTCAGCTCCTCCAGAGCTTTCAATCCCGACCCCAGAAGCTGCCCAAGGTAACGCTCGTTCAGGGCTTTGCCGTGCGTATAGCCGCCGATATCGTGGACATAGAGAATATCGATGCGATTGAGCCCGAGACGTGCATAGCTGAACTCGACCGAGCGCATGATGCCATCGTAGGAGTAGTCGTAATCGGCATCGAAGGGCAAAGGATCGACATAGCCGTAATTCGGCACCTTGTCGGTCGGCACCGGGCGCATGAGACGGCCGACCTTGGTCGACAGCACGTAACTGTCCTCGGGCTGGTCTCGCAGAAAATCGCCGACGCGGCGTTCGCCAAGGCCAAAGCCATACCAGGGCGCAGCGTCGAAATAGCGGATACCGCTGTCCCAGGCGGCCTGAAGTGTCGCCATTGCCTGGTCGCGCGGACAGGCACGATAGAGGCCGCCCAGCGCCGCAGCGCCGAAGCTGATCTCCGTGACCTTGAGGTCCGTCCTGCCGATTGTTCTTGTTTGCATCACCTCTCCCTTGTGATGGCTGTCACGCAATTTCCCATGAGCGCATTTCCGGCGCTCTTGTATCCCTGTCGGAACGATCCAAGCGGGCCGCTCCCATTCCTCCTTCGTCATTGGTGGCGGTCAGCTCCCGATAGTCCATCCACCAATTGATTTTGTTTTTTATCTACAATAAACATTTTGGTGTCAACGAGCAAATCGCCTGACGCCTTGGAGGAAGGTGGCCAGCGCGCTCCGTCAACACTCCTGCAATTGACTGCCATTCAATCATGGTTCAGACAGCGCCGCCGGTAAAGAGCGGCGACGATACGCGAGGGGGAAATGGCAAGGCAAAACACGCTCTTCAAGGAGGCGTACAATCGCTATGCGGCGCGCCTGAAGCCCGATACCGAGCTGCCGAGCGAGCCGGAAATCGCTGCCGAACTCGGCGTAAGCCGCAGTACGGCGCGCGCGATTCTCATGCGGCTAAGTGACGCCGGCATCATTCTCTGGAACAAGCGGCAAAAGACGGTACTGCGTCCACCGACGGAGGATGATTTCTTTCCGAAGGAAGAGACCGATTCATTGCACGACATCGTCGAACGCAGCTTCATGATGCGCATCCTGTCGGATGAGGCGCAGCCAGGCATGCAGATCAACGAGCTCGAGCTGGCGAGAGAGATCGGAACCGGCACGTCCGTCGTGCGCGAGTTCCTCATTCGCTTCAGCCGTTTTGGCCTGATTGAAAAACGGCCGAACAGCCATTGGATCCTCAAGGGCTTCACCAGCGAATTTGCCCTCGAACTTGCCGATGTGCGCGAAATGTTCGAGCTGCATTCCGCCGCCGAATTCGGCCGCCTGCCCGCCAATCACCGCGCCTGGGAGGATCTCAAAGCGATCGAGCAGGAGCATCACGCCCTGCTCGAGGATTTCGACGCGCATTACCGCGATTTCTCGCGTCTCGATGAAAAGTTTCACCTTCTCATCCATCGCGCCTCAAAGAACCGATTCATCGCCGATTTCTACGACGTCATCGCCATCATCTTTCACTATCACTACCAGTGGAACAAGACGTTCGCCCGCGAGCGCAATGCCCGCGCCGTGACCGAACATCTCGACTATATCGAGGCCCTGCAATCGCGCGACCAGCGAAGGATCGACGCCGCCTGCCGCAGGCATCTCGCCTCGGCGCGGCAGACGCTGCTACAGTCGATCCCCCAGGGTGGGGGCGAAATTGCCGGCTCGGTCGCCTGACGGCAAGAGCCGGCTGCTCGCTCACCTTGCAGTGAAGCTCAAGCTTTGGCTGGCAAAGCGCGGGGACGAGACTTCGAGGTTGATCGTCCCAGACTTGCCTGTCGCCTGCAACCAGAAGCCCGTGGTTCCACCCTGGAATGCCACCGTTTGCGGTCCGAGGACCTTGCCCGGGCCATCGATCTTGACCGTGATGGCTTCATTGAGAAAAGCCAGACGCGAGCCGGCCTGATCGAGGGCACGCACGATGACACGCACCGTGTCACGCTCACCCGCGCGCAGAGTATCGGCATCGGCTTCCACCTGCAGCGAGGTCGGCAGCGGATTGGCGACCATATGTTGCTGCGCTACCGGCTTGCCATTGATGTAACCGGTGAAATGCACGTCCTCCCACTCCATCCCCCATACGCCGAGTTCGTCCGGTGTGAAGGATCGATGATCGAAAACGACGGGAGGATGCGGCAGATGTGGGAAAGTTTCCCGGTCCGGACCGAGGCGCTTGGTCAGAGAGCCGTAGCGCAGTTCGACCTCGTCGCAGTTCGTCAGCACGATCAGCGGCAGCGCGCCGCCGATGTTGCGCTCGCCGCGCGCCCAGATCGTGACCGGCTTCATGACGATCTCTTCGGCGGGCTCGCACTGGCTAGCATAGACATAAGCGGCGAATTTCGGCTCGCGGAACATGTCCATCACGCCGTGATAGCAGATGCGGTCGCCCGAGCCGAAATCGCTATGGGTGTTGTAGTCGAACATGCACCAGCCGATCGCGCCTGAGATCGACGGATCACCATAGGCGGCATTCAGCACTTCCAGATGCCGGCGGACATGCTCGGCCTGGCGCTGCTCCTGGTCATAGATTTTCGTCGGATACATATGGCCGCCGAATTCGGTGATCAGATAGGGCACGTCCTTGGAAAGGCCGGTGTTTTCCTGCTGCGGCCTCAGCGGCGTGCGCGGGCGATTGGCGCCCGGCAGCTCCTCGTTACCGAGAATGAAATCATTCATCGTGTAAACGTCCTCAAGCATTTCGCTCTCGGTGATGTAGCGCACCCCGCCCGTCTGGCGCGTCGGATCGAGCTCGCGCGCCAGGCGGTTCGTCTCGGCGTAGAAATCGTGAGAATCCTGGGACTCGTTGATGCGCACTCCCCAGATGACGATCGAGGGATGGTTCCAGTCGCGTTCGATCATCCGACGCACGTTGCGGATCGATTCCTGCTGCCATTCCTTATCGCCGATATGCTGCCAACCGGGGATTTCCTCGAAGACCAAGAGGCCGATACGGTCGCAATGATCGAGGAACCATTTCGATTGCGGATAATGCGAAGTACGTACGATGTTGCATTTCAGCGTGCGCTTCATGATTTCGGCATCACGCTCTTGGGCGGAACGGCCCATCGCATAGCCGACATAGGGGAAGGCCTGATGGCGGTTGAGACCGCGCAGCTTCAGCTTCTTGCCGTTCAGCAGGAAGCCTTCCGCGGTGAAGCTCGCGGTACGGAAGCCAAAAGTCGCAGCAAGACGATCCGCGCCGTGCTCGCTCGCAAGCTCCACCTCGGCCGAGTAAAGGACGGGGTTGTCGAGTTCCCAAAGGGAAAGGCCAGAAAGGCCGCTAAAGCTGAGCTTCACGCTTTCACCCAACGTGTCAGCCTGGCCGGAAGCGATGGCTGCTCCGTCGGCAGAGCGCAAAGTAACCGTCACTCTCCCCTTGAAAGCGAGATTTTGCGGATTGGAGATGTCGCAACGCACCGTCGCGGATTTGTGGTCGGAAAGGACATCTGTCGTCTCGATCTTGATGTTGGCGAGCGAGACGGGCGCAGCGACCTTCAGCCAGACATCGCGATAGAGTCCGGCATAGGTGAGATAGTCGATCCGCCCACCGAAAGGCGGGATCTCGGGATTCTCGCTGCCATCGATCTTGACCGTGATCAGGTTCTCACCCTTCTGCAGACGGCCGGTCAAGTGCGCCTCGAAGGGCGTGTAGCCATCCTTATGAGCAACGATCTCCTCTCCGTTCAGATAGACGACGGCATCGGCCATGGCTGCATCGAAGATCAGCGATACCTCACGGCCGGCGAAAGCCTCATCCCAGCTGACGATTTTCTGATAGGTGAAGGCGCGCTGATAGGATTTCTCGTCGAAATAATTGAAAGGCAGTTCGGCAGCCGTATGCGGCAGAGTGACCTGCTGTCCATCCTGCGGGCGGCCGGCATCTCCGGGCGAAAACCCTTCATGAAACGTCCAGGATTCATTGAAGGCGACAACAGAACGCATATTCAATCCTATCGATTAAGCCCGTCGCATCGGATGACGAACAGATGTTGCTGGGAAGCCAGGCGCGCGGCGAGGCAGGCGGGACGCCGCGGGGCGATATCTATACAGGCTCGCCGCCGTTGCGCAATGCGACCGGTTGGCGGATTTCCATTTTCAAGACAGGCAAGCGATAGCAAGAATGCCGACCTATCACGGATCTATCGGCTCCGTGCATTCTTCGTCTCCTCGACCGGGCTGCGCACCGCGGCATACATGCCCGTCGTGCGGAACTCCGTCGGATTGATGCCGTAGATGCGGCGAAACACCTTGGAGAAATAATTGGCATCGTCGAAGCCCGACATGATCGCCACTTCCTTGACCGGAATGAAGGCAGCCTTCGTCAGCAGCTTCGCCGCGCGCTGCATGCGCTGCTGTAAAACGAATTCCGCGGGCGGCACGCCTTCGCTCTCGGCAAAGACGCGCGAAAAATGCGCGCGGCTGAGGCCGCCCACCTTCGCAAGCTCTTCGACCGGCAGCGGCTTGTCGAGATTGGCATTGATGTAGTCGATGACGATCTGCATGACGGATCGGTCGGCGGCAAAGGCATGCGAGCCGAAGACGTCGTCATAGAGCGCCATTGCCGCCTCATAGGCGATGGCCGAAGCCGAAGCCGGCGTCGTGGCGCCCTTGACGAGCCGAAGACTGCAATCGGCAAGATGATCGATGGTCGCCTGCTGTAGCTTCAACACAGGACCGGCTGCGGCGAGTATCAGGCGATGGATGCGCAGTGCTTCCTCGCCGTTCATGGAAATCCAGAAATACTCCCAGCGCTCCCCCTTCTCCAGCCAATAGCGGTGATTATGCGGCACAAGAACGAGGAGCGTGTCGCCGGCATTGACGCGATGATTGCGGCTTTCATAACGCAGGCGCCCGGTGCCACTGATCGTGTGCTGCAGCACGGTGAAGGGTGTCAGACCGCGCCGCCGTCCATCCCAATCATAGGGTTCGTCATAGCGCACTTCATATCCCGCACTGGTCGGCATGGCGTGCAATCGGTGGCGTCCACGCGGCAGCGAAACCGTCCGCATGACCTGTCCGTTGTCGATCAATTCTTGCAGCACAAAATTACCCTTAAAAGCATAATAGTTCTCTGTTCGCTTCGGCGATTATAGGCATAATCCCGCCAGAAAACAGCGCATGCTCGCCGGCGAGGAACGGCGATCGGAGGAAAAATCGGTATTCGGCCCGCTCCGCAATCGATGCGACAATGGGCGAAAATGCTGTCGATTTCCCTGCCGCTGCTTGTTCGATCGACTTGAAGGTGAGGATCATGAGTTTCAAAATCGCTATCATCGGCGCCGGCAGCGTCGGCTTCACGAAAAAGCTGTTCACCGACATACTCTGCGTGCCGGAATTCCGCGACATCGAATTCGCGCTGACCGACGTGAGTGAGCACAATCTGACGATGATCAAGGCGATCCTCGACCGGATCGTCGAAGCCAACAAGCTTCCGACACGCGTTACCGCCACCACGGATCGCCGCAAGGCGCTGGAAGGTGCGCGCTACGTCATCAGCTGCGTGCGCGTCGGCGGCCTGGAGGCTTACGCCGAAGATATCCGCATTCCGCTGAAATACGGCATCGACCAGTGCGTCGGCGACACGATCTGTGCCGGCGGCATTCTCTACGGCCAGCGCAACATTCCGGTCATTCTGGATTTCTGCAAGGATATCCGGGAAGTCGCAGAGACGGGCGCCAAATTCCTGAACTATGCCAACCCGATGGCGATGAACACCTGGGCAGCGATCGAATATGGCAAGGTCGATACGATCGGCCTTTGCCACGGCGTCCAGCATGGCGCCGAACAGATCGCCGAGGTGCTCGGCGCCAAGGACAAGCGCGAACTCGACTATATCTGCTCGGGCATCAACCACCAGACCTGGTTCGTCGATCTGCGCTTCAACGGCCGCAAGATCGGTAAGGATGAGCTGATCGCAGCCTTCGAGGCGCATCCGGTCTATTCGCAACAGGAAAAGCTGCGCATCGACGTCCTCAAGCGTTTCGGCGTCTATTCGACCGAGAGCAACGGACACCTGTCGGAATACCTGCCCTGGTACCGCAAGCGCCCCGACGAAATCAACAAATGGATCGACATGTCGGACTGGATCCACGGCGAGACCGGCGGCTATCTGCGTCACTCCACCGAGACACGCAACTGGTTCGAGACGGAATTCGCACAGATCCTCGACAGCGCCTCGCAGCCGATCGACCCCGCGCGCCGCTCCAACGAACATGCCAGCCATATTCTCGAAGCGTTGGAAACCAACCGCGTCTATCGCGGCCATTTCAACGTCAAGAACAATGGCGTCATCACCAATCTGCCCGCCGATGCCATTATCGAATCGCCCGGCTTCGTCGATCGCTTCGGCATCAACATGGTGGCGGGAATTACTCTGCCGGAGGCATGTGCAGCCACCTGCATATCCTCGATCAACGTTCAGCGTATGTCGGTTCATGCCGCCATCAGCGGCGATATCGATCTCTTGAAGCTCGCCGTCCTGCATGACCCGCTGGTCGGTGCCGTCGCCACGCCGGAGGAGGTCTGGCAGATGGTCGATGAAATGGTCGTCGCCGAGGCGCGCTGGCTGCCGCAATATGCCTATGCGGTTGACGGCGCAAAGGAGCGCCTGTCGCGGGGCAAGGTCAAGACGCGCGATTGGAAAGGTGCGGCAAGCCGCAGCGTACGCTCGATCGAGGAGTTGCGGGCAGAGAAGGCCGCGCTGAAGCAGGCCGGCTGACGAACAGCAGATCGGAAGACAATGGCTGCGGCGGCAGAGGGGTGATATCCCGCCGCAGCCGGCCGTCTTCCGTTTTACGGGAGGAACGCGACGCCTCGAACGGAAAGCTCGCGATATTGGGAGAGAGAACAAGATGAGACATTTTCGACCGATCGGCCTTCTCGCCGCATTGACGATTGCCACATCCGCGATCGCGATCAGCGCCTATGCAGCCGAGCCGACAGTGCCACCCGTTCCGCCGGTTTTTCCGGCTGAAGGCAAGATCAAATATGTCGAGCGCAACTCCATCCTGGAGTTCAAGGCTTTGCCGGAATACCACGAACCCGCCTGGGTCACGGACAAGTTCGTCAAGACCGGCAAGCTGCCGCCCGTCAAGGACCGCCTGCCGAAAGAGCCGCTGGTTTTCAAAACCGGCAACATGCCTGATGGTATCGGCGTCTACGGCGATACCATGCGCCATGTCATCGGCGGCCGGCCGGAAGGCTGGAACTACGGCGCCGGCCAGACGCAGGGCTGGGGCGGCATCGATATTGCCCTTTCGGAATGCCTGACGCGCACGGCTCCCCTGTTTCAGGTGGAAGCAAAGGATACCGAACCGCTTCCGAACCTCGCCAAGAGCTGGGAATGGTCGCCGGACGGCCATAAGCTCACCATGCATCTGATCGAAGGCGCCAAATGGTCCGACGGCGTGCCCTTCAATGCCGATGACATCATGTTCTACTGGGAAGACGAGGTTATCGACCCGAACGTTTCGCCGCTCGGCGGCGGCGCATCGCCCGAAGCTTTCGGCGAGGGAACGACCCTGAAGAAGATCGACGATTATACCGTCGAATGGACCTTCAAGGACGCTTTCCCGAAGCAGTATCTCTACACGATGGCCTATCCGAATTTCTGCCCAGGGCCGTCGCATATCCTGAAACCACAGCACCCGAAATATTCCAAGAACACCTACGATCAGTTCAAGAACGCTTTCCCGCCGGAGTACATGAACATTCCGGTCATGGGGGCTTGGGTGCCGGTCGAATACCGGTCCGACGATATCATCGTCCTGCGTCGCAATCCCTACTACTGGAAGGTCGACGAAAAGGGCAATCAGCTGCCTTACCTCAACGAGCTGCATTATAAGCTCTCGACCTGGGCGGATCGCGACGTGCAGGCTGTTGCCGGTTCCGGTGACTTTTCGAACCTGGAGCAGCCGGAAAATTTCGTCGCTTCGCTGAAGCGCGCCGCACAGCCCGATGCTCCTGCCCGTCTCGCCTTCGGTCCCCGCCTCATCGGCTATAATTTGCAGATGAATTTCTCCGCCAATGGCTGGGGCAGTCCGGACGAGCGGGCGCAAGCGGTGCGCGAGTTGAACCGCAATGAGGATTTCCGCAAGGCCGTTACCATGGCGCTCGATCGCAAGGCGCTCGGGGAGTCGCTGGTCAAGGGACCGTTCACGGCGATCTATCCGGGCGGCCTATCCTCCGGCAGCAGCTTCTATGATCGCAATTCCACGGTTTATTACCCGTTCGATCTCGCGGCGGCAAAGGCCGAGCTTGCAAAAGCCGGCCTGAAGGACACGGACGGCGACGGCATCGTCAACTTCCCGGCCGGCGTCAATGGCGGCAAGGATGTCGAGATCACGCTTCTGGTCAGCAGCGACTACACCACCGACAAGAGCCTTGCCGAGGGTGTCGTCAGCCAGATGGAAAAGCTCGGACTTCGCGTGATCATAAACTCGCTCGTTGGTCCGAAACGCGACGATGCCAACTACAGCGGCCGTTTCGACTGGATGGTCCGCCGCAACAGCACCGAGCTTGCCTCGGTCGTGCAAAATACCGAACAGCTTGCACCGGTCGGGCCTCGCACCAGCTGGAACCACCGCGCCCCGGAAAGCGGCCAGCTGGACCTGATGCCCTTTGAAAAGGATATGGTTGATATCGTCAACAAATTCACCACGTCGAAGGATAACGACGAGCGCGTGGCCCTGATGAAGCAGTTCCAGAAGATCTCGACCGGCCATCTCTACAATATCGGCCTGACGGAATATCCGGGAGCGCTCATCATCAACAAACGCTTCTCGAATGTTCCTCCAGGCACGCCGATCTTCCTGTTCAACTGGGCCGAAGATTCTATCATCCGCGAGCGGCTTTGGGTGGCGGCAGACAAACAGGGCAAATACGAGCTGTTCCCAGAGGAACTGCCGGGTGCCCCCGGCAGTGCCGGCCCGATCAAGTAAGGTCGCATGACGCAATCCCTTGGCAGCCGTCATGATGCCCGCTGCCAAGGGACCTGAAACATCCAGCGATCAGCTATCGCCGGGTTAAATGAAGCGCTGGCGATACCGTTCCTGGAGAATGGGACAGTCGACAGCATCAAGAGAAGCGAACCGTCCGATGTTACGATTCCTGCTCGTTCGCATAGCCTCCGCCATTCCCGTGCTCCTGATCTTGAGCGTGGTGACGTTTGCCATCATCCAGGCTCCGCCGGGCGATTATGCCGATTATATCCGCTCGCAACTGATGAACCAGGGCGGCGCGTCCTTCGAACAGGCCGACGCGCAAGCACAGGCCTATCGCAAGGAACATGGCTTGGACAAACCGATGATCGTCCAGTATTTCAACTGGATCGGTGGCATCGTCACCCAGGGCGATTTTGGCTACAGCATGGTCTACAACAAGCCGGTGGCCGATGTCGTCGGCGAGCGCCTGCCGCGAACGCTGGCCTTGGCGCTCGTGTGCCACATCCTGGCGTCCATTCTCGGCATCGGTTTCGGCATCTGGGCCGCAACGCGGCAATATAGCTGGATCGACAATCTGCTTGCCGGCATCTCCTTCCTCGGCATGACGGTGCCGCGCTTTCTGATGGCGCTTATCATCGTCTATCTCCTCGTCTTCCAGCTCAACGTCTCGGAGATCGGCAGCTTCTTCTCGCCGCAATATGGCGGCGCGCCATGGTCCTGGGCCAAATTCGTCGATCTCGTCAAGCATGTCTGGCCGGTCGTCGCGATCGCCACCTTCGGCGGTCTCGCCTATAACATGCGCATCATGCGCGGCAACCTGCTCGATACGCTGAATGCCCAATATGTGGAAACGGCGCGAGCCAAGGGCCTTTCCGGCGGAGCCGTCGTTATGCGCCATGCGGTGCCAAATGCGCTGCATCCTCTGATCATGTATCAGGGCGTGGTTCTGCCCTATATGCTGACCGGCGAAATCGAAACCGCGATCATCTTCACGCTGCCGACCGTCGGGCCGGCGATCGTCGGCTCGATGGCCGTCGGCGACGTCTACGTGACCGCAACCTTCATGATGGTGCTTTCGGCAACCCTCATCCTCGGCAATATTATCGCCGACGTGTTGCTTGCCCTGCTCGATCCACGTGTGCGTCAACAGGGAGGAATCCACTGATGCTCGCCTTCAGCAACTCCCCGCCGCCGCCCGAAGAGAAAATCAAGCAGAAGAGCGGCAATGAGAGCTACCTCGCCCTGGTCTGGCGTCGCCTGAAGCGCTCCTGGACCGGCATGGGCGGCCTTACTCTCGTCGTCCTGCTACTGCTGATGGCGATCTTCGCCGAATTCATCGCACCGCTCGACCCCAAGGCGACCGATACGGGCTTCGCGCCGCCGCAGGTCATCAGCTTTCACGACAAGGACGGCAATTTCGTCCTCCGGCCCCGGGTCTACGCGCTTGCCGAGACCAGCGATCTCGATCCGGTCACGTTCCAACCGATCGTCGGACCGGATTACGATCACCCTCGCCTGCTTGGTCTCTTCGTCAAGGGTGACCCCTATCATCTCTTTGGCCTGATCCCCGGTAACCGGCATCTCTTCGGCGCCACCGACGGCAGCCCCGTTCATTTCCTCGGCACGGACAAATTCGGCCGGGATGTGCTGTCGCGCGCCATTTACGGTTCGCGCATTTCCTTGATGATCGCCTTGACGGTGGTCGCCATCGTCACCGTCGTCGGCACCGCCGTCGGCATGATATCTGGCTATTTCGGCGGCACGCTCGATGCCTGGATCCAGCGTTTCGTCGAAGTGGTACTGGCTTTCCCGCAACTGCCGCTCTACCTGGCACTGACCTCGCTGATCCCCGTGACGGCTCCGACCAACGTCTTCCTCGCCTTCGTCATCGTCGTCATGTCGGCGCTCGGCTGGGCGCAGATGTCGCGCGAGGTACGCGGCAAGACGCTGGCTCTGGCGCGGATCGATTATGTCCGGGCGGCCATGGCGGTCGGCGCGACCGACCGGCGCATCATCCTGCAGCATATTTTCCCGAACGTCATGAGCCACGTCATTGTGACGGTGACGCTCGCGATCCCGAGCGTCGTGCTGCTGGAATCCTTCCTCGGCTTCCTCGGCTTTGCCGTCAAACCGCCGCTGATCTCCTGGGGTCTGATGCTGCAGGATACGTCGACCTATTCGGTCATCGGCTCCTATCCCTGGATCCTTACGCCCGTCGCTTTCGTTCTCGTCACCGTCTTCGCCTTCAACGCCCTTGGCGACGGCCTGCGCGACGCGATCGATCCCTATTGAGAGGAGAACGGATATGGCTCTTGCACTCGTCAATTCCTTCGCTCCCGACAGGCGGCTCGATGCCGCGAACAAGACAGCCGCACCTGTCATCGACGCCCGCAATATTGCCGTCAAGTTCAAGGTCGAGGACGGCATGGTCGATGCCGTCAAGGACATCACCTTCCAGCTTTACCGCGGCGAAACCATCGCCATCGTCGGCGAATCCGGCTCGGGAAAATCGGTGACCGCCCGCACGGTGATGGGCCTGCTGACCAAACGCGCCGTCGTCTCCGACAAGTCCGCCGTTCATTACGACGGCAAGAACGTGCTGAAATTCTCGGAGCGGGCGCGCCGGCAGCTGCGCGGCGACCGTATCTCGATGATCTTCCAGGAGCCGATGAGCTCGCTCAATCCGATCTACACGATAGGCAGCCAGATCGTCGAAGCGATACGGGTCCATCGCAAGGTCAGCCGCCGCGACGCGGAGAAGCGGGCGCTCGATCTCCTGAAGCAGGTTCAGATTCCCGATCCGGAAGCGCGGCTGAAGCAATATCCCCACCAGCTCTCCGGTGGCCAGCGCCAGCGCGTGATGATCGCCATGGCGCTCGCCAACGACCCGGACGTACTGATTGCCGACGAACCGACGACGGCGCTCGACGTCACCGTGCAGGCGCAGATCCTGAACCTCATCCGCAACCTGCAGAAGAAGCTCGGCATGGCCGTGATCCTGATCACCCATGACCTGACGGTCGTACGACAGTTCTCCGATTACGTCTATGTGATGCAGCATGGAGAGATGCGCGAGCACAATACGACGGAGGCGCTCTTTGCGCGCCCGCAGCATCCCTATACGCAGCACCTGCTATCATCGGAGCCGCGCGGCCGCGCGAAGCCACTGCCGCCAGATTGCGGTACCGTCCTCGAAGGCAAATCCGTCAAGGTCGCCTTCATGCTGCGCCACGGCGGCTTCTTCAAGCCCGACATGCGTGAACTCGTCGCCGTCGACAGTCTCAGTCTCGAGCTACGCCGGCACGAAACCCTTGGCTTGGTGGGTGAATCCGGCTCCGGCAAGACCACCTTCGGCCAGGCGCTGTTGCGGCTGATCGATGCCGATAGCGGCGAGATCTATTTTGACGGGCAGGCAATCCATGGCCGCTCGCGCGCCGAAATGCGGCCATTGCGCTCGCGCATGCAGATCGTCTTTCAGGACCCATTCTCGTCGCTCAATCCACGCATGACCATCGGCCAGATCATTTGCGAGGGGCTGATTGTCAACAATCTCGGTTCCAACAAGGCGGAGCGCCTGGAGCGCGTCAAGGAGGCACTGGTCAGTGCCGGCATGCCGGCCAACATTCTCTCGCGCTTCCCGCATGAATTTTCCGGCGGCCAGCGCCAGCGTATCGCCATTGCCCGCGCCATCGCGCTCGAGCCGGAATTCATTCTGCTCGACGAGCCGACCTCCGCGCTCGATCTTTCCGTTCAGGCCCAGATCATCGACCTCCTGCGCAAGCTGCAGGATGAAAAAGGCCTGAGCTACCTTTTCATTTCCCACGACCTCAAGGTCGTCCGCGCCCTTTGCCACCGCGTCATCGTCATGCAGCACGGCAAGATCATGGAGGAAGGGCCGGTCGAAGAGGTTCTATCGCATCCCAAGACCGCTTACACCGAACGCCTTGTCAGAGCAGCGTTCGAAGTAGCTTCGTAGCATCCCAGGAGATTTTGACATGACAGGTACTCCCAAGATCACCTTCATCGGCGCCGGCTCGACCGTCTTCATGAAGAATATCATCGGCGACGTCTTGCAGCGGCCCGCCCTTGCCGACGCCAGGATCGCGTTGATGGACATCAATCCGCAGCGGCTGGACGAAAGCGCCATCGTTGCCCGCAAGCTGGCTTCGACGCTGGGCACCTCCGCGACGGTCGAAACCTTTACCGATCAGCGCAAGGCGCTCGACGGCGCGCATTTTGTCGTCGTCGCTTTCCAGATCGGCGGCTACGAGCCCTGCACCGTCACCGATTTCGAAGTGCCGAAGAAATATGGCCTGCGCCAGACGATCGCCGACACGCTCGGCGTCGGCGGCATCATGCGCGGCCTGCGCACGGTTCCGCACCTCTGGAAGATTTGCGAAGACATGCTCGCCGTCTGCCCGAACGCGATCATGCTGCAATATGTGAACCCGATGGCCATCAATACCTGGGCGATCGGGGAGAAGTACCCTGATATCAAGCAGGTCGGTCTTTGCCATTCGGTGCAGGGCACGGCCATGGAACTGGCGCACGATCTCGACATTCCCTACGACGAGATCCGCTACCGCTCGGCCGGCATCAACCACATGGCCTTCTATCTCGAATTCGAGCATCGTCAGCCGGATGGTTCCTATCGTAATCTCTATCCGGATCTCGTCCGCGCCTATCGCGAAGGACGCGCGCCGAAGCCCGGCTGGAACCCGCGCTGCCCAAACAAGGTGCGCTATGAAATGCTGACCCGGCTCGGCTATTTCGTCACCGAAAGCTCCGAGCATTTCGCCGAATACACCCCCTACTTCATCAAGGAGGGCCGCGAGGACCTGATCGAGAAGTTCGGCATTCCGCTCGACGAATATCCGAAACGCTGCATCGAGCAGGTGGCGCGCTGGAAGAACCAGGCCGAGGAATATCGCACGGCGGAAAAAATCGAGGTCAAGCAGTCGAAGGAATATGCTTCCTCGATCATCAATTCGGTCTGGACCGGCGAACCCTCCGTCATCTACGGCAATGTCCGCAACAATGGCTGCATCACCTCGCTACCTTATAATTGCGCGGCCGAAGTCGCCTGCCTGGTCGATGCCTCCGGCATCCAGCCGACCTATGTCGGCGACCTGCCGCCGCAGCTGACGGCGCTCATCCGCACGAACATCAACGTGCAGGAGCTGACGGTGAAAGCTCTCATGACCGAAAATCGCGAGCACATCTACCATGCCGCCATGATGGATCCGCACACGGCAGCCGAACTCGATCTCGACCAAATCTGGTCGCTGGTCGATGAGCTGCTGGCTGCCCATGGCGACTGGCTGCCGGAATGGGCGCGCGGCAATCGCAAGGTTCAGGCCGCGTAAAGCCACTCTCTCCCGGCTTGCGGCCCAAAGGGCCTCGCGGCGGCGCCGCGGGGCCTTACATTTTTAGCTTCCAGGAAAAGATGAAAATCCAAAATGCAGCGAATGATGCCGTCATAACAGATGGCAAAGCGGGATCGACTGCGCTAGAAACGCTCGCAGTTTGGAGGAGACGAACGACATGGCCAGCTCGAACACATTCACCACCGGCACATTCGTCGGCCGCATCTGGCGCCCGGATGCGCAAGGCCCCGCTCTCGTCACGCTTCGCGACGGCACGCTCTATGACATCACCTCGAAGGAAACGCCGACCATTCGCGACCTTCTGGAAAAAGACGATCCCGTCGCCTTCGTCCGCGCGCAGAAAGGCGAGGCCATCGCAAATCTCGACGATTTGTTGGTTGCAAAGCCTGATGCCACATCCGCCCACCTTCTCGCCCCCATCGACCTGCAGGCGATCAAGGCCTGTGGCGTCACCTTTGCCCGCTCGATGCTGGAGCGCGTCATCGAGGAGCGCGCGGCCGGCAATCCGGATCTAGCCGAAGCGATCCGCGGCAAGGTGACCGCACTGATCGGCGACAGCCTGCGCAACTTGAAGGCCGGTTCAGCGGAAGCGGCCAAGGTCAAGGCGGCGCTGATCGAGGAAGGTGTCTGGTCGCAATATCTCGAAGTGGGCATCGGACCGGACGCGGAAGTCTTTTCCAAATCGCAGATAATGTCGTCTGTAGGACAAGGCGCCGATGTCGGCCTGCATCCGATCTCCAAGTGGAACAATCCCGAGCCGGAAATCGTGCTGGCGGTCGACAGCCAGGGCCGGGTCAAAGGCGCGACCCTCGGCAACGACGTCAACCTGCGCGACGTGGAAGGCCGATCCGCCCTGCTTCTCGGCAAGGCCAAGGACAACAACGCCTCCTGCTCGATCGGGCCGTTCATCCGTCTGTTCGACGAGACCTATAATCTTGATGACGTGCGCAATGCCGATCTCGATCTGAAGGTCGAAGGCGAGGACGGCTATGTGCTGCATGGGCGCTCGTCGATGAAGGAAATCAGCCGCGATCCGCTCGATCTCGTCTCCCAGACCATCGGCCGCCATCATCAATATCCGGACGGCTTCGTGCTGTTCATGGGAACGCTATTTGCCCCCGTCGAGGATCGCGACACGCCCGGCCAAGGCTTCACTCACAAGGTCGGCGACATCGTCACCATCTCCAACGACAAGCTTGGAGCGCTGCGCAACCGCGTGCTGCTGTCGACCGAATGCCCACCCTGGACCTTCGGAGCCTCGCATCTGATGCGCAATCTGGCCCGGCGGGGATTGATTTGAAACACCAATTATCGGGCGCGAAACTGGGAAAGCCAGTTTCGCGTTCAACTCGACGGTTTTGATGGATGCAAGATTGCCGCTATCGCTGAGAAGAAATCGGCGTTCATATCGGGCCGCGCATATTTCGGAATTGAGTTCGCCATATTGAAATGGGGCGCCCGCCTCTCAAAAGCACGAGCACCGGCTCCCTCAATCTCAATGAGTGGACATCGATTGCGGCTGGTCGAGGCGGCTGCGCACAGCGGTCAGTTCCGAAGTCGTGTGGTTGAGGCGATCTGCGAGCACGCGCATGATCTCGACGGCCATCTCCGGGAAATCGCTGAGCAGCTTCAGGAAATGCTCCTTGCTGATCTTCAAGGCTTCCAGCCTGGAAGTCGCTTTCACCGTGGCTGTACGGGAGACATCGCAGAGGATGGCAATTTCGCCGACGATGGAATTGAGGTCGACTTCGGCAACCTTGATCTCGCCGGCTGGGCTATCGACGAGAATATCAGCAGTTCCTGAAAGAACAACATAGGCCGCATCACCTTGATCGCCCTGATGAAACAGGGTTTGGCCAGCATTGTAGCTGACCCGATCGGACGTAAACGCCAAGAGTTTCAATTTTGCGGGTGCAATGCGCGAAAAAATCGGCACCCGCTTCAGCATTTCAACTTCGTCCTTCAGAAGCATGAGCTTCGGTACCCCCAGTGTTCGGCCCCAGACGCCACTGTCGAGATAGGATATTACGATAACAGTTCTTTGAACATACCGTTTTTCTCTAAAAGATCGGTGGTGGAGCCATTTTCGACAAGGCTGCCGTGATCGAAAACCATGACACGGTCGAACAATTCGGCAAAACTGGGGTTGGAGAGAACCCAGATGATCGCCGGCGCATAATCGCCGCTATGGAGTTCGCCCAGAATGGCTCTCGCGATCTGATCCTGGACGCGGTGGTCGAGTGCCGGCAGCGGGCGATTGCAGATGATGTAATCGGCTCGTTTCAAAAGGGCGCGACCGAGATTGAGTTTCTGGCGCTGCACGTTGGTCAGGCGCTTGCCGCCCGAGCCGACGTCGAAATCCAGCCCGATCGACAGAACTGCATCATGCATGCCGAGACGCCCGAACACATCATACATGATCTGATGGATACGCTCCGGCGCATTCGCCTGCTGATGCGCGATGCGCCCGAACAGCACGTTGTCCATCAAGGTGGCAGACGCAGTGAAGCGCTCCGGATCGTAGCGCTCGATGACCTTGGCGAGATCGGCGGGAATATTCTCGTAGAACTTCGCGCGCGCCTTCACGATCTTTTCCATGAGCACCTGCGTCAGAAGGCCGAAGCGGTGACGCGGTTCGATATAGGAGAAGCTCAGCCGGATGATGGCCGCACGCTCATCGTCGGTAGCCGCCTCATAGCCCTTGCCGTTGAGCTTCTGCAGCAGCGCCTCATAGGCCGGGATGTCTTCCGCCGTCATGAAGGTCAACTGCTGGAAGAACGGATGGTCCGGCGGCAGGTCCGTGAAGAGTTCGACTGCGTTTTCGGCGATCTCCAGGCCCATATCGTACAAATCGGATACCAGACCGGTCTCGGCGAAAATCTGCCGGAAATAGGGATGAGCCGCCAGTTTGCGATTGGTCATCTGCGGCCGCTTCAGCGTACCGAACAGCAGATTTTCACCAACGGTCGCTTGCGGATTATAAGCATCGAACTCGAAGGGAACCACGAGATCCGCGAGTTTTTCCTCCTCAAGCCGCGACCGCAATGCCTGCCGCAACTCGACGATGCGCGATATCAGATCCTGATGTGCCGTGGCATCGACATTCGAGCGCAAGGCCATGTCGAAAATATCCTGCGACATGGCGACGGCATCGAGAACCGGACGGATGGCGGAATAGATATCATCCGGTCCCGTCGCCCCGGCGGCGGCATAGTCCACCCAATCGCTATTGAGATCGAATTCCGGATTGGCTGCACGCCGTGCCTCGGCCATGCTCCACTTGACCTTTGCCGCCTCATCTTCGCTGTAGACAGGGGCAACGAGCGGCGCATGCTTGAGCCCATAGAGGAGATTGCTGCGCAAAGTGCCGTGAAAGAAGAACGTTTCGGACGAGGCATAGGCGATGCGTCGCCCGATGAGCGATTCCGGCAATTCCAGAATATCGTGGCCGTCGATCGAGATGCGGCCGCTATCCGGCCAGATCAGGCGTCCGAACGCCTCTGCAAGATATTCGCCGCCGGCACCGCTATCGCCGACGATCGCCACCCTTTCGCCGGGATGAATTTCAACCGAAACGTGGTCCAGCACGCGCGCGCCGCTGTCATCGACGATGGTCAGATTGGTCGCGACGAGAGAATGGGTGATACGGGCCGCGGGCGCGGGCGAAACCGCCTGGATTTTCGGATCGATCAGATGATCGACGCTGAACTGTTCGACCACCTGATTGTATTTTACCTGAACGTCCTGACGCGACTGATCCCAGTCGATCAGCTCCTTCAGCGGCCCGGGCAGATCCTTGTAGGCATTGATGACGGCGACGAGCTGACCGATGTCCAGGCGACCCTGCAGCGCCAGGAAGCCGCCGATCAGATAGAACAGGAACGGCGTTACCTGAGCGAGGAAGTTATTGATGAATTTGACAAGGAACTTCCACTGGTAGAGATCATAGCGGATCGAGAAGATCAATCCGAGCCGGTGCGCAATATCGGCGCGCTCCAGGTTCGTGGTATCGTTGGCGTGGATAGTGCCGATACCATCAACGATCTCACCGACGCGGCCGGAAAGTTCGCGCGCCGTCAGCTGCCGCTGGCGCCCGAGTTCCAGGAGCCGCTTGCGCATACGTGGAATGACGATGGCCTGCACCGCAACGATGGCCGCGGCAATCATGCCGAGCCAGAAATTCTGCATGATGATGAAGACGAGCGCCGTTACCGCCTGGCCGCCGAGAAGGGCGGGCTGCACGAAGGCATCGCCGGTAAAGCCGCCCATCGGCTCCACCTCGTCCTTGATCATGGTGGCGATTTCGGCGGGCTTGACCCGCTTGAAGTGCGACGGCGGAAACCGCAATACGCGGTCGATCAGCTCGAATCGGATGCGGCGGAGCATGCGCTCGCCAAGCCGTCCCTTGTAGGTATTGATATAGAGTTTGAAGAGGCCATTGAGCACGACAAGCGCCAGAAACACCATGCTTAGCGCGACGAGCATCGACATGCGCGTCAGCTGCACGCCTTGAAAAATCTCGACATGGCCGATGAGCGGCACATTGAAAGCAATGTGCATGAAGGTCTGCGTATCGCCGGGATGTTCGAAACCTTTGCCCTGGATAGGCCCGTTGACGATCTGCTTCGGCAAGTCGAAGGCCAGGAAGTACGGGATCATCGAGGCCGCGACGACGAGCAGTATCCAGACCTGCTCCAGCCGGGTATTCGACCAAATGTAACGCGCTAGGCTTTTTTCCATTGCTTACTGCAGGCTTTCAAATTCAACGCCCAGCGCCAGCGCGATGCCGGCACCGATGTTGCAGAGATGCGGGAAGGTTTCGTTACGGATACGTGGCCCCATATGTGAAAGGGGACTCCGCCCGGTCTTTCGTCCACGCTCCTCCCGATTCATCGATTTTTCGATTTATATCACAAGATTGCGGGAATCCAGGAGGATAAAACGACAGGATGTCTCCGATATCAGCCGCACACGTCGCTACATGACCTCACGCAGAATGGCGGAAGTTCTGGCGGCGCCGCCGAGATCGATATCCGGCTTGCCTGGCTTGGGTCGGGACAGCGCCGTCTTCACGGCCTCGACCAGCATGTCCGTCGTCAATCCCGCTTCCGGCAAGGCCAATGCCAATCCCAATCTCTCCAGCCGCTCGGCTCGGACGGATTGCTCCGTCTCGCCGCCGGCGGTGAAAGGAACCAGAATGGCGCGGCAGCCGGCCACGAGAAGATCGCCGACCGTATTATAGCCGGCCTGCGAAATCGAAAGCTCGGCGCAGCGCAGAAGAGAGGGAAAATCCTTGCGGAAGCGAACCAGTTCGACATTACCGGGCGCGTCGCTGGCGAGCTCAGCATAATCCCGCTCGGGGAGGTTCGGCCCGGCGATCAACAGCCAGCGGCGATCGCTTGCCACGCGGCTTGCCGCTTCCAGCGAGGCGCGGATAAGGTCGCGCCCGACAGCGCCGCCGCCGGCTGAAACGACGATGTCGAAGGTTTCGACTGGTTCCGGTGGCAAAGCGGGTGCGACAAGACCCGTGTAGACAATCTTGTCCGCGATCGCCTCGGTCAGGGGAAAGGTCTCTTCCAGCCGGACGAAATGCGGATCGCCATGGACGAGCACACCATCAAAATAATCGCGAAGCAGGCCGACCGTCTCTTCGTCGCGCCCCGGTTTCTTCTGCTGCTGCAGAATGTCCCGCACCGAGGTGTAGAGCCTCGGCTTCGGATCGGCTTCAGAAATGGCATCGAGCAGCGGCAGAAGCTCGAAACGCATCTGCCTGCGACCGAAGGGAAATGCCTCGATGATGACGACATCGGGTGCAGCCTGCCGGAACGCCTCCAGCAGCAAATCGCGTCGGCGGGATAGAAACTCTTCGCCCACCGGATCGCCGGACTGATCGGCAAGACCAGAGAAGCCGGCGCTGCTCGCAACCACGGCCGGCAATGTCACCGAGGTGACATCCGCGCCGGGAAATCCGCTGACCGGCACGCCGCCGGTGACCACCGCCACCTGACAGCCGTCTTTCGCCAGCGCGCTGGCAATGCGGCTCGCCCGCGCCAGATGGCCGATACCGAGCAGATGCTGAACGTAGAAAAAGACCCGCAAGGGTGAAGTATGCGAGGCCGTCATGCGGACTTCCGCCATTGATCTTCTTTCTGCCATTGCTCCTCGAACAGCCCGGTCAGCTGCCGGATGCTGGCGTGATAGTCGAAATGCTCGCGCACCCGCCTTTCAGCCGCATCACCCAATCTGTGGCGCAGTGCCGGGTTGCGAATGGCGGATTCCAGCGCGCCGGCGAGCGCCTGCGGATCCTCCGGAGGAACGACAAGACCGTTCGCACCATCTTCGAGGAGTTCGGGAACGCCGGAGACATCGGTGGAGACGCAGACAAGACGCTGGCTCGATGCCTCGACGAGCACGTTCGGCAGCCCGTCGCGATCACCGTCGGCCGCCACCCGGCAGGCGAGCGCGAAGATATCGGCCTGGCGATATTGGGCAAGCACGTCTTCCTGTGCCAGCGCACCCTTCCAGGTGACGCGGTCGGCGATGCCAAGCGTATCAGCCAACGCCTTGAGTTTCGTCAGGCCATCGCCGCCGCCAATGTGGGTAAAGCGCCAGTTGAGATCGCCGGGAAGCAATGCCAGCGCCTTCAACAGCACGTCGTATCCCTTCTTCTCCACCGCACGTCCAACGCTGAGGATAAAAGCGGGATCGGAAGCGTCCTTGCCATCGCGGCTGGAATGTTCGCCGGTGAAGGAGCCGAAGCGATCCAGATCCAGCCCGTGATAGCTCAGATGGACCTTGTCGCCCGCTCCGACCAGATCGCGCATGTGCTCGAAACCGGTGCGCGTGCAGGTCACGGTCCAGCGGGCGCGGCCGAGCTTTTCCGAAAGCTCCCAGTCCGGTGACGTCCAAATATCCTTGGCATGGGCCGAACACGTCCAGGGAATGCCCGTCATGATGCTGGCATAGGATGTCACCGAGGCCGGCGTATGGATGAAATGCGCATGCAGCCATTCGCCGCCATCGGGCCATTCATGCGCCAGCACCAGGGCCTGACCGAAGCGCCGCACGCGGTTAGGCGTAATATCCCGCTTGAGATCGGTCCAGAACTGCTTCAGGAGCAGCTTGAACCCGGGCTTGCCGATACCGGCAAAGAAGGCGCGAAGCACCCTCAACGGTTCGTTGTGCAGATATTCGGGCAAGTAGACCACGCGCGCCTTGATCTCGTCATGGACGGGATGGCGCTTCTTGTCCGTAGGCTTGCGCATCGAAATCAGCGTCAGGTCGAAGCCGGCCTTTTCCAGGCCGAGCAGCTCCTGCGCGATGAAGGTTTCCGACAGGCGGGGATAGCCTTTCAGGACCACCAGTATTTTCTTCCGCATCGACAGGTTCCGGTGATCTACTCGGCAACGATCGATAGCGGCGTATAGCGCTCGCGGTCATCGAACCATTCGCCGACGGTGCGCGAAATATGCACAAGCCCTTCCAGGCGCATGTTGCTGTTGCTCGCCGAAGGTGGCGCCCTGTTCGGCAGGCGCTTCAGGGCAGCGGCAAGCTGCTTCGGATCGGCCGATTCTTCCGGCAGCAGCATGTCGACGAGGCCGAGTTCGCTTGCCCGCTGCGCGCGGATGAGCTGCTCCTCGCGCGGCCGCGTACGCGGAATGATCAGCGCCGGCTTGTCGAAGGACAGGATTTCGCAATAGGTATTATAGCCGCCCATGGCGACAACGGCTTTGGCGCCGGCGATCAGCTCTTCCATCTTGTTGTCGAACTCGATGGCTTGCAGACAGTCGATCTTGCTGGCTCGTTCCAAAAGCTGACCGCGTTCCTTGGCGGGCATATAGGGACCGAGCACGATCAGCGTCTTCTGCGTGAGAGAGCTATCCCCTTCGAAAGCGGCAATGACATCGCTGACGAGATCGGCGCCGTCGCCGCCGCCGCCAGTCGTCACCAGGATATAATCCTCGTCAGGCACATGTTCCGACTTCGTACCCAGGGTGGAAACACTGCGCTGCAGGAAGCCGACGAACTCCATCTTCCGGCGCACGCCGGGGGGAACGTCGAGGCCGACGAGCGGATCGTGAAAGTCCGGCGGGCCATAGACCCAGACGCGATCGTAGAACTGATCGATCTTCTGCAGGACGTTGTTCTTCTTCCATTCGGCTTCCAGGAGATGCGGCGCATCCATGACGTCACGCATGCCAAGAACGAGCGTCGTGCCGCGCGCCTTGAGATAGGTCAGCGTCTCTTCGACCTCACCTTTCAGCCCCATCGGCTCCTTGTCCACGATGAAAACATCGGGCTGGAAGGTTTCGGCTGTGTGGCGAATGATCGATTGCCGCATCTTCAGCGTTTCCTGCAGCGCGACATGGCTCGCCATAGACGTGTATTCGCCGTCGCGCAGCTTGATGACGCTCGGCACTTTGACGAAATCGACACGGGCGCGATAATCGAATGCGCCGGCGATTGTCGCGCCGGATATGATCAGCACATTCAGGCCGCGATAGTCCTCGACAAGCGCATGGGCAATCGTTCTGCACCGCCTCAGATGGCCGAGACCGAACGTGTCATGGCTATACATGAGGATTCGAGCATCTTCTAAGCGCCGCTTCATAGGCAAAAACCTCTGGGGGTGAAAGTTATACGCGGTATGTCGGCAAACGACATCCGCGGGCCGCTTCTCGAATTGCAATCCTGTCTTCGCCGTTCATCCTGCTATTTGTAGGGATCGGCGGCATCGCGCAAGCCGTCTCCTAAAAAGTTGAACGCCAGAATGACCAAAATCACCGGGATCATAGGGAAAAGGAGCCAGGGATAGAAGGCGATGACGCTGACGCTTCTTGCCTCGGTCAGCAAAATACCCCAGCTGGTGATTGGCGGGCGAAGCCCCAATCCGAGGAAGCTGAGGGCGGTTTCGCCGAGAATCATGCTGGGAACAGAGATCGTCGCCGTGGCGATGAGATGCGACATGAAGCCGGGAACGAGATGGCGGCCGATGATGCGGCGCGTGCTTGCGCCCATCAGTTGCGCGGCGAGCACGTAGTCCTCCTCCCGCAGGGACAGAAGCTTCGAGCGCACGGCGCGTGCAAGGCCGGTCCAGTCGAGAATGCCGAGAATGATGGTAATGCCGAAATAGACGATGATCGGACTCCAGCTCACGGGCATGATCGCCGCCAGCGCCATCCACAAGGGCAGGCTCGGCAGCGATTGCAGCACCTCGATCACGCGCTGAACGAGGAGATCGAAAAGACCGCCGTGATAGCCCGCCAGACCGCCGATGACGACGCCGAGAACGAAGCTGATCGCTATGCCGATCAGCCCGATCGTCAGGGATATGCGCGCGCCGTAAATGATGCGCGACAGCACGTCCCGACCCAGTCGATCGGTTCCAAGCAGATACATTTGCCCGCCGACGGAAGGGCAGACCAGATGAAGGTTCGAATCCACCAAACCCCAGAAACGATAGGCATCGCCGCGGCAAAAGAAACGGATCGGCTGCACGTCCGAACGATTGTCGGTATAGACCCGGCGCAGCGTATCGATATCGAGCGTCATTTTCCGGCCATAGACGAACGGCCCGATGAACTCGCCCTTGTCGAAGAAATGAACCATCTGCGGCGGCGAATGAATGTAATCGACATTGCGGCTGTGCAGTCCGTAGGGAGCCAGGAACTCCGCAATCAGGATCATGCCGTAGGCAAGCAGCAGGAAGATGCCGGAGGCGAGCGCAAGCTTGTGCTTCCTGAACTTCCACCACATCAGCTTCTTCTGCGAAGCCATGTAATAGCGCTGCTGGCCGGCGGACATGGCTTCGAACTGATCCGGATCGAAATCCGCGTTCGAGACGTAATGCTCCAGGGGAGCACCGGGTTTTGGCAGAGATACGCTCACTTTGTACTCCTGCCTTGCAAGCGGATGCGGGGATCGAGAAAGCCGAGCGCGATATCCGAGATCAGCACGCCGATAACATTGAGAAAGGCGAGAAACATCAGAAATGAACCGGCAAGATACATGTCCTGGCTTTGCAGGGCCCGGATCAGCATCGGGCCGGTCGTCTCCAGCGACAGCACGATGGCGGTGATCTCAGCGCCCGAAATGATCGACGGCAGGATGGAGCCGATATCGGCGACGAAAAAGTTCAGCGCCATGCGCAGCGGATATTTCACCAGCGCCTTCAGGGGGTGTAACCCCTTGGCGCGTGCGGTGATGACATATTGCTTCTGCATCTCGTCGAGCAGATTGGCGCGAAGGCGGCGGATCATGCCCGCCGTTCCTGCCGTGCCGACGATGATGACCGGAATCCACAGATGCGACAGGATCGAGCGCGCCTTTTCCCAGCTCATCGGCTGTGAGAGATATTGCTGATCCATCAGATGGCCGATCGACACGCCGAACCATACATTGGCGAAATACATCAGGATCAGCGCCAGCATGAAATTCGGGATGGCAATGCCGAGCAGGCCGAGGAAGGTCAGGCCGTAATCGCCCCAGCTATATTGATGGGTGGCGGAATAGATGCCGATCGGGAAGGCGATCAGCCAAGTCACGAGAATCGTCGTCATCGATACGAGAATGGTCAGCCACAAGCGGTCGCCGACGACATCCGAAACCGGCAGCTGATATTCGAAGGAATAACCGAAATCGCCATGCAGCATTCCGGCAACCCAATGGACATATTGAAGCGGCATAGGCTGATCGAGGCCGTATTCGTGACGAAGATTCTCGATCTCCTGAAGGTTCGCCGTCTCGCCCTGGGCGCGCAGCTCGGCGATCTGGCTTTCGAAGAAATCGCCAGGCGGAAGCTGGATGATCGTGAAGACCAGCATCGAAATGACGATCAGGGTCGGTACCATCACCGCGATGCGCCAAAGGACATATCTAAGCATTCCGGCGATCCTCCTTCATCCAGAAGGTATCCGGCATGTAGACACCGAGAAAACAGGTTGGATCGAAACCGTAAAGCGCCTTCTCCGGCACGTTCTGCATGCGCGCCGAATGCACGATCGGCTGCAGCGTGGCGTTGATGAGACCGATGGAAAAAACCTGGTCCGTATAGATCGACAGCATTTCGTGCCAGATCTCGGCGCGCTCGAAGGAAGAGGCGGCCGCCTCCCATTCGCGGAGCAGCTTGACGAGTTTGGCCGCCTCCGGAACATCGGGCGCGACACCCTGCGTCTCGCGCGAAAGATAGTACATGCCCCAGAGCGGCCACTGCATCTGGTCGTCGGTTGTCGGCGCCAGTTCCGCCGGGTTCATGTCCGCTGTCGGCACGCCATTGTCCAGGCCATACCACAAGGACATCAGGATACGCCCGCCCATGGCGCGGCTGCGGAAAATGTCGCGTTGCGATACACGCGTGAACAGCGCAATGCCGACCTTGCGCCAGTGATCGGTGACGAGTTCGAGGACGTCCGCATCCAGCGGACTTTCGCCCGGTGTTTCAACCGTGATCTCCATGCGCCGCCCGTCAGGCAACAGGCGAACGCCGTCTTCATCGCGTTTGGCAAGACCGGCGGCGTCCAGCAGCACATTGGCCCGATCCGGATCGTACGCAATCCAGGCCGCCGCATATTCGGGCTTGAAGAGAGGGCTGTCTGGCAGAACCGTGTTGGCGCTTTCGGTGCCGAGACCGTAGAAGACGGCCATGTTGATCTCATGGCGATTGATCGCCAGCGACAGGGCCCGCCGCACCCGGACATCGCGCAAAACGTCTCGCCATACGGTATCCGCGCTGTTCAGATTGGGAAACAGTGCGACCCGCGACCCACGCGCCGCCTTCCAGAGATTGACCTTGATCGGGTGCAGCCTCTCCGCTTCCTTGAGGAAGGTGTAGTCGTTGAAATCTATGCCGTTTGCCTGCAGATCGCTTTCTCCCGCGCCGGTCTTGGCAGCGATGATCGCGGAAGAGCTGATGTTCAGGATCATCCGGTCTATATATGGCAACTGGCGGCCGTTTTCGTCGACGCGATGGAAATAGGGATTGCGCTCGAAGACGAACTGCTCGGCCGGTGGGGCGGTCGTGTTGCGCCAGGGATCGAGTACCGGCAGGTTGGGATTTTCAGGCCGGTAGGAACGGGCCATCTTGATATGAAGGTCCTGCCATTTCTTGGCGCGGTTTTCCTTCATCAGCGAGGAAAGGCGAATGCTGTCCTGATATTTCTTGTGAAACTGCTTCAGATAATGCGCAGGGCCGGCAATGACGAGCGGCTGCGGCGCGGCCAGGATCGGCAGGAAATCGGGATTAGGATCATCCCAGGAATAACGCACCGTCAGTTCGTCGAGCAGCTCGAAGCGCGGCAGGCTGCCGTGCGGGCGCAACTCCAAGGCGCCGCCGCCCGGTGTCAGTTCCTTGTTGAGGATGACGTCTTCCCACCAATAGCGGAAATCATAGGCCGTGAAAGGATGCCCATCCGACCATTTATGTCCGTCGCGCAGCTTGAAGGTGAAAACCATGTCGTTGACGGAGGTGAATGACTCCAGAATATCAGGTTGCAACGACAGGGTACGGTCATAGCCGACGAGACGGGCATAGCCATATATCGTCATGAAGCGGATATCGTTCTGGCTGCCGACAATGGTGCGCACGGAGCCGCCATATCGACCCGGCGTACGGCCCATGGCCGCGACGTTGACGATGCGCGGGAATTTCGGCAAACGCTTGGCAAGGTGCGGCATCTGGCCCGCCCTCAGCCAATCAGCGAAATATTCCGGCTCGTTGTCGACGTCGGCTGCGAGAACGGGCTGAGGCAGAACGGTAGAGGCCAAAAGGCCAAGAAAAGTGCGCCGATTGATCATTTGCGCAGCTCCCGGGCACCGAGCCCTCGGCGGGCGCGCACGAAATGTCCCCCGCCCAAATCGGCATAGGCCAGATCTCCGTCCGCTCCCTCGGAGAATTGCGGCCCCCATTTCTGCTTGGCTGCGGCGCCTTCGCTGCCCAGGGCGGAGAAATCCAGCGGCCGGTCCAGATCGGGAAATGGCACCGCCGCAAGCAGCGAGCGCGTGTAGGGATGAACGGGATCGCGCAGGATGATCTCGCGCGGCGCGATTTCGACGATGCGTCCACGCGCCATGACGGCAATCCGATCAGCCATATAGTCGACCACCGCCAGATTGTGCGAAATGAACAGATAGGTCAGGCCGAGTTCTTTCTGCAGGTCCTTGAGGAGGTTGAGGATCTGCGCCTGGACGGACACGTCGAGAGCCGAGACGGGCTCGTCGAGGATCAGAAGCTTCGGGCCCAGCGCCAGAGCGCGCGCAATTCCGATGCGCTGGCGCTGACCGCCGGAGAAGCTGTGCGGATAGCGGCTCAAATAGTGCTTGTCGAGCCCGATCGCCTGCATCAGCGCCTTGACCTTCTCCTTGCGCTCGTCGCTATCCCCCCGCCCATGGATTTCCAGGGGTTCGCTCAGGATGTTGCGGATGGTCATGCGCGGAGAAAGCGAAGAGACCGGGTCCTGGAAAACCATTTGGATCTTCGTGCGCAGATCCATCAATTCATCGCCCTTGACGGCCAGCACATCGATCTTGCCGCTGCCGTCATCGAAGGTGACGGAACCGCTATCTGCGGTGACACCGCGCATCAGGATCTTGCTTACGGTCGTCTTGCCGCAACCGCTTTCCCCGACCAGGCCGAGACATTCGCCGCGGCGAATATCGAAACTGACATCATCGACCGCACGGAACTTCGTGCCATCCCGCCGCCCGAACAGCCCGCCGGCCTTCGAGGTGTAGGTCTTGGTCAGATTGCGCACGCTGAGCAGGACATCGGGTGCGGTGCCCGCAGCCGGCACACCGTTGCCGATAAGCTTCTTCTTCCCCGAGAAAGTGCCGAGATTGACCGGGACATCCCGCAAGGATTTCAATCGCTCTCCCGGCTTCATGTCGAAATGCGGCACCGCCGACATCAGCGCCTTCAGATAACGATGCTGGGGCTGGCGAAAGATCGTATCGACGGGACCTGCTTCCATGATCTCGCCGTGATAGATGACCACGACCTCGTCGGCCATGTTCGCAACCACGCCGAGATCATGGGTGATCAACAGCATAGCCATGTTGAACGTCTGCTGGAGATTGCGCAGCAGGCCGAGGATCTGCGCCTGGATGGTGACATCCAATGCCGTCGTTGGCTCGTCGGCGATCAGCAGCGCCGGATTGCAGATCAGCGCCATGGCGATCATCGCGCGCTGGCGCATGCCTCCGGAAAGCTCGAAGGGATACATGTCGAAAGTGCGAACCGGATCCTGAAAGCCGACGAGGTTCAGCATCTCTTCCGTCTTTTCGCGCTGCTCTGCTCGACTGGTGCCCGCGCTGTGAATGCGAAGCGCTTCACTGATCTGGTTGCCGACCGTATGCAGCGGCGACAGCGAGGTCATCGGCTCCTGGAAAATCTTTGCCATGCGCGCGCCACGCAGCCCGCGGATCGCGGCGCCGTCGCGCGGCAGCTGGAGAATATCGGTCGTCTGACCGTTGAGCGGATCGGTGAAGAGAATCCGGCCCGTCGCCTTTGCCGCCGTTGGGAGGATGCCCATGATCGATTGGCTGATGATCGACTTGCCGGAGCCGGATTCGCCGACAAGCGCCGTAACCTTGCCTGGAAGCACTCTCAAGCCGGCGTTCTTGACGACGCGCAGACTATCTCCGTAAAGGGAAAACGAGACGTCGAGGTTCTCGATACGCAGTAGATCAGTCCCTGACGCCATACATATTACTTCCCGCTCACATGACCTTTGTGGCCTTGGACGGCACACTAACGTAGGCCATAACGGGTGTCTAGCTGGTCAAAGCAATGCGGAGACTGTAAAAAAACTGTCGCCTTTCCAGTGATATATCGGCTTATGCTGAAGCGCGAGGCATGCGCAGTCACGGAGTCAGGTTTTCGACTTGAAGACGGCTCTCGAACTTCTTGGCGTCCCTATGCAAGAGAATGACCTGTTCGGCCTCGGAGAGGCTGTCTGGTGCCGTCTCCTGAAAGATCTCGAGCGCGCCATTGGACGGCGTCGCGGCTTTCGGGGAGACGACGGTGAAGCGCTGGCGCACACCGCGCAGCTTTTCCTCTCCCAACGTCCCCCATTCGCAATCGGTGTAGCTTGAGAAAGCCTGGCTCGCGACGACTTCGGTCCCATATTTCTTGGTCAGCGACTGTAGGCGCTCGACCTCATTGACCGCCGCGCCGAATGCCGAAAACGTCAAGCGGTCCCTCAAGCCGACATTGCCGAACATGACGTTGCCGACATGCAGGCCGATCCCATAACGCACTTCGCTCAAATTGCGCGACTGGCGATCGCTGTTGAGTGCCTTGACACGGCGTTGCGCCTCGAAAACAGCCGAAAGTGCAGCTTCGCAAGCCACCTTTGACGGGTCCTTGTGCCGCCCGCATGGGTAGACGGCGAGAAATCCGTCGCCAAGGAAACTCAGGATTTCGCCGCCATTGCGATTGAACGGCGCTGCAATCGCGTCGAAGAACTCGTTGAGAGTATCAATATAGGCCTGGCGCCCTTCCTTTTCGGCATAAACCGTGGATTGCCGCATGTCGCCCATGACGAGGGCCGCACGGATCGTCTCGCCGTCGCCGCGGCGAATTTGGCCGTTCAGCACGCGCTTTCCGGCATCGCCGCCAAGATAGGTGGTCAGCATATTGTTGGCGAGCTTGCCGAGGACCGCCATCTTGGCGGCCATGGCCAGATGGTTTTGCATGCGCATCAGCGCGCCGATCATCTCTTCGCTAAAACCGCCGATGCTGTCGGTTGACCAAGAACCCATCATCCCTTGCACCGAGCCCGCGCCGAAAGTCTGCACGAAGGCCATATAATCGGTGACCCTCTCCTTGCGCAGATCCTCGAAAATCGGAAATTCGACCGCGCCGTCGACATCGATCCGGCGACGCAGGTGCTGAAGATTGTTGGACAGGAGGTAATAGTAGGGGCTCTGCACGAAGCGTTCCGGTTTCTCGTTCCCATGCCGATAGCCCTCGATCATTAGACCGCCGGCGCGACGCCAGGTAAAGCCGAGCGCATCATAGAGCGGATGAAGCATGGAAAAGGTCAAATGCACGCGCTTGAGCGGCATCCCCGTCGCAGCCATACGTTCGCAGAAGCCGCGAACGATGGTCTCCAGGTTTTCGCCCGTGAGTGCCGCCTGTGTCAGCCATTCCGCTACTTTATCGAGAAGAAGATCAGAAACACTCGAATGGATAGTCATTGTCCCCGCGGCCTATCTTGCAATGCCCCATGTCTCGCCGGCCATGGAGCACCGGCTTTTTCGCCGACGTCCACTTCCGGAATTTCCGGCCTATCGTTCAAGGCTGGATGAAACAATCATTCAACGGTACCAGCGCGTTCCCTTCCTACCCCTGGATCGCGCGGGCACCAGAAAAATCGACTGCATCTCTCACGCCCCCGCACCAGAAATGCAGCAAAACGACAGCCGTCGCAATCGCCGACTCTCGTTTTGTTCTCTTTCAGATAAGGCGCATATTCAGCCGAAACAATGGGCTAAACCGAAATGGGTCGATAAAAATCACGACTGAAACCCATGGCCAGCTGTGCGTGGCAATCGAAGATCATTCGCTCGCGGCAAGCTCGGGCGGCCTCTTTTCCCGCAGCGCCATGGCCGCCATCGCATAACCCCCGCTCGCTCCGTCGATGAAATGCATGTGGTCGCGCATCAGGGGGGTCGGCACGAAACAGGTCATCAACGCGCTATCCTGGCGATGCAGACCAAAACGGCAGACACCCTCCGCCTCGGCCTGACGCAAGCGCGCCTCGATACGCTCAAGATGCGTGGCGTCGACATCGATCGTCATTTTCAGGCCATCGTCGAACTTGCGAAAATCGGAATTCGCCGCGAGATCACGCCGGTAGATCTTGGCATCAAAGCTTCCAGCCCTCGCTCCGAACTTAGAGAGAACCCACAACAGAATGACCTGCGCGTCAATTGCAAGCTTGCGCCACCAGCGATTGGCCGGGGTGGCCGAAGCCCGCGCTTCAATATCGGCGCCACCGAAACTCAATGCCGGCGTCGGACCTTCAACCGGGACAGGGTGGCCGTCGCGGCTCTGCTCTGCGGAAATCGCGATGATATCGGCGACCAATTGCTGAAATTGCCGACCATTTCCACCCTCGCCGGGAATGGCGATGATGGAGACGATCTCGCCATTTCGCGCCTTGATCGGGTTCCAACGACAGGAAAGGCCCGTGAGATCTGGCTCCTCCTTCTCCGGCGGCGCTTCGACGATGAAGCGTCCTGCCTTCATTTGTCGTTCCGCCCAGCTCGTGCCGCCGCCGGAAAACATGGCGTAGGAAACATGGTCGCTCGGGTTGAACCGCGCGACCTGCACGTCGAACCCCTCCCCGCGGATTGCACTCATCGGCACCAAAGCCGTGCGCAGATCGAGTTGCAGCTCCTCCATCACCCAGCCCCGTACTGCCATAAGCGCCCGTCGCGCCCGCCCCGCGCCGGAAGGCGGGACGGCGACCAGTGCACCATCCCCGCCGAAGGCGAAGGGATAGTCGCCTCGGTCCAAAGCGTTGAGTACGGCGGAAATCACGCTGGCGCCTGCCATGTTGACCGATTTGTAATGTCCGGCGGCAATCGCCTTCGTGGAGCTGACGATGTCGGCGATCGCAATCAGCCAGTCATCAGGGAGGGGCTGGTAATTGGCGCTGTCCGTCACGCCTTCGAAACGCGTGAAACCCGCAAGCTTATGGAAGAAATCATCATTGGATGGCTCGGCCATGATATCTCCCTTCATTGAGCGCGGCGACAATCTATCCCTACAGCAAATGCGTCGAAAATCTAGCGGGTGGTCGACGCCGCAATGCCCGCCGTGCTACGCCCACCGCGGGAGAGGCACAAGACGCCAAGGATACTTCAAATACGATGAGCCGCCTGGATAGTTTCATTCGCCGCCTCAGCGCACAGCGCGACATTCTCAACGCCGTTGCCGATGAGGTGAAAACGCTTCCCGGCCCGGTGCTGGAGCTTGGCCTCGGCAACGGCCGCACCTTCGATCACCTGCGCGAACTTTTTCCCGATCGCCGCATTATTGCCTTCGACCGGACGGTCAATGCCTACGGTCCTTCGATGCCGTCGGCCAACGATCTTGTGCTCGGCGAGATCAAGGACACGGCGAGAACCTTCATTGGCGCCGAGGCCGCGCTCGCCCATGCCGATATCGGCACCGGCTACGAGGACAAGGATGCGATAACATTGAGCTGGCTGCCCGAGATCATGGCTGGGGTGCTGGCATCGGGCGGGCTTGCGGTCAGCGGCCTTCCTCTCGATCATACAGATCTCGAGGCGCTGCCCCTGCCCTCGAGCGTCAAGGACGGCCGCTATTTCATCTATCGCCGCAAATAGACTCAGCGCAGAAACAGAACGTCGAACTGTTCGCCTTCGACCGGCAGTTCAGCCACTTTCATGACCTGCTCGCCGTCTTCGAAGAACGCAAGACATTCGCTATAGTGTCCGGCGAGATCGGCGATGAAGTCCCTGGTCTGATCCTTGCCGTAGAAGGCCGGGGTGAATTCCATATAAAGCGGCACTTTGCGGGCCATCAGCGCCCCCATCGAACGACAGGCAACCGGCTCATAGCCCTCGATGTCCATCCAGATCAGCCCGATATCGGCGGAATCGACGCCTGCCTGCAGGAGAATATCGCCGACCGGCTGAACAGGCACCGAGATCTTCTCGTCGGTCGGGCTCTGCCGCAACGCGCTGCTTTTGCCGTGATTCTTGTGGTTGAGATAGAAATCGAGCTGCCCCTCGCGATCGCCGGCGGCGCAATTGACCGCCGTCACCATCTCCTGCAGGCCATTATCGGCAATATTGACCGTCAGCAGGCGGAAATTGCGTGGGTCCGGCTCAACGCTGACGATACGGTCATAGGCGCCGCTCAAGGCAAAATAGCAGGTCTGCGTGCCGATATTGCCGCCGAGTTCCAGGAGCGCCGATCCTTTGCGCAACAGACCGTGCTCGCGCAATACGCTCAGCAGGCGATCGACATGGTCGCGTTCGAAATGCCCTTTGCGAAAAACCTTGCGGCCGATGTAGTCCGCCGGCGAGAAACTGAGGACGTGATCCCCGCAATCGACCGTCATCATCTTGACGCGGGGCCCAATTGCACTGACGAGGATATCCCGGCCCAGCCTGGTGTCGAAGAAGCGCGTGGCGATCGCATCGCGCTTGCGGCGAAAAGCCCGTCTCCAGTATTTTTTTGTGAGAATCCTACGGTCGAACATGAGGGCCATCTCTACACCGGCGCCATTGCATTGCAAACGGACAAGGTCGACGGTGCCGCCATGCTCTGAAAATCAGGCAAAGTGGGCGCTCGCCTCCTTCGAGACGATATAGACCCGCAAGGGCTCACCCCGGCCTCTGACGGCAATCTCCCGGCTTTCGGTGCCGGCAATATCTGCTTCCGAAAGCTGCGCCACCGGCTCCGAAAAGACGAGCGCGGTATTGAACTCCTTGGCGACGCTTTCAAGGCGGCTGGCGACGTTGACCGTATCGCCGATCGCCGTCACGTTCTTGACGGTGCCATACCCCATCGAGCCCACCACAGCGAGGCCGGTATGGATGCCAATGGCGATTTCGAGTGGGGCAGCCAGTTCATCAGCGAGTTCCGCACTGAGCTTGTCGATCTCGCGGATGATCGCCGCTGCGGCCTTCAATGCCTGGCGATTGGCCTCCTTCGGGGTCGTGCGAAGGCCAAAGAGTGCCATGGCGCCATCGCCGATGAACTTGTCCATCCGGCCACCATTTTCCTCGACGATGCGGCCGACGATGGCGAAATAGCGGTTGAGCAGGAAGACGATGTCGAAAGGCAGCCGCGATTCCGTCAGCGACGTGAAATGGCGCAGATCGCAGAAGAAGACGACGATCTCGCGCTCGCGACCGGGACTTGCCGCTTGGGTATAGACCGGAATCGTCGCCTCAGCCATCGGCGTCAGCAGCGGCACAACGCTGACGTTTCCGGTCGGACGCAGTTGACAGGCAAGCCTGACATCCGGCGTGGCGCCGATACGGTTCAGGGTCTTCTGCTCCAACGGCTCGGGCGGCGGCAGGTTTTCCACCCCCTCGATGATTTGCACGCGGCAGGTGGAACATTGCCCCTTGCCGCCGCAGACCGAATAATGGGGGATACCGCCGAGACGGCTTGCCTCGAGCACGCTGAAGCCACGCGGTGCGTGCACGACTTCCCCGCCCGCGTAACGAATGGCGACCTGATATTGCCGCTCTTTTAGCCTGCGATGCGCGCGGAAGGCGAAAAGAACGGCGATCGACAGGCTGAAGGCGCCATAGAATCCGGCGCGGTACAGCCATAAGTCTTCCGCCATTTTACTGCCAGGCGCCGAGCCTGACTCGCCGAAGCTTCGCACATCACTATAGTAGCCGCCGGGATAGCCGCGCTCATCCTCCTGGGCGACCTCATGCGCCACCGTCTTGCCCATTGCGGCAAAGCCAAGCAAAGCGAGGATCGGCAGAACGATGGCGAGCGACAGCATAACGGGGGCGATCGCCATGTACCAAGAGCGGTAGCGCAGCCAGAAGTGAACGCCGATGCACCCATGAAGCCAAACGATCAGGAGGACGAACGACTGGCGCATCCCATTGAACGGCGACGTCACCCACAGGGTGCGCACGATCGCCTTGTAGGTATCGTGATAGCCGTAGACCTCATGAACGATGCGCGTCGCAACTATATGGTCGATCAGCAGGAGGGGGACCAATAGACCGGTAACGATCTGAAAAGCCTCGCCCGCGGGCATGACGAGCGTCCTGCGCTTGTAGAGCATTCGCATCACAAGCAGGATATGCAGGATCAGTGCCCCATAGAGCAGCACGGTTCCGACCGGATTACGCCAAATCGCCATGAACCAATGCTGCGCATGTTCGGCCATGCCGAGCGAGATCAGGCCGAGGGAATGGTTGGCCAGATGCATGATGACGAAAACGAAAACGATCAGACCTGAGCCGAGACGCAGCTTTCGCACGAGGCGATCGGTCATGAATGGCTTTCTTGCCTCGATGGTCATCAAACTCAATGTATATTGCCCGTTCACAACAGATCCGAAAACGGCTATCGCCTATTCATCTACAGCGGCGCGCGTCATATATGACGCGCAAAGGTCGCTGTAACACTTTTAATCTGCTGCATAATTATCCTCAAATCGATTCTGATTTAAGGAATTATGCAGTAGCCGCAACACCGCATACTGTCGAGGATGCGGCTTTTTGAAGCAGGGACCTTATTGTCACGCAACCGGTCGGAATTCGGGCAATCCTCTCACGATTCGGGTTCCTGCCATCACTTAATCGTCAACTGTGCGACGACATCATGAAGATCGCCTTTTATGCTCCCTTGAAGGCTCCCGCCCATCCGGTCCCATCCGGCGACCGGCTGATGGCGCGCCAGATCATCGCAGCATTGAATATGGCGGGACATCAGGTCGAAGTCGCGTCCGAACTGCGCAGCTTCACGCCCACTCCGGAAGCCGACCCACGCGCGGAGATCGCCCGGCAGGCAAAAAATGAGACAGAGCGACTGCTGGAGCAATGGCGCGATACGCCGCCGCCCGATCTGTGGTTCACCTATCATCCCTACTACAAGACACCCGATCTTATCGGTCCACCCGTCGCCAGGACGCTGGGCATTCCCTATGTGACGGCCGAGGCCTCCTACTCCCGCCGTCATGACGAGACCGGCTGGAGCGAGAACCAGCGCCTTATCGCCGATGCGGTAAGGTTTGCCGCCGTCAATCTGTGCTTTACCGAGCGGGACCGGCTTGGTTTGCTCGATGCGATCCCCGATGGCCGCTACGAGCGCTTCCTGCCTTTCATCGATACCGCACCCTTCGCCCGCTCGTCCTCCGATCCGCGACGGCTGATTACAGTGGCAATGCTGCGGAAGGGCGAAAAGTTTGACAGCTACGCCATGCTGGCGGGTGCGCTCGATCTTATCCGCGATCAGGATTGGATCCTGACCATCATTGGTGACGGACCGATGCGGGCCGAGGCAAGGTCGTTGTTTTCCACATTCGGCGAAAGCCGCATCATCTGGCGCGGAGAGCGCTCCACCCCAGAAATCGCGCAAGAACTGGCGGCCGCCGGGCTTTATGTCTGGCCCGGCTGCAACGAAGCCTATGGCCTCGCCTATCTGGAGGCGCAGGCGGCGGGCCTGCCCGTCGTCGCGCAGGCAACGGCCGGCGTGCCGGAGGTGGTGATGGCGGACAAGACAGGACTTCTAACACCAGAGGGCGATATCGAGGCCTATGCCAGTGCCATCGCTCGACTTTTGAACGATCAGAACCTGCGGCAGACCATGGCAGACGCAGCCTATGACTTCGTGCATCAGGAGCGCTCGCTGACCGCCGCAGCGCAGCGGTTGGAAACCATTCTTCGAAACCATTTGGGAGACACCTATTATGAGCGATAGAGCCGATTGGCAGCCGCTGCGTGACGAGCTGCGGCGATGGAGTGAGACGGGACGGAAGGTAAAATTCTGGTTCCGCGACGACGACGCCATCGAGCCGACCCCTGCCCTCGACAGGCTTCTGTCGCTTGCCAATCGTTTCGACGTGCCGATGGCTCTGGCGATCATTCCGGGACCGACGGGCGAGGCACTCGCCGAACGTCTGACGCGGGAAAGCCACATCACCGCCACGGTGCACGGCTGGACGCATCAAAACTATGCTCCTGACGAAACCAAAAAGCAGGAGCTCGGTCTGCATCGGCCGCAGTCGATCGTGCTCGAGGAGCTGCACCGCGGCTTCGATAAGCTGAAGACCCTTTACCCACAACAGTTCGTGCCGCTGTTGGTCCCGCCGTGGAACCGGATCGATGAAGCGCTGTTGCCACATCTCGCCCCCTTCGGCTATCGCGCCGTCTCCGTTTTCGGATTGGCAAAACAGGCCCCCATCGGCTTGATCAACACGCATATCGACATCATGAGATGGCATGGCGTACGTGGCGGTTTACCACATGCCGAAGTGATCGGACGTCTCGTGGAAGAACTCCGGATCCGTTTCGACGGCCACGACGAACCGATCGGGGTAATGACGCACCATCTCGCCCATGACGATCTCGCCTGGAATTTCGTCGAGGCGCTGTTTGAGGAGACGGCCGACCATGCCGCCATCGAATGGCGGCCGGTCGGCGACTTCGTGCATTAGTCGTTCTGCTACGCGCCGAGTTCCTGGGCGAGTCCGATTAGAAGTCCTTCAGGTCCGCGGATATAGCAGAGGCGATACACGTCGCCATACTGGACAACTTCGCCGACGAGCTGCGCGCCCCGCGCGCGAAGCCTTTCAAGCGTGTCATCGATGTCGTCGACGGCGAACATGACCCGGAGGTAGCCGAAGGCGTTGACCGGGTCATTTCGGTGATCCGCGACGACGGCCGGAGCAAGGAAACGGGAGAGCTCGAGCCGGCTGTGACCGTCCGGCGTGCGCATCATGGCAATTTCGACGCGCTGGTGGCCCAGGCCGGTGATACGCCCGGCCCACTCTCCTTCAATCGTGGTCTGCCCTTCGAGCTCGAGGCCGAGTTCGCGAAAAAAATCAATCGCCCCTGCTAGGTCTTCGACGACGATTCCAACATTGTCCATTCGCTTGACGGCCATATCTTCTACCTCCCGAAAGCCGTTACAGTCACAGCGGTGCTACTCCGTATAGCAACGGAAACTCCAGCCAAACCACCTCTCAGAGCTGCAGCGACTGCCCGTCAAAGGCGAAGAACGCTTCGGGGAAGCTCTTCTGGGCATCGCGCTGCATGTCATCCAGTTCCCGGTCCGTGCGGCCGGGCGCATGATGGAACATGGCAAGCCGCTTGGCGCCGGCCTTCTTGGCGAGCTTGATGCCTTCCTGCCATGTGGAATGGCCAAAGCCCAGATATTTCTGCATCTCCGTTTCGAGATAGGTCGCATCGTAGATGGCAAGGTCGGCATCGGCCATCAGCTCGAGCGCGGCCTCATCGAGTTTGCCTGCCATATGCTCTGTATCATAGACCATGGCGATTACCCGGCCCGCCCATTCGATGCGATAACCGATACAGCCGCCAGGATGGTTCAGCCTTGTCGTATGGATGACGATACCCGGATGCGGCTTCAACGTATCGCCGGCGGCGAAATCGCGGAAATTCATCGTCGCCCGACAGATGTCCGGTTCGACGGGAAACCATGGCGGCCGCATGAACTGGCCGATCAGCTGCCGCGTCGTCGTCTTGCCGGCCAGATGGCCCGACCAGAGATCGACGCTGACGCGCGGATCGTATATCGCGTTGAAGAAAGGCAGGCCGATGATGTGATCGTAGTGGGAGTGGGTGAAGAAGAGATCGATGTTGCGGACCTCCTCCTTGGCAAGGGATGCGGCCGCTTCGCGCAAACCGGTCCCTGCGTCGAACAAGATATGCCTGCCGTCATGCCGTAACTCAATGCACGACGTGTTACCGCCGTACCGCTCAAATTCCGGTCCCGATACAGGGATGCTCCCCCGCACGCCCCAAAATTTCAGCTCAAAACTATCGTTGTTCATGGAAGTTTTTACACCATTCCCCTTTCGGTCAAAAAAAGCACACTTTTGCTATCGTGCGAAGCCAGCAATTTCTAAAAGTCGTGCAGTGGTAAAAACTGGATCTCATCGGTCGGCCGACACAGATCGTTAGGCAGATTGTCGCCAACGGATCGCACAGACCTAATATAGGTATGAAATGGCAGAATAGATAAGAGGGGGGAATTTGCGTGTGATGCCGACGATCCAAATCAAAGTAGCACGCAATGAAATGCGAATCTTGGGAAGAGCCAAGAAGATTTGGGAGAAACTTGCACGCCTTTTATCTTACAGCGTGGCGGCCGACCGTGCCGCCTGTTCGTAATAACCGGACAACGCCCTGAGGTGCGAAGCGATATCGGAGAGATCGTCTTGCGAGAGACCCGATACTTTCGTTGCCTCAACCAATAGCCGCTCGCGAATTTCGGTATAGCGCTTCAGCGCGTCCAGGCCCTTGTCGGTCACCCGGATGGTCTTTTCCTTGCCGGCCTTACCGCTCTTGACGAGGCCTGCCGCCTCGAGCTTCTTGATGGCATAATTGGCGACATGCGTGTCCTCGATGTCGAGCACGAGGCAGAGATCGGCAAGCGTCTTCGGCCGATCGCGATGCCGCACGGAATGGATGATCAGGATCTCGATCGGCGAAAGGCCAGGCACGCCCGCCGCCGCCATACAGCGCACCAGCCAACGATTGAAGGCATGGGAAAAGAGGATCGACCCGTATTCCAGCTCCGACAAGGCCGGCGAGCTGCCGCCGGCAAGATGGGCCGATGATACGATCAATTCGCGTCGTTTGCTCTTTTCCTCGGACGTCACCTGAAAACTCCTTCGAACCGGATCAAGGCCCAGCAGATTCGACGGGCCGAGCGATCAAGGCCGCTCGACCCGGCATTACATTGCTATTCGTCCCGTTTTCCGTAGCCGCCGCCGGTAGGTGTGACGACCGTAAAGGCTTCGCCAGCTTCGAGGACGGTATGGGCCGACCCGATCAGCTCTTCAATCCTGCCATCGTTGCGGCGGACATAATTGCGGCCGGTCTGGCCCGCTTCGCCGCCCTTCACACCGAAGGGGGCCACGCGCCTGTGGCCCGACAGGATCGCGAATTCCAGCTTCTCACGTGTGCGGATGGTGCGCTGCGTGCCGTTGCCGGAGTTCCATTTGCCGCGCCCGCCCGAACTCGGACGAATGTGGAAATCCTCCAGCACGACGGGGAAACGCGTCTCAAGGATTTCGGGATCGGTGAGGCGCGAGTTGGTCATATGCGTATGCACAGCATCGGCGCCGTTGAAGCCCGGTCCAGCCGGCGCCCCTGAGCAGATCGTCTCGTAATACTGATAGGCATCGTTGCCGAAGGTCAGATTGTTCATCGTACCTTGAGCAGCGGCAAGCGCCTCGACCGCACCGAACAAGCAGTTGGTCACGGCCTGGCTGACCTCGACATTGCCGGCAACAACAGCAGCCGGATATTTCGGCGTCAGCATCGTTCCCTCGGGGATGATGATCCTGATCGGCCGGAGGCAGCCGGCATTCATCGGAATATCCGCCTCGACGAGAACGCGGAAGACATAGAGCACGGCAGCGCGTGTGACTGGCTGCGGCGCATTGAAATTGTCGGGGCGCTGCGCCGATGTGCCGGTGAAATCGACCGTCGCCTCGCGCTTGTCCTTATCGATCGAAATCTTGACGACGATCTTGCAGCCCTGATCCATCTCATAGCTGAATTCGCCGTCCGACAGACGATCGAGGACACGCCGCACGCTTTCCGCCGCATTGTCCTGAACGTGGCCCATATAGGCATCGACGACGTCTTCACCGAAGAGCGCTATCATCTTCTTCAGTTCGGCGACACCCTTTTCATTGGCGGCGACCTGGGCCTTGAGATCGTTGATATTCTGCGCCAGCGTGCGCACCGGATAGCGGGCGCCTGTCAGCAGCTTGGTAAGCTCCGCTTCACAGAAGCGGCCGCGATCGAGCAGCTTGAAATTGTCGATATAGACGCCTTCTTCCTCGATATGGGTGGCGAGCGGCGACATGGAGCCTGGCGAAATACCGCCGATATCGGCGTGATGGCCGCGGCTGGCGACCCAGAAGCGGATTTTCTGACCGGCATCGTCGAAGACAGGGGTGCAGACGGTGAGGTCAGGCAGATGCGTGCCGCCGTTATAGGGCGCGTTGATGAGGAATACATCGCCCGGATGAATGACGGCATTTTCGCGGATCGCAGTCGCGACGGAGGCATCCATGGAGCCGAGATGAACCGGCATATGCGGCGCGTTGGCGACCAGGTTGCCCTCGGCATCGAAGACGGCGCAGGAGAAATCCAGCCGCTCCTTGATGTTGACCGAATAGGCCGTGTTCTGCAGCGTCATGCCCATCTGCTCTGCGATCGACATGAAGAGATTGTTGAAGATCTCCAGCATGACGGGATCGGCCTTGGTGCCGATGGCATTGCGCTCCGGCAGCGCCTTGATGCGCCTGAGAACGATATGATCCTTTGTGGTCAGCTGCGCCTGCCATCCATCCTCGATGACGATCGTCTGGTTCGGCTCGATGATGATGGCCGGACCGGTGACGGTCTGGCCCGGCTTGATCGCCTCACGCAGGACGACGGCCGCATCGTGACTTTCGCCGTTCGAGTAGAAGGAGGTGCGCCTTGCAGCCTGCGCCTCACCCTCGGCCGCAGCTTCGAGCTCGACCGCTATATCGGCAGCAGCACCGCCGATCGTTTCAATTTCGACGGCTTCCACGACCAGAGGCTTGTCCTCGGCAACGAAACCGAAGCGGCGCTTGTGCAGCGTCTCGAATTGGCTGCGCAGCCGCGCGGAAGTGTCGATTTCCGGGAAGGTCGTCTCGACCGCCAGCAAGGTATCGGTGCCGGCATAGCGGATATGGGCGCGCTGGACCGTCTTGATGTCGCCCGTTGCAACTCCCTGGGCTTCCAGCTCGGGCACGCATTCGCCGCGCAATTCGCTACCGAGTGCTGCAATCGCGGTGGGTGCGGCATCATCGAGGGAAACGCCGAGCGCCTTCTGGCGCGTTGCGCGGATATCGGCAAGGCCCATGCCATAGGCGGACAGAAGGCCGGACATCGGATGCAGAAGTATGCTCTTCATGCCGAGCGCGTCGGCAACCAGGCAGGCATGCTGCCCGCCGGCGCCGCCGAAGCAGTTGAGCGCATAACGCGTCACGTCATAGCCGCGCTGCACCGAGATTTTCTTGATCGCCTCGACCATATTGGCAACCGCGATACGGATAAAGCCGTCGGCAACGTCTTCCGGGCTTCGCCCACCGCCAATTTCGGCTGCAAGGGACCCGAACTTGGCGCGCACCGTTTCGACATCGAGCGGCTGGTCCTGATTGGGTCCGAAGATGGAGGGAAAGAATTCCGGCAGCAGCTTGCCGGCCATGACATTGGCGTCGGTGACGGCCAGCGGGCCGCCATTGCGATAGCAGGCCGGCCCCGGAAAGGCGCCGGCGGAATCCGGCCCAACACGGAAGCGATCGCCATCGAAATGCAGGATCGAACCGCCACCGGCGGCCACGGTATGGATCAGCATCATCGGCGCACGGACGCGGACGCCGGCCACTTCCGTCTCGAAGGCGCGTTCATATTCGCCGTCGAAATGCGCCACATCCGTCGAGGTGCCGCCCATGTCGAAGCCGATGACATTGGCAAAGCCGGCCTGCTCACCGGTCTTCGCAAGGCCGACCACGCCGCCAGCCGGGCCGGAGAGGATCGCATCCTTGCCCTGAAACATGTCTGCGGCCGTCAATCCGCCCGACGACATCATGAACATGACGCGTGCGCCCGTGCGCTCGACATCGAGCTCATCGCAAACCTGGCGGATATAGCGGCCGAGCACCGGCGAGAGATATGCGTCGATGACAGCCGTATCGCCGCGGCCGACGAGCTTGATCAGCGGCGAAACCTCATGGCTGACCGAGACTTGCTCGAAGCCGATCGACCTTGCGATCCTTGCAACGGCGGCCTCATGCGCCGGGAACTTGTAGGCATGCATGAAGACGATGGCGACGGAGCGATAACCTTTGGCGAGAAGGTCACGCAGCGCCATTTCGGCGGCCTTTTCGTCCAGAGCCAGTTCGACGGTGCCGTCGGCAAGCACGCGCTCTTCGAACTCGACGACATCTTCATAGAGCGCTTCCGGTTTGACGATCTCGGTCGCGAAGATCTTCTTGCGTTCCTGGTAGCCGATGCGCAGCGCGTCACGGAAACCCTTTGTCGTTACCAGAGCTAGGCGTTCGCCCTTGCGCTCGAGTAGCGCATTGGTGGCGACCGTCGTGCCCATGCGGACCTCGCCGATCGCACCCTCGGGAATAGACTCTCCCTTGGCGAGACCGAGATGCAGGCGGATGCCATGAACGGCGGCATCACGATAGGCTTCGGGGTTTTCAGATAAGACCTTGCGGGCGTGAAGAGCGCCAGACGGATCGCGCCCGACCACGTCGGTAAACGTACCGCCGCGGTCGATCCAGAAATCCCAACGACCCGAAATATTCTCCGACAAACCCGCCTCCAGCAGCACGACGCCAACAACGATGATAATATATCGATAAATCGTCAACGTTTTATCGTCAACATGAATCGATATCGATCTCAGTAACGATTTTCGTCATCATAACGCTTGCGGCGAACCCGACCTAATCCTCGAAGCGGCTCGTTGCCTCGCGATCGTGATCATATCGCCTCGCGAGCGGAAACGATGGCAACCAGGATTCGCGGCGAACGGTCCAGAGTTCGTAGGTCGGCTTCAACTGATCGGGAGCATCGAGAGATCCGAGGTTCACTTCGATTTCGTCTGCGCTCCGCGAGAAAACAGATGAGCCGCAGTGAGGGCAGAAAAATCGGCCGGCATAGTCGCGTGTTTCGCCCTCGATCTTGACCGTATCCTCGGGAAAGATCGCGGAGGCATGAAAAAGCGCTCCGTGATGCTTGCGGCAGTCGAGACAATGACAAATGCCGACCCGATAGGGGCGCCCCGAGGCGACGATCCGTACCTTGCCGCACAGGCATCCGCCGGTAAATCGGTCCATCTTGCACCTCCTGAAAACAAGTCGGCGAATTGTCTACGACAAACGAAACAGCCGCCGCAACCGCAGGCGGCTCGTGAAAGCATGGCGTTTCATGATAAGGCCGCGCTCCATCGGAGCACAGTCGGAAGTGGATGCGTTAATGCAATCCACCAACGCCGAGCAGGCGTTCAACCGCGTGATGATCTGCGGCCAGCGCCTCGGGCGCCCCTTTCCAGGCAAGCCGGCCGCGCTCCAGAATGATGACATCGCTGGCAAAATCCAATGCGCTCTGGATGCGCTGCTCGACCAGCAGGATCGTCATGTCGCCCGCCTTGGCGAGCTTGGTAAAGGCCGCCATCAACTCCTCGCAGATGACGGGGGCAAGCCCCTCCAGCGGTTCGTCCAGTAGCAGGACGGTCGGTTTGCCGAGGATGGTACGGGCCGTCGACAGCATCTGTTGCTCGCCGCCTGAAAGCTGGCCGCCCAAATTGCGGCGACGCTCCTGCAGGCGCGGAAACATCTCATAGGCTTCCTGCAGGGCGCTCTTCGGCCGTCCCTTCAGCCCGACGGAAAGATTTTCCTCCACCGTCAACGTCGGAAAGACGTCGCGCGTCTGCGGTACATAGCCGAGACCCTGATGGGCCCGCCTGGCGCTCGGCAGGCCGGCAATATCCGCCGAGCCCAGCCGGATGTGGCCATCATAGCGCCGGGTCTGCCCGGCCAACGTGGCAAGCAGCGTGCTTTTGCCCATGCCGTTGCGGCCGAGAACGGCAAGCCGGCCGCCGGCCGGCACGGAAAAGGAAACACCTTCCAGCACCCGTGTCGGACCATAGCCAGCCGACAGGTTTTCGACTTCAAGCGGCGTGGCCGGCATTGGCGTAGCTCCCCAGATAGGCTTCGCGCACCCGCGCATCCTGCGTTACATCTTTCGGCGACCCGTCGAATATGATCGTGCCGGCCGCGAGCACCACCACGCGCTTGGCGAAGCGGAAGACGAGGTCCATGTCATGTTCGATCATCAGCACGGCGAGATCGGCAGGCAGATCGGCCAAGGCCTGCTCGATGCGGCCGGTATCGCTCTGCGGCACGCCGGCGGCGGGCTCGTCGAGCAGAAGTACCTTCGGCTTTAAGGCCATGGCAACGGCAATTTCCAATAGCCGCTGCTGGCCGTAGGCGATCTCGCTGACCTTGCGATGCGCGAGAGCTGTGAGGCCGAGCGTGCCGAGCAGTTCCGCCGTCTCAGCCATGACATCTTGCATGGCAAGAAAATTGCCGAACATGCGACCGGAACGGCCGGTCCGTTGCAGCACCGCCATGCCGACATGCTCGGCCGGCGTCATATCCTGAAACAGCCTAGTCACCTGGAACGAACGCACCAGCCCGCGCCTCACCCGGCCGATGGCATCGACCTTGTTGACGTTCTGACCGGCAATGCGGACCTCGCCGGAATCCGCCTGCAGATTGCCTGTTACGAGATTGACGAAGCTGGTCTTGCCGGCGCCGTTCGGGCCAATGAGAGCGACGCGGTCGCCCGGCGCCATCGACAGGCTGACATTGTTCGTCACCGTCAGCCCGCCGAACGCCTTCTTCAGATTGTTGACCTCGAAAATTGCGCTCATGCCCGCGCCTCCCGGTAGCGAGCCACATAGGCAGCTGCCGTGCCGTAGATGCCCTTGGGCGCGAAGAGAACGACGAGGATGAGAAGAGCGCCGACGATCGTCAGCCAGTGGAAGGGATTGGCGGCGGAGACGTAATCCTCGAACAGCATGAAGATCAGTGTACCGACAAGGGCGCCGAACAGCGAGCCGGTGCCGCCGAGCACGAGCATGACCAGCGCCTCGGCCGATTGTGTGAAGGAGAGACTGTCGAGACCGACGACCTGCGTCGAGATCGCATTCAGCGCACCGCCGATGCCGGCAACAGCACCGGAAATGACATACATCTTGATGAGAGCTACCTTCGGCGACGCGCCCATGGCGCGGATGCGCAAGGGATTCTGCCGGATACCGCGGCAGAGCATACCAAAGGGCGAACGCACGAGAAAGCGCAAAAGCACGAGCACGATCAGCAGCAGTGCCACACCATAGAAGTAGGCCGTGTGTCCATAGAGATCGAATTCGAAAACACCAAACAGCGGATCAGCTGAAATACCCGACAGGCCGTCGCTGCCGCCCGTCCAGCTCGACGCCTTGTTGGCGAATTCGTGGAAGAGATAGATCAGCGCGATCGACAGCACGAGCTGCGGCAGGCCATGAGCTCTCAAAATGACGATGGAGCAAATCAACCCGGCAGCTGCGCCGCCGGCGATGCCGGCAAACGTCATCAGCAAGGGATCGTTGATGCCGTAATGGGCTGACGCGATGCCGGCCGCATAGGCGCCGGCGCCGAACAATGCCGCATGGCCTAGAGTCGCCACGCCGCAATAGCCGGTGACAAGATCGAGCGAGAGAACGAGAAGCGCAATCGCGATCAGGCGCGTCAGGAGGGCAAGGTTGTCTGGAAACAGCAGGTAGCCGGCGGCAGCCAGCAGGGCGATGACCGCCACCGCGATGAAATCCTGTCCAAGTGTACGATGTCTGGTCACGAGCGGAGCGGCCTCTCTTTCAAACGTCAAAGCCATGTTACTTCATTCTCCCGGCAAAGCCGCGCGGGAAGACGCAGACAATGGCAATGACGGCCAGATAGAAGAAGAATTCCCCATATTCCGGCATGAGATAGCGGCCGGTCGTATCGATGCAGCCAAGAATGAGACAGGCAAGCAGCGCGCCGGAAATTGAGCCCGCGCCGCCGACCGAAACGACAACCAAGAAGGTCACCATGTAGCGCAGGGCATAATAGGGTTCGACCGGCAGGAGCTCGGCACCCACGACACCACCGAAGGCGGCAAGCCCGACGGCAATGGCGAAGCTGACCGCATAGACGATTTCCGTCCTGACGCCGAGAGCAGCCGCCATCGCGGCATTATCGACGGAAGCGCGCAGCTTCACGCCGAAGGAGGTCTTCTCGATCGTGTACCACAAGGCCAGTGCGACGATGAGGCCGCAGGTGATCGCGAAGATACGATGGGTGCCGATGGTACGGAAGCCGAGATCGACCGAACCTTGGAGGCTGCCAGGCAGCGGTATGGTCTTCAGGGTGGGACCGAAGACATAGTTGGCAATGCCGATGATGCAGAAGGTGATACCGATCGTCATCAGCACCTGCGTCAATTCTGGCGCACCATAGATGCGTCGATAGAGCAGCCGTTCGATAGGGATGGAGATAATGACCGTGCCCACCACAGCCAGCAATACGGCTGCGCCATAACCTAGACCAAGATCGCGCGTGGCATAGGAGGCGATATAGCCGCCGATCATGGCAAAGGCGCCATGAGCGAGATTGACGACGCGCATCAGCCCCATGGTGACGGAAAGGCCGATGGAGATGACGAACAGCACCATGCCGTAAGCGAGGGCATCGACTGCTATGCTGAGCACGGTTTGCATTGATATTGCTGGTCCGGTTTGTTGTTGCGCCACCGCCGTCATCCCCTGAACGGAATCTTCCGATCAGGGGATCAGGTACTGGAGCGCTTACTTCGCAGCGGCAAGGCCGGGATCGCCCTGCTTCTCGAAGGTCTGGATTTCCTTGTTGTAATATTTGCCGTCATCGCCCTTGGCGACCTCGCGCAGATAGATGTTCTGCGTGATATGCCGGCTTTCCGGATCGATGGTGACGGGGCCGCGTGGGCTGGCCCAGGACAGGCCTTTCACGGCATCGACCGCCTTCTGCGCATCCTGCTTGCCGCCGGTCGCCTCAATCATCTTATAGATGACATGCATGCCGTCGAAGGCACCCACGGCCGGGAAGGTCAGCTCGGCCGGATTGCCAATCGCCTTGTCGGCGGCGGCGACGAAAGCCTTGTTTTCGGGCGAGTCATGCGAAATCGCATAGTGGAAGGTCGTCTGCATGCCAAGAGCGGCATCGCCAAGCGCCGGTAGATCCGACTCCTGTGTCAGGTCGCCCGGCGCAAACAGCTTGATACCGGCTGCCTTCAGGCCATTTTCATTATAGGCCTTGACGAAGCCGAGCGTCGTCGGCCCGGAGGGCAGGAAGGCGAAGACGCCCTGCGCGCCGGAATCCTTGATGCGCTGCATGATCGGGCTGAAGTCATTGGTCGACAGCGGCATACGGATCGCCTGCACCACTTCGCCACCCTGCTTTTCGAAGCCAGCCTTGAAAGCGTTTTCGGCATCGACGCCCGGACCGTAGTCGCTGACGACGGAGATGACCTTCTTCACGCCGGCATCATAGGCAACCTTGGCGATCGGCGTCGAGGTCTGCCAGGTGGTAAAGGACGTGCGCACGACAAGCGGGCTCTTTGTGACGATGGCCGAAGTGGCAGCATTGAAGATCACCATCGGCACATTGGCCTGCTTGAGGATCGGCGTCACGGCCATCGCATCCGGGGTAAAGTAGAAGCCGGCGAGATACTGGACCTTCTCCTTGACGACGAGCTCCTGGGCGAGCGACTTCGATTGGGCGGGATCGGCCGCCGGCAAATCGCGATAGATCACCTCCACCTCGTCATTGCCGACCTTCTTGCCATTGACAGCCATATAGGCGTCGATGCCGGCCTTGAAATTCTTGCCCTGCAGCGCGAACGGGCCGGAAAACGGACCGATGACGCCGACCTTGATGGTATCGGCATGAGCAGCGCTGCCAAGAGCAACGGCCGTAAGGGCGGCCAAGACAAACCGTTTCATTTTCTCTCCTCCCGGCAGCCGTTCCTTATGCCGCCCTTGATCATTCAAATTCTGATCATCGCCAATTTCTCATGAGAAATGGTGATGTAAAATGAAATAAAACCTTGCTTCCATACCGATTCAGTTATGAATGGCGAATATCCTACTCGGCCGTCGTTCCCAAGCGCTTGATCGAACCGACCAGTTGCAACGCGTGGCGCAACGAAGCTGCCGTTGCCACCACCATAGGCGGCAATAGCAGCCATTCCAATGTCCAGGCGGCGCCAGAGCGCTCCTGCTCATGCACGAGTGATTGATGAATGCCCGAAAGCTGGACGGCATTGAAGCGGGCAAGCGTGACCAGCGTTTCGGCCGCGACCGGGTTCTGCTTGTGTGGCATGGCCGAGGAACCGCCGCCGCCGGCAAGCTCGATCTCGTCGCCCGCCTGTGCCAAAAGTGCCACGTCCTGGCCGATCTTGCCGAGGCTACCTGAGATCATGGACAAGAGCCCGGCAAGCTCGGCAATGCGCGCTCTCTGGCTTTGCCATTGCGGCTCGTCCGTGAGACCAAGCGCTTGCGCCAGCGAGCTCCGGATTTCCGCCGCTTTCGGCCCGAATTTTTCCAGCGTACCGGCCGCACCGCCGAATTGCAGCGGAAAAGTCTCCTGCGTCAGCCGGTCGCGATATTGATCGAGCGGATGGCGCCATGCCCGCAGCCGGTCGGACACGGTGATCGCGATCGCAGCCTGCATCCGGGTGCGGCCCATCAGCCGGTTCGATCCGAAACGCTCATCCAGCTTGGTGAGCGCGGACGATACTGCGAAAAGACGGTTGCTTAGGATGAAAACCGCCGCCTTCAGCCGCAGCATCAGGCTGGTGTCGATGACATCCTGGCTGGTGGCGCCGAAATGGACATGTTTGCCGACATCCTCTGCGACCGCCTTGCGCAGCTGCCGAACAAGATCGGGCACGACGACGCCATCCGATGCCGTTGCACTCATCAGGCTTTGTAGATCGGGTTCGAAATCCGCGCAGACCTTAGCGATATGCGCAGTCACCTCCTGCGGGATCAGCCCATGCTGGGCCTCGACCTCGGCAAGTGCCGCTTCGAAAGAGAGCATGGCGCGGATATCGGCCTTGGCTGAAAAATACGCCGCAATCTCCTCGTCACCGAGAAGGCCTGACAGAAAGGGATGATCGAAGGGAGAAACGCTCATGGCCTATATATCGAGGAAAACCGTCTCTTTGTCGCCCTGCAAATGGATGTCGAAGGTGTAGACGGAGCCTTCCTTCGCGGCAATCAGCGTTGCGAGGCGATCCCTGTGTTCGATGCGCGCGAGCAACGGGTCCTCGGCGTTGGCAGCGGCCTCTTCGGGGAAGTACATGCGCGTGTGCAGGCCGATGTTGATACCGCGTGCGACGATCCATACGGTGATGTGCGGCGCCATCTTGCGGCCGTCCTTAAAGGGAAGGCGGCCGGGCTTGATGGTCTCGAAACGGAAAACGCCTTCGGTCGAATTGGTCGGACAACGCCCCCAGCCGGTAAAGTTCGGATCGGCCGTGCCGCGCAGCTCCGAGGGGCTGTTATAAAGCCCGGCGCTATCGGCCTGCCAGATCTCGAGGACGGCATCCTTGACCGGCGCCCCCGCGCCATCGATCACCTTGCCCGTCACCGTTATGCGCTCGCCGAGCGTCTTGTCGTTCACCATGACGGAGCCGAGGTCGGTTTCGTAAACACCGCCGATCTCGCTGTAATTCGGCGTCAGGCCGATATGGACGTAAGGCCCTGCCGTCTGCGACGGCGTTTCCTTGAGATAGCCGAGATCCTGTACCATCAATTGCCCTCCAGCCGGTTTTCGAACAGGGTCGACCGGCGACCGCGCAGCACGATATCGAATTTATAGGCGCGGGCATCCATCGGGATCGTGTTGCCCCAGTCGAGCGGCGCAATCAGCTGCTCGATCGCCCGTTTATCGGGGATCGTGCCGACGATCGGACATTTCCAGATCATCGGATCGCCCTCGAAATACATCTGCGTGATCAGCCGCTGCGCAAAGCCATGGCCGAAGACGGAGAAGTGGATATGCGCCGGACGCCAGTCGTTGACGCCGTTCGGCCAGGGATAGGCGCCGGGGCGGATCGTGCGGAAGGCATAACGCCCTTCATCATCGGTGATGGCGCGGCCGCAGCCGCCGAAATTCGGATCGATGGCCGCGAGATAGGTTTCCTTCTTATGGCGGTAACGGCCGCCGGCATTGGCCTGCCAGAATTCGAGCAGGACGCCCGGCACCGGCTGGCCGCGCTCGTCGAGCACGCGACCGTGCACGATGATCCGCTCGCCGATAGCGCTCTCGCCCGGCTTGGCGAAATTATGGATCAGATCGTTATCGAGCTCGTTCAATATGGAATGGCCGAAGACCGGTCCGGTAATTTCGGAGATGGTGCCGTCGAGCGACAGCAGCGCGCGCTGCGGCGAGCGCAGGACGGACGTCTTGTAGCCGGGTGCAAAGGCCGGCGGATGCCAGGCGCGGTCTCTCGCGAAAAAGGCGCCCGTCTCGGGCTTGCTGTTGCTTCTATCGGACATGTCTGCCTCGCTTCATGCCGCCTGTTCGGCGTCCATCTGTTCGAAAACCTGCTTGGCGATCTTGATCGCGTGGTTTGCCGCCGGCACGCCGGCATAGATCGCCACATGCAGAAGCGCCTCGCAAATATCGTCGCGCGTCGCGCCGGTGTTGCGCGTGGCGCGCACATGCATGGCCACCTCGTCATCCTGGCCGAGTGCCGCCAGCAGCGCGATCGTCACGATGGAGCGCTCGCGACGGCTGAGCGTCGGGCGCGACCAGACATGCCCCCAGGCCGCTTCGGTGATCAGCTCCTGGAAGGGCTGGTCGAAATCGGTCACGGTCTGCTGGGCGCGATCGACATGGGCGTCGCCGAGCACAGCGCGGCGCGTTGCCATGCCCTGCAGATAGCGCTCGGACGGCATGGTGGGGTCATTCATCAGGCTTGCTCTCCACGCAGGACGACATCGATGAAGGCACGGATGACTTCGGTCAACGCCTCGGGTTGTTCGACGCAGGGGATGTGGCCCGCGTCCTTGATCACTTCATAACGCGCATTCGGAATGAGCTTTGCCGTCGAAAGCACCAGCTCCGGCGGCGTCGAACCGTCCTGATCGCCGACGATGCAGATGGTCGGCACGGCGATCTTTGTCGCGGCTTCGGTCAGATCGGCATCGCGAAGAGCCGCGCAGGTGGCGGCATAGCCTGCGACGGGCTGGCGGATCAGCATGTTGCAATAGCCGGCATAGGCGATGTTTTCCGGACGACGGAAGGCGGGCGTGAACCAGCGCTCCATGATGGCATCGACGATGGATTCGATGCCTTCGGCCTCTACCTGAGCGATGCGGGCATTCCAGCTGTCGGCCGTACCGATCTTGTGGGCGGTGTCGCAGAGGATCAGCGCCCGCACCAGATCCGGCCGCCGCTGATAGAGCGACTGCGCGACCAGCCCCCCGACCGACAGGCCGCAAATGATGGCATTCTTGACCGAGAGGAAATCGAGCAGGCCGGCGAGGTCGGTCGCATGGTCCTCAATGGTATAGGGCATCTGGCCGAGATCGGAGAGACCATGGCCGCGCTTGTCGTAAAGCACGATGGCGAAATCGCCGGCGAGCCGCACGATCACATCCCGCCAGATCCGGAAATCGGTGCCGAGCGAATTGGCAAAGACAAGAACCGGCTTGTCGGCGGGGCCGCCAATGATCTGGTAATGGATCGTGACGTCGTTGATGCGGGCAAACTGCACTGGAAATCTCCTCTGTTGCGAGATTGGATGTATAATCTGGTTAGGTAAAATGATATTTCTTTGCTCTACGATAACTCAGGGGTTATGAGTTGGCATGCTCGACGCACGCATAAAGTTCCGCCATCTGCAGACCTTTGTCGAGGTTGCGCGCCAGAAAAGCGTGATCAAGGCGGCTGGCCTGCTGAATATCAGCCAGCCGGCGGTGACAAAGACGATCCGCGAGTTGGAAGAAGCGCTTGGCGTCGCCGTCTTCGAGCGCGACGGGCGCGGCATCCGCATCACCCGCTATGGCGAAGTCTTTCTGCGCCATGCCGGTGCCGCGTTGACAGCACTCCGACAAGGGCTGGATTCCGTCTCGCAGGAGCGCTCCGGCGAAGCGCCGCCGATCCGCGTCGGCGCATTGCCGACGGTTTCGACGCGGATCATGCCACGGGCAATGGACCTGTTCCTCAAGGAAGAGACCTGGAGCCGCATCAAGATCGTGACAGGCGAAAACGCGGTCCTTCTGGAGCAGTTGCGCGTCGGCGATCTCGATCTGGTCGTCGGCCGATTGGCGAGCCCCGACAAGATGACCGGCTTTTCCTTCGAGCACCTCTATTCCGAACAGGTCGTCTTTGCTGTCCGGGCCGGCCATCCACTTCTGTCCGAAAGGCAGTCGCTGTTTTCCGATCTCAATCGCTACACGATCCTGATGCCGACGCGCGGCTCGATCATCCGGCCTTTCGTCGAAAGCTTTCTGATCGCCAACGGCGCAGGCGGACTACCCAACCAAATCGAAACCGTCTCCGACTCCTTCGGCCGCGCGTTCGTGCGCTCGAGCGACGCCATCTGGATCATCTCGGCCGGAGTCGTTGCCGGCGATGTCGAGGATGGACTATTAGCACTTCTGCCGATCGATACCAGCGAAACGAAGGGACCGGTCGGATTGACCATGCGCACTGACGCCATCCCCACCCTTCCCTTGTCGATCCTGATGCAGACCATCCGGGAAGCGGCAAACGAGGTCGCCAAGAAGCTTTAGATCTCGTCTAGAACGGCAGGCCGACATAGTTCTCGGCGAGCGCGGTCGAGGCGGCACGCGAATGGGTGAGATAGTCGAGTTCGGCTTCCTGGATCTTCTGGTCGAAATCATTTGTATCGGGAAAGCGATGCATCATCGTCGTCATCCACCAGGAAAAGCGCACCGCCTTCCAGACCCGGGCAAGCGCGCGGGCGGAATAGGCTTCCAGTCCGGCGTTCGAGCGGTCCTGATAATGCTCGGCGAGACCCGAAAACAGGTAATGCACGTCGCTTGCCGCCAGATTCAGGCCCTTGGCGCCGGTCGGCGGCACGATATGCGCGGCATCGCCGACGAGGAAAAGGCGGCCGAAACGCATGGGTTCAGCCACGAAGGAGCGTAGCGGCGCGATCGATTTCTCGAAGGATGGCGCCGTCACCAGCGCCTCGGCATGATGGGCCGGCAGCCGACGGCGCAGCTCATCCCAGAAGCGGTCGTCGCTCCAGTCCTCGACCTTCTCGTCAAGGGGACACTGAATGTAATAGCGGCTGCGCGTCATCGATCGCATCGAGCATAGCGCAAATCCGCGCGGATGGTTGGCATAGATCAGCTCATGATTGACGGGCGTCACTTCCGCCAGAACGCCAAGCCAGCCGAAGGGATAGACCTTCTCGAAACTGCGGATCGCCTTTTCCGGAACCGATTTGCGGCTGACGCCGTGAAAACCGTCGCAGCCGGCAATGAAATCGCAATCGATGCGATGGGAAACGCCGTCTCTCTCATAGGTCAGATAGGGCATATCGCCATCGAAACCGTGCGGCTGGACGTTGGCAGCGCTGTATATGGTTGGAGCGCCACATTCCTCGCGGCGGGCCATCAGGTCGCGGGTCATCTCCGTCTGGCCGTAGATCACAACCCGCTTGCCGCCCGTGAGACCATGAAGATCGATGCGATGATCGCGGCCGTCGAAGGCAAGCGAGAAGCCGTCATGCGGCAAGCCCTCGGCATGCAGCCGCGCGCTGGATTTCGCCTGATCCAGCAATCGGACGGTGCCTTCCTCCAGCACGCCGGCGCGGACGCGGCCGAGAATATAATCCTTGCCGACCCGATCGAGAATGATGTTATCGATGCCGGCCTCCGTCAGCAGCTGGCCGAGCAAAAGCCCGGACGGCCCCGAACCGATAATGGCGACTTGAGTGCGCATCGTCTCCTCCCATGCCTATTTCTTGCCTCAAGTCTCTTCGGCGCGAGGCACGTCCGCAATGGACATTTCGGTCATGAAATTGCACAAATCGAACATGGCGAGAGAGGAGTGCCATGACGAAGACCGTACCGACCTATGAGCTCTATGGCGAAAATACCGGCCGAAAGCCGGATTTCTGGCTGCATTGCGAGACAATTCCCTCCCGCAGCAGCCTTCATCATTGGGAGATTCGCCCGCATCGGCATGAGAGCTTTTTCCAGATCTTGTACATACACGCCGGATCCGGCGATGCCATCTTTGACGGAACTCCCCATGCCATAACGCCACCCGCCGTCATTACGGTGCCGCCACACCTCAATCACGGTTTCCGCTTTTCGCGAGATATTGACGGCTTCGTCATCACGGTGCTGATCTCGCATCTGAAGGCATCCCCTGGCGATCGCAGCCGGCTGGGCACATGGCTTGCAGATCCGCATCTGACCTTGCTCGACACCCGCGATGAAGACGCAGCCCACGTCGCCAGCACACTGAGACGCCTGGGAGAGGAATTTGCGAGCCACCGCAACGGCCGCAACGATCTGCTGGATGCCTATCTGACCTCGGCCTTGCTGCTGACGGCCCGCATCGCCCAGAAAGCTGATGAGGAATCCAATCCGGGCGACGAGAGCGAGCGCCGCATGGAGATGCTGCAGGGCCTCGTCCAGCGTCACTTCCGTTCGCATAAGCCGGCCGCCTTCTATGCCGAAAGCCTCGGCATCTCGCCGGCCCATCTCAGCCGCATCGTGCGTGGCAGAACCGGGCACGGCGCGCATGAGCTGATCACGCGCAAGCTGCTGGATGAGGCCAAGCGCGAGCTGGTCTTCACCTTCGCGACCGTTCAGGAAATCAGCTATCGCCTCGGCTTTGCCGATCCCGCCTATTTCTCCCGCTTCTTCGTCAAGCAGACTGGCCAGACGCCGCGCGCTTGGCGGATCGAGGAGAGGGAGAGGCTGGGAATGTGATGGTTACGGCAGCACCAGCCGAAGCGCCTTTTGCGTTTCCTTCAGCAGTGGCAGAAAGCGATCCGCCATGTCGGAAGCCGCGACATAAGCAGCCGGAGCACCGATATTGATCGCTGCCACGGTCTGGCCGCGATCGTTTTCGACCGGCACGGCAATCGAGCAAAGGCCGATTTCCAGTTCCTGATCGATGACGGCATAGCCCTGCTCCCTCACTCGGCGGAACTCCGCCATCAGTTCCTCAGGATCGGTCTTTGTATTCGGCGTGTTCGCCTTGAGGTCGCTCCGCTCGAGCACCGCACGCGCCTGGCTTTCCGGCAAGGCGGCGAGCAGGACGCGGCCCATCGAGGCGCAGAAGGCCGGAAGCCGGCTGCCTGGCGTCAGGTTGATCGACATCACCCGGCGCTGCGAGGCGCGGGCGATGTAGACGACCTCCGTGCCGTCGAGCACCGAGGCTGACGCATTCTGCCCGGCGCGCTCGGCAAGCTGATCGAGATGGGGCTGGATGATGGTCGGCAGCGGCGTCGCGGCCAGATAGGCGTGGCCGAGCCTCAGGATCTTCGGCGTCAGCGTGAAGAATTTGCCGTCATAAGTGGCATAGCCGAGTTCGGAGAGCGTCAGCAGCGAACGGCGCACGGTGGCGCGATCGAGCCCTGTCAGCTTCGACGCTTCGGCGATCGTCAGGCGCTGCTGCGTCTCGCCGAAGGCTTCGATCACTTTCAAACCCTTGGCAAAGCCGCCGACGAAATCCGTTTCGCGCATCTTAGATTCTCAATTTCGACAGTTAGTTTGTGCGATATATGAACAAATGTCAAATATCGCACAAAATGATTGCCGTCGAGCTCGTGCTGTTTTATTCGAAGGAAGAGGACGGGGCGCCTTGGTCCGCCCGCATTGGCAAGTGGGAGTTTGCGCATGGATAAGACAATTGCGAGCACGGCGGCTGCCGTCTCCGAGATCGGAGATGGTGCGACGGTCATGATCGGCGGCTTTGGCGGCTCCGGTGCGCCGATCGAACTCATTCATGCGCTGATCGACAAAGGCCCGAAGAACCTGACCGTCATCAACAACAATGCCGGCAACGGGCGTATCGGCATCGCTGCGATGATCGATGCCGGCATGGTCAGGAAGATGATCTGCTCCTTCCCGCGTTCATCCGATCCACGCGCCTTCACCGACCGCTATCTAGCCGGCGAAATAGAGCTGGAGCTGGTGCCTCAGGGGACGCTCGCCGAACGCATCCGCGCCGGCGGCGCCGGCATTCCGGCTTTCTACACACCGACCGCCTATGGCACCGAACTCGCCAACGGCAAGGTCATCGCCGAATTCGACGGCCGCCACTATGTTCAGGAGCGCTGGCTCAAGGCCGATTTCGCCATCGTCAAGGCTGAAGTCGGGGATGTGCAGGGCAATCTCATCTACAACAAGGCCGGCCGCAATTTTAATCCGCTGATGTGCATGGCCGCGGCCAAGACGATCGCACAGGTCTCGAAAATCGTTGCCGCCGGCGAGCTCGATCCCGAACACATCGTTACCCCCGGGATCTTCGTCAACGGCGTCGTTGAGGTCGCCGATCCGCAGCAGGAAGAAAATCTCATTCGAGCCGGAGTGGCCTACGTATGACCACCGACACACGCGAAGACATCAAGCTCTCCAACGCCCAGATCGCCTGGCGCGCGGCGCAGGATATCGAAGATGGCGCCTATGTTAACCTCGGCATCGGTTTTCCGGAAATGGTCGCTCGCTACCAGCCTCCTGGCCGCCAGGCGATCTTCCACACCGAAAACGGCATCCTGAATTTCGGCGAGCCGCCGGCGGAAGGCGAGGAAGATTGGGATCTGATCAACGCCGGCAAGAAGGCCGTCACGCTGAAACCAGGCGCCTCCTTTTTCCACCACGCCGATAGCTTCGCCATGGTGCGCGGCGGCCATCTGGATGTCGCGATCCTCGGCGCCTATCAAGTGGCGCAGAATGGCGATCTCGCCAATTGGCGCGTCGGCTCCAAGGGCGTGCCAGCCGTCGGCGGAGCCATGGATCTGGTCCATGGCGCCAAGCAGGTCTTCGTCATCACCGAACATGTGACCAAGGACGGCAAGCCGAAACTGGTGGAGGCCTGCACCTTTCCGCTGACCGGTGTCGGCTGCATCACCCGCATCTATACGAGCCATGCGGTCATCGACATTGGCAAGCAAGGTTTCGTCGTGCGCGAAAAACTCGCTGCCATGACGATGAACGAGCTGCAAGCGATGACCGGTGCGCCCCTGCATACAGACGGCGCGGTTGCCGACCTGATCGTGCCGACGCTCTAAAGCGCGTTGCGATCTTTCAGATTCGCGCGCAATGCTTTAAGCTTATAATATTTCGCATGCCGTTGTCGCAAATCCGTTGCTCACTTTTGCGCGACATGCCGTTGGGAGAAGACCATGACCGAAGCCTTCATCTGTGATTATATCCGCACGCCGATCGGCCGCTTCGGCGGATCGCTCTCCTCCATTCGCGCCGACGATCTCGGCGCCATGCCGCTGAAAGCGCTGATCGAGCGCAACGGCTCCGTCAACTGGGAAGCCGTCGATGATGTTATCTATGGCTGCGCCAACCAGGCGGGCGAGGACAATCGCAACGTCGCGCGCATGGCAAGCCTGCTGGCCGGCCTGCCGATTTCAGTGCCCGGCACGACGATCAATCGGCTTTGCGGCTCGGGCATGGATGCCGTTATCGCAGCCGCCCGCGCCATCCGCGCCGGCGAGGCTGAACTGATGATCGCCGGCGGCGTCGAAAGCATGTCGCGCGCACCCTTCGTCATCCCCAAGGCCGAAAGCGCCTTTTCGCGCAATGCCGAGATCTACGACACCACCATCGGCTGGCGCTTCATCAACCCTGTCATGAAGAAGCAATACGGCGTGGATTCCATGCCGGAAACCGGCGAGAACGTCGCAGAAGATTACAAGGTCACCCGTGAAGACCAGGACGCCTTTGCCGTTCGTTCGCAGGCAAAGGCAGCCACGGCACAGGAAAACGGCCGGCTTGCCAAGGAAATCACTTCGGTCACGATCCCGCAGCGCAAGGGCGATCCCGTCATCGTCGGCAAGGACGAGCATCCGCGCGCAACCACCATGGAGGCGCTTGCCAAGCTCGGCACGCCCTTCAAGAAGGAAGGCGGCACGGTGACGGCCGGCAACGCCTCCGGCGTCAATGATGGCGCTGCCGCGCTCATCATTGCTTCAGAGGCAGCTGCCAGGAAATACGGCCTGACGCCGATTGCTCGCATTCTCGGCGGTGCGGTCGCCGGTGTTCCCCCGCGCATCATGGGCATCGGTCCCGTACCGGCTTCGCGCAAGCTCATGACGCGCCTCGGCATGCGGCAGGAACAGTTCGACGTTGTCGAATTGAACGAAGCATTTGCTTCGCAAGGGCTTGCCGTGTTGCGCGAACTCGGCATTGCCGATGACGACGCGCGCGTCAATCGTAATGGCGGCGCCATCGCGCTTGGACATCCGCTTGGTATGTCCGGTGCCCGCATCACCGGCACTGCAGCTCTGGAACTGAAAGAAACCGGCGGTCGCTATTCGCTGTCGACCATGTGCATCGGCGTCGGCCAAGGCATCGCCATTGCGCTGGAACGGGTCTGATCGTTGCGAACAGGCGGGGTCCGGCGCCACATGAGCGGCGGACCATGCTCACGGTCGAAACCCGACGCCGGGCCATTGAAGGCTGCAACCAACGATAAAATCTGGAACGGCAAAGGCTCTGGCGCGTTTTTCCTGCTGCTCAGTGGGATCAGTCCATGCCGTCACGCCAGAATGTCTTAAAAGCATTTCCGTCAAGCGCCCTTATCATTCTCATTGCCTTCACCCTATTGCTGTCGATTGCGCAATCCGCCTTCGCCGCCGAGGGGCAAAAGGCCGGCCACCCTTCGGAAGGGCTGTTCCTGATCCAGATCATTCTGCTTGTCGTATCGGGCAGATTGCTCGGCGAATTGATGGTGCGCATCGGCCAGCCGTCCATCATGGGTCAGATCATTGCCGGCATCATTCTCGGCCCCTCCCTTTTCGGCTTGATCTTCCCCCATGCACAGGCGAGCCTTTTTCCTTCGGAGGGCGCACAAAAGAGCATGACCGACGCGATCGGTCAGCTCGGCATTCTCTTTCTTCTGCTGCTCGCAGGCATGGAAACCGATCTCGGTCTTGCGAAACGCCTGCGCAAATCTGCGGCCGGCGTTTCGCTGACGGGCATCGTCATTCCCTTTGCGGCCGGCTTTGCACTCGGCGAGCTCATCCCGGGCGCCTTTCTTCCCGATCCTGAAAAGCGGCTGGTCACATCACTTTTTCTTGGTACCGCGCTTTCCATCTCTTCCGTGAAGATCGTCGCCTCCGTCGTCCGCGAAATGGATTTCATGCGCCGGAACATCGGTCAGCTGATCGTCGCTTCGGCCATTATCGACGATACGGTTGGATGGGTCATCATCGCCATAACCTTTGGTCTTGCGGAAAAAGGGGCGGTCGATCTCATGACACTGGCGACCAGCGTCATCGGCACACTGGCCTTCATGGCCGTCAGCTTCACTGTGGGACGACGGATCGTGTTCGAGATCATCCGCTGGACCAACGATAATTTTCGCAGCGATCTGCCCGTGCTCAGCGCCATCGTTGCGATCATGGGCGGGATGGCCATCATCACCAATCTCATCGGCGTCCATACCGTGCTCGGCGCCTTCGTCGCCGGCATTCTCGTCGGTGAATCGCCGATCCTTACCCGACAGATCGACGTCCAGCTTCGCGGCTTGACGACGGCGCTGTTCATGCCTGTTTTCTTCGGGCTAACGGGCCTGCAGACCGATCTCACCGTGCTTGCCGATCCCTCCATCTTGCTGCTGACGGCCGCCATCGTCGTCATAGCGAGCATCGGCAAGTTCGGAGGCGCTTTTGCCGCCGCCAAGTTTGGCGGCTATTCGGCATCCGAAGCTCTGGCGCTCGGCTGCGGAATGAACGCAAGGGGATCGACGGAAGTCATCGTCGCGACCATAGGCCTGTCAGTCGGCGTATTGGACGAAAAACTCTTCTCCATCATTGTCGCCATGGCCGTCATCACCACGATGGCGATGCCGCCAACGCTTCGCTGGGCGCTTGCGCGCCTGCCATTGCGCGAAGAGGAACGTGACCGGCTCGAACGTGAAGAATTCGAAAGCGAAAGCTTCCTGGGAAATTTCGAACGCATCCTGCTGACCGTGGATGGCTCGCAAAGCAGCCGCCTCGCCACATGGATCGCCGCCTTCTTCGCTGTGACGCGCAAGATGCCTGTCACCGTCCTGGATATCAGGGAACCAAGCGACGCAATACAAGATCCAAATGATACAGCGACGACGGGCGCGGCGCCGCAAGGTCGAGCCGTCGCTGACGATTTGAGACAATGCGCGACCGATTTACTCGCGTCGGCTTCCCCGAAGCAGAATATGGCCAGCGAAAGCGATATCCATGTTACGGTCCGGGAGAAGAACGACAAGCTGGAAACCATGCTCGAGGATGTCTCGGGTACCGGCCACGATCTCCTCTTCATGGGCATCGAACCGACCATGGGCGAAGACGGGCGCTTCAGCACGTCCCTGCAAATCATGACCTCTGCCTTCCAGGGAACGTCAGCTATCGCAACAGCACGCGGTATGCTCCCCGAACGTCCCCAAGAGCTGAGAATCCTGCTGCCGGTCAGCGGCACCGAACGCTCCGTCCGAGCAGCCGAATTCGGGCTTGCGATTGCGAAGGCGGCGGGAGCCCATTGCGCCCTGCTGCTGATCGTTGAACCGCGACAGGTCAGAGCCATTCCGCGCATCAGCGACCGGGGCAATGACCAATGGGACGTTCTCAACAAGGTCGGCGCGATCGCGGATTACTATGGCGTCGAGATCGAGAAGGTCGTGCAGCAAGGCCCCTCACCGGAGCTGTCGATCCTGCGGCACGCCCGAAGCGGCAAATATAATCTGATCGTGCTCGGCGTGAGCAAGCGAGCCAGTGGCAGCCTCTCCTATGGCAGCGTGGCAGACACACTGCTGCAAACCGCAGACAGATCATGCGTCTTCATTGAAACCGACTTGGCCGCCTCGCAGGCAATTCGCGAATAGCCCTGTCCATCAACGGTGGGATGGATCAAGAGAATCAATGGGCGCCATCAGCACTATTCATTTCTCGAACCTAGCCCCGTGAAGCATATTGACCGGCAGCACGATCTTTTGCCGAGCCCGATATGTCCGACCTTATCCTCTCGCGCGACCATGAAGAAGCCGATACGCGGGAGGGATGGAAGGTCGTCGCCGCCACCCATGTGCTGACGACCGTGACGTTCGGAGCCGCCTACTCCTTCTCCGCCACGTTGCCGGGGCTTGCTGCGGAGTTCAATGCGTCGCGCGGCGAGGTCGCCCTCGTCTTTTCCATTTCCGCATTTCTCTTCTACTCGCTCGGCGCGATTGCCGGGCCTCTCGCCGACAGATGGTCACCGCGCAGCCTGGTTCTTCTGGGATTGGGAGCAATGATCATTGGCTATATCGGCGCCAGTCGTGCCGGATCCCTGACGGCACTTTACATCTGGTATGGCTTCGGCGTCGGGTTTGGGATCGGCCTGTCATACGTTCCGGCGATCGGCGCGGTGCAATCCTGGTTCATCCACAAACGAAGCCAGGCGTCGGGCATCGCGACGGCCGGGATTGGCCTTGGAACCTTGATCCTGCCCTTTGCCATCGGCCAGGCTCTTCCCTTCATCGGCTGGCGAGGGTGTTTCCTTGCGCTTGCCTGCATCTTCGCCGTTTTCGGCGTGCCGGCGGCACTGCTTGTCCGCAAGCGCCGGGACGGTACGATCTCGTCCCCGGCGTACGCCGGCAATCCCAAGCCCCCCGCTATATGGCGTGACGGACGGTTCTGGCTCTTCTATATCGTGCTGCTCCTGTCCTCTCTGTGCACCTTCATCCCCTATGTTCATATCGTCGCCGCCGCCCGCGACATGGGGCTTTCCATTCAGGACGGAGCCGCCCTTGTCAGCTTTATCGGTGTCGGCAGCGTCATCGGCCGCTTCTTTCTGGCAGGCCTGGGAGATCGTTTCGGCCGCCGGCAGCTGCTGGCATCGCTCACCCTTGCGGTCGCGGCCTCCTTTGCCATATGGGCATCGGCATCAGGCATGATCCAGCTGATCTTGTTCGCATTGATCTTCGGCATGAGCTATGGCGGGTGCGTCGGCCTTTATCCGGCTGTCGCCGCCGATCTGTTCGGCACGCGCCAGATTGGTGCAGTTATCGGGTATCTCTATTCGGCCGTGGGTGTGGCAGCCCTGATCGGGCCGACTGCAGCAGGCTTTATTTTCGACCATACCGGCAGCTATTCCGGCCCGATTATCGCAAGCGGCCTCGCGGCATTCGCAGCAGGCTTTATCGCGTTGCGCCTCGGCAAGAAGTCCTAGAGCTGAGCTGCGATGGCAGCCTTGTCGATGATAGACCAGACGTTCCGGATCCGCCGATCCAGAAACTCATAGAAGACATTCTCGGCAAACTGCACCCTTCTGCCATTCACCGCCATACCGAACAGCATTCCCGTCGGTCTGCAATCAAATTGCAGGCGGCTTGCGACGCGTGGCGGTTCGCAGATCAGTAGAGTGATATCGAAATGAAGATCGGGAATGGCGCGAAAATCGCCTTCGAGCATTTGCCGATAACCTGATAGTCCAATGTAGGCGTCATTGTAATGCACGTCTTCATGGACGAATTTACCGAGATTCGACCAATCCTGCTTGTTCAGGCAGGCAATATAGCCTCGGTAGATCTCGGACAGATCGACGCTTGCCATTCTCATCACCTTGGCCCCGGAGGCGGCCTGCGCTTCAGGCCGATGCCTGCAGACGGCGGCGACTCGTATGCATCATCGTAATCGGATGCTTGAGCGCCGGTGCCGGACGGCCGATATGATATCCCTGAACGGCATCGATGCCAAAGGATTTGACGAGATTGAGCTGCTCCTCGTCCTCTACGCCCTCGACCAGAATACGATGGCCGCGATTGCGCACCAGACCGATGATGTCTTCGAGAAGGATCTTCGCACCATCGTTGCTTGCCGCGTCATGCAGGAAGGATTTGTCGATCTTGACGGTTTCGAACTCCATCAGGCGAAGCCACGACAACCCGGCAAAACCTGTGCCGAAATCATCCAGCCAGAACTTGATGCCGAGCTTCTTCAGATCCTGAATGCTGTCGAGGACATCGGGGCGTATCTCCATATCGACGCCCTCGGTGATCTCGAACGCCACCCTGTGACCCGAAACGCCCGTTTCCGCCAGAATAGCGGCCACCTGCGCGGCGAAACCCGGAGCCCGCAGCTGGATCGGAGAAACGTTTATGCTGACCGTGTCGACGATATCGCGGGTAAGCAAATCACAGCAGGCCCTTCTGATCGCCCAATAGCCGAGCTCCATGATGGCGCCGGTGCGTTCCGCTATCGGGATAAAGACGGCCGGAGATGCATTCGACCCATCGAGCAACTGCAGGCGCATCAGAGCTTCATAGGCACCGATTTCTCCAGTCTGGAGATATTGGATCGGCTGGTAGACCAGCGAGACGAGGTTCTGCTGGATGGCGATCTTCAGAATGGCTGCGATATTCTCGCTCGCATCGCCGCCCGGCAGCTCGTTCGGATCGAATATCCGTGCGCAATTGCGGCCGCTCGCCTTTGCCGAATACAGCGCACGGTCGGCCTCGTTGATCACATTCTCCAGCTTCGCGCCGGCGACGTCTCTCGTAATGGTCGCTCCAACGCTCACCGTGACATGCCCGAAGCCGTCCAGACGCTGTGCATGGACGATATCGAGAGCCTCTATCCCCTGACAAATGGCATCCGCCAGAGCCAGCGCATCCGAACTGCTCTCCAGATCGAGGATAACGATGAATTCCTCGCCGCCGTAACGTCCGACCGTTGCCCCGAGTGGAGCAACGATGTTCGACAGCGCATTGGCAACCGTCACAAGGCAGTGATCCCCCTCCTGATGGCCGTAATAATCATTATACTTCTTAAAGAAGTCGACATCGACCAGCAGGATGGCGAATGCTGCGCCCTTCTCGCGCCAGCGATCCCAAAATTGTTTCAGTCTTATATCCGCGGCTCTTCTGTTCTCCATTCCGGTCAGGGAATCCGTAATGGAAAGGCGCAGAAGCGCCTCGCCGCGTTCGGCCGCCTGGCGCTGCTGCAGCTCCGCTTCCCTGGCATTGAGAAAGACGTTGAAACGCTCCTTGTTCAGTTTCCAGTTCACATAAGAGGTGAACACGAAGCAGCAGAGATAGAAGGTGGTGAAGGCCAGACAGTAGGCGGCGCTGTAGTGAAATTCCGTCAGCGACAGCAGGAAAAAGGCGAAGATCAGCCCTGACGACATCAATGCCAGGCCGAATTCGAGGCTGAAGAACAGGTTAACGCCCATCATGAAAATGGCGCCGAAGGCGGCATAATAGGAGAATGCCTCGGCATTGGCCGTCTGCAATGCCGGCAGCAGCCACACGACATATCCAAGAACGACGGCCGCAGCACATGTCGCCTCAAGCTCGCCGGCACGACGTTGCCGCGAAAACTGCATTTCCAGGATCAAAAGCGAAAAGCCCCCGATCAGAAACCGCGCAGGGATCGTCACGTGCGAGACGTCGGGAATGAAGACCAGGTCCGTGACCAGGAAGAGGATATAAACGGGCACGGCAAGCCACAGACCGCTGCGAGCCAAGACGCGCCGCGCATCGTTGCTATAGGCTTTGTAGAGCCCGCGCAGCTCATCGGGGCGGTTAGTCATGCGAGCCTCGCTCGGACCAAGATCGCTGTTTCCCGACAATCGACGCATGCTCATCATCACCCGAGTTAGCCGAGACCTCATGTCCACCGCGTTACCTTTGCGTCGCTCGAATGAACAAATCGCTCGCTTCACCACGGCGGCTAATTTGATCCGTTTGATAACGACAGCGTTGCCGCAGCGACATTAACAAAACCATAGCGCTCAATTTTTATATGAGATATGGTTTGTGTAGTGTTCACGGAATGATTTAAAATTGAAACAATTTCAAACCGCTCTTGATGGCTTCAGCCTCGTTACCTCCCAGTCCATCTCGGAACATACGAGATCGTCCGGTGACCACATTGCAACCGACCAAATAAAGGAGGGCGAGGCCGAACTCGCCCTCATTCTCTCCCTCACGCAGCAGTCGTTCGAAGCAAACGCGCCCGTTCCAGGCACCATGCAAGCCTTGACGGAGCGTCTGCAGGCGCTGAAAAACAAGACGACACCCCTTACCTGGGCACATCTCGCCTCGGTGGCGCAGGGGCATCCCGTGTCGTCCTATCTGCTGCAGGACCCTCTGACGCGATGGTCCTTCGAAAAGCCGCGCGGCTACAGCGGCGATGCCTATCTGCTGGATTTCATCTATGAACATCCGGCCGTTGCCGCACAGGTGGCGGAAGCTTCGGCGCTGGGCGCAGAAGTTTACGATTTCACCCGGCGCGCACCATCCGCCGTCGCCGTGCGAGAAAGGCGCGAGATCCTGGCAGCCCACGTCGATGCAGTGGCGGAGGTGACGGATGGCGCCGAAGTCCTGGCAATCGCGGCCGGCCATCTTCGCGAAGCGGAGCTCTCAAAGGCTCTGCAGAGCGGCAGGCTCAAGCGCTGGGTCGCGCTTGATCAGGATCCAGTCAGTGTCGGGGCGGTGAGCTCGACCTTCCATGGCACCTGCATCGAAGCGATCAACGGCTCCGTTCGCACCATTTTGGGACGCGCGCAGAAGCTCGGCACGTTCGACTTCATCTATGCAGCCGGCCTTTACGATTATCTGGCGGAAAGCGTAGCCGTGCGTCTGACGGAACGTTGCCTGCAGATGCTGAAGCCCGGCGGCAAGTTCCTGCTCGCAAACTTCGCCAAGGATATCGGTGTCGAAGGTTATATGGAGACCTTCATGAACTGGCCGCTGATCTGGCGAACGGACGAGGATGTCCAGTCGATCATCGACAAGGTCAAACACCCGATCGCCGAAGTTTCCCTTACACGCGGCGAAAACGGTGGCGTCATATACGCGGTTCTGACCGTATAGCCGACGGCAAGCGTGATGACCGGCTAAGCCGCGCTGCGGCTTGGCCGGTTAAATCGCAGCAGCGCAAGCAGCAGAAGATTGACCAAGATGATTGCTGCGACGGCGGCAGGTGCTGCTGCATCTGGCGCCAATATCTGTTGACGCAACAAATAACCCGATACCAGAAACGGCGTATTCCAAATCAACGCGCCGCAGAATGTCGCGATGGCAAAGCTTGGCGCCGGTATGGCAAGCACCCCTGCTGGCAACGCCATATAGGCGCGAACAACAGGTATAAGCTGACCGAAGAGCGTGGCCCGTATGGGATGGCCATGATAATTGCGTTTCAGGCGCAGATACCACTCTTCTTTGATATCCAGACGCCGGGTCATCCTCAGCACGAAGAGATCGCCACGCGCAGGTCCCAGCCAACGGCCCATTCCGTACCAGAACAGCGAGCCTGTCGTTGAACCGGCGGCGGTAACGGCGATCACTGCAGGCAGATCAAGTGGCTTGGCGACACCCAGCATGCCCAGCATCAAGAACAGGGCGATCGACGGTAGGATGGGGACAAGCTTCTCGATCGCGGAACACAATGCAAGGCCGAACAGTCCCCAGGCCGCCAGATCGGGCAGAACATCCAACATATAGGAGGAGTCACTCATGTGGCGGCAGCCGGAGATTTTATCGGCCTGCGCCGGACGATCTTATAGACCCTGGCAGGCGGAAAGTTGCGCAGCACCTGGCCCTGCAGCGTTGCCTTGAAGCCATACCGGTCGAGCAGGCGATTTGGTATCGGACAGCGCAGGCCATAGGTGAACTGATAGAGCGCCCCGCCCTCACGCAGCCTCGCTGATACCGCAGCAAGAATGGCAATGACCGTCTTCGGCGACATATTAAGTAGCGGCAATCCACTGATCGCACAGCCGAACAGCTCTCCTTCCTCCGGCAAGTCATAGGCATCAAGCCGCGCAGCATCGGCGCAGATGACGCGGGCATCAGGAAACCGCTGTCGCAGCAGACTGGCAAAACTATCAGCGGATTCAATCAGCGTAATATCGCTTTCGCATATGCCGCGTGCGAGCAGGGCTCGTGTGAATACTCCCGTGCCCGGGCCGAGCTCAAGGATAGGTCCCGCCGAAGGACCAATTTCACTTGTAATCAGATTGGCCAGGACCGGGCCGGAGGGGGCGATCGCTCCCACCATGCGCGGATTGGTCAGCAGAGTTCGCAAGAATAGTGATGTGTTTGACATATGTTCCCGCCAGTAGGGGCTCAAGAGATTCGCCTGCGCGGCAGGCTTTTCCTAAAGCGAGCCGATTGCGAGAACATTGCATCGGAGCCGACGGGCTATCCGGCCATCGGAAAGCTCAATCGGAAAGACGCACCACCCGTCGGTCCGTCGATGACGCAAACCTTTCCGCCGTGGAGCCTCGCAATCTCCTGGACGAGGTTCAGCCCGAGGCCGAACCCTTTGCTGCGACCCTGGAGGCGGTGAAACGGTTCGAAGATGCGGTCCCGCTCCTCTTGCGGGACACCGTTTCCTTCGTCGGTTACGGTGATGCCGGTGGCGCGGCCGACATGGACGGTGATCCTGCCACGGCGGCCGCCATGCTGGATCGCATTCTGCACGAGGTTGGTGACGGCCCGCTCGATGGCCATGCGATCGCCAAGGACTTCCACGGCCTCCTCATCCTTGACGAAACAGGGTTCGTAATTGGCAGCGATCGCGAGCGGCGCCAGTTCCGAAACGACGTGTTCGGCGACCTGTACGAGATCGACCAAAGCCGGTTCGAAGCGATGATTGAGGCGCTGAAGATCGAGGAACTGCTCGGCAAGGGTCGCAAGGCGCACCGTATCCTCAAACAGCCGCTCCTTCAAAGGGCCTGCCGGCAGACCATCGAGACGTGCCTGCAGGATCGCGACCGGGGTCCGCCACTCATGGGCAAGATGGGAAAACAGACGCTTCTGCCGCTCATAGCCGTCGTCCAGCCGACTCAGCGCATCATTGACGGCTTCGACAAGCGGCAGGATCTCGCGCGGAACATCGTCGACCGGCAGCCGCATCCCCTGGCGATTGATATCGATCTGCCCGGCGCGGACAACGGCGGAATCGAGCGAAGAAAAAGCGCGGCGAACCACGAGCGGCGCGGCAATCACGGTTGCGATCGCCGTGACGATCAGCAGCGGCAGAAGAGCGCTGAAGAAGACAATGCCGACCGCGCCAAGAACACGGATCGTCGACACGCTGCCGTCCATACCTGTCAGAACCTGGACCTCGCCTGCGGGAGACGAGACCCATTGCAACCGGGCGGCAGGTACGGTGCTGCCGCCGAGATTGCCGCCGAAACGGGCCTGTCCGACACCGTCGAGCGCAGCGCCGATCGCGGCATAGGCCGCGGGTACGTTTCCGTCCTTGATCGTGGCGCCGCTGCGATCGCGAACGACGAACCAGAGACCCGGCAGATCCCCACGCCGCGCCAAAAGCGCTGACGTCTCCTTCAGCATAAGGGTCCCATTCTGATCGCGCCCAAGGGACCGGGAGATGGCATCGATGGTCTCGTCTTCCGGCTGAAGAGAGATGAAACTGCCGGTCGCCCAAAGAGCAGCCACGATGAGCACCGCAAGCAGCGACAGGAAGATCGCTTGCAGGAATGATAGTCGCGATACGAGACGCCATCGCAAGGAAGGCTGGCCTCCGCTCATGATTTCAGTCTCATCAGATAGCCAATGCCGCGAACGGGATGAATCTCCAGCCCGGACTCCACCGAGGCAAGCTTGCGGCGAAGACGGGAGATATGCGCATCCAGCGTATTCGACTGGATATCTTCGCTGAACCCATAGACAGCCTCCTCCAGAGCGTGGCGCGACACCGTGCGACCAAGCCGACGCGCAAGCGCCTCGAAGACCAGAACTTCCCGGCGTGGCAATTCGAGCCGTTCACCCTCGATCAGGATGTCATGACAGCCGAAATCATAAGACAGCCTGCCGAAATTCAGCACCTCGCTGCGCACCTCACCCGGGCGACGCAGAATGGCACGCAGTCGCGCCAGAAGCTCCTCCATGGCAAAGGGCTTGACGAGATAATCGTCGGCGCCGGTATCAAGACCGCCAATGCGGTCGTCGAGATCACCGCGTGCCGTCAACACGATAACGGGCGTGTTGACGCCGGCGGCCCTTAGCTTCGGAATGATCGACAAGCCGTCGCCATCCGGCACCTGCCGGTCAAGAAGAATGACATCATAAGGGAGATTGATCGCAGCCTCTTCGGCATCGGCCAGGATCGAAACGTGATCGACGACGGCATCGCGAGCCTGCAACGCAGCGCTCAGCGCCGCAGCCATTTCCGGCTCGTCTTCCAGCAACAATATCCGCAAGGAATCATCCCCAAAAATGTAAGGATTGCATTGCATATGCGGATTGCGGGAAGATTGCGACCCACTCCAGGCGACACTTCATCATTCACTGGAGAATTCGGACCGATACGCTGTCGGTGAGAAAGATATCGGTCAGTTTCGGCTTTCGACGCCACTCAGGTCGCAGGGGAAGGCATCGCCTCCCCCTGCGATATCCGCCACGCGGCGGCTGATAGGTAGGCTACAGCGAACGGAGCGGTGAACACATCATATAAATGGTTTCCCATCCGTCGCAATTTCGCAGCCATCCCGCCATTCTCGAACCAGCAAAGGTCAAGAAGGACGAGCCGTAAAGTATCCATCTGCATCAAACCCACCTCATTTAAGGCGGCTCACATGCAACGCCAGCAAGCTGCGATAATCCAGCCCTTCCTCACGCTCTGGAAGGCCGATATCACGGAGCTGATAATTCGATAATCCGTATACCTGCTCATAAGTCTGCCGCCGTTTCCAGACAACAAACAGCAGGGCGCGTGCAGTCCTCCACGCACCGAATTTCTGGTACAGTTCATCGACCGTCGCCGTCAAACTCTCGGCAACTATAAATTGTGAACGAGTCATCGCTATTCCTGGCGCAGTCACGCGACCAGGTCCTCTTGAAGCTTGACCGGCTTCAGGAGTCGATGCGTCAACGACACACCAAATCACACGCTCGGCAAGTCATATAGGTTTATTGAGAAACGCCTAAACGGCGGCAAATAAAGCTCTTTTGAGCTTTAATTATAGAGTCGCCGCGCGGTTGGTGCAGCACACACCATGGCGATCGACATCATTCCGCCGGAGACGTAGGTAAACATATGTGAATTATGCATGTCACGCCTCCTTGTTCGATTTGCGGATGGCGTAATCGTACGCGAGATCCACAAATCGACAACCCCACAATTTCGAATTGCAAATATCCGGCACAATATGTTGCATCGAAGCAACAGTGACGATGGTGTCGAATAATCGTCGGCGAACGAAATGTTAGACTGCGGCCGCAAGGCGGGCCTGACGACAAACGGAACTTACTGAGCCCGTCAGAATGAATTGACGATACCGCCGCCAGTGCGCATCTGCTGCACCATAATATGGGCGTGGTAGTGCATGGCGCATTTGATGGCATAGATTTGCAGGACGACGGGAGAGCGCCGATGCCGCAGGAGATTGAAAAGCCGCGCGCGGTAAGTGGCGCGCAAATCAGCCTCCTTAACTCGGCGCATCAACCGGAGGAAAATCCCGACAGCTTCGAATGCCCATGTCGCGTTGAGTGCCAGCAGGCGCAGTGGATGGCGGCGCAGGTGGCGTAAGCGGGTACTTTCCGGTTCGATACGCGCGTCGATGTAAAGCGCATCCAGCCGATCGAAATAGGCGGCCGGCTCGTGCAGATCGCTTAGAACCGAAAGATATCCATCCCGCAGGGTTTCGCGCGAGAGATTGAGCGGTATGACATTGGTGCCATAGGCGGGCGGATCGTCGTGGTCGAGGCGGCCTTCCTTGGCGAGGCGCGTATAAAGCGGTGTCTTCGGAATCGCCGCCAGCATGCCGATCATGGCGTTGACGATGCGCGCATCCCTGATGAAGACCCGCTGTGCATCGAAAATGGTCGCATCGTCGCTGTCGAAGCCAAGGATCATGCCGCACCAGACTTCCATACCGGTCTGCTGGATCGTGTGGATCTTGTCCAGCATCGTCCCGCCCCTGCGCAGGTTCTGCAGCTTCTTGGTTTCGCGCAGCGCCTCCTCGTTAGGCGTTTCGATGCCGATGAAGACGACGCGGATATTGGCATCGACCATCAGCTGCATCAGTTCGGCGTCGTCAGCCAGATCGATCGACGCCTCCGTCAGGAACGTCATCGGGTAATGATGGCGCCCCTGCCAGGCAACGACATCCCGCAGGACCTCCTTGATCGCCTTCTTGTTGCCGATCAGATTGTCGTCGACGATGAAGGCCGTATCCATCCCGGAGGCGAGCAGGGCCTCCATCTCGGCGATGATCTGCGTACTGGTCTTGACGCGCGGCTTGCGGCCGAAAACGACGATAATATCGCAAAAATCGCAGGTGAAGGGACAGCCGCGCGAAAACTGGATGCTGCCGACAGCATATTCGTCCATCTTCAGGAGATCGAAGCGCGGCACGGGCACCTTGCTCATATCCGTCTTGTCAGCCTGTTCATAGCGCCGAACATGATGGCCCTCCTGCCATTCGGCCAGGAATTTCGGCCAGGTCTCCTCCGCCTCGCCAATGAACGAGACATCGACGAGATTGCCGAAATAATCCTCCTTGACCGTAACCCAAGGTCCGCCGACAACGGTGAAACAGTTGCGCCGTTTGAGCTCGGTCAGGATTTCCGTCATGCGGAAGCGCTGGACGATCATGCCCGTCAGCGCAACGATATCGGCCTCCTCGCAAAGGCCGTAGTCTATCGGCTCGATATTCTCGTCCACCAGAGTGACGGTATGTTCCGCCGGCGTCAGCGCCGCCAGCAAAGGCAGGCAGGCCACCGGAAGGTTGGCCTTCACGTCGAACAGCGGCAGAGCGTGCTCCATGCCCCAATAAGAGGTTTCAAAACGCGGATTGATGATGACGATATGAGCCATTGAATAGTCCGCTCCATGACATGAAGATCTGGTTCGCTATTGCTTTGAGCCTGTATGTCATTTGCAGCTGCATTCGCCGGCCTCACGGCCGCGAAGCAGGGTCTTCCAGCATCGAGGCGGCTGTCTTAGCAGCCCTATATGAGCTCAAGATTAAATTCGCGGCTGCCACGAGCCCGTGGATCGGTCGTCGCTTATTCGCGGAGTAGCGCCGGTATCTGACGGCGGCATTGCCTCCTCGCGATGTCGTCGGCAAATTCTCATAAACATGGTTTGCGGCGCCGCGAAAAATTTTTCCGGCGGCAATGTCGAAATCGTCCCGACGCAATCGTCTTTATTCCAGACATGGCGCGAAAGGATATTATCCGATCTTTCGCGCCTGAGCCGAACCGGATGAAGGGAGCTGCAGAATGAGTTCGTCCTATCGTTGGGTGATTGTCGGTGCCGGCGCGCTGATGACCTGTGTTGCGCTCGGCGCGATGTTTTCTCTGGCGATCTTTCAGGTGCCTATCGCCGCCGATACTGGCTGGTCGCATGCCGGTATTGCCGCCGCCATGACGTTGAATTTCCTGACGATGGGCCTCGGCGCCTTTGCCTGGGGTGCCGCAAGCGATCGTTTCGGCATCCGCATCGTGGTGGTGATCGGCGCATTGCTGCTTGGGCTGGCGCTTGTCCTGGCAAGCCGGGCGGGCTCGCTTCTGCAGTTCCAGCTGACCTACGGTACTCTCGTCGGCCTTGCCGCCAGTGCCTTCTTCGCACCGATGATCGCGGCGACGACCGCCTGGTTCGATGAGGGCAGAGGTCTTGCGGTATCGCTGGTGTCAGCCGGCATGGGCGTTGCACCGATGACGGTATCGCCCTTCGCCCGTTACCTGATTTCCGCTTACGATTGGCGTTTCGCCATGCTCATCATCGGCATCATGGCCTGGGTTCTGCTGATACCGGCGGCACTGCTGGTGCGGCGGGCACCTGTGCTTGCTGAAGCCACCGCCTCGGGCGGGCAGAGGGAAGAGCAGAGCCTGCCCCTTGGCCGGATTTTCCGCTCCCCGCAATTCCTCGTGCTGGGCGCGACCTTCTTTGCCTGCTGCGCAGCCCATTCCGGGCCGATCTTCCATATGGTCAGCTACGCAACCATCTGCGGCGTGGGGCCGATGGCAGCGGTCAGCATCTATAGCGTCGAGGGCCTCGCGGGTCTTGGCGGCCGTCTTCTTTACGGGACGCTGGCGGACAGGCTCGGTGTGAAGCCGGTGCTGGTTGCGGGCCTTCTCGTGCAGGCGGCGGCACTTGCTACCTATCTGCTGGTCAGCGAGCTCGGCGAGTTCTATGCTTTGGCGGTCATCTTCGGCAGCGCTTATGGCGGAGTCATGCCGCTTTATGCCGTGCTCGCGCGCGAATATTTCGGGCCGCGCGTCATCGGCACCGTCTTTGGCGCGGCATCGATGCTCTCGAGCATCGGCATGGCCGCCGGGCCTTTGATCGGCGGCTGGATTTTCGACACCTTCGCCAATTATTCCTGGCTCTTCATCGGCTCGTCCCTTGTGGGGTTGGGGGCTGCCGCCATCGCGCTTGCCTTTCCGCCAATGCGCCGCCTGCAACTGCAGGCGGCATAAGACAGGCTGGAAGCGGCCTGAGTCCGCTTCTGCGAATCCTGCCGGGGTGCATCACATTTTACCGCGCCCGGCGGCGTTTTCCCCGGCGACAAGCCCATGCCGCCACGCTGAGGAAGGACATATTCGTATTTCTTGATGCTTACACACAGATTTCCATGAGCAACAGCGGTTGCAGCCATTGCAATTTTCAATTTTTAGCCAACACTCACATATGCATCAGGTGCGTGATCTCCTGGGGGAGGAAATCAGGAGAGCATTCACTGGCGCGACTTTCCGCGCCCATCGGCAGGAAAGTCCTGCGTAATGTCATTACGGGGGACATGACACGGGTCTTTTGACCATGTCCCTGGTGCAATTGGGAGGATTGATTCATGGCATCCACGTCCGTGGCCGAGACGACGAGTCGAGGCATGACCAGGGAGGAGAAGAAGGTCATCTTCGCCTCCTCCCTCGGAACCGTGTTCGAATGGTACGATTTCTATCTTTACGGTTCTCTGGCCGCCTTCATCGGCACGGCCTTCTTCAGCGACTATCCGGAAGCAACCCGCAATATCTTCGCCCTGCTCGCCTTCGCCGCAGGCTTCCTCGTTCGGCCGTTCGGCGCCCTCGTCTTCGGGCGCATCGGCGATCTTGTCGGGCGTAAATACACCTTCCTCGTCACGATCCTGATCATGGGTCTTTCGACCTTCCTAGTCGGCGTTCTCCCGGGTGCGGCGAGCTGGGGCATCGCCGCGCCGGTCATCCTGATCATCCTTCGCCTGCTGCAGGGTCTGGCGCTTGGCGGCGAATATGGCGGCGCTGCAACTTATGTCGCCGAACATGCGCCCGACAACAAACGCGGCTATTACACCTCCTGGATCCAGACGACCGCAACACTCGGCCTGTTCCTGTCGCTGATCGTCATCCTGATCGTCCAGAACGCTCTCGGCAAGGAGGCTTTCGCGGCTTGGGGCTGGCGTATTCCCTTCCTTCTCTCCTGCCTTCTGCTCGCCATCTCCGTCTGGATCCGGCTATCGCTCAGCGAATCGCCGGCCTTCAAGAAGATGAAGGAAGAAGGCAAGGGCTCCAAGGCACCGCTCTCCGAGGCCTTCGGCCAATGGAAAAATGCGAGGATCGCCTTGATCGCGCTGCTCGGCCTTACCGCCGGTCAGGCGGTCGTCTGGTATGCCGGCCAATTCTACTCCCTGTTCTTCCTGCAGAACGTGCTGAAGGTCGACGGCCAATCGGTCAACATCATGATCGCGATCGCGCTTCTGATCGGCAGCGGCTTCTTCGTGTTCTTCGGCTGGCTATCCGACAAGATCGGCCGCAAGCCGATCATCATGGCGGGCCTTGCCCTGGCGATCCTCACCTATTTCCCGCTGTTCAAGGCTTTGACCAATGCGGCAAACCCCGCTCTCGCCCAAGCGGAGCAAACCATCCGCGCCACGGTGACGGCTGCTCCCGGCGATTGCACCTTCCAGTTCAATCCGGTCGGCACCGCCAAGTTCAACAATTCGTGCGATATCGCCACGTCCTTCCTGGCGAAGTCGTCCGTGCCCTATACGATTGTCGAAGGCGCAGCCGGGCAGCCGGCGACGGTCAAGGTCGGCGACGCGACCGTCACCTCCTACGATGCGACCGCGGCAGGCGCCGGTGCAGCGGCCAAGAGCGCGGCATTCACGCATGACATGAACCTTGCCTTGCAGAAGGCCGGCTTCCCGCTGGCTCGCGATCCTGCCAAGGTGCCGGACGCCAAGCTGGATGCCTTCATCGCCGCAAACCCGGAACTCGGGCTCAATGCGGCAACCGTGCGGGCGGGCGACAAGACGGTCACTCCGGTCGCGGATCTCATCAAGGCGAAGCTTCTGACGGCGGATCAAGCTGGCGGCGCGACCGATATGCCGGTCTACACCATACCCAAGGGTGGTGCCTTCAAGATGGTTGCCGATCCCTCAGCCATCAACTGGCCGCTGACCATCCTCATCCTGACCATCCTCGTCATCTATGTGACGATGGTCTACGGCCCGATCGCCGCAATCCTGGTTGAGATGTTCCCGACCCGCATCCGCTATACCGGTATGTCCCTGCCCTACCATATCGGCAATGGCTGGTTCGGCGGCCTGCTGCCGGCAACGGTCTTCGCCATGAGCGCCGCCACGGGCGATATCTATTATGGCCTGTGGTATCCGATCGCGATCGCTGCGATGACGCTAGTCATCGGCCTTATCTTCGTTCGCGAAACCAAGGGCGTCGATCTGAACAGCATCAAGTAACCGCATAAAGGCCCGGCGTTCAGATGTGGCACGCCGGGCCTCTTCTTTTCTCTCGTCAGTTCCTGATGGAAGCGCGGATCTCAGCTTCCGCAAACAGCGTGCAGCAGCACCAGAAGCGAAAAGAGGACCATCAGGCCCGCCAGAAAATGCTGCAGGATCGACCAGACGCGTTTCGTTGCCGCAAGGCTTGGCCGCGTTGCAAGAGAAGCGAGATAGAGGACTGTATCCATGAAAACCCCTGGCGCATGTTTCCGCAGGCGCGACGTGATCACCTCGCTATCGCGGCATTACTGATACTTAACGTTTTTATATTGTCTATAAAATTAGTAGATTAAAGGAAGGGTTTTCCGGCTCCTCGGAATTTCAGACAAATTAAACTCCCTTGCGAAAGGCGCCGGCAAGACTCGCGCGGTCTCGCAGCACATCCATGAGCTCCATATGGAGGGGAACCGGAGCCCGAAAAAATTTATTCTATAGATTAAATAAACAAAGCAAGGGTCGTCCTTTTAATTGATCGCCAGTGGCTTACGAGTACCGCTGACAATCATCGAACCGACGCCCATGACCTTGCTGAATGCCCAAAATCTTTCGCTTGCTTTCGGCTCGACACAGGCTTTGTCGGCAGCGTCTCTAACCGTTGATCGCGGCGAGGTCGTCGCACTGATGGGCGCGAATGGCGCCGGCAAGTCGACTCTGGTCAAAATCCTGTCGGGTATTCACCGCGCCGATTCAGGCATCGTCCTATGGAACGGCGCGGATTATCGCCCCGAAAGTCCGGCCGAGGCAACAGCGCGAGGCATCGTTGCCGTGCATCAATCGACCGATGTCGTCGGGGTCGCCGGCCTTTCGGTCGCGGATGCGCTGCTGCTCAACCAATATGTTGACGGACGCCAGCCCTTCTTTCTGTCGAAACGTTCAGTGCGGCGGAAGGCAGAAGCGATCCTCTCTGAAGCCGGCTTCGACTTGCCGCTCGATCGAGATTTCGGCAATCTCGGCACTGCCGACCGACAGATGGTCGCCATTGCGCGCGCCCTTTCCAATCAGGCGCAATTGCTGATCCTCGATGAGCCGACCGCAAGTCTGTCTGCGCGCGAGGCGAGCCGGCTTTATGATATCGTCCGTCGGCTGAAGGCCCGCGGCCTGGGCATTCTCTATATCTCGCACCGGACGGCCGATCTCGATGCGCTCGCCGATCGCGTGGTTGTTCTGCGCGGCGGCCGCAACGTCGGTGCCTTCTCGCGCCCGATTGACTTCGACGCCGCCATCGAAACCATGATCGGCCGTTCCATGAAGGCGGCTCGCCCGCATCGCCGTGAACAATTCGACCGGACCATACTGGAGCTTCAGGGCGTACAGCTGTTTGCCGACAGCCCGCCGGTCGATCTCAGGCTTCATGCCGGCGAGGTCGTCGCCATTACCGGCGTTCTCGGCGCCGGCAAGAGCCGGCTTCTGTCTACGCTTTTCGGCCTCGAGCGCTTTGCCGCCGGCACGGCGCTTCTGGATGGCATTGCATTTCAGCCCGGCTCGCCCGCGGACGCAATCGCGCGTGGCGTGGTCATGGCTGCCGCTGACCGGCATCGCTCTTCTCTGATGCCATCGGACTGGCCCGGAGAGAGTATTGCGGCAACGATCAGCCTACCGCACCTGAAACGCTGGTATCCGTCGGGCTTCCTGTTTTCCGGGCATGAGAGCCGTGAGGGAGAAAGGGCCATCCGGCGCCTCGGCATAAAGGCCCCCGGTCCCCAGGCGTCCGTCTGGTCTCTTTCAGGCGGCAATCAGCAAAAGGTCGTGCTCGCGCGCTGGGAAGCCGAGCCAAGCCGCCTGCTGCTGCTCGACGAGCCCTTTCAAGGGGTCGATGTCGGCGCCCGCCAGGACATTATCGCGGCCATACGCGCCCATACCGACCGCGCTACGCTGATCGCCACATCCGATCCGGAAGAGGCACTCGAAGTCGCCGACCGGGTGCTGGTGATGGAACATCATGGTCTCAAAGAAGCCGTTGATGCGGCCTCGGGCGGCCGGCAGAACGAGGAATATGCCTGATGAGTGAAGGTACCGTGGAAATCCCCGAACGGATCAGGCGGGCGAACCATGCGATATCGCCGCAGGAATTCGTGCGGCGAGGCGCTGTATTTCTCCTCCTCATTGCCCTTATCATCATCTTCAGCTTCGCCCAGCCGGCCTTCATCAGCATTAACAATCTGATGAGCATCCTGCAGGCGGTTTCGGTGGTCGCCATCATCGGTGCCGGCGTGACGGTGACGCTTGCCATCGGCGGTTTCGATCTATCCGTTGGCGCGGTGGCTGCCTCCAGTGTCATGGCCGCCAGCTATGCCATGATCGTATGGAACCTCGATGTCTATGAGACCGTGCCGCTGGTGCTCGCCTTCGGCGCGATCGTCGGGCTCGTCAATTCTCTGCTGATCGTTCGGCTGAAGGTGCCGGATCTCCTCGCGACCCTCTCCACCATGTTCCTGCTCACGGGATTGCAGCTGATCCCGACAGCCGGACGCTCGATCTCGGTGGGTTTGATCCTTCCCGATGGGACGAAGGCGATCGGCAAGGTCGATCCCGCCTTTTTGACGATAGGACGTTCAAGCCTGTTCGGCACCATTCCCTTTCCCGTCATTCTGATGCTGGTCGTGGCGCTCGTGCTTTTCGTGCTGACCGAGCGTACGCGCCTCGGTCGGCTTCTTTACGCAACCGGCGGCAATGAAGCCGCGACCAGGCTCGCCGGCGCCAATATCGCCCGTCTGAAGACCTTTGCCTATGTGCTGTCAGGCGTTCTCGCTTCGCTCGGCGGCATCATCGTTGCCGCCCGCGTCGGTCGCGGCGACGTCTCTTCCGGCGCATCGCTGCTGATGGACTCCGTAGCGGCCTCGCTCATCGGCTTTGCCGTCCTTGGCCTGCGCCGCCCCAACGTTCTTGGCACGACGATCGGAGCGGTCTTCGTCGGTGTGCTTCTGAACGGCCTGACGATGCTGAATGCGCCCTATTATACCCAGGATTTCATCAAGGGTGCCGTTCTCGTCGGCGCGCTTGCGCTGACCTACGGGATCGGCCGCAGCAAAATCTGACCTAGCGATCGACTCTTGCACCGAAGCGCGCCCGATAAAAGCCGGGTGTTATGGCAAGATTCTTGAGAAAGGCCCTATGCAGCGTGTCGAGGCTTGAAAAGCCCGAACGCTCGGCGATGCGGGCCAGCGGCCAATCAGAACTTTCGAGAAGCGCCTTTGCCCGCTCCAGCCGAGCAGCTTCGACGAATTGCGCCGGCGTTGTTCCGGTTTCCTTTCGGAAACTGCGCGAAAAGGTGCGCTCGGTCATGCCAACCCGACTGGCAAGAGCAGGTCCCGATAGATCCCCTATGGGATCGTCGATGATCTCGCTCAGGAGCTGACGCAAGCGCGGTGTCGCATTCGCCTGAAGGGCAAGACCCGCGCTGAACTGGGACTGACCGCCCGGCCGGCGCATGAACAATACCATCTGTCGCGCAACGGCAAGAGCGGTCTTCGGACCACAATCGGCCTCGACCAGCGCCAGACAGAGATCGATGCCAGCCGTAATGCCGGCTGAGGTGAAGACGGGCGGCTCCGCCACAAAGATGGCGTCGGGCTCGACCTCGATCTGAGGCCGCAATTCCTTCAAAAGGGAACAGGAATTCCAATGCGTGGTCGCTCGTCTGCCATCGAGGAAGCCGCCGGCCGCGAGGATGAAGGCTCCGGTGCAGACGCTGGCCATGCGCCGGGTAGGCTTCGCCCGCGAATGCAGCCAGGCAAGCAGGTCCGTCTGAAATATGACCTGCCGAAGCCCATCCTCACTGCCGCCGGAGAGGATGATCGTATCGAGATCGGCGGGCAGTTGTTCAAGGCTCATGGTCTCGCCGAAGACAAGGCCGCCGGCGGAACTGCTTTTCACCGATCCACCGGCCGGGGACGCGAGCACGACTTCGTAAGGCGGCGCACCCTCGGGCAAATGAAGGTTCGCCATCGCGAAGACCTCCATGGGTCCGACGATATCGAGCGCCTGAACACCGTCATAGCCGATAACGACGATGCGCCGAGGGGAATGTCCAGAATCCTGCATTGGCGGAAAATGCGATATCTTTGTCATTTTCGCCAGCCTGCGAACCAAATATTTCCGAGGGTATGACATCAAAAATCTGGACACGTGCCATGGATCGCCATTCCCCCAAAATCTTGTTCCTCGCCCTGCTCGTATTTTGCATTGCGGTTTTCCCTTTCGTGAGACCTGCGATAGCTGCGGAAAATGCCATCCGGCTCCCGACGTTCAAAGCCGGACGGACACGGCCCCTCATCGCGATCGCCGCCGACAACCGGGGCACGGAGACAACCGATCTCGTCATACCCTACGGCGTCCTGCGCAGTGCCGGTGTCGCCGACGTCGTTATCGTCTCGACCCAGGCTGGCATCGTGAATCTCATGCCGGCGCTGAAAATCAAGCCGGACGCGACAATGCGGGATTTTGACCGTGAGCATCCGGAAGGCGCCGATATCGTCATCGTCCCCGCCATGCATGATAACAGAAGCCGCAACGTCATTGCCTGGATTCGCGAGCAATCATCGAAGGGCGCGATGGTCGTTTCGATCTGTGAGGGCGCCTGGCTTGCGGCAAGGGCCGGCGTATTCGACGGCAAGCGCGCCACCACCCATTGGTACGCCTTCGACGAAATCCGCCGTACCTTTCCGCGGACAGAGTGGGTTCATAACCGGCGTTACATCGTCGACGGTAATGTCATGAGCACCGCGGGCGTCACGGCATCGATCCCCGCTTCCCTAACTCTGGTGGAGGCCATTGCTGGCGCGCAGAAGGCGCGCTTAGCTGCCACCCGGCTGGGTGTCATCGATTGGAGCAGCGCGCATGATTCCGCACCGTTTCACATGACAGCGAGCCGCCTCTGGCGCTTTGTCGGCAACACCCTTGCCTTCTGGGACCACGAGATCATCCGCCTGCCCGCGCAGGACGGTTTCGATGAAATCGCTTTGGCGCTGACGGCGGATGCGTGGTCGAGAACCTATCGTTCGAAGGCTGTCATTGCGGAGCCGGCCCAATCCATCCGTTCGCGCAGCGGTCTCCTGCTTGTGCCGGACCTTTCAACCCATACCGATGCCTCGGTCGTGACGGTTCCCGCGCGCCCGCCCGCGCAGGCGCTGGATCAGACGCTGTTCGAAATTACCGCGCGGTATGGTGCGCGAACATCTGATATCGTCGCGCTGCAGCTCGAATATCCCATACAGCATTGATTCCATCATTATCCACCACCGATCTCGCAAAGTTCGGCGGTGGTCGACGGCTGCGCTCTCGTGATGAACACCGCAGCTAAGGCATGACTTGCGCCACCTTTACCGTTGCCTTTTCGGCAATCGATAGTGCGCATAATTGTTCTTTATTAGAACGCTGAATTCCCTCATCATCCCCGGCATTGGTGAATAACGAGACGAAAAGTCCGATCGCCCAATCAACAGGGGAACTATCAGCATGTCTCAATTCATGATGGATCGTCGCCGTTTCCTATCCAATGCCGCCTTGGTCGGGGGTCTTGCTGCGACCCAGACCTTCGTCGGCATCCGTGCCGGCAAGGCCGCCGATGTTGCCGAAGTGCGCATGCAGCTCGGCTGGCTTGCTTCCAACGGACTCATCGGCGAAGTCGCGGCACAGAAGAAGGGCTTTTTCACCGAGCAGGGCATCAATCTCACCATCGTCCCCGGCGGCCCGAATGTCGATGGCGTTGCCGGCGTTGCGGCAGGCCAATCCACCATCGGGCAGATTTCCTCCAGCCCGTCCGTCATGCTCGCGCGCTCGGCCGGCATGCCGGTCAAGGCGTTTCTGGCAGGATACCGTAAGCATCCCTTTACATATTTCTCGCTGAAAAAGGCGCCGATCCGCGAGCCGAAGGACATGATCGGCAAGACGATCGCCACCCAGCCGACCGCCTTTATCCTGCTGCGCGCGCTCCTCGCCAAAAACGGCATTCCGGAAGACAAGGTGAAGATGGTCAACATGGGCTCCGACATGAACCAGCTGATGACCGGCCAGGCCGATGCCGTCACCGGCTGGGTCACGAACACCAATGCGCTGAAGGTGCTCGGCGACGATCGTGTCGACATGATGCTCTGGGATGCCGGCCTGCAGCTCTACGCCAACGTATATTATACGACCGACGAACAGCTCGACAAACATTCCGACGTGCTGGTGCGCTTCACCAAGGCTGCCGCCAAAGGTTGGGGTTACGTCCGCGACCATCCGGAAGAAGCCGTCGACATGCTGGTCGATGCCTATCCCAATCTCGACAAGGCCAGCGAGCTTGAAGCCGTCCACCCGGTCATCGATTTCTCCTTCGGCGATAGCACCAAGCAGACCGGCTGGGGCGCGATGAACAAGGACAATTGGGCAGCACAGATCAAGGCTTACGCCGATCTCAAGCAGTTTACGGGAGAAATACCGACCGTCGATGACGTCGCCACCATGGCGATCCTCGACGCGACGACCGATATCCGCAAGCAGATCGGATGATTGCCATGATGAGCGCCGCCACCATCCAGCAGCAGCCGCTACCGGTCGTCGAAACGTCAAGGCTTGCCGTTTCCATTCGCGATCTCGATATTCGCTTCGGCGACAAGGGCAACGAGTTCACTGCTCTGTCCAAGGTCTCCGTCGATATTGCGGAAGAATCGTTCGTCACCATGCTCGGGCCGTCCGGATGCGGCAAGTCGACCTTGCTGCGCTGCATCGCCGATCTCGTTGACATCAGCGACGGTTCGGTTTCGGTTTTCGGCAGACCGCCACGAGAGGCGCGCCAGGGTCGCGATTTTGCCTTCGTCTTCCAGGAGGCAACGCTTTTGCCGTGGCGGAGCGTCATCGACAATGTCCGCCTGCCGCTGGAAGTCGGCAGGCACGACAAAAGCTCCTACGCCGATCCCATGGAGCTGCTCGCTCTCGTCGGCCTCAAAGGTCGCGAAAATGCCCTGCCGCACGAATTGTCCGGCGGCATGCGCCAGCGGGTCGCCATCGCCCGCGCCCTGATAACAAAGCCACGTATCCTGCTGATGGACGAGCCCTTCGGCGCTCTGGATGAAATCACCCGCGACAAGCTCAATGAGGAACTGCTCCGCATCTGGCGCGAAACGGGCACGACCATCGTTTTCGTCACCCATTCCATTCCGGAGGCGGTCTTCCTCGGTCAGCACGTGCTGATGCTGCAGGCCCACCCCGGCCGGGTGAAAGAATTCATGAAGGTCGATCTTCCCTATCCCCGCGCCCTTGCGATGCGTGACACGGTCGACTTCATCAAAGTGACCGCGCATCTGCGCGCGCTGCTGGAGGAATGCATATGAGCAACGCCGTGCACTCCGACATCAGCCACATCGCCAAGGCGCCGCGTAAGGTCGCCATCCTTGACGCAACCGTCGGTGTTCTCTCCTCGCATATGCCGGCGATTCTTGCGGCACTCGGCTGCATCGTGCTCTGGCAGGCGGTCATTTGGATCTTCAAGATCCCGACCTTCATGGCGCCAAGCCCGCTCGATGTGCTCTCTGCCTTTCGCGACAATGCCGCGACGCTGACGCGAAACTTCCTGCCAACCGTGCTCGAGGCCGTTCTCGGTTTCGTCTTCGGCAATCTCGTCGCCATACTGCTGGCGATCTGGTTCGTCCACAGCACGATGGCTGAGAAGGCCTTCTATCCGATCGCCGTCTTCGTCAAGGCGATCCCGATCATCGCGCTTGCGCCGATCCTAGTCCTGATCTTCGGCAATGGCATCGCTCCAAAGATCATCATCGCCGGCCTCATCTGCTTCTTCCCGACGCTGGTCAACATGGTGCAGGGGCTACGCTCCGCCAGCCCCGCAATGCTCGACCTGATGCGAGTGCTTTCGGCCAGCAATTCGGAGATCCTCTGGAAGGTCCGTCTGCCAAGCTCGCTGCCATTTCTGTTCGCCGCACTAAAAATTGCGGCAACGAGCAGTGTCATGGGCGCGATCGTCGCGGAATGGATCGGTTCCAGCTTCGGGCTTGGCGCACTCATCATCGAGGCGACCTACAATTTCCGCTCGCCGCTGCTTTACGCGACGGTTGTCATTGCCGCGCTGCTGGCCGTGATCCTCTTCTTCATCGTCTCGGTCGCCGAGGCGAAGATGATCCGCTGGAAGCCGGCGGGACAGCATTAAAGCTTAGAAAACATCGAGGGAACACCAATGGAACAGGTTATTCACCAGCCTGCACGGGATATCCGTGTCGTCGATCGCTCCGATGTGGTTGTGGTCGGCGGTGGCCCGGCAGGGATTGCCGCTGCCATCTCGGCCGCACGTAACGGCGCCAGCGTCACGCTTCTCGAACGTTATCCCTATGTCGGCGGACTTGCCGCCGGCGGCATGGTGCTCGTGCTCGACGACATGATCAACGAGCTCGAAATCACCGTGCGCGGCATTTGCATGGAGATGATCGAGCGTATGAAGCGCTGGGGACTCTGCGTGACCCCGACCGATCGCGATCGCCTGATCGAATTCCGCGATACGCCGGAGGCCTGGCAGCGCTGGGCGCGCTGGGGCCTTTTCGACTTCCACACCCAGTCGATGCCGCATCCGATCTGTTTTTCGGCCGCCTTCGATCCCGACGCCTTCAAGCGCGCCGCCTATGACATGATCGCCGAAGCGAAGATCAAGCTCAGGACCCATAGCTGGTTCTCCTCGGCGATCGTCGAAGGTGGCGCAATCAAGGGCGTCATCTGCCAGACCAAGGAAGGTATGCAGGCAATCCTCGGCGATGTCGTCATCGACACGACGGGCGATCTCGATGTCGCTGCAAGCGCGGGGGCTTCCCATGTCGAATCCAACTTCATCCTGACGACGGTCTCGCGCTGGGGTGGCGTCGATACGGAAGCGGCGGAGCGTTTCGAACGGCAGGAGCCGGAAGCCTTCAAGGCGCTCGATCACGAAGCCAAGCGGCTGATCGGCGGTTGCTGGTCCTTCTGGTGGCTGAAGACGCCGCTGCCGGGCGTCGTCTGGCTGAACTGCCCGCATATGCCGACGCTGAGTGGTCTGAAGGTCGACGACCTGACCAAGGCGGAGATGGAAGGCCGCTCGCGGATCGCAAAGCTGCTCGATTTCGCGCGGGAAAAAATGCCCGGCTTCGAGAACGCCTATGTCGTCGATTTCGCGCCGCAGACCGGCGTGCGCCAGACACGGCTGTTGCAGGGAGATTATGTCGTGACGAAGGACGACGTCATGACCCGCCGCCATTTTGCGGACACGGTCTGCCGCGGCCGCGATTACTACACGCCGTACCGCGCCATGCTGCCCAGGGAGGTCGATCAGCTGATCGTTGCCGGCCGGCATTATTCGGCAACGCCGCAGGCACAGAAATCCAGCCGCGAGATCCCGCCCTGCATGGCGATGGGCGAAGCGGCGGGTGTCGCAGCAACGGTTGCCCTCAATGCCGGAACGACCGTTCGCAAGGCCGATATTCGGGCAATTCAGAAGCAGATGCGGGCTCAGGGAGCCGATCCAGGCGACATTCCCTCGGAGAACGCGACATATTTGGAGGCTGCAGAATGACGACTTTGCCACTCGACGGAATCCGCGTGATCGATTTCACGCAGGTCATGCTCGGCCCTTCCTGCACGCAGGTTTTGGCCGACTATGGCGCCGAAGTCATCAAGATCGAGAAGGTCAAGATCGGCGATCTCTCGCGTTGGTCGCTGGGCTCCGATCCGGACGGGCTCAACAATCCGGTCTTTTGCTCCTTGAACCGCAACAAGAAGAGCCTGGCGCTCGATCTGAAGGATGCCGGCGCCCGCAAAACCGTCCAGGCGCTGCTTGAGACTGCCGACGTGGTCGTCAACAACTTCCGGCCGGGCGTCATGGAGCGCATGGGTTTTGGCTATGAGGATCTCAAGAAGATCAATCCGTGCCTGATCTATGCCGTCGGCACGGGTTTCGGGCTGACCGGCCCCTATCAGCATAAAGGCGGTCAGGATGTGCTGGCGCAGGCCGTCTCCGGCGTCATGCGCCGCAAGTCGGACAATAGCCACCCGACCTCGATCTATGCCACGCCGCTTGCCGATTACTCGGCCGGCATGCATCTCGTCCAGGGCATCCTGCTTGCCCTGCTGCAACGCGACAAGACCGGCGAAGGCCAACAGGTCGCCGTCAGCCTCTACAACTCCATGATCGCCATGCAGATGCAGGAGGGCACGACGCATCTGATGCGGCAGAAGGATCTGAACTGGGGCGCCTTTCCGCTGACGGGTGTTTTCGAGACAACGGACAGCGCGATCGTTATGGTCGGTGCCTTCAAGCCGAACCCCTTGCGCGACATCTGCGAGGCGTTGGAGATCGAGGACCTCTCGCAATATCCGCACTACAAGGATTTCGATGCCCAGATGGCGCGGCGGCCGGAATTGCAGGCGATCTTCCGCGACAACTTCGCCAAGAACAGCACCGCGCACTGGATTGCACGGCTGGAAGGAGTCGACATCCTCTGCGCCCCGGTGCGTTCACTCCCCGAGGCGCTGAAGGACGAGCAGACGATCATCAACAAGATGATCCTCGAGGCAGGCGAGACCGCAGCCGGTCCCATCCGTCTGATCGGCTCGCCGATCGACATGTCAGCCGCGCAGGTGACCGTGCGAATTTCTCCGCCGCAGCTCGGTCAGCACAATGACGAAATTCTGGCTTCGCTTTCCGAGGTGCAGGGAGATGCAGCATGAGCGTCTCCTTCGCCGTAGGAGATCGCGTCGCCCGCGTCACGCTGGACCGGCCCGACCGGATGAACGCAGTCGATGCCGAGACGGAAGCCGAACTTGAGTCGATCTGGGCGGAGATCGAGAAGCGCGACGATATCAGCTGCGTCGTCCTGACAGGCTCAGGCGAAAAGGCTTTTTGCGCAGGCGCCGACCTCAAGGGCGGCAGCGGCAGTTCCGGCGTCGATTATTGGACCGTCGGCCGGGAAAACGGCTTTGGCGGCCTCGCGTTCCGCCGCTCGCTCGACGTGCCCGTCATCGCCCGCGTCAACGGCTACGCGCTGGGCGGCGGCTTCGAGATGGTGCTCGGCTGCGATATCGTCATTGCGGTGGAGACGGCACGCTTCGGCCTGCCGGAAGCGCGCGTCGGCCGCATGCCGCTCGATGGCGGCATGGTGCTGCTCCAGCGCAAAATCCCGTTCAACCGCGCCATGGCCGTGATGCTGACGGGACGTCAGTTCGGCGCCCACGAAATGGCAAGCTATGGTGTCGTCAACGAAGTCGTATCGGCTGGCGAACTCGATGCTGCTGTCGATCGCTGGGTCGCCGACATCGTCGCCTGCGCGCCGCTGTCGCTGCGGGCGATCAAGCAGACGGTCAATCGCACCGCCCATTTGAGCCCGGCCGAGGCACAGGCGCTGCGGACGCCGGCGCTCATCAAGGCGCTGAAAAGCGAGGATGCGATGGAGGGTGTAGCGGCCTTCCGCGAGAAGCGTGCGCCCGTTTGGCGCGGCAGATAGGCATGCTATAGCTTCAAGATTGCCGAGGGCTTTCTATGCATGCCAGCATCCTGAAATATTTCACCGAGGTCGCACGCTCTGGATCCATTCGCAAGGCGTCCGAAGAGCTGCATGTGGCAACCTCCGCCGTCAGCCGCCAGATCAAGAAGCTCGAAGACGAGCTTGGAACGCCGCTGTTCGAGCGCTTTTCCGACGGTTTACGGCTGACATCGGCCGGCGAAATCGTGCTGCGCCACGCCAAGGAGACGCTGCAGGACTTCGAGGTAATGAAGTCCAATCTCGGTGACCTTCAGGGAAAGAATACGGGCCGCGTCCATATCGCCGCCCTCGACAGCCTGCTCGTCACGTTTCTTCCTGATTTCATTAAGAGGTTTCATAAGCTGCATCCTGCGGTCGACTTTCGCGTCCGAGCGGGAGCCTACAACAATATTTTCCATTTCATGGCGGCGGGCGATATTGATATCGGCATCAGCTTTGACCTTGCGACCCCACATGACCTGAAGCTTGTGGGGTCGATCCGCACAGCCTTCATGGCCATGGTCGCTTCATCGCATCCACTGGCTAGGGCGAAATCGGTGACGCTGCCGGAATGCGCGCAATATAAGCTGCTTCTGGCGCTCGACAGCGAAGTCGTCAGTTCGGCGATAGCGGTCGAGCTTGCGGGGCTTAATCGTGTGGGGCGAACGTTGGTCGCATCCAACAATCCAATCCTCCTCAAACCATTAATCATGTCGGGAGACGGCATTGGTTTCTTTACCCCGGTTGGACTCTGGCCGGAAATCCAGACGGGCGAGATCGTTGCCATTCCGATTCGGGACTTCAAGCTCAGCACCGTCGATATCGCTGTTTTCGTCCCCCGCGATCGGCATTTAACTCATGCTAGCCAAGCGGTCATCGAGCTGCTTAATACCGAGTTGCGCAGGTTCGGCGAGGATTTGAGAGCCATCGTCAGCAGATGAGAAAAGTATGAAAACGATCCGCCTGCTAAAATGCCCTGGCTACGACCCGGCCACGCGCTTCGACAGATTGACAGACCTGCCATTGCAGTTCAACGCTGCGACTGCGCTGCCCGGCGGCCTCATCCTCCCCTCGCCCGTCAACGCCCATGATCATGGCTATGGCATCCGCACACTTGATTTTGGCTCGGCCGACGACGCACTTGAGGTGTGGATACCGGGCTTGAGGCTGCGGCCGCGCACCGATCCTTATCTCGAGGCGCTTGTCGCCTTCGGCCGGCTGGCCAAAACCGGCGTCGGCGCGACGATGCACTGCCACAACTCGCTCAATGTCGATCGTCTGGTCGATGAGGCAAACGCCGTCATACGGGCCGCCAACGATATCGGCATTCGACTTGCGCTTTCCTGCCCGCTGCTCGACTATGATGCCTGGGCCTATGATGGCGGGCCGCAACGGCTGAAGCCGTTTCTGTCCACAGGTGATTGGCAGGCGTTGGAGCCGACCGTCCCGGCCTACGCTCCGATCTCTGCCCAACTTGCAGCCGTTGAGGCGGTTGCTGCGGCCAACACCAGCCCGCTGGTCGATGTGCAGTATGGGCCGATCGGGCCGCAATGGTGCTCGAACGCGCTTCTGGAGGCGATTGCGGAGGCTTCCGCGCATCATAATCGACGCATACACATGCATCTGCTCGAGAGTCCCCGCCAGCGTCTATGGCTGGACCGCCGCTTTCCCGAGGGCATTGCCAACTATCTCGACAAAATAGGCTTCCTGTCGCCACGGCTCGCCATCGCCCATGGCGTCCAATTGCGCCCCGATGAACTTGAACTGCTTGCCGAGCGCGGCGTGCAGCTCGTCAGCAATCCCTCAGCCAATCTTCGCCTTCGCTCCGGCATCGCTCCGATCGCATCCATGACCGAACTCGGCGGTCCCGCCTTCGCCATCGGCCTCGATGGCACAGGGCTGGATGACGATCAGGATCTATGGCGGGAAATGCGTCTCCTTTATCTGCTGCATGGCGGACGTAACCTGATACGACGGTTGACGGCCGAGAATGTCTTCGACGCAGCAATCCGGGTTGGGAGGCAGGTCATTAATGCCAGGAGTGCGGAAGACTTTACGATCATCGACTACAAAGCCCTCATCGCCGATGCGCTGTTCGATGATGTCGACGAGGCGGAGGTCTTGTTGACGCGCATGAGCGCGCAATATGCCAGCGGACTTGTCGTGGCTGGCCGCGAGGTGATGCGCGGAGGCGAACTGACAGGCGTCGACTTCGATGCTGCCCTTGCCGAGCTCCTGGCGCAGGCAAGAGCCGATCTGCCGAGACTTGAGAGGCAACGGCCTCTCGTCAACGCATTGTCAGAAGCGACGCGCGCCTATTATGCGAGTTGGCCCGGCATTTCCTGATATCGCGAGAGGCAACAACCACTGCCCAAAGGGCAGCGGAGACACCTAATCCGGATATCTTTGCATCACAAGCGATTTTGGGGCGCACCATCGTAAGCCGCCACGAAGGGATGATCGAGACTGGTCGTGCGGCTCTTGTCCCAGCCGCCGGGGGCACCCCAGCCGGTCACGCCGTCGGCAAAGAAATCGCGGTTGACGTCGCGCAGGAACAGCCGCTCCGCCGGCATTTCCTCATCCCACAGGATGGCGTCGACGGGACAGACCGAGAGGCAGAGGCCGCAATTGATGCACTCGTCCGGATGGATGTAAAACATACGTCCGCCCTCATAGATGCAATCGACCGGACAGGCGACAGTGCAGGCGCCATCCTTCGTATCGATGCAGGGCTCGGTGATTACGTAAGCCATAACGCTCGCCTCGCAGCGCTCTCAAGGGCGCTTTCGGCGAACTATGACAAATGGGAGCGTTCTGAAGAAGCGCCGATTTTCGGCCTTCTGATTGCCGAAATGGCAACGCTCGCGAGCGAGGAAATCTGTTGGAATACACCCACCGGAAGTGAGATAGGCTTGAGGCATTTGAGCCGCACGCATTTACGCAATGCGGCTCAAGCCGAACTGTCGTTAGAGCAGCTTTTCCAGCGTGATCGGCAGGTCGCGAACACGCTTGCCGGTGGCATGGAACACGGCGTTGGCAATGGCGGGCGCGACACCAACGATGCCGACTTCCCCGACGCCCTTGCCTCCGAGCGCCGAAGCATTATGGTCCGGAACGCCGACGGAGATCACCTGAATATCCGGAATGTCGGAATTCGTCGGCACGAGGTAATCGCCGACATTGTTGTTGACGGTGCGTCCGTTGCGCTGATCGACCAACCCCTCTTCCAGAAGCGCCTGGCCGATGCCCATGATGATGCCGCCCCGCCACTGGCTTTCCACCAGCCTCGGATTGTAGAGCCGGCCGCAATCAAAGGCGGAAACCATGCGCGAGACGCGCACCGTGCCGAAGTCCTCGTCGACCTGCACTTCGGCGAAATGGGCGCACCAGCTATGCATGGAATAATCGCCCATGGTCGGTCCCTGCACCTTAGCCATGGTGGTCCACGCCTGAAGCTGCTCCTGTGCGTTCGCACCGTCAGGCAGGGTGTTGCGCCGGACTTCGATCTCCTCGCGCTTCAGCGCGGACATCAGTTCGGCGAGCGTCAGCGATGGTGCCTCGCCACGCGGGGCTGCGATGCGCCCCTCGCCAAAATTCAGCGTATTTGCACCCGTATCGCGGAAGGGCGAATTGGCATCGCTAAGCGCAAGGCCGATGAGTTCGTCGCGAGCCGCGACCGCCGCCTTATGGACGGCCCCCATGATCGAGCCTGCCAGCATCGAGCCGCCAGCAATCGCCGAACCCGGTAGGCGTGAATCGCCGAGATAGACCTCGACCTGATCGACCGGAATGCCGAAGACTTCCGCAGCGCTTTGGGCAAGGATCGTGTAGGTGCCCTGCCCCATATCGATGGCGCCGCTGACGACCTCGACCCGACCGTTTGCGAGAATGCGGATCATCGCCTCGCTCGGTGCGCGGATGACCGGGAAGGTGCCGCAGCCAATGCCCCAGCCGATCAGTGTCTTGCCGTCGCGCATCGAGCGCGGCGCGTGGCTGCGCCGCGACCAGCCGAAGGCCTCCGCGCCTTCCGTCAGCGCCTCGCGCAGCCTGCGCGTCGACCAGGGCTTGCCCGATTGATAGTCGTGATCAGCATAGTTCTTCAGCCTTATCTCGAGCGGATCCATGCCGAGCTTGTAGGCCAGCTCCTCGATCGCACATTCGATGCCGTAGGCACTCGGATTTTTGCCCGGACCACGCAAGGCGCCGGGCGTCACGCTATTGACCGGCACGACACGATGCTGCGAAGAGAAATTTTCGACCTTGTAGAGGATCGAGGTTGCCGCCCCCGTCTGCTCCGGCCAGTCGGCATCGACCGAGGTTTCGCTGGCACCGCGATGGACGATCGCCTGCAGGATACCGTCCTCCGTCGCGCCAAGCGCGATCTTCTGCCTGGTCGCGGCGCGCCCGCCATAGCTCGTGAAATTCTGCGGGCGGGTGACCGCTAGTTTCACCGGCCGGCCTAGCTTTCTGGCAGCCGCAACGGCGACCGCGCCATAGGCAAGCGGCACCCCCTTCGATCCGAAACCGCCGCCGATGAAAGGCGAAATGATCCGGACATTCTCATAGGGCATGTCGAACCATTCGGAATACATGCGCGCCATGCCATGGGACCATTGGCTTGGCTCCCAGATCGTCAGCTGGTCGCCATCCCATTTCGCCGTCAGACCATGCGGCTCCATCGCCACGTGATATTCGCGCGGCGTCGAATATTCCGCTTCGATCCTAACCGGGGAAGCGGCAAGTGCGGCCTCGGCATCGCCCCAGGCAATCGAGAGGGGCTCCATGAGCTTGCCCTCGCCGGCATTCGGATCGTTGAGATCGGCGACGTGCTCGCTCTCTTCGTAAGTGACGCGCACCAGCCTGGCGGCCTCCGTCGCCAGTTCGCGGCTTTCCGCAACGACAGCGGCAATCGACTGTCCGTTGAAACCCACATCACGCGGCAGCGGATAGTAGGGTCCGTCGGCGGGCTTGTTGCCGCCCCAATCAGCCGAAAGCTTGAGACCGAGATCATCTTCCGGCGTCAGCACCAGCAGCACGCCCGGCATCGCAAGTGCCGCCGAAGCATCGACCTCGACAACGCGGCCAGCCGGAATCGTACTCTGGACGAGCACGGCATAAGCCAGGTTTTCGACCGGATATTCCAGCGCATAGGTCGCCGCACCCGTCACCTTCATACTGCCTTCGAAGCGCGACTGACGACCGCCGACGGTGCCGTCGGACGCATCGCCGTGTTTGCGGGGTTCCATCATGGTCATGCAAGACCTCCCATCTTCTGAATGGCGCGGACGATGACGCGCGGCGCAAGTTCGATCTTATAATGGTTGCCGCCATGATCGACGGCACCCTCCATGGCGAGCCGGCTGGCCTTCTCCAAAGCCTCCGGAGTGAGAGCCTTGCCGATGAGTGCCTGCTCGACTGCCCTTGCCCGCCAGGGCTTGGTGGCAACCCCGCCGATTGCCACGCGGACATCGCGCACCGTTCTCCCGTCGGCTTCAAGCTCCAGGCCGACCGCGGCACTCGCGGCAGCAAATTCATAGGACTGCCGATCACGGACCTTGAGGTAGGTGGAGTTCCGGGCCGCGGCGGAGGCAGGAATGGTGACGGCGGTGATGATCTCGCCGCGCTGCAGGACGGTTTCCTTGTTCGGCGCGTCGCCGGGAAGGAGGAAGAAATCGTCGATGCCAACCTTACGGCTATCCGTCTCGACCACGGCGTCAAATGCGACCAGAGCAACCGCCAGATCACCGGGATAGGAGGCGATGCAGGCCTCGCTGGTTCCGAGCACGGCGTGATTGCGCGTGACGCCGCCGATTGCCGAACAGCCGGAGCCGGGATTGCGCTTGTTGCAGGCGGGAAAGGCGCCGGGATCGCGGAAATAGGAACAGCGCGTCCGCTGCAGGAGGTTGCCGCCGACTGTCGCCATGTTGCGAAGCTGGGCGGAGGCGGCCAGAGACAAGGATTCGGAAACAGCCGGGAAAGCCGCGCGGATATCCTTGTGGTCGGCGACTTCGCTCATCCTGGCAAGCGCGCCGATCGTTGCACCATCGGCGGTAACGGTGATGCCGCTCATACCGGAAAGATGGGTAATGTCTATAACGGTATCGGGCTCGCCGACACCGCATTTGGCAAGATCGAGCAGCGTCGTTCCGCCGGCAAGCAGCATGGCGCCAGCCTGCCGCGCCGCCTGGGCGGCTTCTGCTGTCGATGTCGCGCGCAGATAGGAGAAGTTTCGCATCATGCCACCTCCGCGGCCTGGCGCACCGCCGCAACGATGCTGTTATAGGCCCCGCACCGACAGAGATTGCCGGACATATATTCGCGGATTTCCGCGTCCGAGCCGGCATGTCCCTCGCGGATGCAGGCAACGGCCGACATGATCTGGCCCGGCGTGCAATAGCCGCACTGGAAAGCATCATGCTCGATGAACGCTGCCTGCACCGGATGCAGATCGCCGCTCTCGTCAGTCAGCCCCTCGATCGTCGTAATCTCACGGCCTTCGGCCTGCGCGGCCAGCGTCAGACAGGATAGCACGCGCTTACCGTCGACATGGCAGGTGCAGGCGCCGCACTGTCCCTGATCGCAGCCCTTCTTGGTGCCGGTGAGGGAAAGATGCTCGCGCAGCGCATCGAGAAGTGTCACACGCGGCTCGATATCGAGCTCGTGACGCTCCCCGTTAATGTCGAGCGCGATATGGATGGTTCGTGTCATGATAAGCTCCTGCCATCGTCACGAAGAAGAGACCTGCGGAATCTAGTCGAATCTATCCGTCGGTCTACCGGTTGCTATGGTTTCTGTTGGAAAGATGGGCCGGTGGAATTTCTGACGTCATGATCGGCTCTCATCTGAATTGGGAAGCGGAGGACACCACAAATAAACGGAGGCGCCTCCGTTTAAATTAATGCCTGGCTTGTTTTCGTCAAGCCCCGACATTCGGGCGAATCTAGCCTTGAAACGATCGAGATAGAGGAAGGGCAGGAGGTGGGACCGGTCCCCTCTTGCGAGCTGGCGGGATGAAGGGATTGATCAACGCCTGCTCACCGTCCATCAAATCACTTGAAAAATGAAGCGCATCTAAGTTATGCTCAAATAGAGCAATAGTAGCCGAGGCCATCGGACCCTCATTTTGTTTCAGCACCAAAATGAATCACAACCTCCCGTCATCGCTCAACTATTTTTAAATCTGCCGTAGGGACAGGCTCGACCTCTTGTGAATTCACTTAAGGAGGATTTTCATGATCCATGAAATGCGCATCTATACCTGCCTACCCGGCAAGCTGCCAGCGCTCCAGGAGCGTTTTGAAACGGCGACACTGGCGATCTGGGATCGGATCGGAATCCGCCCCATCGGTTTCTGGACGACGATGATCGGACCCTCCAGCGTCGACCTCATCTATTTACTTGAATGGCAATCGCTAGAGGAGCGCCAGCGGAAATGGGCGGAGTTCGTAACCGATCCGGCCTGGAAGGAAGCTTTGGCAAAGAGCGAGGCTTCAGGCCCGATCATCGCCAATATCGCCAGTTCGGTCCTGCAGCCGACTGCATTCTTTCGCCCTTTATCTGCCGCGAGTCCGATGGCTGAAGACGGATAAAAGGTTGTTAGGCTATCGCAAAAGCCGGGACATGGCAGGCTTTCAAAATCTTTTCGGCAGGGGTGCCTGCTACTCTCCAGTCAACCATTCTGGTCGCCGCTATTGTCGGCACTCGGCTCCTGCCATTTAGGCAACCAAACTGAAAGCGGCCTTAGCCTGAGACGAAACGAAACCGATATCGCGCGATATCCGCCGTACGCATTTGCCGGATTTGACGCTTGCCGTCGCCAAGCCGTCACATCAGCCTAATAGGCCTGTGCTAAGCTCTTCGGAATTTCGAAAATGCCAAATCGCTTGATCCTGGGAAATTTCCTGCCATGACATTCTCGCGCCGCGTCACGGCTCTTGCCGCATCCTTCCTCCCCTTACTCTTCGCGCCGGCCTTCGCCGACTCCGACGTGCTCTGGAAGATCGTTCATGACAAGTGCGTCGTACAAACTGCGCCCTGCCTTTCGGTGAATACGAACGAGCACTATGCGATGCTGAAGGATCTGCGGGGCGTTGCGCAAGTTCTGCTGATTCCGACCGACAAGATTACCGGCATGGAGAGCCCGCTACTCCTCCACCCTGCAACGCATAACTACTTTGCCGACGCATGGGCAGAACGAGGCGACGTCGATGCCCGATTGCCACATGCGCTTCCGCGCGACGGCCTCAGCCTGGCCGTCAATGCGCAGCAGGCCCGCTCGCAGAACCAGTTGCATATCCACGTCGATTGCCTGAGCGCAGATGCGCGGGCTGCCCTCGAGGCCGATGCCGACAAGATCGGCGCCGACTGGGCACCCCTTCCCGATACCATTGCCGGCCACAAGTTCACGGCGCTCCGGGTCAAGGGTGAGACATTGGGAACCTTCAATCCGTTCTTGGCACTTGCCAAGACATTGAAGGACCCGGCAAACGAAATGGGCGATCACAATCTCGTGGTTGTCGGCGCCAATTTCGCCGACGGCCCCGGCTTCATTGTCCTCACCGATGTCGCAGTGCCCGGCATGGGCGGCGAAGACGTGCAGGATCACAGCTGTGCGATTACGCATTAGAATCAGGATATTATCGCTTGGCGCGAAAGCTGCATCGATCACTTCTTCGATGCAGCCGCCCTCCTTTGCGCGAACGAAAATGGCCTGGAAACCAGATTTATGAATCTGGTTTCTAACGTCTATCACGTTTCACCTACTAATCTTTTTGATGCGGTCGGTTCAGTGTTATAGTCGGGGTTGTGAGCCTGAGCTATGCGTCATCCGTTCGTTGAGCATCCAGATCATCGAACAGCACCGGCATTGAAGGTTCGCGATCGAAAGCCTCAGGAGGCGCCTCATGAATCTTCAAATCAATAGCCAGTCTTATCAAGTCAATTCAGACGGTGACACACCGCTTCTGTGGATCATCCGCGACGAGCTTGGCATGACCGGCACGAAATATGGGTGCGGGTTGGCACAATGCGGTGCCTGTTCCGTTCTTGTCGATGGCGAAGTGGTGCGCTCGTGCGTGACGCCGCTCGACAGCGTCGCCGGCCGCCAGATCACGACGATCGAGGCGATCGAGGCGGACCCGGTTGGAAAGCGTGTTGTCGCCGCCTGGGTCAAGCATCAGGTTCCGCAATGCGGCTACTGTCAATCGGGGCAGGTCGTCGCCGCGACCGCGCTCCTCAAACAAACGCCAAATCCCTCCGATGACGAAATCGCCGCGGCGATGATCAATCTCTGTCGATGCGGGACTTACAATGCGATCAAGGCGGCGGTCAAAGACCTCTCCTCGAAGGAAGGAGAGACGCTATGACCGAAACCAGCCGCAATCTCGTTCCGGAGGATGAATTCCCTACGGGATCTCCGGTCAACATCTCACGCCGGCACTTTCTCCTGACTTCCGCCGGTGCGGCAGCCGGGGCATTCGTGCTTGGCTTCGGCCTGCCGGTCGGCCGGGCACGGGCACAGCAGGCGGCAAGCGCCATGCCCCCGGGCACGCGCGTTCCGGCATTCCTCGAAATCCGCCCGGACAGCACCATCCGCTTCATGAGCCCTTTCGTCGAAGGCGGGCAAGGCGTCTTCACTGCGATGGCACAGATCGTCGGCGAAGAACTCGATGCCGATCCGAAGACCTTCATTGTCGAAAATGCGCCGACAGGCAGCGACTATCTTGTCGTACACGGCAAGATGCGCATTACCGGCGGCAGCATGTCGGTGCGCACCAGCTATGAAACCATGCGCCGGCTCGGCGCGCTCGCCCGCAACATGATCCTGCAAGCAGCCGCCAAGCGCCTGAATGCGCCGATTACCGAGCTGACGACGGAACCCGGCCGCGTGATCCATGCCGCATCGGGCCGCAGCCTCGCCTATGGCGACGTTGCGAGCGAAGCGCTGGATCTGCCGGTTCCTGCCCCTGAGAGCGTCGCGCTTCGGGACCCAAGCAAATTCCGCTGGATCGGCAAACCGGTCGAACGGCTCGATATGCATGACAAGTCAACGGGCAAGGCAATCTACGCGATCGATTGCAAGGTTGACGGCATGTTGCACGCCGCCGTCCAGCACGCTCCCCGCCTCGGCCTTACGGTCGGCAAGATCCGCAACGAAGACCAGCTGAAGGCGATGCCGGGTGTTCATTCCGTCCATAGTCTGCCCGGCGCTGTTGCTGTCGTCGCCGAACGCTGGTGGAATGCCAAGCGGGCAGCCGAGGCCGCTCAAGTCGATTGGCGCGAACCCGGCTCGGACGCCGATCCTGCGCTCCGCTATATGCCCGCCGATTTTTCGACAACAGCTTTCAACGACAAGCTCGCCAACGAACCGGGCAATGGCAAGGAGGCGGAGAATGTCGGCGATATCGCCAAAGCGTTCGACGGCGCCAAGACCGTCATTTCCGCCACCTACAGGAGCCAGTATCTGCATCATGCGCAGCTGGAGCCGCCATCGACCCTGGCCCGCTTCAACCCGGACGGCAGTCTTGAAATCTGGATGCCCAACCAGGCGCCCGAGCAATTCCAGGCCGATATCGCCAAGCTGACCGGTCTCGATCCATCGAAGGTGATAATCCACAGCCCCATTCTGGGCGGCTTCTTCGGACGGCATTTCCTGTATCCATCGGCCAATCCCTATCCGCAGGCCATCCAGCTTGCAAAGGAAGTCGGGCGGCCGGTCAAACTGATCTGGAGCCGCGAGGAGGAATTTCTGCGCGATCCGATGCGCCCGATGGCCGCCGTGCGCTTCCGCGGCGCACTCGATGCCAACGGAATGCCAGTGGCGCTCGAGGCCATCAGCGCTTGCGAAGGACCGACCGAGGGCGTTTACGGTCACAAGGAGGATTCGCTGGATCCGACGGCCCTGGAGGGCCTGGCCGGCAAATCCTATGCAATCCCGAACTACCGCATCGCACAGATCTACGTCAAAAACCCGACGACACTCGCCTATTGGCGCTCTGTCGGCAATTCCATGAACGACTTCTTCTACGAGACCTTCCTCGACGAGCTGGCCGACAAGGGTGGGCAGGACCCTTACGAGCTGCGCCTCAAGCTGCTGCAAAAGAACGAGCGGCTGAGCAATCTCCTGAAAGCTGCCGGCGATCTCTCAGGCGGCTGGAAGCGGGGTCCCTTCACGGCGGAGGATGGCTCGAAGCGGGCGCGTGGCGTTGCCATGGCCTCTCCCTTCGGCAGCCATACGGCGGCAATCGCTGAGGTCTCCATCCGCAACGGCCAGGTCGTCGTCCATGATGTCTGGGAAGCGATCGATCCCGGCAGCATCGTCAATCCGGCGATCATCGAAGCACAGATCAATTCGGCGACGGCGCTCGGAATGTCACAGGTTCTGATGGAGGAGGCCGTTTACAAAAACGGCGAGCCGGTGGCGCGCAACTACGACCTCTATCCGATCCTGCCGCCGGATCGCATGGCGCGCGTTCACGTCCGCATCGTCGAAAGCGGGGCAGAGATGGGCGGCATCGGCGAGCCGGGCCTGCCAGCCGTCCCTCCGGCGGTCGCCAATGCAGTTTCCACCCTGACGGGCAAGCGGATACGCAGCATGCCTCTCTCCAACTACACCTTTGAAAGCTGAAGCGCAGCACTCGCTGCGCCAGGCACATATCCGGCTCTCGGCCCATTTTCGGTCCGCGAGCCGGCTTGGTTGGCTCCCCCTTAGAGCCGGACGATCTTGTCCGGCTCTAGAATCAAAGAAGTAGAGCATGACGTCGTCCGAAAACCGATCACACTTTTCGGCATCATGCTCCAGCCGCGTACGAAATCCCGAAGCAAAGACATGAGGGCACACTCTTGAAGAAACTTCTTCTGGTTCTTCTCCTGATTATCGTGCTTGTGGCCGGCGGTACTGCGTGGTTCGTCACGCGCACGCCGGCTTCGCCCTTCGATAGTGTCGCCGCGACACAGGCGCCCTCGGAGGACCTGCTGCAGCACGGCGAATATGTTGCGCGCCTCGGCGATTGCGTCGCCTGCCACAGCACGCCGAAGAGCGCTCCCTTCGCCGGCGGGCTGGAAATGGGGACGCCGCTCGGCTCCATCTTCACGACCAACATCACCACCCCGGATAAGGAAACCGGGATCGGCAACTATACGCTCGCCGATTTCGACCGCGCCGTCCGCCAGGGTGTTGCGCGGGACGGGCATCGCCTCTATCCGGCCATGCCCTACCCTTCCTATGTGAAGATGAGCGACGACGACATTCGTGCGCTCTACGCCTATTTCATGAATAGGGTCGCGCCGGTCCAGCAGGCGGACAGACCCTCCGGCATCAAATGGCCGATGAATATGCGCTGGCCTCTGGCACTCTGGAACGCCGTTTTCACCGAAGGCGGCACCTATCAGCCGAAAACGGCCGGCGACGACCAGTGGAACCGTGGCGCCTATCTCGTGCAGGGGCCGGGACACTGCGGCAGCTGCCATACACCGCGCGCCATCACCATGGCGGAAAAAGCGCTGGATGAGAGCAGTCCGCTCTATCTTTCCGGTGCTCTTCTTGACGGCTGGTATGCGCCAAGCCTGCGCGGCGATCCCAATACCGGCCTTGGCCGCTGGAGCGAGGACGACATATTCGCCTTCCTCAAGAGCGGCAGGAACGGTCACGCCGTCGTCTTCGGCTCCATGGCAGATGCCTTCAACAATTCGACACAGTTCATGAGTGATGACGACCTGAAGGCGATAAGCCATTACCTGAAATCCCTGCCCGGCGATCCCGCCCGCGACGGCACCCCCTGGCAATACGACGAAGGCACCGCCCAGAACGTATCGCTTTCCAACCGTGAACAGATCCCGGGCGCCCAGACTTTCGTTGCAAAATGCAGCTTCTGTCATGGCGTCGATGGGCGCGGAAAGCAGCAATGGATTCCGCCGCTCGCCGGCTCTGCCGCTTCGCTCGCGAAGGAAAACGCATCGCAGATCAATGTGACGCTGAACGGTTCCAGCCGCGTCGTGGCGAACGGAATTCCGGATGCCTATCGCATGCCGCCGTTCCGCCAGCAGCTTTCGGACCAGCAGATTGCCGATGTCCTGACATTCGTGCGCTCTTCGTGGGGAAATCACGGCGGAGCGGTTGCAGCAAACGATGTGAAGGCCCTGCGCGAGCATACGGATCCGGCAAGCAGCAGCCCGATCATATTGCAGATGCGGTAGCTTCCACCGCGCGCCAATCGTTTGTTGCAACGATGAAAGGCAAAGGCGCGACATACGGGATTTCGGACGACATCACCCTCTTAGGTCGAACACACCTAAAATCATCCGGCTCTAGTGTTCCTGTCCGGCCAGCTTGAGAGCTTGCGCCCGCTTTCTTCTCCGGCTTACCCGCGACGAGGGCGTCTTGACCTGCCCTTCCTGGGGCAGGGAAATGATGGCCTTCAGACCGGGATTGTTGGGCTGAAGCAGGATATCGCCGCCATGCTGCCGGGCCACTGCTCTTGCAATCGACAGGCCGAGTCCGACGCCGCCCGTGCCCCTGTTTCTCGAGGCTTCGAGACGGAAAAAAGGCGCGAATACCTTTTCCTTCATATCCTCAGGTATGCCCGGGCCATTGTCTTCGACGACGATATCGATGGTGCTGACCGAATGGTGAATATGGACCTTGGCATGGCCGCCGTAGCGCGCCGCATTTTCTGCAAGATTGCGGACGGCGCGGCGCAAGCCATCGGGCCGGCAGCGATAGGTCGTCTTCGGGCCTTCAATGTACTCCACTGGCAGGCCGAGATCGGCAAGGTCGTCGCAAATGCTGCCGACCAGCGCCTCCAGTTCGATGGCCCGCGTTTCCTCGGCCGTGGATTCGCCGCGCGCGAAGGAAATGGCGGCTTCCGTCATGCTCTGAAGCTCGTCGATGGTCGCCAGCATCTTCTGCTGGATATCGGCGTCCTTGACGAATTCCGCCCGCAACCGAAGCGAAGTCAGCGGCGTCCTGAGATCATGGCCGATTGCGGCCAGCATCCGGGTGCGATCGTCGACAAAGCGATGCAGGCGTTCCTGCATCCTGTTGAACGCTTCGGCCGTGCGCCTGATGTCATCAGGTCCTTCTTCGGGCAGCGGCGGAAGATTTTCGCCGCGCCCCAAGGCTTCCGCCGAAACGGCAAGCCGTCTCAGCGGGCGCGCTATGCGGCTGGCGATGAATACTCCGATGAGCGACAGGATGAGCGCGGTGGTCGCAAGGGAGGTGAGCGATTTCATATCCCACCAGCGATCGCCGACATTCTTATAGAATGCCGTATTCAGCCACATGCCATCATTGAGCTTGACGGCAAGGCCATATCCATTGCGATCCCCGAAATAAACGAATTTTGCCGGCTGCGGCAGGCTCCAGAGAACGGGGGGCGGGGTCGCCCAGTCCTCGCCGGCGTTCGCCGTCATTAGCCCCTTCGACATCAGATGATCGACATCGGAGTTCGAGCGCATGCCCCACTTCGCTCCAAGGTCGATAAAATTCTCGATCGGCCGTGCAAGTTCGTTTGCCGCACGCGAGCGCCAGGCGCTGGCATCCGTCGGCTCTATCTGCGAAAGCCAGAAACGGGAATAGCTGGTCTCGCTTGCGAGCAGCGCCTGTTCACGCAACGGCTTGGGCATGGATTCCATCAAGCGCGTAACGGAGGCGCAGCGGCTGAAGAATTCGCTTTTCATGGCGGCATGCAGCGCCTTTGTGCGCTCGTCCCAGGAAATCGAAAACGTCAGGCACTGCGAGACGACAAGGGCAAGCAGGGTAAAGCCGATGAACTGGGCAGCAAGGCTCCTCCTCCACCAGTAGATCATTCGAACCCCACATCCGCCGAGAGGCTGTAGCCGCCGCCCCAATGCGTCTTGATGACCGAAGGATTCTTCGGATCCGGCTCGATCTTCTTGCGCAGGCGGCTCACCTGGTTGTCGATGCTTCTGTCAAAGATGTCGGCCGTCCTGCCAACCGTCAGATCGAGAAGCTGCTCGCGGCTGAGCACCATGCCCGGACGTTCGAGGAAGACCTTCAGAAGCCGGAATTCGGCGGTGCTGAGCGGGATGCCGACACCATCGTCGCCCGAAAGCTCCTGCCGCCCCATATTGATGCGCCACTGACCGACGCGGACGACCCTGGCCTTTTTCAGCGTTTCCCGCTGCTGCTGCGGCACGCCATTGGCCCGACGCAGGACAGCCCGGATGCGTGCCAGCAATTCGCGCGGATTGAATGGCTTCACCAGATAATCGTCAGCCCCCAGTTCGAGGCCGATGATGCGGTCGGTATCCTCGCTCATGGCCGTCAGGAAGATGATGGGGGTATCCGTCGTCGCCCTGAGATGACGGCAGACGGAGAGACCATCTTCGCCCGGCATCATGACGTCCAGAACGATCAGATCCACCGTACCCCGCTCGAGGATCCGTCTCAGGGCGAGCCCGCTATCGGCGACGCTGACCTTATAGCCCTGCTGCTCGAGATATTGGCCGACAAGGTCCCTTATGTCCGAATGATCATCGACGACGGCGATGTGCGCAGCTTTTTGCATGACGGTTTCCACGATCTCAATCATTCTACAGAAGGCCGCTCCGAGCGGCATCGAAAAAAGTGTATCAAAGTTTCACATAGACCGGAGGGTTGCGCCGCAAGCGGCACACCCCACTTGAAAACCTTGCGACGGCCGGTACAAGCTGTATCGAGAGGATACGGATTTCATCGAAACTGTCCTCGAAATCCAATCGATATTTTGCGCGAAGAGGTCCCCTGCAACTGACAAATTATAAGGTTGTTGTCACATGGATGTGCCGCGGCCGGGCAAATTTGTAACAAGCTGTCGCAGCTCTCGCACCACCGATATGCCCCGTCTTGACGGAATGCGACGGCGACATCGCCTGGCTTCGATCAAGGGCTAATCCTGCCATTTGCTCTGCAAAATAGGCCGCTTGCGGCAGCCGTCCAACAATCACTGCCGCGCCGGCCTGTGCCAGAGCCGATGGCCGGCGCTGCCATCGCCGGCGACAGGCTTTTACATCTCCGGCACAAAGCTGCGACATGAGCGTCTTAACCTCCTGCTCGAAGATCACTTGCCCGGTCGAGACTATCGACGCTGACAGGAGGATATGGAATTGGCCATGGAATTATCACAGATCGCAACGCTTCGCCGCATTCTCGAAAGCTTCTGCGCCCGGCACGAACTGGAGTTCGCCGATCGAACGGCGATCATCGCCGCCCGCGAGCTCATGAAATTCGCCGACGAGGGCGAAACCGATCCCCTGATTCTCGAGCAGCGCCTCGACGAGGCAATGCAGACTTCCGGCAGACCTATGCTGCCGGCCCGGAGGGCCGCGGCATCGATGGGCGCTTCATCGGCGCGGCAGCAATGATTGTCCGCCGTCGAAGTTGTCCGGTCATCTTCCGCACCCAAAAGCCTCATTGAAATCGGAGCGCAAACCCATGCACCTTTCTCGCCGCACCGTGTTGACATCGATGGTGGCCGCGGCCGCCGCACCCAGATGGAGCTTCGCCGCAGACGAACGACGGGCTCTGGTCGTCTATTATTCCTATACCGGCCATACCAGGGCGGTTGCCGAAAAGCTTCGCGCACTCCTGGGGGCCGAGCTCTTCGAAATCCAGATGCGCAACCCTTATCCTCTCGACATGCAGCGTGCAGCCGAGCAGTCCAAATACGAGCTGGAAACGGGAGAGCTTCCTCCCTTGCTCGATGGCCTTCCCAATCTTTCGAAATACGACCTGATCCTCGTCGGCGGCCCGGTGTGGTGGAATACCATCACGCCGCCTGCCATGAGTTTCCTCGAACGGATGGATTTCGGAGGGCGGAAGGTTGCCGCCTTCTCCACATATGTGCTGGAGCCGGCGCACTATGAAAGGAATTTTGCCGCACAGGCACGCAGCGCTTCGCTTCTGCCCAGCCTGATGATCAGCGAATTCGAGGTCACGGAGAGGCTGGCGGACAAGACCATCGCATCCTGGGCTCTCAAAAACCTGCCGCAGGATGCGCCGCAAGCTCTCTAAGGTCGCCAACACACGCGGATTGCTCTTACTCCGCCATCCGCGCATGTTGCAGCCTCTTGTCGCGATGACGCCGCATTCGCCGTGATATTCTGACGCCACGGTATCAACGGTATTCTATAGTGCCGCAAGTCCTCCATCTGCGGAGATCCCAATGGGCGAAGCATTTCCAGCGACATCGATGCCGGACCGCGATTGGTGGACGGCACTTTGGCCCGATCCGCTGGCAACACTCCAAGCACTCGGCATCAAGCCCGGCATGACCGTCCTCGATCTTTGCTGCGGCGATGGCTACTTCACCGCACCGCTGGCAAAACTCGTTTCCGGAAAGGTCTATGCGCTCGACTTGGACGAAACCATGCTCGAAATGGCGAGGACGGAAGCCGATCGACAAGGCGTCTCCGTGCAAAAATGGATCCATGCCGATGCGCGCGACGTCGCAAGACATCTTCCCGAAAATGTCGATTATGTCCTGATGGCGAACACGTTTCACGGCGTTCCCGATCAGCCTGGCCTCGTCCGCGCCGTCCATTCGGTGCTCGCTCCCAAGGGGCTTTTCGGCATCGTCAACTGGGAGACACGATCGCGCGAGGAGACCACGGTGCTCGGGCTGCCGCGCGGCCCCAAGACCGAGATGCGCATGGCGCCGGCCAAGGTCGCGGCGATTGTCGAGACCTTCGGCTTCAAGTCCCAGGCCGTGATCAAGCTGCCGCCCTATCACTACGGCGCGGTTTTCGCTGCCCTATAGCTGTGCCAAGGATGTCGCTGGGCATATTGCCAAGCCTACTGGCGGTCCCGGCCGAACGCAGGGGCCGCCATATCAATCAGCTGAACGCAACAGTGTGTATCCTGCGGAGCGAGAGTGCGATCAACAGGCCGGCGATCGAGGCGACGGTGCCTGCCAGAAAGACGCTGCCATAGCCGGTCCGGTCGGCCAGAAGGCCGGCAAATGGCCCGGTCAGCCCGTAGGCGAGGTCCTGAAAGGCCGAGAAGCCTCCAAGCGCGGTGCCGCGCAGATGCGGTTCCACTCGCCGGACGACCTCGCGGCCCATGGAAGGATAGATCAGTGAGCATCCGAGACCTGTCAGAAAGGCACCCGCCAGGGCGAGCATGGGATCGGCGGCACTCCAGATCAGCAATTGGCCTACCGCTTCGACCGCCAGTGACCCGAGCGCGACCGGCAAGCCACCGATACGATCAGGCAGATGGCCGAAGAGCACGCGCACCAGAACGAATCCGACGCCGAAGGCGGTCAGGCCCATCCCGGCATAGCTCCAGCCCCGATCAAGGAAATACAGCGTGAAGAAGGCACCGATCGCGGCGAAGCCTATGCCCTGAAAACACACGACCGCCCCATACAGCCAGACCTTGCCGACGACGGTCCAGAATGGCGGGCGCTGCGCACCGGGATGAGGCGCAACGGCGGGAACCCGCCAGATCGCCATCAGCCCTAGGAATGGCAGGGCAGCGCTGATCGCCATTGTCCCGGCAAAGCCGAACCGGCTGAACAAAGCCAGACCGATCGGCCCGCCCACGGCGAGCGCTCCATAGATGGCGGCGCCGACCAGCGCCAGGACCCTGCCCGAACGCGCCGGGCCGACGATGCCAATGCCCCAGGCGATGACGCCGACGGCAACCAGACTTTCGCCCAGCCCTAAAGCCAAGCGTCCCAGAAGGAGGAGCAGAAAGGACGGCAACGGCGTGTCGGTGAGAATGCCGGCACCCAAAGCCATCGAAGCCCCGACGACATAGAATGCAAGCCCCCGCGTCACAGCCACCTTGGCGCCGCGATGGTCCGCGAGCCCGCCGGCATAGCCGCGCGTGAGGATGGTTGCCAGAAAAGCGATGCCGACGCCGAGCCCGGCCCAGACATTGCCGAGCCGCAATTGACCGCTCACATAAAGCGGCACGATCGGAAACGAGATGCCGATGCAAAGATAGGAAATGAAAAGAATGGCGCTCAGCAGCAGCAGCCGGCCGCGCGCCGGATCGGGTGTCGATTGAAAAGCCATGATAATCTCCAGGCTTTCCTCAATCGGCGAAGGCATAAAAAAACGCACTCCGACCGACGAGGATCGTTGAGTGCGTTGCTTGACGTCAAACGCTTACGGCCGGCACCGCCGGCTGCCATTCCAATAGGCGCTTGCCGAACGACTGTCAATGCGATGCTCGCGAAGCTGGGCGATCACTCCGGCACAGGGCCGCACCAACCTCGCAGGTAATCGGCCTCCCTGCCCTTGGCAAGCTCGTACGCCCTTTCCAGCGCGGCATTGAAATCCTTCTCGAGATCCCTGCTCTTGATGCGGCGGCGCAGGAAAACCGTCAGGCAGGCTGCGGGAGCGCGGCCATACCCGGTATCGAATTACCCTTCATGCGGCTTTCTTGACTACCGCAAACTGCGAACGCCTGTAGAAGGCCAGCATTTCCCGCTCGAAACTCTCAACGGCAAGCACGACCCATGGCTCGTAATGGTCTCTGCGGGAGCGCATCCTGCGTCGGCCATCCGTGTCGAGCATTCCGCGCAACGCCCAATCTACCAACCCCATCCCGTCACTCTCACCCCGCCAAGGTCCCTTCACCATCCGCCTTACCGGCCTCAATCGCGTCCGACGGCATGGCCAACGCTAAATAGGTAACCCCTGATCGAAGGAAAGGTGAAGAAACGTTGTATTAAGGTTTGTAACATGGGTTTGCCTGGGACTGTCGCATTGCGGCGACACCCGGCAGCCATTCCCGCTCCGCGGTGATCGCAAACAGGGCTGAACGAGGATGTCGGCGCCCGCTTCCATACCGATGGGATCATCTGAACATCAGGCGCGTGACGTGGCGATCGATCATCCGCGAATTCGCTTCGATCCAGCGCCAGATGATGGCCATGGCAAACATGGTCAGAAGCCATCCGAGCATGACATCCGACAGGAAATGAGCACCAAAGATCACGCGGTTGAACGCCACGAACAGCGAGCATGGTACCAGGATCACCGCAGCAATCCATCTGCGCCCCACAGGCACGAATATCAACAGGGACAGCGCCGCAGCAGCCGCGGCTGCTTCGCCGGAAGGGAAGGAACAATTGCGGCTGCACGCCGCCGAAAACTGCCACACCGGGGTAAAATCAGCTGTGCCCCCGAATTCAATCAGCTGACGAGGGCGCACGCGTCCAATCGCTACTTTTAGCGTCTGCACCACCAATAGCGGCCCGGCGGCAAAGCTCAGGAGCACGAAAAGCGGTTTGTGAGGCGGGCAGAACCGCAATCGCCGCGGCAGGAAAACATGCAGGACGATGATGACGGCCATGGTGCCGAGAATATAAGGCTGGCTTTGACGGGCAATATCCCTCACCGCCTTCAGCCACGGGTTTTCCGCGAGCCAAAAGACATGTCCGTGGGCAAATAAGCGCGCAACGGCCAGATCGAGTTTTGGAAAGACCACGAAGACGAAACTGCTCCAGACGATCAGCATACCGATGGCTGCCAATTCGTCATCTGCCGTTGCGTGCTCCTGCCGCCGGCGCAGCCGCGCTTGGCCGGAATCGGAGCTCCAGGAATTCGATGCAAATTTCCACATGCCATATCTCCAGAGACGGAATGGCGCCAAGCTGAATCCCGATTGTCAAGAAATGGCGAAGATCGCATCAAGGCCCTGTTCAGAACCGGCGATCAGGCGATCGGAAAGCTGTTTGGAAATTGCGGAAGCCGGCTTTGTCCGCAATAGTAGAACTCGGGCGGCAGAGCCGAACGGAAAAACAGAAGAAACACAGGGCGCTAGGGGTGGATAACAGTCTCGTTCTCATCGTGGAGGATGAACCGGCAATCGCACAGATACTCGAGGGCTATCTGACGCGGGACGGCTTTCGCACGGTCCGCGCCGGAGACGGTGAAACAGCGCTGCAACACCATGCGCTTTTGAAACCCGATCTCGTGCTTCTGGATGTTCGTTTGCCGAAACTGGACGGCTTCGGTGTGCTCGGCCGCCTGCGCCAGGCCGGCTCGACGCCGGTCATCATGGTCACAGCCGTCGCTGACGACATCGATCGACTAAGCGGGTTGCGCCTCGGTGCCGACGACTATGTCGTCAAACCGTTCAACCCGCAGGAAGTTGTCGCCCGCGTCAGAGCGGTCCTGCGCCGGACGCAGGGCGAGCGCGCGGAAGCCATCAAGCGCTTCGGCGCGCTGGAGGTCGATTTCGGCAGCTATACCGTCTTCATCAACAGGGACGAAGGCCGTGTTGCAATGCCGTTGACGCTAAGCGAATTCCGAATCCTCGCCTACATGATCCGCCATCCGACCCAGGCTTTCGCGCGCGCCGATATCCTCGATGCCTGCCTGCCGGAAAGCGATGCCCTGGTGCGGACGGTCGACACGCACATCTCCAACCTCAGGCGCAAACTGGAGGAAATGGGGCAGATCGGCTTCTTTCCTGCCGTGCGCGGCATCGGCTATCGCTTTTCGGATCCGCGATGAAAATACAGAAAATTCCCAGCACGCCGCTTGCAACGCTCACGGCCATAGTCACCACGATCATGCTGCTGCTCAGCGTTGGCCTGACCTATCTGGGGGTCAACTGGTATGCGACCTATCTGGAGCAAGGCATCAGCGAGGCCCTGCCGCCCAAGGCCGCGGCGACCTACAAGATGCTGAGCGAAAACAAGGTTCCCGATGGAGATTCCCTCAAGCTGCTGGTCGAACACCTGATTTCGCTGACGGAACCGACGGATCTCAAGGTGCAGCTTTCCGTCCTCGTTTTCGGCCTCTTGTCGGCTCTGCTCTGCGCCGTAATCGGCGTCTTCCTGGCGCGGCGGCTTGCGCGCCCGCTCGAAGATCTCACTTCCGCCGCCGAGCCTGAAGTCCGGCGACTTCTCCGTCCGCGTCCCAGCCTCCTATCGCAGCACGCGCGAAGTCGCGAGCCTCGTTGAAACCTTCAACGCCCTTGCGACCAGCCTGGAGACGATGGAGGAAAGATTGCGCTTCAACAACATGGCGGTTGCACATGAGCTGCGCACACCGTTGACCATCCTGCAGGGATCGCTGCAGAGCATGCTCGACGGCGTGTTTCCGATGGATCGGAAAATCATTTCCGACCTCCTCCTGCAGGTCGAGGGCCTGGGACGGGTTGTCGAGGATCTGCGCACCCTGTCGCTCGCCATCGGCCAGAAACTCGTGATGGAACGTCAGCGCATCGACGCATCCCTGCTGGTCGAGACTGTCATCGCCTCGGCAAAACCCATGCTGGAAGCCAGCAAGCTGCAGGTCGAAACCGGGCTGAAACCCGCCTGGATCTCAGCCGACTCCCCCCGCATTCGCCAAGCCGTGCTGGCGCTGCTCGAAAATGCGTGCCGCTACGCTGCCGAAGGCGGATGGCTGCGATGCGAAACCGAGCAGCTGGCGGACGATGGGATCGTCATTCGCGTTCTCGATCGCGGTCCCGGATTTCCGCAGGATATGGATGCCGTGGCCGTCAACCCTTTCTGGCGCGGCGACCCCTCGCGTTCGCGGGCGACCGGCGGCACCGGGCTGGGACTATCCGTGGTGCAGGCAATCGCGGCTGCCCACGGCGGATATCTTGAATTCGCAAATCGGCCCGAGGGCGGCGCCATGGTCGCAATTCATTTGACCGACGGTATGCCTGGAGAAATGCGCGGTTTCGGTGAGCAGGATACAGTCTCCGGACAATGCCGGCTTTGTTGAACAAGGCCACCGCGGTCGGGCCGTCAGTGGAAGAGTTCGCCGATATTGAGGAACCACGACTTTTTCTGGCTGCGCCTGTCCTCTCTCTGAATTTTCGAATGGGGGATCTGGAAGCCGTAGACGCACTCCGGTTCGCCGGAACGCTCAAGCCAGAAAGCATCGATGTTCGATAGCAGCATTGATTGCCGAGAACGCCGGCGATATTGAATCGGGTGCCTTGCCTGCGAAACGGCAAGGAAGTGCTGCATGCCTCCCTCCGCCGCCAGGCCCTGCAGCACGATCAGGATTGCCTCTTTGGGCCTGAGGCCGGCGAGATCGCGAGTTACCTCGATGATACGCTGTTTCGCATTGCGTGGTCCCTGCATGCTGCCGACGACGAATGTATAACCCCCCTTCGTCCCTTGATAGACGAACGTGAATCTGACCGTGCAAAGAACAGCCTGATCGCTCACGCGCAGGAGTTTGATGGCGAAAGCACCCTCATGGCGGCCGCCGCTGCGGTCGGCGAGCGCAATGTGGCATGCATATGCCTCGCATTTGCCTTGCACTGTGCCCATTTCCAGCCAATCACCGCGCCAGAGCCGTATCATGGTATCTCTGGAGAGGATGGTTTCAGCAATCGAAAAATGCTCGATGAGAAGAGAGAGCCGACGGGAATTGGGCATTCCGTGGACAAGAAACTTCGAAAGCGGTTTCTGCAGCAGTTCGTCATGCGGCGGCGGCAACCCGCGCGTAGTCACGAATGCCGCGATAAAGCGCCACCAACGAATGGTCAGAAGCGGGTGTGCAGCAAAGCGGCACCAGAAGAGAAAAGCACGCTTCCAGCGCACGCGCAGGCCGAAGGTTAATATTCTCCAGATGACGATGTATCGCGATATAGGCGGTCGGGAAGCCGTTGGCGGCAACGTAGGACAAGGGGAAATCTTGGACAGGAGGCGCTCCGGCGCCGCAGCAACTGATGTCTTTTGATTCATGCGAAAGTCCGGCGGATTTGGTTTCGCCGAACCATCTGCGTTGGGATTGTCAAGGCAGCGTCAAGACAAGATCAGCCTTTCATGAGCCATGCCACGAAGGGTTCCGAACCTAAGCGATCTGGTGCGCTCCCCGGGGAAATCACGAAAGACATCAGCTTTGCGGCCTCCTCCCATTTGCATTGCGAATGATCCGACCGCGCCGATCGAGCGCCGACGCGGCCCGGCTTGATATCAACCCAGGAAAGCGCGGATTTCGACTGCGATCTCGGCCGCGTGGGTTTCTAGAGCAAAATGGCCGGTATCAAAGAATTTGACCACCGCGTCTGGAATGTCCCGGCGATAGGCCTCAGCACCTGGCGGCAAGAAGAAGGGATCGTGCCTGCCCCAGACCGCAAGCAGACGCGGCTTATAGGTTCTGAAATAATTCTGGAAGGTCGGATAGAGCGCGACGTTGCTCTTGTAATCGCCGAAAAGATCGAGCTGCACCTTCTCCGAACCAGGTCGGGCGAGATAGAAACTATCGAGCGAATAGCCGTCGGGAGAGACCTTCGAGGGGTCCGGGACACCGTGCGTGTATTGCCACGCCGTCGCGTCCGGCTGAAGGAATGCCTTCAGTGCATTACGATTTTCCTCGGAGGCTTCGCGCCAATAGGCTTGGATCGGATTCCAACCTTCGCTCAAGCCCTCTTCATAGGCATTGCCGTTCTGGGAGATGATCGCCGTGATCCGTTCCGGATGCTTCAACGCCAGTCGGAAGCCGGTCGGCGCACCATAATCGAAGACATAGACGGCATAACGGTCGAAGCCAACGACTTCCGTGAAACGGTCGATCGTCTCGGCGATGCTGTCGAATGTGTTGCTGTCCTTCGGGGCGTCGGATTGCCCGAAGCCGGGTAGATCTGGGGCAATGATGTGGTAGCGATCCGCCAGAAGCGGGATGAGATCGCGGAACATGTGGCTGGAAGTCGGGAAGCCATGCAGCAGCAGAAGCTTGTCCGCGCCGGCCGAGCCTGCTTCACGGTAGAAAACCTTCACACCTTCGATATTGACGCTGCGATAGCTGATATCAGTCATGTTAAGCTCCTTTCATAACCTATCAACATTTATTTCCTAGGTTACATTTTCAGAATTCAAATGGTGCCTAAAACACACCTGCGTTGACACCGGCACCGGCGAAGGTGCCATCATCCGTGCGGAAAACTCAATCCTCTGTAGCGGCGTCGGCCTTTTCCCGCCAATGGAAACAAATAACCTCTTTAATGACACCGATATGGTTACTCTTCGCGTATGTAACTTGTCAAGAGGCTTTGGAACGGTTATATAGTCGCTATGTTTTCGAGCGGCCTTTCAGCCCCCTGTCGGCCGGAATAAGGAGCAGTCGATGGACAGCCATTCACCCGCCATCTTCGTTGGCGACACGCCGGGACTGGATTTCCTCAATTCGGTCGCAACGCCGGTGGATGTGCCGATCGACTGGATTGACGATGGAGAGGGTCTGCTGCGCTGGCTGGAACAGGCAGGCCTAGTGCCGCGGGAAACGCTTGCCGCCATGCGCAAGCAGGCGCTGCCGGGCGAACTCGACAAAGTCGCCGACCAGGCAAGAAGCCTGCGTGAGTGGTTCAGAACTTTCGTAAACTCCCACAGGGGAAAGCCGCTGGCATCAGAGGCCTTGAACGATCTGGAACCGCTGAACCGTCTGTTGGAACGCGATGAAGGTTTTAGCCGGATTGTCACAAGAAAGCCGGGCGAAGATCGCGAACTCTGCCTTCAGCCGATGCGGAAATGGCGCTCACCGGAATCGCTGCTATTACCGATCGGCGAAGCGCTGGGACGTTTCGTCTGCACGGAAGATTTTTCCGATGTGAAGGCCTGCGAAGGCCACGCATGCACCTTGATGTTCGTTGACCATACGCGCGGGCGCCGCAGACGCTGGTGCAGCATGGCGATGTGCGGCAATCGCTCCAAGCAGGCAGCCCATCGACACCGGCTCAAGCAGAGCTGACGCCAGTCCCGCAAAAGACAGGCGTTTTGCTGGAAGCATGAATTACAGCTGGAGCTAAGCGGGCTCGCTACTGCCCGATATCTCTAGAGTCGGGCCAAGAACACCATTGACTCAGGCCGGATCTTCCCTGTGAAGATCGTGGATGGCGACCGCGTCGTCCGTGAAGGGCGGCAACAGCCAATCGGTGTGGCGTAGCGTCCGCTTGGTATCCTCAAGGCCCATATCCCAATGCTCGCGCATCGACGTGCCGGAAAACTCATAGTCCTTGGCGTGGCCTTCGTAGTTCTTGTGCTGATAGATCAGGTGCACGATATTGACGACGCCGGCATCGGAATAATCGGCAATCAGCTCTTCCTCTTCCGCGGTCAGCTGATCTTTCGGAACACGCTTTAACGCGCTCAGAAGCTTCATCTTCAGCCCGTGAATGCGCTTGAAATTGTCGGTGTTCTGCCGTGTGCGGCTCGAATACATGATGTCCTTATGGCGTGAAAGGACATCCGGCATGCTGCGCGGCAGGACGCCGCGGGCACTGAAGAGATCCACCTGGAAGACCAGAGAGCTGCGGTCCTCTTCCTGATCGAGCAGATATTGCAGCGGCGTGTTGGAGACGATGCCGCCGTCCCAGTAATACTCACCTTCGATGCGGATCGCCGGCAATGCGGGCGGCAGGGCGCCGCTCGCCATGATGTGCTCGGGGCCGATGCGGATATGGTCGGTGTCGAAATAGACGAAATTACCGGTGCGGACATTCACCGCGCCGACACTGAAACGCTTCTTGCCGTCATTCAGCACGTCGAAATCGATGAGCATCTCCAGCGTCTTCTTGAGCTCTGCCGAGTCATAGAAACTGGTGGCACCCTCGGCGCCCGGCAGTTCGAGCCAGGGATTGGGAAAGCGCGGCTTGAAGAAGCCGGGCTGCCCCATGGTCATCGTCATCCAGGAACTGGTGCGATTACGGATATCGCGGAAGAAATCGCCTTCCGGCGTATAGGCCCAGATCTTGCGGCCGGAAATGATCTGCCAGAACTGCTCCAGACGCTGCAACCGCCGGCCCGGCTCGTTGCCGGCGATGATCGCAGCATTGACCGCGCCGATCGAGACGCCGGAGAGCCAGGTCGGCTCGCATCCCGCTTCGGCAAGCGCCTGATAGACGCCGGCCTGATAGGCGCCGAGCGCACCGCCACCCTGGAAGACCAGGGCAACGCGATCATATTGCGCAGCTATTTCCGGAATGGTCGGCGCTACCGCCTTGATATTTCGTTCGAGCACGATCCGTCTCCAGTATGGTCTAACAATAAGGCTTCGGCTACCTGCGCTCGGCGAGATAGTCGTGAACGACTTCGCCTAGCCCGAGCGTCAGATCGGCGGTAAAATGAACAGCCGAAACCACTTCCAGCACGGGCAGTCGCGCGACGTCAGCCATGACATGCGGCCGAAGATCGAGGGCGGCCGGCGAAGTCCAGGCTTCCTTGATGGTAATATCGGTCAGATAGTAGCGCACCAGCTCGCAGATGCGCGGGGTCGCATCGACATGCGGCACAATCTTGATCAGGAAATTCGGCTCCGAGAGAGCTGATAGAAGCGGTCCCTGGTCGATCGGCTTGTGTTTGTAACCCATCGTCCCCGTAGCGCAGAGAACGCAGCCGTAATGCAGCGTGCCGACGATGACTTCGCCTTCGTTGACGATCTTCGGACTGGCAAGCTTCTTCGGAAAGCCCCAGATCTCGCGCCCGCCGGTGATCGGCGCATCGTCATCAAGATACATGGAGTGGACATAGCCGCCCTTTTGTCCGCGATAGGTCACCGGAATGACCTGTCCGGTCTCGGTGTAATCACCAAAGCCGGTGGAATCGGGCATGCGGATGAATTCATATTTCACCAGCGGCTCGTCGATTTCGAGCGGCGCCGGTACGACGGCTTCAAGGGCCTCGCGCGTGGTGCGATAGGTGATGATGATATATTCGCGATCGAAGAACCGATAAGGCCCTGGAGGATAGGAAGGATTGGTCAGCGGCATCGCATAGGCATGCTTCAGAATGTCTTCGACCTTCATCGTATTGTCCGTCGTTGGAGGAAATCGCCGGGCGTCGGAGCGAAAACTTGCATGGTTGCATGACAGTGAAGTGTCAGGGGACGAAAGCCCACGGCTCGGAGCAAATTGCGCTGTTATCAAAGCGACATATCCGGCTGGCAGTGTGCGCTCATATCGAGCATTTCCCTTGTCCAACCATCTCATAGCGATTGCGGGAGTAACATCATGGGTTCGTTGACTTCGAAGAATGCGCTGGTCACCGGTTCGACGAGCGGTATCGGGCTTGCGATCGCCCGCGCCTTTGCCGCCGAGGGCGCGAACGTGACGATCAACGGCCTCGGCGATGCCGATGCGATCGAAAAGGAACGCGCAGCCATCGAAGCTGATTTCGGCGTGCAGTGCCGCTACTCCGCTGCGAATATGATGAATGGTGAGGAAGTCACTGCCATGGTGCGTGAAGCCGAGGAAGCCTTCGGCAGCCTCGATATTCTCGTCAACAATGCCGGCATCCAGTTCGTTGCCCCGATCGAGGAATTTCCGGACGACAAGTGGGAAGCGATCATCCGCATCAACCTGCTTGCCGCCTTCTACGCCATCAAAGCTGCCATCCCCGGCATGAAGGCGCGCAAATGGGGCCGCATCATCAACACGTCTTCGGCACACGCGCTCGTCGCCTCACCTTTCAAATCAGCCTATGTTTCGGCCAAGCACGGCATTACCGGCCTCACCAAGACCATCGCTCTCGAAGCGGCGCAGAACGGCGTAACGGTCAACTCCATCGCGCCCGGCTATGTCTGGACGCCGCTCGTCGAAAAGCAGATCCCCGAGACCATGAAGGCGCGCAACATGACGGAGGAGCAGGTCAAGCACGACGTGCTGCTGGCCGCCCAGCCGACGAAGGAATTCGTAACCGTCGACGAAGTTGCCGCTATCGCGGTGTTCCTGTGCAGCGACGCCGCAAAGCAGATTACGGGCACGACGCTTTCCGTCGATGGCGGCTGGACCGCCGAATAACACCGAAGCCATAGCCGGCACATGCTTGAGCACCGTGCCGGCTCTCAGCAGCCCAGGGCTGCAGCAACGACATGAAAACAGAGCAGGAGGCGCACAATGACCGACGAAACCCAGGACCCGCTCAGCCGTATCAAGGATGAGATCGTCGACAGCTTCGACGAAGAGCTGGAGATGCAGCTCGAAGAGGACCGGCTGGACGAACTGGTCGCAGAAGGCCTTATCAGCGAAGGTGAGGCGACGCTCGACCGCCGCGTCTATTTCCGCGAACTTTTCCGGCTTCAGCACGAGCTCGTGCGCCTGCAGGACTGGGTCCAATACAAGAAGCTGAAGGTCGTCGTGCTGTTCGAAGGGCGCGATTCCGCGGGCAAGGGCGGCGCCATCAAGCGCGTCACGCAGCGCCTCAATCCGCGCGTCTGCCGCGTCGTCGCATTGCCGGCACCGACCGAGCGCGAACGGCATCAATGGTACTTCCAGCGCTATGCAGCGCACCTGCCGACCGCGGGCGAAATGGTGCTGTTCGACCGCAGCTGGTACAACCGCGCCGGCGTCGAGCGCGTCATGGGCTTCTGCTCGCCGGAGGAACTGGAGGAGTTCTTCCGGTCGGTTCCGGATTTCGAGCGCATGCTGGTTCGCTCCGGCATCATCCTCATCAAATACTGGTTCTCGATCACTGACGAGGAACAGGAATTCCGCTTCAACATGCGCATCCAGGATCCGCTGAAGCAGTGGAAACTTTCGCCGATGGACCTGCAGAGCCGCGTGCATTGGGAGGAATATACCAAGGCCAAGGAAGAGATGCTGGAGCGCACCCATATTCCGGAAGCGCCGTGGTGGGTCGTCCATGCCGTCGACAAGAAGAGGGCGCGACTCAACTGCATCGCCCATCTTCTGACTCAAATCCCCTACGAAAGCGTACCGAAGCCGGAAATCGTGCTGCCGGAACGCATGCGCAATGCGGACTATCACCGCACGCCGGTACCGCCGGAAATGTACGTGCCGGAAATTTACTGATCAGGACCGATGAGGGGCCTGCTTCCGGCGGGCCTCTCTGAAGGATTAGTTGAAAAAGGAAATCCCTGTCACTCGCCACCAGCACGCGAGGCCGGCTCAAGGTCAGGCTGAACGATAGGCCCATTCGGACATGGCGCCCAAGCCCAGCCGCCGCAAAAGCTCATAGGCGACTCTCCGGTTGATGGGATTGTGCAGCCTGAGAACTTTCGAGCCAAGAAAATCCATCTCCGCATGTTCAAACGGCAGGAGATGTCGTGCCCTGCCAAGTGCGGCTCGATAGAGCCCATGAAAATCCCGGCGGCAGACATAGGTCTTGTACTTCGTCACGCAAAAGGCGGCAAAGCTATCGCTGTTTCTGCGCAGAAAATCCGAGACACCGATCGTCACCTCCGGCCAGGCCGGATTGAACGTATCGTCGAAGGCGATGATGCCATGATCGGCCAATACGCTCTTCGCCAACCGGCTATCGGCAACGATGTGGCGAAGCAAATGTCCTCCGTCGATGCTGAAAAAACGAACCTGCCCAACCTTGTCGATGATGGCCTGCGGATCGAGCCCGGTGCTATCGCCCGTTATGACCAGGTCCTCATCAACGGGAATGCCCAGTGATCTTCCGTTGTCGAGGAAGCGTTGATATTGCGCACCATCCGCTTCTATGTCGAAAAGGTCGATCGCAAGCACATTGTCATCGGGTGCGCTGATCTTGCGCAGCAAAAAATAGGACCGCCCGTAGTAAACTCCGATTTCGGCGAGGCCGCCGTAAAGTTTCTCCTGCCTTTGTTTTTCGATCAACGACAGGAAGACAAGCGCATCCGGTGGGTCGATGTAACCATCGATTTTCTGAAGATCACGAAACACAAATTTTCGAACGCCCGATTTCAAATGTAAACCTCACTGGTTTTCTTCATGCATTTCGCCTCCGAGCCTGCTCATCGACTGGAACCGGCCGATCAAGAAACGCCCCCGTTTCTGCCGGAACCGCGAACAGCGAAGCCGGAAGCTCTCGAAAATTGGGACGGTGCGGCGTCAAGGCGAGCATCACTCACGGATATAGCGACCTTTCTGTCGTATTTTGGATAGCTATGCGCGTGTTGGATAGTCGGGCCTATGTCGGGTCCAGTACTGAAACCGCATCGCAGATAATGACGAATAGCGAGCCGGCATCCCAAGTGATGTATAATGTGAGTCTAAAATTCATATCATCGGCCGAGGAGACCGTCATGACTGCGCCGCATCCGTCCAAAACGCATATCGGCAACCATGCGCTGCATCCCGAAACTCAGATGCTGAATTACGGCTACGACCCGGAATTGTCCGAGGGCGCGGTCAAGCCGCCTGTTTTCCTGACCTCCACCTTCGTCTTCAAATCGGCCGAGGACGGACGTGATTTCTTCAATTATATCTCCGGCCGCACCGAGCCGCCGGCGGGCACTGGCGTCGGGCTCGTCTACTCACGCTTCAACCATCCGAACAGCGAAATCGTCGAGGATCGCCTCGCCGTCTATGAAAAGGCAGAAAGCGGCGCGCTGTTTTCCTCCGGCATGTCGGCCATCGCAACAACCCTTCTCACCTTTGCGCGACCGGGCGATGCGATCCTGCATTCGCAGCCGCTTTATGGCGGTACGGAAACGCTGGTCGCCAAGACATTCCTCAATCTCGGAGTAGCCGCCGTCGGCTTCGCCGATGGCGTCAACGAAGGCTCGGTGACGGCAGCTGCCGAGGAGGCGATGACCAAAGGCCGTGTCTCGGTCATTCTCGTGGAAACGCCTGCCAACCCCACGAACAGTCTCGTCGATATCGCCATGATCCGCCGCATTGCCGATGCGATCGGCAAGAGGCAGGGACACACACCGATCATCGCCTGCGACAACACGCTGCTCGGCCCGGTCTTTCAGCGGCCGATCGAGCACGGGGCCGATATCTCCCTCTATTCGCTGACCAAATATGTTGGCGGCCATTCCGATCTGATCGCGGGTGCGGCTCTCGGCTCAAAAGCCGTCATCAAACAGGTGAAAGCACTGCGCGGAGCGATCGGCACTCAGCTCGATCCGCATTCCTGCTGGATGCTCGGCCGGTCGCTGGAAACGCTGCAGATCCGCATGGAACGGGCAAACAGCAACGCACGGGCGGTCGCCGATTTCCTGCGGGATCATCCGAAGGTCGAGCAAATCCACTATCTGCCCTACACGGATCCGTCCTCGGCAACGGGCCGTACCTTCGCCGCCCAGTGCAGCGGTGCGGGCTCCACCTTCTCCTTCGACATCAAGGGTGGCCAGCCGGCATCGTTCAAATTCCTGAACGCACTGCAGATCTTCAAGCTGGCCGTCAGCCTCGGCGGCACGGAATCGCTGGCCTCCCATCCGGCAACGACGACGCATTCCGGTGTGCCTGTGGATGTACGCCATCGCATCGGCGTGCTGGAATCGACGATCCGCCTGTCGATCGGGATTGAACACCCCGATGACCTGATCGCCGATCTTGCTGCTGCCCTCGACGCCGCGTGATAAAGTCTACGTACGCGGCCGAAAGACCTGGAGTGAAATAGATCAGGGTCGCACGGCCAGGAGGTTGGCATCGCGTGCGAGGCGCCACTCCCCGTCAGCCTCCTTGCGCAGAAGCGTGAGCGTATAACCCGATCGATGCACGGCGTCGCCGCCCGGCCGTGTCACCGTCATGTCGATGTGATTGCGGATATAGGCCCAGTCGCCGAGCACCTGCAGTTCGACGATCTCGCTCGCACCCTCCATCTTCATGCTCTCCATGCCTTTGGAAGCCGCAGCAAATGTCGCCTTGCCGAAAGGTTCCTGGCCGGGAACCATGAAGATGACATCGTCCGTCATCAGTTCGAGGACGGTCGCCGTATCACCCGCCTTGCTTGCGGCAATCCAGGTTTCCACGACTTTCCGGATTGCCTTTTCATCGTCGGTCATTCCGAATTCTCCTCGATAGGCGCCGCGCTACCGGGCGGCTGCGATCTGCCCCGCTGTCAGCGGCAGCCTGTCGGTTGAACAGGTTCACCATTGCGACCTATCCCGTGTGATCAATCGCCTGGCCGGACCTTGATTTCCAGATCGCCATCATAACGGCAAGTGACCGTAAACTGAACAAACAAGCCGCCCGCATCATGGGCGTTTCTCACGTCCATCCGGCTTTCCATTCGAACGAGCTCGAGCGAGGGATCACGGTCTCCTCCAGGAGCGCCTGTAGCCAGTCGGCGAAAACATGAACGCGGCGGGAGAGATGCCTGCGATGCGGATAGAGCAACGTCATCTGCAGCGGTTCCGCCCGATGATCTGGCATGACCTCGACAAGTTCGGCCGCCTCTAGATGCTGGCGTAGGTCGTAGGCCGGATTCTGAATCAGCCCCAAACCCGCGACACAGCAGGCGATATAGGCCTCGGCGCTATTGACGGTCACGCGGCCTCGCATCGGCAGGCTGCGCAATACCCCGTCTTCCAACCATTCCCAGGGCTCGGTTCGCCCGGTCGAGGGCGAGGCATAATTTACGGCCCAATGGCGGCCGAGATCTTCGGGCGTTTGCGGCGTACCATGCCTCGACAGATAGGCAGGACTTGCGACATTGATGAGCGGCAATTTTCCGATCGGCCGGGCAATCAGCCCTGAATCAACAAGCGGGCCGACGCGCAACACGCAATCGACGCTGTCCTCCACCAGATTGACGGCACGATCGGTAACGCCGAGATCCACTTCGATATCGGGAAACTGATCGAGAAAGGACGGCAGCGCCGGCGCTATGATTAGGCGACCGATGCGGCCCGGCACATCCGTCCGCAATTTACCGGATGGTTTGGCGTCGCTCTGTCGAAACAGGCTTTCCGTCTCCTCGACATCGGCAATTACCCTCAGGCACCGGTCGTAGAAGGCCGTGCCATCCTGGGTGGGCGACACCTTGCGCGTACTGCGGTAAAGCAGACGCGCGCCGACACGGCGCTCCAGCTCCATAACGGCAGCGGAGACCGAGGAGCGCGGCAAGCCCAACGTATCCGCTGCGCGGGTGAAGCTGCTGCATTCCACGACACGCGTGAAAATCCTGAAGAGGTCGATGCGATCCAAAGCTACACCGCTATTGTCCGTAAATTCTGACAGATGATGTCAAATTAGACCGCTTTATCGGCAAATTCCAGACGATAGATTTGCTTCAGGAAGGGCGGCACGGTGCCGTCCCACTTCCCAAGGAGGGCTCTTTCATGACCGATCATTCGATCAAAGGGAAAACCGTCATCATTGCCGGCGGCGCCAAAAATCTAGGCGGCCTGATCGCCCGCGACTTCGCAGCGCACGGCGCAAAGGCGATCGCCATCCACTACAACAGCGCCGCTACCAAGGCCGATGCGGATGCGACGGTTGCGGCTATCAAGGCAGCCGGTGCCGAAGCTGCCGCATTCCAGGCCAATCTCACGACCGCAGGCGCGGTGGAGAAACTCTTTGCCGAGGCCATTGCCGCCTTCGGCCGTCCCGATATTGCGATCAACACCGTCGGCAAGGTGCTGAAGAAGCCGATAGTCGATATCTCCGAGGCAGAATACGACGAGATGAGCGCCGTCAATTCCAAATCGGCCTTCTTCTTCCTCAAGGAAGCCGGCAAATCGCTCAACGACAACGGCAAGATCTGCACGCTCGTCACGTCGCTGCTCGGCGCCTTTACGCCGTTCTATTCAAGCTATGCCGGGACCAAGGCGCCGGTCGAGCATTTTACCCGTGCTGCGGCTAAGGAATTCGGCGATCGCGGCATCTCGGTGACCGCGATCGGCCCCGGTCCGATGGACACGCCTTTCTTCTACCCAGCGGAAAGCGCCGATGCCCAGGCCTATCACAAGGGCGCCGCCGCTCTCTCGAAGTTTTCGAAGACCGGCCTTACCGATATCGAGGATATCGTGCCCTATATTCGGTTCCTGGTCTCCGACGGTTGGTGGATGACCGGACAGACCATTCTCGTCAATGGCGGTTATACGACAAAGTAAGCGGATCGGATCTATCTCCGGCCTGTCGAAAAAGCAGCCTATTCCGATCCTTCCTTCAGCATAGCGGCACGCAGGGCGTCGCTAAGCTCCATTCTGGCCGTTCCGATCAGCTGCTCCATGGCAAAACGTGCAGCATCGGGCCGGCGCATGCGGATCGCATCCAGCACATCCTGATGGCGCGCGATCGCGTAATCATGCGACTGGCTGGCCCGGTTGGTCAGGCGAAAACTCGCAAGCAAAGCGGCGCGGATCGCAGTGGCGAACTGGCGGAAAACCCAATTGCCGCTGGCATTGATGATCGCGGTATGAAACTCCAGATCCGCCTGGCTCCATGCCTCGTTGTCGCGGGCATTGGCAGCGACCATGTCCTCGAAGGCCTCGGCAATCTGTGCAAGCTGCTTGGCCGTGGCATTGGCAGCCGCCTGTGCGGCGGCGGCGGGTTCCAGCACTTGCCGCGCATCGAGCAGGGAATCGTAGAAGCTGCGGTCGTTGCTGAGTGCCAGGGTCGCATCGAGAACCAGCGGGTCCAGATAGTTCCAGTTCTCTCGTGGCAGAACAGTGGTGCCGGCGCGGGTGCGCGAACGGACCATCCCCAGCGCCGACAAATATTGCATGGCTTCGCGCAGGCTGGTGCGGCTGACGCCGTAAACTTCCGAGAGTTCGGCCTCATTGGGAAGAACCGAGCCCTCGGCGAGAGAGCCCGAGACGATCTGCCCGATGAGCTTCTTCAACAGCTCCTCGCGCACCGTACGCCGTCCCTGCTCAGGCGCGGCCCCGGCCTGCGTCGTCCGTAAAGATCCCAAACGCGTACTCATCCCTAGCACTCCCTTCCGCTGGCCCGGCAGCGATCATGAGCGGCACCACGCCCCGGCATCAATGCGCAACTGCAAGCTCGATAAACTTCTCTCCAAACTTCTCCAAGGAAATCCGACCGTTACAAACGACTGCCACGCCCTGCCGCAGACGAGCGCAGATTGTCCAACAGAACGGCAAGCAGCAGAATGCAGCCGCGTACGAGATATTGATAGAAGGCCTGGATATTGAGCAGGTTCATGACGTTCTCGGCAATGCCCATGATGAGGACGCCGACGATCACGCCGGTCATCGCTGCGCGGCCGCCTGCCAGAGACACGCCGCCGAGCACGCAGGCCGAGATGACGGAAAGCTCGAGCCCGGTTGCCGCGTTCGGCTGGCCCGAGGTGATGCGCGAGGCAAGCAGAATGCCGGCGATGGCGCAGACGAGACCCTGCAAGGCAAAGATCCAGATCCGCATATTGACGACGTTGACGCCGGCCAGACGCGACGCCTCGGGATTGCCGCCGATCGCAAGCGTGTTCTTGCCGAAAACAGTGCGGTTGAGCGTGAAGCCGAAGATGATGAAGAGCAGCACCATGATCCAGATCGGCGTCGGCACCGTCAGAAAGCGCGACAGCGCGAGCTGATAGAAGGCCGGATCGTTGATGCCGACGGCGCGGCCATCAGACGCGATCAAGGCAAGGCCGCGCACGATCTGCATCGTCGCGAGCGTGGTGATCAGCGCGTTGATGCGGAACTTGGCGATGACGACGCCATTGACGACGCCGACGACGCTGCCGCAGATCAGCGCGGCGAGCAGGCCGAGCGGAATGGAACCGGTGGAGTTCGACACCATGACGGCAATCATGCCCGAGAAGGCGACCGTTGAGCCGACCGAGAGATCGAAGTCGCGCGAGGCCAGGCAGAACATCATCGTGCAGGCGACGATGCCGATCGTCACCACCGACTGCAGCAGGCCGAGCATGTTACGCTCCGTCAGGAAGCTCGGCACAAAGAGCGAGACGATCACGAAGGCGATCGCGAAGATCACCACGAGACCCTGTTCGCCGAGGAGAATTTTTTTCAACGAATTCATCACTACTATTCCTGAATTAGATCGTGCCGGCGGCATTCTTGTCGGGCAAGGCTGCGGTCAGAATGGCCCGTTCGTCGAAATCGGCGCGGGCGACATTGGCTGCGACGCGCCCCTGGCACATGACCATGATGCGATCGGAAATGCCCATGACCTCGGGAAGTTCGCTGGAGATGACGACAATCGCCATGCCGCCGGCCGCCAGCTCGTAGAGAATTTCATAGATTTCCGATTTGGCGCCGACGTCGATGCCGCGCGTCGGCTCGTCGATGACGAGAACCTTGACACCCTGTTCCGAAAGCCACCGGCCAAGGATGACCTTCTGCTGGTTGCCGCCCGAGAGATTGACGATATCCTGCTTGCGGGAGGGCGTACGGACCCTGAGCTTGGCGATGAACTGATCGGCGACCGAGGCTTCCTTTTTCGGATTGAGGATGCCGAAGGGCGAGAAATGCCGCCGCGAAGAAATCGCAATGTTTTCCTCGATCGATCGCCCCTGAATGATGCCGTCGAACTTTCGATCTTCAGGGCAGAGAACCATGCCGGCACTGATGGCCGCCTTCGGATTGTTCGGCGCGACGGCAACGCCGTCTATGGAAACGCTGCCCTGATGACGATGATCGGCACCATAGAGAAGCCGGGCCATTTCGCTTCGGCCGGCGCCGATGAGGCCGAAGAAGCCAAGGATTTCGCCCCTGCGAACCGAGAAGCTGACGGGATTGCGTAACTTCGAACCGGAGAGCGCCTTAACTTCCAGACGCGCCTCGCCGAGCGGGCGTTCGCGCCAGCCCCAGATATTGCTGATTTCGCGTCCGACCATTTGCGAGATGATCTGCTCGCGCGTCGTATCGGCAATGTCAGGATGATGGGCCGCAAGCTTGCCGTCGCGCAACACGGTAAGGCTGTCGCAGAGCCGGAAGATCTCATCCAGGCGATGCGAGACATAAAGAATGACGGTACCGTTGGCTCTCAGCCGGTCGATCAGGGAAAACAGGATTTCACTTTCACGTGACGAGAGCGAAGAGGTCGGCTCATCGAGCGCGATCACCCGCGCATCAACCATGACGGCCTTGGCGATCTCCACCATCTGGCGCGCGCCGATCGACAGCGAGGATACCTTTGCCGCGGGATCGACATCGATGCCGATTTCCTTGAGCTTCGTGCGAACGGTCCCGATCAGCGTCTTGCCGTCGATCACGCCGGCCTTGCCGGGAAAACGGCCGAGCCAGAGGTTTTCGGCAACCGTCAGTTCCGGCACCAGCTGCAGTTCCTGATGGATGACGATGACGCCGGCATGAAAGGCATCGCGGACAGAGCTGTAGTGTTGCTCCACGCCATCGATGACGATGCTGCCGTTATCGGCGGCCTGATCGCCGGAGAGAACCCGGATCAGTGTCGACTTGCCGGCGCCGTTTTCGCCCATCAGCCCGTGCACGGCACCCCTTTCGACATCGAAAGAGACGTTCGACAGCGCCTGGACACCGGGATAACTCTTGAAAATGCCCCTGAATTCAAGGAAAGCCATGCTTGCTCCATCGAGAGAAGGTCCGGCGGCATTTATGAGGCCGCCGGACGGACATCATCCTGCCTGGATGATCATTCGATGCCGAGATCTTTGCGAACCTTCTCATAGTCGCCCCGCAGTGCGAGGGAACCGGAAGTGAGCGTGAGCTTCGGCGGCTCCTTGCTGTTGGCGATCCAGTCATACATGTTGAGCGCCGTCTCATAGCCATGGCGCTTCGGGGAGATGATGACCGTGCCGAAGAAGCCGGTCGCGGCGGGCTTCTTGAATTCGTTGATCGCCGAATCCGCGCCGCCGATACCAACGCCGATCATGTTCGTTGCGGGAATGCCGACCGATTCCGAGGCGCGGACGGCGCCGAGCACAGCTTCGTCGTTAAGGCCGAAGGCAACCCAGTATTTGATATCGGCATGTTTGTTGAGAACGGTGGTCGCAGCGTTCAGCGCTGCTTCCGTATCAGTCTTGGCCTGCGGCGCATCGTAGATATTCGCAGCCGGGAAGCCTGCGGCCTTCAGAACCGAGATCGCGCCTTCCACGCGGTCGACGGCAGTCGGCAGCTGATCGTACGACACGCGGATCGCGCCGACATTCTTCATGTCCCAGCCGCGCTTCTTGATTTCGTCGACGATCGCTTGGCCCACGGTCTCGCCGATCTTCGTTGCGGAAATGCCCATATGCGGCACATCTTCGAGCGGCTTGCCCTCGGCATTCACCAGGCGGTCGTCGACGGTCATCAGCTTCAGCTGATTGGCGGCGGCCTTGGCAACGATACCGGGGCCGAGCTTCACGTCCGGCGTGCAGATAATGAAGCCCTGCGCTCCTTGCGCGCCTAGATTGTCGATCGCCGACTGAACCTTCTCGCCATCCTCAGCGCCGATCTTGACGAGCGTGAAGCCCTTCTCCTTGGCCGCCTGGTCGGCGAATTTCCATTCGTCCTGGAACCATGGTTCTTCAGGCTGCTTCACGATGAAGCCGATCTTGACGTCCTCCGCGAAAGCAGAGCCGGCCGCCAGAACGGCAAAAGTGCCGGCAAGGATGGCCGCTTTGAAAAAGCGCATGATCTCTCTCCCTTTGTTTGCGCGTCCCCATCCATCTCCCGGGAACCGCCCGATTTCCGTAAGTTATATTGTAATACGAGTCAATTATTTGTATAACAATTAAACTGCATTTGCAGCCCAATGGACCCGAGACCTTGAATATGAAAAAACATCATACCAGTCAATATTTATGTATGATTATTTATGCCGTTGCCGCGTTGGATGATCGCCGGAGGCTCGCTTGAAATGTCGAACAGGGATAGATTGCGGGATTTGCCGGCAAAAACCTCAGAGATAATCCAAAAATAAATCATATATATCCATTGACATGCGCCGAGGCAGATATAGGGTGTCATGCGTTCGGCACCGGCCTTGGTTGTAGGGAGAAGGCAACCGCTTAATGACCATCATCGATTTGCGGGACGGTTCGCTTTCTGCTCGCGTTTCAACCTTCGGCGGCACATTGCTTGATTATGCCTGGACGGTGGAGGGGCGCAGGATTGCGCTATTGAGATCCGCACCGGACGATGCGCATGCATCCGCCTCCGCCTGCTATCCCCTCGTTCCCTTCGGCAACCGCGTGCGAAACAATCGTTTTGCGTTCGCGGGGCGCGACCACCGGCTGAGGCCGAACACGGCTTCGGATCCTCACTACCTTCATGGCGACGGTTGGCAGGCCGAATGGTCCGTCCTCTCCCGCAGTGGCAACGAATTGCAGATCGGCTTTCATCACCGGGAGGGCGATACGCCCTACAGTTACGCAGCGAGGCAGATCATCGCGCTGTCATCCGAAGAGCTGATGCTTCACATGAGCGTTGAAAACACCGGCAAGGAGGCGCTGCCCTTCGGGCTTGGCTGGCATCCATACTTCCCGATGACCCCTGAGACGACGCTCTTTGCGCCGGCGCGGCGATTTTGGACGGAAACGGAAGGCTGGCTTCCGGGAGAACGTACCGAGATTCCGGCCGATCTCGACTTTTCCGCGCCCTCACCCCTGCCTCGTCGCTGGGTCAACAACGGCTTCGAGGGATGGAGCGGGGAGGCGGAGATCGTCTGGCCGGAGAGACATGCAGGTCTGCGGCTGACCGCCGACGCTTCAGTCAGACACGCATTCATCTTCATTCCCGATACGAACTTCAATCCGACCTTTCGCCATGATTATTTCTGCTTCGAGCCGATGTCCCACATCGCCAACGGTCACAATCTCCCCGACCTCGGAGATTTGAAAGTCCTGCGGCGGGGAGAGACATTTGCAGGATCGATCCGCCTGCGGCCACGGGAATATTTGCGGTAGCCTGCGCGACCCCCTGACCGCGAGATTTCCGCCCCAGCACAAAGAGGAACACTGGATGTCAAATCGCCTTTCGGGAAAACGGATCCTCATTACCGGAGCCGCGCAGGGGATCGGGCTGGCCATAGCCGAGGCATGCATGGCTGAAGATGCGAGCATCTTCCTGATCGATCGCGACGAAGCTCTGCTGGAACGAGCTGCGGATAGGCTAAAGGAAGACGGTGCCATTCTTGGCTATCAGGCGGCCGACATCACCGATGCCGAAGCCGTGCGCGCAGCCGTGGCCAGAGCATCCGGCGAAATCGGCGGCATCAATGCGCTCGTCAACAATGCCGGGGTCAACGTCTTCGCCGAACCGTTGAAGACGACGGACGAGGACTGGGAGCGCTGCTTTGACATCAATCTCAAGGGTGCCTGGAATTGCTGCCGGTCCGTGCTGCCCGAGATGATCGCCCATGGCGGCGGCGTCATACTCAACATCGCTTCGACCCACGCCTTCACCATCATTCCGCATACCTTCCCCTACCCGCTTGCCAAGCATGCTCTTCTCGGCATGACCAAATCTTTGGGGATCGAATATGCGTCGAAGAACGTGCGCGTGAACGCGCTCGCGCCCGGCTATGTCGCAACGCAGAAGGCCATCGATTACTGGAACAGTTTCCCCGACCCGGAAAAGGCGAAGGCCGAGACGATGAAGCTGCATCCGGGCGGCCGCATCGCCACCCCTCACGAGATCGCCATGGCCGCGGTCTTCATGATCTCGGACGAGTGCCCCTTCATGAATGCCGCCTGCCTGACCGTGGACGGGGGCCTGAGCGTGCTGCAGCACCAATAGTATCGCAAACGAAGACGCTATCGCGATCTGAGCTGGGCAATCGAGAGCATCAGATCCGCGCTCATGCCAATCCCCGATCCGCGCGTCAGGATGGCGGATGCGGCAGAGGTCGTATTCCCGCCATTTGCCGCATCATAGACCGCCGAGAAGCGCTTGAGCAGGTTGTTCACCTTGCTGGCATCATGCAAGTCCTTAATCGGGAATAATTTTTCAAGCATCGCCGCCTGGCGGGTCACATCCATGTTCGACATGGATGCGGGCAGCGAATAGGTCGTCTTGATCACATTGTAGAGCGCCGGATCCGACATGATATCGTAGACGGAATTGACCTGCGGCGCCTTGCGCTGGAAATAGAGAGCGAGACGGACGCCTTCGTTGGAGCTTCCCTGCTGCGTCTCCAGGGTCTGATGAAGATAGAGATCGTTGGTGGCGAGACGCGCGCCCTTGTTCTGTCCCGGCTCGATCTTGGCTGTGGTCAGATTTCCCTTGGCGTCGAAATTGAAGACGTTCACCATCGCCTTGAACTGCTGGCCTGCCTGCGTGTTCAGAAAGCCCTTGGCATCCTCGGAATCCGCGGTGAAGGCCTTCTTCAAGCTATTCTTGTCGACCGACTTGGGATCGATATTGTTCGCAACGAGAATAAACTCCGTCAGCTTCTTGTCTGCGAGGAGTTCGTCGACCGTCTTGATCTTGGCGATCGACTTGCTGAATTCGGTCGCTGCGTCCTTCGCATCCTTGACTGCCTTATCTCGCATCTCGCCGGTCAATCCGAAGGTCTTCGATTTCGAATAGGCTGAGATCAGGCTGTTGATCGAAGTCTGGGACAAGGGCGCGACCGGCGCCCGCAGATTGCCCTCACTGTCGAAATTAAAAGCCTTGGCAAGCCCGACGAATCTGTCGTCTTTCAGCGAATTGACATAGCTCTTGCTGTCATAGGGATCGCTCTCCAGTATCTTGCGCAGCTGGTCCCTGGAGACCTCGTTCTTGCCGATCCCAAAGGCACGAAGCGCCATGTCCTCCACGGTTGGAAGATTCTTGTTCTTGGTATCGTTGGCGGCAAAGAAGTCCGCAATCGTCTTTATCTCGCCGACCGCGCTCTTGTAGTGTTTCTCCGCATCGCCGAACAGGTTCTGTTTCGCATCTTTCGCCTGGTTCAAATATTTGGTCGAGATATCGTCGATGGCTTGCGGCGTTTGCGCCGGCTGACCCGCGGGCAGCGTACCATCGGATGCAAACTGAAAGTGCGAAACCATATCCGCCATTCCAGTCACGGCGGCATAATCGGAGTTCGTAAAAGCGAGGTTGAATTGGACGGGAGTGAGCTTGGGATTCAGGTTGAATGCGCTCTTTATGTAGGAAAACAGCCTGTTATCGCCGGTTATGTCGCTAAGCGACTGAACTTTCGTGATCGTCTGACGATAGTAATCATCGTTGCTGGCGGCCGCAGCCGGGCTCAACAGGCTCGGGACCATGCTGTCATACCGCGAGATCATGGCCTCCTTCTGCTCCGCCGTCTGCGCGGTCGCGCCGGAAAGCGTTCCGTCGGCATTGAAGCTGAATTGCGATGCGATCAGCTTGTATGTGGGCTGCGCCGATGCCGTCGAGAAATTGCTCGCCGTGTTGACGAAGCTGTTCGGGTCGTTGACATCGCTGGTCAGAACCGATTTCAAGAACGCCTTCGAGATATTGTCCGGGTTTAAACCGTGCGCCCGCAGTATATAGTCCGTCATTCTGCTGCTGTTAACGATGTCGTCGACGTTCGACACCTTATCGATCCAGCTATCGTAGAACTTGCTTTCCTTCTTGGCCAAGGCCGTTTCATTGGCGAAGGATTGCTCATAGAGCCCGATCGTATCGCTCTTCTGTGAATCGCTCTGAGCCGATTGATTTTTTGACGTGCCGCCGAAATTGAAAGCGGCAGCGAATTGCCGGTAACGGCTGTCCGTCAGTTTGTTTGCAAAGCTGCTCGTGTCGCTAAGGTCGCTGGTCAGGACCTTTTTCATGAAGGCCTTGGCGTAGGTCATGTCCTCGAGGCCATAGGCCTTCATCGCATAGCTATACAGCTTGTAGTCGCTCAGAAACTCATCGACATTCTTAATCTTGCCGATATGCGCATCGTAATATTGCTGGTCGCTTTTGACCGTCGCCTGCTTGGCGATGCGCGCAAGCGTCGATGCCATGTCCTTTGTCGCGGACACGTAGCCGAGATACGTCGAAATCATAGATCGCCCCCACAGCGCAGTTCATCGATATTTGCCCCGCGTGAACTATCGCAATCAGACCTTGTGCGAGACTAGATCGGCAATCTGTGCTTTACCATCCGGTGTGATCAATCTCAGCTCCGCCATGGCGCTCCCGAAGCAAGACTACGACAAGGGGAAATTTCCGGCTCGGCTTCGGCAACCGGTTCTGAGGTAATCCTGAGAACGTTCGCCGCCAAAGCACAAGACGTCTTCGGTGCCCAATGTAAGGTGCAAAGAGTTCTAAATTCTCCGGCAGGAATTGCCCGGAACGAATTTTGGCGTCAGCACGAAATCCTGCGGCGGCTCGACCGCACCTTGCGGATTGGTGATGCGGTGCATCAGGCGTCTTGCAATGATGCCGCCGAGCGCCAGCGTATCCTGGACCACCATGGTGATGCGCGGCGTGATGACCGAACTCCACTGCACATTGTCGATCATGGCGAGCGAAATGTCCTCGGGACAGCGGAAGCCCAGCTCCTGCATGGCTTGCAGCGCCGAGAGCGCAACCGCGTTATTGGTGCCGAGGATCGCGGTTGGGCGTTCGGGCTGGATCAGCAAACGCATGGCCGCCTCGTAGCCGGCTGTGCGCGTGAACTGGCCGTCGACGACGAAATTCGGATTGATGTCCACACCGGCATTGGCCATCGTATCGGCAAAGCCGCGATATCTCTCCGTCGCGGTATGCATATGGCTCGGACCGGTGATGACGGCGATGCGCCTGTGGCCGAGCTGCAGGAGATGTTCCGTCAGCATAGCCCCGGCCAGATAGTTGTCGGAGCCGACGAAATCGCGCTCGATGCCGGCAACCTTCTGGTCGAAACAGACGATCGGCAGGTTCAGGCCGGCAATGAAGTCGATATAATCCCGATCATGGCCTGACGGCGCAAGCGCAAGGCCCGCGGTTTTGAGGCCGATCAGGTGCTCGATCATCGCCCTCTCACGATCCGTTTTGCCCGAGGAATCAGTGACGACGACGAAGTGCTGATGGTCCAGCGCATAATTTTCCAGCTCGCGCCGGATATCCCCGAAAAACGGGTTGCCGACATTGCCGACGATGAAGCCGATCATGCGGCTGCGCCCGCGCGCCAGGCTCTGGGCAAGCGGATCGGCAACGAAGCCGACCGCGGCGATCGCCTGATGGATTTTTTCCAGTGTTTTCTGGCTGACGCGCGCCGGATTGCTCAAGGCCAGCGACACCGTCGAGACGGATACGTCAGCGAGTTTGGCGACGTCACGAATGGTGGCCATGAATTTTTCGAACCGTTTCTATCGCCTCACGCCTTCCGATCGAAGGGGTCACTTCCATGAATCTTTGTCATAAATCTAACATTTGCCGGCCATGAAGCAATATGCGGAAAGAGATTTCAACAGTGCGCTTGACATACTGGACATCAGGATCAATTATCAAATCGAACCGGTTCGATGAAGCCTTAACACTTGGGAGGATAGTGTGAGCGACGCAGCGATCAGTGGCGGCCAGAATGTGGCCGACGGCAAGGCATGGTTTGGACACGACCGCTTCGGCATGTTCATCCACTTCGGACTTTACGCCCTCGGCGCACGTCACGAATGGCTGAAGAACCGTGAGGAGTTCACCACCGAGGCCTATCAGAAATATTTCGACAATTTCGACCCCGATCTTTACGACGCCCGCGAATGGGCACGCCGCGCTCGCGAAGCCGGCATGAAATATGTCGTTCTGACTGCGAAACACCATGAAGGCTTCTGCCTGTGGGACAGCAAGGTCACCGACTACAAGGTCACCAACACACCCTATGGCAAGGACCTGATCGGCCCCTATGTCGAAGCGCTTCGCGCCGAGGGGCTCAAGGTCGGCTTCTATTATTCGCTGCTCGACTGGCATCACCCAGACTTCCCGATCGACGGACATCACCCGCAGCGAAACCATCCCGACGCCGCCAAGCTCAACGAGGGTCGCGATGTCAAGCGTTACGCCAAATACATGCGCGATCAGGTGACCGAGCTTCTGACGAACTTCGGCAAGATCGACGTGATCTGGTTCGATTTCAGCTATCCCCAGCGCCTCTACAAGGGCCTGCCCGGCAAGGGGCGCGCCGATTGGGAGAGCGACGACCTGATGAAGCTGGTGCGCCAGCTACAGCCCGATATCATCGTCGGCGACCGCCTCGACTTGCCGCGCGATGCGGATCACATGCCCGAACTCGTCACGCCGGAGCAATATACGCCGCGCGTCGCACCGACCGTTGCCGGCCTGCCGGTGCGATGGGAAGCTTGCCACACCTTCAGCGGCTCCTGGGGCTATTATCGCGACGAGACCAGCTGGAAGGACGCTGGCCAGCTCATCAACATCCTGGTCGACACGGTCTCGCTCGGCGGCAATCTGCTGATGAATGTCGGCCCGACCGGTCGCGGCACCTTCGACGCCCGCGCCATCAAGGCGCTCGACACCTATGGCGAATGGCTGCGCCTGAACGGCCGTGCGATCTATGGCGCAGGACCTTCGGCCTACAAGGCGCCAAACGGATGCCGCTTCACCCAGAAGGGTAATCGGCTCTACCTGCATATACAGACCTGGCCCTTCCGCCACATCCATATCGAAGGGCTGGAGCGCAGGGTCAAATATGCACAGTTTCTGCACGATGCCAGCGAGCTGCATTGGCTCGACCCTGATGCCGAGGTCGACCAAAATGTCGGCGTCGCCGTCGGAGAGGGCATTCTGACCCTGGAACTGCCGGTGCTCAAGCCTGACGTCGTGACGCCAGTCATCGAACTGATCCTCAAGGATTAAGGGAGATAGCGAAGCCCAGCCGCGCCTGTGCCGTCGTGAACCGCGAAACCGAACTCATAGCCGCAATGACCCCCCTGATCGCCGATCTGGCAGAGGACGGCAATGGTGCCGTTGCACTCGCCGGATCGCGCGGCAAGGGGAGGTCGGATGCACGATCGGATTTTGACTTCAGGGTCTATGCCGATGCCTATCGCGGACCGGAGGTCCGGCAAACCGCGGCGTGGCGGCGTTTCGATGCCGCGCTGCGAGACTGGCAGGCCGAAGGCATCCGCATGGATGGCGTCTGGATGCGGCGGTATGCCGGCGTCCAGCGCGACCTGGATTCCTGGCTTGCCGGAGTGGTCGTGCCCAAGAGCTTCGAATGGACGATCTGGGGCTATCATCTGCCGACCGATCTTGCCAACCAGCAGATCATCGCCGATCCCAAGGGTTTGCTGGCAGGCTGGAGGCAGCAACTGGCGCAATATCCGGAAGCGCTGCGGGTCTCCGTGCTCAGCCAATATATGGATGTCCTGCGCTATTGGGCCAGGGATTATCACTATGAGAGCAAGGTCGTTCGCCGCGACCTCGTCTTTCTCGTCGGTCTCACAGGCAAGCTTGCCAATGCCATTCTACAGACCGTCTTTGCCTTCAACCGGGTCTATTTTCCGGGCGACGGCTGGAATCTGCCCATGGCAGCCGAACTCGAACGGCTGCCGCCCGACTTTCTCCAGCGGATGACGGCCATTCTCGAGCCGGAGCAAGGCCCGGACACGTGGCAGCGTCAGCGAAGCGAACTGATCGACCTGATCGCCGACCTGGAGGCGATGATCGCGGCGTGAACGAGCCGCAAGACCAAGCCGGAGGGGAGCGTCCGGATAGTGATGAACGTCACTGCAACGAAAGTCATTAAGGAGGAGGAACAATCATGAAGCGTTCATTGATCTTTGCCGCCGCCCTTGCGGCGGGTTCACTACCCGGCATCTGCGCGCAAGCGCAGGATACCGCCGTGACACTTACCTGGCAGATGTGGGGCGCGCCGAACGATGCGGAGCTCTGGCAGCAGCTGGCCAATCTCGTCAACAAGCAATATCCCGATATAAAGGTCAAGCTGCAGCTTTCGGGCTGGACGGACTACTGGACCCGCCTTCCGGTTCTGGCAGCATCGGGTCAGGTCGCCGATATCGTCTCGATGCAATCGATGCGCCTGCCGAACTTCTCTTCGATCCTGACACCGCTCGATGATTACGTGAAAGGCAGCGACGTGAAGGTGGCTGATTTCGAGACATCGATCATGTCCGGTCTTTCGCAGGACGGCAAACTCTATGCGCTGCCCTACGATGTCGGCCCGTGGATGGTCTTCTACAATCGCGACAAGTTCGCAGCCGCCGGCTTGAAGGAGCCCGCCAAGGACTGGACGTTCGACGACTTCAAGGCAGACGCCAAGGCGCTGACAAAGGACGGAACCTACGGCTATGGCACCCAGGCTTTTGATTTCATCGCCGGCCCCGTCGCGCTCGGCGCTGATTATTTCAACGCCGACAATGAATTCGACCTTACCAATGCCGGCTTTGTCGATGCGTTCAGCAAATATGCCGATCTCACCGCCAAGGACAAACTCTCGCCGGTCTTTGCCTCCGCGGCCGATGCTTCGGCCGCAAGCGGCCGCTTCGCTTCGGGCAATGTCGCCATGTATATCGACGGTCCCTGGTCATTGATTACCGGGCAGGCCAATGTCGATTTCAAGATCGGCATCGCACCGCTGCCGCGCGGCAGCGGCTCTTCGCGCTTCATTACGGCCGGCTCGGGCTGGGGTATCTCCGCCACCAGTCAGCACAAGGATGCCGCATTCAAGGCGCTGCAGGTGCTGACAGGCCCCAGGGCCGCGGAAATCCTCGGCGCGGCCGGACGCGCACTGCCGGCCCGGCTTGCACAGCAGACCGCCTGGTATGACGGCGCTGCCAAGAACGTCAGCGGCACCCGCGATACACTGCAATATATGTTTGCCCACACCACACCGTTCCGCATCAATGAGAAATGGAACCAGTTCGAGAATCTGGTGACGCAATATGTGCCGCTTGCGCTGACGGGAGACTCGAAACCCGAAGGCGTATTGAGCGACATTCAGAGCCAGCTGCCATAGCGTGTCTCGTCTGCCTGCGGCCGGGCTCATCGGCTCGACCGCAGCGGCATTGCCGGAAAGGAGAAGCCCATGATGCTGGGTAAGCATACCGACATGATCGCAATACCAAGGCCACTCTCGCGCAAATGGTTCAAAGGCGAGGGATGGACGGCCCTGTTCTTCCTGCTGCCGGGCCTGATCGGCGTCGTCCTGTTTCTCGTCCTGCCGATCCTTGCCTCGATCGCGCTCAGCTTCACCAATTGGCAGCTGCTCGGCACGCCGCGTTTCGTCGGCATTTCCAACTATGCGCGCCTGTTTACGACCGACCCGCAATTCTGGACGGTCTTGCGCAACACCCTCTTCTTCACTGTCGAATATCTTGTACTGAACATCATCATCTCGCTCGGGCTGGCGACGTGGATTTCGAGCCTGAAGATCGGGCAGCGTTGGTTCCGGGTGATCTTCTTTCTCCCGACCTTCACCCCACTGATTGCGGTCGCTATGGTCTGGATGCTGATCTTCACCAGCGGCGGGCTTTTCGACAGCCTGATGGCCTCACTATCACTGCCCTTGTCGGGCGTGCTGAACGATCGCACACTTGCCATGCAGGCGGTCGTCCTCACCTCGATATGGGCCGGCGTTGGCTACAATACCGTTCTCTTCAACGCCGCGCTCGACATGGTGCCGGCAAGCTACCTCGAAGCAGCCCGCATCGATGGCGCGACGGCCTGGGACCGCTTCTGGAAAATCCGGCTGCCGCTGATTTCGCCGACGCTGTTCTTCGGCACCGTCATGACGGCGATCACCTCCCTGCAGGTCTTCGACCAGATTTTCGTCATGACCAAGGGCGGGCCGGGATCGTCGACCGCGACGCTCGGCTATGCCATCTACCAACGCGGCTTTCAGAACTTCCAGATGGGCTACGCCTCTGCCATCGCCTGGGTGATGTTCGCGCTGATCATGGCGCTGACGGCCCTGCAATTCTGGTTCCAGCGCAAATGGGTGCATTATGACGCTTAAATCCGAAGCCAGAACACGCCGGAAGCTGGTGCTCGATGTCGTCAATCACCTGGCAATCACGCTTGTCGCCATCGCCTTTCTCTTTCCCTTCTTCTGGATGGTATCGAATGCAGTGCGCTCAAATGCCGAGGTGACGGCGATACCCCCACACATCCTGCCCGATATCTTCGAATGGGGTAATTTTGCAGCTGCCTGGGCTCAGCTGCCCTTTGGCCGCTTCTTCCTCAACAGCGCCATGATCGCGATCTGCGTGACAGCGATCACTGTCGTCGTCTCCTGCCTTTCCGGCTATGCCTTCGCGCGGCTGAAATTCAGGGCGCGCGAAACGCTGTTGCTCGGTTATATCGGCACGCTGATGGTGCCGCCGCTGATGCTCATCATTCCGCTGTTTCTGATCGTCAACAAGCTCGGTCTGGTCAACACCTTCCCCGGCGTGATCCTGCCGATCTCCTTCGGCACCTTCGGCGCATTCCTGATGCGGCAGTTCTTCCTCTCCATTCCCATGGAACTCGAGGAAGCCGCCAGGATCGACGGCGCGTCGCGCCTACGGATCCTCGTCAGCATCATCGTACCGCTGTCGATGCCGGCGATCGGGCTTCTGTCACTCTTCACCTTCATCGGACAATGGAACAACTTCCTCTGGCCGCTGATCGTCATGACGGGTGCCGACAATGCTACCCTGCCGGTCGGCCTAACCCTGTTCCAGACACAGCAAGGCACGCAGTGGAACTATCTGATGGCTGGTGCCACCCTTTCCATGCTTCCAGGCATCTTCCTCGCGATCATCCTGCAGAAGCTCATCTACAACAGCATCGCCCACAATGCGGGCATGGGCGGTCGCTGAAGCGCCGGCCGAATTTTGGGAGAGATATCCATGGCGAAACTGACCATTCGCAATGCCATCAAACGCTACGGCGCGCTTGAAGTGCTGCACGGCGTCTCCGTCGCCGCACAGGATGGAGAATTCGTGGTGCTTGTCGGACCCTCGGGTTGCGGCAAATCCACCCTGCTGCGGATGATCGCCGGGCTGGAAGGCATCAGCGACGGCGAGATCGAAATCGGTGACCGCATCGTCAACGATCTCGAACCCAATGAGCGCGATATCGCCATGGTGTTCCAGTCCTATGCGCTCTATCCGCACATGACCGTGCGCGACAACATGGCCTTTTCGCTGAAGCTCGCGCGCCGCAGCCGCCAGGAAATTGAGCAAAAGGTGAACAATGCCGCAGCGATCCTCGATCTCGCCGCCCTGCTCGACCGCTATCCCCGGCAATTGTCCGGTGGGCAGCGACAGCGCGTGGCAATGGGGCGCGCCATCGTCCGCAACCCCGCCGTCTTCCTCTTCGACGAACCGCTGTCCAATCTCGACGCCAAGCTGCGTGTGCAGATGCGCACCGAGATCAAGACGCTGCATCAGCGGCTTGGCACCACCATGATCTACGTGACGCACGACCAGATGGAGGCCATGACCATGGCCGACCGTATCGTCGTGATGCGCGGCGGCCATATCGAACAGATCGGCTCACCGCTTGACATCTACGATGCGCCTGCCAACAGCTTCGTCGCCGGCTTTATCGGATCGCCGTCGATGAATTTTATCGATGGCCTCGTCACCGACTTAAACGGGACGTTGGGGCTGCAGGACGCGCAAGATCTGCATTGGCCGCTGCCGGAAAACGCCCGCCGCCATCTCGGCCGATCCGTCCGGCTCGGCATCCGCCCGGAACATATTGCCGTCGATACGGATGGCGTGCAGGCCAAGGTCATCATCATCGAGCCGACGGGCTCGGACACGCATCTGCAATTGCAGGCCGGCGCGCAGTCGATCGTCGCAGCCGTTAGGGACCGCCCCGCCGTGTCCCCCGGCCAGCCGATCCAACTGAAGATCGACCCGGCAAAGACACATCTGTTCGATCCAGCGAATGGCCGGCGCTTGCATTGAAAACGGCTGTATCCCGCACGATCGAACCATTATTACGCTCGAAGCGCGGCAGCCGGGCTGGAGCGTAGCGCGCTGAACGCCGGCACGATCGAGATAAGCGCGGCAACGACTGCAAAGCCTCCGAGAAGCCAGAGATCATCGAAAGAGAAACCGACGGGCAGGCGCACGGCGGTCGCTGCGGCCAGCCTGAGGGAGATAACCAGCGCTGCCGCGTAGCCGAGCGCGATACCGAGCAGGATGCCGGCGGCGAACAGGACGAAAAGCTCGCCCCAGACGAGCGTGACGATCGAGCGGATCGGTGTTCCAAGCGCCCGCAAGGCGCCGATCTGCCGGCGCCGCGAGCCGACATGCATGATGGTGACCAGCACGATCGCGGCAATCACGATCGCCTGGGTTCCAAATGCGATCGCCAGCAGCAGGCTGCGGGCATCGCCGAGCGTTGCATAGAGCCTGGTCAACACCTCAGCCGGGAAAATGCCGAGCGTCGTACCCGTGCGGTATTCCTGCCGCAGGCGATAGGCATCAGCAATCGTCTTCGGCTTGACCAGAACGGCCGGAACGCCGGGCGTCTCCGCATCGAAATGCTCGTCGAGCGGCGCATTGGCATCGACATGACCATGCTCATGATCGTGGTCTTCTTCGCGCCCGTCGTCATGCTGATGCGGCACGGCTGCGCCATGCACATTGGCTTCGTCGCCATCATCGTCGTGATGGTCCGCGCCATGCATTCCGTGCAACTGCCAGACGGCACGGATCGGCACCAGAATGGCGCGATCCCAGGCTGTTCCCGTCGGCGCCATGCGGCCGGTGATCTTATAGGCGATCGCCGTATGGGTTTCGCCGCCGGTCTCGGCCGTGCCATGCATTGGCTTGACTTCCGCGCCGGTCGGCAAGGCGACATCCGAGCCGACCACCGCTTCGCCGAGGCGCGCGAACATCGCCCCTTGCGAGAGCGACGGCGAGAGGGACGAAATGAGGCCCGTGGTCGTGCCGACAATCGGATGTCCGTAGGCGGAATCGCCGAAGCCGACCGGTGCCGCCAGTTCTACACGCGGATCACTGGCAAGGCGGGACAGAACGGCACCCTCCATCAGCGGCAATGGCGCCGGCTGCAGGAAGACGGCGGAAAGCGCCAGCTGCGTCTCGCTGCCGGCGGCCCCCACGAGCAGATCGAATTTTTCCGCGGCGCGCGCGCTACCGAGACGGACTGCCCGCTCCTGCAGAGTCACCGTCACGCTCAGCGCGACCGACAGGGCGATCAGCACCACGACGGCCAGCGCCCCGCTCCAGAAACGTCTGAGGTCGGCAAGGATGAAGGTGATCATTGCGCGGCAGCCTCCTGGCTGTCTTCCTTAATGCGCCCGTTTGCCAGATTGATGCGGCGGCCAAGGCGCTCGGCGAGTGCAGCGTCATGCGTAACGACGACAAGCGTCGTCCCCTCCTCGGCCGAAAGCTGCAGCAAAAGCTCCGCGACAGCACTACCCGCCTGACGATCCAGGCTGGCGGTCGGCTCGTCGGCAACGATGACGCCGGGACGCGACAGCAGTGCGCGGGCAACGGCAACACGCTGCATCTCGCCGCGCGACAGGGTCTCGATCTTCTGCTGCGGTCGGGCGATACCGGTGACAGACAGCAGATAAAGTGCGCGTTCCCGTTCCTTGGCCGCAAGGCGCCGCGCCAGCTTGATCGGCAGCACGACATTCTCGAAGGCGGACAGGCCGGGAAAGAGATGAAAATCCTGCATGACAATGCCGATATTGCGGGCGCGGAACGCATCACGCCGGCCGGACGACAGGCGTGTGATCTCCGTGCCGCTCCAGGATATGCTGCCATTACCGACCTCTTCCAAGCCGGTGATGGCGTTGACGAACGTGCTTTTGCCGGAGCCTGAGGCACCGGTGATCGCAAGCCTGCCGCCCGCCGGCAGATGGAAGCGGTCGATGGCGAGAACCGGCGCGGCCAAGCCGGGAAACTGCATTTCAAGACCGGAGATATCGAGCGCAAGCATGTGTTCAGACGCTCCTGAACGATGCGTCGCGGAGACGCAGCTGGCTGATGAATCCGGTTTCCGGATCGGTCCACGAGCCGAATTCCAGCACGCCCCACGCCGTAATCGGCGCGTTGTACTGCACGAATGTCTGCTTGGAGGAGAGATAGACGACCATGATGTTATCGGGCCAATCGGCATCGGAAGAGCAGAACGGGCAGAGCGACATCGGGATTTCCGTGAGCACGAAGAAAGCGGCCTCGGCCTTCAATGGCGGCGCCATGAAGCCATTGATGGCGACTTTCCTGCCGCTCAGCTGCTTCACCTTGTCGGAAAATTCGAGCCCGAGTGGGCCGAATCTCTTATAGAGTTCGCCGAAGCCCAATGTCTCGGCGGCATTCGCGCGTGTCGCAATGCCCATGACCGGCAAGGCTACGGCTGCGGCGAGAAAGCTTCGACGATTGATGGTGGCGATCTTGTGGTTCGACATCGCTTACCCTCATAAAATGGAGAAGAACAGGCGGTTCTGACACCGCCTGTCTATATTCAGATGCCTGTCAGGACTTACATCTTTTCGGCGCCGAACGCGAAAGTATCGGCCAGCACGCGGTAGACATCGCTCTGTTCCATGTAACCGCGGAAGCCTTCGGCACCAGGGCCGGCTGCCTGGAGCACGACATCGTCGACGGCGTGGACACCGCTGTCCTCGTCCTTCGGAAGGTTGCCCTGCACGAAGACCGCACCGGGCACATCCTTGTAGGCTTCGTTGGCGACATATTCCTTCTTCTCGTTCTGAACAGCCGGCACGAAAGGACCATCGAGTTTCGGGCGGAAGGTCTCGTAGTGATCGGGACCGTTGTTGGCGGCTATGAACAGGCGACGCGAAACGTCGACGCGATCCGGATAGCCGTCGCCATCCTTGTCCTCATAGTTCGGGAAGCCGGCCGCCGCATAGGTGCCGACCTTCTCGCGCATTTCCGTGCCCGGCTTGCTATCGTCGACCGTGCCGATGATCGAGACGCCATGGGTATGGTCGCCGGTGACGACAACAAGCGTGTCGGGGTTCTTGACCTGGAACTCACGGGCAACGGCGACGGCCTTGTCGAACTCGATCGTATCGACCAGAGCGCGATCCCAATCGAGCGGATGGCTCATCTTGTCGATGGAGGCACCCTCGACCATCAGGAAGAAGCCGTCCGGGTTTTTGGAAAGCTTGTCGAGCGCGACCTTGGTCATATCGACGAGGCCAGGCTGGTTCGGGAACTTGTCGACCGTGCCCTTCTTGAGGAATTCGCGGTCGAGCGTGACGTCGAGATTGCCGGTGTGGAAGAGGCCGAGCAGCTTGTCCTGGTTCGAGCCGGCAGCCGCCGCCAGTTCGTTCTTGTCGGTCGCAACGGCATAGCCGGCGTCCTTGAAGAGCGCGATATAGTCCTTGTCGTCCTTACGTTTGGAGCCAGGAATGCTTTTCGCCAGGAAATAGGCCGAGCCGCCGCCGAGCACGACATCCGGCTTGACGTCGTACATCATGCCGACGATGTCAGCCTTGTCGCCGCGCTTGCGGGTGTGGGAGACGAGCGCCGCCGGGGTCGCATCTTCGACTTCGGCCGTGGTGACGATGCCGATCGATTTCTTGCCGGTGCGGCGCAGGGCCTCGCCGATCGTTTCGACCTTCGGATCGTCCAGGCTGGCAGGGGTGCGGTCGGCATAGACGCCGAGAGCGTTGACGGCCGACTTGTGGCCGGTCATGTAGGCCGACATGGTGTTGGCGCTGTCGGTGGCGATGGCCGAGGTCGAGGACGTGCCGATGAAGGCGACCGGCGGGATATCGTCCATAGCAAGGCGGCCATTGGCCTTGCCTTCGGTCATGCCCTTGGACATGAGGCGAGCACCGGTGCGATGCGCAACCGAGAGACCATCGCCGAGCAGGAAGATGATGTTCTTGGCCTTCGGCGTGGCCGATGTGCCATAGACATCCCAGTTGACAGACTTCTTCTCGTCGCCGGCCGAAACCTCGACCTTGTACTGGCCGGGCTTTGCGAGCTTGATGCCGCGCAGGATCAGGGCCGATCCGAGGACCTTGTCCTCAGCGCCCTTTTCTTCCGCAACGAAATCGGCAGCCTTGCCGAAAATAGCGTCGTAGCTTTCGCCGTTGACCGTGACCTTCACGTCTTCCGGCTTGACGACCTTGTTGAATTCCACCTTGAAATCGAACGGAGAACCGGCAAGTACCGTTGCCCGGTCCAACGGATAGACTGTCGCTGCATGGGCCGCGCCGGACATCAGGGCCGCAGACATCATGACGAGAAGAAGTTTACGCATTTATACCCCCTGCGTTTGGTTGCTTCCCGCTCCCCACTTATAAAAGCCAGATGACAATCACGTAAAATGGAGTCAATTTCTCAACCGCTAATTCAAAACGACGATCGGCAAGTAAGATTGATTGTGTGTGCCGCATCTAAAATGCCAGCCGAACGTATGGATCTTCTTTTCAATTCAACACACTCCGCGCAACCTGCGCCATGCAAGCTAAGCCGACATTCATGATGCCAAAACTTGCTATCCTCATAAGATAAGCGAATACTACACACGCTTCGTGAGGATTCTCAGAGTTTTGCGCAATGGATGAACAGCTCGACAAATTGGATCTGCGCCTGCTGGAGGAGCTTCAGAAAGACGGCAGATTGACGAACAACGAGCTCGGCGAGCGCATAGCGCTTTCGCCGTCGCAGTGCTCGAGGCGACGCACGAGGCTGGAGGCAGAAGGCTATATTCGCAGCTACCAGGCCAATCTCGACCGGCAGAAGCTGGGGCTGGACATGCTCGTCGTCATCTCGGTGACGCTTGCCACCCACAACAGGGATAATGCCCGCCGGTTTTCGCAGCTCATCAACGGTCTGCCGGAGGTGCTGGAAGCCTATGCGCTGACAGGAGAAATGGACTATCACCTGAAGGTTGCCACCCGCGGGCTTACCGATCTCTCCCGTTTCGTCAACGACGTGCTGCTTCCGCATGAATCGGTCCAGCATGTTAAGACGGCAATCGTCCTCGATACTCTCAAGACATTCGAAGGATTTCCGATTGCCCTGCCGCAAGGCTGACATGGCGCCGACGTTCGATGATCGTTGTTGCGCGGCCGTATCCTGCCGGGCATCAAGGGCAAGTTTTGAGGGCTTGCTTTCGGCGCATGCAGCCTTTCCAATCACGCCAAAGACAATATCCTTGGCGAGGACGGGCTTGCATGACCGGCACGGATGTACAGACGCGGCATTTCGAAGAATTTGCCGAAGTTCTGCTCAGATGTAATCATCTATACCGTCCCAGCAACGATTCCATTGCCTTGCGCAATGCTGTCGAAAGCAGGCGCCAGATCGAGATATTCGACTATAGTCGTTCCGCCGATGCCTTCACGCGTGCGTTCGGAATGCGAAATTCACTAAAGTGCCTGCGGGTACTTACCAGCCTCGAAGCAACGGTTCACAAATATAGAAGGGTATGCGATCTCGGCTGCGGCTCGGGCGCCTTCAGCCTTGCCTTTGCCTATCTTGCCGGAAATCCCGAGCTCGAGGTTTACGGGCTCGACATATCCGAACATCAGCTCGCTCTCGCCAGGGAGCTGATGTCAGCGGCTGGCCTGCCGGGACGTTTCCAGTTCGAGCAACAAAGCCTGCCGGCGCAGATCGGGTATCTTCCCGACCTGACGATCTCCTCTTACTGGTTTTGTGAAAATGAGCACGTGATCGACGATCCGCGGCTGTTCGACCTTGTGGCCGGACAAGAGATATTGATCGTCGATTATGAAACGATCATCGGCCGTATCGCGACCTGTCTTCCGAAGGGATTCCATATTCTCGCGCGGCATAGCGCCCAGGTCGAAATTCCTCCCGCCTTGTCTGATTTCGTCGCGCAGGAAAGAGCAACCGTTTACGGCATCCATATCGGTCGGACCAACACTTAGACGCTACGTGACATTGCCGTCTTTGCAAAATGCACGCGAACCCTTGAAACGCCAACGTCGGCTTCCCAGCTAAGCCCCAACCCGCTGGTCCGGGCCCCTCTGGTGAGAGCCGTCGGCGCTCTTGCGATGTCGGACCGTTCCCGACACCGCGCCGACAGGGGTTTTCCATTATGGAAACATCTTTGCTCTTCGTCGAATGGCTGGGAAAGCCGCTCTGGATGTGGATGAGCTTCCTTGCGCTCGTCATCGCCATCCTCTCCTTCGACCTCGGCGTCCTGCATAAGGAAAACAAGGAGATCGGCGTCGGCGAGAGCATCAAACTCTCCATTCTTTACATCACGCTCGGCCTCGCCTTCGGCGGCTGGGTATGGTGGTATCTCGGTGCCGATTCCGGCCTGGCCTACATGACGGGCTTCGTCGTGGAAAAGACGCTGGCTCTCGACAACGTCTTCGTCATTGCCCTCATCTTCGCTTTCTTCGCCGTGCCTCGCCTCTATCAGCACCGCGTGCTCTTCTGGGGTATTCTCGGCGTCATCGTGCTGCGCGCGATCATGATCGGCGTCGGCGCGACACTGGTGGCCGAGTTCTCCTGGCTGCTCTATGTTTTCGCCGCCTTCCTCATCATCACCGGCATCAAGATGCTGGTCGTGAAGGATGCCGAGCCCGATGTCTCGAAGAACCCGCTCGTGCGTTTCATGCGCAATCGCTTCAACGTTACCGACAACCATCAAGGCGAGCGCTTCTTCGTCAAGCAGCCGCATCCGCAGAACGGAAAAATGGTCTGGTTCATTACGCCGCTTTTCATGGCACTCGTGCTGATCGAAGTCGCCGACGTAATTTTTGCCGTGGATTCGGTTCCTGCGATCTTCGCGATCACAACCGACCCCTTTATCGTCTATACGTCGAATATTTTCGCGATCCTTGGCCTGCGTGCCCTCTATTTCGCGCTTGCCGCCATGATCCACCGCTTCCGGTACCTGAAGCCCGCGCTCGCCGTCGTGCTCGTCTTCATCGGTTCGAAGATCTTCGTCGCCGATATGCTGGGTCTGGAAAAATTTCCGGCCGCCCTCTCGCTGGGGATTACCTTCGCGATCATCGCAAGCGGCGTCGGCTGGAGCCTGCTGAAGACACGCAACAAGACCGAAAGCGCCTGATGCCATGAGGTGCCCCCTCGGGGCACTTCCCTCCCCGCTTCAAACAGGTTTCCGACAAGGTACAGACATGATCTCCAATCTCCTCGCAGCCCTTTTTGCAACTTTCGCCCTTGGCCCGCTTGAAGCCGAAATCGAGCGGCATGCCGCTGCCGCCGGCCAGCCTGTCGGGATCATCAGGCAATCGCAGGCATGTCTCTCGTCCGAGGTCCCGGCGCTGGCGCAACGCGCCTCCGAAGACACTTTCTGGGCGATTTCCACCGTCATCGGCTTGTCGACCGGCTGGAGCAGCCCTGCCGATCTGCTCGACAAAAGCAATCCGGACTGCGCGCCCGTCATCAGGCTTATCCAGGGAAAGGGCGAAGGTGTCGATGAAGCCTGACGCTTTGTGCAATCAAGAAATTCCGGTGACCTCATCTGGTGATGTCCGATGACAGAACAGGCTGCCGGTACGACAGGGCATGATGACAGGGCATCCACTCGCCTGCACCATCTTGCCAGGCTCGCCCATGAGCAGGGCGGCATCTCCATCGGCGAGGTGCTCAGCGGCCTCGGGCACACGAGCATGGCCTTTACCATCCTCTTTCTCTCGCTGCCGGCACTGATCCCGATCCCAGGACCGTTCGGCGTCGTCTTCGGAAGCGCTCTCGCTCTGGTGGCGGTGCAGATCGCACTGGGCCGCCGGACGATATGGCTACCGGCCTTTCTCAATCGACGCCGGCTTTCGCCGGCAGTCGTGGAACTCATTGTACGCTACAGCGCGCCAATCCTCGCCAGGGTCGAAACCGTCGTTCGTCCGGGCCGTCTGGCCGCTTTCACGGGCGGCACCATGCAATGGCTGCTGTCCTTTCCGATCTTCCTGCTGGCCGTCGCCATTGTCCTTCCGATCCCGCTCGGCAACTATATGCCGGTCGTTGCCCTCGTGGCGATCTCAGTCGCCCTGATGGCACGGGACGGATTGCTGATCCTGGCGGCGGTGTTCGTCTCAGCACTGGCCTTCATCGCCACGGCCGGTCTCATCCAATTGACTTTCACCGGCCTGAACGCAATCGGATCGTAAGCACCTTATCCGGTGAGGAAGACAGCGGATGATTTTGCGGCCAGTTGCCGCGCTTGTCCGCAACAGCCTTTTCGCGTCTTGCCAATAGCGGCAAGCTTGCCATCTATGCCAGCGGCGCATTTCCAGCCATTAGGTTCCGGCCTGTAAAACATCTGTGCAGAGGATTTCATCGCATGCCATCAAAGCCCCCGTCATTCGTCCGCATGATTGCCCTCGGCAGCGCCGTCGCCATCGCGCTTGGCGCGCAGACGGCGACGGCGCAGGAAATGCCGGCTGCCTCTCAGTGGCCCGACACGCCGACCTCGCGTCTGGAAGCACTGGCAATCCTGCAGACCCTGAATGCCGATCTCCTCAGCAATGCCAGTGCCACGCTGACGCTCGATCGCTGGTGTGCTGGGCATAAGCTTGCACCGGATGGCTCGAAAATCGTTGCGCAGCGCGTGCGCGGTCAGGACAAGCCGGCCGATGATTCAATCCGGAAGCTGCTGGCGGTCGGACCTGACGAACCTGTCGCCTATCGTCGCGTTCGTCTGGCTTGCGGGGATCGTATTCTGTCCGAGGCGGATAATTGGTACGTGCCGGCAAAGCTCACAGCCGAGATGAACAAGTCGCTCGATACGAGCGACATCGCGTTCGGCCGTGCGGTTCAAGCCCTTAATTTCACCCGCACGAACCTGTCGGCAAAGCTCCTTTGGTCACCTCTCCCGCAAGGATGGGAAACCGGCGCCGATCTGTCGCCATCCGGGAGCGGATCTCTCGCCTTGCCTTCCTTTCTTCTCGAACACCATGCCGCGCTGAAGCTGCCGGATGGAACACCGTTCAGCGCACTGATCGAAAGCTATACCAGCCGGGTGCTGGACTTTCCCGCTCCCCATCTGCCATCGCAGTAAGTGGCCGACCACTTTTTCGACCTGATCCAGACACCGAAAAGCGACATCGCCAACACCTCGACATCGTACGAGATGATGCCGTTGCATTATCCGGAATTTTACGCGCCTGCCGTCCATGGATAGGTAAGCGAGCAAATTCTGTCCTTCAATCTGGAAGACGGTTTGCCGCGTTTGCAGAAGCAGCACACCCCATCTCGTGACGCGGCATAAGCCCATCAAGGCTTTGTTGGCGCCCTCGCCGCCTCAACTCCGCCATATTTGCGCCGTGATCGCTGAAGAATGCTGGCGCAAAACGGATGGAGTCGATCAATGACAGGCGAGCAATTTTCCTCGTCAGCCGCGATCTCCTGCATCTGTTAGGATCTCGTTCAGCAAAGCAGCGCACAAGTATGAGTTCTGGATTTAAGCGTTTGGCAGGCGAGCTTGTGGGGCAGGCAGGCTGTCAACATTGCTTTTGACGGCAGCAGCGAATGCCGACCCAGAATATTTGATAGGAGAACTAATTCCGTGCGGTTGAGACATGCCCTTCGAAGCGTCCCCCAGATGCTCAGCCTTTGCTCCCTCACCCTCGTCATTCCCGCAACATCGCAATCCCTGGCAGCCACCCGGCAGCCGGACATTCCGGCCTGGCTCGGAGCCTATGTCGGTACCGGCGACGGGCAGATCGCTCAACCGGTCCTGCAAAGAGCCCGTGCGCTCTACATGCGAAAGGTGAGCGAAGGCACGGTCAAAAATCCCTGCTATTTCGCCATGGACGCAACTCGTCCGAACACTCCAAATGACGGCAAGTCCGCGGGCCGCTTCTACATCGTTTGCGAGGCGACACAGACGTTCCGTGTCGTTTCCTCCGGCCACGGCAGCGGCCGCGATCTCAAGGGCGTCGCCGATTTCGGCAACGGCCGCATGTGCGCCAAGAACTTCGGCAATGCGATGGACTCGAACCTGACGACGGGCGGTTCCTATGTGACGGAGGAGACGAAGACGACCTTCAAGGGCTACTACAAGCTCTCACAAACCAAGGAAGCTGCCTATCTTCGCACGTTCCTGCAGTTCGATGGCGAAGGCGAGACCGCGAATGCTCGCGAAAGGGCGATCGGCGGACATGCGGCCGCCAAGGTTGCGGGCATCTGCATGAAGAAGGATCCGCAGAGCCCCTATGCCAACCGGGACGGATATGTTCCGCTCGGAAAGCTGGTGGAATATGCCGGCGGCCGTAGCGACGGCTGCACCAGCTGGGCGGCATCGGATGCCAATCAGATCATTTCCCTGGTGAAGGACAATCCGACGACGCTCTACATCTATCCGGAGTCCTCGGACATCAACGCGATCGCCAAAGCCGTTGCGGCGGGGCGCTCTCCGGCCCAATCCGGATTGTATTGGAACGACTCCTGCTTGAAGGAGATCGGCACGCCTAAGTTCTGGCCGAAGGAAACCCTCGAACCGATCATCGTGCAATACAAGAAGGACCATCCGGCACCGCCTGCCAAGCCGATCCCGATCTGCGACCAGCCGTGACGGTGGCCGAGAGCTAAATCAGGAAATTTGACAGGTGACGGCCTGGATCGTTGCCGCGCCTGTTTAAGGGAGCCGGGATGCAATTTCTCCTGTCGCGTTAAAATGCCTGCGCGGTAAGCTTGCCTGTGGACACCACAGCGCCGGATCGACGCGAAAATATATGGACATTTGCCGGTAAAAACGGCATAAAAACTTGAGATCGACGGCCGATAAGAATGTCTCCTATGACTTATTCGGCTGACTTGGCTGAATTTTACACAGCCTCTAGCCGATTGATTTTATTGAGATAAAGCCTCAATCAGAAGCTATCCCTCTCTTTCCTGCCGTTAGCCCTATAGGAGGGCCGTGCGTGGTCTTTCGCATCAACGAGAACCGTGGTGGATGCGTCTCAGTAGACTTGATCAGGTCTGCGTTAAACCAGCGCTCCGTATCGAGGCGTAGGCGGAACCGGATATCGACCTTTCCACATTGAAATTGGAACCCGGCTAGGCCACCTTTGGCGCGGTCGTATTTGCCCGCAGAAGGCTCATAAGCATGGGACCGATCGCAAACTCTCCTTTCTCCGTTCGCCGGGTCAGATCGCGAAGATAGCCGCCGGCTGAATTGATGTATGGGGCGCGTTGGAGGATGCAGGCGATGACGGTGGCAGCATTTTCTATCCCCATGATCCTGCAGGCCTCCTGATAGGCTCCAGGGCTGATATCGAGTGTTGATTTGACGATGATCGAGGCTGCAAGCAGATCACGCCAGTTGTTGATGGTCCCTGCTGGTCCATAGGACATGATGTCCGGACAAGCGCGGAGAATGAGATCCAGAGGGAAGGACTTTAGCTCCATCGGAGTCTCGTTGCGAGCTTCAACGCGAAAGCTGTGCATTGTTATGGGTGTTGGTCCGATAGCGCCCGGAGATGTTGCCGCTTCCGGCGTCTCTAGTGTTGTCCGTGGGAATGCGGTCTCGTCCAGCGACACTTCTTGCTGACCAGCCCCGGTTTCAGATTCAATTAGGGATTCGGAGTCTGAATTCTGTATGTGCCGCTCATTTTGATAGGGATTGCCGCTTAGTTTCGTGGATTTTACATGTGTTTCCAATTGGTTGATGATTTGGTCATGCAGGCGGCAGAGTTTATCCAGGAGAACGTCCAGCTCCATTGTGGTCGGAGACCGCGGAACACCGTCGATCAACGCACGGAAAGCCACGTAGACGGCTTCCCAAGGGCCGTCCACCGCCTCGGCAATGGCAGTTTCGATCAGTTTGGCGATATCGCGTCTGTGGAGGCTGATACGCTCGCGCAGGCTCTGCATATGAAGCCGTTCGGCCGCAACCCGAGCGGCGAGATGTTCGATCTCCTCGGCGCGTGCGAGAAGAGGCGCCAATGAGAAACCATAGGCCTCGTTGACGTCCCCTGCCCTGCTCCGACGAGCATAACGCTTTCCATTGGGGCTATCCTTGCGTACCAGAAGCCCGGCAGCGATCAACGCAGCCAAGTGGCGGCGAATGGTCTGCTCGGCCATCCCATGGGCGCGCAACGAGAGCTGCGCGTTCGAGGGAAACACGATCAGATTGGCGTCATCCGATAGTTCGCTTTTCGGATAGAAGCTTAAGAGCGCATTGAGAACTGCTAGCGCACGATCCGTCACCCCGAGAAGAGGCTTGGCTTCACAGAGCGCGCGATAAATCTTCCATTTGTCGACGGACCCGATAGGCTTCCCATGCTCGGCTCGTCTTTGAGCCATCAACATGGCAAGCGTCATCGGCCGCCGCCCAAAAGGCGTCGTCACATATTCGGCTTCCATTTTCTTTCACCTACGTTGTGGCAAAAGAAGACAGCTCACCAAAACGGCGTCAAAGACTCTTGACTGTGATTCGGGGAAATGCGATTCTCGATTTGCTTAAGATCAGAGAAGGGCTTCCACGACGACGTCGTTTGGGGGCCTTTTTCTTTTGCGGGTTACGTTTCCTTTCCTTGCTGAAACTCGTTGAAGAGAGATTGCAGTCTCTCCTGCACGAACTCGTCAAAACCGGGCGCAGCCTTGCTGTCGAAAACAAAAGTGGCGCGCGCCGGCGTTCGCTTAAAGGTCACCGGAACTCCGGCTATGGATGAGGGAGCTGCGGTGCTCTTGCCAGAAGCGGGCTTACCTGTTGCCAGAGCGAGTGCGTGCTGGAAGCGCTCATCGCTAGACATCTTCCGATAGTTGTCCGCGGACAACTCGGCAATGATCGGCTCGGAAGCGATGCTCTCAAGACGTTCTCCCAGTTCCAGCCAACGTCTGCGGCCGATTTCAGGAGCAGGCCCGATCGCGCTGATAAGCGGCAGAGGCACCTGTCTCGTGACGATCAACATCTTGGAAAGCGCTGCCTTGTCCACACCGAGTGCGGCCATGATGATATCGCGGCCGAAACCACGCTGCTCGAGGCGCAACGCAAACAACGCTCGCTCGACATAGGAAAGATTGGTGCGTGCGCTGTTTTCCTGGCCCTGACTGACCACCAGCTGGTCATCCGTGAGCTGACGGACGACGGCGCGCACTTTGATGCCGAGTTCCTTCGCGGCTGCCAGACGGCGATGACCGTAGGCAACCTGGAAGCGCCCCTTAGACTCCGGATGCGGCCGCACAAGGATCGGAACCTGCTGGCCGTGTTCGCGTATTTGCTCAACCAATTGGCCGAGCTCAATCGGATCTATTTCGAGGCGATCGGTAACGAAGGATCCGTCGACGACATCGGGATCGATGTCGACGACCGTCTGTCCTTCCGCCAGTTGCCGTTCGAGGTCGCTGGCGCGTTCCATTTTCTCCGTGATGTTTCCGAGTGTCCTCGTAATGCCGCCCACCGGACCGCCACCCCTCGCCTGCGGCAGGAAGCCCGCAATCGGACGATTGTCCTTTGCCGCTGGCGCATCCGTGCGCGCCGTGTTCGGCGCCGAGATTTCAAGAAGGTTTTTGCGCGCCATCTATTTATTTCCTTCCCCAGGTCAGGCGGAGATGCATCTCGATCTCGCTGTTGACGAGATTGAGCGAATCCAGAGCCCGGTCGTAGGTACCCCTGGTGAATTGGGCACGATCGACCTCATAAAGCGTTTGTTTGGTGACACCGGCATCGGCGACGGCCGTCGATTTCACCATGGCATTCTGCAGCATGCGATTGCCGAAGATGGCTCGCATGAAGCCTGTCATCTGGCTTTGCGGCCCGTCGTTCGGCTCGAAACGGGTGACGAGATAGCGCATCCAGTCGTAGCTGGTGCGCCCGCCTGCATTCTCGACCACGGACATGAGCTCGCTCGTCATCGTCAGGAACTGCGACATCGACATGACGTCGAGCATCTGCGGATGAACGGTGATGAGGATCGACGTCGCGGCGCAGAGCGCAGACATCGTCAGGAAACCCAGCTGCGGCGGGCAATCGATGACAACGACATCGTAGAAACTCTCGATCTCGGTCAGAACCTCACCAATGCGAGCAAAGAACATGGTCTCCGCACGGCCTGCCGCCATTGCGCGCGGCGTTTCGTGCTCGAACTCCATGAGCTCGAGATTGCCGGGGATCAGATGCAGGTTCGGCGTATAGGTCGAGCGGACGATATCGGCGATCGGTCGCGGCTCTTCATAGCGGATGGCGCCATAGAGGGTTTCATTTTCACCGACATCGAGTTCCGGCTGATGACCGAAGAGGGCAGATAGGGAGGCCTGCGGATCGAGATCGATGGCCAACACGCGATAGCCCCTCAGCGCCAGATATTGGGCGAGGTGGGCGGCAGTGGTGGTTTTGCCCGAACCGCCCTTGAAATTCATGACCGAGATGATCTGGAGCTTTTCCGATCCTCTGCGCCAGGGAACATATTTGGGTGTCCCGTTGCGCTCATCCAGTACCTTGCGGATGCGGTCCATATCCTCGGCGGCATAAAGCCGGCGCCCATTGGAAAGCGGGTCGGGTCCATGGCCTTCGGCTGCGATCTGGCGAAGATAGCCCTCACCGATGCCGATGAAGGCTGCAGCTTCCGCCGGCGAAAACATCCGCATAGTTTTCTGTGACTGAGGCGGGAAGATCTTTGCCTGATGTTGCTGGAGCTGATAAGACAATTCCTGCGCATCTGTCGCCAGAAGCGTTGGAAGGTGCTCTTGATCTTCTTGTAGCACGAGGCTCGGCTGCAT